>NZ_JBBDHF010000001.1:0-1334712 GCF_037285405.1 Microbacterium sp. KHB019 | reverse complement strand
TTAGCGTGGGACACGAAGGCCTCCTGTGTTGTGTGAGCGGTTTCTAGACAGCTCCACTCTCGCAACCGGAGGCCTTCACCCCTCAGCAATCACGAGCGATTCACACAACAACGTCCCTGGACATCACGTCTAGTCGAACAGGTGCGCGACGATGCTCGAGGTGTACCCGCTCGGGGCGAGGTTGGAGTAGCTCGTGTCGATGAGTACGCCCTCGCGCCAGAACAGGGTGCGTCCGTCGGTCACGGGGTAGGTGTCGTTCTTCCAGGTCTTCTCGCACCGGGTGCCATCGTCGGGCGTGAAGCAGGTGAAGCCCTCTTCGTCGGCGAGCTCGTTGAGCATGTCGAGCGCCGGCCCGCGGTTCAGGTGCGAGATCGTCGTGGCGAGTGCGGTGGTGTCTGCGCGCGGGTCGCGCCAGATGCACAGCAGCGAGCCGTCGGGCTGGATGCCGGTGGCACCGACATCCGGGTCGTTCAGCGGGATGCCGTCGAGCTGAGCGAGCACGTCGTCGGACACGAGTGCCCGGCAGTCGTCCGGGATCGGAATCGCGTCCGCCGCCGGCGTCTCGCTCGGCTCAGGCGATGCGGATGCTGCGGTCGATGGACCCGCGGACCCGGATGCCGAGCCCGACGGCGACGGCGTCGTCTGCGCGGGCGTGCACCCGACGAGTGCAAGCGCGAGCAACATGGCGGCAGCGGCCAGAGACGACATCGTGGTCCTCATGCCCACACGGTAGGGCATCCGTCGCGACCGGAGAAGGATTTCGCGGCTCCGACGCCGCCTGAAGCCCCGAGATCCTTCTCGCATACCCCAAGAAGACGCGCGCGGGAGCACGTGTAAGCGCGGGTGCGACACAATGAGTGGATGCCGCACACACCTCGCTCCGTCGTCATCGGCGACGCCCTCATCGACGAGATCCACGACTCCGGCGGAGTGCGAGAACTGGTCGGCGGCGCCGCCCTGAACGTCGCGGTCGGGCTGCGGCGTCTCGGCATCCAGAGCACCCTCATCGCGATGGTGGGCGATGACGAGGCGGGCGACCACATCCGCGAGTATCTCGCCGACCACGACGTGACGCTCGTGGAGAGTACGGCGCCGAACGGTTCGTCGCGCGCGATCGTGCGGCGTGATGCGAGCGGAGAGCCGACGTACGTGTTCAACGACGCGGCGCAGCGGCGCAGCATCCGTTACGGCGACGCGGCCAAGCAGGCGATCGGCGGCGCTGACCTCGTGGCGATCAGCTGCTTCCCCTTCGATCGGGCGGACGAGGTGGACGCTCTCGCCGAGGCCCTGGTGGGAGCGCGGGTCGCGATCGATCCGAATCCGCGCACCGGCATGCTCAGTGACCGCGCGGAGTTCGTCAGGGGATTCGAACGGGTGGCCGCGGATGCCGCGATCGTCAAAGTCGGCGCGGACGACGCGACGATCCTCTACGACGGCGACCTCGATGCGTTGCGGGCCCGGCTGCGCGACGCCGGTGCGCATGCCGTGCTGGCGACGGCCGGCCGCGACGGGGCGGTTCTCGAGACGGATGCCGGCACCTTCACGGCCCCGATATCCGAGCTGCCAGGGTCCGTCGTCGACACGGTCGGAGCCGGGGATGCGACATTGGCGGCGGTGGCTGCCGGTCTCGTCGGCGCTCGACCTGCGACGTCCGAGGACTGGCAGGGCCTGCTCGTTCGGGCCATGGATGTCGCGGCTGCGACCTGCCGCGCCGAGGGCGGGCTGCTGCGCACTCCGGAGTCGCTTCAGGACGGGGAACGGGGCGTGCACGGCAGCTGACGGTTCGATTTCTTGCACCTGCTTCTGGCAGGTATGATTGATACTCGCGCCCCCGGTTGGCTGTACAAGCTGGACGGGTGTGCATTTGGCAAGTTACCCAAGTGGCCAAAGGGAGCTGACTGTAAATCAGCCTGCATCGCATTCGGGGGTTCGAATCCCTCACTTGCCACCAAATGAACTGAGCGTCGTCCCGCAGGGGCGGCGCTCAGTTCGTTTATCAGGTGATGCGGGATTCGGGGAGGCGTGAGCGCAGCGAACACCGGAGTCCCTCACTTGCCACCAAATGAACTGAGCGTCGTCCCGCAGGGGCGGCGCTCAGTTCGTTTATCAGGTGATGCACGCGGGCCTTTCGTTTCTGCGGAAGCGCGTGACATCCGGACCCAGCATCCGCCACACTGAGTCCCATGGGATCAGCGTTGACCACCATCGGACTCCCCGTCGCCCTCGGCATCATCATGCTGGGACTCGGGCTCAGCCTCACACTCGCCGACTTCGCGCGCGTGCTCAAGCAGCCGAAGGCGGTGCTCATCGCCCTGGTCTGTCAGCTCCTGGTGCTGCCGGCGATCTGCTTCGGGCTCGTGCTGCTGTTCCAACTGCCGCCCGTGCTCGCGGTGGGCATGATGATGCTCGCGGCATCGCCAGGAGGGACGACGGCAAACCTCTACAGCCATCTGTTCCGCGGTGACATCGCGCTGAACATCTCGCTCACCGCCGTGAACTCGGTCATCGCGGTGATCACGCTGCCGCTGATCACGAACTTCGCGATCATGTACTTCGAGCCCTTCGACGACCAGCTCGGACTGCAGTGGGCGAAGGCGCTCGAGGTGTTCGCGATCGTGCTGCTCCCTGTCGCCGTCGGGATGCTCATCCGGCGCTTCTGGCCGAAGTTCGCCGATGGCATGGATCGGCCGGTGCGGATCGCGAGCGTCATCATCCTCATCGTCGTGATCGCGGGTGCCGTGGCATCCAACTGGTCGCTGCTGGTCGACAACTTCGCTCAACTCTCCCTGATCACGATCCTGTTCTGTCTGATCAGCCTCGCCCTCGGATACGTCGTGCCCCGTGGCCTGAAGATCGAACGGCGTCAGGCGATCGCGACGTCGTTCGAGATCGGCATCCACAACGCCACCCTCGCGATCGTGATCGCCCAGAGCGTGCTCGGCTCGACCGAGCTCAGCCTGCCTGCCGCGGTCTACGGCGTGCTGATGTTCTTCGTCGCCTTCGGTTTCGGGTTCCTCATCCGAGACCGCAGCCGCGACCGCGCGCCCGCCGACGCCGTGACTTCATAGACTGGAGCGATGCGAGCGCTCACCGAGTCCGACGTCCGCGCGGCGTTCATCAACGCGACAGACGACGAGCTGCGGATGATCGAGATGCCGCACGACTTCCTCCTCGTCGACTGGGACTTCCACGATTTCCTGGCCTGGCGCGACCCGGCATCCAGCAAGCGCGGCTGCATCCTCGTGCAGAGCGGCGACGATGTGGTCGGCATCGTGGTGCGCGCGAGCGAACCGGGTCGCAGCCGCAACGGCATGTGCAACATCTGCCATACCATGCAGCCCGGCAACCAGGTCGCCCTCTTCGGGGCGCGCAAGGCCGGCGATGCCGGACGACGCGGGGACAGCGTCGGCACCTACATCTGCGCCGATCTGTCCTGCCACGAGAACGTCCGGCTCGCGCATCCACTCGCACCGAACGAGGTCCGCGCCGCCGGCCAGGTGGATACGCGACTGGACGGCACCCGTCGTCGTATGGAGAATTTTGTCGGTCGGGTACAACACGAAACGGACTGAGTGCACGCTCTGGATAGGCTGACGAAGTCCGCGCTTCGAAGGAGATGCCCATGAGCGATCCCATCCTGTTCTCGGTCGATGAGGGGCTCGCGCGCCTCACGCTGAACCGTCCGACCCGTCTCAATGCCTTCAACTCCGACCTGGCGCACGCGTGGCGGGATGCCACGGCCGAGGCGACCTCGCGCTCTGATGTGCGGGCCATCCTGTTGGATGCCGCGGGCCCGGCGTTCTGCGCTGGAGGGGACGTCCTCGAGATGGCGACGCTCATGACGGATGGTTCGCCGCTGACCGAGCTCGCCGGCGTCATCAACGCCGGCATCCGCGCGCTCACCGAGTCGTCGATCCCTGTGGTCGCCGCGGCGCACGGCACGACTGCCGGTGGCGGACTCGGCATCCTGCTCAGCACGGACTACGCGATCGTCGGCGGCGGTTCCAAGATCGGCAGCCTCTACGCGAACATCGGACTCACCCCCGATCTGTCTGTGTCGGCGCAGCTCGCGGACGCGGTCGGCCGGCGCCGTGCGCTGCAGCTCGTCCTTCAGGACCGCCTGCTCAGCGCCGACGAGGCTCTCGAATGGGGACTCGTCGCCGAGGTCGTGACCGGTGCGGATGCCGCCGAGGAGGCTGAGCGCGTTCGTGCCCGCGCGGAGGAGATCGCCCGGTTCTGGCTGGCCGGGGCCGCCGAGGCGTACGGGCAGGCGAAGCGCCTGGTGCGCTCGCAGCCCTCGCGCACGTTCGCCGAGCAACTGGAGGAGGAGGCGCGCTCGATCGGAGCGTCGTTCGACACCCCGGATGCCAAGGCCCGCGTCGCGGCTTTCGCTGCGGCATCCGCGAAGAAGGCGCGCTGACTTACCCACAAAAGCCGTGACACCGCGGCGCGACGCGACCCTCGCATGCGAGGATGAGTGCAACGTCGGCCGAAGAGGGGATCACGATGTCAGAGGTCAATGAAACGCGGACGAAGGCGAACGCTTCGCTGCTGATCCGCGGAGCGATCTGGATCGCCATCGGCGCGCTGATCGCCGCAGCGTTGGTGTGCGTGGTGTGGGTGCTGATCGGAGATCAGGACGGCATCATCGGGCGGGCATTCCTGACGATCCTCCTGCTCGCGGCATTCGCCGGCATTGCGATCCTCGAGGCCGGTCTCGCGCCGAAGCGCCCGGATTGGCTGGCTCTGGCGAGCATGATCACCTGGATCGTGGCGCTCATCGCCGGCGCCATCAAGATCTGGCTGCCGACCGAGTACGACGAGTACACCGGCGGTGTCGGGCGGTTCTTCCTGCTGCTCGTGATCATCGGCGTGCTTCAGCTCGGCCTGCTGCACGTGCGGCTGTTCACCCCGGCGGCGCAGCGTTACGTCACGACGTTCACGCGGGTCATCTACTACGTCACGATCGCGATGCTCGTGCTTCTCGTCGCGATGCTCGTGTTCTTCCTGACCTTCCCCGACACGTTCGAGTACGCCGACCTGTACTGGCGCATCGTGGTCGCGCTGGCGATCCTCACCGCTGTCGGTACGACGCTCATCCCACTGCTGAACGCGCTGTTCGCGCCGAAGAAGCACGTGGGCCCGTTGGCGGCACAGGCCCACGGAGCATTCGCCGGCTCGGCCGTCGCAGCCCTGCCCGCGGCGCCGACCGCCCAGGGGGCCCAGCAGTGGCCGACGTACGCCGATGGTGCGACGCCGTTGCCGGTGCTGCCCGACGGGTCGCCGGACTGGAACGCGTACTACACCGGCTATCCGACGCAGCAGCAGGCGCCGGCCCACAGCTACTACCCGACGCAGGAGTCGACGCCCTCATTCCCGACGGTGTCGTCGGACGGGCATGCGCAGCCGTTGGTGTCGTCGCCTGATGCGCCGATCGGTGCGGACGGGTTCCCGGTCCCGCCCGCCGGGGCACCAGCTGCGCACGATGGGATCGCCGGTGAGACGGCTGCGCAGCCTGTGCCAGCACCGGAGCCGTCGCCGGTGCCGGTGCCCGAACAGGCGCCAGTGCCGGAGCAAGCGCCGGTGCCCGAGCACGCGCCGGAGCAGCCTCCGGTTCCCCCGCAGCCCGAGGATCCGCCGACGCCGCCCGCAGTGCCCGGCGCGTTCCCTCCGCCTCCGCCGGCGCCCCGACGGTGACCGGCGAGCTGCCGCTCGCGGTCGAGCTTCAGGAACTCGCCGCCGACATCGCTCGTGAGTCCGGGGCGCTCGCGCGCGAGCGCCGTGCGGCCGGCGTCGCGCTCGCCGCGACGAAGACGACTCTGGCCGACATCGTCACCGAGGCGGATCGCGAGGTCGAGCAGCTCATCCGCTCGAGGTTGAGCGCCGAGCGCCCCGGCGACGGCTTCCTCGGCGAGGAATCCGGTGCGGCAGTCAGCGAGACCGGGATCACCTGGATCGTCGACCCGATCGACGGCACCGTGAACTACGCGTACGGCATCCCGGCGTACAGCGTCAGCATCGCGGCCGTCCACGGCACTGGTGACCCGAACTCCTGGCACGCGCTAGCGGCCGCGGTCTACGCCCCGGCGATGGACGAACTCTTCACGGCCTCGCGCGGCGGGGGAGCGTGGCTCGGCGCCCAGCGACTGGCCGTCAACCCGGCGAATCCTGCCGGGGCGCTCCTCGCCACCGGATTCGGATACGACCCGTCGACCCATGACGGCGACCTGGCGACCGTGCGCGAGGTCATGCCGCTCGCCCGCGACCTGCGGCGCATCGGCTCGGCGGCGCTCGACCTCGCGTACGTCGCGGCCGGCCGGCTGGATGGCTACTTCGAACGAGGCTTGAAGCCGTGGGATTTCGCCGCCGGTGCGCTCCTGGTGGAAGAAGCAGGGGGAGTCGTCACGCGGCTCGACACGGCATCCGCCCGCCCGATGATCATCGCCGCCGGACCAGAGCTGCACGCTGAGCTCGTGCGCGTTCTCGACTCGTAGATCGAGGTGCGGCGTGCATGGCGTTCCCAGGCCACTCGCGATAGTGTTTTCCCGATCGTTACCCGCGTAGCCCGATGCGCGGGATCTTGCCCCGGAAACTGACGAATTACCCGAGAGACTGTCTTGCCCTTCGATACCCCTATGGCTGAGAGTGCGCCTACGCGACGCTCGAGCCGTCGCCGGACCGCGGACACCGCGACCTCGGTGAGCATCGAAGAGACCCCTCCTGCGGCCCCAGCGGACGTTCCCGTCTCGACGCTGTCGCGCCGAGAAGTGCGCGAGCGCGCTCGTTCCGCGGCGACCGACATCATCATCGAGAGCGTCGTCGCCGAGTCCGAAGTCGTGGCAGAGGCTGAGGCGGTCGTCGCCGATGCCGAGGCGGTCGTCGAGGCTGAGCCTGTCGTCGAGGCTGAGCCTGTCGTCGAGCAGGAAGCTCGCTCCGACGAGGATGCGTTCTCCGCGGCATCCCGAGCATTCGCCTCCGTCGCGACGGACCCGGCCATGCGTGTCGTCGAGGCAGCGCCTCGGCAGAAGCTGCCGACCGCGGCCACCGCGATCCACACGGCACCGCGCAAGGGGCGCAAGATCGTCGCCGTCGGTGCGACGGTCGGCGTGATGGGCATCGCAGGTCTTCTTGCGGTGTCGATGACGTTCCCGGCCGAAGCGCTCGCTGCTGCGAACGGCGCTCCTTCGTCTGCGGGGATGTCGCTGGTGGCGGCATCCCAGGCCTCGTCCTCGGCCGATGCCGACGAGATCCAGGCGTACGTCGCTTCATCCGACCTGCAGAACGAGGCGATCCAGCGCTCCGACGGCTTCTCGACCGCGTCCCTGATCGATCTCGCCGGTCAGCAGGGCATCACGTACTCGAACAAGATCTACACGAACGATCCGGATGCTGCGATCCAGTGGCCGTTCATGGTGGGCGTCGGCATGAGCTACGGCTACGGCATGCGCAACGGGACCCTCCACGAGGGACTGGATCTGCTTCCTGGCGACGGTGCTCCTGTGCAGGCGATCGCGGACGGCAAGGTTCGCATCGCCACCGAGTCCGGCGGCAACTACGGCGTCACGGTGTACATCGATCACATGATCGACGGGGAGCTGATCACGAGCCACTACGCGCACATGCAGTACGGCTCGCTGCGCGTCGTCGCGGGCCAGACCGTCAAGGTCGGCGACATCATCGGCAAGGTCGGCAACACCGGTCGGTCGTACGGGGCGCACATGCACTTCGAGCTGATCGTCGACGGTTCGACCATCGATCCGCTGCCGTGGTTCAACAAGAACTCCGGCAGGTACGACGGGGTCGCCCCGGTTTCGTGAGAACGCCGAAGTGATGGTATTCTCGTGTGGTTGCCTTCACGGGTGACAACGCCCCGATAGCTCAGTGGCAGAGCACTTCCATGGTAAGGAAGGGGTCGTCAGTTCAATCCTGACTCGGGGCTCGCAGCTTCCGCTTTTCATGCGGAATGCAGTGCGGCAGGGTAGCTCAGTTGGTGAGAGCGCACGACTCATAATCGTGAGGTCGCGGGTTCAAGCCCCGCTCCTGCTACAGAATGAAACCCCCGGTGCAGCCGGGGGTTTTGTCGTGTCCGGGGTCGTTCCGTCCCTTGCCCGCGTCGTCCCGTCCTTCGTCGTCCCGTCCTTCGTGGTCCCGTAAGTCGCATGCGGTATCAGTTCGGTCGGTTATGAGCGCGCAAAACCGACCGAACTGATACAGCATCGCGGGGTGCTGATCGCATCCTCGGTCGTTGAATCCGGGATCCGGGACAAGCGACGGAATCCATCACGCGTCGTCGTGACTGTGGTCCGCCGTGTCCGGCGTCGCTCGGGCCAAGTCGGCGGCTTCTTCCTCGGGGCGAGGCGCGATGTTCTCGTCGAGTTCGAGTTCCGGCACGCTCGGCTCGCCGGCATCCGGCACATGATGCGGATGCTGTTGACCGTCGCTCATCGACATGGCGCGCCTCCTCTGATCCTGACCGTACTCCTCCCGGGCGCTGTCGGGCGGCCAGACGCCATGCTGCGCCCTAGCGGAAGGCTCTCAGCCGCAGGCTGTTGCCGACGACGAACACGCTCGACAGGGCCATCGCGGCCCCCGCGAGCATCGGGTTCAGCATCCCGAGCGCGGCGAGCGGAATGGCGGCGACGTTGTACGCGAACGCCCAGAACAGGTTCGACTTGATCGTACCGAGCGTCTTGCGCGACAGGCGGATCGCGTCGACCGCGCTGCGCAGATCCCCCCGGACGAGTGCGATGTCGGATGCCTCGATCGCCACGTCCGTGCCCGTCCCCATCGCGAGCCCCAGGTCGGCCTGAACCAGCGCCGGGGCATCGTTCACGCCGTCGCCCACCATCGCCACCACGCGACCCTCTGACTGCAACCGTTTCACCACCTCGACCTTGTCAGCCGGCAGCACCTCGGCGATGACCTCCTCGATGCCGACCTCTGCCGCGATGTGCCGCGCGGCTGCCGCGTTGTCTCCGGTGAGCAGGATCGGCGTCAGGCCCAGCGCGCGCAGGCCGCGCACCGCCTCAGCACTGGTCGGCTTGACGGTGTCAGAGACGATCAGGATGCCGCGCGCAGCACCGTCCCACCCGGCGGCGACCACGGTCTTGCCCTCGGCTTCTGCGGCGGCCTTCGCGGCGGCGACGCGCGGCGACAACGTCAGCGCCCAGTCCGCGAGCAGAGACTCGCGTCCGACGACGACGCTGTGTCCGTCGACAACGCCCTGAACTCCGCGACCCTCGATGTTCGCGAACCCCTCGACGGCGGGCATCTCGCCGGGCACGCGCGCGGCGATCGCCTGAGCGACGGGATGCTCCGACGCGTGCTCGACGGCGCCGGACAGGCGCAACAACTCATCGGCATCCACCCCGTCTTCGGCGATCACGCCTGTGAGCGCCATGCGCCCTGACGTGACTGTCCCGGTCTTGTCGAGGACGACCGTGTCGACCTTGCGCGTGGACTCGAGGATTTCCGGACCCTTGATGAGGATGCCCATCTGCGCGCCGCGGCCGGTGCCGACCAGAAGTGCGGTCGGCGTCGCCAATCCCAGTGCGCAGGGGCACGCGATCACGAGCACGGCGACGGCGGCCGTGAACGCAGCCGACACCGGGAACCCGGCGACCAGCCAGCCGGCGAGTGCGGCGACAGCGATCACGAGCACGATGGGCACGAAGACGCCCGAGATCCGGTCGGCGAGGCGCTGCACCTGGGCCTTGCCGGTCTGTGCGTCCTCCACGAGCCGGGCCATCTGCGCGAGCTGCGTGTCCGATCCGACGCGCGTCGCGCGGACCACGAGGCGGCCGCTGGCGTTCACGGTCGCTCCGGTGACGGCATCCCCTTCGCCGACCTCGACCGGAACCGACTCGCCGGTGAGCATCGAGGCGTCCACGGCCGAGTGGCCGGAGACGACGACGCCGTCGGTGGCGATCTTCTCGCCCGGACGCACGACGAACTCGTCGCCGACGCGCAACTGCTCGATCGGGATCGAGACCTCGACGCCCTTGCGCAGCACCGCAACATTCTTCGCGCCGAGGTCCAGCAGAGCCCGCAGTGCTGCGCCGGCCTGTCGCTTGGCGCGCTTCTCGAAGTAGCGTCCGGCGAGGATGAACATCGTGACACCGGCGCCGACCTCGAGGTAGATGTTGGCGGCGCCGTCCGACCGCGACAGCGCGAACTCGAACGGGTGCGTCATGCCGGGCATCCCGGCCGTGCCGAAGAACAGCGCGTACAGCGACCAGCCGAACGCGGCGAGCGTCCCCATCGAGATCAGGGTGTCCATCGTGGCGGCGCCGTGCCGCAGATTCGTCCACGCCGCGCGGTGGAACGGCCACGCGCCCCACACGATCACGGGCGCTGCGAGCGTCAGCGACGCCCACTGCCAGTACGTGAATTGCAGCGCGGGGATCATGGCCATGAGGATCACCGGCACCGTCAGAATGATCGAGACGATCAGCCGCTGGCGGAGCGACGTGAGTTCGGGGTCGTCCTGCTCGCCCGTCGCTTCCCGCATCGCCGTCGGAAGCTGCGCGGAGTATCCGGCCTTCTCGACCTCTTCGATCAGCAGCGCGGTGTCGAATCCGGACGGGGCGGTCACCTTCGCCTTCTCGGTCGCGTAGTTGACGGTCGCCTGGATACCGTCGAGCTTGTTCAGCTTGCGCTCGATGCGCGTCGCGCACGAGGCGCAGGTCATGCCGCCGATCTCGAGTTCGACGCTGCTCATGGTCGCTTCTTTCTGTGCTGCTTGTCGTGTCAGGCGCGGACGGCGGAGTACCCGGCCTCGTCGACGGCCGCGAGAATCGCCGCGTCGTCGAGGGGAGCGGATGCCGTCACGACGAGCCTGCCGGTCTGCGCGCTGATCTCGATCGCGTCGACGCCGGCGATCTGACCGACCTCTTCGCGCACGGACATCTCGCAGTGGCCGCAGGTCATGCCGGTCACTTGGTATTCGGTGGTGCTCATGGTGGGTTTCCCTTCGTTCGTCAGAGGTGACCATAGTACCCCCTGGGGGTATTCCCAATGGATGTTCCTGACATTGCCCCGTGCGAGGATGGCCGCATGACTCAAGCCACGGCAGACCTCTACGACGAGTTCGGCGATGACCTTCAGTCCGTGTCTACGCAGTTCCGCTCCTTCGGCGGACGTTCGGCGTTCGATGGGCCGATCCGGACGATCCGCTGCTTCGAGGACAACGCACTCGTCAAGTCGACACTCGCGACTCCGGGCGATGGTGCCGTGCTCGTGATCGACGGCAACGGCTCGCTGAACACCGCGCTCATGGGCGACATGATCGCCGAATCAGCCGTCGCGAACGGCTGGGCGGGTGTCGTCATCCACGGCGCTATCCGCGACAGCGTCGCGATCAACGCTCTCGACCTCGGCGTCAAGGCACTCGGAACCAACCCTCGCAAGAGCGCGAAGCTCGGCGCCGGCGAGGTCGACATCGACCTCGAGTTCGCGGGAGTGACGTTCCGCGTCGGCAAGCGCCTGTACTCGGACGAAGACGGCATCCTCGTCGAGCGCTGATCGCCAGTGACGCCCGGCGTGGCACCCGTTCGGTCGCAGATTGTGGGGGAATGCTGCATGAATCGTGTTGCCGGCGCCGTGGCCCCGCTTCTCGCCGTGGTTTCGATTCTGCTCGTAGGATGCGCCAATGGTGTCGTTTCGGCGGAGCCGTCCACCGAAGCATCGGTACACGAGGATCCGTCGGGCACGCCGACGCCGTCAGCCTTGTCGGTACCCGCGGTTGAGCCGAATCTGGTCGTCGACTCGGACGGCATCTCATACATCGATGCCGCGGGCGCCGAGACAGTGCCGTTCGACGACCGCGACGCAGTGCTCGCTCTCCTGGAACAAGCCACGGGGGAGCTGCCCGCCCCGGAGCCGATCGAGCCGCCGACCGGCTACGACATGCAGCTGGAGCGCTACAGCTGGGACGGCCTGTGGGTCACAGCCGACGTCGATCATGAGATGCCGGTGCGCATTGCCGTGGTCGGCGCTCAGGTCGACGGCATCCCGATCGCCACGGAAGACGGACTCACCGTCGGCTCGACTCGCGACGAGGTGCTGGCTGCCGATGGCTGGGCGCTTGTATTCGAGGAGGATCAGGCGACGGCGACGCAGCTAGGAGTCGGCGGGCGGGAAGTGCCGGGCACGAAGTCGCTCTCCAATCCGGGATCCGTGGGAATCGTATACGTCTTGTTCACGCTCGAGGGCGACGAAGTGAAGCAGTTCTATGCGCCATCGGATGACTTCAGCGATCTCTGAGTCTCGGGCCTCCTGACCCGACCCGCTGCTACCCGACGGCCGCGGTCACCAGGATCGGGCGGTGGTCGCTCGACCGCTGCGGCAGCGTCTGGATGCTGTCGATCGTGAAGCCGTCGGATGTCGCGAAGTCGTAGTGCCCCTTGAACACCCGGTACCGGGTGTACGTGCGCTCGTCGCTGAGCGTCAGCGTGTAGCCGTGATCGCGGACGGTCTGCCCCAGATTCTCCTTGAACACGGGGTAGTTGTAGTCGCCGACCATCAGTACCGGCAGTCCCGGTCCCATCGTCTCGAGCTCGGTGAGAGCGGCACGGATCTGGTTGCGGCGCAACGAGTTCAACGCGGTCAACGGTGCTGCGTGGAACGACGCGACGATGAACTCCTGCCCGTTGTCGATGTCCTGCAGCCGCACGCCGAGCACCCGCTCATGCGCCGGCTTGAGCATCCGGTCGTGCAGTGACTTCTTCAGCCCGATCGTGCGGATGTCCTGCAGGCGGAACAGGTTGGTCCGGTAGTACAGCGCGAGCCCGAGCCGGTTGCCCTGGGTGGCATCCGCGAGCGCCAGTCCGCTGATCTCGTTCGGCAGATCCGCCACGTCGCACTCCTGCAGGCACAGCAGATCCGGCTCGTGCAGGTCGACGAGCTCCTCGAGCTCGGTAGCCGCACGATGCTTTCGCAGGTTGTAGGAGATGACCTTCATCATCGCCACGCTACTGCGCTCACCTGAGTCGCGGGTGTCGAAACCGTGAACGACTCCGGTTCGGCTACTCGGAATCGCGTCGCGCGCGCGTCTGCTCGGCGCGCGCAGCCAGCAGTTCGTCGGCGGGGTAACCGACCTCGGTCAACGTCAACCCGCGGGCGGCGAGCACTTTGAACTCGCTCGTGCGCCGCAGCGCATCGCGCAGCACGACGAGATCGCCCACGTCGAGACGCTGCTCGCCGACAGCCGCACAGGCCCCGACGAGCGCGCGCACCATGCTGTGGCAGAAGGCGTCGGCCTTGACCTCGGCGACGAGCACGCCGTCGGCATCCCGCGCCCACCGATAGTCGAGGAGCGTCCTGATCGTCGTCGCATCGTCGCGGGCCTTGCAGTACGCCGCGAAGTCGTGCAGACCGATGAGGGACTGCGCCGCGGCATCCATCGCCTCGACATCGAGCGATCCGCGGATGCTGGTGGTATCGAGCCTGCGCGCCGGATCGAAGCCGGCCACCTCGTCGGCGAGCCGGTACCGATAACGTCGCCAGACTGCCGAGAACCGCGCGTCGAAGCCCTCCGGGGCGAGCGACGTCCGGTGCACCGTGACGTCGGGGTAGGCGCCGAGCACCCCGCGCATCCGAGCGGCGACGGAGCCGGCCGGGTCGGTCGACGCTCGGCCATGGCGGGTGAGCACGCGCGCCCACTGCGCTTCGTCCAGATCGACGTGAGCGACCTGGCCGGAGGCGTGCACGCCGGCATCCGTTCGCCCCGCGACGACGAACTGCACATCCGACCCGACGATCCGCGCGAGGGCCGCCTCGAGCGTGCCCTGCACCGTGCGCAGGTCGGGCTGCTTCGCCCACCCGCGGAAGTGCGTGCCGTCGTAGGCGATGTCCAGGCGGATTCTCACCTGCCCACTCTAAGCTGGAGCTTTGACTTCGCCCGGACGCGAGCCGTGGCACAACCCCGGAAACATGCAGAACCAGACGACACTCACGCGATTCGCCGGCCTCGACGGCCTGCGCGCGGTCGCCGTCACCCTTGTGGTCGTCTACCACCTGTTCCCCGGGCTGCCGCTCGTCGGCGGGTTCGTCGGCGTCGACGTGTTCTTCGTGATCAGCGGGTTCCTGATCACGTCGCTGCTGCTTCGGCCGTCACGGCTGGGGCGCCTCGCTTCGCCTCGTCGCCTCATCGACTTCTGGCGGCGGCGCGCGCGACGGTTGCTGCCGGCGCTCGCCGTGGTCGTCACCGTCTGCGCGACGGCCGCGTGGATGCTGGGCGGCGACCTGCTCGTCGGCATGGGCCGCCAGGTGCTGGGGGCTGCGACCTTCAGTTACAACTGGCTCGCGGTCGCCGACGGCACCGACTACTTCGCCGCGACCGCGCCCGAGCTGTTCCGCAACTTTTGGTCGCTTGCCGTCGAGGAACAGTTCTACGTCGTGTGGCCGCTGCTCCTTCCGCTCGTGCTGCTGATCCCCGGGCGCTGGGCTCGGGTCGCGCTCGTGGTCGTCGCCGGCGGCGGGTCCGCGTGGTGGATGGCACAGCTGGTCGCCGGCGGAGACGTCACCCGCGCGTACTTCGGTACCGATGCGCACGCGTTCGGGCTCTTGATCGGCATCGCGCTGGCGCTCGCCGTCGCGAACATGCCGCAGAAGGAATGGATGCTGTCGCGGACCGCCAAGTCGGCGTCGCTGCTCATCGGGTTGCTCGGACTCGCCGCGATCGTCGTCGCCGCGCTGATGCCGGAGACCTCGGATGCCGTGACGTTCCCCGGCACCCTGCTGCTTGCGAGTGTCGGCTCGGTGACCGCGATCTGCGCCGGGGTGTGGCCCGGATCCTGGTTCGGCCGCGCGCTCGACGTGCAACCGCTGAAGTGGATCGGCGATCGCTCGTACGGCATCTACCTCTGGCACTGGCCGGTGCTCGTGCTCGTGCTCGTCGGCACGCAGGGCTTCGGACCGGAGGCCGGGGTGCCGGTATGGGCCGGCGCGTCGGCGCTCGTGCTCGCCGTCGGTGCATCCGCGGTGTCGTACCGGTTCGTGGAGGCGCCGTTCCGCAAGTACGGGTTCCGGCATGCGATGCGCGGCCTCGGGCGACGGATCGCCGGACGGCCGATGAGCAAGGTCGCAGGTATCGCCGCGCTGACGATCGCCCTGGTGGCGATCGGCGGCACCGCAGCGGCGATCGTGAACGCCCCGCATTCGACCACTGCTGCCGCGGCGATCGACCGCGGCGAAGACGCGCTGAACACCGCGGACGAGAAGGCGAAGCCGACCCCGAAGCCGACTCCACAGGAAGCCGTCATCCCGGAGGGCACCGAGATCACGGCGGTCGGCGACTCCGTGATGCTGGCATCCGCTCCCTCCCTGCTCGAAGAGTTCCCGGGCATCGAGGTGGATGCAGAGGTCTCGAGGTCGATCTGGGCAGGTCCCGACATCCTGCAGCACCTTGAGGACAACGGCCAGCTGCGGCAGAACGTCGTCGTCGGACTCGGCACGAACGGACCGGTCGACTGGGGCGTGCTCGAGCAGATGTCCAAGATCGCGGGTCCTGACCGCAACCTCATCCTCGTCAACGCTCATGCCCCTCGTGAGTGGATCCCCGGCGTCAATTCGGACATCGAGAAGTTCGCGGATCGGCATCGGCGCGTCTGGGTCGCGGACTGGTCCGGCGACATCGCGCCCCATGAGGATCTGCTCGCCGGTGACGGCATCCACCCCGGCAAGGCCGGGGGAGACGTGTTCGCCGGTTCCGTGGAGACCGCGCTCGAGCAGATCGACAAGGACCGCGCCCGGGCCGAGAAGGACTTCGCGAAGGCGCCGACCGGTCGCGCCCCGCGCATCCCGTTCCCGGAGTAGGCCCGCATTTGGCCCCCGCCCCGGGATGCCGTAAGCTATCACTTTGGTACTCGACTGCCGAGTGCCGCGAACGTGAGCCCTCCACTGGCGTGTTCGAGTCACTAGACGAAGAACCACCCCGGAGTGGGATTCACGAACCTCTCCGTTCGATCAAGAAAGCAGCACTATTGTGACGCGCACTTACACACCGAAGACCGGGCAGGTCCAGCGCGACTGGATCGTCATCGACGCCACTGACGTCGTTCTCGGCCGCCTGGCCTCGCACACCGCAGCGATCCTGCGCGGCAAGCACAAGCCGACCTTCGCAAACCACGTCGACACCGGCGACTTCGTCGTCATCATCAACGCCGAGAAGGTCGCCCTGACCGGCCAGAAGCTCCAGAAGAAGATGGCTTACCGCCACTCGGGCTACCCGGGCGGCCTCACGGCTGTCTCGTACGCCGAGCTTCTCGAGAAGAACCCTGTCCGCGCTGTCGAGAAGGCCGTCCGCGGCATGCTCCCCAAGAACAGCCTGGGCCGTCAGCAGCTGACGAAGCTCAAGGTGTACGTCGGTGCCGAGCACCCGCACGCCGCTCAGCAGCCGAAGCTGCACACCCTCGACCAGGTCGCCCAGTAAGCGCCGCAACGACTAAGGACATACTCGTGGCTGACATCGAATCCACCGAAACCCCTCAGAACTACTCGACCTCCAGCCCGGAGGCTGTGGCAACCGAGACGGCTCCCCGTCCCGTGCTGAACGTCTCCGGCGCTGCCGTCGGTCGCCGCAAGCAGGCCATCGCCCGCGTGCGCGTGGTCCCTGGCTCCGGCACCATCACGGTCAACGGCCGTACGCTCGAGGACTACTTCCCGAACAAGCTGCACCAGCAGCTGATCAACGACCCGTTCAAGGTCCTGAACCTCGAGGGCGCGTACGACGTGATCGCTCGCATCTCGGGTGGCGGCGACTCGGGCCAGGCCGGCGCGCTGCGTCTCGGCATCGCCCGTGCGCTCAACGGCATCGACGTGGAGAACAACCGCGCGACGCTGAAGAAGGCCGGCTTCCTCTCTCGTGACGCTCGCGTCATCGAGCGCAAGAAGGCTGGTCTCAAGAAGGCCCGCAAGGCGCCTCAGTACTCGAAGCGCTAAATCTCTGATGCCGCTTTTCGGCACGGACGGCGTACGTGGACTTGCCAATGGCGTCCTCACCGCCGATCTCGCGCTCTCCCTGGCCCAGGCGACTGCCGTCGTCCTGGGCCAGGGCCGCACCGCAGAGGCTCGCAAGGCCGAAGGCAAGCGACTGTCCGCAGTCGTCGCCCGCGACCCCCGCGTCTCCGGTGAATTCCTCGTGGCCGCCGTCTCGGCAGGCCTCGCAGCATCCGGTGTCGACGTGCTCGACGCGGGTGTCATCCCCACTCCGGCCCTGGCGTTCCTGATCGGCGACCACGACGCGGACTTCGGCGTCATGGTGTCGGCCTCGCACAACCCTGCGGCGGACAACGGGATCAAGATCTTCGCCCGCGGCGGTGTGAAGCTTCCCGACGTCGTCGAGCAGCGCATCGAAGCCGCGATGGCGGGCGAGAAGCTTCTCCCCACGGGCTCCGGTGTCGGGCGCATCGAGCGCTTCTCCGATGCGGAGGACCGGTACAAGCTGCACCTGCTCGGCTCTCTGCCGCACAGCCTCGACGGCATCCATGTCGTTCTGGACTGCGCGCACGGCGCCGCATCAGGCGTCTCGCCTGAGACCTTCAAGGATGCCGGAGCCACCGTCACGGTGATCGGCGCCGACCCCGACGGTCTCAACATCAACGACGGCGTCGGCTCCACGCATCTGCACAACCTCGCTGAGGCTGTCGTCCGCCTGGGCGCCGATGTCGGAATCGCCCACGATGGCGACGCGGACCGCTGCCTCGCCGTGGACGCCGAAGGCAACATCATCGACGGCGACCAGATCATGGCGATCCTCGCCGTCGCGATGAAGCAGCGTGGTCACCTCACCGACGACACGCTCGTCGCGACCGTCATGAGCAACCTCGGTCTGCACATGGCCATGCGCGAGAACGGCATCACGGTGCGGCAGACCGCCGTCGGTGACCGCTACGTCCTCGAGGACATGAACGCGAACGGCTTCGCCCTGGGCGGCGAGCAGTCGGGGCACGTCATCATGAGCGAGTTCGCCACCACCGGCGACGGCGTCCTCACCGGACTCCATCTGGTCGCGGAGATGGCACGGCAGAAGAAGTCGATCGCCGAGCTCGCTGCCGTCATGACCGTTTATCCGCAGATCCTCGTCAACGTGCGTGACGTCGACAAGGACCGCTGCGCCGATGACGAGGGCGTCCAGGAGGCCGTCGCCGCCGTCGAGGCCGAACTCGGTGACACCGGCCGCGTACTGCTGCGCAAGTCGGGCACCGAACAGCTCGTTCGGGTGATGGTCGAGGCTGCGGATGCAGAGTCTGCGAAGGCTCATGCGGACAGGCTCGTCGCCGTGGTCAAGGAGCGGCTCGCGCTTTAACCGGACCTCATCAGGTTAAAGCGCGGATCGTATCCGATCCAATCTCGCATTTGTGGTAGGCGAAGATCACGGAAAGATAACGAGTTGCTCGCGCAATCTTGTTGGCCTCCCGCGCGCGGCCTATGCTTGCCGCACTTGTTCCGAGCGTAATCCGAGCGTTCGAGGCGAGAGAAAGGTCCGGATCAGCGTGAGCCCTTCCTAGGAGGACTCGTCGTCGAACCGGAATGGGGATTGGGGACCCAGGGGAGAATACGTGGGTTGTTGGCTTCGTGCGTGACGCGCGTCGCCATGGTCGGCCTGCTGGCCGGACGCTGATCTACCGGCGGTGACAACTGCCGGATCCATCGGCACCAGCAGCCGAGGAGGACGCATCATCGAGGCCGCGCGCAGCGCGGCGGCATCGTCAAACGATGATCGAGGCCCCTCCGGCCAGCGACCGACGTGCCTCACGCGCGACGTGCAGACGTCGGTCGCCGGCCCGCACTCACTCGCCGAGTTGCGAGACGTATGCCTTGAGCGCTGCGTCTGAGTCTTGCGGCTTGTACCCGGTGCCTGTCAGTTTCTCGAGGTCGAGGATGCTGTTGCTCGGCCGCGGTGCGATGGGCCCTGTCGCCTGTGCGTAGTACGCCTCGGTGCCGACGGGTGTTACGCGTGCGGGGTCGTGGCCGGTGAGCCGGTAGACCTCGCGCGCGATGTCGGCCCAGGTTCGTGCGGGGCCGGTGCCGGTGAGGTTGTAGGTGCCGTGCGGGGCGCCGGTGGTGAGCAGGTGGTGGATGCCGCGGGCGAGGTCGTCGGTGAAGGTGAGGCGTCCGTGTTGGTCGTCGATGACGTTCGGGTCGATGCCGCGTGCGGCGAGGTTCGCCATGGTGCGGACGAAGTTGTTGCCGTCGCCGATGACCCAGGAGGTTCGGATGATGTAGTGGCGTGGGGTGGTTGCTGCGGCGAGGTCGCCGGCGGCTTTGGACTGTCCGTAGACGCCGAGCGGGCTGACCGGGGCGTTCTCGCGGTACGGTTCGGTGCTGGTGCCGTCGTAGACGTAGTCGCTGGAGATGTGCACGAGCGTGAGGCCGTACTCGGTGGCGATGCGGGCGAGTGCGGCGGGACCTGTGGCGTTGATCGCCCACGCGACCGCCCGGCCGTCAGGCGTCTCGGCGGTGTCGACGGCGGTGTACGCGGCGGCGTTGATGATGGTGCTGTACTCGCGCCACCGGCGGGCTGTCGCGAGGTCGGGGCTCGTGATGTCGAGCTCGGCCCTGGTGGTGTACTCGATGTGCGGGGCGTCGCCGTAGCGGGCGCGCAGGGCGCGACCGAGCTGCCCGTTCGAGCCGGTGATGAGGATCTTCTTCGGCCGGATCGGGGTGACGTCGGCGAGCCGGGGGTGTGCTTTGTCCTTCTCAGAGATCTGCACCTGGTCCAACGGGATCGGCCAGTCGATGGCGGCGGTCTCGTCGGCGAGGTTCAGGTTCGCGTAGTCGGCGTCGGCCGACCAGTGGTCGTTCACGAGGTACGTGTACGCGGTGTTCGGCTCGAGGGTCTGGTACGAGTTGCCGACTCCGCGGGGGACGAAGATCGCCCGTGACGGGTCGATCTCCGCCGTGAACACGACCCCGAACGTGGGGCCCTCGCGCAGGTCGACCCACGCTCCGAAGATCCGCCCTGTGGCGACGGAGATGAACTTGTCCCACGGCTCCGCATGGATGCCACGGGTCGTCCCGGCCGCGTCGTTGAACGAGATGTTGTTCTGCACCGGACCGAAGTCGGGAAGCCCCGCCGCGACCATCTTCTGCCGCTGCCAGTTCTCCTTGAACCAGCCCCGGGAATCGCCGTGCACCGGAAGGTCGAGGAGGAGCAGGCCGGGGATCGGGGTCTGAGCGATCAACACCATCACTGGCCCTTTCGTGCGTAGAACGCCTCGGTGGCATCCTTGGCCGGAGCCCACCACGACTCATTCTCGCGGTACCAGTCGATCGTCGCAGCCAGCCCCGCCTCGAAGTCCGCGAACTGCGGCTCCCACCCGAGCTCGGTGCGCAGCTTCGATGAATCGATCGCATACCGCAGGTCGTGCCCTGCCCGGTCGGTGACATGGTCGTACGCGTCGACCGGTTCACCCATGAGCTGCAGGATCAGCTCCACGACGTCCCGGTTGTTCCGCTCTCCGTCGGCGCCGATCAGGTACGTCTCCCCGATGCGGCCCTTCTCCAGGATCGTGAGCACGGCGGACGAGTGATCGTCGGCATGGATCCAGTCCCGCACGTTCTGTCCGGCCCCGTACAGACGTGGGCGGATGCCGCGGATGATGTTCGTGATCTGCCGGGGGATGAACTTCTCCACGTGCTGGTACGGGCCGTAGTTGTTCGAGCAGTTCGAGATCGTCGCCTGCACCCCGAACGATCGCACCCACGCCCGCACCAGCAGGTCGGACCCGGCCTTCGTCGACGAGTACGGCGACGACGGGTTGTACGGGGTAGTGTCGGTGAACCGTGCCGGGTCATCCAGTTCGAGATCCCCGTACACCTCGTCGGTGGAGATGTGATGCAGCCGGGTCCCGTGCCGGCGGGCGGCCTCGAGCAGCGTGTACGTGCCGACGATGTTCGTCTCCAGGAACGGACGCGGGTCATCCAACGAGTTGTCGTTGTGCGACTCCGCCGCATAGTGCACCACAGCATCCGCCTCGGCGAACAGCCCGTCCACGAGCGCCGCATCCGTGATGTCCCCGTGCACGAACGCGACCCGATCCTCCGGCAGACCGGTCAGAGACGCCCGGTTGCCCGCATAGGTCAGCGCATCCAGCACCGTCACCTCATGATCGGTGTGCTCCACCACATGGTGCACGAAGTTCGACCCGATGAACCCGGCACCACCGGTCACCAGCAGCTTCATCGATCTCCCCGATCCAGCAGCTCCAGCAGGTACCGGCCGTACCCCGACTTCACCAGACCCTCCGCACGTGAACGCAACGCGTCGTCGCTGAGGAACCCGCGCCGCCACGCGACCTCCTCGGGCACCCCGATCTTCAACCCGGTGCGGCGTTCCATCGTGCGCACGTAGTCCGCGGCATCCGTCATCTGATCGAACGTCCCCGTGTCCAGCCACGCCGTGCCGCGCGGCAGAACCTCCACCTGCAGCTTCCCGCGTTCCAGATACTCCCGGTTCACGTCCGTGATCTCGTACTCGCCCCGTGCCGACGGCGCCAGGCCCCGCGCGATCTCCACCACGTCGTTGTCGTAGAAGTACAGACCGGGCACCGCGTAGTTGCTCCGGGGCACCACCGGCTTCTCCTCCAGAGACACCGCCACCCCGGCCCCGTCGAACTCGACCACACCGTACGCGGCAGGATCCGCCACCCAGTACGCGAAGATCGCACCACCATCGATGCCCGAGAACCGGCCGAGTTGATCGCCCAGGCCTGGCCCGTACAGCAGATTGTCGCCGAGCACGAGGGCCACCGGCTCATCGCCGATGAACTCCGCACCGATCGTGAACGCCTGCGCCAGACCGTCCGGCGACGCCTGCTGCGCGAACGTCAATCGGATCCCGAACTGCGACCCGTCACCGAGCAGCCGCTCGAAATGCGCCGCGTCATGCGGTGTCGTGATCACCAGGATGTCGTCGATCCCCGCCAGCATCAACGTCGACAGCGGGTAATAGACCATCGGCTTGTCGTACACCGGAACCAACTGCTTCGAAACACCCAGCGTGATCGGATGCAGACGCGTGCCTGATCCGCCCGCGAGAATTATCCCCTTCATGAGAACTCCCCAGTCTCATCACGCACTCCCCAGTGCGTACGTGCGGGGGACTTCCCCGAGCCGTCCCGCACGGCACAGCGTAGCCCACACGGAGCACGCTGCGACAGGGGCAGTGGCGCCGTCTGCGATGCGGGTGGGCGGAGGGTCTGCGGACGGGCGCGAGAAAAAGGTGGTGACGGACGGGGGCTGTGCGGCTATAGTGACGCTCGGGACGGTTCTCCGTGTCCGCTCGTTCTGGGGATGAGCGGTGCAAGCACGCGAACCGTGAAAGGTCACGCGGGGGCGTGTGGCCGGACTGGGGAAACTGGGAACAATGGGGAGTTCAATCGTTCGCCGTGGGAGGCGACCGCAGCCGATCCTTCGCGCTGTCGCCGCACTGGCATCGGCGTTTGCACTGGTCGCGGCCGGGCTCACGACGATGCCCGCTCCCGCTGAGGCGGCTGGCAGTCCGTGCGGTCCGACCATCAACGCGATCGCGTGCGAGAACTCCAAGCCGGGCACCGCCCCGAACGTCTGGGACATCGACGGCGCCGGCGATGCCAGCATCCAGGGATTCGCGACCGACATCTCGGTCAACCGTGGTCAGCGCATCGACTTCAAGATCGACACGGATGCCTCGGCGTACACGATCGACATCTACCGCACCGGCTGGTACCAGGGTCTCGGCGCCCGCTTCATCCAGTCCGTGCCCGTGACCGCGACCCTCCCGCAGAGCCAGCCGGAGTGCAAGTCCGACGTCGCCACGGAACTCTACGACTGCGGCACCTGGCACGTCTCGTCCTCCTGGGACGTCCCTGCCGACGCGGTCTCCGGGGTCTACATCGCCAAGCTGACCCGCACCGACACCGGCGGATCCAGCCACATCATCTTCATCGTCCGCAACGATGGCGTGGCATCCGACATCCTGTTCCAGACCTCCGACCCGACCTGGCACGCGTACAACAAGTACGGCGGCTCCGACTTCTACCAGGGCGCAGCCAACGGCAGGGCGTACAAGATCAGCTACAACCGCCCGTTCGCCACTCGGGACGGCATCGAGAAGCGCGACTTCTACTTCAGCGCCGAGTACGCAACCGTCAGATTCCTCGAGCGCAACGGCTACGACATGACGTACATCGCGGGGCTGGACACGGACCGTCGCGGTGGAGAGCTGCTGGGTCACAACGTCTTCCTGTCGGTCGGCCATGACGAGTACTGGTCGGGCGCGCAGCGCGCGAACATCGAAGCCGCGCGGGATGCTGGCGTCAACATGCAGTTCCTCACCGGCAACGAGGGGTACTGGCGCACGCGCTACGAGGCATCAGCCGACGACTCGGCGACGCCGTACCGCACCCTCGTCTCGTACAAGGAGACCTGGAGCAACGCGAAGATAGACCCGGCCGCCGAGTGGACCGGCACGTGGCGCGATCCGCGATTCGCGGGTGCCGCACAGGGCGGTCATCTGCCGGAGAACGCCCTCACCGGAACCATGTACATGGTCAACGACGTCGCGTATCCGATCACGGTGACCTCGGACGAGGGCCGTATGCGGCTATGGCGGGACACCGGTCTCAACGCGATCCCGGCGGGGAGCTCTGAGCCGCTCGGCGACCAGACGCTCGGCTACGAGTCGAACGAGGACATCGACAACGGGTTCCGTCCTGAGGGCCTGATCCGGCTGTCGACGACCGTCGCGGGAACGCAGCAGTACCTGCTCGACTACGGCAACACGGTGACCGCCGGCACCACCGAGCACCACGTCACGCTGTACCGGGCCGCGAGCGGAGCGCTGGTGTTCTCCGCCGCGAGCGTGCAATGGGGCTGGGGTCTGGACAGCACGCATGATGTCGCGCGCCCCGCAGCGGACGCACGCATGCAGCAGGCGGAGGTCAACCTGCTCGCCGACATGGATGCCCAGCCGACCACCTTGATGGCCGGCCTCACCCGCGCGACCAAGAGCGCGGACACGACGGCTCCCACGACGGTCATCACGTCGCCTGCCGCCGGCGAACAGGTTCCGCACGGCACGCGGGTGACGGCCGCGGGGACGGCGTCGGACATGGGCGGCCGCGTCGCCGGGGTCGAGGTGTCGACCGACGGCGGAAGCTCCTGGCATCCGGCGGAAGGCACGACGAGCTGGACGTACTCGTACATCCAGCAGGGGACCGGTCAGACGACGATCATCGCCCGCGCCATCGACGACAGCGCGAACTTCTCGGCATCGGGCACTACGCGCACGGTGTCGGTGACGGGCCCGTACTCTGCACAGGGCGAGGCCGTGCCGTCGCTCGCGTCGGCGACAGACACGCAGGCGGTCGAGCTCGGCCTGCGCTTCAGCACGGCGACGGACGGCTACGTCAGCGGCGTGCGGTTCTACAAGGGGCCGGGGAACTCCGGCACCCATGTCGGGTCGCTGTGGTCCGCCGAGGGGGAGAAGCTCGCCAGCGTCACGTTCGGGGGCGAGACGGCCACCGGGTGGCAGTCCGCGCGCTTCAGCAGCTCCGTGCCCGTGGCAGCGGGGCAGCAGTACGTGGTTTCGTACACCGCGCCGAACGGCGGGTACGCGTACGTCGACGACTTCTGGCCGTACAAGGCGCGGTCGTCGACGCCGGTGATCGTGACCTCCGGGGTCGGCGATGCCAGCCCTGGTGTGTACGGCTACGCCGGAGACTTCCCGACGTACACGTGGGGAAACTCGAACTACTACGTCGACGTCGTGTTCGACTCGGTGCCGGACACGAAGGTACGCGTCGCAGCGCGCCAACCCGCTGCGAACAGCTCGAGCGTGCCGACCGACACCGACGTCACAGCCGTGTTCACCGGTGACGTCGTCAGCGCACAGCTGCACGTGAAGGATGCCGCCGGCACGGCGGTCGCCGGGACGAACTCGTACAGCGCGTCGACCCGCACCGTTCGCTTCGCTCCGTCCGCGGCGCTCGCCGCGGCCGCGACCTATACGGTCACGATCGACGCGACGCCGGCGGGTGGTAAGCAGTTCGACGCCGGTGGGGCCTGGAAGTTCACGACCGCGGCGCCTGTGCTGCCGGAGGGGCAGTGCCCGTGCTCGATCTACACGGATCTGGATCGCCCGCTGATCTCTGCGGATGCTGATCCGGATTCCGTCACGCTGGGCACGCGGTTCACCGTCGATGAGCCGGGCCTGGTCACAGCCCTCCGCTTCTACAAGGGCTTCGGCAACGTGGGCACCCATATCGGGACGCTGTGGACGAGCACCGGTCAGAAGCTCGGGCAGGTCACGTACAGCGCAGAGACCGCGTCTGGTTGGCAGACAGCTCAGCTGACGGCTCCCGTTGCACTCCAGCCGGGCACCGAGTACATCGTGGCGTATACCGCTCCGTCGGGCCACTATGCCGTCACGTCGTACTCGTTCGCAGACGGATACTCCCGCGGCCCCATCTCGGTACCGGTTGACGGAGGCGTCTTCACGTACAGCAGCGGTATGCCGACGCGGACGACGAGCACGAGCTACTACGTCGACATCGTGTTCGAGACCGACATCGTCGGGCCTGCGCTCGTCGCGATGAATCCTGCCGGCGGTGCCGTCGACGTCGATCGCGACATCGCGATCTCGGCGACCTTCGACGAAGCGCTGACCTCGACGCCCGACGTGACGGTCCACGCGGACGGTGCCGCCGTCGCCGGCGCGTCGACGCTCTCCGCAGACGGGAAGACGGTGACCTTCACCCCGAGCGGCCCGCTCCCCTACGGGGCGACAGTGACCGTGGAGGTGGGCGGGATCGTCGGTGCGGACGGTGCGGGGACGGACCGCACGTGGGCGTTCACCGTCGAGCAGGATGCCGCCACCATGGTGCACACCTTCTTCGGCGACGACGAGCCGTCCGCGTCGTTCGCGAACGACGCCACGCCCGTCGAGCTCGGCATGTCGTTCCACAGCTCCGTCACCGGGCAGGTGAAGGCGCTCCGCTTCTACAAGACCTCCGGCGACACGGGCACGCACACCGGGACGCTGTGGTCGTCCACCGGGCAGGCGTTGGCGACCGTCGTGTTCCAGAACGAGACGGCATCCGGATGGCAGCGCGCGGCGCTCACGAACCCGGTGACGGTCACGGCGGGGCAGACGTACACGGTCTCCTACCTGTCCTCCCAGGGGCGATACCCCGCGGCGAGCGACTACTTCGATGTCGCGAAGACGAGCGGGCCGCTCACCGCGGACGCCGACGTCAACGGCGTGTATCGGTACGGCGGTGGCGGGGTCATGCCGACCTCGAGCTTCCGCGCGACGAACTACTACGCCGACGTCGAGTTCAGGGCGGGCACCGGCTCCGGCACCGTCGTCTCCGTGACGTCGAAGTCGCCGACCGGCGTGGAGGTCGCGGTCACTGCTGACGTCACAGCGCACCTCAACATCGACGCCGCGAACCCGAAGATCGTGCTCACATCGTCCGATGGCGCCGTGGCCGGCACGAGTGCGTACGACACGGACTCGCGCACCATCACGTTCACGCCGTCGAGCGACCTCACGCAGGCGACCACGTACACGGCTCAGGTGCTCATCGGCGGGCAGGCGCTCGATCAATGGCAGTTCACGACCGTCGAGCCCGAACTGCCCGGCGCGACCGACACCATCTTCGGTGACACCGCGCCGAGCAGCGAGGCCGCCTCGGACGGCGATGCTGTGGAGGTGGGGACGGCGTTCTCCGTCGCCCGCAGCGGCTACGTCACCGCGATCCGCTTCTACAAGGGCGCCGGGAATACGGGCACCCACACCGGCACGCTGTGGGGCGCGGATGGCACGGCGCTCGCCACCGTCACTTTCGCCGGCGAGACCGCATCCGGGTGGCAGCGCGCCGCGCTGTCGACACCGGTGGCAGTCTCGCCAGGCACGACCTACGTCGTCTCGTACTTCGCACCGAACGGCCACTACGCCATCACACCGGCGTACTTCGCCTCCGGCCGGACCAGCGGCTCCATCACCGCACCCGGCGGAGACAACGGCCGATACCTTTACGGCACCACAGGTGGTTACCCGACGGGTTCATGGAACTCGTCCGCGTACTTCGTGGATGCCGAGATAGCGTTCGGGTCGGGATCGCCGGAGTCACCCCCTCAGACTCCGGCCCCCGACCCGACGCCAACCCCGACGCCAACCCCGACGCCAACCCCGACGCCAACCCCGACACCGACGCCAACCCCGACAGCGACACCGACGCCGACACCGACGCCGACACCGACACCCGAACCCGCGCCGACGTTCACGGTCACTGCGCGTGAGCCGGCGTCGGCGGGAACCGAGGTGGCGCCGACGACCACGATCACCGCGACGCTCGACGCCGACGCTCCGGCGGCGGCGCTGGCGCTGACGACGGCCGCCGGCAGCGTTGCCGGTGCATCGGACTACGACGCCTCGACCCGCACCGTCACCTTCACCCCGACTGAGCCGTTGGCGTGGTCGACGGCCTACACGGCATCCGTCACGGCGGGAACCGCGCAGATCACGGGCGCGACCTGGAGCTTCACGACCACGGCCGCACCGCCGATCATCGACGTCGTGAGCATCTTCGGTGACGCCGTTCCGCAGACTCCGGCCTGGAACGACCCGGACGGGGTGCAGGTCGCGACGAGGTTCACCGTCGATGTGGCGGGCACGGCCACCGGCATCCGCTTCTACAAGGGCGCGGCCAACACCGGTGAGCACACGGGCTATCTCTGGAACGCAGCCGGGGTGAAGCTCGCCGAGGTGCAGTTCACCGACGAGACCGCGGACGGCTGGCAGACGGCCGCGCTGAGCACACCCGTGGCGCTGCAGCCGGGGGTCGAGTACCGCGTGGGTCTGTACGGCACGACAGGGCGGTACGCCGTGGACGTGCGCACCCTGCGCTGGCAGACCGTGATCGGCCACTTCACCATTCCCGACGACGGCAGCGCCTGGGTCTATTCGCGGGAGTTCCCGAGCAACGTCTCTGACAACAACTACTGGGTCGACGTGCTGTTCGACCCCGTCGAATAGGTGCCATGACGCACCAACCGTGATGACGCATATCTGGGGAGAAATGAGGGGAATCATGACGGAGAAACTGAACGTCGCAGTCATCGGCGCCGGGTACTGGGGGCCCAACCTCGCGCGGAACTTCCGCACGAGCGCCGACTGGAACCTGGCGGCGATCTGCGACCTCGACATCGAGCGGGCTCAGCGGGTCGCCGACGGGATCGGGGGAGCCCCGGTCACCGCCGGCCTCGACGAGGTGCTCGCCGACCCGAAAGTCGACGCGATCGCGATCGCCACACCGGCCCGCACCCACCACCCGATCGTGCTCGCGGCGCTCGACGCCGGCAAGCACGTGATGGTCGAGAAGCCGCTGGCCGACCAGCGCCACCGTGGCGAGGACATGGTCGCCCGGGCGGCGGAGCGCGGGCTCGTCCTCATGGCCGACCACACGTACTGCTACACGCCGGCGGTGCTGAAGATCCGCGAGCTGATCGCCGACGGACAGCTCGGCGACATCCTGTTCGTCGACAGCGTCCGGATCAACCTCGGTCTCATCCAGCCCGACGTCGACGTGTTCTGGGACCTCGCCCCGCACGACCTGTCGATCATCGACTTCGTGCTGCCCGGCGGCCTCTCCACCACCTCGGTCGCAGCCCACGGTGCCGACCCGCTGCGCACCGGCAAGGCGTGCGTCGGATACCTCGCCATGCCGCTCGTCGGCGGAGCGATGGCCCACATCCACGTGAACTGGCTGAGCCCGACGAAGATCCGTCAGATGGTCATCGGCGGCACGGAGCGCACGCTCGTCTGGGACGACCTGAACCCGCAGCAGCGCATCAGCGTCTACGACCGCGGCGTCGACATCGCCTCGGTCACCAAGACAGTCTCGACTGTGGCGCGCGACGCCAACATCTCCTACCGACTCGGCGACACCTGGTCACCGGCGCTGCCGGAGCGCGAGGCGCTCGCAGGCGTCACCGCCGAGTTCGCAAGCGCGATCCGCGAGGGTCGGCCGGCGCGTACAGACGGCGAGGCCGGCCTCCGCGTGCTCTCGGTTCTGGATGCCGCGCAGCGCAGCCTCCAGGCGGGCGGCGCGCCCGCACCTCTCACCCTCGACATCCAGCCCGCAAGGAGCGCAGCAGCATGACCGCCATCGAAGGATCCCGCATCCTCGTCACCGGCGGGGCCGGCACCATCGGCTCCACCCTCGTCGATCAGCTGCTCGCGGCCGGCGCCGCGCACGTGGATGTGCTCGACAACCTCGTCCGTGGTCGCCGCGCCAACCTCGACGAGGCGCTCGCCACCGGGCGGACCTCGCTCATCGACGGCGACATCCGTGACCCGAGGCTCGTCGACGAGCTCGTGGCCGAGCAGGACATCGTGTTCCACCAGGCCGCGATCCGCATCACGCAGTGCGCCGAGGAGCCGCGGCTCGCCCTCGAGGTGCTGGTGGACGGCACGTTCAACGTCGTCGAGGCAGCGGCGAAGCACAAGGTCGGCAAGCTCATCGCGGCATCCAGTGCCTCGGTGTACGGCATGGCAGAGGAGTTTCCGACCACCGAACGCCACCACCACGAGAACAACGACACGATCTACGGCGCGGCCAAGACGTTCAACGAGGGCCTGGTGCGCAGCTTCCGGGCCATGCAAGGGCTCGACTACGTGCTGCTGCGCTACTTCAACGTCTACGGCCCTCGCATGGACGTGCACGGCCTGTACACCGAGGTGCTCGTACGGTGGATGGAGCGCATCGTCGACGGCAAGCCGCCGCTGATCTTCGGCGATGGCAACCAGACGATGGACTTCGTGTGCGTGCCCGACATCGCCCGTGCGAACGTGCTCGCCGCCCGCAGCGACATCGTGGAGGGCACGTACAACATCGCCAGCTCCACCGAGACGAGCCTGCTCGAGCTCGCCGAGGCGCTGCTGCGGGTCATGGGCTCCGACCTCGACGTCGCGCACGGACCGGAGCGGGCAGTGAACGGCGTCGTCCGTCGCCTCGCAGACATCACCGCCGCGAAGCGGGATCTCGGCTGGGAGCCGACGATCGGGCTCGAAGAGGGCCTGCGCCGGCTCGTCGAGTGGTGGGCGCCGCTGCGGGACGAGATCGCAGCCGGAAGGGCGGTGGACGCAGCATGAGCGAGCGCATCGATGTGCAGGAGCGCATCAACGTCATGGTCCCGTGGCTCGGCCAGGAGGAGGCGGATGCCGTCGCCGAGGCCATCGCGAGCGGATGGGTGGCACAGGGCCCGCGCGTCGCGCGGTTCGAGCAGGAGTTCGCTCAGGCCATGGGTGCACGGTTCGGAGTCGCGACCACGAGCTGCACCACGGCGCTCCACCTCGCCCTGATCGTGGCGGGGATCGGACCGGGCGATGACGTCGTCATCCCATCGTTCTCGTTCATCGCGACGACCAATGCTGTGCGCTACGTCGGTGCGAACCCCGTGTTCGCCGACGTCGACGTCGTCACCGGCAACGTGACCGGAGACTCGATCGCCGCGGTGCTGACGGACCGGACGCATGCGGTGATCGTCGTCGACCAGGGCGGTGTTCCCGTCGACCTCGATGACATCCGCCGGGTCACCGACCCGCACGGGATCGTCGTCGTGGAGGATGCCGCGTGCGGCGCCGGATCCACGTACAAGGGGAGCCCGGTCGGCACTGGTTCCGACATCGCGACCTGGTCGTTCCACCCGCGCAAGCTCCTCACGACCGGTGAGGGCGGGATGATCACCACGAACCGCGAGGAGTGGGCCGTGCGCGCCGGGCACCTGCGCGAGCACGCCATGAGCGTCTCGGCGGCCGACCGGCACGCGTCGGTGCTGCCCCCGGCGGAGGAGTACTCCGAGGTGGGGTACAACTTCCGCATGACCGACCTGCAGGCTGCCGTCGGGCTCGTGCAGCTCACCCGGTTGCCCGCGATCGTCGCCCGCCGCCGCGAGATCGCCGCGCGCTACCGGGACGCGATCGGCGGAATCTGCGGACTGCGTGCGGTCACCGATCCGGCGTACGGCACGAGCAACTTCCAGTCTTTCTGGGTCGAGGTCGAATCCGACTACCCGACCGATCGCGACGGGCTGTTGACCGCGCTCGCAGGCGCCGACATCTCCGCGCGCCGCGGCATCATGGCCGCCCATCGCCAGGCGCCGTACGTCGATCTCACACCCCCCGCCGGGCTTCCGGTGACCGAACGGCTGACCGATAGCACGCTGATCCTGCCGGTATTCCACACCCTGAGCGCGTCCGATCAGGACCGCGTGATCTCGGTGCTGAAGAACCCGGTGCCGAAGACCCCGGCGGCCATGAGCCGTGTCATCACCGAGACCGCAGGGGCCGTCGTATGACCACGGGGCTGCTGCTCATCGGCGCGAGCGGCCTGGCCAGAGAGGTGATCGCCGCGGGCGTTGCCGGTGTCACCGGCATCCTCGACGACGATCCGTCGCTGATCGGCACGGCCGTCAGCGGCGTGCTCGTGCTGGGCCCGGTTGACTCCGCCGCAGGCCGCAGCGAGCAGCTTCTGGTCTGCATCGGCCCGAGCGTCAGCCGCCGCGACGTGGTGCGACGGCTGCGGCAGATCGGCGTCGACGACGAGCGATTCGCCGTCTTCGCCGCCCGCTCAGCACGGATCGGCTCGACCAGCGACGTCGGCGTCGGCAGCATCCTGCTCGACGGCGCCGTCCTCACGGCCGACGCCCGACTCGGACGCCACGTGGTCGTGATGCCGAACTGCACGATCACGCACGACGACGTCATCGACGACTTCGCGACGCTCGCGGCAGGGGTGGCCCTCGGCGGCTCAGTGCACATCCGCGAGGCCGCCTATCTGGGGATGAACGCGTCCGTCCACCCCGGCATCACGGTCGGCGAGAACGCCACGGTCGGGATGGGCAGCGTCGTACTCGCCGACGTGCCAGAAGGACAGACCTGGGCCGGAGCTCCTGCACGGCACCTGACCGCACACCAGCCGGGAGCGCACGAATGAACGTCCCCTTCCTCGATCTCCCCGCACAGCAGGCCGAGGTCGCCGATGAGATCCTCACCGCATGGCAGCGGCAGCTCGAGACCGCGGCTTTCGTCGGCGGGCCGGAGGTCCACGCCTTCGAGCAGGAGTACGCCGCATACATCGGCGTCGCGCACGCGGTCGGCGTCTCGAACGGCACCGACGCCCTCGAGCTGGCTTACCGCGCCGTCGGCGTACAGCCCGGTGACGAGATCATCATGCCCGCGAACACCTTCATCGCCACGGCGGAGGCCGCGTCGCGGCTCGGCGCCGTGCCGGTGCTCGTCGACGTGGACGACGAGCACCTGCTGATCGACCCGGCGGCGATCGAGGCAGCCATCACCGAACGCACGCGCGCGATCGCTCCGGTGCACCTGTTCGGTCAGACCGCGCCGCTGGAGCAGATCGTCCCGATCGCCGAGCGGCACGGACTCACGATCGTGGAGGACGCCGCGCAGTCACAGGGCGCATCCGGACCTGCAGGCAGGGCAGGCTCTGTCGGTCGTGTGGCCGCGACGAGCTTCTATCCGGGCAAGAACCTGGGGGCGGCGGGGGACGCCGGTGCGGTGATGACCGACGATGCCGAGATCGCCGCAACCGTCCGCAACCTCGGCGGGCACGGCTCGAGCATCAAGTACGTGCACGACCGCGTCGGCATGAACGCGCGACTGGATGCCGTGCAGGCGACGGTGCTGCGGGCGAAGCTGCGCCGACTCGACACCTGGAACGCCGCGCGCCGTGACGCAGCCGACCGCTACGCCGAGCTGCTCGCGGACGTCGACGGGCTACGTCTGCCGTCCGTTCGAGAGGGCAATGAGGACGTCTGGCATCTCTACGTGGTCCGCGCCGAGGAGCGCGACCGCGTGATGGCCGAACTCGGCGAGGCAGGCATCGGCGTCGGCATCCACTACCCGACACCCGTGCACCTGACAGAGGCCTACCGGTCGCTCGGCTACCGCAGCGGGCAGTTCCCGGTGGCCGAGGCCGCGGCCGACAGCATCCTGTCGCTGCCGATGTTCCCGCACCTGACCGAGCAGCAGCAGGTGCAGGTGGCGAGTGCGCTGCGCGCCGCCGTGCAGGGCGGCGCTGGGCGCAGCGTTGCAACCGACGTGCTGGTGAGATCATGACCGCGACGCAGACCCGGCAGCCGGGGGCGCGCCGTGCGCTCAGCTGGAGCTTCGCCAATGCGGCACTCGGCAAGCTCGGCGGACTGCTGATCGGCATCATCATCGCGCGCGTGCTCGGTCCGGATGAGTTCGGGACGTATGCGATCGCGATGGTCGCCCTTCTCGCGGTGCTGAGCTTCAACGAGCTGGGCGTCAGTCTTGCGATCGTGCGCTGGCAGGAGGACCCGCGCCGGATCGCGCCGACCGTCACGACGATCTCTGTCGGCGCGAGCCTGATCGTCTTCGCAGTCGGCTGGATGCTGGCGCCGCTGTTCGCGTCGACGATGGGGGATCCGACGGCGACGCCTGTGGTGCAGCTCATGCTGCTGTGCGTACCGCTGAACGGGCTCGTGGCGACAGCGGCGGCGGTGATGCAGCGCGAGTACCAGCAGGGCAAGCGGACCATCGCCGATCAGGTCAACGCCTGGCTCGGCGCCGGGCTGTCCGTGGCACTGGCCATCGCCGGGGTCGGGGCGATGAGCCTCGCGATCGGACGGGTCGTCGCATCCGTGGTGTTCGCCGTGATGCTGCTCGCCTTCAGCTCCGTGCCGTTGCGGTTCGGATGGGATCGGCAGTACGTGCGTCCGCTGCTCGCGTTCGGACTCCCTCTCGCCGGCGCGAGCATCGTCGTGTTCGCCGTCGGCTACGCCGATCAGCTCGTGGTCGGCGCCGTTCTCGGCGCGCAGGCGCTCGGCTTCTACCTGCTCGCCTTCAACCTGGCGAGCTGGCCCGTGTCGATGCTGTCGCAGCCGGTGCGCGCCGTCGCGCCGGCCGCGTTCGCCCGCATCCAGGAAGACGGCGTCAGGATGGACCTGAACTTCCGAGCAGCGTCGCGAGTGCTCATGGCGGTGGCGCTGCCCGTGTGCGCGTTCCTGGCCGCGGCCGCCGTCCCTGTCATCACGTTCGTCTACGGGGCGGCATGGGCACCGGCCGCGCTGGCGCTGCAGTGGCTGGCGCTGCACGGCGGGATCCGGATCGCGTTCGAGCTCGCTTACGACTTCCTCGCCGTCAAGCGGCGGTCGGTGACCCTGATGGTCATCCAGGGCGTGTGGCTGGCGCTCCTTCTGCCTGCTGTCATCGTCGGGGCTCACCTCGGTGGCATCGGCGGGGTGGCGATCGCGCAGGTCGCCGTCGCGCTCGTCGTGCTCGTCGGCGGTTACGGCTGGGCGCTGCGACGTGGCGGCGTGCGGATCGGCGCGCTCGCGCGCACCTTGCTCGTGCCGGTCTCGGCGGGGATCCTCGCATGGGCGGGCGGCGCGCTCTTGTCTGACCTGATCACCGCCGACTTCTTCGCCGCACTCGCGGCCGGTTGCTTCGCGCTCGCGGTCGTGGCTCTCGCGATGGCGGCGTCGCGGTCGAGTCTGCGCGCGCTCGGGGCCGTCCGGGCGCGACAGGAGGTCGGAGCATGAGGATTCTCGTCTATCCCCATGACCTCGACATGGGCGGCAGCCAGCTGAACGCCATCGAACTCGCCGCCGCGGTGACGCGACTCGGTCACGAGTGCATGGTCTACGGGCGCCCCGGGGCGCTCTGCGCACGGATCGAGGAGCTCGGGCTCGAGTTCATCGAGGCGCCGGAACCCGGTCGGCGTCCGTCGCTGCGAGTCGCACGCGACATCCGGCGGCTGATCCGCGAACGCGGCATCGACATCGTCCACGGGTACGAGTGGCCTACAGGGCTCGAGGCCGCGCTCGCCGTCGAGAGCGAGGCGGATGCTGCGGCCATCTGCACCGTGATGTCGATGGCGGTCGCGCCGTTCCTGCCGACGAGCATGCCGCTGTTCGTCGGCACGCAGCAGATCTCGGCCGCGGAGCAGGCGCGAGGACGCCGTGCGGTGGACCTGCTCGAGCCGCCCGTCGACCTCGCATACAACGCGCCGCTCCCGCCCGCCGAGATCGCGGCCTTCCGCAGCCATTGGGGGCTGGATGAGCGGCCCATCGTCGTCTGCGTCAGCCGGCTGGTGCCCGATCTGAAAGCCGAGGGCATCTTCACCGCGATCGAGGCGACCGCCGAACTTCCCGGCGCACCGTTCCAGCTTCTGATCGTCGGCGACGGTGCCTCACGTCAGGACATGGAGGATGCTGCCCGGCGGGCTGCAGCACGCAGCGGACGCGCGAGCGTCGTCTTCACCGGCGAGCTCACCGATCCGCGCGCGGCGTACGCCGCCGCCGACATCGTGCTCGGCATGGGCGGATCGGCGCTGCGGGCGCTCGCATTCGAGAAGCCGCTCATCGTCCAGGGCGAGCAGGGGTTCTTCCGCCCGCTGTCGGCCGAGACGGTCGACACCTTCCTCTGGCAGGGGTGGTACGGCATCGGCGACGGTCACGGTCGCGCGGTCGACCATCTGATCGCGGCGCTCCAGCCGCTCCTCGCCGATCGCGCCCTGCGCCGTGAGCGCGGCGTCTTCGGTCGGGAGGTCGTGGAGCGGTTCTCGCTCGAGGCCACGGCGGGTCGCATGGTCGCGTGCTACCGGGACCTCTGGGCTGATCGTGACGCGCAGAAGCGGCGACGCCTGAGTGCCACGGCATCAGCGCTGCGCTTCGCCCGCTACCGCGTTCTTCGCCGACTCGACGGACTGCGCGGCCGGCGACGCACTGACGACTTCAACGCGGTGCCCGTCGCATCCGCCGACAGCACGGCGCGCGGTGCGCGGACGGCGAGTCCGGCATCCGGCCCCATCGTCTACTTCGCTGGAGCGGCCTGGGATCACGTGGCCGGCACCGATCGACAGATCGTCGCCGAACTGTCCGAGCACCGCGAGGTGATCTGGATCGACCCGCCGCAGAGCCCGTTCCGCGGGCGAGGGCGCCCGGCCTCCAGAGCGTCGAATCCGCAAGGGAACATCACGCGCCTGCGCGGCGTGCCGGTGCCGTCGAACCATCGCCCTGTGCTGCGGACGATCGCCGACCGCTGGTGCGTGCGCGAGCTGCGGCAGCACTGTGCACGGCACGGCATCCACCCGTCTGCGGTGGTGTGCGCGTCATCGTCGCCGTCGCTCGCACTCACCCGCGACCTGCCGGGCGTGAAGGTCTACTACGCCACCGACGACTTCGTCGAGGCCGGTGCATTGTGGGGAGTGAGCCAGCGCTACCTCGCATCCGCCCGCGAGGCCAACCTGCGTGCCGCCGATCTCGTGCTGGCGGTGACGCCGGAGCTCGGACGCCGACTGCAGCGAACCGGCCGCGCATCGCTGTGGCTGCCCAACGGCGCCGACCTCGATCACGCCGGAGCCGTCGTCGAGAGGGCAGAGGACGTCCGACTGTCTCCGCCCATCGCCGGTGTCGCAGGGCAGTTCAACGCGCGCACCGACTTCTCGGTTCTGGAGGCGGTGCAGCAGTCGGGGGTCAGCCTTCTGCTCGTCGGACCGCGCCGCTTCCACATGCCCGAGGGCGAGGCGGACTTCGAGCGGCTGATCGGTCAACCGGGCGTGCAGTGGGTCGACAGCGTGCCGAAGGAGGAGCTTCCTGCCTATCTCGCCTGGTTCGACGCCGGGCTGACGCCCTACGCCGACACGATGTTCAACCGTCGCAGCTATCCGCTCAAGACAGTGGAGTACCTCGCGGCGGGGATACCGGTCGTCGCGACGGACGTGGCTCCGACCGACGGGCTGGACGAGCGGTTCGTGCGCATCGCGGCATCCGCCGGCGAGTTCGCCGCCGCCACGGTCGACCTCCTGGCGAACGACCGCGATCGCGAGGCGATCCAGCGGTCCGTCGCACACGCCGCCTGGGGAGCACGTGCCGAGCAGCTGCTCGCCTGGATCGATGAGGAGGGTGAGCGATGAGCCGGGCGCGCACGCAGTTCCACGACCTGCTCGAGCACACCGCGGTCGCAACGCCGGATGCGCCGGCGCTGACCTACCGTGACGTGACCGTCACCTACGCGCAGGCGTGGACGGCTGCGGCGTCGACAGCGGCACAGCTGCAGGACATGGGCCTCGAGCGAGGCGACCGTGTCGCGATCTACTGCGAGAAGCGCATCGAGACGGTCGCTGCGATCTTCGCGGTCTCCGCCGCCGGGGGCGTGTTCGTCCCGATCAACCACGTGCTCAAGCCCCTGCAGGTCGGTCACATCCTCGCCGACAGCGGTGCGAGCATCCTCATCACCTCGGCGGATCGACTCGCGCAGCTCGCCGACACCCTCGCCGACACCCTGGTGACGGAGATCATCCTCGTCGGCACGATCCCGCACGAGGAGATGCCGCGCGGCAGGCGCGTGCGCGCCTGGGAGGACGATCGCGACGCGGCGAGCGCGCTGCGCACCGCACCGTCCATCGACGTCGATCCCGCGGCGATCCTGTACACGTCGGGCAGCACCGGTCGGCCGAAGGGTGTCGTGCTCAGTCACCGGAACCTGATCGTCGGAGCCGAGAGCGTCAGCACGTACCTCGAGAACACCGCCGAGGATGTGATCCTCAGCGTTCTGCCGCTCAGCTTCGACGCCGGGCTCAGCCAGGTCACGACGGCGTTCGCCGTCGGCGCGCACGTCATCCTCATGAATTACCTGCTGCCGCGCGACGTTCCGAAGATCTGCGAGCGGTACGGCGTGACCGGCATCACCTGCGTGCCGCCGCTGTGGCTGCAGGTCGCCGAGGTGCCGTGGCCCGAGACGGCGGTGCGGCGGCTGCGGTACTTCGCGAACACCGGTGGACGGATGCCGCGGGCGACGCTCGACCGTCTGCGGGGCGTGTTCGCGCAGGCGAAGCCGTACCTGATGTACGGCCTGACCGAGGCCTTCCGATCGACGTACCTCGACCCCGCAGAGGTCGATCGGCGACCGGACTCGATCGGCAAGGCGATCCCGAACGCCGAGATCCTCGTGCTGCGTCCGGACGGCACGCCCTGCGAGCCGAACGAGCCGGGTGAGCTCGTCCACCGCGGTGCGCTCGTGACGCTCGGCTACTGGAACGATCCGGTCCGCACGAGTGAGCGCTACCGGCCCGTCGCGCACCTCGACCAGGAGTGGCGCGCGCCGGAGATGGCCGTGTGGTCCGGCGACACCGTCGTCGCAGACCAGGAGGGGTTCCTCTACTTCGTGGGGCGTCGGGACGACATGATCAAGACGTCCGGATACCGCGTGAGTCCGACCGAGATCGAAGAGGCCGCATACGGGACCGGCCTGGTCCGCGATGCTGTCGCCTTCGGGGTCGAAGACGCCGCCGCCGGCCAGCGCATCGTGCTCGTCGTGACCCCGGTGGGAGCGGATCTGGAGGCGGATGCGGTTCTGGAGCGCCTGCGCCGGCAGCTGCCCCTGTACATGGTGCCGTCGCGCATCGAACAGCGGCACGAGCTGCCCCGTTCTCCGAACGGCAAGTACGACCGGAACCTGATCAAGCAGGAGGTGGCCGGATGATGCCGCATGATCACGTCGCAGCCTTCGGGATGCTGGACGGCGAGCTGCGCGTCGGAGGGATGCCTCTGAGCCGCCTGGCCGAGCGGGTGGGCTCGACGCCGTTCTTCGCCTACGACCGAGGGCTGCTGGACGCGCGCATCGACGCACTCCGAGCGGCGCTGCCTGCGACGCTCGAACTGAGCTACGCGATGAAGGCGAACCCGATGCCGGCGATCGTCCAGCATCTCGCCCGCCGGGTCGATCGCATCGACGTGGCGTCGGGGCTCGAGATGCGCACGGCGCTCGACACCTCGATCCCGGCCGGGAAGGTCAGTTTCGCCGGGCCGGGGAAGGCTCCGGCAGAGATCCGCCAGGCCGTCGCGGCCGGCGTCATCGTCGAGGTCGAGTCGACGACGGAGATGAAGCGGGTGATCCAGGCGGGTGACGATCTCGGCATCGTCCCCCGCGTCGCGATCCGCGTGAACCCGGACTTCGCGGTGAAGGGCTCCGGGATGCGCATGGGCGGTGGACCGCAGCAGTTCGGCATCGACGCGGAGACGGTGCCCGCTGTCCTGGCCGAGTACGCCGGAACCGGTGTCGAGATCCTCGGGTTCCACGTGTTCGCCGGATCGCAGAACCTGAACGCGGCGATCATCGCCGAAGCCCAACGGCACACGGTCGACCTCATCAGCTCTTTCGCCGAGCACCTGCCGACTCCGATCCGCTATCTGAACCTCGGCGGCGGGTTCGGCATCCCTTACACCGAACGGGATCAGCCGCTCGATCTGTCCGCCGTCGCAGAGGACCTGCACCGACTCGTCGACGGGCCGATCGCCCGACGGCTGCCTGACGCGACTCCGGTCATCGAGCTCGGCCGCTTCATCGTCGGCGAATGCGGGGTCTACGTCACGCGAGTGCTCGACCGGAAGGTGTCGCGCGGCAGGACGTACCTCGTCGTGGACGGCGGCATGCACCACCAGCTCGCGGCATCCGGCAACTTCGGGCAGGCGATCCGCCGCAACTACCCGCTCGTCGTCGGCAACAGGGTGGCCGCGGCCGGCGGGGAGTCGGTGAACGTCGTGGGCTGTCTCTGCACACCCCTCGACCTGCTCGGCGATGACGTCGCCCTGCCCGACGCCGACGTCGACGATCTGATCGTGATCTTTCAGCAGGGTGCGTACGGGCTCACGGCGAGCCCGACGGCCTTCCTCGGCCATCCGGCCCCTGCAGAGGTGCTGGCTTGAGATGAGAGGGGAACGGGGAATGACGAACAGAAGACATCTGGGGGAGAACGTGACTGTCGAACCCCCGAACGAGGCGCTGCGCGATGTGCGCGTCGCGATCCTCGTGCAGAACCTGCCTGTGCCGTTCGACCGCCGAGTCTGGCAGGAGGCGACGTCGCTCGCGGCGGCCGGTGCGGATGTCACGGTGGTGTGTCCGAGTGACGCGCGGCACCCGGTCGGCGAATTCCTGATCGACGGTGTCCTGGTGCTTCGCTACGAGGCGCCGCGGGAGGCGAAGGGGATCGCCGGGTACGTCAACGAGTACGGGGTCTCGCTCCGCAGGATGGCGGCGCTGTTCAACCGCGCCCGTGCGAACAGGCCCTTCGACATCGTCCACTTCTGCAACCCGCCGGATCTGCTGTACCTGATCGCGACGCGTGCGAAGCGGCAGGACGGATCAGTTCTCGTGTTCGACCAGCACGACCTCGGTCCTGAGCTCGTCGCAGCGAAGCGGATGCCGCTGCCCTGGTTGTTCTCGTCGATCGCGCGGCTGTTCGAGAGTCGCACGTACGCATGGGCGGACCACGTCATATCGACCAACGAGAGCTACCGTGCTGTGGCGATGGGCCGCGGCGGCTTCGCCGGTGAGGATGTCACGGTCGTGCGGTCGGGGCCGTATCGGGAGTGGGCCGACTACCGCCCGACGGGTGAGGGCTGGCACCGCGGCCGACGCTTCCTGCTCGGCTACGTCGGCGTCATGGGGCGGCAGGAGGGCATCGAGTACCTCATCGACGCGGTGAAGATCCTCAGCGCCGAACGCGGCCTGGATGTGCATCTGGCGCTGATCGGATCGGGCCCGGATCGGGAACGGCTGGAGTCGCACGTCCGCGAGCAGGGGCTGGCGGAGCGTGTCGAGTTCCACGGACGCGTCTCCGACGAGCAGATGAAGAGCATCCTGTCCGACGCAGATGTGTGCGTGAACCCCGACGAGGTCAACACGATGAACGACCTGTCCACGATGAACAAGATCATCGAGTACATGGCGCTCGGACGCCCGATCGTGCAGTTCGACGTGCGCGAGGGGCGCTTCTCGGCCCAAGCGGCGTCGCTGTATGCAGCGGAGGACAACGATGCCCGCAGCTTCGCCGATGCCGTGGAACGCGTCCTGACCGACCCCGCGACCGCCGAGGCGATGGGCGCCGCGGGGCGCGCGCGGTTCCAGGAGGAGCTGTGCTGGGAGATCCAGGCAGGAAGGCTCGTCGCTCTGTATGCAGGGCTCGCTTCGCGGCCAGCGGCGGTGCGGCGATGAGAAATCCGGGGAAGACAGGGGACTGGCGACAGTCCATCGACAAAATGGGGTGGGAAGCGTGAGAGTAGCGGTATTCGGACTGGGGTACGTCGGCAGCGTGACGGCGGCGTGCCTGGCTGATGCAGGACACGACGTCGTCGGCGTCGACGTCTCGGAATCGAAGGTGGATGCCATCCTTCAGGCGCGGGCGCCGCTCGCCGAGCCAGGACTCGACGATCTCACCCGGCGCGGGGTGGAATCCGGCCGGCTCACGGCGACGACGGACGTCCACGCGGCGCTGAACGGCACGGCGGCGGCACTGATCTGCGTCGGCACGCCATCGGCTGCGAACGGGTCGCTGACCACGGTGTTCGTCGAGACGGTGCTGGCGGAGATCGCCGAGTACCTCGCGAGCACCCCGAGTGCCGCACACCTGACGGTCGTGGTGCGCAGCACGCTGCTGCCCGGCACCACCGATGGTTTGATCCCTCCGGCGATGTCCGGGATCGACGACACCCGTTACGCGGTCGCGTACTGCCCCGAGTTCCTGAGGGAATCGACGGCCATCAGCGATTTCGGGCATCCGCCGTTCACCATCATCGGCACCGACGACGACATCGCGCGCGACACGGTCGCCGCGCTCTTCGAGTCGGCGGACGCACCGGTTCGTCACGTCTCGATCGCGACGGCGGAGTCGATCAAGTACGCCAGCAACGCGTTCCACGCGGTGAAGATCACCTTCGCCAACGAGATGGCGCGGTTCGCGGACGCGTACGGTGTCGACGCCGACGAGCTGATGGACGTGTTCGTCCAGGACACCGTTCTGAACGTCTCACCGCGCTACCTGCGCCCCGGTTCGTCGTTCGGCGGCTCGTGTCTGCCCAAGGACGTCAGGGCGCTGACGTACGCCGCCAGGCGAGCAGATGTGGACGTGCCGATGCTGGGCAGCGTTCTCGCCAGCAATGCGGCGCACACGCACCGTCTGGTGGACCATGTCCTCTCGCTCGGGTGGCGACGAGTCGCCCTGCTCGGACTGGCCTTCAAGAGCCGCACGGATGATCTGCGGGAGAGCCCGTACGTCGACATCGCCGAGACGCTCACCGGCAAGGGCGTCGAGGTGCGCATCTACGACGACGTCGTGAATCCTGCTGAACTCGTCGGCAGCAACGAGTCGTACATCCGCGTTCGACTGCCGCACCTCGAGAAGCTGCTGTTCGCGTCGCGAGCGGATGCCGTCGACGGGGTCGATGGCATCATCCTGGGCTCCGACCGCACTCCGGACGGGTTCCTGGACGGCGCCCTGCCGGTCCTGGACGCGAACATCCCCGCAGCACGTTGGCCCCAGTTGGTCAACGCGTGAACGACCACCTGGAAAGGACAGAGATGATGAAGACATTGGATGACATCCGCGCTGTGCTCATCGAGAGCCTCGAGCTGCAGCAGGCTCCTGCGGATCTCACGCCCGACACCGTGCTGTTCGGCGAACTGCCCGAGCTCGACTCGTTCGGCGTGCTGCAGCTCGTGGCGGCGATCGAGGACCGCTTCGACATCACGATCGACGATGACGAGTTCGGTGCGGAGATCTTCGAGACCGTCGGCACTCTCACGGCCTTCGTCGAGGGCAAGCTCGCCCTGGCGGCCTGAGGGCGGACGACTGCGGCTCGCGTCACACGTGACGCGAGCCGCAGAGGGAACCTAGTCGATCCGAGCGGATCAGTTGTTGTTCGGGATGGGGGCGAGCGTGTCGTCCCAGTAGTTGCCCGTCCAAGACGCGCCTGCGACATCGCCGATGCCCCAGGTCGACCGGTGGGTGAACCGGTTGTCCTTGATCACGCCGTCGGCGATCGGCCGGGAGTTGAGCATCCATCCGCCGCCGTCGATGAGGTTGTTCTCGATGGTGACCCCGCGGTTGTCAGCCCCGGTGACGCCCATCTGGAACACGGCGTTGATGTCCGACTGGCCGCCGAGCTTGAACGTGCTGTGCCGCACGGTGATGTTGCCGCTCGCCGTGGACTGGACGCCGTCATTGTGAGAACCGGACGAGACCGTGAGCCCCGTCACGTAACTGTTCTCGATCAAGACGTCGCGGTCGGCCTTGAACCCATCGGTGCAGCCGTGGACGTGCACACCGCGGGCGGTGTATCCGTTGAAGGCGAGACCCGCCTGGCAGGTCGCCGTGCCGACGATCTCGGTGTTCTCCACGGTCAGCCCGAGGCAGCTGTCGGCGTCACGGGTGGCGCCGGCGTACACGCAGTTGACCGGGTAGTAGTCGTTCGAATCGATGAAAGCATTGCGAATCGTGACACCGCGGTGCTGCACGATGATCGAGCCGTTCGCGAGCGAGAGGTTCGACAGGGTCGCCCCATCCGCCGTGGTCTGGATCGCGCGGATGTCGGAGCGGTACGTCCAACCGGGGCCGCTGGTCGCATCCTCCGGCACGCGAGTCAGGGCGACGCCCGCTGCCGGACCGGTGTTGGTCTCATCGGGGTAACCGCACTGGCTCGGCACGGTGATGCAGTTCTTGCCGGAGGCCGGGGTCGATCCCGCCTCGGTCGGCGGAGTCGGCTTCGGCGTCACGGTCGGAGTCGGCTTCGGCGTCGTGGTCGGCGCCGGAGTGGGCGCCGCGGTCTGCGTCGGCTTCGGGGTGACTGTCGGCTTCGGAGCGGTCGTCGGCTTCGGCGTGACGGTCGGCTTCGGCGCGGTGGTCGTCGGTGCACCGGCGAGGTAGAGCACATCCACGAAGTAGTTCGACGCGCGATAGGTCTGCGTCGGGAAGCCGCCGTTCTTGGCGTACTGGTACACGCCGGCGTTCTTCGGGAATGTCACCCCGGCGTTGGACTTGGCCTGTGTGAAGAACTTCTCGCTGACCGCGTAGCCGCCGGCGGGAGCGAGGTAGGAGGCGGTATACGACTGGCCGGCCTTCACTGCGACCGGCTTGGAGAACGTGGCCGACACCCATCCGGTCGTCTTGACCGTGGGGAAGGTGAGCGTCGCCAGACGCGTCCCGTTCTGGCTCCACAGAGATCCGGTGTGCTTGCCCTTGTTCGATGGCGTCGAATAGAACTTGATGCCGGTGATCGTCCCGGCAGAGGCGACGGAGAACTTCACTCCGAGTTCGACGGGAACGCGGTCGGAGTCGACGGGGGTCGTCGGCTTGATCGTGGATGCCAGCACACTGGTGGGCGTGGCGGCAGTCGCGGTGGTCGCGACGAGCGAGGCGCCGAAGATCGCGGCGATGGTCATGGCGATGCCGGTGGTCAGTCGAAGGCGTCGACCACGGTGTTGAGCGACACGGTGGGAGCGACGGGTCAGGGGTCGGTTGGGGTCGGTGTTCGGGGAGTTAGACACGTGGGTTTCCTCAGTGTTGGCATCGGACACGGTCTGCTCGGCACAACGGATGTTATACGGTGTTCCTGGGAACCCTCACAGTGCATGTGCGGCTGGACATCAGGCGGAACACGATGTCGGCCGACACGCTAGGGGGCGTCCACTGTGCGGCGGGCGTCGATGCTCGGGAGGGGAGTGGTCGCGTGACGGTTCGGGAGATCCTTCATGTCGTCCTGCGGCGCTGGTACACCACCGTCGCGGCGCTCCTGCTCGCCGCCCTGCTGACCGCGCTCTTCCTGCAGGGCAGCGGCGTGTACTCCACTCGTGCCGTCGTCGAGTTCCGCTGGCCGGGTGCGGCACGCATCGAAGCGGACAGCGGTTTCGAGAACGACAGTGTGATCTCGTTCGCCGACATGGTGGCGACCAGGGTGAACGACGGACACGAGCCGTTTCGCTACTCTCAGGACGAAGCACCGCTCTACGGTGCCGGCATTCGCGACGCCGCCGTCGTCGACCTGTCCTTCACGGGCAATCAGTGGGTGACCGATCATCCTGTGGCAGCGATCACAGTGAGCGTCGTCGGTCGATCGGAGGAGCAGGTGCGAGCGAGACAGGTTGCGTTGACGGATGAGGTCCTGAAGACCGCCGACGCGCTCCAGGAGGAGGTGAGCGTGAGCCGTCCCGAGTACGTCGTCCACGCGCTCCAGCCCCTGTCGGCGCGGATCGAGCACATCACGCCGTCGCGTTCGAGCCAGATCACGGCTTTCGCGGCCATGCTCGCTGCGGGGGTCATGGGCGGCGTGGGTGCAGCACTGATGTGGGAGCGTGCCACCCTGGCGCGCATGGCGCGGCGGGCCGGCCGTGCCGGTCGAGTCGCCGAAGGGGCGATCGCGTGAGGCCGGCGGACGTCCTGCGGATGCTGCTGCGACGGTGGTACGTCGTCGCAGCGGGTCTGGTGATCGCCGTCGCTCTCGCGTACACGGCCTGGAACGCGGTGGAGCCGGAGTACGAGCGGCAGGGCACGCAGATCGTGCTGCCCGGGTTGAGCTCGCTGCCGGAGGGTGCCACCAACCCCTACCTCTACCTCAGCGGTCTCTCCCTGCCCACGGACATCGTCGCTCAGGCGGTGACCGGCGAGAACGTGCTCGGCGAAGTCCTGCAGGACTTCCCCGGTGCCTCCGTCGAGGTCGTCCGCACCGGCACGTCCGCCCCCATCCTGTCGATCAGCGTGAAGGCAGCATCGGATGACGCGGCGGAGGAACTGCTCGACATCATGATGCAGAGCACCGTCACGACGCTCGCGGACATGCAGGAGTCCGAGGGCATCAGCAGCGCCAGCCAGATGTCGATCATGACCCTCACCGTCGACACCGAGAGCAAGACGGATCAGCGCAAGCGTCTACTCACGGCCGGTGGCATCGGTCTCGGGATGCTGGTGGTCTCGCTCGGCCTCGCCGCACTGATCGACGGGCTCATCACCCGCCGCCGCCGTTCGGGAAAGGGCTCGCGCCGCCGTGCGACGGCCGCTGAGGGCGACCCGATCCCGATGCGCCGGGGGAATGACGATGCCGTGGACGACGGCGCGGCGGACGACGACGCTGTGCGGGATGACAGTGCGCCGGATGTCGCGTCCGATACTGTCGCGTCCGACGATGCCGCACCTGATGAAGGCGCGCTGAAGCGTGATCGGGCGTCCGCGGAGTCGGCGGAAGGATGAAGCCGCTCGGCGCCAGGCACACGGCGCCCCGCGTCGCTGCCGAGCACACGATCTTCGCCGGCCGGAACCGCATCCCGGATGCGGTGAGCCTCGTCACCGTCTACATCGTGCTGCTGTTCGCGATCCCGTCCAATGTGACCATCAACGGCCTCGGGTCTCTGGGCAGGCCGGCGATGCTCTGGGGACTCGTGCTGTTCGCGCTGTGGGTGCTCTCGCGGCTCGGCTGGCGCAGCACTCCAGGGGGCGGCCGTCTGGCGCAGCCCGTCCGCACAGCGTTCGTCATCTACCTGGTGATCACTCTCGTGAGCTTCGCGGCCGCGATGCTGCGCGGCCAGCCGGCCGCACAGGTGAGCCCGGCGATCTCCACGATGATCATCCTGATCTCATCGGCAGGCGTCCTCCTGGTGATCATGGACGGCGTCCGAACGATGAACGACGTCGGGGCGCTGCTCCGCAGGATCGCCATCGGTGCCGCGCTGCTGGCGGCGCTCGCACTCCTTCAGGTGCTGACCCAGCAGTACCTCCTGGACTTCTGGCGATCCGTCCCCGGGCTGTCTGTGGGGTTCGGAGGGCTCGCAGAACGCAACGGGCAGGTGCGGGCGGCCGCGACGGCGACGCATCCGCTCGAGTTCGTCACGACGATCAACGCCGCGCTCTCGATCTGCGTCGCCGCGGCCCTCTCAGGCGGATTCCGCACCGGACGCTCCCGCGCGGCGGTCTGGTGGTGGTGGGGAGCGACCGCGTGGATCGCGGTCGTGGCGCTGACGGGACTCTCGCGGACGGCGATCATCGGCTTCATCGTCGCGCTCGCCGCGATGATCCCTGCCGCGCCGCGGAGGTTCCGCGCGTGGGTGATCGCGGGCGGCATCGTGATCACGTCGATGCTGGTCGTCGCCGTCCCTGGCCTGGCCAGTTCGACCCTCCGCCTGTTCACCGGCGCTGCGGAGGACGGCAGCACGCTGTCCCGCACGGACGCGCTCGCCCGTCTGGGTGAGTTCATGGCGCCGTCTCCGCTGATCGGCGTCGGCCCCGGCACGTTCCTGCCCGAGTACTACATCTTCGACAACGAATGGGCGGTCTCGGCCATTCAGCTCGGAATCCTCGGGGTCCTCGCCTTCGCCGGAATGCTGATCGCTGCCGCCTGGAGCGCCGGCCGCGCGCGGGCGTCGTCCCGCGACCCGGACGTGAGAATCGCCGGCTATGCACTCGCCGTCGCGGTTCTCAACACCGCACTGCAGTTCGCATTCTTCGACGGACTGTCGTTCCCCATCGCGGCCGGACTGCTGTTCGTGCTCGTCGGACTCTGCGGCGCGATCCGCACGGTGGCCACCACCGAGGCGACGCCCCTGTTCGCGGCGGGTGCGACGCCGATGTATCCGTCCAGCGACGCTCTGTCGACCTTCCCGCCGCGCTCAGCGAGGGACGGCAGGGGCTGAGTCGGCGGCGGGGTCATCGTCGATGTGCCGGACGACACGCGCCGGATTTCCCATCACGACAGTGTTCGGTGCGACGTCCTTCATGACGAGCGACGCGCTCGCGACGATCGCACCCCGGCCGATGGTCACGCCGGGCAGGATCACCGAGCCCGCCCCGATCCAGGCGCCGTCCTCGATCCGCACGGGAGCCGTCGTGAACGCCCCTCCCGCTCGATTGTCGGGGCCGCCCTCTTCGTGAGAACCGGTGACCACGAGCGCGTTCATGCCGATCGAGACGTTCCTGCCGATGACCACCCTGTCGGAGCCGTCCAGGAAGACGCATCGATTGAGAGAGCTTCCGCGTCCGATCTCGATGCGGCGGCTGCCGATGTACCCGCCCGAGTCGATCAGACACCGCTCCGCACGGATGCCTGAGGCTCGGAGCAGCATCCACCGGGCATGCTCGGGGACGAGCTCGGATGAGACGAACGCGTTCATCCAGATGTTGAAGAGACGTCTCCTGGCCAGCATCCCCAGCAGACGGATTCTCCTTCGAAGCTTCCCCACGGCACTGATCTTAGTGCGTGGTACTTTGGCAATCAGGCAAGCCGTTGCGCTCGGGATCTCCGGGCCGGCGTTCACGTCACTGGGGATGGCGAGGAGACCTGTGGAGAGCAAGGCCCGGTTCGTCGATGCGAAGGAGCACGCGGACGTCGCCGTCGTCGTCGTGACGTATCGCAATGCGTCCGACATCGATCGCCTCATCGAGTCGTTGCGACGGGAGGCCACCGCGAATCGCCTTCGGGTGATCATCGCCGACAACGATTCGCCCGATGACACACTGTCGGCGGCGCGCGCCCATTCTGACGTGATCGCCTTCTCGAGCGGCGGCAATCTGGGCTATTCCGGCGGCATCAATGCGGCCGCTCGCGACGCCGGATCGGCTGACGCCGTCCTCGTCCTCAACCCGGACATCGAGGTCGAGCCGGGGGCCATCGCGGCCATGCGGTCGCGTCTCGACCAGCACGGCGTCGGCGTGGTCGTGCCGATGATCGTCGACAGCGCGGGCGAGCGCACGGACTCGCTGCGACGGGAGCCGAGCATCCTGCGCGGTCTCGGCGATGCTCTGCTCGGCGGGCGCCTCAGGCGCAGACCCGGGGCTTTCGCCGAGATGATCTTCGTGCCGGAGGTGTACGGCGCTGCGCGGCGCGTCGACTGGGCGACGGGTGCTGCCCTCATGGTCTCGAGCGAGGCCGCCGCTGCGATCGGGGAGTGGGACGAGCGCTTCTTCCTGTATTCGGAGGAGACCGACTACTTCCGTCGTGCCAGGGAAGCGGGCTTCACGGTCTGGTACGAGCCCGCTGCCGTCGTCCGTCACGCCGAGGGCGGTTCCGGCGGCTCGTTGCAGCAGTTCACGCTGCTGGCCGTCAACCGCATCCGCTACTTCGCGAAGTACCACGGGGCCGTCGCCACGGCCCTCTTCCACTTCACCGCCGTGCTGAACGAGGTGACGCGTGCGCGCGATGCGCGCCACCGCGCGATCCTGCGCACCGTGCTGCGCCCGCGTTCGTGGGCCGAGCTGCCTCGGGCGACCAGATCCGACCCGTCGGCTGCGGATGCGGCGGCACGGGCGCGCGGAACGGCGAAGCCATGACGCTCACCGTCGTCACCGCGAGCTACGCGCCCGACTTCGTCACGTTCCGTCGGCTGCACGAGTCGGTCGTGGCTCACAGCGCTGACGACGTCCGACACATCGTCGTGGTGCCCGACGCGCACGCGTCGTTGTTCCGATCGCTGGGTTCGGCGAGGCTCGACGTGCGGCCGTACAGCTCCGTCCTGCCCAGACGATTCCTGCAGACCGCGTGGGTGCAGACCCTCCCCGGGGTTCCTCGCGGGTTGCGGATCGCGGCGGTGAACGTCGCGCACCCGTGGCCGCCGGTCCGCGGGTGGATCATGCAGCAGGTGATCAAGCTGGCGCTCGTCTCCGAGCTGTCCGACGACGTGGCGCTGCTCATCGATTCCGACGTCGTGGTCGTGCGCACCCTGACGGAGTCCGCCTTCCGCGCCGCCGACGGCACGGTGCGGCTGTACCGGAGGCCGCACGGGATCACCCCCGCGATGACGCGGCACGTCGCACAGCGCACCAGGGCGCTCGAGCTGCTCGGGATCGATCAGGTCGAGGACGACTCGCCCGACTACATCTCGGCCTTCGTCAGCTGGGATCCGACCCTGGTCCGCGCACTGATCGGACGCATCTCCGAGGTGCGGGGACGCGGCTGGCTGGAGACGGTCGCGGCGTGCCTCGATCTGTCGGAATACATCACCTACGGCACCTACGTCATGTCGATCGCCGAGCCGGCGCATCGCGCGTACGTCGGTGAGCAGAGTCTCTGCCACAGCCACTGGGGTCAGACACCGTTGACGATCGAGACAGCGCGGCCGTTCGTCGACGCGATGCGCCCCGACGACCTCGCCGTGCACGTGCAGTCGAACTCGTCGACCGATGAGGACGTGCTGCGGTTCATCGCCGAAGCGGCCGGCCGCTGATGACACGTGGACGTCTGCCCTGGGCTGCGTGGGGGCTCGTGATCTACGGCGTGCTCGTTGTGCTCGTGCTCGTGCTCCCCATCGGATACGGCGGGCTCATCGAAGCGGCGACCGCGCAGATCAGCGCAGTCCTGGGCACTGAATCCGTCAATCCGCACTGGGTGGAGTTCGGTGCGAACATCCTGATCTTCGCGCCGCTGGGATTCCTCCTGACCCTCCTGTTCGACCACCCCTGGCGAGGGGCGCTGCTCGCCGCTGCCCTGTCGATCGCCGCCGAGCTCGGACAGATCCTGATTCCCGCGCGCACACCGAGCGCGCGGGACGTGCTCGCCAATGCGCTCGGTGCGGCGGTCGGCGCCGCCCTCGCCTGGTTCGTCGTGCGCCGCCGGAGGCGGTTAGCGGGGCCTCGTGGGAAGCGCAGCTGACGCTGCGGTCTCCGTACTGCGCTCTCGGGTGCTCGCGTCCCGCCCCCACACGTCCTGCCGGGCACGTCGAGCGCGAAGGCCGGCGATCACGGTGATCGCGGCGTAGGCCACGCCGGCGGGTGCGAGGCTGAGGTCCTTGAGCACCACGTCGCGCAGCCAGGACCAGCGATCTGACGACCGGACGCTGCCGCTCACCTCGTGCGACGCCGTCGCCCTGCGCATCTGCGTGTTGCCGCGACGCACCCGGACGAGTCTGTTCAGCAGGTCGGCGGTGGTCCATGGTGCCTCGACGACGGCTTCGACCTCAGGCACCTCGCGCTTCTCTTCGGCGGTGAACTGCCCGTCGAGGAAGAGGTCGTCGGCGATCAGGTCGGGGAACGCGCCGAAGCGCGCCCGCCCGGTCTCGGAGAGGACGATCAGGCCGCGCCCGAACAGTCCGCTGCGGAACACGGGCAGCCGCTGATTGATCTCGAAGTACGCCTGTACGGCCCAGGGCCGCCCGGCCGTGTTGACCCGTCGGCGGGGCATCGTCGCCAGCACGCCGGACTCGTCGTCGAGTGCGGCGGCGAGGGCTGCGATGCCGCCATAGGGCACGAGGATGTCGGCGTCGAGGTACACCCGCGGGAACGAGGTCGCGACTTCCTCTGCGGCGTTGAGCGCCCCGGCCTTCCCTGCTTCCGAGCGCTCGACCACGGTCGTGTTCAGAGATCGCGCGAGCTCGGCAGTGGCATCCGTGCAGCCGTTCGCACTGACGATGATCTGCAGCGGGGTCCCGCCCCGATGGAGCGACCCGAGGCACCGCTCGATCACCGACTCCTCGTTGTGCGCGGCGATGATCACACTGACCATGGCTTCCTCACTTCTCCGTCACCACGGCGGGTGACCATGCGTGTTCGATGAGAATCGTCGGAGTGCCGGAGCCGTCGGCGTTCAGCGACCACACGTCTGAGTCGCCGACGGTGTCGTTCGGCATCCCGTAGAGCAGCGTGCCGTCGTCGAGCCAGGCGATCTGGTCGTCGACGCTGCGGGACTCGGTATCCAGCACGGTCACGGCGGCGGATGCGATGTCGTAGACCGCCGGCGTCCAGTGCACGGTGGGCCCCGACCCCGACGTGACGCGCTTGAATGCGATGCGCGTGCCGTCCGGGGACAGCGAGGGGCACTCCACATCGTCGGCGAGGGCCGTCAGCGTGCGCTTCGCGATGTCCCCGACGACGAGGTGCGTCTCGCCGGTGGTGGTCATGCCGACCGTGGCGTAGAACGTGTCGTCGTCGACGAACGTGACGCCCCAGTAGTTGCGGTCCAGCGGTGCGCTCGGGGCTCCATCGATGAGGAGCGTCCACTCCTCGAGGCTGCCGAAGCTCTCGCCGTCGTCCGTCCTGTGGATCACCGTCTCGGTCGAGAACCCGATCGTCGCGTAGGCGTGACCGGTGACGAACGAGGTCGTCGCGACGAGCGAGCCGTCCGGCGAGAACCGGGTGCGGCTGGGTATCCCCGGCAGCGCCCAGCCGAGCTGCTCCGTCGTACCGGCCGCGTCGTAGAGGTGCGCGCCGTAGCTCGGCGTGATGCCGCGTTCCGATCGCAGGCACGAGATGGCGCCACCGGATGCTGCGACCCGATCGCAGGCGATGTCGAGCACGGCCCGCGGGCCCCCGGGCTCGGCGAGGGGAACGCTGGCGACGTGGCCGTACCCCTGCCCGGATGCCGTGTTGCGGAACAGGATGCGGTCGCCCGACGGTGCGTCGTCCGTCGTGGTCGTGTCGGCCGCCGAAGGGGCGTTCTGGCGTTGCTGGTACTGCGCCCAGGCGGAGATGCCGATGCCGATCGTGCCGCCGAGCGCGACCGCCGAGACGACGACGATCACGATCCACTTCGCACGGGGTGTCACGGGCTCTGCTCCGCATCGGCCGGCGCGACGGCTGCCCGCGGAGCTGCGAGGTGCGCTCGCAGCAGCCAGGCGACGACGGGGACGGCGACGAGCAGGAGACCTGCGACCGTGATCATCGCGACCTCGCGGCCGACGACGAACCAGAAGATGCCGAAACCGGCCGCCGAGACGAAACGGCTCAGGGCGACGACGGTCTGCGCCGCGGCGATGCCGGTGCCCCTGGCCTCCGGAGCCGTGAGCTGCGCGGCGAGCGCGGCGAGAACCCCGTCGGTCGCGGCGTAGAACGCGCCGAGCAGTGCCAGGCAGAGCATCGTGGCCGCGATGTCGGCCATCGGCACGATCGCGGCGAGGTAGGCGCCGAGCAGGCCCGCGTGACCGTACACGAAGACGCGTGCGCGCCCGATGCGGTCGGCCAGCCGCCCGAGCGGGATCGCGAAGGCGAGGAAGGCGATGTTCGTGCCGACGTACATGAGCGGGAACCACTGCGCGGCGAAGTCGCCTCGGGCCTGCAGGACGAGATAGATGAAGCCGTCGCCGATCGTCAGCAGGCCCAGGATGCCGGATGCCGCGAGCACGCGCCGCATCGGGCCCGAGGTGATCGAGCTCCAGTCGAACTTCGGCTTGGGCTCGCTCAACGACCCGCGGGAGCGCGACCGCACATTCGGGACGAACAGCCCGAGGATCGTCACGCCGACCACGGCGAAGCCGAGCGAGGCGACGAAGATCGTGCCGTAGCCGTCAGGGATCAGCAGCAGGATGAAGAACGCCAGGAGCGGCCCGATGGCCGCGCCGATGTTGTCGAGGGTCCGGTGCACGCCGAACGATGCTCCGAGGTTCTCGGGCTTCGATGATGCGGTGATCACGGCATCCCGTGGCGCCGTTCGGATGCCCTTTCCGATGCGGTCTGCCGTGATCACCGCCGTCAGCGCTCCGAAGCCGGACGCGAACAGCAGCCCGACGCGGGCGACCGCGGCGAGGGCGTACCCGGTGAAGGCGACCCACTTGGGCTGGTCGAGCCGGTCGGACGTGTAGCCGCCGGCGATCCGGACCAGGGCGCTGATGCCCTGGTAGAACCCGTCGAGGAATCCGAACGCGATGGTCGACATGCCGAGGAACCCGGTGATGTAGAGGGGCAGGATCGCCGAGACCGACTCGGACGAGATGTCGGTGAGCATCGAGACGATGCCGAGGGTGACGACGGTCGATGAGACGGTGCGTCGCCCCGGCCGGCGCTTCTTGCCCTGGGGTTCTGTGTCCGCCTGCTTGGGCGTGTTCGTGAAGGAGATGTACACGTGTCACTCCGTCTTGAAGACGCCGAAGATCGTGTACAGGTTGCCCGTGCCAGTCGTCTTCACGCTCAGCGTCAGCGACTCGAACGAGCCGGTGACAGCGAGCATCTCGCCGTTGTCGGGGGCTTCTACGAGACCCAGACCCGTCCACAGTTTGAGGTAGTGCGCACGAATACTGTCCGGATCATCCGTGCTGGATGCGACGAGGCTCACCTGCATGACGGTGTTCTCCGTGGCGATCGAAGTCGACACGACCGTCGAACCGTCCATGGCGTCTGCGATGCGGGTCGGGAAGCCCGACACGATGCCGCCGCTTCGCGATGCCGGCGCGGGGAGAGGCGCCTTCACCAGCGGAACGACGGCATCGAGCGGGGGCAATCCGGTGCCGCGGGCGGTTGCCGGCGGCACCTCGGAACCGGTCGACGGCACTTCGGAACCAGTCGTCGGCGTGGCGTCGGGCAGTGGTCCCGGCGTCGTCGGCGCCGGCGGACTGGTCGAGGCGACCGGTGCCGCGGCGTCGGGCGAACCTGATCCGTTCCACACCATGGCCGTGACGATGCCTCCGACGACCAGTACCCCGACCACGCCGAGGGCGATCTTCATCGCCGGTGTCAGCGTGCGTTCTTCTGCTGTGTGTGTCATCCACCCGTCTCCCCTCGGGTCTTGATGCGTGTGCGCTGTCGGTGCGCCCGCGCCCTCAGTACGCCCCTCTCGGAGCGAACATGACTCTGGCCGTGCGCCACATGATCTGCAGATCCGTGATGACCGACCAGTTCTCGACGTAGCGCAGATCGAGGCGGATGCTCTCGTCCCAGCTGAGGTCGCTGCGCCCCGAGATCTGCCAGAGTCCGGTGATGCCGGGCTTGATGTAGAGGCGGCGTGAGACGGTGCCGTCGTAGTCGCTGACCTCGCTGGGCAGCGGCGGCCGCGGGCCGACGACGCTCATCTCGCCGGCGAGAACGTTCCAGAACTGCGGCAGCTCATCGAACGACAGCTTGCGCAGGATCCGCCCGACGCGGGTGATGCGCGGGTCGTTCTTCATCTTGAACAGGAGCCCTGAGCCCTCATTCGCCGTCTTCAGCGCAGCGAGGCGCTGCTCGGCATCTGCATGCATGGACCGGAACTTCACGATTTGGAAGGGCTTCCCATCCCGGCCCACGCGTTCTTGGAAGAAGAACACGGGGCCGGGAGAATCGAGCTTGATCAGCAGCGCGAGTACCGGCGTCAGCAAGATGATCGGCACGAGTGCGAGGGTCGATACGACGATGTCCAGGGCCCGCTTGAGCACGTGCTTTGCACCCTCGTAGGTCGGGATCTGCATCTTGATCATCGGCAGGCCGTCGACCGGTGTGAACGACAGCCGAGGACCGGCGACGTCGGCGAGGTGGTCGGTGAGGACGAGTTCGGATGCCGTGCCCTCGAGCTCCCAGCTGAGCCGCTTGATGAAGTCAGGGTCGCGTTCGGGGCGACCGGCGACGATGATCGTGTCGGCGTTCAGCGCGATGGCGACCTCGGCGACCGTGTTGAGGTTGCCGAGCACGGGGACGGTCGTGCGTCCGAGGTCCATCTCGCGGGCGTTGCCGTCGAGCAGCGTGGCGCCGACGATCTGGTAGCCGGCAGTGCCGATCGGCTCGAGGGCGCGCACGACGTACTCGACCTCATCGCGGTTCCCCACGACGAGGGTCTGCGACGTGAATCGGCCATGGCGACGCTGGATGCTCAACCAGCGCCGCCACGACCACCGACTCATCAGAAGGCCGAGCAGGCCCGTGGGGAGGGTGATGAGCACGGTGAGCCGCATCGAGTCCCAGTCGAGTAGAACGGCCAGAACCGCCATCAGTCCGATGGCGAGGCCGGAGGCATGCGCGATGCCCCGATACTCGGCGGTGCTCGAGCCGAACAGAGCCGTGAGGCTCGTGCGCATGGCGAGCAGCGTGGCGAACCACACCGTCGCCAACAGCGCAGCGCGCGTCACGACATCCACGGGCGGTTCACCCAGATGAAGCTGGATTCCGGAGGCGACGCCAGTGGCGATCGCGATCACGGCAGCATCCGTCAGGCCGAGGCGGACGCGGTGCGCCCGTTCCCAGTGCAGACGGTGCTCCAGCGTCGCCGAGACGCGCGGCATCGGAGCCGTGGTCGTCTCGACCCGTACGCGCGGAACGGACGCCGAAATCACGGCCGAGTCCTCGCGTGTCAGGCTCAGAGCGTTCTCCACGGACGTCATGTCCGTGCACCCCGAGCAGCGCATGCACGCATACCCCAGTGCGACATTGCTTCCCCAGTTTCATCCCCAGTAACCGTGATCCCACATCACGGCGCATCCGAACGTCACAACCCCTTGCGACGGTTGCAAGACACGTGATCCCACATCACGGTTGCTCGCATCGATCCCACTCGATGCTCACTGTCTTGCAGTTCGGATGCCGCTCACATTAGCCCAACCCGGCACGCGATGCATAGACATTCGTCGGTTAATTCTCCGGATGACGTCACGAAGGGGAGAACCCCCGCGTCGGGCGGCTCCATGACGGGTGAAAACCCGATGCGCAGCGGGTTCGCTCCGTGGCTACTCCGCGGCGCAGATGCGGTAGCGACCGCTGTCGGCGAGGACGTCGGTCGTGCACTTCGCGCCGGTCAGGCGAGGGACGCCGTTCATGGCAGGCGCATCCCACAGTCCCACGTGGGCTCCACTGAGCACGATCGGCGAGACGGCGGCGCCCCAGGGAGCGGCGGCCAGCCACTCGGCGTCGTTCTCGGCGACCCATTCGGCGAGCGGTTCGACGGCGTCCCGCTGCATGACGAGGGTCTCCCAGCGCGCCGCAGTCGTCGCGACGACGACGTGCAGTACCGACCCGGCGCCGATTCCGAGTGCGAGAACGGATGCCGCCACCACTGCGACCACGCGCGTCGTGCGTCCGCGGAACAGCACCACGCAGGCCCAGAAAGCGGCAGCCGTCAGGATCGGGAAGAACGCGAACACGCCGGGTGCCGGATGCCGCACCCACAGCGGCAGGTGAGACGCGGTGGCCCACCACCCGACGAACGCGAGCGCACCGACGAACGCCGGCCACACGTACAGCGACACGCTCTTCGCGGAGTCCGAGCCTCGAGCAACCCAGAGTCCGGCGGCGATCAGTCCGATCGACACCACGGCGAGCACGACAGCTGCCCACACCGGCAGCGACCATGAGTCGGCAAGGGTCGTCAGCTTCGACACCACGGTCGTCGGCTCGCCGCCCTGCCCGCCGCTGCGCATGAACCACCACAGCTCTCGCAGGTGCATGATGAACCCGTCGAGGCCGAGTGACACGAGCGCGAACAGCTCGACCAGGAACGTCGGCAGCGCCACGAACAGCAGCGGAACCCAGGATCGCTTGAGCAGAGTCTTGACTCGCTCACCGACCGTCGAAGCATCGGACGGCAGCAGCCACAGCGCGACGGCGAAGGCGGGCAGCGCCAGCAGCACGATGAGCTTCGCTTGAACAGCGAGCCCCACGAGCAGGCCGGCCAGCCAGGTGCGGCGGGGCAGGACGACCAGCGCCCACACGAGCAGCGCCGCCGCGGGGATCTCGCCGAGCAGATCCGCGGGGCCCTGAATGGGCGAGACGCCGACACCGGTCGTGAAGGCGAGGGGAACGGCGACGGCCGCGAGCGCCGCCCGGCGGCCGCCGATGCGACGGCCGAGCACGAAGAGTCCGGCCAGCAGCAGCGCCCAGTAGGCCAGCGGGATCAGGCGCGCGCCGATCACCGGGTCGATTCCGGTCGTCAGCATCGCAGCGACCGGAAGCAGCACGACCGGGCCGGTCGAGATCCGCGGATCGAACGGCGTGAGCGTCGAGCCCGAGAGCGCGCCGTCGCTCGTGTAGCCGAGGCCCGAGAGCAGGTTCAGGGGGACGGTGAGGTTGAACGCCTCGTCCTCCCAGAAGCGCCAGACGACCAGGCTGTTCCACGCGAGCACGAGGTGCCCGGCGAGCAGCGCTGCAGCCAGCACCCAGAACAGGGCAGAACGAAACGTCTTCATGTCAATCGACAGGAACCGGGCGTCGGACGGAGCGCAGCGGCGCCGACGGGCGCAGCGACTGCGTCCACGTCTCGCGGAGGGCCGCAATGGCGAACTGGCGCAGGCGCTTCGGGGGCAGCCGCAGGCTGGCGGCGCGTCCCCACATCGTGCCGCTCTGCGATTCGCCCCGGCGGGGGATGCTCGTGACGCTCACATAGCGCACGATGAACTCGGCTCGGGCCTCGGCCAGCGAGAAGTGCACGTGGGGCACTGCAGCGTCGGCGGGCACGGCATCCACGAGCGCCCGCAGGGCTGCCGGCCGGTAGGCGCGCAGGGGAGTGTTGACGTCGGGGATGCGACGACCCGATGCCGCGGCGATCAGCAGTCCGACGCACGCCGTGAGCGTCTGCCGGTACCAGGGGTCGGTGCGGCCGCCGCGTACGCCGTGCACGACGTCGGCCGACGTCGACTCGATGGCGCGGATCACGCGGACGAAGTCCGTGCCGAGGAATTGTCCGTCGCCGTCGACGTGCACGATGAGGTCGGCGTCTGATGCCAGACCCAAGCGGTAGGCGGCAAGCGCAGTGGGTCCGTGGCCACGATTCGCCGGCTGGGTCTGCACCTCGACGTCGGACGTGTCGTCGAAGACGTGCGCCGTCTCGTCGGTGGATCGGTCGTCGGCGATGAAGAACGAGACGCGCTCGGCGAGCGGTGCGACGTGGTCGCGGATCTCGTCGATGAATCCTCTGATGCCTTCGGCCTCGTTGTAGGCGGGCATGACGATGGCGAGATGGGTGACGGTCACGGAATCCTCAGGCGCTGGTGGGTGCGCCGGTCGCAGCGCATGCACCTAGTACTCTAATGGAGTGAAGATCCCTGCCCGTTTGCGACGCCTGGCGGGTGTGGGAAGCCGGTTCCTCATCGTCGGTGCGATCAGCACCGTGATCGAGATCGCGGCGTTCAACCTGTTCGTCTTCGTGTTCGACTGGGATCCGGTCGTGTCGAAGATCGTCGCCTCGCTCGTCGCTCTCGTGAACGCCTACATCGGCAATCGTGAGTGGGCGTTCCGCCACCGCGACCGCCGAGGACGGATCTCAGAGCTCGTGCTGTTCCTTGCGACGAACGGCGTCTGCACGTTGCTGGGCGCCGGCCTCGTCTGGCTCGGCGTCGAGGCGCTGGAGGCCATCGTCGGTCACGCGACCGGCGCGTTCGCCCTGAACGTCGTCAACCTGATCAGCATCGTGATCGTGGTGCTCTTCCGCTTCGTGCTCTACCACAAGGTCGTCTTCCGCCCGTCGAAGTCCGCCGGCTGACAACGCTCCCTGAGCCCATCGAAGGGGCGGCACCCAGCCAGAGCAAGCAAGAAAAAACTCGGCCCCAGAGGGACCGAGTGGTATTGACCAAACATAGCACGCTCCCGGATCCGGCGGAATCACCAGCCAGTTGGTCGGGACAGCTTGCCCACGATAGCGGGCAGCTGTGACGAGGTAATCTGTGCGGTCGTAAGCTGATGCCACCAGTGGTCTCCCACCCCGTCGGTGGACTTCCCAGCGAGCGCACCCGCGAGATAACTGCGCGTTGGATTGACCGTACCGACGGGAACTCGTTCCCGAGCTTGGCGAATTGGAAACTCCAGGTCGCTGTCATTGCTGATCACAATCGCCGCGTCCACACGCTTCTCGAGGATATCAAGCAAGAGATGGGACGCGACGTTCACGTCAGACCCCTTCTCCTCGCGCCGTGCAACCGAGGCCATGAAGGTTGCCTGTGGGCTGTCATCTCCGTTTGAATCCCGCACCATGAGCGGCCAACTCGGAGTGGTAAGAACAGGTCGCTGTTTCTTGTCCGCTGTCGCAAGAGGAGCTGTGGCCACACGCGAGACATACGTGCCCATCAAACGCCGCATTCGCGTATCGCCGCCGGGGTGCTCGGAACGGACGCTACGAGAAGCCGCTAAGCCCCGACCTTAGTCCGCGCCCGCCGCACCCGCTTCGGCTTCGCCTGCGCCGCAGTCAGCTCCGTCGGCGCCTGCTCGAGCGTGTGCGTCGAGCCGTACGTGTACGACCCGTAGCCGTAGCTGTCCGGACCCTTCGTCGGCAGCATGGTCACGACGACGCCGAGCAGGTTCACGCCAGCCGTCTCGAGTGTTCGGATCGCGCCGGCGAGTTCGGGCTTCTTCGTCTTGCCCGATGCCGCGGCGAGGATGATGCCGCGGGTCTTCTTGCCGACGACGGCGGCGTCGGTGACGAGCAGCAGCGGGGGAGCGTCGATGAGGATGTAGTCGAAGTACTCCTCCAGCGGCTTGAGCACCCGATCCATCGCCGACGAGCCGAGCAGCTCGCTCGGGTTCGGCGGGATCGGCCCGCTCGGCAGCACGAAGAGTTCGTTCTTGCCCCACTTCTGCAGGGCATCGGCGACATCGATCTGACCGATGAGCACGTTGGTGAGTCCGACGCCGCCCTCGATGCCCATGTAGTCCGCGACACGGGGGAGGCGCAGGTCGCCGTCGATGAGAGCCACTCGCGCGCCCGTTTCGGCAAGCGCGATGGCGAGGTTCGCGGTCGTGGTCGACTTTCCCTCACCAGGCCCGGCGCTCGAGATCACGAACGTGCGAGAGTCAGAGTCGACCTCGAGGAACTGCAGGTTGGTTCGCAGCGTGCGGAACGACTCCGCGCGTGGGCTGCGCGGGTCGGCGTGCACGATGAGCGGGCGCTTCTTCGCCTCGGGGTCGTAAGCGACGCCGCCGAGCATCGGGCGGTCGGTGATCGTCTCGAGGTCGTGCAGCGTGTGGATGCGCGTGTCGAGAACGCTGCGCAGCACCGCGAACGCGATGCCTGCGGCGAGACCGAGGAGTCCGCCGAGGACGATCAGCAGCGGCACGTTCGGGCTCGACGGCGTCGTGGGCTCGGCGGCCGGGTCAGTGACAGTGATCTGCACGGGGCTGGCTCCGCCCTCAGCATCCGGCCGCTCGAGCTGCGTCTGCACCACGTTTGCGAAGCTCACCGCGGTCGCGTCGGCGATGGCCGCAGCCTGCTTCGGATCGGTATCGGTGACGGTGATGTCGATGAGCACAGTGTTCAGCGGTGTGGTGGCCGAGACGCGCGAAGACAACGCCTGCGCCGAGACATCGAGCCCCAGCTCTTCGACCACGGGCTCGAGCACGAGGGCGGTGCCGACGACGTCGACATAGCTGGTCACGATCTGCCGGGCGAACGTGGTGCCCTGCACGAGGTCGCCGGTGGCGGCGCCTTCGGTGCGCACCGAGACGTAGAGCTGAGTGGATGCCACGTACTTCGGCGCCTGTGTCGAGGCGTACGCCGCTCCCCCGGCGAGGCCGAGGATGAGCAGCACCAGGATCGCTATCCAGTTCTTGTGCAGGATGCGGATGTAGTCGCGAAGCTCCACGCTTGTCGATTCCCTCGGTCAGTTGGCCGGTTCCGCGATGCGGTGCCGTGATTCTTGTACAGGTTACTAGTCGGTCAGGCCAAGCCTGATTTTCAGCGAGATGCCGCCTCATACGAGCCGTAGACGCCATAGGCGGTCTTGTCGACGCCCTTGGTCGGCAGCATGGTGACGACCGTGCCGAGCACCTTCGCTCCGATGCCTTCGATGCTTTCGACAGCATCCGCCAGTCGCGGGGCATGCGTCTTGCCCGCCGCGGCGACCATGATGGCTCCCTCGGCCTGCTTGGCGAGCACGGCGGCGTCGGTGACGAGGCCGACCGGGGGAGCGTCGATGATGATGATGTCGAACGCATGCTTGAGCTCGTAGATGAGGTTCGTCATCGCAGTCGAGCCGAGCAGTTCAGCGGGGTTCGGCGGGATCGCGCCCGAGGGCAGGATGAACAGCGCACCCTTGCCCCAGCGCTGCATCGCCTCGCTGGCGTTGAGGCGCCCGACCAGCACCTCGGTGAGCCCCACACCGCCTTCAATCGCGAAGTACTCGGCGACGCGCGGCAGGCGCAGGTCGGCGTCGAGTAGGGCGACGCGGGCGCCCGACTCGGCGAACGTGATGGCCAGGTTGGCGGCGGTGGTGGATTTACCTTCGCCGGGACCGGCGCTGGTGATCACGAACGCCGCCGGATCGCCGCCGGTGACGAGGAACCTCACGTTCGTGCGCAGCGAGCGGAATGCCTCGGCTCGACGGTCGCGCGGATCAGCGGCGATCACCAGCGGGTGCTCTCTAGCGTGCGGGTCGAGGGCGATGCCGCCCAGGGTGGGCGCGCTGATCGTGCGTTCGACGTCTTCGATCGAACGGATGCGGTTGTCGAGCACAGCGCGCAGCGCGGCGACGCCGATGCCGGCGGCGAGTCCGAGCAAGGCTCCGAGGGTCACGATCAGGGGCACGTTCGGCGCAGAGGGCGACACGGGAACCTGGGCAGGCTCGAGGGTGTCGATGCGCACGATGCTCGGCCGGGCATCGATCGGACGCTCGAGCTGCTCTGCGACGACCGTGGTGAAGCTCTCGCCGATCGCGTTGGCGATGCGCGCGGCCTGCCCGGGGTTCTCGTCGGTGACCGTCACCGTGATCGCAGTGCTCGCGGTGGCTGCGGTGGCGCTGACCTCTGACGCGAGCGCGTCGACGCTCGCGTCGAGACCGAGGTCGTCGATCACGGGCTGCAACACAAGTGAGCTCGAGATGATCGCCACGTAGCTCGTGGCGGCCTGCTGGGCGTAGGTGCGGGCGAGGTTGAGTTCGGCAGGCGTTCCGGTGCTGGCCTGAGCGGAGATGAACAACTCCGTCGACGCGCTGTACCGAGTGGGCGTGGTGATCGCTATGACCGCGCCGATGGACAGGCCGATCAGAGTAAGAGAGAGGATGAGGACGAGGTTGCGTCGCAGAACGCGCAGGTAGTCCTGGATGGTCATCGCTCTCCCGATGGTCGGCTTGTGGTCGGCGTGGCCGAGTATCCTCAATGACATTAGCCCCTCGCCGCGCGTCTCGTGGCGCGCCAGCACGGAGAGTGAACAGATGTCCCCCACCGCAGCGAAGCTGGAGGCGCTCGTGGGCGCGCCCCGCCGCGCCGACGCTCCTCTTGATGAAGGACGGGATGCCGTCCGGCTCGTCGCCATGGTCGAGTCAGCAGCAGTGAACAGCTCGCCGACGCTGGTGCCGGGCGGATTTCTGAAGAGCGTGAAGCAGAAGAAGGCGCGCGGATATCGACGCATCGACTGGTTGAACGTGGGGGCAGCCGCAGTAGCGATCGTGGTTGCCGCTGGGGCTGCGACCTTCACCGGTGTGCAGATGGCAAGTGCCAGCCCTACGCAGGGCGCTGTGCAGATTCTCACGACGGATGAGGCGTCGCTCGCCGGTGCCGAGCAGGCGGCGGCTGCCTCGAAGGCTCGCCTCGAGGAGACCATCAGCGCCGGCGCGTCGGATGCTGCTGCGCTGCGTAAGGCGTTAGGAGTCCTGGCCGAGACCGACGAACAGCCGGCGGCCGCTGATCCGGCAGCGCTCGCCGCAATGACGAAGTCGGTCGACGAGTACACGGCGGGCCTGAGCGAGATCGCCATCCCCGAGGTCCCTGCGGCGTACGAGCGTGGAAAGGTCGACACGGGTTCGCTGCAGAGCGTCGGCGATGCGATCGATCGGGTGCAGGAAGCGTCTGTCGCGGTGGATGCCGTCGCCGAGCAGCTGCGAGCTGCTCGAGCGAGTGCAGACACCCTGACGACGACATACTCGACTCAGCTGTCGGCGTTCGCCAGTTCCTTCGCCGCGCACGCGCAGAGCGAGGTTGAGGAGTATCCGGTGGCCGAGCAGGAGTTCCGAGATGCCGTGACCGCTGCTGCTGCGGCGATCGCAGCTACCCCCCTGAACACGCCGGAGGGTGCGACGGCGTTGACCGCCTATCGGGATGCGGTGATCGCACTGCACGATGACGACTACCGTGCGCGCGTCGAGGAGGAGGCCGCGCGCAACAACCAGCAGAACAACAACTGGACTCCGCCGGCGTCGGAAGAGCCGACAGATCCCGGAACCACCGATCCGGGCACGACGAACCCCGGCACGACGAACCCCGGCACGACGAACCCCGGCACGACGAACCCGCCGACCGAGCCGGATCCGATCCCTGACGCTGACGATCCGATTTTCTGAGCCATCGTCGGTCACTGAGCCTGTCGAAGTGCCCGGCACCGTGCATAGGACGCGCACGTGGCGGTTGTACCTTGTCCACAATCGACCGGACGATGTGTCAACATTGATTGTGCGCCGGGCTTTCAATGCTGGCGCATAGAGGCATCTGTTACTGCTGGGGGGAAATCGGGTGGAACCGAGCGCAAGCACGGGATCAATTCCAATAGTGTCGGTCGCGCAACGACGCAGACGTTTCGCAGCCGCCGTCGTGGACAGCTTGGCGTGGGTGATCGGCATCTTCGCCGCTCTCGCGCTCCGATTCGAGTACGACCCAACGCTCAGGGGTTGGACTGCGACCCTCATTCTCGCGCTCGTCGCTGCCGGACTCCAGGTGATCGTGGGCTATTACTTCGCGTTCTACCGGGGCCGGTACACGTACGGTTCATTCGAAGAAGTGCGGATGCTTGGGCTTGCAGTGCTGCTGCAGGCAATCGTCCTTTCAGCGCTGGTGATGTCGTTCGGCCCAATATTCGGCGTGCCACGCGGCACAGTGATTCTGGCGTTCCCGTTCGTGCTGTTGATGATGTTCGGCGTGCGTTATCTGGCGCGCCTCATGCTCGAGCGGACGCGTAAGCCTGGGGAGCAGGCGAAGCCGGCGCTGATTGTGGGTGCCGGCTATCTCGGCAGCACGCTGGTACACAACCTGATCACAGACCCGACGTCACCGTTCCGCCCAGTGGGCATCCTCGATGATGACCCGGCGAAGAAGAACCTGCGCTTGCGCGGCGTTCCGGTGATCGGACGCACGAAGAAGATCGCCGAGGCCGCCGAGAAGACAGGAGCCAGCGCCCTGATCATCGCGATCGGTCAGGCCGACAGCACGCTGCTTCGGCGCCTCACCGACGAGGCAGCGAAGGCCGGTCTCACTGTCTCAGTGACACCGACATTGTCAAGCTTGCTCAGCGGTGAAAAGTCTGCTGCGGACCTTCGTGACATCAGCATCGAGGACCTGATTGGTCGGCATCCTGTGGACACCAATGTCGAGCTGATCGCGGGCTACGTCACTGGGCGCCGGGTGCTCGTCACTGGTGCAGGCGGCTCGATCGGGTCGGAATTGTGCCGTCAGCTGGCTAAGTACGGCCCGAGTGAGTTGATCATGCTCGACCGTGACGAGACCGGCCTGCAGCTCGCGCAGTTGGGTACCGCCGGTCACGGGCTGCTCGATTCGAAGGATGTTGTGCTTGCTGACATCCGCGAAAGTGCGACGCTCGACGAGATCTTTGCTGATCGGCAACCTGAGGTCGTGTTCCACGCGGCGGCCTTGAAGCATCTGCCGATGCTGGAGCAGTACCCCGACGAGGCATGGAAAACAAACGTACTTGGCACACTCAATGTGCTTCAGGCCGCGCGCAGTGCCGGAGTCGACACGTTCGTCAACATTTCGACAGACAAAGCGGCGAACCCGACCAGCGTGCTCGGGCACTCGAAGCGCGTCGCCGAGAAGCTCACGGCGTGGGCAGCTGAAGAGACCGGCATGCGTTACCTTTCGGTCCGATTCGGCAACGTCATCGGGAGCCGCGGGTCGATGCTTCCCACCTTCCAAGCGCTAATCGAGTCCGGAGGACCACTTACGGTTACGCATCCGGATGTCACTCGGTACTTCATGACGATTCCCGAGGCGTGCCAGCTCGTGATTCAGGCCGGTGGAATCGGGCGGCCCGGTGAGGTCCTCATCCTGGACATGGGCGAGCCCGTCTCCATCCTCGAGGTCGCAAAGCGCATGATCGCGATGTCGGGCAAGAACATCGAGATCGTCTTCACAGGCCTTCGCCACGGCGAGAAGCTGCATGAGGTGCTGGTTGGCAATCGCGAAGACTTGGAACGTCCCTTCCACCCGAAGGTCTCGCACACCCGCGCTGACGCGATTTCGCCCGAGCGCTTGGACAAGGCGGGATGGGAGGCGCGCATGTTCTCCGTGCCACGCAACAACGACACGACGATCATCAATCCGATTCACGTCGGTGGAACGGAGGGCGAGAGGTGAGCGACCGTATTTTCATGTCATCGCCTGACGTCGGGCAGCTTGAGGAGGATGCGGTCGTCGCGGCGATGCGTTCTGGTTGGATCGCACCGCTTGGACCAGATGTCGATGCGTTCGAACGCGAGCTTGCCGATCGAGTCGGCGTCGCGCAGGGGGTCGCTCTGAGTTCCGGTACAGCCGCCCTGCACCTGGGATTGTTGACACTGGGCGTCGAGCCCGGCGACGTGGTTGTGACGTCGACCATGACGTTCGCAGCGACGACCAACGCGATCGTCTACACGGGGGCTGAGCCGTACTTCATCGACGCCGATCCTGCTACCGGAAACATGGATCCCGTACTCCTCCGAAAAGCGCTGACAGATCTTCACGCGGCGGGAGAGAACGTTGCCGCCGTGGTGCCAGTCGATTTGCTCGGAAAGGCTGTCGACTATACCTCGATTCTCGCGATCGCGGACGAGTTCGGTGTGCCGGTTCTTGCGGATGCCGCTGAGTCGCTCGGCGCGACGCACGCTGGCAAGGCGGCCGGCAGCTTCGGGCGAGCATCGATCGTGTCGTTCAACGGCAACAAGATCATGACGACCTCCGGCGGCGGCATGCTGCTCACAGACGATGCAGAGTTCGCCCAGCACGTTCGTTACCTCGCGACGCAGGCTCGGCAACCAGTCGTTCACTACGAGCACACCGACATTGGTTACAACTACCGGATGAGCAACCTGCTGGCCGCTCTTGGACGCGCGCAGTTGTCTCGCCTGGACGAGATGATCGCGAAACGGCGCGAAATGCGCGAGCTCTACAAGGACATGTTTGCGAGTGTTGACGGCGTCGAGGTGTTTGGTGCAGACGATGACGAGCAGGACAACGTCTGGCTCACATCGATCATCATCGACGAGTCTGTCACCGGCTGGGGGCCCGCTAGCCTCGCCACGGCTATCGCCACAGACAACATCGAGAGCCGACCGCTCTGGAAGCCGATGCATATGCAACCGATCTTCGCGGGGGCGCGTGGCAACATCAATGGCGTTGCCCAGCAGCTGTTCGAGACTGGACTGACGTTGCCCAGCGGCTCTGCATTGACAAGTGCGCAACGCGAACGTGTGGTGGTAGGGATCCGGAAGTTCGTCGATGGGCGCTGACAGCCTTATGAGCACGTTTCGTCCTTACGACATTGCGAAGCGCGGGCTCGACATGATCGCCGCAACGGTCGCACTGGTTGTGCTCAGCCCAGTGATCCTGGCGACGGCAATCGCAGTCAGGCTCAAACTCGGGGCTCCCGTTCTCTTCACCCAGCCGCGGCCTGGACGCGGTGGCAAGGTCTTCAGGCTGTACAAGTTCCGTTCGATGCGCAGCATTGACGAGGCTCGAGGATTGGTAACCGACGAAGAGCGCCTTACGCGATTCGGGCGTGCGTTGCGTTCTACCAGCCTTGATGAGCTGCCATCGCTGGTGAACGTCTTGCGAGGCGAGATGAGCGTCGTGGGGCCACGGCCACTGCTCGTCGAGTACCTCCCGCATTACACGCAGGAGCAAGCGCGCCGACATGAAGTGCGACCTGGCATCACTGGACTCGCGCAGGTGAGTGGACGCAACGCGCTGACCTGGGAGGACAAGTTCAGACTCGATGTTATCTACGTTGAGAACCGCAGTTTGGGGCTCGACGTACGCCTAATCGCGCGCACGATTAGATCCGTTATCGTGCGCGAGGGGATCTCGGCCGAGGGTCAGGCGACTACACGCAAGTTCGGAGAGACTGATGACTAAAGAGATCATTGTCATCGGGGCTGGCGGATTTGGGCGCGAAACACTCGACGTCATTGACGCGATAAATGCTGTGGCGAGTGAAGCCGTTTGGCACGTCAGGGGTGTCGTTGACGATTCGCCCAGCGCGATTCAGCAGACTCGCCTGCGGGCGCGGGGAGTTCCGTGGCTCGGAGCTCTAGGCGATAACAGAGAAGCGCTGTCACGCACTTCGCATATCGTCGCGATCGGGTCCCCGAAGGTTCGTGGACGCCTAGCCTCGTACGTGGATGAATTGGGCGGACGAGCGGCAACTTTGGTGCATCCGCGCGCCGTGATTGGCTCACAAGTCGCGCTCGGAGAGGGAACGGTGGTATGCGGAGGAGTTCAAGTCTCGACAAACGTGAAGATGGGCAGGCACACGCACATTAACCCCGGAGCTGTCGTGGGGCATGACGCGAGCTTGGATCATTTTGTATCGGTGAACCCGGGAGCAGTTATTTCGGGCGAGGTGGTTGTCGGCCCCAGGTCGCTGATCGGCGCCGGCGCAGTCATACTTCAGGGGCTCGAGATTGGCGCTGAGGCCGTCGTCGGTGCGAGCGCGTGCGTCACGCACAACGTGCCGTCTGGGACCACCGTGTATGGAGTGCCTGCGCGTGTCGGAGGCCCTCGGTGACTGGCCCAAGCCTTCACGTGTGCTTCGTCGTCACCAGCGATCTGACAGTTGGCGCGTTTCTCAAGGGGTACGCACATGAGCTGCGCCGACAAGGGCATCGCCTTACGATCGTATGTTCCCCAGGGGGCGGAACCGCTGGCTTCGAGGGCCTCGCAACGATTCTGCCGTTGCCGATGCGGCGCGAACCTTCCCCCCTCATGGATTTGGTGGCGCTGGTCCGCATGATCCGATTGTTTCGAAAGGTACGCCCAGACATAGTCGTTTATGCAACGCCGAAGGCAAGCCTGCTCGCGTCCATTGGAGCGTTCCTGTCAGGGATTAATACTCGAGTATATGAGCTCTGGGGTCTGCGCATGGAGACTTCAGTTGGATTCGGTCGTAAGGTACTGCGTGCCCTAGAGAGGGTCACCGTAGCTCTCTCGTCGTCCGTCGTTCCCAACAGCTCTAGCTTGGCTTCTCGTGCGAGCGAGTTAGGCGTGCTACGCGGAAAATCGCCGGTCCTGTTGGGCGAGGGGTCTTCTCATGGTGTGGACGTTGAACGATTCTCTCGCAGTGCAGTTCGGGCAGATGTCGACACGGGCACGCGCCAATTCTTGGATCGGTCCTCGGGATTCACCATCGGCTTCGTCGGGCGGCTCCACCCTGACAAGGGGGTGGACGTCCTAATCGAGGCGGTGCGGTTGTGCTTGGCTAGCGGAGACCAGGTTAGAGCCCTCCTTGTTGGAGGCGACGAGGGCGCCCGGCTGCCCTCCTTAGCTGAGCTTCCTGTTCATACCGTCGGTCAGGTCGCGGATCCGCGACCGTATCTGGCGGAGATGGATGTAATCGTCCTCATGACGCTGCGAGAGGGCTTCCCGAACGTGATCCTCGAAGCGGCCAGCATGGAGGTTCCGGCGATTGTGGCTGACAGCACCGGATCGATCGACTCGGTCGTCGACGGCTGCACGGGATACGTGGTACCCACGGGCGACGTCCAAGCCCTAGCCATCGCTATCCGTTCGCTACTCGTTGACCCCGCCAAGCGCAGCACGATGGGGCACGCCGGGCGGGAACGCGTCGAAGATCAGTTCTCCCATCATCTGGTCTGCAAGTTGCACGTAGACTTTTACATAGAGGAATGGTCGCGAAGGACGGCGGCGTCATGACAACTCCGATTCTCCAGGGTGCGCTGACCTTTCCAGCAGTTGCAGTCATAACGCTGCTCGTGCTGGTGGCGTGGGCATTCGGCGCCTTCCTGCGAAGAGATCTTCCAAGAACCGTCTCCGTTGCCGCTCCTGTGATCGTGGCGATCGCCACTAGCGCGACAATGACGTTCTTTCGGCTCACCAACGACGTGTACCTACTGAGCGATGAGAAGACTTGGCATGCTCAGTCGATCTCCGTCGCTGAGTATCTCTCGAGTGGGCAATCGGCTACGGTCAACCTGAGCGCAGGGAAAGAGGGATATTCCTGGATCATCGGGACGCTCTATTGGATTTCTGGTCCTGCACCGTTGGTGCCGATAGTGTTCGGCGCACTTACGTTTATCTTGCTCGTTCCGATCTGTGGTGCAGTGACGAACCTAGTAGCGCGGGACTTACGACTCTCCGACGTTGCTGCGACCAAAGCTGTTAGGTGGGCTTGCTATTTCGTGGCGTTGTGTCCCGCGATCGTCATCTGGGTTCCACGGATGCTGCGCGAGAGCATAAGCATGCTTCTGATTGGCTTGATGATCCTTTGGTTTCTCAAGTATTTGGAAGCCCGGAGACCGATGCTCTTGATCGGAGTAGGCCTGATGGCAGCGGTGATGGTGACGATTCGCGCACAGGTGGGCATGGGAATTATCGCCGGGATTGTGCTGAGCTCGATCGTTGCCTACTCAACGCGCTACCGACACGTCTTTTCGCGAGTAATGCTGGTTGGTCCATGCTTCGCGCTGATTTTTGCTGTTACCTGGGCATTCGTGGATTCGACTTCAGACCTCAGCGCAGAGAGCATCGCTTTGCGCAATCGGGCGTTGACGGATGCGTCTAGCGCGTTCGACGGTGGCGAGACCGCCTACACCGCCGACAGCTTGCTGGAGATTGTTCTCTTCAATCTCCCTCGAGCCGCTCTTGGTCCGTTCCCCACGGAACTGAACCTGAGCGGCGGCATCGTTATCGCAGCCATGTCCAACATTTTCTGGCTGGCATGCATATTGGGTGCGCTGCTGTTGTTCCCTGGTCTTCGAAGGGCCGAAGCGACGCGGAGCCAGCCAACCGAGAAACGCCGCGCACGAAGCTTTGTCGTTCTGGTGGTTCTTGCGATGACGCTTGTCGCCATTCTGTCAATCACAGCTGGAAACTACGGCCTCGTTGTGAGGATGCGGCTGATGCCACTGGTAGCCCTCATCCCCGCAGCGGCCATCGGGTTTCAGGTGTGGCGTCATCGTCGTTCGGGCGATGTACTGTTCCGGCAAGAGGCGGCAGCAGTACCTTTACGACGTGTCTAGCGTCGAGAAGTTATGACGTATCTAGCGTCCGGCGCGAGCAAGCCCGCGCGAGTGTCGATTCTCCTGGAGTCAGCTTGAGCGCGCTGGCATCTTGGCGAGTAAGTCATGGGTGCTTACGATGATGTTTGCTTTTGAAAGAAGTGGCGCACTCTGTTGGCGAATATCGCTTCGGGTGTGAGTTCGCATACTGCGGGCGTAGTCGAGAATATTCCGTATGTTTGCCGGACCCTGCCGGTAGTAAGGCGCATCGGCGGGAAAGCGGTCGCGGTGCCCAGAGTAGGTGGGTAGACCCGCTGCGAGGTACTCCCGCACCTTCAAAGTGCATGCTTCCCTCATCGATTTTCGCTCGAGCGCGAAGGACGACAGGCCAACCCAAGAACGGGCGATCAAGTCGCCGATCTCCTCCTTGGTTAGTCGACCGTGGATCTTCACGCGCGGGTCGTGTGACGCTCTTTCTAGATCGGCAGGCTCCACCTCGCCCACGAGGTGGAGCGTGAACTCCTCGTCGGACCGTGACATGTCCTCTAGGACCAAGTCGAGTCCATGCCATTCGACAAACTTGCTTGCGACGAACAAAATCTCTGGCACATTGCCTCGGTGATCAGCGGCGACCGGCTGCTGATCGAGATTGATTCCGTTGGGGAACGTGAGCGTGGGCCGATTTGCTCCGGTGCGCGCGAGCTCGTAGTCCACAATCTCTTCGGTGACGCCGGCGATAGCCGACGCCGCACGTAGGTTCCTGGGCCCCACTAGCGCTTCCATAGCCACCTGCAAGTACCTCTGGTACCCAGGAATCAGCTTCAACTCGGGGATCTCGAGAGTGTGATGCATCGACACCACTGGCGTCGAGATGGTGCTGAGTGTGCGAGCCCGGGAAAGATCCGACGTCGTGTAACGAAGGAGGATGACGTCGTACTCGAGGTGGTGCTCGCCGATCCACTTGTAGAGCCGCCGCCGATGCTCGATCTTGTCTGCCACATACCTAAGCCAGAACGAGGATCGTTGCGTCGACTTCTTGTGCGGGTGTGCCCAAATCCGAAGTGATTCGGCAGCTTCCGGGAGGTCGATGTCGGTGAACAAGCGGACGTCCCAGTCTATGTCGGTCTCATCTGCTGCGCGTTGCTCAGCGATCGCTTGCTGGACGATGCCACTCGCTGGGATGTGAAGTGGTACAAGGTGCAGGATTTTCATCGATTTCTGACCGTTTGCTCCGGGGCGTGGGTATGGGCGCGGCAGACACAACCGCAACGTCAACGATAGCGAAGGCGCAAGGCTCCTGACGCGGGCTTGCGCGGTGAGCTCACACTCACGGTTGCTGTCACTTGATGCGGCGAGCGCACGTCCCTCGGCTATGTTCGGTACCGTACGTCTTACGCGAGGAGTTGCATGCCGAGGTTACGGCTGGGTATCGCCAGCAAAGGGTTCGCATACGTGCTGTCCGGCACCGTCGGAGCGCAATTGATCACCCTGATGGCACTGCCACTGCTATCACGATTGTACTCGCCCGAGGAGTTCGGATACTTTTCTCTGGTTCTTGCGCTCACCGCCATCGTAGGGCCTGCAGCGACTTTGCGATTCGAAACAGCAGCGATGTTGCCTGCTGAAACTCGCGACGTGCGAGCACTAGTGTGGAACGCTCTGCTTGTTAGCGTCGGCGTGGCACTTCTGAGCGGCGGCGTGCTTCAAGTGATCACCTGGAGTGGAATTACGGATCTGTCCAAGTATGATTACATTTCGCTCTGGGTGGGTGCGATGGTTCTCATCTACGCGCTTTTCGCAATATTCAGTCAACTAAGCCTTCGAAACCGGCAGTACGCACTCGTCTCACAGCGTTCGGTTGTACGCGCTGGGGTCACCGCTGCGGGCCAGTTGGGGCTCGGCTTGCTCGGACAGGGCGCTGCTGGACTGACCGCCGGCGCCGCGCTCGGCAACTTGGCGGGCCTCATCGCTATGGCAAAGAGCGCCCGCACGTACCTCCACTACCCTGGTCGCGCTGCTCTGGGCGAGGTGTGGAGAAATTATTGGCGGTTTCCTGTGCTCTTTACGCCGTCCGCACTCTTGAATGCGCTTGGGCTGCAGGCTCCCCTGGTTGGATTTACGTTGATCTACGGTGTATCGATAGGCGGCCAACTTGGGATGGCCGAGCGAATCGTCGGGCTCCCTATTACTCTCGTCGGTGTCGCGATCGGTCAGGTCATCGATGCCGAGGTCTCAAAGCGGGTGCGAGAGCGTAGCGGAGGCCTACATCGGACCTACGTCCGCTACAGCTCGGCCCTGGTGGCCATTGCGGCTCTCGTTGCTCTCGGTTTCGGGGTCTTGGGCGGCTGGGTGGTCCCGTGGCTACTTGGCGCTGATTGGGCGCTCGCTGGGACCGTCGTGCAGATAATGGCGATCACGTCGGCTGTCCGGTTGTTGGGCGGGCCGCTTAGTAAGTTCCTTGTTCTGCTCCAACGCCCGATGCTCACCCTGTCGATGGATGTCTTGCGTGTCGTGATTGTCGCGCTCGGCTTCAGCGTCGTTCTTTCCCTAGGGATCGACTTGATTCCGGCGCTGTGGATCGTCTACTCAGGCTTGTCGGCAACGTACCTCGTGACGTGGGTGTGCGGGCTAGTTGCGGCCAGACAGGAGGACGTGAGCGTTCGCAAATAGGGAGCTTCGCGCAGCCGTTATACTTCAGAACGTGATCAGGACGCGCTCGGAGTACCGCAACTATCTTGAAGCCGATCGCATCTCGCTGGGCCGCTCGAACACGCTCGTGCGACGCCTTTTCGATGAGATCTGGCGGTATCAACGAACCTTGCGCCGAGTCGAGTACCTGTATGGCACTAACGCAAACTTTGCGCGGCGACTGCTTGCAAAATGGAGCCTACGTCGGCAAGGAATCCGTCTGGGCTTCACAATTCACCCAGGGAACTTCGGTCCGGGGCTCTCGATCGCGCACCACGGTACGATCACGGTCAACGCAGGTGCAAGGATCGGAAGGAACTGTCGGATCCACCCGGGAGTTGGGATAGGGACTGCCGCAGGCCAATCCGACGCTGCACCGACTTTGGGCGACAACTGCTATCTGGGCCCGGGCGCCAAACTAATGGGGCCGATTAGCATCGGAGACAACACTGCGGTCGGCGCCAACGCCGTCGTGAACAAGAGCTTCGAGGCTGGCAATGTGACGCTTGGTGGTGTTCCCGCAAAAGTCATCTCGGAGAAGACCTCTGACGGTCTCCTGATCAAGGGGGCTCAGTAGTGGACGGCGCCACTGTGCTACGGGACAATCGGGCCTGATGCAGTCCTCGATGACCACTGTCGAGGGCATGACGCGATCAGCGGCACAGGCCGGGCGCGGGTTCAGGGCAGATGTCCAGGGGATGCGCGCTATCGCGGTTGGGCTTGTGTTGCTCTATCACGCCGGAGTTCCGTTCGTTTCCGGGGGATACATCGGCGTTGACGTCTTTTTCGTCATCTCCGGCTACTTGATCTCCAGCCACTTGCTCGATTCACTCCAGCGCAATGGTCGCATCGACTTTGGGGAGTTCTACGCGCGACGAGTTCGTCGCATTCTGCCCGCTTCGCTCGTAGTCGCTGTCCTCACCGCTGCCGCTGCTGTTGTTGTTGTTCCGCCGCTTGGACTTGAGCGGGTCTTGAAGGACGGACTCGCTACGATTCTGTACGTTCCCAACGTGTGGTTTGCGATTCAGAACACCAACTATCTCGCTGATCATTCGCCGTCACCGTACCAGCACTATTGGTCCCTCGGCGTTGAGGAACAGTTCTACCTGGGCTGGCCGTTGTTGCTTATGGTCTTAGTATTGCTAGTTCGCCGACGTCGCGGTCTTGTGATCGGTGCCATTGCGGTATTCGCGGCCGGAAGTTTCGCACTCGGAATTGTCGTTACTCCGATGAACCAGCCCTACGCATTCTTTCTGCTGCCAACCCGTGCGTGGGAGCTTCTCCTTGGCGCCTTGGTCGCGGCACTGCTGCTTCGCCGCGCGCTGGCAATCCCGAACTGGGTTGCGGCGATTGGTAGCTGGTGCGGCTTGGCGGTAATTCTCGTCTGCTCCGTTGCCTACGATGATCAAACGGTTTTCCCGGGAACCGCGGCCCTTGCGCCGGCCTTGGGCGCTGCGCTGATGATCTTGTTCGGATCAGTTTCCGCAGCTGGCGGCCCCGGCATGGCCCTGGCTACTCGGCCCATGCAGTTCATTGGTCTCATTTCTTACTCTCTGTATCTAGTCCACTGGCCGCTCCTGGTTCTGTCACAGGCAGCCGTGGGTGAACAACATCCGTTAGATACGGGAATCAAGATTCTGATCGGTGTTGTGCTTGCAGTCCCTGCTGCCTGGTTGCTCTTTCGCTTCGTGGAGACCCCACTTCGGTCCCCTAGCTGGCTAACGAAGAGGCGGCCGCGGGTGACTCTGGTCGGTATCTTGGCACTCACCATGGCACTCGCGCTGAGCTTCGGCGTGACCATCGCCTGGTCGAGCACCCGTGACGTGCCTGCCGGTCCGCCGGTGTCGGTAGCCCCGTCAACGCCGCAGGTGCCGCCACACGCGACCGAGGTTCTTCCGAGTAATCTCAGGCCGAAACTTGCCGCTGTGGCGGACGATGTTCCGCGGCTGTACGGGGACGGTTGTCACAATGACTTCGATCGCGCGGAGGTTCAGGAATGTAGGTACGGTGCGAAGAATGCGCACACCCTCGTCGCGCTCTTCGGTGACTCACATGCGGCGCAATGGTTCCCAGCTTTGGCTGACTGGGCGGAGACGAACACCGGCGTCGGGATCGATGTCTACACGAAGTCATCCTGTCCTTCCGCCAACTTGACCGTGCTTGATAAGGGCGTCCCGTATGTATCCTGCGATCGCTGGAGAGACGCCGTCCTGGCCGCTCTCGTCGCAGCGGCACCTGACGTAGTGGTTATTTCCAACTATTCCGCGTATCAGCTGCCCGGAGTCTCAGGGGATAAGCGTGAGACAGCGTGGGGCGAGGGCGTGGAGGAGACGGTCAAGCAACTAGAGGCTGCTGGCAGCCAGGTGTTACTGATTTCCGACACACCCCGCTTTGAGTCTCCGCCACCGACTTGCATCTCGGGAAACCCCACAAGCGTGAAGGAGTGCGCCGGCCCTAGGGCTGACGTCCTTGATGAGCCGTTCTTGATGGCAGAGCGTCACCATGTGGAGCAGGCAGACGGGACTGTGTTGGGTTTGTCGGATTACATCTGCGACGACCAATGGTGTCCTGTCATTGTCGATGACCTTCTGGTCTACCGGGATGTTAATCACCTGACCACGCCGTTCGTGTCGTATCTAGCTCCCGCGCTAAAGCCGGTGCTTGATGAGCTTGTTGCCGGAGGCGCAACTTCGACTCCGTAGAGACCGCTCGCGCCGGGTTCAGGCGTTGTCGTCGCAGCCTCGTCGGCTGGTGGTGGGCTCAGTCGCAACCTGGCGATGTAACGTCCTGGCTGACCTTGCGAACCATAGGGGTGTGCTGGATTACAAATGGTCCGTACTCGCCCGTCGTACCGGCAAATTCAGCCGTCACTGTGTGCGTCTGCGACGGAACATTTTCAACTGCTACCTTTACCGCTCCGCGGCCGAGGTGCTGCACACCCGTGACGCTGGCCGGTTCACCGTCGATCGTTGCGCTCGCAAACGTGGAACCGACCGGTCCGTAGAAGACTAGGTAAGTGGCGACCGTGCCGCGATCAAAGTAGATACCTGGAGCGATGTGGTACGGCAGATGAGGAGCCTGCTCGGGCGTGATCGTATTTGTAAGCACCGCGGTCGTTGTGAACGTTGGGCTGTCGGGCTCGGTGCACTGAGTCGAACTGGCCGATAGGTCGAGTTGCATGTAATAGTCGAGCTTGCTTGAGGTGAAGTCGTTTACATAGACGCCCACGAGTGTGCGATTCTCATTGGTGCTGGGTAGGCGCCCCGAGAGTTTCGACTCGCCTACTAGCCTCGCCTCAGCATCGTCCGACGGCGAGTACAACAGACGATTCTCGTCGATGGCTCGTGCCAAGCTTTCCAGCAGCAGCGCCGGATTCGCCGCCCCCGAGGTTAGTGCGTCGAAGACCGACTTCGCTGCCGCTGCGAAAAACGCATCCTGAAGATACCCGTTCGGATATTTCGAATACGCTTCGTTGAGCAGCATGGGCACGGCGTTTTCGCTAGTGAGGGTGATCGGCTCATCGAATAGCTGCACCAGATTTCCCTCAACCTCGACTGGATCCATAGGGATCACCGCCGGTCCGGTCGCGGCCAAGAGGTAGCTGAGTGCGACAGGGTCAAAAGACACGACGGCATCGACCGGAGTTCCGAATGATTCGGCCCAATACGCGCGAATGATGCTTGCTGATTCGCTGAAGTCCGGGCTCATCGTGGTGTCCGAGATCCAGCGACCAACCTTGTCGCCGTACAGGCCCTCGAGTTCTGGATCGAGCGCGGTAACGGGTTCGGGGCGCTCATTCTCGAAATCGCCACTTGAGGCTTGTTGCGTGATGCTGATCTTGCCCTTGTCGGCCGTGATCATCACGATCGCCGCAGGGTTGCCACCGGTGCCGCGGGACTCGGCGTTGTTCTGGAAGATCGTCAGATAGTTCCGTGGGCCGTCTGCGCCGAGCGCGGCGGGGAGCACACCGAGGATGTCCTTGGCCGGGCCGAGGAGAGGCTGAAGCTCATCGATCGCGCCGATGAGCTGTGTGAGCGCGCCCTCCACCTGAGGGATGAGCGCATCGTGATCGATCGACTCGAGATCAGTTGCTGCTTTGTCGACAGCATCCGACGCCTGGGTCACAGTCGATTGCATGCCAGTGATCGCCTCGAGATTGATGGCGCCGTTGACAGGCGTCAGGGCATTGAGGCTCAGGGCCGTCGCGGGCGTGACAGCGCCAGTAACGAGGTCATCCGTGACAGCCGCGGCGGTCCGCACAGCATGCAGGTTGGGGCCGACAAACGGCACCCACTCCAGACTCTTCCACGTGCCGTCGTCGGTCTGCTCGCGGGCATCCGCTGTTAGCGACGCGAGCTTCGCTGCGGTCGCCTTCGCGCCTTCGCTGTCACCGGAGAGGATCTGATTCTTCGCCGTCGTCGCGAGCGGCATTGCCTGAACAAGGGAGGCTCGAGCGGACATCGCACGGTCATAGATCGGCTTACCGACCAGGACTCCGACAAGAGCGATCACGAGTAGCAGCAGGAGGATCCCCATAGGCACCCAGAAACGGAAACTGCGCAGCAGGGGTCGGCGCGGCTTCTCAGCACGCAGCTCGGCTCTTGTCGTCATGAGGTCCATCGTATTCAGGGAAAGCAGAGGGGAAGCCGTGAGCGTCCGGCTTCCGGGATCGCCTGGGCGCCGCGATACTGTGGCATGGTGAGAGTTCTCCTGACCGGCGGAGCCGGGTTCATCGGATCGCATACGGCCCTTGCCCTCCTTGAAGCCGGTCACTCACCGTTGATCGTGGATGATCTATCGAATGCGCATCCGGACTCGATCAGCAGAATCGCCCAGATCAGTGGAGTTGCAATCCCGGCGCTCATCGTCGACGTGCGGGACGAGGCAGCCGTTTCTGGCTTCCTGCAAGAACACGGCCCCGTCGACGCGGTCATCCATCTGGCCGGATTGAAGGCGGTCGGGGAGTCGGTTGCGCAACCCGAGCGCTACTACGACGTGAATATCGGCAGCACGCTCGCCCTGCTTCGTGTGATGAAGAAGCATGAGATCCACAACCTCGTTTTCTCGAGTTCAGCGACCGTCTACGGCGCCAGCGAGAATGTGCCACACGCTGAGGACGCGCACGTGGGGCACGGCATTTCCAACCCGTATGGCAAGACGAAACACATGATTGAGGAAATCCTTCGCGACGTGAGCGCGGCCGACGAGCAGCTACGCATAACCGCGCTTCGATACTTCAACCCTGTCGGCGCGCACCCGTCGGGGCTCATCGGCGAAGATCCGCGCGGGGTTCCGAACAACCTCATGCCGATTGTCGCCCGCGTGGCCAGCGGAGCGTTGGACTCCGTCGTGGTTTTCGGTGATGACTATCCGACCTCTGACGGCACGGGCGTTCGTGATTACATTCACGTGCAGGATCTTGCGCAGGGGCATGTCCGTGCCGCCGAGAGAGCTCTCCCCGGCTTTGAGGCCATCAACCTCGGGACTGGAGTCCCGGCAAGCGTTCTCGACGTGATTCGCGAGTATGGTGCCGCGGCCGGGCTGAACATCCCCTACCGGGTTGCGAAACGTCGTCCCGGCGACATCGCGGTGTCGTACGCGGACGTTTCGAAGGCGCGTGCGGTGCTCGACTGGCAGGCGAAGCGAACCCTCGCGGACGCGTGCCGCGACGACTGGGCGTGGCAACAGAACGGCGCAAAGCTCCGTCAGGCGTAGATCAGATCCTCAGCGCACGAGCGCAGCGCGCACGATGCGTTCGACGTCGTCGATCCCGGGGGCAAGCTGCGACGCTGAGAGCTCATAGGTCTCCCGCGAGCGGCGGTACGGGTCGATGATGTCGTCCTCGTCTGGCGCGGCAGGAGTCAGCCCGCGCTGCTCGGTCACCGCGAGAGCCGCCGCTCGCAGCCGCTCTCGTGGGTCGTCGCCGGCGGCGTCGGCCGCTGCGCGAGCGGCTTCGGTGCTGAGCGTCGAGGCCAGGCGTGCGAACTCGCGCAGGGTGAATGTGCGCTTGAGCGCGCTCGGCATCAGCTGCACCGAGTGCGACCGGTGCTCGCGTGCCATGGTCAGTACGAGATCCGCATCCTTCAGCATCGGCTCCACCAGGTAGCGAGCGCGGTGACCGGCTGCGGCATCCGGGCCGGCTCCGAGCTCGACCGCGATCTCTTGGGCAGGCTCGGTCATCGTGTGGTCGACCAGCGCGTGCGTGCCGGCACTGTGCACGCGCACGCCCAGGGGCTCGAGGCGAGCGCGCAGCAGTACCTCGGCCATGGGGGAGCGGCAGATGTTGCCGGTGCACACCGTGAGGATCGTCGGACGGTTGTCGTCGACGTCGGGCGCAGTGCTCTGCGGAGCCGGCTCTGGGGCGACGGGGACCGGTGCGGGGTCGGCATCCGCTGTCGATGCCGGCGGCGTCGTCTGAAGGTTCCGACGGCGCCATTCGCGGCGGCTGATGCCCTCGGGCGGGCGGTCGGACGAACGGAAGATCATGGGGTCAAGCGTACGGGGTGGTGCCTTCCTCACCCTTCGACAGGCTCAGGGATCGGATGGCGGTTCAGCGCGCAGCGACAGCGACAGGCGCCGTGCGGAGCGCGGGGCGGCGCTGGACGAACAACCGCACCAGCAAGCATCCGATCGCGGTGCCGAGGGTGTTCGCGATGACGTCGGACAGCGTCGGGTAACGGCTCGGCAGCAGCGTCTGCACGAGTTCGATCGTGGCGCTCGCTGAGTAGCCGATCAGCAGCACCACCCAGGCGTTCGACCGCGGCCACGCGGCCACGAGAAGAAGACCGAGCGGCACGAACAGCGCGATGTTCGCCAGGAACTCGAAGACCGTGTAACTCGTGCCCAGTGCGACGCCGAAGTGCTCGCTGACGTACCGTGCCAAGCGGAACGCGATACCGGTGACCTTCGAGGCCATGGTCGCCGGCAGCCAGACGATCAGTGCCACACCGATGAGGTACGGCACGAGCAGCACGCGCGCCACGGTCGCGAACGGGGGAGTGCGGGTGTCAGGCATGAGGGGAGTCTAGAGCGGGGTGCCTTGGGAACGGCTTACCGCCGGATGTCGCTGGTCGATTGTGACAGTTGACGGACGTTGCAAGGAGCTGGGGACATGACATCGATTCCGCCGGCCGGGTGGTACCCGGATCCCTCTGTTGACGGTGCGGGCCAGCAGCGCTGGTGGGACGGCGCCGCCTGGACCGCACAGGTGCAGCCTGCCGCACTGCCGGCGTACGCGCTGCTGCCACCGCCATCCGCACCCGACGCGAGCAGTCCCGCCAAACGTCGGCTGCCGCTGTGGGCCTGGCTGTTGATCGGTATCGCCGCCGTCCTGCTCGGACTGATCCTCTCGCCGATCTTCGCGCCGCTGTGGCTCGTCGTGCTCATCACCGGCATCGTCGCGCTCGTGAAGAACACGCCTACCTGGCTGCGGTTCCGCGACCGCAAGGTCGCGACGATCGTCACGGCCATCTCAGCCGTCGCCTTCCTCCTCACCGGAAGCATCGCCAGCGCCGTCATCGGAGGGACTGCGAACCCGCCAGCGGCGGAGCCGGCGCCGGCGGCCACCACGGAAGCACCGGCGACTCCGGCGTCGACGCCGACTCCTACCCCCACGCCGCTCGAGGATGACGCCGAGCCGGCCGCCTTCGTCGGCGAAGTCGGCACCGCCTCGGACGCGTCAGCGACCGAGGGGATGACCGCCTTCGAGGTGCTCGACACACTCCCGATCAAGGGGCGCGCCCCGAAGACCGGATACGACCGCGACCAGTTCGGTCAGCGCTGGCTCGACGTCGACCGCAACGGATGCGATACCCGCAACGACACGCTCGCGGCGCAGCTGACCGACATCATCCGCTCCGGCCCCTGCCGCGTCACCTCCGGCATCCTCGACGATCCGTTCACCGGACGGACGATCGACTTCGAGCGCGGACAGGGAACTTCTGAACTCGTGCAGATCGATCACGTGGTCGCCCTCTCGGACGCATGGCAGAAGGGCGCTCAGCAGCTCACCGCCGACCAGCGCGCGTCGTTCGCGAACGACCCGCTCAACCTCCTCGCCGTCGACGGCAAGGCGAACGCCCAGAAGAGCGATGGGGATGCCGCCACCTGGCTGCCCTCGAACAAAAGCTTCCGGTGCGAGTACGTCGCTCGCCAGGTCTCGGTCAAGGCGACCTACGGACTGTGGGTGACCCAGGCGGAGCACGACGCGATCGCACGTGTGCTCGGCGACTGCGCCGATGAACCCGCCATGACGTCAAAGTACGCGGCCGCGGCGCCGGTCGCCGAGGTCACGCCCGAGCCTGCGCCTGTCGTGCCGCCGAAGCCGGTTCCGGCGAAGCCCGTACCCGTCGCGCCGGCACCTACTCCTCCGAAGCCGGCGCCAGCGAAGCCCGTGCCGGTTGCGCCAGCGCCGCCTTCGAACGTGTACTACGAGAACTGCACGGCTGTCCGCAACGCGGGCGCGGCGCCCATCAGGACGGGCGACCCCGGGTACAGCCGGAAGCTCGACAGGGACGGGGACGGCATCGGCTGCGAGTGATGCGTGTGGGCGTCTCTCTTTGCGCGGTCAGCCTTCCGGAACGATTCGGGAATCCATCCCGACCGTCGACGATCGCAGGAGGACATCGTGACCACCCAGAGCGCGACCACGACCGAGACCGCACAGACCCGCATCCCGCCCACCGAACTCACCGGCGTCTTCGGCACATTCGTTGGCTGCTCGGCGAGGACGGCACCGACGAGGCGGATGATGCTGTCGCGGTTCGGGACGATCCCGCCGTCGGTGCGGCGGCGGATCGCCCGCTTGAGGCGCGTTCGGGTTGTTCGACCAGACCTGCCGCCGGCCTTTCTGGCCATCCCCCGTTGCGATCGCCGCAGGGTGCGCGGCTGATACGTCAGAGTCCGCCGCAGACGAACCGGCCGAATCGGTGGTCGCCGGTCTCGCGCTCAATCCCGGCGAGGGCTTCGGTGACCCGATGGCGGTGAACTTCGTTCCCACGACGGACCGATGGACCTTCGACGGCGGCAATCACGTCGAAGTCCCTGCTGTGATGCCCGGCGTCGGGATTCCGCTTGAACCGACGCTTCTCAATAGAGAAGGTGCGTTCGCTGGTGCGTCGTCCACGATCACCATGCAAGAGGTCAATTCTGCGGTCCTCGAGCAAGCTGTCCCTGATCGGGAGCTGACCTACAACTGCCAGCGCGAATAGATTGCGGGGGCCCGACGGGTAGCGGAAACTCGGGCGTTACGACGCGCTACTTGGCTGGCGGTCGCGATGAGAGCGCGCGCTCGACGCCCGAGCCGGCGCAGGCCCCGCCGATGGGCGAATGCGCATCAGTCCTGTAACGGAGACCTGGGAGCGATGACGTCCGTGGTATTTAAAGAGGGTAATCACCCGAGTTGCACCTCGAGAAATAGATCGCAGATGACGAACATGCCCGAAGCGGACTCGATCGCTGAGTTCGCCGCATCTCTACGCGCGCTCCGCCTGGAGGCCAACAGCCCCACGTTGAGTCGCTTGCATCACGACACCGACATCTCACGAAGCGTTCTCTCTGATGCCTTCGGTGGCAAACGCCTCCCGTCCGCACGGACCGTCGACAGGATTGTCCGCTCGCTCGATAATGACAGCACCGAGTGGGTGCGGCGTCGTGATCTGCTCGCAACGTCACTGCTCGAAGGCGAGTCCGCAGACACTTCAACTGAGCCACCCGAAAGTCTGACGGCTACGGGGTGGCCACGGCGCACGGCCTTGATGGTCGCTGCTGCAGCGTTCGCATGCGGACTCATTGTCTCTGGCGGGATCAGCTGGGCGGTCACGAGTACCGTCGTCGAGCAGGCGAAGTTCACCGCGGCGCAGGCGGTGCGCGACGAGCTGGCCAACGCCTCCACGAACCCACGCGCACAGATCAATGTGCACAACGGCGTGGACCCGGCGATGACGGAATGCGTGAACGATGCAGAAGTCGCTACGTCCTCGCCGCGGACGAACGACACGCTTCTCGAAATTATCTGGTCGAACAAGTGCTATGCCGGCTGGGCTCGCGTCACCCGTTACGACGAACAGATCTCAGGTAACTCGGTGACGGTGGCCATCTATCCGGAAACTGCCGCGCAAGGACCAGACCGTCAGGCCGCAACAGAGCCCAACGTGCAAGGGGCGTACACGACACTCGTCGTGCGCCCGACCCCTCAGACTCGGCTGTGCACAGTGGGGGCGATCACCGTTGACGGGACGAGTATCGACTTGGGCGAGCCCCTCTGCATCTGAGCTGTCGGATACTTCCGGACACAACCGAAACAGACGGTTCCGGACGCCCTCGAGCACACCGCAACGCTTGAATGGCGCCTGGGGAAGTCGCCTGCCTGGCGCGCCGCCATGGGGGGCACGAAGGTAACCAGGTAGGTGCACCCGTTCTTTCTGACTAACGAAGAATGGATACCGCTGTGGAAACCAAGAGTCCTGTTCTCGGCTACGTGCTCATCGGCATAGGCGCCATCCTCGCAGCCATCGGCCTCATCTGGGGCGTGGTCGTCGGCTTTTACGCAAGTGACCTACCTCTTCTGCTCGGCCTGCTCGCCGTCGGTGCGGGCCTGTTGTGGTTCGGGCAGCGCTTGTCGCAAGCAGCCAAGCGAAGCAATGTCGAGCGGCGTATCGCCGATCGCGATGCGACGGAGCAGTAAGATGGCCGCGATCGATGACAAGATGAGCGCCTTGAACTTCGCAGTGACATCGACGAAGCCTCTGGAGAAGATCGCACAGTCGATTACTGACGCCGCGGATCTGGCCGGTGCCGGTGGCGGGAAGATCACGATCACACAGAAGAACCCGACGACCTTCACCGGCGTGGTGAAGAACTTCGTTCGAGTCACACACGGAGACTTCACACTTACGGTCACCGATGCGCCAGATGGTGAAAGTCGCCGAGTGCAATTCTCTGTTGGGGACTACATGCGTGTACGGGACACGATGCTCGCGTTCATCCCCGTGTCGCCGTGGAGCGCGCCGGCGTACAAGCCATTCCGCACATTCAGCGACCACCTGCGCCAGAAGCTCTGAGGCGATGAGCGACGCACGCTCACTGGTAGCACGCCGAGCCAAAGCGGGTCGTCGACGCTGGATCAGAAAGCTGGCAATGCCCGCTGGTGCGATGCTCCTCCTCCTCCTCACTGCAGCGCTGGCCGGGTGTGGAACTGGAGAACCACCGCAGACGTCCGCGACGCCGGCACCGGCGGCTGAGTCGCCGCCGCCTTCAGCGTCACCGTCTCCACAGGCGCCGATCGCTTTCACCGACGCGGTGCTGCAGGGCGACGTTTACGAATCAGGCATGGGAGCCGAACTTGTCCTCGTCCGGCCGGACGACGAGCCGGATCAGGCATATCTGTATTCGATGACGGCGCAGGTGCCAGGTCTGATTCACCTCGACGTAGCTGTTAACGAAGACATCGCGGGAGTGCACTGGGCGGTCGAGCAGGATCCCGACTCGGACCCGAAGGCGGTGGCGCTGGTCTACGTCACTACAGAGGCCTCCGGACTCAACGCTGTTCCTGACCGGGTTCAGATGCGAGTGTACGACGAGCGCGGCGATGAGCTTCTACGCGAAGATCTCGGGAACGGCATCGTCGGCACGCCAATCGAACCAGGGTGGGATTTCACAGCAGATCCGTCCGCATACGGAACACTCGTCGCCGGCGTCTTGGTTTTCAGCACCGAACTCGAGGACGGCACATTCGTCGTCGTCGGCTACGACATCGAAGACGCGAGCGAGCTCTGGCGCACAGCCGGTGCCATCAGGCCAGAGGAAGCAGGTGCCCCTCTGGCGAACGGACTGGTTGCGCTTGATTGGCAAGAGACTCTGAGCGCGTTCGACCCGCGCACTGGTGCCATCCGGTGGACGGCGCCACAGATGAATTCCGTCCATGCTCAGGGCGCCGTGTCTCAGTACCTCACCGCTTACGAGTCCGCGTCTGCGTGGATCGGCCCCGATCCCGTCACGTTCCTCGACATCGATACGGGAAGCGTGCTGGACCCTGCGCAGAAGTTTCACTCGTATGCCGTGGACCAGCTCACCGGGGGCATGTCATTCGCATGGTATGTCCTCGACGGGGGCAGCTCCGATGAGCCTGGGTTCCTCGTCCGCAGCGCCGATGGTGAGGAGACGATCTCCCTCGATGCGAACAGCGCACACGCCGCCGGCGTCGAAGACGTGGTCGGGATGTGGAACGGGCTCATCTGGCTCACCAACAGCTCAGGTCTCGACGTGGTGGACGCGAGCACGGGAGACCGCATCAGCCAGATAACCGAGTCGTACGAGGTGCTGCGCGTTCCCGAAGACGCACGAGCCAGCTGGACGCTTCTTCGCATCGACGGCGGAACCTTCAGCGACGACACCCTCATTCTCGCCAGACATCCCCAGGGGGAACCAACCGTGGACGATCTCAACATCTTCACCCGGCCGGAGGCACCCCAATGAACCGCCCATGCGCAACATCACTGAGGGTCGTCGTTGACGATTCAATGATCAGCTTCAGGCGTGGCGGTCCGCTGATGGCATTGGTTGTATCAAGCGCGGTACTCGTCGGATGCAGCGCGGCCGGCGTCCCCGAGACAGAGAAGCCGCCCACTCCGGCGAAGTTCATCGAGGGAGACTGGCAGTGCCTGACCACAAGCGAAGACGGCAACTCCGACAACGAGTACACCTATCACCTGAAGGTAACCGCTTCGCACATCTCAATCGGCACTGCGCGTACGGGCGAAGATCTCTACTGGACGCAGTACGACTACACGTTGGCAGTAAACGGAACACTCACAACAGTGCCCGAGAACGGCGGCCCGGGATGGGTGATTCAGCTTCCGGACGAGCTCAGCTATGAGAGTGTCAACGCCGCGCGAATCGCGGAGGGATGGGCCGAGAGTCTAGAGGTATCTGTAGCGCCCGATTCGGCTCGATGGACAGGCCAAACGGGCCTCGATTGGGACTGCGAACGAGGCGACTTCGAGGACGATGGCAACACGTTCGTATCGGCCGAGCACAGCACAGGAAACGAATGGAGAAGCATCAGATGAAGATCGACGCCCTGAACACGCTCGGGCGCTACTCAAGCGCATTCATTGTCGCTGCCGCCTTGGTTCTCGTATCCGGATGCGCAGCAAGCAACACGTCGGCCGGACCTGCGGTGACTGGTGGCGGTGGTGGTGGCGATTCTGCAACAGAGCAGACCATCGTTACGGAACCGACAGGCCTCCCGTTCAGCCACTGGCCCACGTGCTTTTATTACAACCAACTCGAGTCGACCGACGCCGCCATTCAACTCATCGGTGAAGCGTATGGCAACCCAGATCTCTCTGAAGAAGAGGGCTGGGACACAATGGCGGGCCTTCAGGATGCGTGCGCTATGACATATTCATCCGATACCTCGATTCTGCGCGTTCTTCAGGATTGGCAGCCTGACTCTCCTCTCCAGACCGTCGCCTGGACCGCTACCGAGGGCGAAGGGTCCTGGGGCGGTCGGAACTTTCCCGCTATGGTCGACGACTACCGGTTAGTCAGCGAAGCGGAGTATGCCGAGTTCTCTGCGATGTACCCAGGCGGAACCGTGTGCACATTCCTCGGCGGCGCGCTCGCAGGCGAAACAGTGGCGAGCGACGGCGTCGAATTGAGCAACGTGGAATACGCCAAGGCCTACTACACCTCGTCCTCGGACAGCATGGCCGCGCAAGGTTGCGATTCAACCGGAAGTATCATCTCGGTCACATATACCGCGTCCGAGAATATCGGTTTTCTAGCGGACCAGCCGGCAGACAGTAACGGCAATCACTGCCAAACCGTCGCGACGAACATGTGCGGTGTTTCTGTTGCCGGCGGCAGTTGGAACGCAGCAGACCTGTCCAGTGATGTCCCGCTGGACAGGGTGTCAGGCTTCCTGCAGACCGTCATGGCTGCGAATTGAGCTCACCGACGAGTCGTCGGCAGTGCTCGTCGCCCGCTTGTTCTGCACGTAGTTGTTCACCTGCGGGTTGCGCACCCATGCTGGGATCCGCCCTGACCGGGCACCGGATTCGGCAGCACCGTCGAAGCTCGGGCTGTTCGAGGCGGATTCGGGCACAATGGGAGGGTGTACATGTCAACCGAGACGATCACAGTGCTCATCAGCACCGTGTCGATGCTGCTCGCGTTCGCCGGCGCGTTCGGTTGGATGATCCATCGCGTGGATGCGGGCAACGCCGACGTGAAGGCCGAGTTGAAGGCCGACTTCGGATCGAGGATCGATGAGCTCGGTTCGCGGGTCGACAGGCTCGGCACACGGGTGGACAACCTCGTGGGTGAGCTGGTCGAGGTGAAGATCGCTGTCGCCCGCATCGAGGGGACGCCGCGGCGCCTGATCACCGGTCGGTGATCGCCGACGATTGACGTCGGCGCGCTGGAGTGCACGGGGGGACTGCGCCCGCGGCATCCGCGGCAGTGCTGGACGCGGCCCTTCGACCGACTCAGGGATCGGTCTGCGGATCAGCACATCGCCCGCCATCCGCAGATTGACCACGTAGCCGCCCTTCGGATGCGTGGCAGAAGGGTGCCGAGTAGCTCTCCGCCAACGAGCGCGCGTCGTTCGCGAACGACCCATGAACCTCCTCGCCGGCGTCGCCTGCGAGTGATGCGCGCGGGTGACTCCTCCTGCACAGTCGGCGTTCCGTAGCGTTTCTTGACGATTCTTGGGACCCGCTCTGCTTGCGTCGGAGGCCGTCGGTAGTGTCATCCGCAACGCACATCCGGGCAGATCTCGGGCAGAATAGGAGGGTGTACATGTCGACCGAGACGATCACGGTGCTCATCAGCACCGCGTCGATGCTGCTGGCGCTCGCCGGCGCGTTCGGTTGGATGATCCATCGCATGGACGCGGGCAACGCCGAGTTGAAGGCCGATCTCGGCTCGCGGATCGACAGACTCGGTACGCGGGTGGACAACCTCGCGGGTGAGCTGGTCGAGGTCAAGATCGCCGTCGACCGCATCGAGGGGACGCCGCGGCACCTGATCACCGGTCGGTGATCGCCGACGGTTGACGTCGGCTCGGGGCGCGGGATCGAATGCGCGCTGTCACAGGCGCGCAGCATCCGGTGTCTTCATGTCGACGGAACGATCGGGAATCCATCCCGGCCGTCGATCGCAGGAGGACATCATGCCCACCCAGAGCGCGCCCACGACCGAGACCTCGCAGACCCGCATCCCGGCGGCCGAACTCACCGGCATCTTCGGCACAGTGGTGAAGATCGCCGCCCGGCGCATGCTCGGTCGGGTGCCCGATTCGATGGGAGTGCTCGCGCACCATCCCGCTCTCATGCAGGCATCGATGGGCATCGGGCGCAAGATCGAGGCGCTCGACGAGCTCGACGACGACCTTACGACCTACGCCGTGATGGCGACGGCAGCGCACATCGGATGCAGCTGGTGTCTCGACTTCAACTACTACAAGGCGCACAACGACGGGCTCGACGAGGCCAAGGCCCGGCAGGTGCCGAACTGGCGCGCGGCATCCGTCTTCACACCCCTCGAGCGCAACGTCATGGAGTACGCCGAGGCGATGTGCGAGACCCCGCCCGCCGTCACGGACGAGCTCTCGGCCGCGTTGCTGGCTGAGCTCGGACCGGCAGCGCTCATCGAGCTCGCGGCCCGGGTCGCATTCATGAACATGAGTGCGCGCATGAACGTCGCGCTCGGCATCCATTCTGAGGGTTACGCCGAATCGTGCGAGTTGCCGCCGCTCGCGACGCGGTCGACAGATTCGACCACGGATGCCGCCGCCGAGCCCGGGCGAGCGGCCGGCGTAGGCTCGGGGTCATGACCGACGACCCGTTCGTCACCCACCGCAACCTGCTCTTCACGGTCGCCTACGAGATGCTCGGGTCGGCGGCCGACGCCGAGGACGTGCTGCAGGAGTCGTGGCTGCGATGGGACGGAGCCGACCAGTCCGACGTGCGCGATCCGCGTGCATACCTCGTGCGGATCGTGACCCGCCAGGCTCTGAACCATCTGCGCGCCATCTCGCGCCGGCGCGAGACCTACGTCGGAGAGTGGCTGCCCGAGCCGCTGCTGACGAGTCCGGATGTGGCGGACGACGTCGAACTCGCCGAGAGCGTGTCGATCGCGATGCTCACCGTGCTCGAGACGCTCGGGCACACCGAACGGGCGGTGTTCGTGCTGCGTGAGGTGTTCGACGTGCCCTACGACGAGATCGCATCGGCCGTCGACAAGACGCCCGCTGCGGTCCGGCAGATCGCTCACCGGGCGAAGGAGCACGTCGCGGCGCGGCGTCCGCGGGTGAACGTCGAGCGCGCGGAGCAGGAGGCCGTCGTCGCGCGGTTCGTCGCGGCGGTCAACTCCGGCGACCTGCAGGGGCTCATGGATGTGCTCGCCCCCGACGTCGTATCGGTCGCCGATGGCGGCGGGGTGGTGCGCGGTGCTGCTCGACGGCCGATCGTCGGCGCCGACAAGATCAGCCGTTACCTGCTCGGCGGACTCGCGAAGCTCGGGATGCCGTTCGAGGCGCGCCCGACATGGGTGAACGGCCACCCGGCGATCCGCGGCGAGGTCGATGGTGCGCTTGCCGGCGCGATCTGCTTCGAGATCGAGGGCGGACGCATCACGCGCATCTTCTCGATCGCCAATCCGCACAAGCTCGGCCGGCTCGATGTGGAGGCGGAGCTGGCGCGGTAGGGATGCTGTCCTTCGACCAACCGTCTCCATTCGAATGTCGGTGCCCCCTGGGACTATGAAGTATGGCCACTTTCACCGACGTCGCGGCGCTGATCCCCACTCTGTGCGGGCAGCTCGTCGACGGTGGCGATGCCGACTGCGCGCGTGCGTCGATGATGCGGATGACGGATGCCGACGTCGTGAAGGTCCTCGAAGAGACGGCGTTTCTGGCTCGGCAGCTCGAGCAGATCCAGACCGCTGCTGCGGGTGTGATTGCGGTGCGGTCCACGCGCGATCGCGGGCATTCGGGTCTGTCGGCGTCGCGCGGGCACCGGTCGGCGGCGTCCCTGATCCAAGACGTGACGGGGTCGACGAAGGCGGATGCCAATCGGGTGGTGCGCGTCGGCGAGGCGCTGCTGGACGATGCGCTGCTGCACGATGAGGCGGATGCTGCGGGTGACATCTCGCAGGGTGGGCAGTCGTGCGACGGCCTGCCGGTCGCGACGCCCTGGCATCAGCCGCTCCGTGACGCGCTGCGCGACAGTCGTGTGACGTCGGCGCAGTTCGACGCGATCAAGCGCGGGCTGGGCGACCCGCCCCAGATCGGAGCCGACGCTGTGCCGGCTTCGGGCGCCGATATGGCTGCTGACGCTCTCGCCCAGGCGGAGGAGGTGACGCGGGCGGCATGGTCGCAAGCGGCTGAGCATCTCGTGGGCGAAGCCGCGCAGCGGACGGTCGAGGAGTTGTGGCAAGCGGCGCGGACGGTGCGCGATCTGCTCGACCCCGAGGGTGCTGAAGCCCGATTCCTCGCGCGGTTTGAGAATCGCTCGTTCCGAACGTTCCGTGGGCCGGACGGGCAGAAGCGCGCGTCGATCGTTCTCGAGGACGAAGGCGACCTGTTCCTGGAGACGATGATGGCCGCAGCGCTGCGCCCCCGGCGTGGCGGCCCGCGATTCGTGGACTCTGACGAGAAGGAACAGGCCGCGTCCCTCGTGGATGACCCGCGCACGAACGACCAGCTCGCCTACGACCTGATCATGGACGTGATGCGCGCCGGCGCCCTCGCCGATGCGGAGTCGGTGTTCGGTGCCCGGCAACCCGGCGTACGCCTCGTCCAGGTCGTGGACGCCGACGGCCGCGGTGCGCCCGTCGCTCACACCGAAGACCACCTGGTGTCGATGCCCGGGGTCGTTGCCGAGCAGCACATCTGCGACAGCGGGTTCGTGCCTGTCACGGTCGATGCGTGCGGGAATCCGCTCGACGTCGGGCGCGAGCAGAGACTTTTCACACCGAAACAGCGCATCGCGCTCGCGATCCGCGACGGTGGATGCAGATGGCGAGGCTGCGACAGGCCGGCGTCATACGGCGAGGCGCATCACATCGATGAGTGGGACAGAGATCAAGGCCGGACCGACATCGATCGCGGCATTCTGCTGTGCCGATATCACCACATGACCTTGCACCACGGCGGCTGGCGGATCACCCGTCAAGGTCAGAGTGACTTCGTCCTGCATCACACGTCGGGGGAGACGTTCGCGATGAGACCTCGAACAGCGCTGAGGTACGCGTGGGGCGGGATCGATCCGCCGCCGAAACGATTCCGACCCGCCGCGTGACGCCCGTGCGCCACGCGGGCGGCGGAGTGCACGCGGGCGGCGGATCAGCCGAGGCGCTCGCCGAGCCAGCCGACCTGACGCACCCAGTGCGCGTGCTGCCCGCCCTCATGGCCGTTGAACGAGTACACCTCGATCTCGGCATCCGGTGACGCCACCTGGTTGTAGGCGGCGAACACGCTCGAGGGCAGCACGATGCCGTCCATCAGCGCGACCGAGAACAGCGCGGGGCGCGCAAGCCGCCGGGCGAAGTTCACACCGTCGAAGTACGACAGGGTCTCGAAGACCGGCTCGATCGCCTCGCGGTGCACAGCCAGATAGCGCTCGATCTCGCGGTACGGGTTGTCGGGCGTGAGCTCGACCGACCGGCGGAAGTGACAAAGGAACGGCACGTCCGGCATCGCCGCGAACACGTCCTGGTTCAACGCCGCAGCAGCGAGCGAGATGCCGCCGCCCTGACTGGCGCCCGTGACGCTGACCCGTGCGGCATCTACGAACGGCAGCGACCGAACGGCATCCACCGCCAGCACGGCATCCGTGAAGACCCGCCGGTAGTAGTACTGGTCCTTGTCGAGGATGCCGCGGGTCATGAACCCTGTCGTCGAGCCGTCTGAGCCGTGCGGGTCAGGCGTGTGCCCACCCGAGCCCCAGTTCGATCCTTGCCCACGCGTGTCCATGAGCACGTGCACGTATCCAGCGCTCGCCCACTGCAGACGCTCGCCGGGGATGCCGCGCCCGCCGCCGTACCCGATGTACTCCACCACCGCGGGAAGGGCGGCATCGCTGCGCGGTCTGGTCACCCATGCGCGGATCGGCTCGCCGCCGAAACCCGAGAACGTGAGGTCCTCGACGACCAGCTGCGTGATCGGCGTCTCGGCTGCCACGAGCGTCGGGTCGGATGCCGCGGTGCGCGACTGCGCGATCGTCGACGCCCAGAACTCGTCGAAATCGGACGGCTCGGCCACATCGGGACGGTACGAGCGGAGGTCTTCCAGGGGCATGTCAGTCAGCGGCACCCGGTCACCGTACCGCATCGGAGGCGACCTTTCGAAACGCTTCGCCAAAAGTGTTGCGGAGACGCCATCGACCGTCTAGTCTTTCGAATCGAAGCGTTTCGACTTCCTGAGGAAATCGACCTCAGAGAAGCAGCGCAGACACGTCCTCAACGACGAGAGGTGGGTGGAGACTCGATGACGACCCTCCAGGGCCAGGCCCCGTCCGACTCCGCGCTGCGCGCGGACGAGCGGGCACTCAGTGCTGCGGAGCATCCGATCATCCCCGGATTCCACCCCGACCCCTCCATCTGCCGCGTCGGCGACGACTACTACATCGCGCACTCGTCATTCGAGTACCACCCCGGTGTGCCTCTGTGGCACAGCACCGACCTCGTCTCTTGGAACCTGGTCGGGCACGCACTCGCCGACGAGCCGCGCTTCCCCGCCGGCCGCGCCGGCGCGAACGGCGGGGTCTACGCGCCGACGCTGCGCCACCACGGCGGCCGCTTCTGGATGATCACCACCGACGTCTCCGGTGGTGGAGGGCAGCTCGTCACCTCGGCGCCGTCGATCACCGGCCCGTGGGGGCCGGCGAAGGTCATCCCCGGCATCATCGGCATCGACCCCGACCTCGCGTGGGACGAGGACGGCACCTGCTACGTCACCTACAGCTCGGACGACGACAGCGCCCCGGACATCGCGCAGGTGCGTGTCGACCTCGAGCGCGGCGAGATCATCGGCGAGCCGTACACGATCTGCCACGGCATGGGCATGGCCTACCCGGAGGGGCCGCACATCTTCCGCCGCGGCGACTGGTGGTATCTGCTCTATTCCGAGGGCGGCACCGAACGCGGACACTGCGTGAGCATCGCGAGCGCGACCGCACCGGACGGACCGTTCACGCTCTCGGCCGAGAACCCGATCTTCACCCGTCGCAGCATGGTCTTCCCCGTGCAGAACACCGGTCACGCCGACATCGTCGAATGCGCGGACGGCAGCTGGGCGATGGTCTACCTGGGCGTACGCGCCCGCGGCACCACCCCGATGTTCCACGTAAACGGACGAGAGGCGTTCGTCGCCGGAATCGCATGGGAAGACAGATGGCCGGTCGTCGTCCCCGATGCGTACTCGTTCACCCCGGACGCCACCGACTTCACCGACCGGTTCGACAGCGACGCTCTCGACCTGCGCTGGATCTCGCCCGGGGCCGAAGTGACGTCGTTCGCGCGCGCAGTGCCGGGCCGCGGCATCCAGATCTCGTCCGCCTCGTCGCCGAACGGCGCGCCGGCGATGCTCGCCGCGCGGACGACGGATCTCGAGTGGCGTTTCGAGGCAGACGTCTTCGGCGTGGATGCCGGCGGTGCTGATGTCGACGGTGCGGATTTCGGCGGTGCGGATGCCAGCGCTTCTGATGCGGCGGCCGGGGGAGTGCCGGCGGTACGGCTGCGCATGGACGAGGCCCACTGGGCGGAGATCCGCGTCGAGGACGGGCACGCAGCGCTGCACGTCCGGATCGGCCCGGCCGAACGGATCGTCCGGGACGAGGCGCCCGTGAGCGCCGCGGCGCGCGGCGTCGTCACACTGCGCATCGAGGCGGCGGCGCCGACGCACCGCGGCCCCGACGACCTGATCTTCACCGTCGTCGACGACGCCGGTGAGCGAGAGCTCGACCGCATCGACGGCCGCTACCTGTCGACCGAGGTCGCCGGTGGCTTCCTCGGCAGAACGATCGGGCTTCGAGCGGACGGTGCTCCCGACGGCGCACCCGTCGTGTTCACGGAGGTCCGGTACACCGGCGCGAAAGGCAGTACGCGATGACCATCACCACCCCCACCTCGGTCACGAGAACCGTGGCCGAGCAACTCGATCAGAAGGGCGAACGCTCGCCACGCGCACGCAAACGCCTCGAGAAGCGGGCCGGCGGGCGCAAGTCGTTCGGGATGTTCCTCGTCATCGTGCCGTTCCTGGTGCTCGTGTTCCTGTTCAGCTACTTCCCGCTGTACGGGTGGATCTACTCCCTCTACGACTACAAGCCGGCGCTCGGCCTTGAGGGCAGCGAGTTCGTCGGGCTGCAGTGGTTCCAGCTGCTCGTCAGCTCACCGACGCAGCTCGCCCAGATCGGGCAGGTGCTGCTGAACACGCTGGCGATCAGCTTCCTCGGCATCCTCACCTCGATCCTGCCCCTGGCGTTCGCCGTGTTCCTCAACGAGGTGCGCGCCAAGTGGTTCCGCAACGCCGTGCAGACGCTCACGACCCTGCCGAACTTCATCTCGTGGGTGCTCGTCTACATGATCGCGTTCTCGCTGTTCTCGAGCTCCGGACTCGTGAACAACGTGCTCACCGACTTCGGCGTCATCACGGCGCCGATCAAGTTCCTCGACACCAGCGACAACATCTGGCTGGTCATGACCCTCTGGAGCATCTGGAAGGGACTCGGCTGGGGAGCGATCATCTACCTCGCCGCCATCAGCGGCATCGACCCGTCGATGTACGAATCCGCGCGGATCGACGGCGCAGGGCGCTTCCAGACGATGTGGTACATCACCGTCCCCGCCCTCATGCCGACCTATCTCGTTCTGCTGCTGCTGTCGGTAGCGAACCTGCTCAACAACGGCATGGAGCAGTACTTCGTGTTCCAGAACGCATTCAACATGCAGTGGATCCAGGTGCTCGACCTCTACGTCTACAACATCGGCATGACGGGCAACAGCCTGTCGATGGCCACCGCGATCGGAATGCTCAAGAGCATCATCTCGGTCATCCTCCTGTTCACCGTCAACGGCATCGCCAAGCGTGTGCGCGGCGAAGCGATCGTCTGAGAGGGGCCGGACCATGACCGCGCTCGACACCGCTCTGAAGCTGCGACCCTCGCGCCGCCCCGATCCCCGTCCAGGCCACCGATCCGGTGGGGACATGCTGTTCGCCATCGTCAACTACACGGTGTTCGGGCTGCTCGTGGTGATCTGCGCCTACCCGTTCTACTACCTGATCATCAACTCGGTCAGCGCCAACGACGTCTCCGCCCTCGGCGATGTGCGGCTCCTGCCGACCGGGTTCCACCTCGGCAACTACCAGCAGGTCTTCCAGCTCAACGGGCTGCCGCTGGCCGCCGTCGTCAGCGTCGCGCGAACCGTGATCGGCACGATCGCCACGGTGCTGGCATCCGCCTTCCTCGGGTTCATGTTCACCCAGAGCCGGATGTGGGCGCGCAAGTTCTGGTACCGCTTCGTCATCGTCACGATGTACTTCAGCGCCGGGCTCATCCCGATCTTCATCATCATGAAGAACCTTGGACTCACGAACAACTTCTGGGTGTACGTGCTGCCGTTCATCGTGCAGCCGTTCTTCATCATCCTCGTCAAGACCTACGTCGAGTCGATGCCGGAATCGCTGCAGGAGGCCGCCGAGCTCGACGGCGCGAACATCGTGCAGATCTTCTTCAAGGTGTACCTGCCGAACATGACGCCGATCCTCGCGACCGTCGCGATCTTCTCTGCCGTCGCGCAGTGGAACAGCTTCCAGGACACCCTGATCTACATCACCGACCAGAGCCTGTACACCCTGCAGTACCTGCTCTACATGTTCATCAACCAGGCATCGAGCCTCGCCCAGGCGGCGCAGAACGCCGGCGGCGACCTCAGCGCGATCGCCGGGGCCGCCACCTCGCAGACGCCGACCTCGATCCGCATGACGGTGTCGGTGCTGGTCGTGCTGCCCATCATCTTCATCTACCCCCTGTTCCAGCGCTTCTTCGTGAAGGGCATCATGCTGGGCGCCGTCAAGGGCTGACGCGCCTCGCACCATTTGAGAAAGGAAAAGCAATGAAGCTGAAGCGGAAAGCCGCGGCGGGTGTGATCGCACTCCTCGCGATCGGACTGCTCACCTCCTGCACCGGTGGCGACGCCGACCAGACCACGGAGAAGATCGACGCGTTCCCCAGCAAGTGGGACGAGGAGATCACGATCGACGTGTTCGACGGCCTGGCCAACTACATGGGCGTGCAGGAGGGCTGGTTCGGCAAGATCGTGAAGGACAAGTTCAACATGAAGTTGAACATCATCGCCCCGAACGTCGCCGGTGGCGGAGACACCCTCTACAACACTCGCGTCTCGGCCGGCGACCTCGGCGACCTCATCATCACCGACAAGGGCGAGAAGCTCGACGAGCTCATCCAGGGCGGGCTCGTCGCCGACACGTCCGCCTACTACCCGGCCATGGAGAACGCCGGCCGCTTCGACAAGGCGATCGAGAAGCTCAATGAGAACGCCGACGGCGTCTACGCGTTCCCGACGTCCGTCTCCAGCATCCCGCCCACCGAGTCGTCAGAGGGCATCGACCCGACGTTCGGTCCGTTCCTGCGGTGGGACCTGTACGCGGAACTCGGTTACCCGAAGATCGAGACGCTGGAAGACCTGCTGCCGGTCCTCAAGGACATGCAGGATCTGGAGCCCACGGCCCCGAACGGTCAGAAGGTGTACGCCCTGTCGCTGTTCAAGGACTGGGACGGCAACTTCATGAACAACGCCAAGCAGCCGATCACGTACTACGGCTACGACGAGGTGCAGTTCGCGCTCGCCATGGCAGACGGCTCGGACTACCAGGGCATCCTGGACGACGACGGCATGTACGAGCGGGTGCTGAACTTCTTCCACAGGGCGAACGAGATGGGCCTGGTCGACCCCGAGTCGACGACCCAGAACTACGACACGCTGTTCTCGAAGATGCAGAACGGGCAGGTGCTCTTCACCTGGTGGCCGTGGCTCGGTCAGTCGGCCTATAACACCGACGCGAACATGGCCGAGGGCAAGGGCTTCATGATCGCCCCGCTCGAAGACCAGAAGATCTTCTCGTACGGCGCAGAGGCCTACGGAGGCAAGCAGGTGCTCGCCGTCGGCTCGAAGGCCGAGGACCCGGAGCGCGTGGCCGCATTCATCGACTGGCTTTACTCGGCCGAGGGCTCGTTGACCAACAGCAGCCAGACCATGGGCGCCGCGGGGCCGGAGGGGCTCACCTGGGAGATGAACGACGCTGGGGAGCCGGCGCTGACGGACTTCGGCAAGCAGGTCTTCCTCAGCGGTGACGCGCCCGTCCCCGCCGAGTGGGGCGGCGGCGCGTACCTCGACGGCGTCTCGGCGCTGAACGTGAGCGTCGTGCTTCCGATCGACACCGACCCGGACAGCGGGTTCCCCTACAGCTACAAGCTGTGGGAGTCGTACCAGGAGCTCACCGCCAACCCGCTCACCGAGGACTGGTCGGAGCACATGGGGGGAGCTGCGACGACCATGGAGTACCTGAAGAACAACGACCAGGTGATCGTCGCCCCCGGTGCGAGCTTCACGATTCCGGCGGACGACTCTGAGATCGAGACGCTGCGCAACCAGGTCAAGGCCGTGATCGTGCAGTCGTCGTGGCAGGCGACCTTCGCCGAGAGCGACGCGCAGTTCGACCAGATCTGGTCCGACCTGCAGAAGACCGCGACAGGACTCGGGTACGACAAGGTGCTCGAGGTCGACCTCGCGACCGCGAAGGCTCAGGACGAGCAGCGCAAGGCCGTCGCGAAGGAGTTCTCCGAGTAGGCGGATGCTGTGGATGGGCCCGGAGCGCGTGCGCTCCGGGCCCTTTCGCGTGCGGAACCTCAGGCCCCGGGGGTGTGGCGGGCGAAGACGCTGCGGAACAGGAACGCCGAGGCGTAGGCACCCACCGAGAAGCCGACCGTGGCGATGATCACGCCGAACATCGGGAAGATGATCGTGACGCATACCAGCGTCGCAGGGATCAGCAGGATGCCGATCGTACGGACCGGCTCGCTCGTCGGCAGCAGCAGCGCGTTCTTCCACGTCGCCCGCACCGGGTTGTCGTACACCGCGGTCAGCGCCATCGCGTACAGGAATGCGGCGAAGAAGTGCACGCCGGCGAGGATGGACACGACCATCGCGATGCCGCCGAGCACGGTCGGCGAGCCCGCCCAGAACACGGCGCTGAACGCGAGCAGCAGGACGGGCAGCAGCAGCGCCAGCCCGAGCAGCGACGCGGACTGCCAGTTGCGCCCGAACGCCGGAAGGTAATCCTTCAGAGGCCGGCCGCTCTCGTCATCCGAGTAGCGGATCGTCACCTCGTACAGCGCCGCGGTCGCCGCAGGGATCGTCAGGATCGGCAGGCACAGCGCGATGTAGAGCAGGTTGAGCGCGACGAAGCTGAGGAACCCGGTGACGCCCTGGGCCGTGCGCCCCTCCGGGTCGATGCCGATGCGCACTCAGACCACCGATGCGCCGGCGAGTCGCGGAGGCAGCAGGTGCACTCGCTCGGTCTCCTGGCCTGCGAGCTCGGCGAGGATCGCCCGCGCAGCCGCCGCGCCGATCTCGCCCGCGGGGATGTCGATCGTGTCGACGAGGCCGGATACGCCGTGCACGAGCTGGAGCGGGCTCAGCGCGATCACGTCGCGCTTCGCGCTGTCCTCCCTGACATGCGCGGCGACATGGGGGAGCGCGGCCTCGTTGTGGAACAGGATGCCGGTGATGTCGGCATCCGCATCGAGCACGGCATCCACCGCCTCGACGGCATCCGCCGAACTCGGGCACGCGTGCACGGTGCCCGTGATGCCGAGCTCGTCGCACGCCGTGAGGAATCCGCGGTTCAGGCGCTCCACGTAAGAGGTGTGCCGCTCGACGACCTCACCCGGGGCGCCGAACAGCGCGATCCTGGTGTGTCCGAGCGCGCCGAGGCGCTGCGCGGCCAGGCGTCCTGCCGCCTCGAAGTCGAAGTCGACGCAGATGAGCCCCTCGGCGCCTGAGGGGAGTCCGATCAGGACGCTGGGTGTCGAGAGATCCCGCAGCGAGGCGATGCGGGGGTCGTCGGATTCGATGTCCATGACCATCAGCGCGTCGACGCGCGAGCCGCGCGCCGCGTTGATCAGGCCGTCGGCGTCGTCGCTGGTCAGCAGCAGGATGTCGTACTGGTTCTCGCGCGCCTCTTTCACGACGCCGGCCACGATCTCCATGATCACGTGCACGTCGACGCCGGCGCGCAGCGGCGCCTGCAGCCCGATCACGTTGGTCGACCGGGAGGCCAGCGAGCGAGCACTGGCGTGCGGGCTGTACTCGAGCTTCGCGATCGCGGACTCGACCCGGTCGCGGGTGTCCTGCGAGATCGTGCGCTTGCCGCTCATCACATACGAGACGGTCGAGATCGACACGCCGGCGGCCGCTGCGACATCGGCGATCGTCACCATGAAAGCTCCTTCTCTTGCACTGGCTCGTGTGCAGCCTCGACGGTCGTCTGCCGGCCGGGAACGAGCTCGACCGCCCGCTCGGCCAATCCGGGTCCGCGGAGGCGCACCGCCAGTGCACGTGCGCTGCGCAATGCTATCCGGGTGACGCGACCGGCCGTCCACGCCACGTCGACCTCGACGCCGCCACGGGCGCGGATGCCGCGCACCGAGCCCTCGGGCCATGCCGACGGCAGCGCAGGGAGCACGTCGATCACGCCTTCGTGCGACTGCACGAGAGCCTCGGCCACCGCGGCCGTGAACCCCAGGTTGCCGTCGATCTGGAACGGCGGATGCGCGCTGAAGAGGTTGCGATAGACGCCACCACGGTGGGCTGCGGTGTCGGAACCGTGCGCGCTTCGCAGCAGCATGCGCAGCTGTTCGTACACGCGCTCGCCATCGTGCAGGCGCGCCCACATCAGCGCCCGCCATGCGAGCGCCCAGCCCGTCGATTCCGGGCCGCGCCCGAGGATCGACCGCGCTGCGGCCTCAGCGAGCTCGGGGGTGGCGTCCGGAGTGATGAGACCGAGCGGGAACAGTCCCACCAGGTGCGACAGATGCCGGTGCTCTGGTTCGGCGTCTGGAACGTCGGCAGCCCACTCCTGGATCCGCCCTCGGGCATCCACCGACAACGGCGGCAGCAGCGCGACGCGCGCGGCGAGCTCGACCACCCAGGCATCGTCACGATCGAGGATCGCGGCAGCATCTGCGCACGCGTCCGCCAGTGCGCGCAGCAGCTCGGCGTCCATCGTCGCCATGAGCCCGAGTGCCCGCGGCGTGCCGTCGGCATCGACCCAACTGTGCTCCGGAGACGTCGATGGGCTCGTCCATGCGCGGACGCCGTCCGTCTGCACCCAACTCAACGCGAAGCGCGCCGTGCGCTCGAGCACCGGCCAGGCGGTGCTCGCCAGCCACTGCGTGTCGCCGCCGACCCGGTCAGCACCGCTGAAGCGGGCGTGCTCCCAGAGGTGCAGGCTCAGCCAGACGCCGCCCATCGGCCATGTCGACCAGGCCGGATCCCCGGCGCCCTGCCCGACCGCTGCCGCATGGCCCCACGGGTCGGTGTTGTGGTGCAGCACCCAGCCGTCGGCCCCGTACAGCTCACGTGCGACGGTCGCTCCGGTGCCCGCCGAGACGCGACCGATGAAGTCCAGCAACGACTCGTGACATTCGGCGAGTCCGGTGGTCTCGGCCGGCCAGTAGGCCATCTCGAGGTTGATGTTGGTCGTGTATCCGCTCGACCAAGGGCCGGGGAGCTCGGCGTTCCAGATGCCCTGCAGGTTCGCCGGCAGCCCGCCCGGCCGCGACGACGACATCAGCAGGTAGCGGCCGTAGTGGAACGACAGGGCACTGAGCGCCGGGTCGTCGACCTTCTGCGCACGGAGGATGCGTTCGTCGGTGTCGAGCGCCGCGACCTCAGTCGTGACCGGCAGGTCGAGAGCGCAGCGGTCGTACAGTTCCCGGTGGGCGGCGATGTGCGCGGCGCGCAACGCGGCCGCGTCGCTTGCGTCGGAGTCTGCGGCGGATGCCACGGCCGTGGCCAGCGCGACGACGTCGGTGCCGACATCCGCTGTCGCGGTGCCGATCAGAAGCAGGTGCTCGCGGGCCGCCTCGGTGCGCAGCACGCCGTCGGTGACGGCGGACGCCGTGGATGCATGGATGACCACGGCACCCTGTCGTCCGCGCTCGACGTCGTAGCGGATCTCGGCCGGCGGCTCGGCGTGGCCAGGAGGGACGTCGACGGGCAGGTGCCAGTGTGCGGTGAGCGCGCCGCGCGCGTTCCCGGTCGCTGAGCCCGCCGAAGCGTCCGGGAACGGCCCCGCCACACGCACCTCGAGCCGCACCGGCGCCTCGGCGACGATGCGATGCGTGAGAGCTCCGGTGACGGCATCCGCCCACGTCTCGTGCTGCACTCGACCGATGCCCGCCATGGCATACGTGTGCGCGGCGATGCCCGTGCGCAGATCAAGCGTGCGCTCGAGGTCGACGGCGGAGTCGGGCTTTTCGACGACGGTGGAGCCGATCTGGTCGACGAGGGCGATGTCGACGGTTCCGAACGGCAGGAACGCCTGCGCCCACGGCGTCTGCTGTCGCATCGCCAGCTGCTCGGCACGATCCAGATCTCCTGATTCGATGGCCGCGCGCAGGGCGGCGAGAGCGTCGGCGCCGGAATCCTGAGCGCCGGCCAGCAGCCCCTCGGGAACGGGCCCCGACCACGCGGAGCCGTCGTTCAGGTGCAGGCGCTCGCCGAGTGGGCGGCCCTCGCACATCGCCGCTCGATGCCCGTTGCCGACGGGCAGAGCGTCCGTCCAGACCGTCGAGGGACGGCGGTATCGCAGAACGTGCAGGGCGTCTTCGCCCGGCGTGGACATCGGCATGTGGTTAGTATATGTTCTCGTTGTTGAAACGCTTCGACAATTCGACGGGGAATACAGAAAATGTCATCGACGACCACGGCACGAGCGGCCTTCGACGCGCTCATCGCCGAGCGCGGGCTGGCCTTCGGCGGCGACTACAACCCCGAGCAGTGGCCGAGGGAGACGTGGCGCGAAGACGTGCGCCTCATGCGCGAGGCCGGCGTGAACTTCGTCACCGTCGGCGTCTTCAGCTGGGCGACGATCGAACCGCGACCCGGTGCCCGCGAGTGGGACTGGCTCGATGAGATCCTCGCGCTGCTGCACGAGAACGGCATCGCCGTCGACCTCGCAACTCCGGTGGCCTCACCGCCGCCGTGGCTGGGAATCCAGCATCCGGACGTCCTGCCCGTCGACCGCGACGGCGTGCGACTGATCGCCGGATCGCGTAACCAGTTCTCGCCGGCCTCGCGGACGTATCGCGAGCACGCGCTGGCCATCACCCGTGACATCGCCGCGCGCTACGCCGAGCATCCGGCCGTGCGCATGTGGCACGTCGGAAACGAATACGGCCAGATAGACCACGGCGACGAGGCCGCGCGCGAGTTCCGCATCTGGCTCGAGCGTCGCTACGGCGGGATCGACGCCCTCAACGCCGCTTGGAACACCGCGTTCTGGTCGCAGCGCTACGACTCGTTCGACGAGATCCTCCCGCCCCGCCGGATGCCGTACCTGGTGAACCCTGCTCAGTCGCTCGACTTCCGCCGCCACAGCTCGGACCAGCTGCTCGCCTGCTACACCGAGCTGCGCGACGCCATCAGGGCGTCCGGCGCCCCACAGCCGATCACGACGAACTTCATGGGATTCTTCGCGCACGCCGACTACCACTCGTGGGCCGCCGAGGCCGACGTCGTCTCGGACGACCAGTACCCCGACCCAGCGAATCCGGATGCCGCCAGCGAGATCGCCCTCGTGCAGGACCTGATGCGATCGCTCGGCCGGGGGCGCAGCTGGATGCTCATGGAGCAGTCCATCAGCGCCGTCTCGTGGCGCGAGCACAACCTGCCCAAGTCGCCGCTGCGCGCACGCCGCGACTCGCTGCAGGCCGTCGCCCGCGGTGCCGACGCGATCTGCTTCTTCCAATGGCGTCAGGCGCGCTCCGGCGCCGAGCGGTTCCACTCGTCGATGCTCCCGCACGCCGGCGCCGACAGTGATGTGTTCCGCGGCGCGTGCCGGCAGGGCGCCGACCTGCAGAAGCTCGCCGCTGTCGCCGGCACCGAGATCGCGACGGACGTGGCGCTGCTGTTCGACTGGTCGGCATGGTGGGCGGGCGAGGAACCGGCGCGCCCCACCGAGCGGTTGTCGACGATGGAGCAGGTGAACCGCTGGTACCGGTCGCTGTGGCGCCGCGGCATCCCCGTCGACGTCCGGCATCCCGATGCCGAGCTCGACGACTACCGCGTGATCCTCGTGCCGCACGCCTACATCCTCAGCGACGCGGCCGCCCAGGCGCTCGCCGGCGCAGCCGCACGGGGCGCGCAGGTCGTGATCGGACCGTTCAGCGGCGTCGCCGACGAGAACGCCGGGATCCTGCAGGGGCGATCGCCCGTGCAGCTGCGCGAACTGATCGGCGCGAGCGGCGAGGAGTGGTCGGGCATGCTCCCCGGCGCGCTGCAGCTCGCGGACGGATTCAGCGCTGATGACGACGCGCCGAGGGCGAGCATCCTCGCCGAGCGCCTGCGGGCAGAAGGCGGTGAGGTGCTCGCCGCACACGCGGACGGCGATCTCGCCGGCATCCCCGCCGTGATCCGGAACGACAACGCCTGGTATCTCGGCGCCGTGGTCTCGGACGGCGTACTGGATGCCGTCCTCGCGCGGGCTCTCGCCGCGGCATCCGTCACCGGCCCGATCGACGGACTCGACACGCTGCCCGACGGGCTCGAGGCCGTGCGACGCGGCGACGTGCTTTTCCTGCTGAACCACACGCAGCACCCCATCGATGTGCCGGTGACGGCGGGTCTTGTCGACCTGCTCACCGGAGAAGAGACCGGAGACATCGTCGGCATCGCGCCGGGCGACGTCCGAGCATTGAGCGAAAGGCAACACAGGTGAAGTTCACCGACGGCTACTGGCTGACCCGACCGGGGCTCACCCCGCTGTTCGCGATCGAGGTCGACGACATCCGCATCGACGAGGCGGCTGGCACGCTCACCGTCTTCGCGCCCACGACGCACATCCGCCATCGAGGTGACACGTTGAACCGGCCGATGCTCACGGTGACGTTCTCGTCGCCGGCACCAGGGGTCGTGAAGACGCGCGTGCAGCGGCATGCCGGCGGTGTGCACCGCGGGCCGGACTTCGCTATCAACGCCGAGAACGGCTTCGTGCCTGCCGTGTCGGTGACCGACGGCGAGGGCGTGCTGCAGACCGGCGACCTCACCGTGCGCATCGCACGCGGAGACGGCTGGAACGTGACGTTCGAAGAGGGTGGGCGCGTGCTCACGCGCTCCGAGCCCCGGTCGATCGGGCACTACAGCGCGCCCGCTCAGGGCGGCGTCGAGCCGGAGACCTGGGTGCACCAGCAGCTCTCGCTCGCACCCGGTGAGCGCGTCTACGGATTCGGCGAGCGCTTCGGCGCGTTCGTGAAGAACGGGCAGGTCATCGACAGCTGGAACGCCGACGGCGGCACGTCCAGCGAGCAGGCGTACAAGTCGGTGCCGTTCTACGTCTCGGCGCGCGGCTACGGCGTGCTCGTCGACAGCCCCGACGCGGTGTCGTTCGAGGTCGGCAGCGAGGTGAACTCCCGGGTGCAGTTCTCGGTACCTGGCGAGACGCTGGACTACTACGTCATCGGCGGCGGCACGCCCAAGGACGTGCTCAGCCGATACACCGCGCTCACCGGCCGCCCCGCGCGCGTGCCGGCCTGGTCGTTCGGACTCTGGCTGACCACGTCGTTCACCGCGGACTACGACGAGGCGACCGTCAACGAGTTCATCGCCGGTTTCGCCGAGCGCGACCTGCCGCTGAGCGTGTTCCACTTCGACTGCTTCTGGATGCGCGAGTACCAGTGGACCGACTTCGAATGGGACCCTCGTACGTTCCCCGACCCCGAGGGCCAACTCGCTCGGCTGCACGAGCGCGGCCTGAAGGTCTCGGCCTGGATCAACCCGTACATCGCCCAGCGCTCGGCGCTGTTCGCCGAAGCGGTCGAGAAGGGATACCTGCTCAAGCGCACCGACGGCAGCGTGTGGCAGTGGGACCTGTGGCAGGCCGGCATGGGCATCGTCGACTTCACGAACCCCGAGGCAGCCGACTGGTACGTCGCGCACCTCGAGCGCCTCATGGGGCAGGGCGTCGACACGTTCAAGACCGACTTCGGCGAGCGCATCCCGCACGAGGGCGTCGCGTGGTTCGACGGCTCCGACCCCGCACGCATGCACAACTACTATCCGCAGCTGTACAACGAGATCGTCTTCCGCGCGCTCGAGAAGCACCGAGGAGCAGGTGACGCAGTGCTGTTCGCCCGCTCGGCGACCGCTGGTGGACAGCAGTTCCCCGTGCACTGGGGCGGCGATTCCGACTCGACGTTCTCGTCGATGGCGGAGTCGTTGCGCGGCGGGCTGTCGCTCGCGATGAGCGGCTTCGGATACTGGAGCCACGACATCGGCGGGTTCGAGGGAACCCCTGACGCCGGGCTCTTCAAGCGCTGGCTGGCGTTCGGTCTGCTGTCGTCGCACTCGCGTCTGCACGGCTCCGACAGCTTCCGCGTGCCGTGGATCTTCGACGACGAGGCCGTCGAGGTCACGCGGCTGTTCACGAATCTCAAGATGCGGCTCATGCCGTATCTCGCTCGGGTCGCCGAAGAGGCGCACACGGACGGCGTCCCGATGATGCGCGCGATGGTGCTCGAGTTCCCCGAGGACCGCTCAGGACACGACGCAGACACGCAGTACATGCTCGGTGACGCGCTGCTCGTCGCACCGGTGTTCACCGCCGAGGGCGAGGTGTCGTACTACCTGCCGGCCGGGGCGTGGACGTCGCTGCTGGACGGTTCGGTCGCACCCGGATGCCGCTGGGCTGCGGAGACTCATGACTTCCTGTCGGTGCCGCTGCGCGTGCGGCCCGGCACAGTGCTGCCCTGGGGCGCCGTCGACTCCCGACCGGACTACGAGTGGGCGGACGGGGTGACGCTGCGCTGCTTCGAGCTGCCGGACGGATACGACGCGGTGACGGTGGTCCCAGCGCTCGACGGGGGATCCACGTCGTTCCGCGTCTGTCGCTCGGGCGCGACGATCACTGCTTCGAGCTCGGATGCCGTGGCGTCGTGGTCGGTGCAGGTGGGGCATGCCGTGGCATCCGCCGACGGCGCGGGCGAGATCTCCGTGTCTGTCCCCGAAACCGACTCCCACTCTGATTCCGTCTCGAACCCCGTGGAGGGTGACCGATGAACTTCCGTCGAACCGATCTGACCGTCAGCGAACGCGCGGCCGACCTGCTGGCGCAGTTGACGCCCGACGAACGCATCGCGATGCTGCATCAGGCGATGCCGGCGATCGAACGGCTCGATGTCGCCGAATCGCGCACCGGTGCGGAGGCGCTGCACGGTGTGGCGTGGCTCGGCACCGGTACGGTTTTCCCGCAGCCCGTGGGCCTGGCTGCGACCTGGGATCCGGAGCTGATCGAGGCAGTCGGCGATGTCGCGTCGACCGAGCTGCGCGCCAAACGGGCTGAGAACCCGCTCGTGAGCCTGAACGCGTGGGCGCCGGTGGTGAACACGCTTCGCCACCCGCTATGGGGTCGCAATGAGGAGGGGTACTCGGAGGATCCGCATCTGACAGGGCAGCTCGGGTGCGCCTACGCCCAGGGGCTGCGCGGTCGGCACGAGCGGGTGTGGAAGACGGTGCCGGCGCTCAAGCACTTCCTCGCCTACAGCAACGAGACGGACCGCTCGGCGACGTCGAGCGAGATGTCGCTGCGGACCCTCCACGAGGAGGAGCTCGCAGCGTTCCGTCCGGCGATCGAGCGGCAGGCGGCAGGGTCCATGATGCTCGCCTACAACCGGGTCAACGGCACGCCGGCGCACACGCAGCCCGAGCTCGTCGCCGAGGCCCGGAGCTGGGCGGACGGATCGATCGCGATCGTCTCGGATGCCGGAGCCCCGACCTTCACCGTCACGATTCAGGGTGCGCAGCCCGACGGCGCGCACGCCGCGGCGGCGCTCGTGACGAGCGGAATGGACTCGTTCACCGACAACGACGCCGATGCGAAGCCGACGATCGCGAACGTTCAGGGTGCGCTCGATCAGGGGCTGCTGACCTGGGACGACGTCGATCGTGCGGTGACCCGCATCCTTGAGATGCGCATCCGCACCGGAGAGTTCGACGGCGATGGCTTCCATGGCGACGGTTCTCATGGCGGTGGTTTTCATGGAGGTGGGGACCCGTACGCCGGTATCGGCGTCGACGCGATCGATGTGCCCTCGTCGCGTGCACTGGCGCGGGAGGCGGCCGGCCGTTCGGTCGTCGTTCTGCGCAACGACGCGGGGGTGCTGCCGCTGCAGGAGCCGACGCGTCTGGCGGTCGTCGGGCCGCTGGCGGATGCCGTGCTCACGGACTGGTATTCGGGGACGCCTCCCTACGCCGTCGGCATCGCGTCCGGGCTGCGGGGCCGGTACCCGTCGGCCTCGGTCGCGGTCGAGACCGGAGCAGACACGATCACGCTGCGGGCCGCCAGCGGTCTGTACGTGGTGGTGTCGGACGATGGCGGACAGGTGGCGGCAGTCGCTCCCTCTGCGTCCGGCTCTGGCGAGGGGTCGCTGTTCGACGTGACCGACTGGGGCGACGGGCTGCTGACCCTGCGTTCGCACGCGAGCGGTGGTCTGCTCACCGGAGGCGCCTGGCCGATGCGAGCCGACGCCGAGCGCGTTGGCGGCTGGGTCGTGCAGGAGAGCTTCCGCAGACACGAGCACGCCGACGGCACCTGGTCGCTGCTGCACCTGGGCTCAGGACGCTGGGTGCGCGCCTCGCGCGACGTCGGGCTGCTGCTCGCGGAGGGCGTGACGCTGGACGACGCGGAACGGTTCAGCGTCGAGGTCGTGCGATCGGGTGCTGAAGCGGTGGCTGCGGCTGCAGCATCCGCTGACGTCGTGATCGTCGCGGTGGGCAACGATCCGCACCTTGCCGGACGCGAGGCGGCCGATCGGCCGCACCTCATGCTTCCCGATGCCTTCGCCAGGATCTGGCGCCTCGCGCACGGCGCGAACCCGCAGACGGTGCTGACGGTCGTGTCGAGCTACCCCTATGTGCTGGGCGAGGCGGATGCCGCGGCCTCCGTCGTCTGGTCGAGCCACGGCGGGCAGGAACTCGGGTCGGGCATCGCCGACGTACTCAGCGGAGACCGCGAACCCACGGGACGACTCGCGCAGTCGTGGCCGTCCGACCCGGCGCAGGCCGGTGACCTCTTCGACTACGACACGCTGCGGCAGCAGGCGACGTACCGCCATCAGCCGAAGCCGTACACGTTCGCCTTCGGCCACGGGCTGACGTACTCGCGGGTCTCGTACTCGGCTGTCACCGCGACGGCCGAGGTCGTGGCGCCGGAGCCGACGCACCGGCATCCGGCGCTCGGCGAAGAGGGCGACGTGCACGTCACCGTGACCGTGACGAACGAGGGGGATCGTCCGGCCGAGGAGCTCGTCCAGGTGTACGCCCTCGCTCCGTCGCTCCCTCTGCCCGCACCCCGCCGGCTGCTCGTCGCGTACCGACGCGTGCGTCTCGAGCCGGGGGAGAGCCGGGAGGTCGAGCTGTCGTTCGACGTCGCGAGGCTCGCGGTGTGGGACGAGTCGCTGCGGCTTGACGGTGCCGTGGACGACTGGGTGCACGAGGGCGCGCTGCGGGTGCAGCCGGGGAGGTATGTGCTCGCGACCGGTCCGAGCGCTGACGACCTGCCGGTCTCGGCGGAGCTGCAGGTGAGTGCGGGCAGCTGAGCCGGTCGAGTCATCTGCACCGACTACGGGCGGCCCATGCCGTAGTAGTTCCATCCGGCGGCGCGCCAAGCCGCGGCATCCAGGCCGTTGCGTCCGTCGACGACGACGCGTCCGTGCGTCAGCGTGCTGACGTGCTCCGGTGACATCTCGCGCCGGTACTCGTCCCACTCGGTGACGAGCACGACGGCATCCGCGTCGCGAAGCGCGGTGTCGCGGTCGACCTCGTACGCGAGTTGCGGGTGCAGCCGCCGGGCGTTGTCGATCGCCTGCGGGTCGGTGACGACGATCTCGGCGCCGAGGCCGTTCAAGCGGACCGCCACGTCGAGGGCGGGGGAGTCGCGCACGTCGTCGCTGTGCGGTTTGAAGGCCGCGCCGAGCACCGCGATCTTCTTGCCGAACACCGAGCCGCCGAGGCCATCGACCACCAGCTCCACCGCGCGGTCGCGGCGGCGCATGTTGATGGCATCCACCTCGCGGAGGAAGTTCACCGACTCGCCCCGCCCGAGCTCTTCGGCACGGGCGGCGAACGCGCGGATGTCCTTCGGCAGGCATCCGCCGCCGAATCCGATGCCGGCACCGAGGAACCGCCGTCCGATGCGCACGTCATGCCCGATCGCGTCTGCGAGCAGCGTGACGTCGGCACCGGTCACCTCGGCGATCTCGGCCATCGCGTTGATGAACGAGATCTTGGTCGCGAGGAACGCGTTCGCCGAGACCTTCACGAGCTCGGCGGTGGCGTAGTCGGTGATGATGAACGGCGTGCCCTTGGCGACGGCCGGCGCGTACACCTCTCGGAGGATCTCGGCGGCGCGCTCGCCGCCCGGCCCCTCGTGGACGCCGGCGACGAGACGGTCGGGATCGATCGTGTCCTGCACGGCCCAGCCCTCGCGGAGGAACTCAGGATTCCAGACGAGCGTCGCGCCCGCAGCATCCACCTTCGGGGCGAGCGTCGCCGCCGTGCCCACCGGCACCGTCGACTTGCCTGCGACGATGTCGCCCGCGCGCAGGTGCGGGATGAGGGCGTCGAACGCTTCGTTCACGTAGGTGAGGTCGGCGGCATGACCGCTCTGCTGCTGCGGGGTGCCGACCCCGATGAAGTGCACGGCCGCGCCCTCGGCCGCGGCGATGTCCGTGGTGAACCGCAAACGGCCGGCAGCGACGCCCTCGGAGAGGATCTCGTGCAGCCCCGGCTCGAAGAACGGCGCCTCTCCCCGCGACAGCGCGTCGATCTTGCGCTGGTCGATGTCGATCCCCACGACATCGTGGCCGATGGATGCCATGGCCGCGGCGTGCACCGCACCCAGGTACCCGCATCCGATCACTGAAAGCTGCATCGCTGTTCCTTCCCAAGGAGAACGCTGGCCCCATCATCGGCCGTCTGGATGATTCCGAGAGGACGCCTGTCGTCCGCCCAATGAACAATGGGCGAAGACGCGGCGTCGAGACCGATCACGGCTCGCACCCCTCGGCCGTCAGCTCGACGCCGACCGGCCGCACCATGGGCGTGTGCTGCAGTTCGAGCGGGCCGTACTCGCCCTCGGCGCCGGCGAACGTCGCCACGACCGTGTGGGTCTGCGTCGGCGCGTTCTCCACCGCGATCTTCACGGCGCCGCGTCCGAGATGCTCGGCCACTGTGCCGCGCACGGGCTCGCCGTCGACCGTCGCGCCCGTGAACGTGGACCCCACTGGGCCGTAGAAGACGAGGTACGTGGCGACCGTGCCGCGGTTGAAGTACAGCGGCGGATCGACGTACCACGGCAAGCCTGCGACCTGATCGGATGCCACGGTGTTCGTCAGCGTCGCCGTCGTCGTGAACGTCGGGCTGTCAAACGTCGTGCACTGGGTGGATGCTGCGGCGACGTCGAGCTGCATGAAGGTTCCCATCTTCGCCGCAGTGAAGTCATTCGCGTAGACGCCGACGATGGTTCGGTCTTCGTTCGTAGCGGGCAGGCGCCCGGACAGCTTCGAGTCGCCGACGAGCTTCGCCTCGTCCTCGGTCGCAGGAGAGTACATCAGCCGGTTCTCGTCGATCGCACGGGTCAGGCTCTCGAACAGCGCCTGCGGTGCCGCACCGCCCGACACCATTGCCGTGAAGACCGACTTCGCCGTCGCGGCGAAGAAAGCATCCTGATCTTCCGGGGAGAAATGGCCGTACACGTCGTACAGCAGCACCTGAAGCGCGTTCTCGCTGCTGATCGTGGTCGACTTCCCGTCGCTCATCGTCACATCGATCGGTCCTGTCGCGTCCAGCAGATAGCTCAGCGCGACGGGGTCGAACGAGATGACGGCATCCACTTGCGTGCCGAACGACTCCGCCCAGTACGCGCGCAGGATGTCGACCGACTCGCTGAAGTCCGGGCTCATCGTGGCATCCATCACCCATCGGCCGACCTTGTCGCCGTAGAGTGCCTGCAGCCCCGGATCGAGCGGGATGATGGGTTCGGGTCTGGCGTTGCGGAAGTTCGCGCTCGACGCCTGCTGCGTGATGCTGAGTTTGCCCTTCTCAGCGGTGACGAGTGCGAAGGCCGCCGGGATGCCGCCGGTGCTGCGGGACTCGGCGTTGTTCTGGAACACGAGCAGGTAGTTGCGCGGGGCGTCCGCGCCGAGCGCAGCAGGGAGCACGCCGATGATCTCGCTCGCCCCGCCGAGCAGCGGGCGCACCGCGGTGACGGCTTCCGTCAGCTGGGTCAGGGCGCCGTCGACCTGCGGGATGAGGTCGGCGCGATCAAGCGTTGCGAGATCGGCTGCCGCTGTGTCGAGGGCGGCCGACGCTGCCGCCACCGTCGACTGCATGCCGGCCACGGCCGCGATGTCGACGGCGCCGTCGACGGGGCGCAGCGCGTTGAGATTCAGGTCGTTCGCGGGAGCGATGACCGCGGTGGCCAGATCGTCCGTGACCGCGGATGCCACGCGGATCGCGTGGAGGTCGTCGCCGACGAAAGGCAACCACTCGAGGCTCTTCCACATGCGGTCGTCGGTCTGCGACCGGGCGTCCGACGTCAACGCGGTGAGCTGCGCGATCGTCGCGCTCGCAGCCTCCGTGTCGCCGGACAGGATCTGGTCGCGCACCGTCGATGTCAGCGGCATCACCTGCTCGAGCGACGACTTCGCCTCCATCGCCTGCGCGTACACGCGGTTGCCGACGACCCCGCCGGCGGTACCGATGACGACGAGCGCGAGCACGATGCCCAGCTCCACCCAGACGGCGGTGCGACGCGCACGAGGCTTCGAGCCGGTTCGCTTGCGCGGTTCCCCCCGAGCAATCCATGCAATTGAATGTGAATTGCGCCTACGCGCGGACAGCTCTGACATCTGTCAACCCCTCCCCAGTGGTCGACGACTGGCACCTCCCCAGGTGATCAGTCGACGGGCACAGCGTCCCCAGAACGCCGAATGCTCCGCCAGGCGGAGCGGTGAGCTGCGACCCCACGTCGCGGCTCGAGTGTGCCTGTTCAGAGTGACGCTACCAATTCGATGGCGATTGCGATAGAGCAGGGTGGCGCGAGTCGCTCCGCACAGGTGTCGCAGCGCACCCCATCTGCATGCTTCATGTTCTGTCGTCGGCCGTCTGTCCGGCCTGCGCGATACCGTCTTTCATCTGCCTTCCGCGGCAAAGCTCGGGCACAATGGGACGGTGTACATGTCAGTCGAGATGATCACGATGCTCATCGGCATCGTCTCGATCCTGCTCGCCTTGGCGGGCGCTTTCGGCTGGATGATTCACCGGATGGATGTTCTCGAGAACCGGCTCGAGGGCAAGCTCGGCGCTCGGATCGACGCGGGCGATGAGCGGCTCGGCGCTCGGATCGACGCTTTGGACGAGAAGCTCGGCGCTCGCATCGACGCGGGCGATGAGCGGCTCGGCGCTCGGATCGACGCGGGCGATGAGCGGCTCGGCGCTCGGATCGACGCTTTGGACGAGAAGCTCGGCGCTCGCATCGACGCTCTGGACGAGAAGCTCGGCGCTCGGATCGACAAGGTCGCTGACGAGCTCGTCGAGGTGAAGATCGCCCTCGCGCGAGTCGAAGGTCCGCCGCGGCACCTGATCACCGCGCGCTGAGTTGCGCGTGACCACCCCTCGACAAGTTCAGGGACCGGTTCGGGCTCGTGGAACGACCGCGCTTCGGCGAGGAAACAGGGCGATCGTGAGGCCGGCGGCGACCGCTCCGCCGAGGATCTGCGCTGCGATGAAGGGCACGACGGATGCGTGCGCGACGCCGGCGAACGTGTCCGTGAACATGCGGCCGATCGTGACGGCTGGATTCGCGAACGACGTCGAGCTGGTGAACCAGTAGGCGGCGCCGATGTAGCTTCCGACCGCCGTGGCGATCACGGTGATCGACTGGTGCGTCCGGATCAGCCCCGTGATCACGAGAACCAGCCCGGCGGTCGCGACGACCTCGGCGAGGAACGTGGCAGGGGTTGCACGGTCGGTCGTGGACAGGGCGGTCGGCACGGCGAACATCAGGTTCGCGAGAATGGCGCCGCCGATGCCTCCGGCGATCTGTGCGGGGATGTACGCGGCGATCTCGCGCAGCCGCATCCGATCGTGGGCGCGACGTTCGAGGATGGCGATCACCAGCGTCACGACCGGATTGAAGTGCGCGCCGGAGACCGGGGCCAGCAGCACGATGAGCACGCCGAGGCCCATCGCCGTGGCGAGGGCGTTCTCGAGCAGCTGCAGCCCGGTGTCTGCGGACAGCCGTTGCGCGGCGATGCCGGAGCCGACGACGATCGTCACGAGAAGCCCGGTGCCGAGGAACTCGGCGAGACTGCGGCGTGCGAGGCCGCGTCCGCGAGAGTGGCCGCTCACGCGGTGAGTTCGTCGATCAGCGTCTCGACGCGCGCGCGGATGTCATCGCGGATGCGGCGAACGGTCGCGGCATCCTGCCCGGCCGGGTCATCGAGCTGCCAGTCCTCGTAGCGCTTGCCGGGGAAGATCGGGCAGGCGTCACCGCATCCCATCGTGATGACGACGTCCGACTCTTTGACGGCTTCGACGGTCAGCAGCTTGGGGGTGTTGTTCGCGATGTCGATGCCCGCCTCGGCCATGACCTCGACGGCGACGGGGTTGATCTGGTCCTTGGGTTCGGAGCCGGCGGAGAGGACTTCGACGCGATCTCCGGCGATCATCTGCAGGAAACCCGCGGCCATCTGGGAGCGGCCGGCGTTGTGGACGCACACGAACAGGACGGTGGGCTTGGCTGCGGTCTCGGCGCTCATGCCTAAAGCATAGATGAGAGTCTATGTGTTGGCGAGTGCCGGGTTGGCGAGCACCGGGTTCGCAAGCACCGGGTTCGCAAGCAGAGTGCGGACGCGGCGGTCGATGTCGTCGCGGATCTCACGGACGGCGGTCAACGGCCTGCCCACCGGGTCGTCGAGGTCCCAGTCCTCGTAATGCTTGCCGGGCAGCACCGGGCAGGCGTCGCCGCACCCCATCGTGATGATGACGTCCGCAGCCTTCACGGCTTCGTCGGTGAGCGGCTTGGGGAACTCCCCGCCGATGTCGACGCCGATCTCGTCGAGCGCGGCGACGATCACCTGACGCACATCGGAGGTCGGGGCGGAACCGGCCGTGCGGACGGTGACGTGGTTCGACAGCTGGCGCAGGATGCCGGCCGCGAGCTGCGAGCGCCCGGCGTTCTGCACGCACACGAAGAGGACCGTTCTGTTCGTCGTGTGCTGCTTCACGCTCGAGCGGTCGTCGAGCCGGTCTGAGGCGAACCGGGCCGTGCGCGAGGCGAGGAGGTTCGTACCGCCGGTCTGCTTCAGCAGGTCGTGGCTCTCTCGCACGCAGCGGGCGACGGTCTGGCGGTTGAACGCGCCGCGGTAGCGGGCGGTGAGGTCGTCGATGACGCGATCGAGGTCTGGTTCGGCCGCGGGTTCCGAACTCTGAGGCCCGAGGAGAGCGGACACGCGATGGGCCTGGTCGACGCTGATCGAGTACCAGACCCGTCGCCCGTCTCTCTCGCGGGCGACGACGCCTTCGGAGTGCAGGATGCCCATGTGATGGCTGACCGTCGGCTGGCGCAGTTCCAGTGCCTCGGCGAGTTGTCCGACCAGTGCGCGGCTGCCTTCGGCGTCCCGGATCAGGCGAACGATGCGCGCGCGAGTCGGATCGGCGAGGGCTGTGAGCGCCCCGGCATCCTCGATCGGACTCATAGATGGAAGTCTATCCGGGAGCGTGTGGAATGCTGGAGGCAGCTCACGCCTTATACCCCCTAGGGGTATTCGATCTCGAAATCGAGGAGTCTTGATGAGCCAGCACGAGCACATGATGAGTCACGGTGATCACGAGCACGTCGATCATGAGCAGGGCGGCGCCGAGCACAGTGAGCACGCGGGGCACGGCGGGCATGCGGGTCACGGCGATCATGTCGGGCAGTTCCGGCGGCTGTTCTGGATCATGCTCGTCGTCGCGATTCCTGCGGTCGTGTTCTCGAACGCGTTCGCGATGCTGCTCGGCTATCAACTGCCCTCCGCCTGGGTGATGTGGATCTCTCCGGTGCTCGGCACCGTGATGTACGCCTGGGGCGGAGCGCCGTTCCTCACCGGCGCCGTGCAGGAGCTGCGCTCGCGCGCCCCGGGCATGATGCTGCTCATCGCACTCGCGATCACGGTCGCCTTCTTCGCCTCGTGGGGCGCGACCCTCGGGATGCTGCACCACGAGCTCGAGTTCTGGTGGGAGCTCGCGCTGCTGATCGTGATCATGCTGCTCGGGCACTGGATCGAGATGCGCTCGCTCGCGCAGACCACCTCGGCGCTGGACTCCCTGGCCGCTCTGCTGCCCGATGAGGCCGAGCGCGTCGAGGGGGAGAGCACAGTCACGGTCGCCCCGGCCGAGCTGCGGGTCGGCGACGTCGTGGTGATCCGGCCAGGGGGACGTGCGCCGGCCGATGGGCGCGTGGTGCAGGGAACGGCGAGCATGGATGAGGCCATGATCACCGGAGAGTCCCAGCCGGTGCGCCGCTCGGAGGGCGACCATGTCGTCGCGGGAACCGTAGCGACGGACTCGGGACTTCGGGTCGAGATCACCGCGATCGGCGATGACACGGCGCTCGCCGGCATCCAACGGCTCGTGACCGAGGCGCAGAACTCGAGCTCCCGCGCGCAGCGCATCGCGGATCGCGCAGCCGCCCTGCTGTTCTGGTTCGCGCTCGCCGCCGCTGCGATCACCGCCCTCGTGTGGACGCTGATCGGGATGCCGGATCAGGCCGTGGTGCGGACGATCACCGTGCTCGTCATCGCGTGCCCGCACGCGCTCGGGCTCGCGATCCCGCTGGTGGTGTCGATCGCCACCGAACGTGCCGCGCGCAGCGGCGTGCTGGTGAAGGACCGCCTGGCGCTCGAGAGCATGCGCACCGTCGACACGGTGCTGTTCGACAAGACGGGAACGCTGACGAAGGGTGCTCCTGCGGTCACAGGCATCCACCCCGTGGACGGGATCGACGGCGATCGGCTCATCGCGCTCGCCGCGAGCGCGGAGGCCGATTCGGAGCATCCGCTGGCGCGCGCGATCGTTCAGGCGGCCGCGCACGTGGCCGTGCCGTCGTCATCGGGGTTCGCATCGTCGCCGGCCGTCGGCGTGCGCGCCACCGTCGACGGCCACCGCGTGCAGGTCGGCGGGCCGTATCTGCTCGAGCAGGAGGGCGTCACCGAGTTGCCCGTCGCCGACGAGTGGCGGGCGGAGGGCGCGATCATCCTGCACGTGCTCGTCGACGGACGGGTGGTCGGAGCGCTGCGGCTCGCCGACGAGGTGCGCAGCGAATCGCGGCAGGCGATCGCCGCACTGCATGCTCGTGGCGTGCAGGTCGTGATGATCACGGGCGACGCCGAAGCCGTGGCCGCGTCGGTGGCGAGCGAACTCGGCATCGACCGGTACTTCGCGGGCGTGCGACCGGAGGACAAGGCCGCCACTGTGAAGCAGCTGCAGGACGAGGGGCGCCGCGTGGCGATGGTCGGCGACGGCGTGAACGACGCGCCGGCTCTGGCGCAGGCGGATGTCGGGGTGGCGATCGGCGCCGGAACCGACGTGGCGATCGCGTCCGCCGGCGTGATCCTCGCGAGCGACGACCCGCGTGCTGTGCTGTCGATCATGGAGCTGTCGCGTGCCAGTTACCGCAAGATGAAGCAGAACCTGTGGTGGGCCGCCGGGTACAACCTCATCTCGGTGCCGCTGGCGGCCGGTGTGCTCGCACCGGTTGGGTTCGTGCTGCCGATGTCGGTCGGCGCGATCCTGATGTCGCTGTCGACGATCGTCGTGGCTCTGAACGCGCAGTGGCTGCGGCGGCTGGACATTCGGCCTGAAAGACTCGCTGCATGAGCGACGCGATGCTGCAGGGCACTTGGCACGTGGTGACGACGAGTCTCAGCATGTGGCAGCGGCGCAGTGAGCCGAGCATCACCTACGCACCGCTGCCCGACGGACGCATCAGCGACACCGTGCTCTCTCGCGGGCGTCGAGGCTGGAGCGTCATCGCGGGCATCGACGAGCAGCAGCCAGACGGCTCCTTCGTCTGGCGCGGCGTGCAGCCGCTGACCCTGCTGGTGCGCAGCCGCTGGCGCGTACTGCTGCACGATGAGCCGTTCGCGTCGATCCGCTTCGCGCGCACGCCGTTCACGGCGGCGGGCGTCGACGTGCTCGCGCGCGACCCGGCGGCGGATCGGGATGCAGTGGCCGCGGTCGTCGAGCGCCTGAGAGGGGATGCGACAGCCGCGCCCTTCCTCGACAAACTGCGGCCGCCGCTGGGGCGTCGGTAGCTACCCCGCCCCGCGCCGGCCGCACCGGCCCCGCCCCGCGCCGGCCCCACCTCGCCGGGAGGTGTCGCGTTGTGTCGCTATAGGCGCACTGAAGCGACAACTTGCGACCCCTCCCGGGATGGAGCGCCCGGCAAGGGGGCGGGCGGTGGAGTGAGCGGCGACTCAGATCCCGGCGCCGCCCCAGTTCATCGACTCGGTGTAGCGCAGCATCACGCCCTCGCGCAGCGCCCACGGCGACACCTCGATCTCGTCGATGTCGAGCATCTTCATCGCCGTGTGCAGCACGACGGCGGCCGCGACGATCTGGAACGTGCGATCGGGCGTGATCCCCGGCAGCTCCTGACGAGCGGATGCCGGAATCCGGGCGAGCCGCGGAATCCACGACTTCAGGCTCGAGCGGGACATCACAGTGCGGTCGAAGCCGAGTCCTGACACCTCGCGACCAGCGAGGTTCGCCAGCGAACGGATGGCCTTGGAGGATCCCACCAGGTGATCGGGGGAGGGAAGCGCATTGAGCTTCGCGGCTACCGGCGCGAGGACCTCACGGGCGTGCGCGCGCAGCAGTTCGACAGCATCCTCACCCGGCGGGTCATCCGGCAGGAACTGCACGGTCATGCGCCCGGCCCCCAGCGGAACGGATGCCGCGACCTCCGGCAGCTCGTCGCCGCCGGCCGCGAACTCGAACGAACCGCCGCCGATGTCGAGGAGCAGGATGCGCCCGGCATCCCACCCGAACCAGCGCCGCACGGCGAGGAAGGTGAGCTCGGCCTCCTGTTCGCCGGTCAGCACCTGCAGCGGCTGACCGAGCGCGCGTTCGATGCGCGCGATGACCTCGTCGCCGTTGATGGCCTCGCGGACCGCGCTTGTCGCGGTGGCGAGCAGCGTCTCGACGCGCTCTGTCTCGGCGATCCCGCGGGCGCGGGTGACGGCATCCTCGAGGGCTCGAACGCCCTCTTCGCTGATCGCACCCTCCGGGGTGAGGAAGCGCATCAGGCGGACGACGCTGCGGTCGCTCGTCGTCGCGAGCGGTCTTCCGCCCGGGCGGGCGTCCGCCGCGAGCAGGTGGACGGTGTTCGACCCGATGTCGAGGATTCCCAAGCGCACGGACTGAGACTACTCGGGCAGTGGCCAACGTCCGCACCGTCTGTCATGATGACTGCAGATTCGTATGGGGCGGATCCTGATCCGACGACCGAGGTCGGTTCTGCAACGCACTGGGGGCGGCATGCGTGTGATTCTGGGGTCAGTCGTTCTGTGGGCGGTCGTCGGAGCGGTCGTGCTGCTGGTCACCGGCGAGCACGTGCGGGGTGAGTGGACGTGGACGGCGGCTCCGATCTGGCGCGACAACGCGGTCGGCTCGTTCGCGATCGGCGTCGCGGCGATCGTGGTCCTGGTGCTGCTGGCGATGCCGTGGGCGCGTGAGATGGACGAATTCCGAACACCGTGGATCGCGGCTTCGAGCGCGGCGGTGGCGCTGCTCGTCGCGCTCGGCGTGTGGAGCGCGTTCGCGCTGTGGGTCGTGAACGCCGAGATACGGCGCGCCGCCGACCCGAGCGGCACGGCGCTCTGGGTCGCCGTGATCTGGTTCATCGGAGCGACGCTGTGGCTCGCGTACTTCGTGTGGGACTACGGCCGCTGGCGGGTGCTCCGCCGGGTGCAGCGCCGCGATCCGACGACGCCGGGGATCCGGAGTTTCGCCGGCCGCATCGTGGCGGCTCCGGGCGAGCGGATGCTGCGAGACCCGCTTTATGGCGGCGCGTGCGTCTCGTGGACCGCTGACGGCACGAGCCAGGAGGTGTGGCAGACGAACGTCGGCAAGCACGACGTGAACACGGGATACCTCGAGGACCACTGGGTCACGTCGATGCGAGTGCTGAAGGATCACACGGGCATCGACGGCGAGGCATCCCCGTTCTACGTGCTGTTCGGCGACGTCTTCGTGTACGTGCGGCCGGACGGCGTGAGCATGCGCGGCCGTCCCGGCGACCAGGCCGTCGTCGGGACCACTCGCGTCGGCCACCACCGACTCGCTCAGCGCGTGCGCGAGCTCGGTCTGAAGTACGTGCGCACCCGGTTGCTCGCCGACGGAGACGGCGTCGTCGCCACGGGCGTGATCGTGTCGGATGCCACGGGCAGACTGATCCTGCAGGCGAAGCCCGTCGGGCGGCGGGTCGCGCTCGTTCCGCGAGCATCCGTGCGGATGGTCGGCCGAGGGTTGGCCGACCGCCGCCATCGACAGGCGCTGCACGCCGGAGGGTGAGTCGCGCCGTGCACGCCGATGGTGCGCGGGCCGATGTGCGGGAGCGTGCGCCGATACGATGGATGCCGTGACCGCCGCTGACCCCACCACGCCACTGTCGCCGTACCGCGAGATCGGACGAGCAGAGTGGGCGCGATTGGCCGCGGGACTCGACCAGCCGCTCAGCGAGACCGAGGTCGTCGAGCTGCGCGGAATCGGCGACCGGCTCGACCTCACAGAGGTGCGCGAGGTGTACCTGCCGCTGAGCCGCCTGCTCAGCCTGTACGCGACCGCGACCAAGCAGCTGGGCGCGGCGACGAGCTCATTCCTGGATGAAGTCGACGTCACCACGCCGTTCGTGGTCGGCGTCGCAGGCTCTGTCGCGGTCGGCAAGTCGACCATCGCGCGTCTGCTGCGCGAGCTCATGAGCCGCTGGCCGGGCACGCCGCGCGTTGAACTGGTGACGACGGACGGGTTCCTGTACCCGAACGCCGAGCTCGAGCGCCGAGGGCTCATGGATCGCAAGGGGTTCCCCGAATCGTACGACCGGCGCGCGCTGCTGGAGTTCCTCACCGAGGTGAAGTCCGGAGCCCCCGAGGTGCGTGCGCCCTTCTACTCGCACATGCGCTACGACATCGTTCCCGATGCCCGCGTCGTCGTGCGCCGGCCGGACGTCGTGATCGTCGAGGGCCTGAACGTGCTGCAGCCGCCGCCCGCGCCGAACGACGTCGCGGTGAGTGACCTGTTCGACTTCTCGGTGTACGTCGACGCCGACCCCGCCCACATCGAGAAGTGGTACGTGGATCGGTTCCTGGCGCTGCGCCAGGGGGCGTTCAGCAACCCGTCGTCGTACTTCAACGTCTTCGCACACCTCACGGATGCGGAGGCAGAGACGACCGCGCTCGGGTACTGGCGCGACATCAACATGCCGAACCTCATCGAGAACGTGATGCCGACGCGCCACCGCGCGACACTGGTGCTGAACAAGGGCATCGACCACAACGTCGAGAGCGTGCTGCTGCGCAAGCTCTGACCCGTGCGTGGGGCGGTGAGCGAGCCGCAAGACGAGACGAAACGGGTTGAGCGAGCGAAGCGAGTCGAAACCTGGGCGCAGACCGACCCCGTGAGTATGCTCGCCCCATGGGGAACATGGGGGTTCCGGGCGCTTCGGGAAGCCGGTTCGGCGTCATCGGCGGAGGCATCGTCGGCATCGCACTCGCGCGCGCTCTCGCCCGGCGCGGCGACGAGGTCACGGTGCTCGAGAAGGAGCAGCGGCTCGCCGCGCATCAGACCGGCCACAACTCGGGCGTCGTTCACGCCGGCCTCTACTACGCGCCGGGTTCGCTGAAGGCGACGCTGTGCGCCACCGGCCGCGACCTCTTGCAGGAGTTCTGCCGGCAGAAGGGGCTGCCGTACCGCGAGGTCGGCAAGCTCGTCGTCGCCGTCGACGAGACGGAGATCCCCGCGCTGAATGAGATCGAACGGCGCTCGCGCGCCAACGGCGTGCCCGACCTCGAGCGGATCGACGACATCCGTCGCATCGCCGAACTCGAACCGCACGCTCAGGGGGTGGCGGCCGTGCATTCACCGCACACCGCCGTCGTCGACTACGCCTCGATCACCGAGGCGATGGCGCAGGACGTGCGGGCAGCCGGCGGCAGCATCCTGCTCGGTCATGAGGTCACCGCGATGACGGCCTCGACCGATCGGGTGAAGGTGCGCACGACGGTCTCCGACCACGTGTTCGATCACGTCGTCGTGTGCGCCGGACTGCAGTCCGACGTCGTCGCCCGGTTCGTCGGTGCGGACCCTTCGCCGAAGATCCTGCCCTTCCGCGGAGAATACTGGGCACTGCATCCCGACCGCACCTCGCTCGTTAGCGGCATGATCTATCCGGTGCCCGATCCTCGGTTCCCGTTCCTCGGCGTGCATTTCACCCGCGGCGTCTATGACGACGTCCACGTCGGGCCGAACGCCGTTCCTGCCCTCGCTCGCGAGGGCTACAGCTGGGGCCGCATCTCGATCCGCGACACGTGGGAATCGCTGCGCTGGCCGGGAGCAGCGCCGCTGGCTCGCCAGCACTGGCGCATGGGAATGGACGAGGTCAGCGCCTCGGTGCTCAAGCCGCGCTACTTCCGCAAGGCGCAGCGGTTCATCCCCGAACTGCGGATGTCGGACCTGCGCCGCACCTCGACCGCCGGCGTCCGCGCGCAGGCCTGGGGGAGAGGCGGCGAACTGCTCGACGACTTCGCGATCGACCGGGTGGGCGCTGTCACTCTGGTGCGCAACGCGCCATCGCCGGCGGCGACGAGTTCGCTCGCGATCGCCGAGCACCTGGTGGCGCAGTTGTAGAGCAAGATTGTTCGGAACCCTCGCAAAATCGACCGCTTATTCTTGATCGCATGTGTGGAATCGTCGGATACGTGGGCCCGCGCCCCAGCCAGGACATCCTTATCGCCGGCCTCGCCCGCCTCGAGTACCGCGGGTACGACTCCGCCGGTATCGCCGTCATCGACAGTGACGGACACCTCGGAATGCGCAAGAAGGCCGGCAAGCTGGCCGTGCTGCGCGACTCGCTCAAGGATGCTCCTCTCGGAGAGGGCACCACGGGCATCGGCCACACGCGCTGGGCGACCCACGGTGGCCCGACCGACCTCAACGCGCACCCGCACCTCGCCGATGGCGGCAAGCTCGCCGTCATCCACAACGGCATCATCGAGAACTTCGCCCCGCTCCGCGATGAGCTCATCGCCGAGGGCGTTGAGTTCCTCAGCGAGACCGACACCGAGGTCGCCGCTGCCCTGCTCGGCCGCGAGTACGCGAAGAACCCCGACCTGCAGGCCGCTTTCCAGGCCGTCGTGAACCGTCTCGAGGGCGCGTTCACCCTGCTGGCCACGCACCAGGACCACCCGGGCCTCGTCGTCGGCGCCCGCCGCAACTCGCCGCTGGTGATCGGCCTCGGCGAGGGCGAGAACTTCCTCGGATCCGACGTCGCCGCCTTCGTCGAGCACACGCGCAAGGCGCTCGCGATCGGGCAGGACCAGATCGTCTCGATCACGCCCTCCGAGGTCACCGTCACGGACTTCGCCGGCAACCCGGTCGAGGCCGAGCCGTTCGACGTGTCGTGGGATGCCGCAGCCGCCGAGAAGGGCGGATGGTCGTCGTTCATGGCCAAGGAGGTCGCCGAGCAGCCCGAGGCCGTCGCGAACACGATCCGCGGCCGCGTGCAGGACGGGCAGGTCGTCATTCCCGAGCTCGATGGGCTGGATGACCTCTTCGTCGGCATCAACCGCGTGATCATCACGGCGTGCGGCACAGCATCCTATGCGGCCCTCGTCGGCAAGTACGCGATCGAGCAGTGGGCCCGCGTCGCGACGGACGTCGAGCTCGCGCACGAGTTCCGCTACCGCGACCCGGTGATCGGCGACGACACGCTCGTCATCTCGATCAGCCAGTCCGGCGAGACCATGGACACGCTCATGGCCGTCAAGTACGCCCGCGAGCGCGGCGCCCGCACGCTGTCGATCTGCAACACGCAGGGCGCGACGATTCCGCGCGAGTCGGATGCCGTCGTCTACACCCACGCCGGCCCTGAGGTCGCCGTGGCATCCACCAAGGCGTTCTCGGCGCAGATCACCGCCCTGCTGCTGCTCGGCCTGCACATGGGCCGCGTTCGTTCGGTCCTCACCGACACTTCTGCGGTGGCCGAGCTCGCCTCGCTGCCCGAGAAGATCGCGTCGGTTCTCGAGAAGGAGAACGACCACGTCACCCAGCTCGCGAACTGGATGGCCGACACCCGCTCGGTGCTCTTCCTCGGCCGCCACGTCGGATACCCGATCGCCCTCGAGGGTGCGCTGAAGCTCAAGGAGATCTCGTACATCCACGCCGAGGGCTTCGCCGCCGGTGAGCTCAAGCACGGTCCGATCGCGCTCATCGAGCCCGGTCAGCCGGTGTTCGTGATCGTGCCGTCGCCGCGTCACTCGTCGCTGATCCATTCCAAGGTCGTCTCGAACATCCAGGAGATCCGCGCCCGCGGTGCTCGCGTGATCGTCGTGGCCGAAGAGGGGGATGCAGCCGTCCTGCCGTTCGCGGACGAGGTCATCCACATCCCGCTCGCGGGCGCGATGTTCGAGCCCGTGCTCGCGGTCGTTCCGCTGCAGATCTTCGCCATGGCACTCGCCACGGCCAAGGGCCTGGACGTCGACCAGCCCCGCAACCTCGCGAAGTCCGTCACGGTCGAGTAGCCCGTTCCCGGTCGGCCCCGCCGCGCCCCCGCCGGCCCCGCCGGGCCCCGCCGAGCATTCGCCGAGACCCCGTCTTGCTTCCGAGGCCCCGTCGTAGTCACCGAACTACGACGGGGCCTCGGTGCTAAGACGGGGTCTCAGCGTGGATTCCTATTGAGGATATAAGGTGATGCTTATATGATTTGAGGATGCATGAGTTCGAGGTGCTCGCGGATGCCGTGCGGCGACGGCTGGTCGCGGTGCTCGCGCTGGGGGAGCAGCCGGCTGGCGTCCTGACCGACATCGTCAGGGCCGAGTTCGGCATCTCGCAGCCCGCCGTGTCGCAGCATCTGAAGGTGTTGCGCGAGAACGGGTTCGCGACGGTGCGCGCCGAGGGCGCGCGTCGGCTCTATGCCCTCGACCCTGCGGGGCCGGATGCCGCGGAGCGCGCCCTCGCTGCGCTGTGCGCGCCGCTCTCCCAGCGACTCGACGCGCTGCACACCGAGGTCGCCCGCGGCCGGCGTGCAACAGCGCAGCAGAAGACCAGTCACAACGAGAACAGGAGTGCATCATGACCGTCGACAACCCCACCATCGAGCGGCACGGCGACGGCTTCCGCCTCGTCTACGAAGAGGTCTACGCGACCGACATCGACGACCTCTGGCAGGCGATCACGACGCGCGAGCGCCTGGCGCGCTGGATGGTCGAGTACACGGGCGATCTCCGCGAGGGCGGCACCTGGGCGGTCGCCACCGAGGGAGCTGAGCAACCGTGGGCCACGGGCACCATCAGCTTCTGCGACGAGCCCCGCTCGTTCACCACGACGTGGCACGCCACGCAAGAGGAACCCACCGAGCTCACCGTGACGCTCGAGCCGGTGGCGGGCGGTACGCGCATGCGGCTCGTGCACACCGGCATCCGGTCGATCTTCTACGGTGCCGGATGGCAGACGTACCTCGAGCGGCTTGCGGCAGACGTCGCCGGTGAGCCGATTCCGGAGGACTGGGACGCGCGATTCGCCGAACTCTCGCCCGGGTACGAGGAGCGGTTCGGCGGGCTCTGACGCGAGGGCTCCGTGCGGGCAGGGCGCGCGCCGGTAGGCTGGAGCAGTGATCATCGGGACCGGCATCGACCTCGTCGACATCCCGCGGTTCGAGCGCACCATGTCCCGGACGCCGCGGTTGATGGAGCGCCTGTTCGCCCCGACCGAGCGTGAGCTGAGGCTGCCGTCGCTCGCCGCGCGCTACGCAGCCAAAGAGGCGCTCATCAAAGCGCTGGGCGGTTCGGACGGCGTGCACTGGACCGAGATCGAGATCGGGTCGGAGGAATCCGGCAAGCCGTACTTCCGGCTCACCGGCACGACCGCCGACGTCATCGAGAAGCGCGGCATCACGGCGCTGCACCTGACCATGTCGCACGACGCCGGCCTCGCGACCGCGTTCGTCGTCGCTGAGCGGATCGAGGGTGCCGCATGACCCCCGCCCGGTTCGCCGAGACCCCGTCTTACCGCCGAGGCCCCGTCGCAGGCGCGCCATTAACACGGGGTGTCGACGCGACGACGGGGTCTCGGCGGGACGCGAGACGATCCGAGCGCTCGGAGGGCGCAGCATGAGCGCGCCGTTCCGCGAGGCGACGATCGAGATGGATGCTATCGCCGACAACACCCGGCACATCCGCAAGCTCACGGGCACCGAGGTCATCGCCGTTGTCAAGGCCAACGCGTACGGGCACGGGGCCACGGCATCCGCTGTCGCCGCGCTCTCCGGCGGGGCCACCCGTCTCGGCGTCGCCGAGATCGCCGAGGGCATCGAGCTGCGCCGCGCCGGGATCACCGCCCCCATCATCGCCTGGCTGCTCGAACCGGGCGAGACGTTCGAGCTCGCGGCGGCCAACCGCATCGAGGTCGGCATCTCGTCATTCGACCAGCTCGAGGCCGCGGGGGCCGTCGCCGGCGGCGACGTGGCTGTGCACCTCAAACTCGAGACGGGTCTCTCGCGAAACGGCATCGCGCCGGGCGACTGGGGTCGCGTGTTCGCCGAGGCCGCGCGGCTCGAACGCATCGGACGCATCCGGATCTTCGGCCTGTTCAGCCACCTCTCCAACACATCGCCCGCCGATGACCGTGCGGCGCTCGCCCGTTTCGACGAGGGGACGAGGGCCGCCGCATCCGCCGGCATCCGCCCCGAGATCCGGCACATCGCCGCCACGGCCGCGGCGATCGACCTGCCGGAGATGCGCCTCGACGCCGTGCGCATCGGAATCGGGCTCTACGGCCTGTCGCCGTTCGACGATCGGTCGTCCGCCGACCTCGGTCTCCGCCCGGCGATGACTCTGCGCGGCGCAGTCGCCGCAGTGCGGCGGGTGCCGGCGGGTGCCGGCGTCTCGTACGGCTACGACCACCGCACGAACCGCGACACCACGCTGGCGCTCGTGCCGCTCGGGTATGCGGACGGCGTCCCGCGCCAGGCATCCGGTCGTGGACCCGTCATGATCAACGGCCGGCGGTTCCACGTCGCAGGACGCGTCGCGATGGACCAGTTCATCGTCGACGTCGGCGACTCGGCGGTCTCTGTGGGCGATGAGGTCGTGCTGTTCGGCGATCCGACGCTCGGCCTGCCGTCGGCGACGGAGTGGGCGAACGCGGCGAGCACGATCAACTACGAGATCGTCACGCGCGTCGGCAACCGCGTTCCGCGGAGGAGCGCGTGAGCGTCGACCCGGCATTCCTCGGACGCCGTGAGATCGACACATCCGACGAGATGGAGCGCCTCGGCTTCCTGATCGGCGAGCAGCTGGGGGCGGGCGATCTGCTCGTGCTCACCGGACCGCTGGGTGCCGGGAAGACGACCTTCACACGTGGCCTGGCGGAGGGCCTCGGCGTGCGAGGGCCCGTGCAGAGCCCGACGTTCGTGATCGCCCGCACGCATCCGTCGCTGGTCGGGCGCGCGCCGCTCGTGCACGTCGACGCGTATCGGCTCGGCTCAGCCGCCGAGCTCGACGACCTCGACATCGACTTCGCCCGCTCCGTCGTGGTGATCGAGTGGGGGCGCGAAATGGCCTCCGCGATCGCCGACGAGTGGTGGGATATCGAGATCGAGCGTCCCGTCGGCGGGGCCGATGGCATCGCCGACGAGGACCTGGATGCTGACGCCGCCCGGTTCGTCGTGATCGAGCGGGTCGCGGCTTAGCGCGAGCTTTCGTCGAAGCCTCAGTCCTCGCCGGAAGCCCGGCGGCGGGCGGCGAGGGCCTCGAAGATCGCCTTCTCGGCGTCGGCTCCGGAATCAGCGGCGGCCGAGACGTTCTCGGCGACGACGGCATCCACGATCTCCGACCGCTGGATGCGGGTCTCGCGCGGCGCTTTGACACCGATGCGCACGCTGTCGCCCTTGATGTCGAGCAGCGTCACTTCGATTTCGCCGTCGATGCGTACGCTCTCACCGATCCGCCTCGTCAACACCAGCACGAGATCAGCCTACCCTTCGACGGGCTCACGGACCGGGCCTCGGCTCACGGACCGGGCGTCGGCACAGCACCCACGGGTGCGGACAGAGCAGGGCTGTCGCGCACCACGCCGACCGTCTCGATCGTGAGTGCTGCGGCCGTCGCCTCGTTGTACGACAGCACAGGCAGCCCGTCGGTCTGCGCCGAAACCAGCCTCCGCACCGCGGCCCGCAGCGTCGGCGCGCAGACCAGCACCGGCTCTGCGCCATCGGTGATGGCCGCGACAGCCTGCTTGACCGACTCGATGACCCCTTCGAGCCGCTGCGGGTCGAACACGATCTGCGGGCCGTCGTCGCTCGTCCGCAGGTTCTCGAGCATCGCCTGCTCCAGGAGAGGGTTGATCATGATGACGCGCAGTGTTCCGGCATCCGCGAACCGTGCGGCGATCGCGGGGCCGAGCGCCGCACGCGCTGCCTCGATCAGTCCGTCCGGCTCCGTCGAGGTCTTGGCGCGAAGCGCGAGCGCCTCGTAGATGCGGCTGAGGTCGTTGATGGGCACGCGCTCGGCGAGCAGCCCCTGCAGCACCCGCTGCACCTCGGCCAGCGACAGCAGCGCGGGCGTGAGCTCTTCGACGGCCGACGGCGAGACCTGCTTGAGCGCGTCCGTGAGCTGCCGCACGTCCTCGCGGCTGAGCAGGCGAGCGGCATTGGACTGGATGACGCTCGACAGGTGCGTGATGATCACGCTCGCCCGGTCGATCACCGTGGCCCCCGAGAACTCCGCGCTGTGCCGCATCTCCATGGGGATCCACTTGCCCTCGAGCCCGAACACCGGGTCGAGCGCCGCGGTGCCCGGCAGGGAATCCAGCCCCTGTCCGAGCGCGAGCACGGATCCGGGCGGAGCGGTGCCGCGGCCCGTCTCGACGCCCGCGATGCGGATCGTGTACGTCGACACCGGCAGCTCGATGCTGTCGCGCGTTCGGACCGGAGGAACGACGAGGCCGAGGTCCAGCGCGATCCTGCGCCGCAGCGCCTTGACTCGCGCCAGCAGGTCGTCGGGGCCGCCGGTGACGAGGTCGACGATGTTCGGGGCGAGCTGGATCTCGAGCGCGTGCACCCGCATCTTCTCGATGAGCTCCTCCGGCTGGTCGGCCGCTGAAGCCGAGGAAGCATCCGCGGCCGACGTCGCCTCCTCAGCGGCCGCCTTCGCCTCTCCCGCCTTGACCTGCTGCGCCGCGAACAGCAGCAGCGCTCCGACGGCGACGAAGGGCAGCACGGGCATCCCGGGGATCAGACCCATGACGAGCGCCGCGCACCCGGCGATCAGCAGCGCGTTTCGCGACTGCCCGAGCTGCGCGGTGGCGGCCTGACCCATCTCGGCTTCGGCGTTCGAGCGCGTGACGATCATGCCCGTCGACACCGCCATCAGCAGCGCGGGGATCTGCGTCACCAGCCCGTCGCCGATCGTCAGCAGGCTGTACGTGCTGACGGCCTCCTCGATGTCCATGCCGTGCGAGACGAGCCCGATCGCGATGCCGCCGATGATGTTGATGATGATGATCACGAGGCCGGCGATCGCATCGCCCTTGACGAACTTCGACGCACCGTCCATCGCGCCGTAGAAGTCGGCCTCAGCGGCGACCTCGGCGCGGCGCTCACGCGCCTGTGTGTCGGTGATCAGCCCCGCGTTGAGGTCGGCGTCGATCGCCATCTGCTTGCCCGGCATGGCGTCGAGGGTGAAGCGCGCACCCACCTCGGCCACGCGCTCCGCACCCTTGGTCACCACGACGAACTGGATCACCACGAGGATGAGGAACACGACGGCGCCGATGATCAGCGAGCCGCCGACGGCGATCGCCCCGAACGCCTCGATCACCTGCCCGGCGTACGCCTCGCCGAGCACGAGACGGGTGGATGCCACGTTCAGCCCGAGCCGGAAAAGCGTCGCCACGAGCAGCAGCGAGGGGAACACCGAGAAGTCCAGCGGCTTGCGCACGAACATCGACGTCAGCAGGATGACCAGCGCGAACATGATGTTCAGGATGATCAGCGTGTCGAGCAGGAACGGCGGGATCGGCACGACGAGCAGCATGATGATGCCGACCACGCCGATCGGCACCGCGAGCTTCCGCAGCAGTTGATTCATACGGTCCTCCGGTAGGGAAGGGAATGGATGCCGCGGGCGGCACCGCGCTTGCGCAGACTGTCGACGAACACGAGCACCCTGGCGACGGCGTTGTACAGGTCCTCGGGGATCTCCTGCCCGACCTCGCACGAGGCGAACAGCGCACGGGCGAGCGCTATCTCGCGGATCATCGGCACTCCGGCCGTCTTGGCCCGCTCTCGGATGCTGTCGGCGATCACGCCCGTGCCCTTGGCCACGACCTTCGGCGCCGAGCGGCCGGCCTCGTACTTCAGGGCGACGGCGACGTGGGTCGGGTTCACGAGTACGACGTCGGAGCCGGCGACAGCGGCGATCATGCGATTGCGGCTGATCGCGAGCTGACGCGAGCGGCGCTGCTGGCGGATCAGCGGGTCGCCCTCGGAGTTCTTGTTCTCATCGCGCACCTCGCGCTTGGTCATGCGGGTGTGCTTGGTGTTTCGGCGCATCACGACGAACACGTCGATCGCCGCCAGCGCCAGCCCGACCGCGATCGCCGTCTGCAGCAGTGCAGCGCTGCCCTCGCTGGCAGTGCCGAGCAGTCGCGAGATCGAGTGCGAGCCGCTCGCGGAGAGCACGGGCATGAGCCCGGCGATCACGACCCACAGGGCCAGTCCGATCGCGGCGGTCTTCAGCAGGGCCTTCGCGCCCTCCCACAGCGCCTGCAGGCCGAACACGCGCTTGACGCCGTTCACGATGTTGAACTGCTCGAACCGTCCTGCGAGCTTGCGCGGGTGCACGCCACCTTGGATCACGGCTCCGAGAAGCGTGACGATGGCGACGGTGGCGAGCATCACTCCGAGCGTCGGGAGGATCGAGCCGAGCCCCTGACCGAGAGCACCGAGCGCCGATGCGGGCGACGGTGCATGGACGATCGAAGTGAGCGAGATCAGCTGCTCGGTGCCGGCCGACGCCCCGAGCCCGATGGCCGCCGGCAGCGCGACCGCGGCCGCGCCGATCCCGAGCCAGGCGGTGAGGTCCTGGCTGCGCGAGATGCGCCCCTTCTGCCGGGCTTCGCGCAGGTGCTTGTCCGTGGCCTTCTCACTGCGCTCACCGCTGTCGTTGCTCATACCCGCACCCCCCGCATCATGCGCAGGGCCTCGGACGCCAGCGCGTCGACCAGGGCGGGGAGGGCGATGAACACTGTGCCGGCGAGAAGCAGGGTGAGGAGGATCTTCACCGGGAAGCCCATCGCGAACGCGTTCAGCGCGGGGGCCACACGGGTGATGAGCCCGAGGCCGGCATCGGCGAGGAACAGCACCAGTACGAGCGGGCCGGCGATCTGCACCGCGGCGAGCACCATCTGCGAGACGCCGTCCACGAGCAGCTCGGCGGGGCCCGAGACCTCGAGGACCCCGGTCACCGGCACCGCTTCGAAGCTGCGCGCCAGCCCGGCGAGGATGATCTGGTAGCCGCCGGACGCGAACAGCAGCGCGAGCGCCGCCATGTGGAACAGCCGGGTGAACTGGGCACCGTTGATCATGGACTGCGGGTCGAACGCCTGCGCCAGCTGGAAGCCGCCGAACACGTCGATGAGGTTGCCGGCCGATTGCAGGGCGGCGAAGCACAGCATCACGAGGAAGCCGAGCAGCGCTCCTGTGAGCACCTGCATGGCGAGTGCGCCGAAGAACGGGCCCGTGTCGAGCGGCTCATAACCGGGAGCCACTGCGGCGCCCATCGCCAGGGACAGCCCGATCGCCAGCATCGCCTTGATGCGCATGGGGATGCCCCCGTACGAGAACGGCGGGGCGATCACGATGAACGCGGTGATGCGCACCGCGGCCAGCATGGTCGCCTCCAGCCAGGCGAAGTCGATCGGGATGTTCACGTCATCCGCCGCTCAGCAGCATCGGGATGCGGTCGAACATGTCGTTCGTGAAGGCGATGATCTCGGCGATCATCCAGTTGCCGGCGATCAGCAGGGCGATGCCGACGGCGACGATCTTCGGCACGAACGACAGCGTCACCTCCTGCACCTGGGTGATCGACTGCAGCAGCGAGATCCCGAAGCCGACGACGAGCGCGGTGATGAGCACGGGGGCGGCGAGCTTCGCCGCGATGAGCAGGCCCTGCGTGCCGATGTCGAGTACAGCCTCCGGGCTCATCCGACCCCTCCGTAACTCTCCAGGAGCGATGTGATGATCAGCCCCCATCCGTCGACCAGGATGAACAGCAGGATCTTGAACGGCAGGGAGATCATCACCGGGGGCAGCATCATCATGCCCATCGACATCAGCGCCGCGGCGACGACGAGGTCGATGACCAGGAACGGCACGAAGATGACGAAGCCGATGATGAAGGCCGCGCGCAGCTCGGAGATCATGAAGGCCGGGATCAGCGTGTACAGCGGCACGCTCTGCGGGTCGGTGGGGTTGTCCTGCGCCGCCATGCGCGACATCAGCGCAAGGTCCTCCTCGCGCGTGAATCGCAGCATCCAGTCCTGCAGCGGCGCCTGACCCACGTCGAAGGCCTGCGCGAACGTGAGAGACCCGTCGATGTACGGCTGCACTGCGACCGTGTTGATCTCGGTGAGCACCGGCCACATGATGAACAGCGACAGGAACAGCGAGAGCCCAGCGAGCACCTGGTTCGGCGGGATGCTGGGCAGCGAGAGCGCGTTGCGGGTCATCGCGAGCACGACGAAGATCTTCGTGAACGACGACATCATGAGCAGCAGGGCCGGTGCCACCGACAGCAGCGTGATCCCGAGCAGCGTGAGGATCGACCCTGAGGGGGAGCCGTCGACGCCGTCGATGTCGATCGTGAGCAGAGGGACGACGGCGGCCTGCAGCGCAGCGCTCATCGTGAACGCCGGAAGGCCTCGGCGGTCTGACGCCAGGTGTCGGGGGAGATGATCGATCCGCGCAGGGGGTCGTTCCGACGCCGTACGCGGCGACGGAGTTCTGGCGCGCCTGTGTCGGATGCCCCGGCGAGGATGCTGTCGAACGCCGTGGATGCGCCGGTCGCGTCGTCCGGATGCCGCGATGCGTCTTCCGGATGCCGCGATGCGTCGTTCGCGATGATCCCGGATGCCGTGGCATCCTCTCGCTCGGCATCCTCGTCGACGTCCAGGCGATCGATGACGCTGACGCCGTGCTCGGTGACCCCGAGCACGTATCGCGCGTCTGAGGTCTGCACGACGACGAACTGCGCCTTCGACCCGAGGTTCTGGCGACCGAGCACCGTGATCGGCTGGGCGTCGCGGCGGCGCGATGCCCCGCGGGAGAACCGTCGCTGCAGGTACCAGAGCAGCCCGAGCACCGCCGCCAGCGACAGGGCGACGCGCAGTCCGACGAGCAGCTCCTCCAGGATCAGGCCTCGATGTTCTCGAGGATGCGCGTGATGCGCACCGCATAATCCTGATCGACGACGACGATCTCGCCGTGGGCGATGATGCGGCCGTTGAGCTTCACGTCGGCGGGTGCGCCGGCCGAGCGATCCAGCTCGACGACGCGTCCTGGCTCGAGGTCGAGCACGTCGCGCACGGCCATCCGCGTGCGGCCGATCTCGACCGTGAGGTCCATCTCGACGCCGGCGATGCGCTGCAGACGGCGCGACGAGGTGGCGCCGCTCCCCGTCCGGTCGTTCGAAGGGAGCTGCGTCACGCGGACGGCGAGACGGCCGATCGTGCGCTCTGTGTCGTCGAGAAGATCGAACACCTGCACGGCGGGATGCGAGAAGATCGCCGATGCGTCGCCGATGCGCGCTTCGCCCAGCGCACCAGGGCCGAGCGCGGTCGCCGATGCCTCGAGGGCGTCGAGCAGCCGGTCCGCGAGCGGCGCGTCGGGCAGGCCGTCGACGAGTGTGAGCGGGTCGAGGATCTGCACGGCGAGTTCGGCACTGGCCTCTCCGACGAACGAGACGACGACGGCGTCGCCGGTATCGCCCGACGAACGCGACGGCCGGACGCCGGTGGGAGCCGCAGTGGGGAGCCGGGCCGCGAAGGCTGCGGCGACGGCGGACTCGTAAGCGGTGGTGGTGGTCACACGGACTCCTCGGAGGCGGGGACGGAAACGGTGCTGGGGTCGGGGATCGTGGTCGTGACGACGCAGGCCAGGCGCGCGCCGGCGGTGCCGACGGCGGCCGTGGCGATGGGCTGATCGCCCACGAGCAGGAGGAGTGGCCGGTCGGCCGCGTGCGGCAGCGGCACGATGTCGCCGACCGCGAGGCCGAGGACCTCGCGCGGGAGCATGGTGCGCGGGCTGAGCCGCAGCGACACCTCGATCGGCGTCTCCTCGACCTGCCGGCGCACGAGCTCGGGGTTGGCGGAGCGGTCCGCGGGGGCGGTGGAAGCGAACGCCGAGAGGATGGATGCCGGCAGCATGACGCTCGTCGGAACGGAGCGTCCGCTCAGACGCATGGTGAGTTGCGCCACGATCACCGGCTCGTTGTCTGCGGCTACCTGCGCGAACTGCGAGTTGTACTGGATGCCGGCGATCGTCACGCCCTGCGGGAGCAGCCCGTCCATCGTGCCGGTGAGCAGGGCGATAACATCCGTCATCAGGGATCCGATCAGAGCCTGCTCGATCGGCGTGAACGTGCGCTCCTCCGTCGCGCCGACGGGGCGTCCGCCGACCATCTGCACGATCCAGGCGGTCGCCGCCGACGTCGGGAACTGCACGATCATCCGCTCGGACGAGTCGGGCAGGGCGCACACGACGAGTGCAGTTGTGGTCGGCAGCGACTGGGCGTACTCGCCGTAGCTCTGCATCGTCACGTACTCGACCGTGACGGTCGCCCGCACGCGGATCTTGGCCGAGAGCTCGGCGGCCCACTGGCGCGAGAACGTCTCGAACGCCAGCTCGAGCGCGCGCGCGTGCTCGCGGGAGAGCGTCGCCGAACGCTCGAAGTCGTATGCCGCGATCTCGGCGGTCGCCGAAGGCCCCTCCGTCGGCATGCCGGATCGCGCGCTGTCGTCGATCACCACGAACCCCACTATCGGGCGGTGACGTGCGCGCGTTAGGCGACGGAGAGGTCAGGGTCCCGGCTTGGATCCCCCCGCAGAGGCCTGAACGGACGGGATGAGCGAGCGCACCTCCTCTTTCACCTGGGAGAGGACGACGATGTCGACCCGTCGGTTCTTGGCCAGCGCGTCTGCGCTGGACCCTGTGGCGATCGGACGGGTGTCGGCATAGCCGACGGATTTCACGTGAGTGGGCGGCAGACCGCCGGACTCGACGAGGTGCCGGAGCACCTGGGTCGAGCGGCCGGAGGACAGTTCCCAGTTCGTCGCGAACGGGGCCGCTGCGACGCGGTGATCGGCGTGGCCTTCGACGGAGATGTCGTTCGGGACGCTGACCAGCACCGTGCCCAGGGCGTCGAGCACGGCGACGGCCTTGCCGCTGAGCTTCGTGCTGTTCGTCTCGAAGAACGTCTCGGCGCTGACGAGTCCGATCGTGAGACCGCGGTCGTCGATCGTGAAGGTGACGTCTGCTTCCAGGTGGTTCTGGGCGAGCACGTCACGCAGCTTGTCGCGCAGCGCGGACAGCTCCTCGAACTCGACGACGGCGGCGTTCAGGTCAGGGTCGGCCGGTTCGCCCTTCTCGTCGATGAGCTCGGGGGGAACGACGACGCCCTCTGCGGTGTCGGCGAACTCCGTCGGGTCCTGCCCGAACCCGGTGGCCAGCGATGCGCTCAGGGCCGCGAACTTCTCCTGGTCGACCGTCGACATCGCGAACAGCACGATGAACAGGCACATGAGCACCGTGATCATGTCGAGGTAGGACGCCATCCAGCGCTCGTCGGGCCCGCTGTGCTCGTCGTGCGGGACCTGTCGACGCGCTCTGACGCTCATGACGTCGGTGCCGGATCCGCTGCCCCTTGACCCGCACCCCTGCGGTTGGATTTCGCCGTCGGACGATGTGCGACGAGGGCGCGGAGGCGCTCGCCGACGAACTGCGGCGGGGACCCTGCCTGAACGGCCAGCATGCCCTCCATCACCAGAGTCATCCGCTCGACCTCCAGCTCACCCAGACGCTGGAGACGGCCGCCGATCGGCAGCCAGATGAAGTTCGCCGACAGCAGGCCCCACAGCGTGGCGACGAATGCGGCGGCGATCATGTGGCCCAGCTCGTCCGGCTGGTCGAGGTTCTCGAGCACGTGCGTCAGCGAGACCACGGTGCCGACGATGCCGACCGTCGGCGCGAATCCGCCGAGGGTCATGTAGAACTTGGATGCAGTGCGGTTGCGTGCGGCGGCCGAGGTGATCTCGTCCTCCATCAGCGTGCGGAGCTCTTCGGCGTCGACGCCGTCCGCGATGCTCTGCAGCGATTGACGCAGGAACGGATCCTTCTCGTCGACGAGTGACTGCTCGAGTGCGAGCAGACCCTCGGAGCGCGCCTTCTCGGCGTGGCCGACGATCTTGTCGATCATGCTCGAGGCCGAGTGCTTGTCGCCGCGGAAAGCACGCGGCAGCGCCTTGATCGCGTGCAGGAAGTCGCGGATGGTTCCGGTCGCGATGCCGACGGCGATGGTGCCGCCGAAGACGAGGATCATGGGCGCCGGCAGCAGAAGGGCCGTCACGGAGGCGCCCTCGATGCCGATCATGGCCAGCAGGGCGCCGAACGCGAGGACGAGGCCGAGGATGAGTGACGGATCCATCAGCGCACCGCCTCCGGCTCGTCGGCGGGGGAGATCGGGATGCGGGCCAGGTTCGCCGCGGCGGCGAGTACGCCGGCGCGGTACTCGGTGATCTTCGCGATCACCTCGGCCATCGTCTCTGTGACGACGAAGGTGGCGGCATCCACCATGATGATGGTGGTGTCGGGGGAGGCCTGGATCCGCTCGATCAGGTCAGGGTTCAGCGCGAACCGTGTTCGGTTCAGGCGCGTGACGACGATCATGGGCTCCATCCTGGAAACAACGTGTCCTCGATCCGTGAGGACTGACCGCCCATCCTGGGCCGTCGTGGTTGACTGTCGGCCGCCGACTCCGGAGCGTTAGCGGGGTACGTGTTTCGATAGGTCACTGTTGACTGTATAGTCAGTGCATGCTGACTATTGCGACACGAGTGGACGTGATGAATCGACTCGGGCGTGCGATGGCCGACCCGACACGTTCTCGCATCCTGCTGTCTCTTCTCCAGGCGCCCGGGTACCCGGCGAAGCTCGCCCACGAGCTGGAGCTGACCCGGACGAACGTCTCCAACCATCTGGCCTGTCTGCGCGGCTGCGGGATCGTCGTGGCCGGGGCGGAGGGGCGCCAGACCCGCTACGAGATCGCCGACCCGCATCTGACGGCCGCCCTGGCAGCGCTCATCGACGTCACGCTCGCGGTCGACGAAGATGCCCCGTGCATGGACCCGACGTGCGCGGTCCCCGGCTGCTGCGGACCCGACCTCGCATGAGCGTCACCTTGACCGATGTGCGGCGGCGCATCCTGCACCGTCGGGTGCGTTTCATCGTCTTCTTCACGATCTCGTGGAACATCATCGAGGCGGTCATCGCCCTCGCGGCGGGCGCCCTCGCATCTTCTGCTGCGCTGATCGGGTTCGGGCTCGATTCCACGATCGAGGTCGCATCCGCTGCGGCGATCGCCTGGCAGTTCACCCGCAGGGATCCGGAGCGATGGGAGAAGGTCACCGTCCGCGTGATCGGGATCGCCTTCTTCGCGCTCGCTGCGTACGTCATCGTCGAAGCGATCCTCGCGCTGGTCGGCGTGCGCACGCCGGAGTACACCCCGGTCGGCATCGGAATCGCGATCGCGAGCCTCATCATCATGCCGGCACTGGCGTGGTTCGAGTTCCGGACCGGACGAGAACTCGGCTCGCGCAGCGTGCAGGCCGACGCCAAACAGCTGCTGCTGTGCATCTACCTGTCCGGCACCGTGCTGCTCGGGCTGCTGTTCAACGCACTGCTCGGATGGGCATGGGCCGATTCGGTCGCTGCGCTCGTCGTCTCGGTCCTCGCGATACGCGAGGGGGTCGAGGCCTGGCGCGGGGATGTCGACTCTCCGTTCGAAGCCCTCGAGGATTTCGAGCAGGGCGGCTCTGCTGAGGTGGAAGCATGACCCACATCGGACCCCTCGACGTCCTGCCGATCGCCTGCACGCTCACGCATCGGCTGAGTGAACGGTTGGCGGCAGGTCGCTACTCGTGGTTAGCACTGCTAAAGCTTGCTAGCGGCGCCGCTACTCGCGGTTAGCACTGCTAAAGCTTGCTACCGGGCATCGTTTTCGGGGCCGTGTTGCGGTGAGTGCTGACGAGGGAGAGCCGGCAGGCCGGGCGGCTCTCCCTCGTCGTCGAGCGCCGGATCAGCGCTTGAGGTTCGTCAACTCCTGCAGCACCTCGTCGCTGGTGGTGATGATGCGGGCGTTCGCCTGGAAGCCGCGCTGCGCGACGATGAGGTTGGTGAACTCCTGCGACAGGTCGACGTTCGACATCTCGAGCGCACCGCTGATGATGCCGCCGAGTCCGTCGGAGCCGGCGGAGCCGATGGTCGCCTGACCCGAGTTCGCGCTCGCGCGGAACTGCGACGAGCCGGCCTTCTCGAGCCCGCCGGGGTTGACGAAGCCGGCCAGGGCGACGCGCGCCAGTACCTCGGTCTCGCCGTTGCTGAACGTGCCGACGAGGCTGCCGTCGTTCGTCAGTGCGTACGAGCTCAGCGTTCCGGCCGGCTTGCCGTTCTGCTCGGTGATCGCGATGTCGCTTACGTCGGCGAAACCCGTGACGGCGGACAGGTCGACCGTGATGCCGCCGGACACGAGCGATCCGGCTCCGGTCTGCGCTCCGTCGGTGAAGGCGAGCGTCGTGCTGGCGCCGTTTCCGTCGCTGACGTCCCAACCGGTCGCCGTGCGCGTGAACGTGAGCCGCAGCGAGGATTCGGTGCCGTCAGCGCCGTACACCTGCACGTCGCGCACGAGGACGTCGCCGGCAGCCGCCTCGGACGGCAGGTTGCCCTTCACCGTCGCCGAGGTGGACGCCGTCGCCGGGATCAGCGCGCCGACGGGCAGAGTGATGCTGCCCAGGCCCTGACCGGGGACGATGGTGCCGTTCACGGCCGTCCAGCCCTGCACCAGCGCACCGTCAGCGCTGACGAGCTGGCCGTTGGTGTCGAACGAGAATCCGCCGTTGCGGGTGTAGAGCGTCTCGCCGCCGGAGCGGACGACGAAGAAGCCGTCCCCGCTGATCATGAGGTCGGTCGGGACACCGGTCGGCTGCGGGGCACCGGCGGCGAAGTTGGTGCGGATGCCGGCGACCTGCACGCCGAGCCCGACCTGGGCGGGGTTCTGCCCGCCAGCGCCCTGCTGCGGCATCATCGAGTTCTGCAGCAGCTGCGAGAGCGAGTCCTGGAATTGCACGGCCGACGCCTTGAATCCCGTCGTGTTGACGTTGGCGATGTTGTTGCCGGTGACATCGAGCATGGTCTGATGCGAGCGCAGACCCGAGATGCCGGAGAAAAGGGAGCGAAGCATGATGGTGCCTTTCTGGGTGGGTCAGGATCGAGTGGTCGGGGAGACGAGCGTCAGTCCGGAGACCGAATCGAGGGGGACGGCGGTGTCGCCGATCGTCACCATGGGGACGGCGCTGCTGAACGAGACGGCGGAGACGATGCCGGTGTGCTCGACGCCCGCATCATCGACGTACTGAGCCTGCTGACCGATGAGCGTCGCGGCCGTCTGACGCATGCTCAGCGCGAAGTTCTCGTTCGTTGTGGTGCTCAGGGCCGTGAGCTGCTCCATGGATGCCAGCTGCGTGGTCTGCGCGATCATCTCGTTGGTGTTCATGGGAGAGCTCGGGTCCTGATTGGTGAGCTGCGTGACGAGCAGCTTCAGGAAGACCTCGGAGTCGAGCGTCTGCTTGCGCTCGGTCGCCGGCGTCGTGGTGCCGGTCTGCAGGCCGGTGGTGGAGACAGTGGATGCTGCGGAGATCGCATCGACAGTGGTCATGGGTTCCTCTTCTCGATCCTTCTCGATCAGGCGTAGACGTCGATGCCGCCGTGCGGCGTCGTGAGCGGTGTGGGAGTGGGCTGGGGGGTATCCGGCGAGGAAGTGCGCGTCTGCCCTCGATCGGCCGGCGAACCGCCGTTCTGGGTTCCGGATTGAGACCCGGAGCTCTGCGACGAGCCGTGGCCGTTCGCAGCCGTGAACGCCGCGCTCGGCTGGCCGGCACCGGAATGACCCGAGCCCGACTGGCTCGATCCGGAGTGGGCGCCGTCCTGTGCCGAGATCGCGAGCGTGGCGTGCGGCGCGGCGGCGGCGAGATCGCGGCGGAGATCGGCGAGGATCATCCGCAGCGCGTCTCGACCGAGGTCGGTGGGCGCGGCGAGTTCGATGCGCATCGTGCCGCCGGAGATGTGCGCCCGCACGGTCACGGGGCCCAGGCTCTCGGGGGAGATGGTCAGTGTGAGCTGGTGATCGCCGTCGGCCGCCTGCGTCAGAGCGAGCACCGGGGCTGACACCTGGGGAAGCAGGGAAGGGCGGACCATCGCCGCCGGCATCGCCGATGCTGTCGTCGGCGCCGCCGATGCCTGAGCAGGTCGAAGGCTCTGCGGCAGTTCGACCGGGGTCGGGGTCTCGTTTCGACTCGCTGACGCTCGCTCAACGCGTTTCGTCTCGCTGCGCTCGCTCAACGTCCCGAGTTGGGGTGTCTGCTCGCTCAGCGTCCCCGACGTGGGCTGCGGGTCGTTGAGCGGAGGCGGCGGAGCCGACGCAGACGAAACGGGCTGAGCGAGCGGCGCGAGTCGAGGCCTCCCGTCTGGAGCCGATTCCGAGGTCTCGTTTCGACTCGCTGACGCTCGCTCAACGCGTTTCGTCTCGCCTTCGGCTCGCTCAACGACCCGCTGTTTAGGCTGCGTCGTGGATGCTCCTGCGAGCGTCCCCTGAGGCGCCGCCGATCCCTGAGCCTGTCGAAGGGTCGGCGCTTCCTCGGATGCTTCGGCGCCCGCCTGCGGGTCGTTGAGCGGAGGCTGCGAAGCAGTCGGAGACGAAACGGGCTGAGCGAGCGTCAGCGAGCCGAAGCCTTTCGAGGAAGCCGCTTCCCCCGGCTCAGCGCCCGGAGCGGTCGCGATGAGAGCAGGCGTCACCGGCGTCGCCGCATCCGGCGTCGCGGCATCCGGCGTCACTGCATCCGAGGTCACGGCATCCGAGGTCGCGGAATCAGTCAGAGCGGCCCGCGCATCGTCCACGGCATCCGCGAATGCCAGTGCCTTCTCGCCGTCGGCGGCGGCCGCCGGTTCGGCGCTGCGCGTGGTCTTCGCGACCGGCCCTGCCAGCATGCTGATCAGGCTCATCACGCGTCCTCCGGCTTCGTCCGCGATGCGATCTCATCGAGTTCGGCCTGCTCGGCGCGCAGATCCTCGGCCTGCACGCGCAGGGCATGGGCGTCCGAGAGCCGATCGAGGCCGCGCTGGGCTCGCCGCGCCTCGGCGTGCTGGATGCGCGCCTCGTCGACGGACTTCTGCTGCACGGCTGCGAGCGAGGTGATCTCGGCGAGCATGCTGCGGCTCGCGCTCCGAGCGGCGGCGAGGGCCGCGAGTGAGCGCACGTCGACGGCATCCGTCCCCTCACCGCCGAGGGCCGCACGCAGGTTCCGCTCCCTGGCCTGGGTGTGCTGGGCGTCGAGCACCGCGCGAGAGAGCTGCTGCGCGGCCTGGCGTTCCTGGATGCCCCGTACGCGCAGCAGCCCTGCGAGTGAGAACTGACGGCTCATGCGACATCTCCGAACGCCGCGACCAGGTCGCCGAGACGTCGCCACGACTCCTCGCTGTGACTGGTCTCGTCGAGCGGCTGCGTGAGGAACGCCGAGATCGACCGCTCGTTCGCGATCGCCGCGTCGATGCGGGCGTCGGCTCCCGACTGATACGCGCCGATGTCGATCAGGTCGTTCGCGCGGCGGCGGGCGGCCAGAACAGCGCGCAGCGTGGATGCCGCGGCCCGCTGCTCGGCTGAGGTGATCTTGCCCGCGACGCGGGAGATCGACCCCAGCACGTCGATCGCCGGATGATGCCCTGACAGCGCGAGTGCGCGGTCGAGCACCACGTGCCCGTCCAGGATCGAGCGGACGGCGTCGGCGATCGGCTCGTTGTGGTCGTCGCCGTCGACGAGCACGGTGTATATGCCGGTGACGGACCCGCCGCGATCGGTGCCCGCGCGTTCGAGGAGCCCGGCGAGCAGGGAGAACGTCGACGGCGGATACCCGCGGGTGGCAGGAGGCTCGCCGGCGGAGAGGCCGATCTCGCGCTGCGCCATCGCGACACGGGTGAGGGAATCCATCATGAGGATCGCGTGGGCGCCCTCGTCGCGGAACGCCTCCGCGATGCGGGTCGCCGTGAAGGCAGCGCGGATGCGCGCCATCGCCGGCTGGTCGGACGTCGAGACGATGACCACCGAACGTGCGAGACCCTCGGGCCCCAGATCGTCTTCGATGAACTCGCGCACCTCGCGTCCGCGCTCGCCGACCAGGGCGATCACGGTCACTTCGGCTTCGGTGCCGCGCGCGATCATCGACAGCAGGGAGGACTTTCCCACCCCGGATCCGGCGAACAGGCCGACGCGCTGACCGCGGCCTACGCTCGTCATGGTGTCGAGCGCTCGCACGCCGAGCGGCAGCGGAGCGGAGATCCGGTCGCGCCCCATGATCGAAGGCGGGTCGTGGTCGAGGGCGACCTGCGGGCCGGCGATCGGGCCCTTGCCGTCGATCGGCCGGCCCAGCCCGTCGAGCACGCGGCCGAGGAGAGCAGGCCCTGTCGGCACGCGCACAGCGCCGCCGCTGGAGCGCACCGTCGTTCCGACCGTGAGGCCCGCCACTGGCCCGAGCGGCATGCATCGGATGCCGTCCTCACCGGTCGCGACGACCTCGGCGTCCACGCTTTGACCGGTCATGTCCTGACCGATCGACACGACGTCGCCGATCGCGCACTCCAGCCCTCGCACGTGGACGCTGAGCCCGCGGATCTGCGAGACCTCGCCGATCCGCTCCGGCAGCACCGCCGTTCGCACAGCGTCCCAGGCGCTCATGCGTCGCGCTCCGCCGTAGTAGCGGCAGCTGCGGCAGCTGCTGCGCGTGCGCGCTCCAGTGCGGAACCGATTCGGGCGTCGACGAATCCGTGGTCGAGTGCGGCGAAGGCGTCCCCTCGGTCGAGCGTCTCATCGGCGGTCAGAGCGAAGCCGTCCGGCTGTGTGCCGAGCCGCTGCAGCGTGCGGATGTCTTCGGGGTGCAGCCGCAGCTCGCGCACCTGGGCGCTGTCGACCGCGGCCAGTGCGCGTCGCACGGCGGCGGTGGCCGAGTCATCGGCATCCGTCAGCTCGCCCGCCAGGATCAGCTCGGCGAGCTCGACGGCGCGGCTGAGAACCTGCGACTGCGTCGCGGCGACCAGCGACCTCTCGCGTTCTGCGAGGGAGCGCGCGGCCGCGTGCAGGGCGGCGGCGGCGTCGGCCGCGGCCTGTGCCGCCTCGACGTCCTGCGCCAGGCGTTCCGCCGCAGCGGTCGCGAGCGCAGCCTCTGCGGCGGCGTTCCCGGCACGGAACCCCGCCGCATGACCATCGGCGTATCCGCGCACGCGAGCCTGCTCGCGCTCGGCAGCCAGACCTCCGCCGTGCAGGCGGGGGAAGACCGCAGGGGAGAACGCCTCAGTAGACATACTCGTCCTCGTCGGTGCGCTGCACCGTGATGTCGCCGGACGCCTCGAGCGCGCGGATCGTGCGGACGATCTCCGCACGCGCCTCCTCGACCTGCGAGACGCGCACCGGGCCGAGCGCTCGCGACTCCTCGTCGAGGTTCTCGCGGTTGCGCTCCGAGACGTTGCGGCGGATGACGTCGGCGATGCCCTGGTTGGCGCCCTTGAGGGCGAGCGCGAGCGAGCGCAGGTTGATGCCGCGCAGAACGCTCTGCGCGTCGCGGTCCTCGAGCTTGACGATGTCGGCGAACGTGAACATCCGCGACCTGATGTCCTCCGCCAGTGCGCTGTCGCGGGTCTCGATGCTGGCCAGCAGCGCCTTCTCGATCGTGGCATCCGACCGGTTGATGATCTCCACCAGCGGCTCGACGCCGCCCAGGGTCTCAGGCGCTTCACGCGATGCGAACGTGCCGGTGCGCGCCTTCAGCGCGTCGGCGACGATCGTGATCGCCTCCTGCGTCGCCGTGCCCATCGTCGCGATCGCGTGGGCGACGTCGGTGCGGGCCGGGTCGGGGAGCGCGGCCAGCACGGCTGCCGCCTGTTCGGTCGTGACGTGCGCGAGAACGAGGGCGACGGTCTGCGGCAGCTCGCCGTCCAGGAGGGTGGCGAGCTGAGCAGGGTCGGCCGCGCCGAGGAAGTCGAACGACGAGTTCGCCGTGGTGGAGGTCACGCGACCGAGTACGGCCGCTGCGCGCTCCGCGCCGAACGATGCCTCCAGGAGGCCGGCGGCGATGTCGCGGCCGCCGCGGGCGGGCGGCAGGTGGCCGGATGCGATCCGGTGGAAACGGTTGAGGGCGTGCGCGGTGGTCTCGGTGTCGAGATTCTGCAGGCCGATGATCTCGGATGCCACGGCTTCGGCCTCGGCCTCGGAGAGATGCTTCATCACCTCGATGGCATGCGCCCGATCGAGGTTCATGAGCACAACTGCCGCCGTCTGGCGGTCACTCAGCGCACTCACGCCGGCTGCCTGTCGTCGATGAGGGTGCGCAGCAGCTCGGCCGTGCGCTTGGGGTCCTGCCGCGTCAGCGCGTCAAGCTCGATGCGGCGCCGCTCGAGGGTCACCTGTGCCGGCTCGGTCTCGATCTCGAGTTCCGCCACCGGATGCGGGTCCGGCTCAGTGATCGCGAGCGGCACGGTCGGCGAATCGAGCAGCGCGGTGGGCGCCGTGAGCAGGTTCGAACCGAGCGTGCCGAGTGCCTCGGGGCGATCGCCGAACATGGCGTCCATCTCAGCGGCGGCCCCCGACTTCCGTCGTGCACGCACGATCAGGGCGATCACGGCGGCCAGCAGCGGCAGGCCGATCGCCGCCGCGACGATCACGGTGTTCAGCAGCGCGGCCTGCTGCGCGGCCTGCTCTGCTTCCTTTGCAGCCTGAAGCGCCGACTGCGCAGCCTCGGCGCTGGTCTGGCTGAACGCCACCATCTCGACGCTGAGCGTGTCGCCGCGATCCGTGTCGATTCCGGCTGCGGCTGCGACCAGATCGTTCAGCTTCGCGATGTTGGCGTCGCCGGCGGTGGCCTGGTCGATCGCGACCGAGACGGACTGCCGTGTGAGGCTTCCCGCCGGTGTCGTCGTCGACTGCGTGGTCTTGTTGATGGCGTTGGTGCGGGTCTCGGCCGTGGACTCCGATGTGCCGTCGCCGCCCTCTGAGGGGACGGCGATGTTGTCGGGGCCGAGCACGCCCGCGCCCGTCGAGCTGCCGTTCTGCGTCTCGCTGCGGATCTCCTCGGTCAGCGGAGGGGTGCCCTCAGCCGGGGTGTAGGTCTCGTCGAGACGCTCGTTCTGCGAGCGGTCGATGACCGCGGATACGGTGACGGTCGCGTTGCCGGCGCCGACGACCGTGTCGAGCATCTGCTGCACGGATGCCTCGACGCGCGCCTCGTAATCGCCGGCCTGCTGATCGACGCCACCGGTCGCGCCGACACCGGCGGCGGAGAGCGTGTGCCCCGTCTGGTCGACGACGGCCACGTTCTCGGGCTTCATGCCGCTGACCGCCGCGGAGGTCAGGTGGACGATCGCCTCGACCTGCTTCTGAGAGAGCGTCGACCCGTTGCCTGTTTCGATGAAGACGGATGCCGTCGGGTCGACGGTCTCCGAGACGAACACGCTCTCCTCGGGGATCGCGAGCTGCACCGATGCGGCCGAGACGCCGTCGAGCGCCGAGATGGTCGCTGCCAGCTCGCCCTCGATCGCGCGCTTGTACGTGACCGACTGCTGGAACTCCGAGGTCGTCACGCCCATGTCGTCGAGCAGCGAGTAACCGCCGGAGCTCGAGGTGGGAAGACCTGCCGCAGCGGCGGTCAGTCGCTGGTCGTACACGTCTTTCTCCGGGACGAGCACGGTCGTGCCGCCGGCACTCAGCTCGTACGGCACGGATGCCGAGCGCAGCTGCTCGACGACGGCGTTGGCGTCCGAAGGGCTGAGGCCGGAGAACAGGGGTGTGAACGTCGGGCGGGAGAGCCAGCTGGACAGAGCGATGATCCCGAGCGCGAGCACGGCGACACCGATGATGGCGATCGTGCGCTGAGCGACGGTGAACCCGGCGATCACGCGGCCGATCCGCTGGAACACGTTCTGGACTGCCTGGGGCATCAGGCCTGCATCCTCATGATCTCGTTGAACGCGTCGACTCCCTTGTTACGGACGGCGGCGACGAGCTCGAGGGTGACCGACGCACGCGAGGACGCGATCATGGCCGAGTGGATGTCATCGAGATCGCCCGTGACGGCGGCGACCTTGAGCGTGTTCGACTCGGACTGCAGGGCGTGCAGCTCGTCGATCGCGCCGGTGAGGCTCGTCGCGAACGCCGAATCTCCGGTCGGAGCGGTGTTCGCGAGCGGGGAGGCGGGAGCGGTGAGTGCCGAGGAGATGCCCTCGATGCCGGAGACGGCGGCCATCAGCTTCGTCCGATCTGCAGGGCGGCTTCGTAGGTGTTGCGCGCACGGTCGACGATCGCCGCGCTGGCCTGGTAGCCGCGCTGAGCGAGGATGAGCTGGCTCATCTGGTCGCCGAGGTCGATGTCGGGCAGGCGGACGTAGCCGTCCTCGTCGGCGAGCGGATGGTCGGGCTGGTGCACGAGGCGTCCCTCAGCGCTGCCGAGCGCGGTGCCGGCGACGTAGGCGCCGGGGGAGTCGGGGCTGGTCTGCGCGAGTACGTACCTCTGGCGGAATGCGTCGCCGTTCGTCGCGGTGACCGTGTTGATGTTGGCGATGTTGTCGCTCACGGCATCGAGCCACTTGCGGTGCAGGGTCAGTCCGGTGCCGGCGATGCCGATGGCGTCGAAGGTCATGAGGTCCTCATCGCCGTGCGCATCGAGGAGAACGATCCGTTGATCGCCTGCGTCGCGAACTGGTAGCGCAGCATCGTGTCGATGCTGGAGAGCGTCTCGGTGTCGAGGTTGACGTTGTTGCCGTCCAGGCGGGTCGGCTCGAGGGACTCCTCGACCGTGGCGGTCGCACGGCCGGTACCGGACGCGACGGCATCCGCGAGTGCCTCCTCGAACTGCACGCGCTTGGCGTGGTAGTTCGGGGTGTTGACGTTGGCGATGTTGTCGGCGATGGCACGCTGGCGCAGTGCGAGGCCGTCGAGCGCACTGGAGAGCGCGGAGATGGTCACTGAATCGAACACGAACCCGTTTCCCGTCGGTGGGTGGTGCGGCCGATCCATGGCCGAGTCAGCGAGCGTTCCCTGCTCGGAGTGCTCTATCGGCGGTGGGAAGGAATTCGTTAGGCGGGTATCTCAGCCGTTGACGTCGAGGTAGGCCGGGGCATCCCACCGGCCGTCGGCGGGAACCATTCGCAGGACTTCGAGCTGGTGCCGCACGTCATCGAGCACCTGTCCCATGAGGGCGATCCGCTCCTGCTGCCGGCGCAGCACCGTATGGGCGCGGTCGTGGAGATGCGCGGGGATCGGTGTGGTCGGCGGGGTCCACGGAGCGAGCACGGCCGTCGCCTCGTCGAGATCGGCCTCGAAGCGATCCAGCAGCGCCACCCAGGCGTCGCTCATGATGCTCGTGCCTCGGTGACGGCCGCCGCGGCGGCGTGCCAGGCCTCACGCAGCGGGACGACCAGCTCGTGGCAGGCCCGCGTGCGCTCGGGGTCGCGGCCGATGTTCGCGCCGATGAGGGTCTGTGTCAGGAACGTGTAGAGCGCGCGGAGGCCGGTGCTGCCGGTCCAGTCGTTCGACAGCGACGAGGTCAGTTCCGCGACGATGGCCTGGGCGTGCTGCAGCTGGGTGTTCGCCTCGGTCCAGTCGCCGGCGCGCTGGGCGCTCTCGCCGCGTTCGATGTCGAGCAGAAGCCTGTCGTAGAGCATGGTGACGAGACGCTCGGGGGTGGCGGAGAGGACGGCGTCGTCACGGTAGCGCTGTTGGGCACGAAGTACGGCTGTGGCGTTCATGAGATCACTTCGATCCGGTGTCGTAGCTCGGCAGACTCGACAGCTGCGAGGTGAGGTAGGAGGACTGGGACTGCATCTGCGAAAGCATCGTCTCCATGCGCGCGTAGGTGCGCTCCAGCGTCGCGCGGCGCTGTTCGAGCCGGAGGTCCCAGCGCTCGAGCTGCTTGCCCAGGCTGTCGACTTCGCTCTGCTGGCCGGTGATCCGCGCGGTGAGGAGGCCGTCGTACTTGTCGGAGTACGTCTCGGTCGTCTGCTGCACGCGCTCGGCGATACCGGTGAACATGGTGGTGACGGCAGTCGGGTCGTCGGCCAGCGCGGCCGCGAACTTCGTCTCGTCGATGGTCAGAACCCCGTAGCGGTCGATGGAGATGCCGATGCTCGAGGGGGAGGTGCCGTCGATCGGATGCTGGATCGCGTCAGCCAGGGACTGCCGAAGCGCGCGGATCGTGCTGTCGCCGGTGAACACGCCGAGGGTCGTCGTCTCGCCCGCGGTCGCGCCGACCGTGGCCTTGGAGCCATTGTCGATGCGGGTCAGGAGGGAAGCGACCTGCTTGATGAACTCGGCGGCGGCCTTCGTGCTCGCGGCATCGTCAGCGGCAGCGGACACGGTGACCGGTTCTGTCGAGACTGCGCTGACGGTGACGTCCACTCCGGTGAACAGATCGGTGAAGGTGTTCTTCGATGATGTGATCACCTGCTCGGCCGCGGTGCCGGCCCACAGCCGCACCTGCGCGTCGGAGCCGGTGGCGACCACGGCTGCGCCGGGGGCGGTGGCGACGTCGTCTCCGTTCGCACGGAGGACGCGGAAGCTGCCATCGGCGCCGGACTCCGTCGCGATGAGCTGAAGGCGCTGGAGGGGGTTGCCGTCGGCGTCCGTGCCGGCCGAGACGACGGTCGCCGAGATGCCGGCTCCGGCCTTGTTGATGGCGCGGGCGATGTCGGCCATCGAGGAGGAGTCGGCCGTGACCTCGACGCGCTCGCCGGCGGCGTTCTCGAGGATGAGGGTGGGGGGCGAATCCGGCCACTGGGTGGATGCCGCAGTGACGACGGTGTGCTTCTGGGCAAGCCGGTCGACGACGATGTCGGCCGTGACGGCGGATGCTCCGGATCGGAGGGCGACCTTCACCGCTTCGGAGGACGAGGCCGCGGAGAGCTGAGCGATGCTCTCGCCGGAGGCGGCCTTCTTCGCCTTGGCCGCGAGGTCCTGCAGAGAGGTGTTGAGCGTCTGCAGCTGGGTGATGATGAACTTCTTGTCATCGGACTTCGCGCTCATGAGGTTGCGCGGAATGGCCTGCACGTCCATGAGCGCGTCGATGAGCTCTGAAGTCTTGAGGCCGGAGACGAGGCCGTCGAGCGCGATACCCATGGGTGCCCTTCCGAATCAGTGGCGTGTGCTGGTTCCGGGTGGGCGAGGGTCTCCCGCCCACCCGGAACCAGCGAGCGAATCAACGCAGGAGCTGAAGAACGCCCTGCGTGCTCTGGTTTGCCTGAGCGAGCATCGCCGTACCGGCCTGCGACAGGATGTTCGCAGCGGTGTACTTGACCATCTCGGCCGCCATGTCGGTGTCGCGGATGCGGCTCTCGGCAGCAGCCAGGTTCTCCGACGAGACGTTGAGCGAGTTGATCGTCGACTCGAAGCGGTTCTGCGCGGCACCGAGAGTAGAGCGAGCCGACGAAACGTCCTTGATGGCGTCGCTGACTGTCGTGATCGTCCCAGCGGCCGCCGCTGCGTCCGCGAAACCATCAGTCGTGATGATCGCAGTCTTGAGGTCCGCAGCAAGCGTCTTGATGTCGGCACCGCTGAGGTCAACCTCGATCTGGTTTGCTGAAGTTCCATCTGCACCGACCTGGAAGCTCAGCACAGCACCGGTGCCGGCACCGACACCGTCAACGTCACCGCTGAGGAGCTGGATACCGTTGAAGTTCGTCGAATCTGCGATGCGCGTGAGCTCATCCACGAGACCGGTGACCTCGGTCTTGATCGCGGCGCGCGAGTCGGCGTTGTTCGAGTCGTTACCGGCCTGCACCGCAAGGTCGCGCACACGCTGCAGGATGGAGTGGACCTCGGTCAGGGCGCCTTCAGCGGTCTGGATGACCGAGATGCCGTCCTGAGCGTTGCGCGCGGCGACGTTCAGACCGTTGACCTGCGAACGCAGGCCCTCGGAGATCGCGAGGCCGGCGGCGTCGTCCGCGGCGCGGTTGATGCGCAGGCCGCTGGAGAGCTTCTCCAGCGACTTCGACACGTCGTTCTGCGTGCTGGACAGGTTGCGGTAGGCGTTGAGCGCCGACACGTTGGTGTTGATCTGCATACCCATGGTGTGTTCCTCCGTGATTGGGTTCGTACTGAAGCCCATCCGTGGGCTCCGTACAGACCTATCGGCGGAACCCTCCCGGACGTTAGGCAGAGCCGGGCGCTAGACAGAGGTGCGCGTCCGTCAGAACGGCGGTGCGACGGGATCGGGAACGGCGAGATCGGCCGTGAGGCTCACTCCGATCCTGGATTCGGGCGGTGGCGCCGAGCTGCGGAACCCCGTCGGCGTGGTGACTTCGACGGATCCGTCTGGTCGTGATCGGAAGACGGCGCGTGCGCGATGTCGCAGCGTGTGGTGTCGAGGGCAGAGGGGACGGAGCCCGGCGAGGTCGGTCTTTCCGCCCTGCGCCCAGGGGACTTCGTGGTCGATGTCGGTGTCGAGGGCGAGCCGTGTGCACCCGTCGACCGCGCACGTGCCGTGCTGCAGAACCAACCAATCACGCTGAGCCGGCGTGGCGCGGCGGCTGCGGCGGTCCATGTCGACGACCACGCTGCGGATCGGGTCGACGACAACGCGGCGGAAGACCCCGGTGTCGAGGAACAGCTGCTTCGCGGTGAGCGGATCGATCGGACCCTGACCGACGATCTCCGCCTCCGGCACCGGCAGATCAGCGATGCCATCCGCGGCTGCGCCGTCGAGGAGCTGAACGGGGACCGTGACGAAGATCTTCGTCTTCGAGGCCCGGTCGGTGCCGACGCCGCGCAGCCAGTCCGAGAACAAGTCGGCGCGGATCTGCGCGAGCGTGCGCGCCTCGTTCGGGTCGTTCTTCTTGACCTGCGTCGCGCTCGCGGTCACACGCTGTTGGATCTCCACAGCCTCGGGCGTCGGAACAAGCGCGCCTATCCAGCTCACCCCGTCATCCAGATGCTCGAACCCCACGCGACGGTCCGCCACCGCGCGGGCATGACGCACCTCGCGGGGCTCCTGGTCGAGCCGATCGGCCAGTCTACGCAGCCGGCGCAGGAAGTTCGCCGGCGAACACGTGAACGCCCACTCCGACGTCTCCTCATCGATCCGGTGGGCAGCCGCACGCGCGGCATCCCGCTGCTCCGGCGTGGCGTTCACAGGCGCCCGCAGCCGACGCAGCGCCCACACCGCACGCGACACGAGGTGCATCGACACGAATCCATCCCGGGCGTGGTGCCACAGGTTCGGCAACTGGCGCATAGCCGTCTGCACCACAGAAAGCTCGGCCCTCACGTCGTCCTCAGACCGCTTCAGCCGCAGCGAGATGTCGAAGATCACCGCCCGCTCGGCCTCATCGGCAGCATCCGGGCCGCACTCGAGCACGTATACCTCGGGGTTCCGGCGAGCGAGGGCCACAGCATCCGCGATCTGCCCCGCACGACGAGCCGCGTACCGGTTCAGATCGATGTCGGCGCACTGCAGATCGGCCAACGCAGACTCGACGGCGAACGCGGCGTCACGAGGCCGATCGTCCACATCGTCGAAGTACTGCTCCATGCATCCATGGTAGTACAAAGGTTCGAAAAACGGAGGGGTTCAAGCCAAGAAATCTTGCTCTGACCGGGATTTTCAGGCGATGGCCGACGCGGCCGGCGCACCGCGGAACACGTTCCCCAGGCGGGCGCTGCCGGTCTCGGCGATCCGCGCGAAGAACGCGTCCCGGACGGCGACCGATACCCGGGCGACGGGTGTCGGCGCCTCTCCGTCGGCGAAGTACTGCTCGAGAGCGTCACGCAGCAGGCGCATCGCCTCGGAACGCTGCTGCGACACGGCGGAGTGCGAGACTCCCAGCTCTTCGGCGATCTCCTTCACCGGGCGCTCGTCGAAGTACACCGCCTGCACGATGAAGCGCATGCGCTCGGGGAGCGCGGCGACCGCGTGCTCGAGCACCTCGCGCCGTTCGCTCACCATGGCGGACTCGTCGGGGAGGGGGATGTCGGAGGCAAGAGCGTGCGCAGACGGGTCTTCGAGCGTGACCACGCTGCGTGAGGCGTCGGCCAGTGCTTCGGAGACGACGTCCGTCGGAACCGCCATCGCCGTCGCGATCTCTGCGACCGTCGCCGTGCGACCAAGGCCCGCCGTCAGCGTGTCGCGAACCGCCGTCGTCTCCTTGATGCGCTTGCGGATGCCGCGTGAGGCCCAGTCCATGGCGCGCATCTCATCGGCGAAGGCGCCGAGGATGCGACGGCGCGCATACGCGCCGAAGGGGACGCCCAGCGAGGCGTCGAACGCATCGGCCGCGGTGACGAGAGCCAGGGCTCCGACAGCGGCGAGCTCTTCACGCGGGATGTGCGTCGCGCGCGCGTGCGTCTCTGCTGCGAGGTATCCGACGAGGGGGAGGTTCTCCTCGACGAGGCGATTGCGGTCGGCAAGCGGCGACATGGGGGTGTCCACCTCTCATGGGAGCGAAACGCTCGTCTGCAACTCGGTCTCGTCCATATCACTACCACAGCGATATGTCCATGGGGAGAACTATCCATCAAATACCCCGGTAGTAACCTTAGGGCCACGGTGGCCGATAGAGGTACAACGAGCCGAAAAAATTCGGCGCACCGCTGGGGAGTACTGGGGAAGGAAAAATGGGAGCCAACGAACTGTCGATGCAGTTGTGGCGAGAGCGTGAACTGCTGGAGATGCTGCTGTTCAAACTCGACGAACAGCAGCTTCTGCTCGCCGCAGGGCGATCGCACTGGATACAGTTTGCTACACGTGAGATCGAGCAGGTACTCGAGCGTCTGCGCGCGACCGCGCTCGCACGCTCCGTCGAGGTCTCGGCGGTGGCAGAGGAATGGGGCGCGGCCGACGACTCGTCGCTGCGCGAGCTGCTTCAGCACGCACCCGAGGGCGTCTGGCGCGATGTCTTCGCCGACCACATGCATGCCCTCACGCAGTTGACCGCCGAGATCGCGCAGCTTCGCGACACGAACGCCGACCAGCTGGCCGGCGTCATGCGCGCCACGCAGGAGACGATCGCCAGCCTCGGCCTGGACACGGGGGAGTACACCACCGCCGGCGTCCGTGCGCGAGACGATTCAGCGCGCATCGTCGACACCCAGATCTGACACACCGCGATCGGACAGAGAAGAGACGATGTCGACTTTCAGTGGATTGACCACCGCCGCGAGCGGCCTCGCCGCAGCGCGCCGTGGAATGGACGTGGTCGGCCAGAACATCGCCAACCAGACCACGGAGGGGTACACCCGGCAGCGCGTGGTCACCTCGTCCGTCGCCGCCCTGGCGCACACCGGCCGCTTCAGCACCGGAGCGGCACCGGGGCACGGGGTCTCGATCGACGGAGTGGCGCGTCTCGGCGACGCGCTCCTCGACGCGCGAGTGCGCGACACCCTGGCGTCGTCGGGCTTCTGGTCCACCAGGGCCGTTGCCGCCACCACGATGGAGGCGGCGCTCGCCGAGCCGACAGCCGACGGACTGGCCGCTCGGCTCTCGCAGTTCTGGGCGGGCTGGCAGGATCTCGCCAACACGCCTGACGCTGGAGCGGCAGCATCCGTCGTCTTGGAATCCGCCGGAGAACTCGCCGCCCAGATCGCCGGGGGATACCGCACGGTCGCCACCCAGTGGTCGGACGCCCGAACGGCGGCAGAGCGCACCGTGACCCAGGTCAACGCGGTCGCGGACCAGATCGCCGATCTGAACCGTGAGATCCGCAACGCTCTCGCCTCTGGCCACTCCGCGAACGAGCTCATCGACCAGCGCAGCGTGCTCGCGCAGAACGTCGCCCGTCTCGCCGGAGGGAAGGCGAGCATCGAAAGCGACGGCACGCTCACAGTGCGCATCGACGGCAACGCGCTCGTCGCCGGTTCCGACGCCCGCCATCTGGCCCTGAGCGGACCGACCTCCATCGACGCGGGTGGGCGCATGACCGTGTCGTGGGCTTCGGCATCCGACATCCCGGTGTCGATCGTCGGCGGCGAACTCGGCGGCAACCTGTCGGTCCTTGCTCCCGCAGAGGATGGCGGGATGCTGGCGAAGCTCGCCGCCGGGTACAACGAGGTCGCCACGGCTCTCGCCGGCACGGTCAACACGCAGCACCGCGCGGGGGTGACCTCCTCCGGTCAGCCGGGCGGCGACTTCTTCGCGATCTCCACCACCGGCCCCGCTGCGCTCGGGCTGAGCGTCGTCGTGACCTCCGGCGCGGAGCTCGCGCTCGCGAAGCCCGGCGCCGGTGCCTGGGATTCCAGCAATGCCGACGACATCTCGCAGATCGGTCTCAGCGCCGGCGGCCCCGACGCGATCTGGGCGGCGCAGGTGTCGAGCCTGGGCGTGAGCACCGCCGCCGACATCCAGCGCGCCAGGGTCTCCGAGACCGCGACCATCACCGCAGCCGCGGCACAGCAGTCCGTCGCCGCCGTCGACGGCGACGAGGAGACGATCAGCCTGCTCACCTACCAGACCGCCTATCAGGCCGCAGCACGAGTACTGACCGCCGTAGACGAAGCACTCGACGTCCTGATCAACCGCACCGGCGTCGTCGGACGCTGATGGAAGGGCCATCATGATCTCCCGTGTGACAGCATCCTCGATGACGCAGACGGCCATGCGCCATCTGCAGTCCAATCTGTCGGAGCTCGCGAGGCTCCAGGAGCAGGCGACGTCCCAGCGCGCGTTCGCCGCGCCATCCGACGATCCGGCCGCAGCGGCGGCCGCACTCGACCTGCACGCCGAGCAGCGTCGCAACGACCAGTACGCGCGCAACATCGACGACGGGCTCGCGTGGGTGACCACCGCCGACTCCGCGATCACTCGCAGCACCGCGCTCCTCGGCCGAGTACGCGACCTCACGATCCAGGGCGCGAACGACGGCGCGATGGATGCCACGGCGAAGGAGGCCATCGCGGTCGAGCTCGAGGGCATCCGCGACGAGCTGCTCGCGCAGGCCAATACGAGGATCCTCGGCCGCTCGGTGTTCGCCGGCACCTCCGACACCGCGGCGTTCGACAGCGCGTACGCGCACAGCGGGTCATCGGACGGACAGGTGATGCGCCGCGTCTCCGACACGGCATCCGTTCGGGTCGACACCGACGGAGCCGCCGTGTTCGGCACGGGGGCGGGCTCGGTGTTCGCCCTGGTCGACAACATCATCTCGGATCTGCGCTCCGGGACGAACGTCGGGCCGCGACTCGCCGAGATCGATGATCGCCGCGACGCGATGCTCAGTGCCCAGGGCGCGGTCGGCACCCGCCAGTCACAGATCGAACGCGCCAAGGAGGCGGCTGTGCAGAACTCGGTTTCGCTCGAATCGCGCCGTGCGGCGGTCGAGGATGTGGACTCAGTGGAGGTGCTGGTGAAGCTGCAGGCTCAGGAGCTCGTCTACCGATCCGCTCTCGCCGTCAACGCGCGCGTGCTCCAGCCGTCCCTCATGGACTTCCTGCGATGAGCGCCGTTCTGAGCTTCGTCGCGCCGCCGCCCGGGCTCGCGCCGCACGTGGATTTCGCCCTGACGCCCGTCGACGGCTCCGATGGACTGTTCACCCTGCGCGCCGTCGACGACGCGGAGCTGCGGCTGTACCTCGTCGATCCGAGCACGGTGCTGACCGATTACGCCCCGATGCTGACCGACGAGCAGACGGACGAGCTCGCGCTCTCCGCGCCCGAGGACGCGATGCTGCTCGTCGTGGCGCACCCGGCGGCCGATGGCGTCAGCGTGAATCTCCTCGCTCCGGTCGTGGTGAACCGCGGCACCGGTGTCGCTTCTCAGGTGATTCTGGAGGGGCAGGACTACCCGCTGCGTGCAGCCTTGAGCTGAGACTCGATGTGGACTTAAGTCGTAGATGGTGTCGGATGTTTACGACCTATGGCTATAATTCCGAGCATCGGGAAGTTGGCGCTCTTGACGTCATTCCCCGATGAGTCTGAGGGGACAGCTATGAGCGGTGTCGCAGTGCAATCGGAGATCGACCTCGAGCCGACGGTCGTGGGCCAGCCAAAAGTCGCAGTGGTGATCGACGACGATCCGGACGTGCGCAGTCTGCTCGACGCGGTCTTCCGCTCAGCCGGCTTCGAGGTCGTCCTCACCGGCTCCGGCCTCGACGGCATCGCCGCTGTGAAGGAGCACGAACCGGCGATCACGACGGTCGACGTCAACCTTCCCGGCATCGACGGCATCGAGGTCGTGCGTCGCATCCGCAAGACGAGCTCCTCGTTCGTCATGATGCTCTCGGCTCTGTCCGAGGAGACCGACGTCGTGCTCGGACTCAGCTCCGGCGCCGACGACTACGTCGTCAAGCCGTTCCGACCGCGCGAGCTGCGTGCACGTATCGAGGCGCTGATGCGACGCCCCCGCCTCGACCCGCCGTCCGCGGACGCCGCCACGACGGGGCCGGTGCCCACCGCGGCGCGCAACCCCACAGCCACATCATCCATCTCGATCGTGGACCCGGAGAGCCTGGACCGCTGGGAGTCGCACCGCGACATCAGCCTGAACCTCGCGACCCACACCGCCCTCGTCTCGCAGCGCGAGGTCGAGCTCACCCCGACCGAGTTCGATCTTCTCGCGACGCTGCTCGAGTCCAAGCGCCGTGTGCGGAGCAAGGCGGACCTCGCCCTCGTCCTGCGCGGGGAGGCCTTCGGCTCGACGTCGTACTACGTCGGAGAGCCGGACAAGCGCGCTATCGAGGCGCACATGACCAATCTGCGTCGCAAGATCGGCGACAACACGGTCGAGCCGCGTTACATCGAGACGGTCCGGGGCGTCGGCTATCGGCTCACACCAGCCGAGGTTCCCGCCATCATCTGACGACGCCCGCCGTCCGGCGGGCGTCGTGCGTCTGGCGGATACCCGGCGGCGCCCGTCAGTCGACGACCTCCCACGGTGAGCGGTCGTGGTCGGTGATGCCCTCCAGCGGATCCTCCGCCTGAGTCCACCACTGGGCCTCGAACGGAACGTCGTCGACGACGACTCTGGCGCCCTTCTGGTAGACCTGACCCGAATTCCACTCCGGATACGTCCCTGCGGGAACCGTCGGCAGCGCGTACGGTTCGTCCTCCGGCAGCACGGGGCCCACCAGCACCCATGACGTCGTCTCGGCCGTCTGGGTCGGGTCATCCGGCTGAGGTCCTCCGCTGACCCACCACTTGGCCGCGTAGACGTATCCGTGCCACACGACGCGAACATCGTGCGAGTACGAGGCGTCCTCCGACCAGATCGGGTACGGGCTGGTCTCGGGGTCGTCCGGCACCGGCGTCGCGGCCGGGGTGGCTGCGGCATCCGACGGCGAGTCGTCGTAGCCGGTCGAGAGGATGCCGGCGAAGGTCTCCCCGGCCTGCTCGACGCCGCTGCACGAGTCGGACACGATCGACACGTCTGGATAGTTGGGTCCGCAGGTACGGTCGCGGTTGATCGACCACATCGACATCCGCGCGAGCTGCTTCTGCTGGGCGAAGTCGCTCAATGCTGCGGCGTCGTCGAGGGTGAACACCTCCTCGCGGACGTCGTTCTGCCCGATCATGGGCGTCGCGCCCATAACGGCCCAGGCGCCGGCCGCCGGCAGCGGCACCCGCAGGCTGCGGTAGAGCGTCGTCAGCTGGTCGTGCACGCCGTTCAGCGCCTGCATCGACGTCTCCGCCATGGTCGCGTCGCCGAGATCAGTGCCGTAGTCCATGGTCATGACGTTCACGCCGGCGAGGTCGACGCCGGCCTCCAGCAGCTGCTGGACCGCGTTGACACCGGATGCGGTCAGGCCCGTCGGCGCGGTGGGCAGGGTCACCCAGACGTCGAGAGCGCCGTCGGACGCCTCTCGCTGACGCTGCAGCGCCGCGATGGCCGCCGCGCGGCGGGCGCCGGCCTCGACATTCTCGAGTCCTTCGCCCTCGAGGTCGAGATCGATCGTGGTGATCGAGTACCGGTCGATCACCCGCGAGTACGCCTGCATCAGCGACGAGGTGGTGTCGCAGGCGACGGCGAGCTCCTGATTCAGCGCGCCGCCGAACGACACCGCCACGTGAGCGCCGTCGCGCCGCATGCCGTCGATCCGGCGATCGAGGTCGAGCTTCGCGCCGGCCTCGGAGAGGCTGTAGAAGGTGCCCCAGGACGGAGCGCACCGCGTCGCGCTGGACGCGACGATGAACCCGAGCACGATCGTGTCGTCATTGCCGTCGCCGACGGTCGGCGACATCGAGACGTCCGCCGCCGTCACATCGAAGTAGCCGCCGAACCATTGCGGGCCCGCCGTCTCCGCGATCGCGGGATCGGCCCGCGTGAGGTACCACGGCACCGCCACGGCTCCGGTCGCGACGACGAGGACGACGGCGATGCCCAGGAGCACGCGCCAGGGAGACAGACGCTTGCCGGCATGGCGTCCCTGACGGGGTGCGCGCTCCCGGCTCGGCCGGTCCTTCGGCTCCTGCGTCGGCTGATCTTCGGACAACTCCAGTCCCTCCTGCCCTTCGGCGCCGCTCACGAGCGCAGCTCCAGCTCGGAGCGTGCATCGGCCTGCTCCGGCTCGACGAGGGGTCGCTCCTGCGCTGTCGCGCGCGGTGCGGACGTCCCAGGTGCCGGGTGCCCCTCGTGCAGCATCGCCCGCCAGTCCGGCGTGGCATCCTTCGTCTGCTCCGCAGGCTCCGGACGCTCGATGTCGACGTACATCCAGTCGGTCAGCCCGATCCAGGTGTCGACGAGCCCGTTGCGGATGCCGATGTTCCCGAGGAACGCCCAGGCAGCGCAGATCGCGTTGAAGGCCGAGAATGCGAGGGTCCACCAGGACGCGTCCTGGTAGCTGCGCCAGGCGATGAATGCCGAGTACGCGATGATCGCCACCGGGCTGATGATGTACAGCAGCGGCGAGCTCGTGCGGTCCTTGACCTTCGGTGTGCGGGCGAACGGGATCTTGCGACCCGTCATGCCCTGCTGCAGCGATTTGAGGACGCCGGCCAGGTTCACCGGCAGCAGGATGAGGTTGAAGCCGTAGATCCGGAAGATGTCGGTGCGCTTGTATCCGCTGTAGTGGAGATCGCTGGACATGGCCAGGAAGTACGGCAGGGCTCCGAAGAGGATGAACGGGCTCACGAGCCTGTTGTCGTACGGATAGACGAGCAGGAAGATCAAGCCGAAGCTCGCCCAGGCGATCGAGGCCATGTAGTTCATCCGCAGGGAGATCTCGGCCGTGCCGAGCGGCTTGTGCAGCCGCCGGCTGTCGCGCATCTGTCGCCACATCTTGGGCAGGATGAGCAGACCGCCGTTGGCCCACCGGCGGCGCTGCACGATCAGCGAGCCCCAGTCAGGGGGAGTGGCGCTGTAGCTGAGACGCTCCGGATAGTTGACGAGCTTCCAGCCGAAGAGGGTGAGGTCGACGCTCGACTCGGTGTCTTCGATGACGGTGCGGTCCTGCACGTAGCGACGGACTTCGATGCCGTCGATGCTCTCGATCTCGAGGATGTCGTCGAGCGCCTCCATGCGGATCACGGCGTTGGCGCCGACCCAGAAAGTCGCGTTGTACTTCGTCATGCCCTGATGCAGGATGTGCTGCACGTCGGTGGTCGCCCCCGCGAGGCGTTCGATGCGCGTCGGGGCGTTGCGGAACGACGAGTAGGGCGTCTGGGTCACGGCGACGTTCGCGTTCTCGGGCTGCTCGAGGAAGTGCACCAGCCGCAGGCAGTAGTCGCGCAGCAGCAGGGAGTCGGCGTCGAGGGTCAGCACGAAGTCGGAGTACGGGATCTCGAGATCGGCCGCAGCGCCTCCCGGTGCGGGCCGCAGCATCACGCCGTCCGGAGTGACGTGCTCGACGAACCGGCCCCCCAGCAGGCCGATGTAGGCGTTCAGGTTCATGGCCTTGTTCGCCTCGTGCGAGAGCGATGCGTAGCGCTTGCGCTCGAACGAGGTCATCTCCACGGAGAAGATCCACACCAGGCGGCGGTAGAGCTCGTGGACCCGCTCAGGGGTCGGCGCCGAGCCTTCGGCCGCAGCCATCTCGAGCGCGACGGCGGTCGATTCCAGATCATCGGCCAGGCCTCGAAGGATCTCCTCCACGAAGAAGTCGTCGACGTGGTCCTCGCGGGGTTCGGCATCCGCGAAGTCCCGCAGCCAGGTGATCGCGAGCCAGTGCTGGTCGATGAGATCGGGGAGGGCGTCCTCCGCGATGCCAGGCAGATCGCGGATGCTCTCGAAGAAGGCGAGCGCGTCGACGGCGCGCTCGCGCGGCTCGTGCAGGGCGTAGGCGATCTCTGCCGTCACGGCGCGTGTGGCGTTCAGCTTGTCGCGCGTCTCGGGGTTGCTCGGGTACGGGTCATCGTCGATGAGCAGCACCACGCGCATCTCGGGGTACTCCTGCAGCGCGGCCGACCACAGCGTCTTGCGGATGACGCCCGGCTCCTCCGCGTAGGAGGGGACGAGCACGGTCAAGGGACGATGATCGACCGAGAAGTGCCGGTCGAGCTCGGCGCGCGCCGTGCGCCGGTGCGTGCGGAACCGCTGGAACGCCCCGTAGCGGGCGAGCAGATACATCAGGGCGGAGAAGGTGAGGAACGACACCACGACGATGTAGGACGCCGCCTCGATCATGCGCCAGGTGGTGTCGAACTCGCCCGCCAGGAACAGCGTGAGCAGAACGGTGAGCACGTAGAGGATCCACGCCGCGATGGTGAGCCAGATCGCCACTCGCGCCAGGACGAGCTTGCGCGTCGACGGACGCGCGTGTACGGCGGGAAGCGGAGCATGTGTCTTCTCCGTGCCCCACTGCCTGCGGCGTCGCGGCGTGGCCGTATGACCGTTCGTGCTGCTCATTCATGTCCCTCTCGCGCCACTGAGGCCGCGGTGCCCCATCACCGCGGCCTCAGATTCCCGCTCATGATCGTATGATCAGGCGTGCGCCGTGGGAACGCAGTCGAGCCGTTCTTTGAGTAATCTTGCGGCAGACTTGAGTATCCGTTCCGAGAGGCGAGCACGCATGGTCCGCACGCCATCGATCTGGCGCTGGCAGTTGATCTTCACGGGCGGCATCGTCGCCATCGCAGTGATGATCGCGGCCTTCCGGCCGGCGACGTTCGCGACCCCCTTGGTCGTCGCCGGTTTCGCGCTGGTCATCCTCATCACACTCGCCACGATCATGGTTCCCTGGGACCGGCTGCCCGCCATCGCGGCCGTCAGCGTCCCTCTGCTGGACGCCTTCGCGATCGGCCTGACCACGAGCACACCCGACATTCGACTCGGCTTCCTGTGGGTGTTCCCGGTCACCTGGCTCGCAACGTACTTCACCATGCCCTGGGTGTTCATCGGCATCGCCTTCATCAGCGTGTGCCTCATCGCGTTCGGCAACCACCCTGGCGATCCGGCGCAGATGATGCTGCGGGTGCTCATCGTGGTGATCACCCTCGGCTTCCTCGGCACCACACTGCGGATCGGCACCCAGCGCTCGCGCGCAGCCCGACGCCTGCTGCAGCGGCAGTCCGAACAGGTGAACACGGCTGCGACGCGCGCCGAGACGCACCAGCAGCGCGTCACGCAGATCATCGACGTGCTGGATACTGCTCTGGCAGCGATCGGCGAGGACGGCGTCATCCAGCGGATGAACGATGCCTACCGTTCGCTCTACGGACGCGATCGTTTCGGCGCGACCCTCCCTTCGCCGGCGGTCGAGTACGACGACCGCCGCGGAGAGCCGCTCCCTCCGGATCAGACGGTCCTCGCCCGAGCGGCGCGCTGCGAGCTCATGCGCGGAGAGCGAGTGTGGCTGTACGACAGCCAGGGCCGGTGGAGGGCACTGCAGGTGAGCACGCAGCAGCTCGCAGGGGCATCCGACGCGCAGCGCACGACGCTCATCATCATCGACGACGTCACCGAGGCGCTCGAAGCGGCCGAGAACCGTCGCAACGTCTCGGCGATCGTCTCGCACGAGGTGCGCAATCCGCTCACGGCCGTCATCGGACACGTAGACCTGATGCTGGAACGCGACGATCTGCCCTCCGACGTCGTCGCGCAGCTCGAGGTCGTCGCGAATGCCGGCGAGCGGATGCTGCGACTGGTGTCCACCGCGCTCGACGAGTCCAAGGACGAGCCGGTCGTGCTCTCCGAGCCCGTCGATCTGCGTCAGGTGGTCGACGCCTCAGTCGCCAGCTACCACCCGACCGCGACGAGCCAGGGGCACACGATCGAGGTCACGGGTCGCGACACCCTGCTCATCTACGGGGACGCGTTCCGACTGCGACAGGTGATCGACAACCTGCTCAGCAACGCCGTCAAGTACACACCGGCGAACGGTCGCATCGGGATCGACCTGGGCGTGGACGACGAGAGCAGGGCCGAGGTCACGATCACCGACACGGGTCTCGGCATCGCCCCGGACGAGCTCGAGCACCTGTTCGACCCGTACTTCCGTGCCGATGAGGCCAGATCGGGCGGCATCCCCGGAACGGGCCTCGGCATGGGGATCGCGCGAGACATCATCACCGCGCACTGCGGCACCATCGACATCACCAGCGAGCCGGGCGTCGGGACCAGCGTCACGCTGCGGTTCCCGCGCCAGCGCGAGGAGCGGTCGACGCACGCCTCGGCTGAGCACTCGACACAGCGTGCGACGCAGCGCACAGACGAAAGAGAGCCAGCATGATCGTCAACGCCGCTCACGACGCCATCCGCGTCGACGCCTCGACGGGGCTCGTCGCGATGGTGACTCTCGTCACGGCGCTCGTGTTCGGTCTGATCACACTCGCTCGTCCCAGTCGCGCCACGATCACGTGGGGCGTCGCGTTCGGCCTCGGTCTGCTCGGGACATACCTCTGGGTCGGGGCTCAGCAGATGGACTCGGCCGTGCTGCAGGCCGCGGCATCCGGGTTCATGATCTGCTTCGAGCCGATCATCTGGCTGGGCCTGCGCATGCATTTCGGCAAGCGTCCGATCTGGTGGCCGGTCGTGGCGTTCGTCCTGATCGTGCCTGCGGTTCTCGCCGTGTCGGCCGACGGTCCGGGTTTCCAGCCCGTGTTCCGTGCCGTTTTCTTGGCCGCCGGCGTGTTCGCGGCGCTCATCGCGTACGAGCTCTTCCGCAACCCCAGCCCCCGCCGTGACATCAAACTGCCCCTCGCTTTGGCGTCCTGCGCGTTCGCGATACTCGCGGTCGTGGGCGGAGCGGCTGCGCTGTTCGACACGGAGCTCAGCCTGTCAGTGCAGCTCGACGTGCTCCGGGAGATCAACAGCGTCGGCACGCTCGTGACGAGCGTGTGCGCGGCGTTCACGCTGGTGCTGCTGGTCCGAGCCGACGGCCAGCAGGTCGACACCGCCGCGCTCGGAGCCGTGCGCGCCCGACGCCGGCTGCAGAAGGCGCGTCTGCACGGCGATCAGGCCTGGTCGATCCTCGACGTGCGCCTGGACGACACGGCCGATCTGCGTGAATCCACCACCGGCGTGGGCTTCGGACGGATCGTCGACCGGTTCCACGACGACATCATCGACAGCCTCCCCGCCGCGGCCGATGCGGATCGCGTCGACGACGACCGCTGCATCGTCATCATCCACGGCAGCGACGAGTCGGTGCAGCACCATGTGCGCACGATGCTTCGGCGGATCTCCACCATCGGAGGCGCTGGTGCCAGCGCGGGCATACGCCTGTCCGCCAGCGTCGGATGGGCCGGTGTGAGCGTCGTCGGCTACGACTACGACGAGCTCATCGAAGCTGCAGCGCAGGCCGCCGCCCGCGCGCGCGACGAGGGCGGCGATCGCTGGGAGCGGGTGAAGAAGGCGCCGACTACCCTGGAGAGGTGATCCTCGCCGTCGACACCTCGCTGGGTACGGCCGTCGCCCTCATCGATTCCGACGGTCAGGTGCGCGCCGACGCCTGCAGCCCCGATCCGCTCGGACACGCCGAGGTCATCGGCACCCTGCTGGAACGGACTGTGAGCGATATCGGCGATGGCGTCATCACGCATGTCGTGGCCGGGATGGGGCCCGGCCCTTTCACCGGCCTGCGGATCGGAATCGCCACGGCACGAGCGTTCGCGATCGGTCGCGGCATCCCCGTCGTCCCCGTCCCCAGCCACTTCGCCGCGGCCCTCTCCATCCTCGAGGCGGAGGCTCCGGAGACCCGCTTCGCGATCGTCACCGACGCCCGCCGCCGCGAGGTGGCGATCTCCGTCTTCGACGGGGTGGATGCCGACGGCATCCCGAATCTCGTCGAACCCACCGTCCTCGTGCCCAGGTCCGGTGCGGATGCGCGGCTCGACGGCATCCACCAGATCGAGGTGGCGACACTCGACGCCGGCGCCCTCGCCCGTGTCGGGATGCTCGCGGCCCGCGCAGGCCGCGAGCTCACCGGCGTCGAGCCGATCTACCTGCGCCAGCCGGACGTCACCGTCCCCGGCGCGCCGAAGCGGGTGAGCTGATGACCATCCGCACCGCGACGCCAGCCGACCTCGACGCGATCATGGCGCTCGAGAACGCCTCGTTCCCCACCGACGCCTGGAGCAGCGAGTCCATGGCCGCCGAACTCGCCACCGCGTACAGCCACTACATCGTCGATGAGGACGCCGGCGCCGTGATCGGGTACGCCGGGCTCCGATCCATTCCAGGAAACGCGGATGCCGACATCCAGACGATCGCGCTCGCCGAGACGCGCAGGGGACAGGGCAGGGGGCGCGCCATGCTGCGAACGCTGCTTGCCGAGGCCGCTGCCCGCGGGGCGCGCGAGGTGTTCCTCGAGGTGCGAGCCGACAACCCGTCCGCCGAAGGGCTGTACCTGTCCGAGGGCTTTGAGGAGATCGGCCGTCGACCCCGGTACTACCAGCCCGACGACGTGGATGCCATCGTGATGAAGGTGAAACTGGCATGAACGAACCACTGGTCTTGGAACCCCTGGTGCTGGGCATCGAGACGAGCTGCGACGAGACCGGGATCGGCATCGTCCGGGGTCGCACTCTGCTCTCGAACACCATCGCGTCGAGCATGGAGGAGCACGCCCGCTACGGCGGCGTCGTGCCGGAGGTCGCCGCCCGCGCGCACCTGGAAGCGCTGCAGCCGACGATCGATGCCGCACTCGCCGAGGCGCAGGTCTCGCTCCACGATCTCGATGCCATCGCCGTCACCAGCGGCCCGGGTCTCGCCGGAGCCCTCATGGTGGGCGTCGGCGCGGCGAAGGGGCTCGCGGTCTCGCTGAACAAGCCGCTGTACGCCGTCAACCACCTGGTCGGGCACATCGCCGCCGACATCGTGACGCCGGAGTCCGAGCCGCTGGAGTACCCGACCATCGCGCTGCTGGTCTCGGGCGGACACACGTCGCTCCTGCACGTGCGCGATCTCACGACGGACGTCGAGCTGCTCGGCGAGACGATCGACGACGCAGCCGGCGAGGCATTCGACAAGGTCGCCCGCCTGCTCTCGCTGCCGTATCCCGGCGGACCAGAGATCGATCGCGCAGCCGATTCCTCGCCGAGCGGAGCCGGCGACCCGAAGGCGATCCGCTTCCCTCGTGGGCTGTCGAAGGCCACCGACATGGCGAAGCACCGCTACGACTTCTCGTTCTCTGGACTGAAGACCGCTGTCGCGCGGTGGGTCGAGCGCGAGGAGGACGCCGGTCGCGCCCTGAGCGCGTCGCAGCGCGCCGATGTCGCCGCGAGCTTCCGCGAGGCGGTCGTCGACGTGCTCGTCACCAAGGCGCTCGCCGCGTGCGCTGACCGCGGTGTGCCGCGGCTGCTGCTCGGCGGAGGCGTCATCGCCAACAAGCGCCTCCGGGAGGTCGCGATCCAGCGTGCAGAGTCCGCCGGTGTCACGGTGCGCATCCCGCCGCTGAGCCTGTGCACCGACAACGGCGCGATGATCGCCGCTCTCGCCGCCGATCTCATCGCCTCCGGACGCCGTCCCTCCACGCTCGCGTTCGGTGCGGACTCGACGCTGCCCGTCACCGAGATCCAGGTCGCCGAGCGCGTCGAGACCCAGGGGAGCGCCGCATGAGCGACCTGGAACCGCAGAAGCAGCCGCAGGTCGAGCCTCCGCACCCCGAGGTCGAGCATCCGGCCGATCGCGCCCGTGTTCCTGGCGCCCCCCGCGGTGAGTACACGAAGATGCCCACCGGACCCGTGAGCACGGAACCCCTGGTCGCCAGCGGCCCGGCCGACACGGCGGGCATGGGGGCGGTGCAGTGGGCCCCGCACGATGAGCCTTCCGCCGACGACAACAGTCGTCTCGCTCCGTGGGCCCTCGTCGCCGCGATCGTGGCGCTCGTCGCCTCGTGGTTCGTCGGGTGGGGCATCCCGCTCGCGATCATCGCCGTGATCGCCGCGATCATGTCGCTGCGGCGGCCGGTCGAGAGCCGGGCGATCTCGACCTGGGCCCTGGTGCTCGGCCTCGCAGCCACGCTCTTCAGCCTGGGCTGGCTCATCTGGGCCGGGATGCAGCTCGAGAGAGTGGGATAAAGGATGCCGGACGCCGACTCCTCCGCAGAGCTGCGGATGCTGCGTGCCAAGGCCTACGGCCCTGGCGGAGACCTGTCGGCGGACGAGCTTGCGCGCTTGCAGGAGCTCGAGGGGCGGCTTCGGCCGTCTGCGGCGACTTCGCCGCCTCCGCTCAACGACCCGCACGAAGACGACTCGCCGGAAGACGACCCGCAGGAAGACCTCTTCGGGTCGTTGAGCGAGGAGCGCAGCAGCGAGACGACCCTTCGACAGGCTCAGGAACCACGGGCTGAGCACGCGGAGCGCGCCGAAGCCTCCACACAAGCTCCGGCCGCAGCTCGCCGCCGCTGGCCCGTGCTCGCGGCATCCATCGCCGGAATCCTCGCGATCGGGTTCGGCATCGGGTGGGCGATCTGGGGCTGGGATGCGCGGTCGTTCGCGCTGACCGCCGCTCACGGCGACCAACGCGCAGAACTCGAGAAGCAATACGATCCGGGCACGGTCGTCGCCATGGCCGAACAGCACGGCGCCGTCGTCTGGCGGGCCGAGCGTTCGAACGGCGAGGATACGTGCGTCATCATCACGCTGTCCGACCGCACCTCGAGCAGCTGCACGACATACGAGGAGCTCGAGAAGAACGGCTGGTGGCCATCCACCTCGATCACCGTCCCCGACGGGCAGGAGAACGCCGGACGATCCCTGTCCGCCGCGGTGCTGCGCACCGTCGACGGTGAGCTCGTGCCGTACATCCAACTCCAGTCCAGTGACGACTGGGACTGGGAGTCCCAGTACTCCGATGCTGAGCTCGCGCAGCTGAGGCAGATCGAGGCGGCCGGGTACAGGCCGGAGAACCTCAGCATCATCGGCAGCGATGGCGACACGAACATCTGGTACGACTGGGCGGGCCAGGGCCTGTGCATCATCGCCATCATCGACGACCAGGTCTTGGACGACTGCGCGGAGGACGTCGGGGTCGACGTCGCGCTGAGCACCACCGTGGACGGTGTGCCGACGGACTACATCCTCTCGCAGACGGAGATGCGCGGCCCGCAGTTCACGGTCGTCCGTCATCCGGCGCCGACCACGGTCGACTCCGAGACCGGGGATGTGATCGATCCTTCCGGCGACGACCCGATGTTCGACGACCTCTTCAGCGACGATCCGGAGATCGACGACAAGACCGGCGAGTAGGTCTCAGACGCGGTCGGCGAGGATCGCCATCCGCTTGTCGCCGACCCGCGTGAGGATGAGCGTCGCCGACTCCGTGCCGCGCAGGGTCAGCTTCTTGCGGAAGGCCGCGGGGTCGACATCCATCCCGCGCTTCTTGATCTCCAGGGTCCCGACGCCGTGCGCCTTCAGGATCTGGTTGATCGACTTGGGGTTCGCCGCTGCGACCTCGCGCACCCTGAACGACTGCACGAACGGGCTCGTCACCGCGGCATCCCCGGTGAGGTAGGCGATCTTCGGGTCGAGCATCCCGGCATCCAGGCTCCGGGCGACATCGCCGATCAGGCGCGCACGGATGACGGCGCCGTCCGGTTCGTGGACGAACGCGCCGAGCTCGCGGGTCTCGGCATCTTCAGAGTCCGCACCCGCCGTCAGCTCGTGAGACTCGTCGCCGCGCATCACCAGAGCCGATCGCCGCACGCCCTCGCGCGCCAGGGCGCCGGACCACACGACCAGCTCGACGACGCTGCCGTCCGCGCTGACCCACTGAGCCTCTGCGTCCGCGGGGAGCGCATCGCGATCGTGCGCTGGACCGAGCTTGATGCCAACGGGCATCCGTTCCGCCAGATCGAAGGCCCAGCCGAGCGAGGGGGAGTAGTCGGATGCCGCGACCCGGCGCGTCTCGCTGTGCCCAGCCGTGCGGCGGGCGGGGTCGAGCCACACCGCCGTGCGCTTCCATCGCAGAAGCGCAGTTTCTTCGTAGGAATCGCCCGAATTCGTGCGAAGTTCGTGCTCATCTGCGAAGTTCGCGCCGACGAAGTCTTTCGCAGTGCCGTGCTGGACAGTGGCATCCTCCCCGAACGGAGCGAGGTTGTACGCGGCGATCGCCGCGGTGACCTCATCCGCATCCACCGCCCGCACGCTGAGCCCGGCGCCGGCGAACGCGAGGGAGTCGCCGCCGATCCCGCAACCCAGGTCCGCGACGCTCTCGATGCCGGCGCGGCGCATGCGACCGGCGTGCCGGGCCGCCACGCCCAGACGCGTAGCCTGCTCGAGGCCCGACCTCGTGAACAGCATCCGCTCGGCGAAGGCACCGAACTTCGCGACGCCCTTCGCACGCAGATGCGCCTGGCCGACGACGGCGGACACGAGATCCGGGAAATGACCAGCGGCGCGCAGCCGCGATACGGTCTGCGCCACTTCGGAGGTCGTGCTGATCGTCCCGACCTCGTCGAGCAGCCGAAGCCCGTCGGGGGTGAGCAGCGCGGTCAGCTCGGACATCTCCACCCGCTCAGCCTAACGACCGAGCGGGTGGAGATCGTCGCGTCAGCTGCAGGATGCGACGAGCGCGAACGACGCGTCGCCCGTCTGCATGAGGCTGGTGACGGTGGCGTCGCCCTGCCCCATGTACGCGAGAGAGCCCTTCGCGTAGTAGGGGTTGTACGGGTTCACGCCGTACGACGTCGCGCGCCCCGCGGCTTTGTGATCCGCGTTGGATGCCGTGAAGCAGCCGTCCGGATCAGGCGTGGGATCGGGGGTCGGCGTGGGGTCCGGCGTCGGCGTGGGGTCGGGGTCGGGATCCGTCGCGTCGCGGTCGACGCGGCGGTTGTTGTCGAAGAAGAACTCCGTGACGTACGCCGGGTAGTCGATGCTGTTCGCCGAGATGTAGTTGCCGCCGCTGCCGGCACCCGCCGGCCACGCGTGACCGAGCCCGGTGTTCTGGATCAGCGAGACCCGAGGGCCGTCGCCGTCGGAGTAGAGGGTGCCGGTGCCGTTCGTGTTCGCACCAGGAAGACCCGCGAGTGAGAACGACGACGTCGATGCGGCACCGTACAGACCGGCCATGATCTGCGCGTTCAACGCGTTGTAGCCGGTCGCCACCGTCGTGTCGCTGCTGCCGTAGACGACCGACGTCAGCTGCGTGGCGAATCCGCTGGATCCCGTGCCCGCGAACGCGTTGCAGGTCGCCGTGCCCTGAGCCTTCGACACCGCGACAGCGCCGATCTGACCGGACGTCGTGCCGACCGTCGGTCCGGCGTCGATCCCGATGCCGGCGAAGACAGTCGGCGCGAGGCATCCCATGACCATCGTCTCTCCGCCCCCGGACGACAGCCCGGAGATGTAGACCTGATCCGCGTCGATCCCGAGCGCGGAGCGTGCGGTGAGCGCCGAGACGAGATCGAGCAGGTTGTCGTCGTGGCGTGATGGCGCCGAACTGGAGTGGTTCGCGTCGTAGTAGTCCCAGCAGCCCAGCAGGACTCCGCCGTTCGGAGCGGAAGGGAGCGCCACGACCATCCCGTACTGTTCCGCGGTCGCAGCCCAGTTGCCGGCGTTCTGCATATCGGACGAGGTCTGCACGCAGCCGTGCAGGCTCACCATCAGTGCGCGGCCGGCGGGGAGAGCCGCCTGCGTCGTCGGCGTGTAGAGGCGTACGGTCATGCCGGCGATCGTCTCGGACGACCACGTGCCGGGCGATGCGGCGCCACCGCCGCCGGTGTCGGTGCCTCCACCCTCGGTATTCGTGCAGCCGGGGAGACTCTCGAATCCCGGCGGACACGTGATCGCCTGGGCTGCGGCCGGAATCCCGACCAGTGCGGCCAGCGAGAGCCCCGCCGTGACGAGAGCGGCAGTGAGACGCCGTCGAGGCATGCGTGTTGGTGATTGCAACGTCATCGATCCTCCTTGATCGGTTTGCGCATCACCGTATATGAAAGCTGATTCAGGCAACAGGGGTGTGAGGAGGGTTGGCACTCGCGTTGCATGAGTGCCAACCCAGCGCCTACACTGTGATTAGCACTCTCGGGTTGAGAGTGCGAACAAGTCTTTCGTGTCAGCGTCAAGAAAGAAGAGGTAGACCGTGTCGGTTTCCATCAAGCCGCTCGAAGACCGCATCGTCATCAAGCAGGTCGAGGCCGAGCAGACCACCGCGAGTGGCCTGGTCATCCCCGACACCGCCAAGGAGAAGCCCCAGGAGGGCGAGGTCGTGGCCGTCGGCCCCGGCCGCATCGATGACAACGGCAACCGCGTCCCGCTCGACGTCGCCGTCGGCGACCGTGTGCTCTACAGCAAGTACGGCGGCACCGAGGTGAAGTTCGGCGCAGACGAGTTCCTCGTCCTGTCGGCCCGCGACGTCCTCGCCGTCGTCGTTCGCTGACGCGCTTTTCAATTTCGAAGGTCCGGATGCTTCAGCATCCGGACCTTCGTCGTATCCGGTGACCCCTACTGACCCCCACCGCGCCCCCGATGATCCCCCGACCATTCCCCGATACGGCGCGGGATGCTCCCCGATGCCCGGCGCTGCCGTGAGTTCCAGACTCGTATCAAGCGCCACTCGGCACTCACACGGATAAAGGGGTCTCATCATGGCTGTGCAGGACAACGCCAACTTGCTCGGCGCTCAGTGGAATCTGGGTATCGAAGACGTCGGCAACGGCAACACGGACAATTCGGACAACTCCGCGACGGACAATTCCGACAACTCGGACAACTCCGACAACTCGTGGACGGACAACTCCGACAACTCGGACAACTCGGACAACAGCGACAGCTCGGACAACTCGGCGGACGACAACTCGGACAACTCCGACAACTCGACCGACAACTCGGACAACAGCGACAACTCGGACAACTCCGACAACTCCGACAACTCGGACAACTCCGACAATTCGGACAACAGCGACAACTCCGACAACTCCGACAACTCGAGCTGGTGGCAGGACAACTCCGACCACAGCGACAACTCCGACAACTCGGACAACTCGGACAACTCGATCAACGACTCGTTCCAGAACAACTCGGTTCACGACTCCGGCAACACCACGCTGAACGATCACTCGATCAGCGTCGGCACGCGGCAGTTCAACGCCGGATTCAACGATCTGAACATCGCGGGTGCAGCGGGGGCGGCCGGTGCGGGCGGAAACCTGACGATCGACGCCAGGGCGACGCTGAACGACCAGTCCGTGAACCAGAACATCTCCACCGCAGCCAGCGGCGCGGCCGGCTCGGCCGGACTCGCCACCCTGGGCTACGGCGGCGGGGGTGGAGGCGGCGGCGACACCACCGGTGGCGACGTCAACCAGGTCATCGCGAACAGCAGCATCACGGCATCCGGGGACGGATCCGTCGCAGCCGGCGGAGACGGGTCGCTGACGAACATCAACACCAACATCACGGTGGGCGATGTGTCGATCGGCAACACCTGGAACACGGACTCCTTCAACGAGGACTTCTCGGACAACTGGTCGATCAACGACTCGTTCCAGGACAACTCCGACAACTCGGACAACTCGATGACGGACAACTCCGACAACTCGATGACCGATCTGTCGGACAACTGGTCGGTGAACGACTCGTTCCAGGACAACTCGATGACGGACAACTCCGACACCTGGTCCGTGAACGACTCGTTCCAGGACAACTCGATGGTCGACGACTCGCTGGATGTCGACGTGGCGGTCGACGACATCAATGTCGGCAGCCCTACGGGAGACATGAACGACGTCGATTTCTGAGGCACAGAGCCTGCTCTGCCTGGCTGCCTCTGGAAGGCGGCCGGGCAGAGCAGTACACTGCAGACAATCCGATCCGAAGGTCGTGAGAGATGTACGGTGACAGCGAATCGGCAGAGCAGCCGATCGACGACTCCGTCTTCGATGCGACCGTCTGGACGGATGCCGCAGCAGACACCGACCCGGCGGGGACGAACATGTTCACTGCGGAGATCGAGAACATCGACTCTTCCGACTGGGAAGTGGATCCGGACGTCATCTGGGGAGATGACCCGGCTGCCGCACCCGACCTGGACGGGGCAGCAGTGGGACCAGGCCTTCTGGCCTGATCTCGAAACGGGGAGCAGAGGTGGTGCACCACCTCGTCAGCTCACAAGCAATTGGGGGAGCACGTGCCGGAAGTGCGCACCGCTGGGGAATCGGTCGCAGAAACAGTCCGCGAGGTGGGCAGCCTCGCGGCGTCCGCCGGCAGAGCCGATCTTGCCGAGCGTCTCGAGCAGACGCGGGATCGGCTGCTCGATCCCGGCATCAGGGTCATCGTGGTCGGCGAGTTCAAGCAGGGCAAGAGCAAGCTGATCAACGCGCTGGTCAATGCGCCGGCGTGCCCGGTGGACGACGACGTGGCGACCAGCGTCGCGACCGTCGTCGGCTACGCGCCGGAGCCCTCCGCGTGGATCATCGAGCGCGGCAAGAACAGCGGCCGAGACCCGCTGCATCAGAACTTCGAACGCCGAGAGATCCCGCTCGCGGAGCTCGCCGACTACGTCTCGGAGCGCGGCAATCCGGGCAATGAACGCGGAATCGTCTCGGCCGAGGTGCTCCTGCCTCGCGAGATACTCAAGGGCGGCCTGCAACTGATCGACTCGCCAGGAGTCGGCGGCCTGGAGTCCACCAACGCCTTGACCACGCTCGCGGCACTCTCCTCGGCGCATGCCGTGCTCATGGTCTCCGACGCCTCTCAGGAATACACCGAACCCGAAGTGCAGTTCCTGCGCCACGCGATGCGCATCTCGCCCAATGTGGCGGCCGTGCTGGCCAAGACCGACCTGTACCCGGAATGGCGGGAGGTCGAGCAGATCGATCGTCGGCATCTGATGGATGCCGGTGACGTGCCGATCTTCGCGGTCTCGAGCGATTTGCGGCTGCTGGCCGCCGAGATGCAGGACCGGAGCCTGAACGATGACTCGGGGTTCCCCGCGCTCGTCGCGCACCTGCGCCGCGAGGTGCTCGGCCGCGCCGAGGTGATCCACGAACGCGGCGCCGTGCACGATCTGCTCTCGGTGATCGACCAGCTGACGCTGTCGATGCGCACCGAACTGAACGCGCTGCAGAACCCTGAGGACACGCCGCGCATGATCGCCGAACTCGAGGCCGCCAAGGCCAGCGCGGACGAGTTCCGCGGACGATCGGCCCGCTGGCAGGTCACGCTGACGGACGGCATCGCCGATCTCGTCGCCGACATGGAGCACGACGTCCGCGACCGTCTTCGCCGCGTCATGCGTGAGGCGGAGAAGTCGATCGACGAGGGCGATCCCGGTCCGATCTGGGATCAGATCACCGAATGGCTCGATCAGCGGGTGGCCGCGGCCGTCGCCGAGACCTTCGTCTGGACCGACGAGCGATCGAGGTGGCTGTCCGAAGAGGTCGCCGACCTGTTCAGCCGCGGCGAGACGGCGCTGCCGGCGATCGATGTGCGCGACACCGGGGGCGTGCTCGACCCGGTGGAGGACATCGCGGGCCTGGACCCGGGGCAGCTCAGCGCGGGTGAGAAGATCTACATCGGCGTACGCGGCTCCTATGGCGGCGTTCTCATGGTGGGTCTGGTCACCGGCCTCATCGGCATGACGCTGATCAACCCGCTCTCCCTGCTCGCCGGCGTCCTGGTGGGACGACGCGCGTACCGCGAGGACATGCATGCGCGCCTGGCCAGGCGTCAGCAGGAGGCGAAGCTCATCGTCCGCCGGCACATCGACGAGGTGACCTTCCAGGTCGGCAAGCAGCTCAAGGATCGCCTGCGCCTCGTGCAGCGCACCGCCCGCGACCACTTCGGATCGATGGCTGAGGAGCTGCACCGCTCGCTCTCCGAAGCACTCACGACCGCCAAGCAGGCGGCGACGACCTTCACCTCCAAGCGCGACGCTCGCGTGAACACGCTGCGCGCGCGCATCAGTCAGCTCGACGAGCTCAGAAGCCGGATCCCAGCGCTCGATCCCGCCGCGGCCCAGGCGATCGAGCACACGCCGAGGCCAGTGGGTGCGCTGGGTGCCGGCGGATTCGGACGCGCCGACTCATGACGGCATCCATCATCGAGATCACCGAGGACCTCCTCGGAACGGCCCGCGACGTCTACCAGGGCGATGCCGCCGAGCTCGAGATCATCGAGCAGCTCGAGCAGCGTCTGCACGAGCCCCTGCGACTGGCCCTGGCCGGAATGGTGAAGGCGGGCAAGTCGACGCTCCTCAACGCTATGCTCGGCGAGCGGATCGCCCCCACGGACACCGGGGAGTGCACGCGCGTCGTCACCTGGTACCGCTTCTCGCCGACACCGACCATCACCCTGCATCCCCGTGTCGGCGAACCACGCAGGATGCCGATCCGACGCGATCACGGGCTGCTCGTGCTCGACCTCGGCGGACTCGCGGCAGAGGAGGTCGAGTGGATCGACGTCGGCTGGCCGCTGCAGGCGCTGAAGTCGGTCATCCTGATCGACACGCCGGGTATCGCATCCCTGTCGGAGGACACCTCGACCAGAGCCGTCCGCTTCCTCACCCCGGAGGACGCTCCATCCGCGGCGGATGCCGTGGTGTATCTGCTGCGTCACCTGCACGGGTCCGACGTGAAGTTCCTCGAGGCGTTCCACGACAACGCCGCCGGTGCCGCCCAGACCGTGTGCGCGATCAGCGTGCTCTCGCGGGCGGACGAGGTCGGGTCAGGGCGCATCGACTCCCTGCTCTCGGCGCGGAGAGTCGCGCATCGCTATCAGCGGGACCCGGAGCTCGCCTCCCTCACGCTCGGAGTGGTCCCCGTGACCGGGTTGGTGGCCGAAGGCGCACGGACGCTTCGGGAGAGCGAGTACATCGCCTTCCGCGAGCTCGCCGGCCTCGACAGGGACGAGCGGGAACGGCTGCTCATCTCGGCCGACCGATTCCTGCGCGAGACGGATGCCACAGGCCTGAGCGTCGTCGTCCGCCGCGATCTGCTGGCCCGATTCGGCATCTTCGGAGTTCGGATGGCGACGGCGATCATCCGCGGCGGCGCGGCCAGCTCGTCGGAGCTCTCCGACCAGCTGGTGCAGCAGAGCGGCCTGCTGGAGATCCAGGACGTCGTGGCGACGCAGTTCCAGCCTCGCGCGGCCACGCTCAAGGCGCGGGGGATCGTGCACCAGCTCGAGCGGCTCGTGCACCAGTCGCCTCGCGCGGGGACAGAGGCCATCCGCGCCGGTGTCGAGCGGTTCACGCTGGCGGCGCACACGCTGCGCGAGCTCTCGCTGCTCGCCCAGGCACGATCGCAGGGGCTGCCCGTCTCGGACGACGATGCGCCTCAGGCGGAGCGGATCATCGGCGCCGAGGGCACCGACGCCCGCACCAGGCTCGGGCTGTCGCCGCAGGCGGATGACGACGCCGTCTGCTCCGCTGCCCGCGAGGCCATCGGGCACTGGCGACGGCTCAGCGCATCACCGCTCGCCGACCGGGGAGCGCTCGAGGTGTGCCGGGTGGTGATTCGCAGTCTCGAGGGGATCGCGTCAGAGATCGACGTGCCCTTGGACTCCCGCGGGTCCGCGCCTGACGTCGACCCGGCGGGCCGACCAGCTCATGGCCCTCGGCAGGATGCTGCACAGCAGCGCGAGGACGACGAGCCCCGCCTGCGCCGCGATCATCGCCTGAAACTGCGCCCCGTGTGATCCCAGCGCCACCCATTCGGGTGAGAGGACGACGATCAGCGCGAGCAGAGCGAGAGTGGACAGCTGCCACCACCGCACGTTCGGGCGCCGGCTGGTGAACGAGACCATCAGGGTGATCTGCACGAGCAGCACGGCGACGAGCGCTCCGAACACGATCCAGAACAGGATGTCGGCTGCGCTCGTGTAGGTCTCATCGCTGCGACCGTCCGTGACACCGCGCGCCACCTCTTCGATCAGGGGCAGCAGCTCCTCCCTGACGACGAACAGGAACACGACCGCGAACGCGCCGACCGCGAAGCTGATGATCCAGAAGAACTGGCTGAGCCGCACCTCGAACGGCGGCGTCAGCTTCACCAGCACCGGCGCGACGTTCGCACTGGTCACCTCCGGACGGCGCGGTGCCTCCCGAGCCTGGTCCGGATCCTGTTCGGTCACGGCGCCGATGTCAGTCCTCCTCGAGCGGTTCTTCGACGGCCGGTTCGTCGGCGATCGCTGCGCTCGCCGCATCGGCGTCGTAGGCGTCGTCGGCGGCCGACATGTCGGTGTCGAGGACATCGGCGGGTTCGGCGACGTCGACGGGTGCTGCAGGCGCGACAGGTTCCTGAGCCGGTGCCGGGTCGACGGCGACGGGGTCGGCCGGATCGGGGACCGTGACGTCCACGTCGGCGTCGTTGAAGCTGCCGTCGTACGTCTCGTTGCCGATCGACACGTCTCCCACGGTCACATCCGTGTCGCTCTCGTCGATCATGCCGTCATCACCTGCGGCCACAGAGCCGTCGCCGGATGCCACGATCGCATCCTGATCGAAGACCTGGGTGACGTCGCCGCCGGCCGTCCAGATGTTCTGGTTCACCGACTGGTCGATCATCGTCGACCGCGCGTCGATGGTGGTGAACTGCTGGACCATCCGCATGATCTCGTTGGTCACCTCGGTGTGGGTGGTGGGCGGAGGCGGGTTCTCCGGCTGCGTGCGCGTGACGACATCAGGCCGATCGACGATGACCGGGCGAATGGATGCGACGTCGGCCAGGCAGGCACCGTGCAGATTGTTCTGCTCGAGAGCGTTGTCGGGATCGGCCGCGAAATCTGCTGCTGCATCCGGATCGCGGAGCAGGCTCAGGATGAAGGCGATCAGCGCATCCGCGATCGTCTCGATCGGTGACGTCATGGAGAAGTCCCCCTCTTGGATATCGTTCGAAGCTCAATGCACTTCGCCGGGCGTTCGCCCCTGCGCGAGCCCGCAGATCCCCAGATCCTGATACGGAGCGTATGCGCGCCCACCGCCCGTGGCATCGGGGATCACCCCGATACCCGCAGCTGCGGGGTGGGGGATTCGCCGACCGGAGACGAGTCGACGGGGCGGATGAAGCCGACCGTGTGATCCTCACCGATGAGCTGCCGGAGCTTCGCCAGGACCTCGGAGCGCGATGTCGCGCCCAGGCGGTTGCGGATGTGCGCGATGTGATGCTCGGCCGTACGGGGCGAGATGAAGATGGCCTCGCCGATCTCGGCGTAGGTCTTGCCCTGCAGAACCAGGCGCGCGACCTCGATCTCGCGGTCGCTGAGCAGTTCCTCCTGGGAGGTCCGGGTCTCGCCCTGGTCGTCTGCCGCCGCGGCCTCTGACGCCTTGCGTGCGGCCTCGGTCGGATGCAGTTCGCGAGCGCAGGCGAGCAGCCGAGCGGCGATCTTGCGGTCCTCCGTGCGCGCGGCGCCGTGGCCGGCCAGGCGGGCGCCGTCCCATTTCAGACCGATGGATGCGAGACCCTCCGCCGCGGCCTCGACTGCGGCGGGGTCGACGGTGCCGCCGAGCACAGAGGTCCAGACGCGACCGGCGCGCGCCATCACAGCGGCGACCCGACTGCCGGTGGATGCCGCGACCAGCGCCTTCGCATGAGGCGTCAGGTGCGCGGGGCTGCCGAGCAGGATGCCCTGCTGGATCCCTGCCCAGCGCAGGTGCGCTATCCACAGCGGCGGGTCGCCGATGCCAGCGGTGATCGCGAGCGCGTGCGCGAAGTGCTGCTCGACGCGTGCGGCGTCGCCCGCGCGGGTCGCCGAGCTGATGAGCTCCGACAGCGGATGCAGCAGGAACAGGTCGATCTCCGCGCGCAGGACGCTGCCGCGCGCATGCCGCCACGCCTCCTCGGCGCCGGAGGCGTCCTCGTAGCGCCTGGCGATCGCGACGCGCACGGCGTGGGCGAGCAGGTCATCCCGCGCCGACATCGACGGCGCGAGCTCGTACGCGCGGGCGAGGTCGGCGCGGGCGTCGGCAGGGCGGGCGCGCTGCACGGCGATCCACGCGCGCCAGAGCAGCAGGCGCGGTGCGGCCCATGACCCGCCGTGTGCGCCGCGGATCGCGTCGTCGACGACGGTCCGCGCTGTCGCGGTGGCCCCGGCGTTCAACGCGATGACGGCCGCGATGACCGCCGGCAGCTCAGGGACGGCACCCGTGGCGCGCGAACTCGTGTACATCTCGGCGGAGCGGACCACGTCGGCGAGCACGGCGTCACAGGCGTCGCCGGCGATCGACGCCTGGATGCCCCGGCGCAGGAGCATCATGGCCACGCTCAGCGTCGACGGTGCACCGTCGTCGCCCGCCGCGGGAGAGGCGGAGGCGGATCCGACTGCCACGGCGGCGATCGTGGCGAGGACGGCTGACACGGCATCCTGCGGTGGACAGGCGCGGTAGACCGCATCCGCCTGCGTCATCATCGCCCGAGCGGACCACACCCCGGCGGCGACGTCGGTCAGCAGGCCGGCGTCGACGGCGCGTGCATCCGGCGTGGCCTCGTCGGCGATGGCGATCGCGTCGTCCAGCTCGCCTCGCGCCCAGGCGCCTGCCGCCCGTCTGGCGGCGAGTGCAGACGGCACGGTGCCGCACAGGATCGCTTCCCGGTAGGCCTCCTCGGCGCGGGCGGGGTCGGTGTCAAGCATCCGGTCGCCGTGTCGCACCAGGGCGTCGGCCACGGCCTCCGAGCCGATCTCCTCCGCCAGAGCGATGACCCCCTGGCCGTCGGATTCGGCGTCTGTCACCGTGATCGAGCCGCTCAGCTCGGCGAGTCTGCGCGCGGGGAGCGAGGCCCGGACAGCCGACAGCACCAGGGGGACGGGGCGTCCGCTGCGCAGCAGCAGCCCCTCGGCGTGCCCGCACCGCACGGCGTCGTCCGCCTCGGCGGAGGGGACGTGCTGAGCCGACCGCAGGCACAGCGCCTCCACGGTCGAACGGTGGACGGGGTCGATGGTGTCGAGCCGGTGCAGCACGGTCTCGGCGAGCGTTCGCTGCAGTTCGGCGTGCGCGTCGTCGTCGATGCAGTCCAGCTCGTCGTGATGGCTCAGCGCTTCGACGACGAGCCAGGTCACCCCGCCCGTGGACTGCAGAATGTGCTGCAGACAGGCATCGCGCATCGCCGTCGCATCGGCCTCCAGGTGCGGAATCAGGTCCGAGGGGCTGACATGCCCGAGAACGACCGACGAGCCCGTCCGCTCCAGCGTTCGCGCGATGCCGCGCAGCGACTCCGGCGACGGCCAGGGGCGTGCTGCGACGATGAGCGCCGTCGACGCGTCGTCGGCTCGCTCCCGCAGCGAGGCCAGCTGCTCATCGTCGAGGAGGTGCGCATCGTCGACCAGCAGGACCGTCTCGGGAGGGGTCCTGCCGATCAGCGCCGGGTCAGGTGATGACAGGAGCTCCGCGCTGAGGCCGCGATCGAGCAGCATCCGGCGCAGGTGCCGCAGCGACGCCGACTTGCCGGAGCCGGCGTTCCCGATGAGCGTCGCCCGAGGAGGGGACTCGGGCGACGCGGCGATGGTTTCGATGACCGCCCGCAGCTGTCGGTTCCACAGGAAGACGGGGGCGGCGTGCGGCGCATGGTCCTGCCGCATGGAAACAACAGTCATAGTGGTCGGCTCTCTCAGGTCGGATCCGCTGAGGGAGCAGAAGGCGTCGGCCCGTCGGCCGGCGGCGTCGGAACAGGGTCGGCAGGGGCTGCGGTGGGCGTCGGGTCGACCGGGGGTTCGGTCGGCGGGTCGCTGGGTGTCGGGTCGACCGGGGGGTCGGTCGGCGGGTCGCTCGGTGTCGGGTCGACCGGGGGGTCGGTCGGCGGGTCGCTCGGGGGATCGCTCGGTGTCGGGTCGACCGGGGGGTCGGTCGGCGGGTCGCTCGGCGGCGGGTCGCTGGGCGTCGGGGCGACGGAGGGAGCGGGGTTCGGCGACGGCGTCCTGACCGGGGTGGACGAGGGCGGGGAGGAGGGCGGCGTCGCCGCGTTCTCTATGACCGGACCACGACGCGATTGCTCCGGCGCCTGAGGGCGCTTCTTCTCCGCAGACGGGAGCGTGTCGCGGACGACGTTGCGCGGGCCGGACGGCTCTGCCGGCTTCGGCGTGATGATCGGCGCCGGCTCAACGTCGACCGGAGCCACCTGATCGGCAGGCGCCGGCCCCTCGACCGGGGAGAACAGCGGTGCGAAGGGGTCGAGCACGCCGAGGTCCGTGAGCGCCGCTGTGCTCGTCGTCGCCGGAGCATCGTCTGCGGTGCCTCGCAGGGTCGCGGCCCCCGCTGTGCTGGTGGCCACGCCTGCGGCGACCACGACTGCGGCGATCGTCACGACGGCCGGTGTCGCCGTGCGGACGGATGCGGGACCGAAGATCGGGATCAAGCGCCTCCGTCGAGGTCGCGGCGCCGCATCCGCCTGGATATCGATGCTCGGTTGCTCGGCAGCCGTCTCCGTCGGCAGAGCGGCGACGGACCGACGCTCTGCGCCGAGTTCCTCCAACACGAGCACCGCAGCGCCGAACGCAGCGGCGCCATCCGGGGCGGAGACGAGAGGCCGGTCGAACCGCTCGGACAACCGCTGAGCGACCAACGGGACATGCGAGGACCCGCCGATGAGCAGGATGTGATCCACCTGGTCCGACCGCACCTGCGCGTCGTCCAGAGCGCGCTCGAGGGCCTCCACCGTGCGATCGAGCGTCGAGTCGATCATCGTGTCGAGCTCCGAGCGGGTGATCCGCACGCTCGCGCTGCGCCCGGCCAGGGTCACGGGGATGGCGGCGTCGGAGTCGAACGAGAGCGACTCCTTGGCCGAGACGCACGCTCGCCGCAGCCGTGCAAGGGCCACGCGGTCGCCGGCATCCGGAATCGACGGGCCATCAGCGCCGGCGGACATGCGGATGGCGTGCTCGAGCACGAGGTCGTCGAACAGCGCGCCCCCGGCGTCCGGCAGGGCGACCGGCTCACCGATGATCCGATACTCCGCCGCTCCGTCCTTGCGCAGCACGGTCGCCTCGAACGTCTCGCCACCCAGGTCGTAGACCGCGGTGATGCTGCCCGTCGCCAGGGCGGGTGCGTCCATGTCGCGGAGCATCCGCTCGTGGTGATGCAGAGCAGCTGCCGCAGACGTCATCAGGTGAGCGTCCTCGAGCCCGGCGTCGCCGAGCGCTGTGCGCAGCGCATCGATCCGATGCGCACTCCACGACGACGGGTGCGCGATCGCGAGAACCGGGGGCCGCGCGTTGTGCCGCTCGGCGAGCCCTGCCGCCCACGAGATCAGCGCGGCGGTCAACTCGGCCGCGGTGATCGAGCGCGTCCCGGCGACGAGGGGCACGTCGTCGCCGACATCGCCGATGAACGAGCGGATGAGGTTCTCCGGGTGGGTGAAGCCGCGCTGCTCTGCGACGTCGCCGAACAGCAGATCGCCCTCGGGAGTCACATAGGCGAGCGCGGCGAGGGGGCCGCTCCGGTGCCCCAGCACCTTGGAGTCGGCGTCGATCTCTTCACTCTGCGCGAGACCCGCTGATGCCGCTGTGATGCGGCTGTTCCCCAAGTCAAGCGCGAGTACGAATTCGGACTCGCCCATTCCCTTTCCGCCTACCATCCCCCAGCTGTGGAGTCGGACACGCTCACTATAGGTCGTTTGGCCGCCGGGCGGTAGGGGTGTTCCCGGCGAGGGCTAGTGTGAATCTGTGACCCCCGATGCGCCCGCGAGAACCAGTGCGGCGGGAGTCGCCTACGCGGGCGGGGCCTATCTGCTGTGGGGGTTCCTGCCCCTGTACTTCCTGCTGCTCGTCCCGACCGGCCCGTGGGAGGTCGTCGCCGCGCGCGTGCTGTTCTCGTTCGTCTTCTGCGTGCTGCTTCTGACGATCATGCGCGGTTGGCGGCGGATCATGGCGATCATCCGGCAGCCGCGGCTGCTCGTCTGGACGGCGCTCGCCGGCGTGCTCATCTACGTCAACTGGCAGGTGTTCCTGATCGGAACCTTGAGCGGTCGGGTGGTCGAGACGGCGCTCGGCTACTTCATCAACCCGATCACCACCGTGCTGCTGGGCGTCTTCGTGCTGCATGAGCGGATCCGTCGCCTGCAGTGGATCGCGATCGGGATCGCCGCGCTCGCCGTCGTCGTCATCGTCGTCGCGTACCGCTCCTTCCCGTGGATCGCGCTGTCGCTGACGGCGTCCTTCGGCGTCTACGGCCTGATCAAGAAGAAGATCGGACCGGCGGTGGATGCCGTGAGCGGTCTGACCCTGGAATCGTTCTGGCTCATCCCGATCGCGATCATCCAGCTCATCGTGGTCGCGCAGGCGGATGGCATCACCTTCGGCACCGTGAGCGCCTGGCACACCGCGCTCATGCTGTTCGCGGGCATCGCCACGGCCGTCCCGCTGCTGCTGTTCGCGGCAGGCGCCCGACGCATCAACCTCACGGTGATCGGGATGATCCAGTTCGTCACCCCGATCCTGCAGTTCCTCACCGGGGTGCTGATCCTGCACGAGCCGATGCCGCTGGAGCGCTGGGTTGGCTTCATCGTCGTGTGGATCGCCGTCGGGGTGTTCGTCGTCGATCTGCTGCTTGCGACCAGATCGTTAGCGCACCGAGACCCACCGGCCCCGCCCGCACCATAAAGTTGGATCACCCGAGAGCATGCATGCATGCCCATCGTTGCAAAGGAGCACTATGAACCGCACGCTGTCGCGTACGAAGTGGCTGACTGGCCTTGCGCTCGTCAGCGCCTCGGCGCTTGTGATCACGGGCTGCAGCAGCAGCACACCCGAACCCGAATCCAGTGAGGGCACGAACACCGAGCGCCCGGCCGATGTCGACCTGACACTCGAGCTGGGATCGCTGCTTCCCTCGACCGGATCGCTCGCCTTCCTGGGCGCCCCGATGGAGTCAGGCGTGCAGCTCGCCGTCGCCCAGATCAATGAGGCGGATGCCGGCATCCAGGTCAACCTCACCCCCGCTGACGAGGGCGACCTCGACAACAAGGCGTACGAGACCTCGATCACCAACCTGCAGAGCGCAGGCATCACCGCCATGGTCGGTGCCGCCTCGTCGAGCGTCACGAAGCTGATCCTCGACGGCAACGCCGGCTCAGGCATCCTCACCGTCTCGCCGTCGAACACGTCGCCGGACTTCACGGGCATCAACCCGATGTACTTCCGCACGGCGCCGAGCGACAACCTGCAGGGCGAGGTGCTGGGCAACCAGATCGCCGAGGACGGTCACAAGACCCTCGGCATCATCTACCAGAACGACCCGTACGGCACCGGCCTGTTCGAGGCGATCAAGTCCACGTTCGAGGGCACAGGCGGCGAGGTCGTCGCCGAGACGTCCTACAACCAGGGCGACGGTCAGTTCAACGCCCAGGTGCAGGAGGTCGCAGCGGCCAACCCGGACGCCGTGGCCATCGTCTCGTACGACCAGTTCGCCACGATCGCCCCGCTGCTCGGCAACGCGGGCGTCGACACCGGCGCGCTGTACCTGGTCGACGGAAACCTGAAGGACTGGCCGGACCTCGGTGTGAGCCTCGAGGGCTCGAAGGGCACGCGCGCAGGCGCTGAGCTGCCCGACGACTTCATCGACCAGCTCAACGAGGTGTGGACCGCGCAGGGCAACCAGCCGATCGACGCCGTGACGTACTCCGCTGAGGCGTACGACGCGACGATCCTCATCGCACTGGCTGCTCTCAAGGGCATCTCGGTCGAGGGCAAGGACATCGCGGCCAACATGCAGGAGGTGTCCGGAGGCTCGGGCGAAGGCGAGAAGTGCACCACGTTCGCCGACTGCGCCGAGATCATCAACGGCGGAGGCGTGGCCGACTACGACGGCCTCTCCGGCGAGGTCACGTTCAACGACGACAACGACCCGCAGGGTGCCGCGATCGGCGTCTACGAGTTCGATGCCGACAACGTGACCACTCGCATCAAGTAACAACAGCACACAGGAAGCGCCCCGGATGCAGCATCCGGGGCGCTTTCGTGTGTGCCGGCCTTCTACCCGGCGGAGCGGGCGTGGGCGATCATGCGGTCGAACTGCGCGTCGCGCTCTGCATCGACGACCTGCGCCTCCGGATGCGCGTCGTGGTACGAGACGGCCCGCCGCGCGCCCTCGTCGAACGTGATCGTCGTGGCGAACTCGGGCACCAGCGCCTGCAGCTTCGACGTGTCGAAGAGGGTCGAGTTCGCCTTGTCTCCGATCAGGGTCGGGCCGAGATCCGGCGCGAACGCCGCGATCGTGTCGGATGCCACGTGCACGAGCTCCGGCGCATCGACACCGGCCGCAGCGCCCATCCAGGTGTAGATCTGATTCCACGTCGGCGCGTGGGAACCGGTGATCGTGAAGTCCTCGCCGATCGCGCCCTTGTGACCGATGAGCCCGGTGAAGCCGACGGCGAAGTCATCGGCGTGCGTGACGGTCCACAGGCTCGTGCCGTCGCCGAGCACGACGACCGGGCGTCCGGCGCGCATGCGCGCGATGTCGTTCCAGCCGCCCATCGTCGGGAAGCGGCGCTCGTCGTAGGTGTGCGAGGGGCGGATGATCGTGATCGGCAGTCCGCGGTCGGCGGATGCTGCGCGCAGCAGGTCCTCGCACGCGATCTTGTCGCGGGAGTACTGCCAGAACGGGTTCTCGAGCGGCGTGCGCTCGGTGATCGGCAGCTGCGCCGGCGGCTTCTGGTACGCCGACGCTGAGCTGATGAACACGTACTGTCCCGTGCGCCCCTCGAACACGTCGAGGTTGCCGGCGATGTCCGCAGGGGAGAAGGACAGGAAGTCGGCCACCGCATCGAACTCGCGCCCGGCGAGTGCATCCCTCAGCGCCGCGGGGTCGCGGACATCCGCCGACACCGTCGTCACGGCATCCGGCAGACCACGCCGACCGCTGCCGCGGTTGACCACAGTCACGTCGTGGCCTCGTTCGACGGAGCGGCGCACACACGCCGCGCTGATGGTTCCGGTGCCGCCCAGGTAGAGAATGCTCGTCATAGGACGAGCCTAGGGCGGGCGCCAGAACCTACGCGGCGTCCGTGCCCAGCGTGCCGAGGTACAGCCCGATGACCTTCGGGTCGTTCAGCAGGTCGCGCCCTGACCCCTCGTATGCATCCCGACCCTGGTCGAGGACGTAACCGCGATCGCAGATCTGCAGGCAGCGGCGAGCGTTCTGCTCGACCATGATCGTCGTGACACCGGCCTTGTTGATGTCCGAGACGCGGATGAACGCGTCATCCTGACGCACCGGTGACAGGCCGGCGGACGGCTCGTCGAGCAGTAGCACAGACGGGTCCATCATCAGTGCCCTCGACATCGCGACCATCTGCCGTTCTCCGCCCGAGAGGGAACCGGCACGCTGCTTCAGGCGCTTGCCGAGCTCGGCGAAGATGTCGCTGACGAACTCCAGACGCTCGGCGTAGATCTTGGGGTTCTGGTACAGCCCCATCTGTAGGTTCTCCTCGATGGTGAGCGAGGGGAAGACGTTGTTCGTCTGCGGTACGAACGCGACACCGCGTCTGACGAGCTTGTCGGCCTTCAGACCCACGATGCTCTCGCCCTTGACGGTGATGTCGCCGTCGCGGACCTGCACCATGCCGAAGATGGCCTTCAGCAGCGTCGACTTCCCCGCACCGTTCGGGCCGATGATCCCGATCAGCTCCCCGCGGCGCGCCACGAGGTTGGCGCCGTTGAGGATGTTCACGCCCGGCAGGTATCCGGCGTGCACGTCCTTCATCTCGACGATCACGTCATCGGCGCCCTGCCCGGTCGACACGTTGTCGGTCATGCCTTCTCCTCGTCGGTGGCCGCACTGTCGGCCTCGAGCTCTGCTTCTGCCTCTGCCTCGATCTGCTCGCGCAGCTCGGCGGCGTCGGCATCCGGGATGACCTGCAGGCGTCCGGTGACGGCGCCGAGGTCGACGTCCTGGTGGGCGCCGAGGTAGGCGTCCACGACGGCCGGATCCTCCATCACCGTGTCCGGCGGGCCCTCCGCGACCACTCGGCCCTCAGCCATCACGACGACCCAGTCGGCGATGTGGCGGACCATGTGCATGTCGTGCTCGACGAACAGCACCGTCATGCCGAGTTCCTTGAGATCCAGGATGTGATCGAGCAGCGACTGCGTCAGCGCCGGGTTGACGCCGGCCATCGGCTCGTCGAGCATGACCAGCTGAGGGTCGCTCATCAGCGCGCGCGCCATCTCGAGCAGCTTGCGCTGACCGCCCGAGAGCGAGGCGGCGAAGTCCTTCTCCTTCGCGTCGAGCTTGAACCGGGTGAGCAGTTCACGGGCTCTCTCCTCGATCTCGGCGTCCTGCGCCCGCCAGAGGAACGGGAACAGACTCGCCCAGAACCCCTCGCCGCGCTGGTGCGTCGCACCGAGCTTCATGTTCTCGAGCACCGTCAGCAGCGAGAGCGACTTGGTGAGCTGGAACGTGCGCACCTGGCCCATGCGGGCGACCTTGAACGATGGGATGCCTGACAGGTTCTTGCCGTCGAACGACCACGTGCCGGTGTTCGGGCGGTCGAACCCGCACAGCAGGTTGAACAGGGTGGTCTTGCCGGCGCCGTTCGGCCCGATCAGCGCCGTGATGGCGCCGCGGGGGATCTCGAGGTGATCGACGTCGACGGCGGTGAGTCCGCCGAAGCGGCGGGTCACGGCATCCGCGACGAGGATCGGATCGACCTTCGCCACGCCCGGTGCAGCCGGTCCCTTGGCGAGGCCCGCCGTCTTCGGACGGCGGATGCTGCCCGTTTGGGCCCCTTCGACAGGCTCAGGGGTCGAAATGTTACTTGACAAAGGTCATCTCCCTCTTGTTCCCGAGGATGCCCTGCGGACGGAAGATCACGATCAGCATGAGCACGATGCCGATCACGATGTAGCGGACGACGTCGGCCTGGTTCGTCGTCATCGGCAGCCAGCCGACGCGCGCCATCTCGGGCAGCAGTCCGCCGAGGAAGGCGAACACGACCCAGAAGAGCACCGCACCGAGGGTGGGGCCGAACACGGTCGCAGCTCCGCCGAGGAGCAGGATCGTCCAGAGGAAGAACGTCAACGACGTCGAGTAGCTGCCGGGGATCACGGCCGACGGCAGGACGAAGACGACGCCGCCGAGTGCGCCGATGATGCCACCGACGACGAGCGCCTGCATCTTGTATGCGAAGACGTTCTTGCCGAGCGAGCGCACGGCGTCCTCGTCCTCGCGGATGCCCTTGATCACACGGCCCCACGGGCTGCGCATGAGCGCCCAGACCACGAACACCGACAGCCCGAGCACGATCAGGCCGAACAGGCGCACCCACAGGTCCGTGGCGTTGTACGTCCACGGGCCGAAGCCGTAGGTGCCCTCGGGGAACGGGTTCATGTCGCGGAAGCTCTGGTGGTACCCGCTGAGACCGCCGGCCGAGTTCGTCCACTCGCGGAAGAGCTCGGTCAGGAACAGCAGGCGGACGACCTCGGCCGTCGCGATGGTCGCGATGGCGAGGTAGTCGGCTCGCAGACGCAGAGTCGGGATGCCGAGGAGCAGCGCGAACACGGCGCCGGCGAGAACGCCGAACGCCACACCGCCCCACCAGGGGAAGCCGAAGCTGAGGATCGAGATCGCGTAGCCGTATCCGCCGACGGCCATGAATGCCGCCATGCCGAAGTTGAGCAGACCCGCGTAGCCGAAGTGCACGGCCAGACCCGTCGCGGCCAGCGCGTACGCGATGGTCGTCGGGCTGAGCAGGTACGAGGCGGTATTGCCGAAGATGTTGCCGAAGTCCATGATCAGCCCAGCCTTTCCCTGCGTCCCAGCAGACCCTGGGGCCTGACGAGGAGGATCACGATCAGCGCCACCAGCGCCGTCGCGTACTTCAGATCGGAGGGGACGCCGAGCAGCGTTGACACCTCGACGGCGAGGCCGACGATGATGGAGCCGATGAGGGCGCCGATCGCCGACCCGAGGCCGCCGAGCGTGATGGCGCAGAAGATCAGCAGCAGCATCTGCATGCCCATGTCCCACTTCACACCGGGGCGGAAGTACGCCCACAGGACGCCGGAGACCGCCGCGAGCATGCCGGCGAGGACCCAGACGATGCGGACGACCCTGTCCACGTCGATTCCGGATGCCGCGGCCAGCTGCGGATTGTCGGAGATGGCCCTCGTGGCCTTGCCGACTCGGGTGCGCGTGAGGAAGTAGGCGACGCCGAGGATCACGATGATGCTCGTGCCCATGCCGATCATGTCGATGTACGACAGCGACACGGGGCCGAGCTTGATCGGGGTCGGGCTCGCGCCCTGCAGCTGGTATGTGGCGCCGCCGATCATGTACTGCAGGAAGTAGCGCAGTGCCAGCGAGAGCCCGATGCTGACGATCATGAGCTGCACGATGCCCAGGCCCCGGTGGCGAAGAGGACGCCAGAGTCCGGCGTCCATCGCGAGACCGAGCAGGCCGCCGGCGATGATCGCCGCGATGATGCCGAGCCACATCGGCAGGTGCCAGAACGAGGTGCACAGGAGCGCGATCACGGCGCCCCAGGTGACCATCTCGCCATGGGCGAAGTTCGACAGGCGGGTGGTGCCGTAGATCAGGGCCGCGCCCATGGCCGCGAGTCCCAGCAGCAGGCCGAAGTTCAGGCCGCCGACGATGCGGGACAGCAGCTGATCGATGAACGACGTGGTCTCTCGAACGCCCTCGCCGAGGAAGAGGTTGACGATCTTCGTGTTCGTGAGGGCGAACTCAACCTCCTGCGATGCCGAGTCGCCTTCGACGATCACGCCCTCGGGGAGCGTGTCCTCGTCGACCGTCAGCGTGTAGGTCTCCTTCTCGGGGACGTACAGGCGCCACTTGCCGTCGGCATCCGTCGTGGTCTCGGCGTCGAAGCCGTTGCCGTCGATCTTCACCGTCACATCGGGAACCGGCTCATCGTCGAAGGTGATGACCCCGGCGAAGTAGTAGTCGGTGACCTCCTGCCCGTCGTCCGTCTCGGCGAGCGCGGATGCCGCGGGCTGGAATATCAAGAACGAGAGCGCCATCAGCACACCGAGCGCGGCGACCATCCATGGTCGGGCTCGACGGACGGCAACGGACGTGGGTCTCACGCATCCTCCACATTGAGTGCTCGCCACGGCTTCGGGTCGGCCAGGCGTGGGTTTGAGCGTACTGTGGCGCGCGGCCATTCACTAGTCACGCGCCCGAACCGAGGAATTTTCGTTACGTCTGCGCCGTTTAGACTTGGTGAACGCGCCGCTCTCGCCTGCAGGAGGATCATCCATGGACCAGCACGATCCCTTCGGTTTCGTCGGACTCACCTACGACGACGTCCTTCTCCTCCCCGGGCACACCGACGTGATCCCGAGCGAGGCGGACACCTCCTCGCGCATCACGCGCCGCATCTCGGTCGCGACTCCGCTGCTCTCGAGCGCGATGGACACCGTCACCGAGTCGCGCATGGCCATCGCCATGGCCCGAGAGGGCGGCATCGGCATCCTGCACCGCAACCTCTCCATCGCCGACCAGGCAGCGCACGTCGACCGCGTCAAGCGGAGCGAGTCGGGGATGATCACCGACCCGATCACGACGAGCCCCGACGCCACCGTCGAAGAGGTCGACCAGCTGTGCGCGAAGTACCGCATCTCCGGCCTTCCCGTCGTCGACGGCGATGGCCGGTTGGTGGGCATCATCACCAACCGGGACATGCGCTTCGTCTCGGGCTTCGAGCGGCCCACGACGTTCGTCAAGGACGTCATGACTTCTGAGGACCTCGTCACGGCGCCCGTCGGCGTCGCGGCGGGCGAGGTCATCGCGCTGTTCGCGAAGCACCGCGTCGAGAAGCTGCCGCTGATCGACGAGAGCGGCAAGCTCGCGGGTCTCATCACCATCAAGGACTTCGACAAGAGCGAGAAGTACCCGCTGGCCACGAAGGACGAGCAGGGCCGCCTGCGCGTCGGAGCGGCGATCGGGTTCTTCGGGGACGCGTGGGAGCGCGCAGAGGCGCTGCGCGACGCCGGTGTCGACGTGCTCGTCGTCGACACGGCCAACGGCCAGTCGCAGGGCGTCATCGATCTGGTGCGGCGTCTGAAGGCGGACGAGTCGTTCGCGCACATCGACGTGATCGGCGGCAACGTCGCGACCCGTGAGGGCGCCCAGGCCCTCGTGGACGCCGGCGTGGATGCCGTCAAGGTGGGCGTCGGTCCCGGTTCCATCTGCACGACCCGTGTCGTCGCCGGTGTCGGCGTTCCGCAGGTGACCGCGGTCTACGAGGCTTCGCTCGCCGCTCGTCCAGCCGGCATCCCGGTCATCGCGGACGGCGGTCTGCAGTACTCCGGCGACATCGCCAAGGCCCTTGTCGCCGGTGCGGATGCCGTGATGCTCGGCTCGCTGCTGGCAGGAACCGACGAGTCTCCCGGTGAGATCGTCTTCCAGTCGGGCAAGCAGTTCAAGCAGTACCGCGGCATGGGATCGCTCGGTGCGATGCAGACGCGCGGCAAGCAGACCTCGTATTCGAAGGACCGCTACTTCCAGGCGGACGTGCCCAGCGACGACAAGCTCATCCCCGAGGGCATCGAGGGTCAGGTCCCGTACCGCGGCCCGGTGTCGGCGGTGGCATACCAGCTCGTCGGCGGCCTGCGGCAGTCGATGTTCTACGTCGGCGCGCGCACCATCGAAGAGCTCAAGACCCGCGGCAAGTTCGTGCGCATCACGGCGGCAGGACTCAAGGAGTCGCACCCGCACGACGTGCAGATCGTCGTCGAGGCGCCCAACTACAAGAAGTAGGTCGTCCCGCCCCAGTGTCGAGCCCCCGGTGTCGAGCCCCCGGTGTCGAGCCCCCGTCTTAGTGTCGAGACCCCGTCTCATTCACGCTTCTACGACGGGGCCTCGGTAACAAGACGGGGGCTCGAGTGCGTGAGGGGTGCTCCCGGGGTTCCGGATGCCGCGACCGCGGCGTAGCGTGACGGGCATGTGCCGCAACATCGTCCCGCTGAACAACCTCGAACCCGCCGCGACCGACGACGAGTGTCAGGACGCGGCCCTGCAGTTCGTGCGCAAGATCTCCGGGTCGAACGCGCCGTCCAGGGCCAACCAGGCCGTGTTCGACCGCGCAGTCGCCGAGATCGCAGAGGCGACTCGCCGTCTCCTCGACGACCTGGTGACCACAGCGCCGCCGAAGAACCGCGAGCACGAGGCTGCCAAGCGCCGGGCCCGCTCCGCCGATCGCTATGAGGCGATCCGGGTCTTTCAGGCCGAGAAGCACGCAACCCGCGCCGCGAGCTAGCTGCCACCGCCGCGCAGCCGGGCGGGGGTCGCAACTCGTCGCCACGGAATCGGTATGGCGGCCACTCCCGACCCCTCCGACGGCACGGGTAGGCTGGACGGGTGAGCATGGACATCGAACTCGGTCGAGGCAAGCGCGCGCGCCGCGCATACACGTTCGACGACATCGCGGTGGTGCCGTCGCGGCGCACCCGCAACCCGGAGGACGTCTCGACCGGGTGGTCGATCGACGCGTTCTCGTTCGACACCCCGGTGATCGGCGCCCCGATGGACTCGGTGGTGAGCCCGCAGACCGCGATCATGCTCGGCAAGCTCGGCGGCCTCGGAGTCCTCGACCTCGAGGGCCTGTGGACGCGCTACGAGAACCCAGAGCCACTGCTCGCCGAGATCGCTGCCCTCCCGGCCGACAAGGCCACCGTACGGATGCAGCAGCTGTACTCGGAGCCGATCAAGCCCGAGCTCATCACCACGCGCATCGCCGAGATCCGTGAGGGCGGGGTCACCGTCGCGGCATCCCTCACCCCGCAGCGCACCCAGGAGCTCTACGACACCGTCGCCGCTGCCGGCGTCGACCTGTTCGTGATCCGCGGCACCACGGTGTCGGCCGAGCACGTCTCCAGCGTCGACGAGCCGCTGAACCTGAAGAAGTTCATCTACGACCTCGACGTGCCCGTGATCGTCGGCGGAGCCGCGACCTACACCGCGGCCCTGCACCTCATGCGCACCGGCGCAGCCGGCGTGCTCGTCGGATTCGGCGGGGGAGCGGCATCCACCACTCGCGCGACGCTCGGCATCCACGCTCCGATGGCCACCGCCGTCTCGGACGTCGCGGCGGCACGTCGTGACTACCTCGACGAGTCCGGCGGACGCTACGTGCACGTGATCGCCGACGGCGGCGTCGGCACCTCCGGCGACATCGTCAAGGCGCTCGCGATGGGCGCGGATGCCGTCATGCTCGGTGTCGCGCTCGCGCGCGCCACCGACGCCCCCGGCCGGGGCTTCCACTGGGGTCCCGAGGCTCATCACCCGCAGCTGCCGCGCGGCCGTCGCGTCGAGACACCGGGCATCGCGACGCTCGAGGAGATCCTGTACGGACCGGCGCCCGTCGCCGACGGCACCGCCAACCTCATCGGCGCGCTCCGCAAGTCGATGGCCACGACGGGCTACTCCGACCTCAAGGAGTTCCAGCGCGTCGAGGTCGTACTCGCCCCGTACGAGTCGTGACGGGCGCGCGCTGCCCGTGACGACCACGCCCGAGATCCCGCCGACTCAGGAGTTCCCGCCGACTCTGCGCGAGGTGATGCTGCGCGGGCGCTGGATCGGCGTGCTGTGCGCATGCCTCGTCGTGGCCGGTGTCTTCGCGTTCCTCGGCCAATGGCAGCTGGAACGCGCCATCGACACGGATCCGCCGCCGGCAGGGATCACGGAGGAGGTGCGGCCGCTCGCCGACGTCCTCGAACCGGGCGAGTATTTGGCGGAGCCGCTGGTCGGACAGCGGGTCGAGACCTCCGGCACCTGGGTGGGCGGTGACTTCCTCGTCGTCTCGTCGCGGTTCAACGACGGCGACGGAGCCGATGAGGGAACGTCGGGCTACTGGGTGACGGGGCAGCTCCGCGTCGCCGATCGCACATCGATCGCCGTCGCGCTCGGTTGGGCGCCCGATCGTGAGAGCGCGGATGCCGCCGTCGCCGATCTGGACAGGAATGCCGCCGGTGCCGATGCCGAGATCACCGGCCGCATCATCTCCGATGAGGGCGCTGCCCTCCCACCGGCCGACGAGCCCTTCGCGCTGAGCAAGATGTCGCCGGCGATGCTGCTGGGGCAGTGGCACGACGTGGAGCAGCTGTCGATGTACCGTCCGTACCTCGCATCGGTGGATGCTCCGGACGGACTCGTCGACATCGTCTCGCCTGCGCCGCACGAGCTGTCCAGCGTCAATTGGCTGAACGTCTTCTACGCCATCGAGTGGGCCGTGTTCGCCGGCTTCGCGTTCTACATCTGGTACCGGCTCGCGAAGGACCGGTGGCAGCTCGAGGTCGAGGAGTTCGAGGAGCGCGCGGCCGCGGCATCCTGATCGGAGCAGCACGGCCCTTCCACTTTCGTCCAATGACTGCCGACGTTGCGCCCTGCCGAAAGTCGTAACGCAGGTCGGCTCGGAAGAACTTCCGGTTAGCGATCTCTGAACTCTCTCGGGAAAGTCTCAGCCCGCTCATAAGCTCACACGCGAGTGGCCGCATGCACCGACCCTGTGCGTCGCGAAAGCTCCCTCGTGCGCCTCATGGCGACGCCCGGGGTCTCATCTGTCGACGAGGAGAACAACCGAATGATGTCGTCCACCCCTGACGGTGCAGCGCGTCGCGCTGGGTCGTCCATCGCACGCAGACGGGGGCGCATCGCGACCCTCGCCCTGACCACCACATGCGCGCTGAGCTTCGGAACGCTCGTCGCCGCGCCCGCCTTCGCCGCCGCAGACGGCACAGGCGTCGTCATCAACGAGGCGTACCTGTCCGGCGGCAGCGCCGGTGCCGCCTTCAAGAACAAGTTCGTCGAGCTGTACAACCCGACCGATGCCGACATCACCCTCGACGGCATGTCGGTCCAGTACCGGTCGGCGACAGGCACCGGCAACTCGAACGGCGTCGTCGCGCTCTCGGGCGTCATCCCCGCCGGCGGATACTACCTCGTCCAGGGCGGCTCGAACGGCGCGAACGGAGCCGTGCTGCCTGAGGCCGACGCCGCAGGCAACCTCAACCCGAGCGGCACCACCGGCACGCTCGCCCTGGTGCAGGGCACGGCGGCCGTCGCCCTCGGAACCGGTTCCGTCGTCGGCGCCGACGGCGTCATCGACGTGCTCGGCTACGGCACGTCCAACACGTTCGAGACCGCACCGGCGACGGCTCCGGCCGGCAACACCGACGTCAAGTCCCTGAACCGAACCGACGGCGTGGACACCGACGACAACTCGGCCGACTTCACGCTCTCGGCCACCATCACCCCGCAGGCCTCCGAGACAGACCCGGGCGACCCCGGTGACCCCGGCGACCCCGATCCCACGACGGCGACGATCGCCGAGGTGCAGGGCGCGACGGACGTCTCGCCCCTGAACGGACAGACCGTCACCGTCGAAGGCGTCGTCACGGCGGACTACCGCACCGGCGGCTACAACGGCATCGTCATCCAGACGAAGGACTCCGGGGGCGAGAACGACGCGACCCCCGGTGCCTCCGACGGCGTCTTCGTCTTCCTGAACGGCAAGACGGTTCCCGGAGCCATCGGCGACCTCGTCTCGGTCACCGGAACCGTCTCCGAGTACTTCGGGCAGACCCAGATCAGCCCGGCGGTCGCCGCCGGCGTCACGCTCGTGACCGCCGGTGCGGGTGTTCCCGCAGCGACGCCGCTCCCCGGGACAGTCGTCGGCGGCGACCGCGAGGCGTACGAGAACATGCTCGTCGCCCCGTCCGGCGACTACCTGATCGCGTCCAGCCACCAGCTCTACAACTTCGGCACCCTGTGGCTGAACCCGGGCGAGCTCAACGTCAAGAGCACCGAGCTCGAGCGCCCCGGTGACGCGGCGAATGCGATCGCAGCATCCAACCGCGCCGATCGCATCCTCCTCGACGACGGATACAACGTCCAGATCAGCAACAGCGCGCACCCCGGCGACCAGCCGTACTTCACGAAGGACACGGTGGTCCGCAACGGCGACGCCGTCGACTTCGCCCAGGACGGCTACGTGCTGCAGTACGGATTCGACGACTGGCGCCTGCAGCCGGTCACGCCGATCAACAGCGACACGGCCGCCGCCGACAAGGCGACGTTCGCCACCGAGAACCCTCGGTCTGCGACGGCCCCCGAGGTCGGCGGTGACGTCCAGGTCGCGGCGTTCAACGTCTTCAACTACTTCACGACGTTCTCGGAGGACGACCCCGACGCCCGCGGGGCGAAGAACCAGGCGTTCTTCGACATCCAGCGCTCGAAGATCGTCACGGCGATCAATGGCCTGGATGCGGACGTCGTCGCGCTGATGGAGATCGAGAACTCGGTGCATTTCGGCGACGGAACGCCCGACGTGGCGCTGCAGAACCTTGTGAACGGTCTGAATGCCGACGCGGGCAGCGACGTGTGGGACTACGTCGAGACGCCCGACGAGCTGCTCGACACGACGACCGACGTCATCACGAGCGCGATCATCTACAAGAAGGATGCCGTCACCCCGGTGGGAGACAGCATGGCGAAGATCGACGAGACGGTGTGGGGCAACGCCCGCGAGCCGATCGCGCAGACCTTCGACATGGATGGTCGCACGATCTCGGTGGTCGCCAACCACTTCAAGTCGAAGTCGGGCGACGGCGCAGAGCCGGCCGACGGTCAGGGACACTTCAACGCCGACCGCACCGCTCAGGCGCAGTCTCTGCTGGAGTTCACCGACGAGATCACGGAGGCATCGGGCAGCGACGACGTTCTGCTCCTCGGCGACTTCAACGCGTACGCGAAGGAGGACCCGATCAACGTGTTCTCCGAGGCGGGCTGGAGCGACCTCGTGCCAGCGAACGCCGCAGGCCAATACACGTACTCGTTCGACGGCGAGCTCGGCTCCCTCGACCACGCCATCGCCTCGCCGTCCCTTTCGGCGTCGATCACCGGCACTGGTGTCTGGACGATCAACTCGCCGGAGTGGAGCGACCGCGGCTACGCGTTCGGCGCCACCGAGGCGGGCACGCCGTTCCGCTCCAGCGACCACGACCCGGTCATCGTCGGCATCTCGAGCGAGATCCCGCCGGTCGACATCGACATCGTCACGATCAACGACTTCCACGGTCGCATCGAGGCCGACGGTGCGGCGGCCGGTGCCGCCGTGCTCGCCGGGGCTGTGAAGTCTGTCCGCGACGCGAACCCGAACACGGTGTTCGCCGCTGCGGGCGACCTCATCGGAGCATCCACGTTCACGTCGTTCATCAACGACGACAACCCCACGATCGACGCGCTGAACGCCGCCGGGCTCGAAGTGAGCGCCGCCGGCAACCACGAGTTCGATCAGGGCTGGGAGGACCTTCGCGACCGCGTGCAGGACCGCGCGGACTGGGAGTACATCTCCTCGAACGTGTTCCTCACCGAGACCGGCGAGACCGCCCTGGCCCCGGCATGGGTCAAGGAGATGGACGGCGTCCGCGTCGGCTTCATCGGCGCTGTGACCGAGGAGCTCGACTCGCTCGTCTCGCCAGAGGGCATCGCCGATCTGGAGGTGCGCAGCATCGTCGACTCGGTGAACGACGTGGCCGATGATCTGACCGACGGCGACTCCGCCAACGGCGAGGCCGATGTGCTGATCCTGCTCGTGCACGAGGGTGCGACGTCCACGGACGTCGCGAGCATCACGCCCGAGTCGGCGCTGGGCACGATCGTCGACGGCGTCGACGACAGTGTGAGCGCGATCGTCTCGGCGCACACCCACCTCGCGTACAACCACGTCATCGACGGCCGCCCTGTGGTCTCGGCGGGTCAGTACGGCGAGAACTTCGGCCTGATGAACCTGCAGGTCGACCCGGAGACGAAGGAACTGCTCTCGATCACCAACGAGATCAAGCCCCTCACGCAGGACGGTGCTCCGCTCTACGAGCCGATCGCCGAGGTGCAGTCGATCGTCGACGATGCCAAGGCAGAGGCCGACGTCCTCGGTGCTGAGCCGGTCGGAACCATCACCGGTGACTTCAACCGGGCGCGTCAGACGAACGGCTCGGAGAACCGCGGCGGCGAGTCCACGATCGGCAACTTCGTGGCCGACGTGCAGCAGTGGGCGACCGGTGCTGACCTCGCGATCATGAACCCCGGTGGCATCCGAGCGAACCTGACGTACGCGTCGTCCGGGGCATCCGATCCGGACGGCAACGTGACGTTCCGTGAGGCGGCGACGGTGCAGCCGTTCGCCAACACGCTGGTCACCCTGAACCTCACCGGTGCGCAGCTGAAGGGCGTGCTCGAGGAGCAGTGGCAGCCGGCGGGTGCGAGCCGTCCGTTCCTCAAGCTGGGGCTCTCGGAGGGTCTGCAGTACACGTACGACCCGACGGCGGCGGCGGGGGAGCGGATCACCGCGATCACGCTGAACGGCGACCTGATCGACCCTGAGGCGTCCTACGTCGTCGCGGCCAACTCGTTCCTCGCAGCCGGTGGAGACAACTTCTTCACCCTCGCCGAGGGCACGAACAAGGCCGACACGGGCAAGATCGACCTGCAGTCCGTGGTCGATTGGTTCGACGCCAACGGCACGGCGACGCCCGACCTCGCGCAGCGCGCCGTCGGCGTGACGCTCAGCGCTCCGGATGCCGACGGCTACAGCGCTGGCGACGAGGTCACCATCGACCTCTCATCGCTCGCGTTCAGCGGCGGCGACCCGGCGCCGGGTGAGGTCAGCGTCTCGCTCGGTGACGTCGTTCTCGCCAGCGGCGCGGTGGATCCGACGGTCGTCGACACCACCGACGAGGCCGGCCGAGCGAGCCTGACGTTCACGGTCCCGGAGGGGGTGTCCGGCGAGCAGCTGCTCACCGTCGCGGTCGTGGATGCCGGCACGAACGTCCGCGTTCCGATCACGTTCGCGGATGCGGGCGAGGAGGAGTTCGAAGGGACGATCGAGGTCAAGGGCAACACCGTCAGCGCAGGCAAGAAGCTCGCCGTCTCCGGCGACGACTTCACGCCGGGCGAGACGGTGACCGTGACCCTCGAGTCGAAGAAGGGCAAGCTCGTCGAGCTCGGCACCGTCGTGGTCGACGAGGACGGCTCGTTCTCCGCATCCCTCACGGTGCCGAAGAACACGGATGCCGGGCGCTACACCGTGATCGTCGCACAGGCCGATGGCGACCAGGCCACCGATCAGGTCACGGTCAACAAGGGCGGCGGCAACGGCGGCGGCCTCGGCGGCATCATCAAGGCGGTGGTCGACTGGCTGTGGGATCTGATCTCCGGCTGGTTCTGAGCGACTGACGGCGAAGGCCGCCGGGAGCATTCCCGGCGGCCTTCGCCGTGCGCCGCGCGCTAGTAGACTTGAGGCCATGCCCGAACCGAAAGCAGCCTCGTTCCCGAAGATCCGCGGGGCGCTGAGGTTCTATCAGGTCGCCTCGATCATCACCGGTGTCATGCTGCTTCTGCTGCTGGCCGAGATGATCCTCAAGTACAGCCCCACGCACCTCGAGCTGTTCGCCGGCGGCTCCGGCGGCCTGCTCTGGTTCGCAGACGTCATCGTCGGCGACGGATGCCAGTGGTATTCACTGTTCGTTCCCGGCGGCATGGGCTGCGAGCTCACCTCCGTCGGCGACGGGACGAACATCTCGCTGCTCATCCTCGTCGCGCACGGCTGGTTCTACGTCGTGTACCTGTTCGCGATCTTCCGCCTGTGGAGCCTGATGCGCTGGCCGTTCGTCCGCTTCATCATGCTCGCCCTCGGCGGCGTCATCCCGGCCCTCTCATTCATCATGGAGGTCCGCGTCTCTCGCGAGGTGAAGGCCTACCTCGCATCACGCGAAGCATCCGTCGCCGAAGCATCACTCACCCAGGAGGCAGCGCTATGAGCGCCGACACCGCCCAGCGCCCCGTCCTCGTCGTCGACTTCGGCGCCCAGTACGCGCAGCTGATCGCCCGCCGCGTCCGTGAGGCCGGCGTCTACAGCGAGATCGTCCCGCACAGCGTCTCGGCCGCCGAGATCAGCGAGAAGAACCCGGTCGCGCTCATCCTCTCCGGCGGGCCGTCATCGGTCTACGAAGAGGGCGCACCAGCGCTCGACTCCGCGATCTTCGACCTCGGCGTTCCGACCCTCGGCATCTGCTACGGCTTCCAGATGATGGCGCGTGCGCTCGGCGGCGAGGTCGCCAACACCGGCCTGCGCGAGTACGGCGCGACGGATGCGGTGATCGCTGAAGACGGCGGCGTGCTGCTCGGCGGTCAGCCGAGCACGCAGAACGTCTGGATGAGCCACGGCGACCAGGTCTCCCGTGCGCCAGAAGGCTTCGACGTGCTGGCATCCACCACCGACACCCCCGTCGCCGCGTTCGGCAGCGATGAGAAGTGCTTCTACGGCGTGCAGTGGCACCCCGAGGTCAAGCACTCCGATCACGGCCAGGAGGTTCTCGAGAACTTCCTGCACAAGGCCGCCGGCCTCGCCTCGGACTGGAACAGCGGCAACGTCATCGACGAGCAGGTCGCCCGCATCCGCGAGCAGGTCGGCTCGGCCCGCGTCATCTCGGCCCTCTCCGGCGGCGTCGATTCCGCCGTCTCGACGGCCCTCGTGCACAAGGCCATCGGCGACCAGCTCACCGCCGTCTTCGTCGACCACGGCCTCCTCCGCAAGGGCGAGCGCGAGCAGGTCGAGAACGACTACGTCGCCTCAACGGGCGTCCGCCTGATCACAGTGGACGCCGCCGACACCTTCCTCGGGCACCTCGAAGGCGTCAGCGACCCGGAGCAGAAGCGCAAGATCATCGGACGCGAGTTCATCCGCGCGTTCGAGAAGGTGCAGCTCGACCTGGTCGCCGAGGCCAAGGCCGAGGGCGAGCCGATCAAGTTCCTCGTCCAGGGCACCCTGTACCCCGACGTCGTCGAGTCCGGTGGCGGAACGGGGACGGCGAACATCAAGTCGCACCACAACGTCGGCGGCCTTCCGGAGGATCTCGACTTCGAGCTCATCGAGCCGCTGCGCACCCTGTTCAAGGACGAGGTCCGCGCGATCGGCCGCGAGCTGGGACTGCCTGAGGCGATCGTCGGACGGCAGCCGTTTCCGGGCCCCGGCCTCGGCATCCGCATCGTGGGTGAGGTCACCGCTGACCGCCTCGAGATTCTGCGCGAGGCCGACGCCATCGCCCGCGAGGAGCTGACCAAGGCCGGCCTCGACAGCGAGATCTGGCAGTGCCCCGTCGTGCTGCTCGCCGATGTGCGCTCGGTGGGCGTGCAGGGCGACGGACGCACCTACGGGCACCCGATCGTTCTGCGCCCCGTGTCCAGCGAGGACGCCATGACAGCCGACTGGACCCGACTGCCCTACGACGTGCTCTCGAAGATCTCCAACCGCATCACCAACGGCGTCCGCGATGTCAACCGCGTGGTGCTCGATGTGACCTCGAAGCCCCCGGGGACCATCGAGTGGGAGTGAGATCGGTTGAGATTTTTTCGCAGCCGATGTCGATCTGACGTCTTCCCGTTCGACGTCTTCAGTGAGAGGGTCGGAACCGACCCCGCAACTGAAGGAGAACATCATGAAGTTCATGCTGATCATGCGCGCGACCGACGAGGCTGTCCAGGCGTACAGCGAGATTCCGTTCGAGCAGATCATTGAAGCCATGGGCAAGTACAACGAGTCGATGATCAAGGCCGGGGTCCTGGCCGCCGGCGAGGGCCTCAGCGACGCCTCCGAGGGGTTCGTCGTCGACTTCAGCGCCGAGAAGCCGCTCATCACCGACGGCCCCTACGGCGAGACCAAGGAGCTGTTCAACGGCTTCTGGATCATCGAAGTCTCCTCGCGTGAAGAGGCAGCCGAATGGGCGAGCCGCGCCCCGCTGACCGCAGGCAACTTCCTCGAAGTGCGGCGCGTCCAGGAGATGGACGACTTCCCGGCCGATAACGAGTGGATCCAGAAGGAACAGGGCTGGCGCGACGAGGCCGAGCAGCGCGCGCAGCAGTGAACCGGCGATGCCATGAGCTCTGCTGAAAGCGGCGAGACGGTGCGTTCCACAACTGATGCGGAGCGCGCCGTCGCCGCCGTATGGCGCATAGAGTCGGCGAAGATCGTCGCCACGCTGACGCGCATGGTCGGCGACTTCGGCCTCGCGGAGGACCTGGCACAGGACGCGCTCCTCGAAGCACTGCAGCAGTGGCCCCAGGTCGGTGTGCCGCGCACCCCCGCGGCCTGGCTGACGGCCGTCGCCAAGCGTCGCGCGATCGACGGCTGGCGCCGTCAGGAGCGCTATGACGACCGGATCACCACGATCGCGCACGACCTCGAAAGCGAGAACGCGGACGCGATGGATGCCGCTCCCTGGGACCCGGATGCCATCGACGATGACGTCCTGCGCCTGATCTTCATCTCCTGTCACCCCGTGCTCTCGCGGGAGGCCAGCGTGGCACTCACACTGCGGGTCGTCGGCGGTCTCGGAAGCGAAGAGATCGCCCGGGCCTTCGTCGTCCCGACGGCCACGGTGCAGCAGCGTATCGTGCGAGCGAAGAAGACCCTGGGAGCCGCGAAGGTGCCGTTCGAAGTCCCGTCGCGCGAGGACTACGCCGAGCGGTTGAGCGCGGTCCTCGGGGTGCTCTATCTGATCTTCAACGAGGGGCACGCGGCCTCGAGCGGCGACAGCTGGATGCGCCCTGAGCTCAGCCACGAGGCGATCCGGCTGACGCGCGTGCTCACGGCGCTGGTGCCTGGAGAGCGCGATGCGCACAGCGTGCTCGCGCTCATGGAGCTCACCGCCGCCCGGTTTCCCGCGCGGATCGACGCGAACGGCGAACCGATCCTCCTCGCCGATCAGGACCGCAGCCGCTGGGATCGCAGCCGCATCTCGCGCGGCCGGGCAGCACTCCGACAGGCGGACGCGCTGGGGCAGGGGAGAGGCTCGTACGGACTCCAGGCCGCGATCGCCGAATGCCACGCCGTCGCGGCATCCGTCGAGGAGACCGACTGGGACCGGATCGTCCTGCTGTACGAGGCGCTCGGCCGGATCGCGCCGTCTCCCGTGGTGGAGCTGAACCGGGCCGCGGCCGTGGCGATGGCGACGGGGCCGGCATCCGCTCTGCGGATCATCGACGAGGTCGCAGCATCCGGCGCACTCGCCGGCTATCACCTGCTTCCGGCGACACGGGGCGAGCTGCTGCTCAGGCTGGGGCGGAAGGACGAGGCCCGCACCGAGTTCGCCACTGCTGCGAGACTCGCGGGGAACGACAGAGAGCGCGCCCTTCTGGAGTCGAAAGCCGAAGACTGACGCAGCGAGGCCCCCGGGTGGTGACACCCGGGGGCCTCGTGGCGCGTCTACGCGCGGAGATCGGCTAGTCGCGCACCTTGTTGCCACGACCCACGATGAGGCCGTAGATCAGCAGCACGATGATCGCGCCGCCGATCGCGAGAGCCCACGTGCCGAGATCGAAGAACTCCTCGAGCCCGCGGCCGAAGAGCAGGCCACCGATCCAGCCTCCGAGCAGTGCGCCGACAACGCCCAGGATCAGCGTGACGAACCAGCCGCCGCCCTGCTTGCCGGGGAGGATCAGCTTCGCGATCGCCCCGGCGATGAGTCCGAGAAGAAGGAATCCGAGAAAACCCATGATGTGCTCCTTTACGTCTGTGATTGTGACGGTGGCTACATGATCCTCTTGTCTGTGAGTTTCATGTACCCCGTTGACGGAGTGTCGCAGATACGGCAAGGGGCCCGTCTCCGAAGAAACGGGCCCCTTGAGACGATTCGGATCAGTTGCTTCCGCGGGCGATCGCGATGATGCGCAGGATCTCGACGTACAGCCAGACAACCGTGACCATGATGCCGAAGGCGCCCATCCAGCCGAACTTGCGCGGCGCGCCGTTGCGGACGCCCTGCTGGATCTGGTCGAAGTCGAGCACCAGCGAGTACGCGGCCATGATGACCACGAGCACGCCGATGATGAGGCCGAGCGGGATGCCGGCGATCTCAGTGCTGAACAGGCCGAAGGCGTTCTGGTTGATGCCGGTCCACATCAGCACGAGGTTCAGGAGCGAGAAGACCAGGTAGCCGACCATCGCGATCATGAAGACCTTGGTGGCCTTCTTCGACGCGCGGATCTTGCCGCTGGCGAAGAGGGCGAGGGTCACGCCGACCACCGCGACCGTCGCGAGCGTGGCCTGCGTCACGATGCCCGGGTAGATGACTTCGAAGAACGCGGAGATGCCGCCGACGAAGAGCCCCTCGAAGACCGCGTAGGCGAAGATCAGAGCGGGACGCACCTTCTTGCGCGCGGTGAAGGTGATCACCATGGCGAGGACGAAGCCGCCGAGCGCTCCGACGATCCACGGCAGCATGTTCGGCGCGAAGTCCGAGTACGGGTTGTACTCAGGGGCGGCGATGCCGCCCAGGGTCCACACCCAGCCGACAGCCGCGGCGACGAGGAGGATGCCGAACAGGCCGGCGGTCTTCCACACCGTGTCCTCGACGGACATGCGGTCCGTCTCGATGGCGCCGGCGGACGGGGCCGTGTACATGCCCTCGAGCTGCGCGTTGGCCGCGGCATCCATGCTCGCGTGCTGGAAGGACGCGGTGTGAGCGCCCTGCATACCGGTCTGAGCGCCAGGCGCGCCCGGATAGGTGGCCACGTTGCGCGGATCCTGCTTCTGGAACGCCGGGTTGTTGAAGGCGAAGTTGCTCATGATTGTGGGCCTCACTCCGAAAGTGGTTGAAGGTCGCTTTCTTCAACGATACCGGCGGATTCCTATGCGTGGGGTGTTCTAACCTGAATCCATGCCCAGGAAGTCCCCGCTCGTCATCGGACATCGCGGCGCCCCGGGTTATCGCCCGGAGCACAGCCGCTCCTCATACGAATTGGCGCTGGCGATGGGCGTCGATGCCGTCGAACCGGACGTCGTCGCCACCAGCGACGGCGTGCTCGTCATCCGGCACGAGAACGAGATCTCCGGCACGACCGATGTCGCCGACCGTCCGGAGTTCGCGGCACGCAAGACGACCAAGCGCATCGACGGGCAGCCGCTGACCGGATGGTTCACCGAGGACTTCACCTGGCAGGAACTGTCGATACTTCGCACGAGGGAGCGGCTGCCGGAGGTCCGCCCTTCCAGCGCAACCTTCGGCGATGCCCAGCCGATGCTGCGCCTGATCGACCTGCTCGATCTCGTGCGGGCCGGTTCGACCGAGCACGGTCGCGAGATCGGCGTCGTGCTCGAGATCAAGCACGCCACCTACTTCTCGAGCATCGGCCTCGACCTCGCACCGCTGATCGCGCGTGATCTGCGCGCGGCCGGCTGGGCGGACGGCGAACTGCCGCTCACGATCGAGTCCTTCGAGTCGACGGTGCTCGCCCAGCTTCGGGCGGAGGGGATCTCGGCCTCGTACATCTACCTGATCGAGGCCTCAGGTCGCCCCTACGATCAGGTCGTGGCCGTCGGCAGGCACGCCGCGTCGTACAAGTCGGTCGTGACTCCCAAGGGTCTGGATGCCCTGATCGGCAGAGTCGACGGCATCAGCGTGAACAAGCGGATGCTGCTCGCCCGCGACAACACGATCGTCGCCGACGCGCATGCACGCGGACTGAAGGTGTTCACGTGGACCGCGCGCCCGGAGAACGCGTTCCTCGCGGCCGAGTTCCGCGGGGACGGGGGGCGCCAGGCATACGGGGACTACGAGGCCGAGTGGGCGGTCCTGGCCCGCAGCGGCATCGACGGCGTGTTCGTCGACCATCCCGATCTCGGCGTGGCGTTCTTCCGTCGCTGATTCCCTGCCAGACTGACCGCATGACCGGAATCGTCGCCGAGGGCGTCAGCAGATCGTTCGGTACAGGAGCGAGTACCGTGCAGGCCGTCCGCAGTGCGAGTTTCCGCGCTGAGCCGGGTCGCGTGACCGGCCTCGTCGGGCCCAACGGCGCGGGGAAGACGACGCTGCTGCTCATGCTGGCATCCCTGCTCGCCCCCGATACGGGCACGATCCGGATCGGCGAGGTCGACCCGATGGACGATCCGCTGAGCGCCAGACGCCTGCTCGGGTGGATGCCGGACGCTCTCGGCGCCTGGCCTTCGCTCACCGCCCGCGAGACGATCGTCACGACCGCGCGGTTGTACGACATCGAACGCGACGCAGCGCAGCAGAAGGCAGCCGAACTGCTCTCGCTCGTCGGGCTGGGCGAGCTCGCCGATTCTCCGGCGAAGGTGCTCTCCCGCGGGCAGAAGCAGAAGCTGGGCCTGGCCCGCGCCCTCGTGAACGATCCGCAGGTTCTGCTGCTCGACGAGCCGGCATCGGGCCTCGACCCCGCCGCTCGCGTGCAATTGCGTGTTCTGCTTCGACGGCTGGCGGCCGAGGGTCGCACGATCCTGATCTCCAGCCACATCCTCTCCGAGCTCGAAGAGGTGATCGACGACGCCGTCTTCCTCGTCGCCGGTGCTGTCGTCGACGCAGCCCCGGCGAACTCGACCGCCCGCGGCTGGCGCATCCGCCTCGCCGGCGCCGACCCTGCACGCGGGATGGCGGACGCGGATCGGATAGCCGCAGCGCTCGGGATGGAGCCCGGTGCGCTGGGCATCGACCGCAACGCGGCCGTCGCCGGGTTCGAGAGCGAGCAGGCGGCGGCCGCAGGGCTCCGCCTCATCGTCGAAGCCGGACTCGACGTGACCGAGTTCTCACCCGCGCAGAGCGCGCTGGAGCACACCTTCCTGAACCTGCCGCAGACGGGGCCGAACGCATGAACCTCACGCACATCGGCATCATCGCCCGGCTCGAGCTCACGCAGCGGCTCCGCAGTGTCGGCTGGTACATCCTGCTCGGCGTCTACGCGCTGATCCTGCTCGGCATCACCGGCCTGTCGTTCGCGGTGTACTCGTACACCGGCATGGCCGGCGCCGGCGTGTACTCGATCGTCGTCAACATCGTGCTGCTGCTGGTCGTCCTCGTCTCGCCCACGCTGAGCGGCAACGCCATCAACGGCGATCGGGATGCCGCCACCCTCGCGGCCGTGCAGGTGACGGCCGTCTCCACCGGCGACATCATGCTCGGCAAGCTCCTTGCGGCTGTCGCGACGGGCGGGGCGTTCCTGCTCGTCGCCGTGCCGTTCCTCGCGATCTCGCTGATCGGCGGGGGAGCGCACCCCGGCACGCTCGCGGTGTCACTGATCGTGCTCGCCGTGGAGATCATCGTCGTCGCCGCGATCGGCGTCGGCTTCAGCGGTCTGATCGCCCGGCCGCTGTTCTCGGTCGCTGCCACCTACCTGGTCGTCGCGGCGCTCGCGATCGGGACGCTCATCGTCTTCGCCCTCGGCGGCACGGCGCTTCGCACCGAGACCACGAACTACAACCGGCCCTACGACAGCTTCGGCAACGTGGACTGCGACCGCTGGGAGACCTACACCTACGAGACGCCGCGATTCGATCGCGTCTGGTGGGTGCTCGCGGCGAACCCCTTCGTCGTGCTGGCCGACGCCACGCCCACTGTCTACGGCGACGGCGGATGGCCGGCCGACATGTTCGGTCAGATCAAGTACGGCGTCCGCAGCGCGCAGCTGCCGCCGCAGGACTACCGCTGGGACGAGTGCAACCCGGACGAGTCGCAGGCCCAGGACCGGACCGCCCAGGAGGTCATCGACAGCACCGTTCCGAGCTGGTTCGTCGGTCTGGGCGTCCAGATCGTGCTCGCCGGTGGATTGTTCGCCGGCGCCTGGGCGCGAACGACGACGCCGGCGCGGATGCTGCCACCCGGTACCCGCATCGCCTGACCGCGTTGCTCATCTGGATCGGGTTGCTCGCCTGACCCCGTTGCGACACGGGCCGTTCACCTTCTGGACGGACCCCGTGCGACTGCCGGACAGTCGGAATCGGTCGACTGAGGCACGTTCGTGTCCCGATCCCGATTCTTCTGGAGTCACATGTCTCGCCTGACCAGCGGGCTGGCAGCATCGGCGGTGTGCGCCCTCGGCGCAGCCACCCTGTTCGCCGTGCCCACCGCAGCTCTCGCCGAAGCGGCGCCGCTCGGCGTCCGCATCAATGAAGTCGTCTCGAACAGTGGCAGCCCGGATGACTGGATCGAGTTCTACAACTACTCCGGGACGCAGGTCGACCTGAGCGGCTACATCGTCCAGGACAACAGCGACAAGAACCCGTACACGCTTCCCACCGGGACGGTTCTCGAGCCCGGTGCGTACCTCGTGCTCGACACGCTGGTGGACGGCGTGGGCGACTTCGACTTCGGCCTGGGCAAGGGCGACAGCGTCCGGTTGTTCGCGCCCGGTGACGCGAACGGCGCTGACCCGCTGCTCCAGGCGACGTGGCCGGCCGGCACACACGCCGTGCCGAGCTGGGGCGCCAAGGGCGACGCCGCCGACGTCACGTACGAGCTGACGGCCGAATCCACGAAGGGCGCGGCGAACGTCTTCGCGTCCGACGGCGAGGGCGAACCCGGTGAGGGCGAACCCGGTGAGGGCGAACCCGGTGAAGGCGATCCCGGCGAGGGCGAGCCCGGTGAGGGCGAACCGGGCGAAGGCGAGACCGTGTCCGGCTCCGTCGTGCTGAACGAGGTCGACTCGCAGCCGTCCGACTGGGTTGAGCTGTACAACCCCGGCACCGAGCCGTTCGATCTCTCGGGCTATGAGATCCGCGACAGCGACGACGACACCGATCACCGCTGGGCCTTCCTCGAGGGAACGACGCTCGCCGGAGGCGAGTTCCTCGTCGTCGAACAGGGCGACATCGGGCTCACCGCAGGAGTGGAGACCGCGTTCGGCGAGTTCGGCATCGGCGGCGCCGACGAGGTCCGCCTGTTCGACACCGCGCTCGAGCTGGTCGACCGCACCGGAACCTGGCAGGAGCACGCCAGCATCGACGGCGACTTCGCTGCGGCGACGCTCGCGCGCTGCCCCGACGGCACCGGCGACTTCGTGCTCGCCTTCGAGACCAAGGGCGCGGCAAACGAGTGCGTGCCGCCGACCGTCGCGATCAACGAGATCGAGTCGAACGGCGACGCCACCGACTGGGTGGAGGTAGTCAACATCGGTTCCGCGCCCGTCGACATCTCCGGCTGGACGCTCATGGACAGCGACCCGGTCGGTCACGCGGGCGAGACCACGCCGCTGCCGACCGGCACGGTGCTCGAACCCGGCGCATACTTCGTCTTCGACCAGAACACGAACTTCGCGTTCGGCCTGGGCGGCGGCGACACGGTCACCGTGCGCGATGCCAACGGCAGCACCGTCGACGAGCACGTCTACGCAGAGCACGCAGCGGGCGTCCTCGCACGGTGCGAGGACGGCACCGGCGAGTTCGTCGACGTCGCGGTCAGCACCAAGGGCCTCCGCAACGCCTGCGGCAACCCCGTGCGCATCAACGAGGTCGAATCGGACGGCGACCCCGACTGGGTCGAGCTCGTCAACCCGACCGCCGAGGTGCTCGATGTCTCCGGCATCGTCGTGAAGGACGACGACGACACCCACGTTCACGAGATCGCCGCGGGCACCAGCATCCCGGCGAACGGCTACCTCGTTCTCGACGACCTCGAGTTCGGAATCGGCAAGGACGACACGATCCGCGTGTTCGACGGCGACATGCTCGTGGACTCCACCTCGTGGGGTGCAGGGCACGTGGCTCCGACCTGGGGACGCTGCCCGGACACGACCGGCGCATTCGCCGCGACGGCGGAATCGACACCCGGTGCGCCGAACGTCTGCGTCGGCGAGATCCCGGTGTCGCCGTGGCCCGGTTCGGCCGACGTGCGTGCGCTCGACAGCATCCCGACCTTCCTCGAGGACAGTTCAGGGCTCGACGTCCAGCAGACCGCAGATGGCACGTTCCTCTGGGCCGTGGACAACGGCACAGGAAAGATCTGGAAGATGACGGCCTCAGCGGACGGATCCGTCGCGTTCGCTGACGGCTGGGCCGACGGCAAGCGCGTGCGCTTCCAGAAGGACGCATCCGACCCGAACGCGGCCGGCCCCGACACCGAGGGCATCACCGTCGACGGCAATGGGCTGGTCTACGTGGCATCCGAGCGCGACAACGGCGACAAGGGCGTCAACCAGAACAAGATCCTGCAGGTCGACCCGAACGCACCCGGCCCCGACCTGGTCGCTCAGACCGAGTGGGACCTCACCGCCCAGCTGCCTGCGGTAGGCGCGAACCTCGGAATGGAGGCAGTCGAGTGGGTGCCGGATGCGGCGCTGGCCGGCAAGCTCTACGACGACAACACGAAGGCGCCGTACGAAGCTGCGACGTACGCCGGCGGCGGACTGTTCTTCGTCGCTGTCGAGGACAACGGCGGCGTGTACGCCTTCGCGCTCGCAGCGGGCGGGTTCGCAACGCTCGTGTCGACCATCGACCCCGGCCTCGCCGGTGTCATGAGCCTCGACTACGACTCGTTCCTGGGCGTCCTGTGGGCGGTGTGCGACGACGGCTGCGGCGGCACCTCGGCGCAGGTGACGCTCAACGGGACGGACAAGCCCGGCATCGCGCACTTCGCGCGCCCGGCCGGCATGCCCGACATCAACAACGAGGGCTTCGCCACGGCGCCTGCTTCGCTGTCGACCGACGGCCAGCGTCCGGTGTGGTGGTTCGCCGACGGGTTCACGTCGGAGGCGCTGCACGTCGGAACAATGCCTGGTCTCGCAGACACCGACCCTGGAGAGGACCCGGGTGAGAACCCCGGCGAGAACCCGGGTGGCGGCGGATCCGACGACGGCGGCAACCAGCCCGGTCCGTCGGTCGAGCCGCTCCCCGGCACCGGCCTGGTGGACGACAACCGCGGTGGCGCGACCGTCGACCAGACGGTCGTCGCACCCGGCGGCCAGGTGACGATCACGCTGGGTGCTAAGCACGCCGGTGTGGACGTCGAGGTGTTCATGTACTCCGACCCGGTCTTCCTCGCGGCGGGTACGCTGAACGCCGCCGGTGCGATCACGGTCACCATCCCCGCGGATGCTCCGGCCGGCGCCCACCGCCTCGCGGTGTACTCGGCCGACGGCGAACTGCTCGGATGGGCGAACATCCAGGTAAGCGGCGAGCTCGCGACGACCGGTGCCGAGACGTCGGCCGGTGGACTCGTCCTCGCGCTCGGCCTGCTGCTCGCCGGCGGCCTGGCCCTGACGCTGCGCCGCCGCATGCAGAACGTGTAACCGGACCGCGCACGAAGGCGCGTGGGGCCCAGCGCTCCACGCGCCTTCGGCGTATCCCCGCAGTCCCATGCGGGATCAGTTCGGTCGGTTATGGCGCGGAGTAACCGACCGAACTGATACCGCCTGAGCGAACTAGAGTCCTCGTATGGGAGCGACGGCGCGATGGCGGGGCGGGATCGCGATCCTCGTCGTGCTGGTTCTGCTCGGCGCCGGCTTCGGGCTGTCGCTCGCCGTCGGGGGTGTCGACTATCCGGCGCACAACGTCGCCGCCGCCGAACTCGGCATCGAGCGCGCAGACCGTGACCTCGCGATGGCCTGGATTGCGCGGGTGCTGCTCGCGCTGGCGATCGCGTGGCTCGTCATCGGGATGCTGGCCGCCAGAACCCGTCTCGTGCGGCGCCCCGGCGCTGCCGCAGCGCGAGCCAGCTGGGTGAGCGCGACCAGACCATGGCGTGCGGAGGAATCGACGCTCGGGATGCTGGGAGCCGACCGGGTGCTGCTGGTCGCGGTACCAGCGGCTCTGCTCGTGGCGACGAGGGCGGTGCAGACCTCGCTGCTGTGGTGGACGCATCCGGCGATCGTGCTCGGCGCCTGGGCGGCGTTCCTCGTGGTGGTGGTGCTCATGGCGCGCCGGCGCTCGCCATGGCCGGTGATCGCCGTGGTCGGCGGGGTTGTCGTGCTGCGCTGCGCTCTCACGCTCGTCGCGGTGTCGCTGAGCGGGCCAGGCGGCTACTGGTTCGCGTCCTGGACCGAACCGGTGCCGCGGTCGATCCACATCACGCTTGCCTTCGCCCTGTTCGTCTGGATGTTCGTCGCCGCCGGCTGGGCGCTCGCCCGCCCCGGTGCTGCCGCGACTGAGCCGGATCGCGACTGAGCCGGATCGCGACTGAGCCGGATCGCGACTGAGCCGGATGCCGGCTACTTCGCGTCGAACGGGCCGCGCCGCGTGGACACGATGTCCTTGCCGAGCGGCATGAGCGAGATGGGCACCATCTTGAAGTCGGCGATCGCCATCGGGATGCCGATGATCGTGATGCACAGCGCGAGACCGGACAGGATGTGCCCGATCGCGAGCCACCAGCCGGCCAGCACCACCCAGATGATGTTGCCGAGGAATGCGCCCACACCCGAGGTGGGCTTCTCGACCACGCGCCGCCCGAACGGCCAGAACGCGTACCCGGCCAGACGGAACGAGGCGATGGCCCAGGGGATCGTCACGATCGGGATGCACAGCAGGATGCCGGCGACCACGTAGCCGAGGAAGAGCACCCAGCCGGCGAAGACGACCCAGATGATGTTGAGGATTGTGCGCATCGATCCGTCCTTCGATCAGTGCTGTTCGCGGCGGACGCGACGGCCCGAGATGCTGTCGATGGCGAGTCGCAGCGGGGTCGCGCGATCGCTGCCGGCCCAGGGGGATACGCGTCGGAGCCCTTCCGGAGGGTCCTCGTCCGCGACCACGGAGAGGCGCCCGTGAATCAGCACGCTCCACCCCGTGCCGCCGAGGTCGTCGTGGTAGTCGACCTCGAACGCGACCTGCGCGCCGTGGTCAGCGATTCGACGCAGAATGCCGTCCGATGCGGTGCGCAGGACGAGATCTTGTCCCGAAGCGCGAAAGTTCACGGGAAAGATCTCGACGCGCTCGTCGAGAACGAACCCGATTCTTCCCACCGTGGTGCTGGTCAGGAGCTCGTAGCACTCCTTCTCCTGCAGATCGCTGATCATCTCGTCCTCCTCGATGCGGCTCGCAAGCGGGTGTCTGCGGCCCAGCCTAGACTCGTAGGGCCATGACCGAAGCCCCTCTCACTGACTCTGCACGGATCGTTCCCTCCTCCGTCGGTCCCGGATCCTCGGGAGCGCCCGACGGGGACGACCTCCTCGCCGGACTCAACCCGCAGCAGCTCGCCGCCGTCACCTACCGGGGACCGGCGCTGCTCATCGTCGCGGGCGCCGGCTCGGGCAAGACGAGCGTGCTCACCCGTCGCATCGCGTCGCTGCTGCGCGCGCGTGAGGCGTGGCCGAGCCAGATCCTCGCGATCACGTTCACGAACAAGGCAGCGGGCGAGATGCGCGAGCGGGTGGCCGCTCTGGTCGGCGAGGCATCTCGCGGCATGTGGATCTCGACGTTCCACTCGGCGTGCGTTCGGATCCTGCGTCGAGAGGCCGAGCAGTTCGGTTTCACGAAGTCCTTCACGATCTACGACTCCGGCGACTCGCGGGCGCTCATCAAGCGCCTCGTGAAAGAGCACGAGGCCGACGCGTACGGGCTGACGCCGGCATCAGTGCAGGGCCGCATCTCCAAGCTCAAGAACGAGCTGCAGGACTCCGAGTCCTACGCTCGCGACGCGAACATGAGCGACCCGGCCGAGCAGAAGTTCGTCGAGATCTTCGCCGATTACCAGCGGCAGCTGCGCAAGGCGAACGCCTTCGACTTCGATGACCTGATCGGCCAGACGGTCTATCTGTTCCGCGCCTTCCCTAAGGTCGCCGACACGTACCGTCGCCGCTTCCGTCACATCCTCGTCGACGAGTATCAGGACACGAACCACGCGCAGTACGCCCTCATCCACGAGCTGACCCGCCCGGTCTCGGCAGAAGCCCCAGACCCGTATGCCTCGAACGGCATGATGATCTTCGAGCCGTCCCATTCAGACGCGACGACGCCCGAGCTCGAGGGCGCATCGCTCACCGTGGTCGGCGACTCCGATCAGTCGATCTACGCCTTCCGCGGGGCGGACATCCGCAACATCAGCGAGTTCGAACGCGACTTCCCCGGGGCGAGGGTCGTCCTCCTCGAACAGAACTACCGCTCGACGCAGAACATCCTCTCGGCGGCGAACGCGGTCATCGGGCACAACTTCGACCGCAAGGACAAGAAGCTGTGGAGCGATCGCGGCGACGGCGACAAGATCGTCGGCTTCACCGGGTACTCGCAGCACGACGAGGCTCAGTTCGTCGCCGACGAGGTCGAGGCACTGCGCCGAGCAGGCATGCCGTACTCCGAGATGGCGGTGTTCTACCGCACGAACTCGCAGTCCCGCGCGCTGGAGGAGATCTTCATCCGCTCCGCCGTGCCGTACAAGATCATGGGCGGCACGAAGTTCTACGAGCGCGCCGAGATCAAGGACGCGCTGGCCTACCTCATCGCGGTCGCGAACCCCGCCGACGAGATGGCGGTGCGCCGCATCCTGAACAAGCCCCGTCGCGGAATCGGCGGGGTCACCGAGGCCAGCATCGCGCAGTTCGCCGAGACGCACGGGATCACGTTCCGCGAGGCGCTGTCGGTGCCGGGTCAGCTGGGCGTCGGACCCAAGATCCAGGCGGGCATCGGTCAGTTGGATGCCGTGCTGCGAGAGGCGACCGAGCTGATGCTGCCGGCATCCGGCGAGGTTCCGGCGCCCACCGTCGTCGCCGACGGGCTCAGCCTGCTGCTCGCGAAGAGCGGCTACCTGGACGCGCTGCGTGCCAGCCGCGACCCGCAGGACGAGGCCCGCGTCGAGAACCTCGACGAGTTCGTCGCCGTCGCCCGCGACTTCGCACGCAACAATCCCGAGGGCACGATCGCCGACTTCCTCACCGAGGTCGCGCTGGTCTCCGACGCCGATGATCTGGACGACGAGTCCGGCTCTGTGTCGCTCATGACGATGCACACCGCCAAGGGACTCGAGTACGACGCGGTGTTCGTAACCGGCGTCGAGGAGGACCTCATCCCGCACCGGATCTCGGCGGGGGAGCCCGGCGGCCCGCAGGAGGAGCGTCGGCTGTTCTACGTCGGCATCACCCGTGCCCGCAAGCGCCTGCACCTGTCGCTCGCCATGACCCGCGCGCAGTTCGGGGAGGTCTCGGTGGCGATGCCCAGCCGCTTCCTGCAAGAGATCCCGGCCGAGCTCGTCGACTGGCGGCAGTCGCCTGGCGATGTGAACTCCCGCGGCGGCACCCAGTCACGCGCCCTCAACGCCCGTCGCGGCGGATTCGGCGGCGGCAACGGCGGCGGCGACAGGTTCGGCATCCAGCCGCTCGCGAAGCGCGACGGTCTCAAGCCGCTGTCGACCGCGATGGACAAGTTCCCGAACAAGGTCACCGGCAAGGTCCGTGACAACGGCGACCTCGAGCTCGTGGCAGGCGACCGCATCCGTCACGACGACTTCGGCGAGGGCCGGGTGGACGCCGTGACCGGCGAGGGCGCGAAACGCATCGCCCACGTGCGATTCGACTCCGCGGGCCTGAAGAAGCTCCTCATCAAGATCGCGCCGATCGAGAAGCTCTGACGCTGACCTCTCAGTCGTTCGGGTTCGCACCCGTCATGGCTGCGGCGTCGCGTACGGCATCCTCGAATCCGGCGGACTGCGAGAGCCCGGCGACGCCGAGGCTTCGACCCTGCGGATCGCTGGCGATGACCCGCATGCCGCGCGCCCGGCACCACGTGGCCAGGGCGGCGAGCATCCAGACCGCAACGGACTGCAACTGCGTCACCTCGGTCAGATCGAGGACGATCACCGCCGGCGATTCACGGTCGGCAGGGCGCGCGTCGAGCCAGGCGTCGAGGTCGAGCAGCAGCCGTTCGGCGCCGTCGAAGTCGATGTAACCGCGCAGACGCCACACCGCCAGATCATCGGCGTTCTGCTGCAGGATCTGCGCCGCGGCGGCATCCTGCTCTGCGCCGAGGCCGGCCGCCAGCTCGTCGTTCGCGGCCATGACCTCGGATGCCGACAGCGTGAGCGGACGATGCAGCACGTGCAGCCCGAACCGGGTCGCGAGCTGCTGAGCGGCCACGACGCTGCGCACGCTCGCCCCGCTCGAATCGAGCCTCGGGCTGAACAGGCCGAGCCCGAACTCGCCGGGCGAGCTCGCAACGAGCCCTCCGGCGACGCCGGACTTCGCCGGCAGGCCCGCCCGAAGCAGCCACTCACCCGCATAGTCGTACATGCCGCACGTGGCCATGATCGTCATCACGTGCTGGCACGTCTCCGCGCTGGTCACCCGCCTGCCGGTGACCGGGTTCACGCCGCCGTTGGCGAGCGTCGCCCCCATCACGGCGATGTCCCGCGCGGTCACCAGCACGGAGCACTGCCGGAAGTACGTGTCGAGCGTCTCCAGAACAGGAGCCGTCAGCGACCCGGCGCCGCTCATCAGGTAGGCGAGCGCTCGATTGCGGTCGCCCGACTCCTGCTCGGACGCAAGCACCGCCTCGTCGACCGACAGGTCACGGCCGGCGAACGCGCTGAGCCTGGCGAGGATGCGCGCGAAGCGATCCTCGGATGAGCGGCCGCCCACGAGCGACGTCGTGACGATCGCACCGGCGTTGACCATCGGGTTAGGCGGGCGCCCGGTGCCGGCCTCGAGCTTGACGGAGTTGAACGCCTCGCCGCTCGGCTCCGCACCGACCCGGTCGTGGACGGCGTCGAGGCCGCAGTCGTCGAGGGCGAGTGAATACACGAACGGCTTGGAGACCGACTGGATGGTGAACTCTTCCCGGGTGTCTCCGCTCTCGTACACGCGGCCGTTGAGGCCGCACAGTGCGATCCCGAACAACTCGGGGTCGGCATCCGCCAATTGCGGGATGTAGTCGGCGACCGCCCCGCGTCTGTCGCTGATGAGGCGGTCGTGGACGATGTCGAGAAACGACGTGACGATGTCAGAGAGCTTCTCCGGGGCTGCCATGCGCCCCATGCTACGGGCCGACCCGGACTGCCGACCGGGTTAGGCTGAGCGATATGGCACTGTTCTCTCGCCGCAAGAAGACCGACGACGCACCTTCCGACCCGCAGACGCCGACCGAGGCGGATGCTCCGGAAGACGCCCTGCACGAGGAACAGGCTCCCAGCGAGCCGGTGCCCGAGATCGGCATCTCGGTCCAGGCGTTCCGCGGCGTCGGCGCTGACGCCGGCCCCGAGGTGAAGCTTCCCGACCCCGATGCCGCTAGCGCCGCTCGAGCCGCAGCGCCCACGGTGACGGCATCCGCTCCACAGGCTCAGCAGAGTCAGCAGGCACCGCAGAAGCGCGCCCTGCCGCTGGCCCCTGCCCTGCCCCCCGAGCCGACCGAATCGGTGCCGGGGATGAAGGACAACGTCCTGCTGCGCGCAGCGCTCTCCGAGCTGGAGGAGGGCGCGACCAACGAGCAGCTCGTCGGCGTTCTGCGCCAGATGATGCAGAACCATCTGTACCTGCGCGTCCACGGCGACGCCCGAGAGCAGCTCGCCGAGGGCAAGCCCCTGTCGATCGCAGTCGTGCGCGACGGCGATCGCAGTTACATGCTCGCGTTCAGTTCGGCTGCCGCCGTGCGCGAGTCGGTCCAGCGCGAGACCGACCCGACAGCGACGTCCGCCATCGCGCAGCCCGTGACCGCGGTGCTGCACCAGGTCGTCACGGGCGAGTTCGCCGGACTCATCCTGGACAACGCCTCCGGTGTCCACCGCGCGGTGTTCCCCGTCGAGGTGCTGTCGAAGGCCCTTGAGCAGGCCGACGCGAACATGACGATCAAGATGCTGCTCGCAGCGCCCCGTGACGCGGACTCGCAGCAGAAGGTCGGCGACGCGCTCGCCGAGACGAAGATGTGGGTGGCCGTCAACGACGGCAGTGGCAACGGGCAGGTCGGCATCGCCGAGGCGCAGACCGCGGACGGTCGTCGCTTCCTCCAGGTGTTCTCGCACCCGCTCGAGATCGTCGCCCTCGGCCGCAGCGACAAGCCGATGCCGTTCGAGCCGGAACAGCTCGCGAAGGTGCTGTCGGGGCACGACTCCCTGGCCGGTGTGATCGTCGACTCGGCAGGGCCGTCGATGGTCGTCGAGCGCGCGGCGCTCGGAGCCGTGCTCGTCCGCGCAGTCGATGTCAGCGAGTGAATGTCAGCGAGTGAACGTCGTCGGGTGACCGCCGGCGGGTGACCCCTACCGCGTGACGCGCGGCGCCCATAGGGTCGGAGCATGGCCTCTGAACGCGTGACGCTGACGGTTTCGGATCCCGACGGGGAGCGCGACGTCGACCTGTCGAGTCCGAACAAGGTGATCTGGAAGGACTCCGGCATCACCAAGGCCGAGCTCGCGGACTACGTGCAGACCGTGGCGGAGCCGTTCCTGAACGCGAACGGTCACCGTCCGGTGTCCCTTGAGCGCTTCCGCAACGGAGTGACAGCCGGATCCGAGAGCTTCTTCTCGAAGAACCCGCCCAAGGGCACTCCCGATTTCGTCGATGCCGTGACCGTCACGTACAACAGCGGCCGGCAGCATCCGCAGATCGTGCTCAACCGCCCGAGCGCCATCGTGTGGGCCGTGCAGATGAACACGATCGTGTTCCACCCGTGGGCCTCGCTCGCCTCCGACACCGACAACCCGATCGAGCTGCGCATCGACCTCGATCCGCAGCCTGGTACCGACTTCAAGGATGCCGTCGTCGCAGCCCACGGGCTGCGTGAAGTGCTCCGTGAGGCCGACCTCGAGCCGTTCATCAAGACCAGTGGCAACCGGGGACTGCACGTGTTCTGCCCGATCACGCCTGCGCACGAGTTCCTCGACGTCCGCCATGCCGTGATCGCTGCCGGGCGCGAGCTCGAGCGCCGGATGCCGGAGCAGGTCACCATGAACTGGTGGAAGGAAGAGCGCGGCGAGCGCATCTTCATCGATTTCAATCAGGCCAACCGCGATCGGACGATGGCCGGCGCGTACAGCCCGCGTGCCCTGCCCACGGCGACGGTGTCGACTCCGGTCGAGTGGGAGGAGCTGGACGAGGTCGAGCCTGCGAGCTTCACGGTGCGCAGCATCCCGCAGCGCCTGGCCGACGTCGGCGATCCCTGGGCGCGGATGCAGGACAAGCCAGGGCGCATCGACACGCTGCTCGGCTGGTGGGAGCGCGACGTCGAGAACGGGCTCGGGGAGCTGTCGTTCCCGCCGGAGTTCCCGAAGATGCCCGGCGAGCCGCCCCGCGTGCAGCCGAGCAAGCGCGTCGCCGAGAACTGGGACGCCGAAGGCAATCGCGTCGGCGACTAGTCGAGCGCCTCTGACCCACGCGCCGCGGGAGCGTCAGGCGGTCGGCGCCCGATAGGCATCAGCGGCATCCGGGTCGGCGATGCTCTCCGGGTCGCGCCAAATGTCGACGTTCGACGTGTCGGAGCCGTCGCCGGCGAACCACAGCAGAACCGTGCCTCCGACGATCGGAGCGGTCTCCGGCGTGGTGATCGTGCGGCCCTCGGCGTGCTGTCTGCCTGAGGGCGTGTCGTAGTCCGCTGTCACGGTGAACAGCGGGGCATCCCCGCCCACCCAGGTGTTGTGGAACCGGACGTCGACGACGTCCGCACGAACGCGGGTCCCCTCTGCGTGCAGCGCGTCGACACGCGCCAGCTCCCGATCGTGGGAGCGCGCCTCGCGAACCGCGGTGCGATACCGCCGCCAGGCGAACCACGCGAACACGATAGCGATCGCGCCGGCGATGACCACGATGGCGGCTGCATCGCGAACGGCGGCGGCGAAGGTGACCGAGGCGGCGAGAGACCCGAGCGCGGAGCCGGCGAGCGATGCTGCGCTCCCTGAATCGGACAGCAGCGGCAGCCGGTCGGTCCACAGGGATGAGTAGTCGAGCACGAAGCCGAGCACGACACCGACGATCATGGTGCCGACTGCCAACCACAGCAGCGCGGTCTGGTCACGCGGCCAGACCTCGCCAGTGCCCAGCGCCACGGGGGCGAGGAAGGCGATGAACGCCCAGGCGCTCACGGCGCAGCACGCGACGATGACGGCCAGGATCACCGAGAGGACCTTCCACCCGCGCATCATGCGAGCACGTCGGCGAGGTCGTAGCCGGCGACGGTGTCGAGCTGGTCGTACGTGCACGAACGCGCTTCGCGATCGGGCCGCCAGCGCTCGAACTGCACCGTGTGACGGAAGCGCGCACCCTCGAGCTGGTCGTAGCGCACCTCGAGAACGCGCTCCGGTCGCAGCCGAACGAACGACACGTCCTTCGCACCGGTGAACCGGCTCCGCTCGCCCTCGGCCTTCATGGCCTCACCCGAGTCGTCTCGTTCGACGAGCGGGGCGAGCTCGTCGATGAGCTCTTGCCGACGCTTGTCGCTCCAGGCCGCGACGCCGCCGACCTGATGGAGGGTGCCGTCGCCGTCGTACAGACCGACGAGCAGCGATCCGACCCCCGAGCCCGACTTGTGGATGCGGTAGCCGAGCGCGACGACGTCGGCGGTGCGGGCGTGCTTGATCTTGATCAGGGTGCGCTTGCCCGGCGCGTAGGGCTGGTCGAGGGGTTTGGCGATCACCCCGTCGAGTCCTGCGCCCTCGAACTCGTCGAGCCAGCGCGTCGCCGTCGCGTGATCGGTCGTCGTGCGCGTCAGGTGCAGCGGATGCCGGGCGTCGGCGAGCAGCTCCTCGAGCCGCGCGCGGCGCGCGTGGAACGGCTCGTTCAGCAGGGACTCGTCGCCGAGGGCGAGCAGGTCGAAAGCGACGAACATCGCCGGCGTCTGCTCCGAGAGCAGCGCGATGCGCGACGCCGCCGGGTGGATGCGCTGACTCAGCGCCTCCCAGGCCAGCCGCTGCGACCCCTGCTCTCCCGTGGCGACGACGATCTCCCCGTCGAGCAGGCACGGCTGGGGGAGGATCTGCGGCAGAGCCTCCACGAGTTCGGGGAAGTAGCGCGTGAGCGGCTTGGCGCCGCGGGAGCCGATCTCGACGGTGTCGCCGTCCCATGCGATCAGGCCCCGGAACCCGTCCCACTTCGGCTCGAACAGCATCCCACCGGGTGTCTTCGCCGGGTCGGGGACGCGTGCTGCCGCCTTGGCCAGCATGGGGGCGGGGATCTCGTAGCGCATGCGACCATCTTCGCGCGCGGATGCCTCCCACCGCGAGATCGGTTGAACACGGGACGGATGGCTGGAGGATGGGGCGGGCGGCTGTCCGTTCTCGCCCGAACATCAGCCAGGTGTGCGAACGTCCAGCCGGGTGTTCCGGGCGAGGTCACGCGAACAGGTCGGCGAGCAGCTGACTGTCGTCGAGCGCGTCGAACGTGCCGGCATCCTCGAGGACGGTGCTGGCCGCGTGCCAGCCGGCCATGCCGTTCACGCCGGGCCCCGGCGGAGTGGAGGCGGATGCCAGATACACGCCGCGCACCGGTGTGCGCCACGGCCGCGTCGACAGGACGGGGCGACGCAGCGCCTGGGAGATCGTGAACGCTCCGCCGAGCACGTCGCCGCCGATCTCGGCCGGATTGATCGCCTCCCGGTCGGATGCCGGGACGGAATGCGTCGCGAGCACGCGGTCGCGGAAGCCGGGGGCGAACCGTTCGATCTGCCGGGTGATGAGCTCGGTGGCATCCAGATCGGATCCGTGGGGAACATGGATGTAGGCCCAGAGCACGGCCTTGCCCTCCGGCGCCCGGGAGTCGTCGAATACCGACGGCTGCACCGTCAGAACGTATGGCCGCTCGGACACGCGGCCGGTCGCGACGGCGTTCTCGCTCGCCCACACCTCGTCGCGGGTGCCGCCGACGTGCACGGTCGGGGACTGCGCGACCTCCTGGTTCGACCACGGGACTGGCCCGTCCAGCGCGAAGTCGACCTTCGCGGCCGCCGGGCCGTACCGGTAGCCGCGCAGCGCCCGCGCATATGACGACGGGATGCTGTCCAGCGTCAGTGCCAGCCGCGGAGACGTGTTCAGCAGCAGCACATCGCCCTGAGACGGGTCGCCCCAGTCGAGGGTGTCGAGGTCGCGCACCCGCGCGCCGGTATCGAGCGTGCCGCCGTGCGTCTGCAGGTCTGCGATCAGGGCGTCCGCGATGCGCTGGGCGCCGCCTCGCGGATACATCCAGCCGCCGGCGTGCGCTTGAGCCGCCAGCAGGAGACCGGCCGCAGCGCCGGCGAGCGACGGCAGGGGAGCATTCGCGTGGGCGAGCACGCCGGAGAGCAGCGCGGAGCCCTCGTCGGTGCGGAGAGAAGCGCGTGCGAGGGGTGTGGCCTGCTCCAGCATCCTGACGGCGTATCGGAACGCGGTCACCGGATCTCGCGGCATCCGCAGCAGCTGGTTGCCGGTGAAGTCGACGACGCCGTCGATGTGCCGGCTCAACGGCCTCAGGAGCGCGAGCCAGGCGCGCGCGTCCTGTCCGAGCGCAGCCGCCGTCCGTTCGATGTCGCGCCACGCGACACCCGCCCGGCCGCCGTCGAGCGGGTGGGCGTACGAGATCTCCGGGGTGATCCAGTCGACTTTCTCGGCAAGCCCGAACGCCCGGAAGAACGGGGAGGCGAGGGCGGCCGGATGCACGGCGGAGCACACGTCGTGGGCGAAACCGGGCAGGGTCGACGCCGTCGTGCGCAGGCCGCCGCCGGCGTTGTCCGCCGCCTCGAGCACGCGCACCTCATAGCCCGCGCGGGCGAGGGAGACGGCTGCCGCGAGCCCGTTCGGTCCGCTGCCGACGATCGTCGCGCGCCTCATGTCCCTCAGTCTTTCAGACGGTCCTCGAACGTGCGATCCTGGAGGTGATGAACGAGACCCAGGGCCCGACGCCCACCGGCACTTCCCGACCGTACCGAAATCTGTCCGACGCGCTTCGCGCGCACCGGATCGACCCGGCGAACCACGAGTTCATCACCGCGATCGTGGATGCCGTCGGCATCTCGACGCTCATCGACCGTGGCCGCTACATCGAGGCGATCCGCCGTGGCGACGGCGCACCGCTGCACATCGGTCGCACCTACACGAACGGCTTCGCCGAGGACGAGACGATCGTCGTCGGGTCGGCGCCGCTGCGTCTGCAGCCCAGCGAAGGCCGCGCACCGTACTTCTACGCGGTGCATCCCAGCGAGTTCCTGCCGGTGACGACCTCGACGAAGAAATCGACCAGAACGCCTCGTGCGACGCCTGTCTCGCCGGCGAAGCCGAAGGCGAAACCGGTCGCAGAGCGGGACTACGGGGTGTGCGACGTGTGCTTCATGGTCCGCAACGCCTCCGGCGGCTGCGGCTGCGACTGAGCCCGGCCCGGACTACTTCTCGAGCTGCGACTGCAACCGGCGCGAGATCTCCGCGATCGGCATCGCGCGGGGGAAGACCGCCACGACGACATCGTCCGCGGCATCCGCGTCGCCGTCCTGGAACACACCGTAACGGCGGCGCACATCGTCGAGCGCCGACTGCAGCACCGCCGGCGCGACGCGCTTGGTGCCGCGCAGCAGCTGGCGCAGCACGTGATTGTGGACCGCGGTGACCAGGGCGGCGAAGCCGACGGCATCCAGCGGATCGATGCCGGGGAGCGATCGGCGCAGGTAGTCGTCGAAGAGCCGTTCGTAGCGGAACACCGTCACGATCTCGCGCTCGCGCAGAGCGGGCACCTGGCGCACCACCTGGTAGCGCAGCCGCGCGAGGTCCGGATCGTGCGCGAAATGATCGAACACGTGCTGCGATGCGCGGCACACCGCCTCCCACGGGTCGGGGTGGCCCTCGGCGAGGAAGTCGCGCAGTTCGCCCAGCAGCACCTCGTGGTCGGCGAAGACCACATCCTCCTTGCCGCCGAACTGGCGGAAGAACGTCGACCGCGAGACACCGGCTGCCTTGGCGATCTGCTCGACCGAGGTCTGATCGAACCCCTGCGACTGGAACAGGTCGAGTGCGGCGGCAACGACGCCGCCCGGCATCCGCGCGGACTCATGCATAGCGAGAAGCCTAATGCCGAGTGAACGCGGCTACCGGCGGCAGGGCCGTTCAGGCAGGAGTAGTAAGCTTTGTTCCTGGTCGATATCTCGACATCGAGAGACTTTCCGCCCCCGCAGCCCAGTGAAGGAAGCACAGTGGATCTGTACGAGTACCAGGCACGAGACGTTTTCGAGAAGTACGGAGTGCCGGTCCTCGCCGGCATCGTCGCGGACACCCCCGAGGAGGTGAAAGCGGCAGCGGAGAAGCTCGGCGGCGTGGTCGTCGTCAAGGCTCAGGTCAAGACCGGAGGTCGTGGCAAGGCTGGCGGAGTCAAGGTCGCCAAGACCCCCGATGAGGCGTACGAAGCAGCCAAGGCGATCTTCGGACTGGACATCAAGGGCCACATCGTCAAGCGCGTCATGGTCGCCGCCGGCGCCCGCATCGCCGAGGAGTTCTACTTCTCCGTGCTGCTCGACCGCTCCAACCGCTCCTACCTGTCGCTGTGCAGCGTCGAGGGCGGCATGGAGATCGAAGAGCTCGCGGTCGAGCGCCCCGAGGCCCTCGCCCGCATCGAGGTCGACCCGCTGACCGGCATCGACAAGGCCAAGGCCGTCGAGATCGCCCGTGCGGCGAAGTTCCCCGAGGACCTCATCGAGAAGGTCTCGGACGTCTTCGTCAAGCTGTACGAGGTCTACAAGGGCGAGGACGCCACCCTCGTCGAGGTCAACCCGCTCGTCCGCACCGAAGAGGGCGACATCATCGCGCTCGACGGCAAGGTCACGCTCGACGAGAACGCCTCCGAGATCCGCCACCCCGAGCACGAAGAGCTCGAGGACAAGGACGCTGCCGACCCGCTCGAGGCCAAGGCCAAGAAGTCGGGCCTGAACTACGTCAAGCTCGACGGCGAGGTCGGGATCATCGGCAACGGTGCTGGCCTGGTCATGTCCACGCTCGACGTCGTCGCGTACGCGGGCGAGAACCACGGTGGCGTGAAGCCCGCCAACTTCCTCGACATCGGCGGCGGAGCATCCGCCGAGGTCATGGCGAACGGCCTCGACGTCATCCTCGGCGACCCGCAGGTGAAGTCCGTCTTCGTCAACGTCTTCGGCGGCATCACGGCGTGTGACGCCGTCGCCAACGGCATCAAGGGCGCTCTGCAGACGCTCGGCGACACGGCGTCCAAGCCGCTCGTCGTGCGCCTCGACGGCAACCGCGTCGAAGAGGGTCGCGCGATCCTCGCCGAGTACGCCCACCCGCTCGTGACTCTCGCCGCCACCATGGACGAGGGCGCCGACAAGGCCGCCGAGCTGGCGAACGCCTGACCCTTCGACGGGCTCAGGGACCGGATTTTTAAGGCAAAGGAACAAGAAGAAATGTCGATCTTCCTGAACAAGGATTCCAAGGTCATCGTCCAGGGCATCACCGGCGGTGAGGGCACCAAGCACACCGCCCTCATGCTCAAGGCCGGCACCCAGGTCGTCGGCGGCGTCAACGCCCGCAAGGCCGGCACGACCGTCTCGCACACCGACAAGGACGGCGCTCCGGTCGAGCTTCCGGTCTTCGGCTCGGTCGAAGAGGCCATGAAGGAGACCGGCGCCGACGTGTCGATCGCCTTCGTCCCCGGTGCGTTCACCAAATCCGCCATGATCGAGGCCATCGACGCCGAGATCCCGCTCCTCGTCGTCATCACCGAGGGCGTCCCCGTCGGCGACTCGGCCGAGGCATGGGCGTACGCGAAGAGCAAGGGCAACAAGACCCGCATCATCGGCCCGAACTGCCCCGGCATCATCACGCCGGACGAGGCGCTCGTCGGCATCACCCCGGCGAACATCACCGGTAAGGGCCCGATCGGACTCGTCTCGAAGTCGGGCACCCTGACCTACCAGATGATGTTCGAGCTGCGCGATCTGGGCTTCTCGACCGCCATCGGCATCGGCGGCGACCCGGTCATCGGCACGACGCACATCGACGCTCTCGAGGCGTTCGAGGCCGACCCCGAGACCAAGGCGATCGTCATGATCGGCGAGATCGGCGGCGACGCCGAGGAGCGTGCGGCCGAGTACATCAAGGCGCACGTCACCAAGCCGGTCGTCGGCTACGTCGCAGGCTTCACCGCCCCAGAGGGCAAGACCATGGGCCACGCAGGCGCCATCGTCTCCGGCTCGGCCGGTACCGCCCAGGCGAAGAAGGAGGCCCTCGAGGCCGCCGGCGTCAAGGTCGGGAAGACCCCGTCCGAGACCGCCGACCTGATGCGCGCGATCGTGGAGTCGCTGTAAGCAGGTAGACTCTCAGTGAAGGCCCCGGGCTCCACCCCGGGGCCTTCACTCGTATCCGGCCGTCGTCCGGGCCCCCAGACTGTCGAGCGGATAGCGGATGCCGGATGCCGAATCAGAAGAGGCCGGCGGCGGACTTCTCCCGGTCGAGCACCCATTCGAGGAGTGCATCGGGTCGGTTCGTGATGATGCCGTCGACACCCATCGCCGTGAGCGCCCGCCAGTCCGTCTCCGCATCCTGCGTCCAGACGAACACCCCGAGCCCGGCGCGGTGAGCGCGAGCGACTCCCCGTGCGGTCGCGGTGCGCGGGTTCACGGCGTCCGCTTCGATAGCCGTCGCCGTCGCGACGGTCGACGCGTCGAGATCCTCGGTGAGCCACCCCACCGTCAATTCGGGGGCGGCATCCGCGATGCGAGCGACAGTCTTCTGACTGAAGCTCTGGGCGACGACCGTGCTCGTGAGCCCGACCGCCTCGATCATGTCGACCGTCGTCTTGACGCCTGCCTTGCTCCATGTGCCCTTGTACTCGATGAGCACTCGCGTCCCGCTGGAGGCCGCCAGGGCGAGCACTTCGTCGAGTGTCGGGATCGGTGTCCCGGCGAACGTTTCGGAGAGCCAGGAACCGGCATCCAGCGCCCGCAGTTCGCTGATCGTCATCTCCGAGACGGCACCCGCCCCGTTCGTCGTCCGATCGACGGTGCGGTCGTGGATGACGACAGGGACGCCGTCCTTCGACAGACGGATGTCGATCTCGCAGTACTCCGCACCGCTCTCGATCGACGACACGAACGCCGGCATCGTGTTCTCCGGAGCCGCCGACGAATTGCCGCGGTGCGCGATGATCGCTCCCGCCTCGCCGGGGCCGCGCAGCACAGTGAGCGGTCGCAGGATGATCGCGTCGAGCGCCGCGAGCGAGGTCTTCGCCGCGGGAGCAGACGCAGTGGAGACCTCTGCTGCTGGACGGGAATGCGCAGGGTGGGACGCCAGCGCTTCAGCGGGCGGGGAGGAGAACGTCGCAAGGGCCAGGGACGCGGCGACGCCGATGGCTCCTGTGCTCCACAGGCGTCGACGGCGACCGCTCATGATCCGCATCCTGGCAGAGAAGCCGCCTCGAAGTCGAGACCTTTTCGTTACTTTCTTCTGACGCCGTCCAACGGAACGAAAGCGGGGCGGATGCCGCAGCATCCGCCCCGCTGATCTGCCATGGTGTGCGCGTCAGGCGACCCCGAAGGCCGCCTCGATCGGTCCGCGGGCGAAGAACAGCACGAAACCGGCCGCCACGGTCCACAGCAGCGGGTGCACGCTCTTCGCCTTGCCTCCCAGTGCCTGGACGAGCACCCAGCTGACGAAGCCCGCACCGATGCCGTTGGCGATCGAGTAGGTCAGCGGCATCACGGTGACGGTGAGGAACACCGGCAGCAGGACGCCGAAGTCGCTCAGATCGATGTGCTTGATCTGAGCCATCATCATCGCGCCGACGATCACCAGTGCGGCCGCTGCGATCTCGGTCGGGACGATCGACGTCAGGGGCGTCAGGAACATCGCGAGCAGGAACATCACGCCGGTGACGACGTTGGCGAATCCGGTGCGGGCGCCCTCGCCGATACCGGCGCCGGACTCGATGAACACCGTGTTCGACGACGATGAAGTGCCACCACCGGCGATGGCGCCGACGCCCTCGACGATCAGGGCGGACTTGATGCGGGGGAAGTCGCCCTTCGCATCGGCGAGGCCGGCCTCCTTGGCGAGTCCGGTCATCGTGCCCATGGCGTCGAAGAAGTTCGAGAAGACGAGCGTGAACACGATCATGACCAGGGCGACGACGCTGACCTTGCCGAAGTCGAATCCGAAGTCCACGGCGCCGACCAGGCTGAGGTCGGGCAGGCTCACCGGCGTACCCGTGAGCGCGGGAACCGTGAGGCTCCAGCCGCCGGGGTTGACCGAGCCGTCATCGCCGAACTGCGGACCGAGGTGCCAGATCGCCTCGACGATCACGGCCAGCACGGTGCCGGTGACCAGGCCGATGAGCAGCCCGCCCTTGACTTTGCGAGCCACGAGGATGCCGGTGATGATCAGGGTCGCCACGAACAGCAGGGTCGGAACGGTGGCGACGGAGCCGCCGATGCCGAGCCCGACGGGCGGCGATGCGCTGCCGGTAGAGGTGACGAAACCGGAGTTCACGAAGCCTATGAAGGCAATGAACAGGCCGATGCCGACCGTGATGGCGATCTTCAGCTGGAACGGCACGGCGTCGAAGATCATCTTCCGAAGGCCGGTTGCGGCCAGCAGCACGATCACCGCACCGTTGATCATCACCAGTGCCATGGCCTCGGGCCAGGTGACCTGTCCGACGACCGAGAACGCGAGGAAGGCGTTGATGCCCAGGCCCGCCGCGAACGCGAACGGCAGACGGGTGATCAGACCGAACAGGATGGTCATCACGCCGGCGGTCAGCGCGGTCGAGGCGCCGACCGCGCTGAAGCTCAGAGTGTTGCCGTCGATGTCGGCCGCGCCGGACAGGATGATCGGGTTCAGGATCACGATGTACGCCATCGTGACGAATGTGACGATGCCGCCACGGACTTCTGTGCCGATCGTCGAGCCCCGCTTGGTGATCTCGAAGAAGCGATCCAGCGCGTTCTTCGGCTCGGCGGTCTGATCGGGTGCGGACGAGGGGGCAGTTGTCATCGGGGAACCTCCTCGGGAACGATATCGTGTCTGCGCCCTCGCGCGCGCCCGCGCGGGACCGCCAGGTTCTCGTCGTAGTCTCGTTGAGACATGCAACGCCTCCTCGTCGCGATCCTCGCCGCGGTCGACGCTGCCATCGCGGCGGCAGTCGGCCTCGCCGTGCTGCTCGCACCTCTCACTCTGCTGTGGACGCTCGCGTTCGGTGCGACGGCCGATTGGGGCGGCCTGTGGCCGGCCACCGGAACGCTCTGGCAGTTCGGCCACGGCGTCCCGCTCGAGATCGCTCTGCCGGATGCCGTGGTCTCCGCCATCGGCATCGCGCCGGATGCCGCGAACTTCACGCTCTCGCTCACGCCCCTGGCGTTCCTCGTGTTCACGCTGCTGTTCGCCGGCCGCTCCGGAGTCCGGGCCGCGCGTTCGGGTGCCTGGGGTCTCGGGGTGGCTGCGGGCACTCTGACCTTCGCGGTGATCGCGGCCGCCGTCGCCGTCACGGCGGGTACGGACATCGCGAGCGTCCCGATGTGGCTGGCGATCCTGCTGCCTGCCGGCGTCTACTTCGTCGGAGCATTGTCCGGTGCCGTCGGCTACGCATGGCGCGAGGGGGATGGCGGGCTCATCGACCGCATCCATGATCGCGTAGACGGGCTCGGGCACTGGAGCGTCGTCCCCGGAGAGGTGGTCCGCGGGACCACCGTCGTCGTGGTCGCCCTCACCGGCATCGCCGGCCTCGCCGTCGCCGTCATGGTCGCCGTGCGCGGGGCGGAGATGGTCGCCCTGTTCGAGGCCGCGCGGGTGGATGCCACCGGCGCCACCGTCCTCACGCTCGGCCACCTCGCCTACCTGCCGACGCTGCTCGTGTGGGCCGTCGCGTGGCTCGCAGGCCCCGGATTCGCCGTCGGCGCCGGCACGTCGGTCTCGCCGGCCGGTACCGAGCTCGGGGTGGTCCCCGGCATCCCGATGCTCGGTCTGCTCCCAGAGAACAGCTCGATCTGGATGCTCATCGTGATCCTGCTGCCCGTCGGCGCAGGGGCGTTCGCCGGGTGGATCGTCCGATCGCGACTGGTCTGGCAGGATGCCGCCGGCCCCCTGGCTCCTCGGGTCGGCATCGCGGCCGGCATCGCGATCGCCGGAGCCGGCGTCGTCGCGATCGCCGTGGTGCTGGCATCCGGTTCGATCGGACCGGGGCGCATGGCGCAGGTCGGTCCCAATGTCGGCTGGACCGCGCTCGCCGTCGGCCTCGAGGTGCTCGTGGGCGCGGCGATCCTGCTGCTCGCTCCGCGGCACCGCGATGAGCTGGCCGAGGAGCGCACCGACCGCTGGGTCGCCGAGATGGGCACCTCGCCGACGGCCGATCCCGATGCGGTGTTCTCGTGGGCGGATGCCGGTACGGCGGACGCGCACGTCCCCGACCAGAACGACACGCAGCCCCTCGACGATCACGGCTTCCTCGGGGACGGCACCCCGACACCTCGCTAGGCGAGGCGCCCCACTAGACTGGCACCGTGCTCACGGTTGCCGTTCTCATCTCCGGCACCGGCTCGAACCTCCGCGCACTCCTGGAAGCAGCAAGCCACCCGGACTTCCCAGCGCGGATCGTCGTCGTCGGTGCAGATCGCGACGCCGAAGGACTCGCGCACGCCGAGGAATACGGCATCCCGAGCTTCACGGAGTCGTTCCGCGACTTCGAGACCCGCGACGCCTGGGGCCAGGCCGTCGCCGCGCAGCTGGACGTCTGGCAGCCCGACCTCATCGTGCTCAGCGGGCTGATGCGCCTCCTGCCGGCCGCGATCGTGGCCCGGTACACGCCTCGCATCATCAACACCCACCCGGCATACCTGCCCGAGTTCCCCGGCGCACACGGCGTCCGCGATGCGCTCGCCGCCGGCGTCACCCAGACCGGGGCCAGCGTCATCGTCGTCGACGACGGCGTCGACACCGGCCCGATCCTCGCCCAGGAGCGCATCCCGGTGCATCCGGGCGACTCTGAGGACACGCTTCACGAGCGCATCAAGCCCGTCGAGAGGCGCCTGCTCATCGACGTCGTGCGTCGCATCGCCACCGGCGACCTCGCCCTCACCCACTGACCGACCCCGCACGCCCACGCAAGAAGGAGATCATCCATGGCCGGCCCGAGCCACGACAAGTCCCTGTACCGCGACCGCGACATCGTCCCGATCAAGCGCGCACTGGTCTCGGTGAGCGACAAGACCGATCTGCTCGCGCTCGCAGCGGCTCTGGCCGATGCGGGTGTCGAGGTCGTCTCCACCGGCTCGACCGCCGCCACCATCCGCGAGGCGGGCTTCGCGGTGACGGACGTCGCTGCCGTCACCGGAGTCGCCGAGATGCTCGACGGTCGAGTGAAGACCCTGCATCCCCGCATCCACGGCGGCCTGCTCGCCGACCTGCGCCTCGAGGATCACGAGCGTCAGCTCGCCGAGCTCGGCATCTCGCCGTTCGAGCTGGTCGTCGTCAACCTGTACCCGTTCGTGGAGACCGTGCAGTCCGGCGCGACCGGGGATGACGTCGTCGAGCAGATCGACATCGGCGGCCCCGCGATGGTGCGCGCGTCCGCGAAGAACCACGCCAACGTCGCGATCGTCGTCTCACCGGAGTCGTACCCGGCGATCATCGAGTCGATCCAGAGCGGCGGCACGACGCTCACGCAGCGCCGCGAGCTCGCAGCCCGCGCGTTCGCGCACACCTCGTCGTACGACACGGCCGTCGCCGCCTGGTTCGCCGAGGGCACCCTCACCGAGGGCGGCGAGCTGCCGGAGCACCTAACGATCAAAGCCGAGCGCCTCGCGACCCTCCGCTACGGCGAGAACTCGCACCAGCGCGGAGCGATCTACAGCCGCGTCGGCGGCCATGGCATCGCCCAGGCCGTGCAACTGCAGGGCAAGGAGATGTCGTACAACAACTACGTCGATGCGGATGCCGCGCTGCGCGCCGCGTTCGACATGATCCTGCCGGCCGTGGCGATCGTGAAGCACGCGAACCCCTGCGGCATCGCGACGACGGCCCCGAACGCTCTCGACCCGATCGCCAGCGCCCACCTGCGTGCGCACGAGTGCGACCCGGTGTCGGCGTACGGCGGCGTCATCGCCACGAACGGCACCGTCACCCTGAAGATGGCCGAGAACCTCAAGGACATCTTCACCGAGGTCATCGTCGCGCCGTCGTTCGAGCCCGCTGCGCTCGAGGTCTTCAAGGCGAAGAAGAACCTGCGTCTGCTGCAGCTGCCGGACGACTGGCAGCAGGAGCGCATGGACGTGCGCCTGGTCTCGGGCGGCCTGCTGCTGCAGGACGCCGACCGGTTCCCCGATGACATCCAGTCGGTCGCCAAGGACTGGCAGCTCGTCACCGGCGAGCAGCCTGACGAGGCCGAGATGGAGAACATGATCTTCGCGTGGAAGGCCTGCCGCGCCGTGAAGTCCAACGCGATCGTGCTCGCCAAGGGCAACGCCACCGTCGGCATCGGCATGGGCCAGGTCAACCGCGTCGACTCCTGCCGCCTCGCGGTGGAGCGGGCAGGCGACCGGGCTGCCGGGTCGGTGGCGGCATCCGACGCCTTCTTCCCGTTCGCGGACGGACCGCAGGTGCTGCTCGACGCCGGCATCTCGACGATCATCCAGCCCGGCGGCTCGGTGCGCGACGACGAGGTCATCGCGGCGGCGAAGGCGGCCGGTGTGACGATGTTCTTCACGGGCGAGCGCCACTTCTTCCACTGACGCTTCGCCAGGCCACGCGAGACCCCGTCTTGTTGTCGAGACCCCGTCGTACTGACGTGTGTACGACGGGGTCTCGATGCGAAGACGGGGCCTCGATTGTAGGTGTCACTGTTATGTCCGATTTCCGCGAGCCGGCGGCTTTCGGACGTGTCAGAGTGGAGGCATGAGCCTCCTGACGATGGCAACCAGCTCTCTGAGCGGCATGACATTCGACGAGCGGTATCGCGCGATCGACGCGCGCGACACCCGCTTCGACGGGCAGTTCGTCACGGCCGTGCACTCCACCGGCATCTACTGCCGCCCCTCTTGCCCTGCGCGCACGCCGAAGCGCGAGAACGTCAGCTTCTTCCCGACGAGCGCCGCAGCTCATGAGGCCGGTTTCCGCGCATGCAAGCGCTGCCTTCCCGAGGCCGCGCCCGGCTCGCCGGCGTGGGACGTGCGGGGGGATGCCGCGGCACGCGCCATGCGCCTCATCGCCGACGGCGTGGTGGAGCGCGAGGGCGTTCCGGGGCTGGCATCGAGGCTCGGATACTCCAGCCGCCACCTCACGCGGTTGCTGACCGCTGAACTCGGCGCAGGACCCTTGGCCCTCGCCCGGGCTCACCGCGCCCACAACGCCAGGATGCTGCTGGTCGGCACCGACCTGCCGATCGCCGACATCGCGTTCTCGGCCGGATTCGCCAGCATCCGCCAGTGCAACGAGACGATCCGCGAGGTGTTCGGGCTCACCCCGACCGAGCTGCGCGCGAAGCGGCACCGCGGGATCGAGACGCCGGGCGAGATCGACCTGCTTCTGCCGCACCGTGAGCCGATGGATGCAGCCGGCATCTTCGCCTGGATGATCGCCCGCGCCATCCCCGGCGTCGAGACGGCGACCGCGACATCGTTCGCCCGGCACCTGCGGATGCCAGGCGGGCCGGCGTGGTTCGAGGTGCGCCAGGGCGTGGACCGACGACTGCGACTGCGAGCCCGCGTCACCCACCTCGGCGACCTCGCTCCGCTGGTCGCCACAGCGCGCCGGATCTTCGACCTGGATGCCGATCCCGTCGCGATCGACTCGGCGCTGTCGGCTCATTCAGAGCTGGCGCCGCTCGTGGCTCGGGTCCCCGGCATCCGCGTCCCGGGCGCGGCCGACCCGCATGAGATGCTCATCCGGGCCATGGTCGGCCAGCAGATCACCGTCGCCGCCGCCCGAACGGCGTTGACGTCGCTGACCGAGGCGCTGGGGGAGAGAGCGGCCGACGACGGACTCCTGTTCCCGACCGTGACGGCGATCGCCGAGCACGGGGCTGAAGTGCTGCGCGGGCCCGCCGCGCGCATCCGCGCCGTCACCGGCGCTGCCGCCGCACTCGCCGACGGCTCGCTCGCCCTCACGGTCGGCGACGACAGCGCTGCTCAGCGTGCGGCGCTGCTGGCGATGCCGGGCATCGGGCCGTGGACCGCGGACTACGTGCGGATGCGCGTTCTCGGCGATCCGGACATCCTGCTGCCGGGAGACGTCGCCGTCCGCGCCGGGGCCGCCGCAGCCGGCATCATCGCGTCGAAGAAGATCGATGGTGCGGTCGGCCCAGCCGCCGAACTCACGACCTGGGCAGAACGCACGGCCCCGTGGCGCAGCTACCTCTGCGCTCATCTGTGGCGCGCAGCACCCGTTCGCACTCCACGACCTCGACAGACACGGACTACGTCCTCGACCACACCTTCGACCAAGGAGGTCTCATGACCGCTCTCATCCAGACCATCGACACCGCAGACGGGCCGTTCACCATCCTCGTCGACGAGCACCAGCGCGTCCTCGCCTCGGGTTGGACCGCGGACCACGACGAGATCGTCGGCCGACTGGCCGAGAAGAACCGTCCGGCAGAGGTCCGCGACGGCACAACCGATGCCGCGTCCGCCGTCCGCGCGTACTACGACGGCGATCTCTCCGCTATCGACGACGTGCCGGTGCGACAGTTCGGCACCGAGATGCAGCGGGCCGGGTGGGACGCACTCCGGCGCGTCACACCGGGGCAGCCGCTGACCTATACGGAGTTCGCCGTGGCCCTGGGCAGCCCGAGCGCTGTGCGCGCCGCGGCATCCATCTGCGCGCGCAACGCGCCGGCGCTGTTCGTCCCGTGCCATCGCGTGCTGCGGGGGGATGGATCGATGGGCGGCTTCGCCTGGGGGGTCGACGTGAAGGAGTCGTTGCTCGCCCGAGAACGCGCCGCACGGTGAATTCGAGCGGAGCGCAAACAAAATCCGGAATGGTTCTTGCCCTCAGCCGGTTCACAGGAATAGGCTGGAGGGCTGTCGCGCCGACCGGTGCGAGGCTTCGAGCCTGAGGAGGACACCATGATTTCGATCGCCGTCGCGCAGATCACCGTTCCTGGCTCGAACCCGGCCCACACCGCCACCCGGTTCTCGCGCGGCTGATTCCCGGCCGCCCGCCGCATCCAGGGCGCTGCGCTTCGCAGCCGCGCCCTCCACTCGAACCTCTTCCGCTCCACAACTCGTCTGAGAGTCATGTCCTCCTCGCCTTCTTCGTCTTCAACGTCCTCTTCGCTGTCCACGCCCCGGGCACTGTGGCGCCTCGCGCCTTTCGTAAAGCCGGTCGTCTGGCGCTTCGTCGGCGGTGCCGCCAGCGCGCTCGCTGCTGCGATCATCGCCCTGATGGTGCCGATCGTGCTCGAGCAGATCGTGCGCGGCCCCGTGCAGTCCGGCGCGGTCGGAATGATCGTCCTCGGCGCTCTCGCCGTCCTCGCTCTCGGCCTCGGCGAAGCCGTCATGGTCTGGCTGCGGCGCTGGTTCATCCTCAAGCCCTCGACCGAGGTCGAGTACCGGATGCGCACGCAGCTCTACTCGCGCCTCCAGACGCTGCCGGTCGCGTTCCACGACCGCTGGCAGTCGGGGCAGCTGCTCAGCCGCATGATGCAGGACATCGGCCTGATCCGCCGCTGGTTGGCGTTCGGTCTCATCCTGCTCGTCGTCAACATCCTGACGATCATCATCGGCTCCGTGCTGCTGTTCCGCTGGCACTGGCTGTTGGGCGCGATCTTCATCGTCACGGCGATCCCGCTGTGGATCCAGGGCTACCTCTTCGAGAAGCGCTACGGGCGCCTGGCTCGCCAGAGCCAGGACCAGGCGGGCGACCTCGCGACCAGCGTCGAGGAGAGCGTCCACGGCATCCGCGTGCTCAAGGCCTTCGGCCGCGGCAAGCACGCCCTCAACCGTTTCAGCACGCAGGCGGAGAGCCTGCGCGAGACCGAGCTCAGCAAGGCCCGCGCGATCGGATCGATCTGGTTCTGGCTCGACCTCATGCCGCAGATCGCGTTCGGCCTCAGCCTGATGTCGGGCATCTGGTTGATCGCGCAGGGCGCCATCGAGCTGCCCGAGCTGTTCGCCTTCTTCGCTATGGCGACCGTGCTGCGGTGGCCGATCGAATCGATCGGGTTCCTGTTCTCGTTCATGCTGGATGCCCGCACCGCGACCGACCGCGTGTTCGACATCTTCTCCGAGACGAACGCGATCACCGACCCGGAGAACCCCGTGACGATCGCGGAGCCCCGCGGCGAGCTCGCTTTCGAGAACGCGCACTTCCGGTACCAGGATGCCGGCGCTGCAGAGCGCGACCTGCTCGACGGCATCGACCTCGTGCTGCGCCCGGGGGAGACCATGGCGCTCGTCGGCCTCACCGGCAGCGGCAAGACCACCCTCACCACGCTCCCGACGCGCCTGTACGACGTGACAGGCGGGCGCGTGACGCTCGATGGCGTCGACGTGCGCGACCTGACGCTCGTCGAGCTGCGTCAGCACATCGCGATGGCGTTCGAGGACGCCACGCTGTTCTCGGCCTCGGTGCGCGAGAACGTGCTGCTCGGCCGCGCCGAGCTCGACGTCCACAGCGAAGAGGGCGAGCGCGTGCTTCGCGAGGCACTCGACGTCGCGCAGGCCGGGTTCGTCGACCAGCTGCCTGAAGGCGTCGAGACGGTCATCGGCGAAGAGGGGCTGAGCCTGTCCGGTGGGCAGCGCCAGCGTCTCGCTCTCGCGCGCGCCGTCGCGGCCAAGCCCAGGGTGCTGGTGCTCGACGACCCGCTCTCCGCGCTCGATGTCGACACCGAGGCTCTCGTCGAGGAGGCACTGCGCCACGTCCTCGCCGACACCACGGCGATGATCGTCGCACACCGCCCGTCGACGGTCGCGCTCGCCGACCGCGTCGCGCTGCTCGAGCGCGGGCGCATCACCGCCGTCGGCACGCACTCCGAGCTCCTGAGGACGAGCACGCACTACCGCCACGTGATCTCGAGCCTCGAGGCCGAGGAGGCCGCGCGCACCGGCGCGATCCCGATCATCACCGATCAGGATCTCGAAGAGGCCGAAGAGGCTGCAGCCGCGGTCGAAGCATCCACCACCGAGGAAGAGGAGGTGCAGGCGTGAGCACGGCACTCACCGGAACCCAGGGCGAAGACCGCTCCAACTACACCCGCGAGGAGAGCAAGGCGATCCGCCAGCGCTCGCTGCGTCTGCTCGGCTCGCTCGTGTCGCCGCTGAAGGCGCAGATCGTTCTCGCAGCGATCGTGCTCGTGGTCTCGACGGCGCTGCAGGTCGCCGGCCCTATCCTCATCAGCATCGGGCTCGACAAGGCGCTGCCGCAGGTCCTCGATCACGCGGACTGGATGCCGGCGTTCACGATCGGCTTCATCTACCTGTTCGCCGGTGCCACGGCCGCGGCGCTCATCGGCTGGTACGTCGTCGTCGCCGCTCGCATCACGCAGGCCGTGCTGATCGATCTGCGCAAGCGCATCTTCCTGCACACGCAGCGTCTGAGCCTGGAGTTCCACGAGACGTACACGTCCGGCCGGATCATCTCGCGCCAGACCAGCGACCTCGACTCGATCCGCGAGCTCCTCGACGGCGGTCTGAACAACCTCGTCTCCGGCGTGCTCTTCGGTGCGTTCACGTTCATCGCGCTCATCGTGTGGGACTGGCAGTCCGGTGTGATCTTGGCTGTAGCGGGCATCCCGCTGTACCTGCTCATGCGCTGGTTCTACTCGCGGTCGCAGGTCGTGTTCCGCGAGTCGCGCGTGATCAGCGCCAAGGTGATCGTGCAGTTCGTCGAGACGATGACGGGCATCCGTGCGGTCAAGGCGTTCCGCAAGGAGCCCCGCAACGACGTGACCTTCCAGAAGGTCGCCGGGGACTACCGCGATGTGAACCGTCGTTCGATGCTGCTGTTCGGCACGTTCGAGCCGGGCCTCATGGCGGTCGCCGCGCTGACGCTCGGCCTCGTCGTGCTCTGGGGCGGCATCCGCGTCGCCGACGGTGCGCTCACCGTCGGCGTGCTGCTGTCGGCCGTGCTGTACGTGCGCAACTTCTTCGCGCCCATGCAGGAGATCGCGATGTTCCTGAACTCCTACCAGTCGGCCACCGCCGCTCTCGAGAAGGTGTCGGGCGTGCTCGAGGAGCAGCCGACCGTTCCCGATCCAGAGGTGCCGGTCGATCTGTGGGAGTCGCGCGGTCACGTGCGCTTCGAGGAGGTCACGTTCGGATACTCGGGGGAGAAGACGATCCTCCCGAACTTCTCGCTCGACATCGCCGCCGGTCAGACGATCGCGCTGGTCGGCACGACCGGTGCGGGAAAGTCGACGCTCGCGAAGCTCATCTCGCGGTTCTACGACCCGTCACTGGGTCGGGTCACGCTCGATGGCGTCGACCTGCGGTCGCTGCATCCGAAGGACCTGCGCCGCGCGATCGTCATGGTCACGCAGGAGGCGTACCTGTTCAGCGGGACGGTGGCCGACAACATCGCGCTCGGGAAGCCGGATGCCACGCTCGACGAGATCAGGGCGGCGGCCAGGGCGGTCGGCGCGGACGAGTTCATCTCGGCCCTGCCCGACGGATACAGCTCCGACGTGAACAAGCGTGGCGGTCGGGTGTCGGCGGGGCAGCGTCAGCTAATCTCGTTCGCGCGGGCGTTCCTCGCCGATCCGGCGGTGCTGATCCTCGACGAGGCCACGGCGTCACTCGACATCCCGTCGGAGCGGCTCATCCAGGATGCGCTGCAGACGCTGCTCAAGGACCGCACGGCGATCATCATCGCGCACCGCCTGTCGACGGTCGCGATCGCCGACCGCGTGCTGGTGATGGAGCACGGACAGATCATCGAGGACGACGCCCCCGCTGCCCTCATCGGCGGCACCGGCAAGTTCGCGCAGCTTCACGCCGCCTGGCAGGAGACGCTGGTCTAGCGCGGGCATCCGCCCGCCCTGCGCGGGAGGGGTCGCGTCTGGTCGCCTGGCGGGTGCTGAGGCGACGACTTGCGACCCCTCCCGACACCGGAGACGCGATGGGGCGGGACCGATACGATCGGAACGTGGATCCGTTGTGGATGCTGGCCGCCGAGTGGTGGTGGATCGCCCCGACCGCTGTCGGAGCCGGTGCCGTCACCGCCGTCGGCGTGCGCCGCAGTCGTAAGCGCAGCGGCCGACGCCTGGCGCTGGATGCCGCGCGCAGCGATCTGCGGGATGCTCAGCGCGAGGTCGGCGAGCGCCGGCGTGCCGTGAAGGTCGCGCGGGCCGAGCATGCCCGTCTGGTCGCAGAGCGGACGGCATCCCGAGCCTCGAGCGCCGATGTCGCCAGCGGGCGGCGCGCGCTGAAGCAGGCCGAGTACGACGCCAAGGCCGCGTCCGCTGACGTCCGTGCACGGCGGGCGCGCGTCAGCGCAGCCCAGGCAGAGTTGCCTCGCGCATCCCAGGCCGACCGCTATCCGGTCGCGCGGCTGCACAGGGCCCACGACGCCATCACGGCGCGGTGGATGGACTACGAGACCGACCCGGCGAAGCTGATCGCCTACCCCGTCATGAGCAACGGCAAGGATCCGGCGATGGCGGCGTTCCTCGCCGCAGCGCGGCGGGCACGCGACCTGCGGCCATCGTCGACGTCCGGTGTGACGCCGGCGGAGTTCTCGGCGTACCGGGATGCCGTAGCCGATCTCGAGCGCACGTTCGACGTCGCCGAGTACACGGCGAAGGAGCGGGCCGCAGGGCGCGACCCCGGTGCCTCGCAGGCCTGGCAGGAGACAGCGCACGACGTGCTCAGCCGGTCGGCGGAGGCACTGGACCGCGCTGCCGGGGCCGCGGCGTCCGCATTCGCGACGTGGACCGCCCGCCGCAAGCCGAAGGACGACGAACCCACGCGTTCGTGAGGCGACGCCGAGCCGCCTACGCGGGCAGCGCGCGCGTGCGGACGAGTTCCTGGTACCAGCGGCCCGAGTCCTTCACCGTTCGCTCCAGCGTGTCGAAGTCGACCCGGACGATGCCGAACCGCTTGGCGTAGCCGTAGCCCCATTCGAAGTTGTCGAGCAGCGACCACACGAAGTAGCCGCGCAGGTCGACGCCCCGCGCCAGCGCCCGGTGCGCCGCAGTGAAGTGGCGGCGCAGATAGTCGGTGCGCTCCGGATCGGGCACCGACCCGTCCTCGGCGACCTGATCGTCGAACGCGGCACCGTTCTCGGTCACCATGAGCGCCTGGCCGGGGAACTGCTCCGACAGCGAGACGAGCAGCTCCTCCAGTCCCTCCGGCGCGATGTTCCAGCCCATCGCCGTGTACGGACCCGGTTGCTCGACGAACTCGACGAGCTGATCGCTGCCCGGCCACGCGGTTCCCGCTGAGGTGCCCTTGTGCCCGTCGTTCTGCTGCTTCTCGGAGACGCCGTCCCAGAGCCGCACGGTCGCGGTGGAGTAGTAGTTGACTCCGAGCACGTCGATCGGCTGGTTGATGGTCTGCAGGTCGCCGTCCTGCACGAACGACCAGTCGGTCACCCCTGCGGTGTCGGTGAGCAGATCGGCCGGGTACTCGCCTCGCAGCATCGGGCCGGTGAACGCACGGTTCGCGAGAGCGTCGATCCGGCGCATCGCCTCCGAAGCGCCGTCGCCCTGCCCGCGCAGCACGTGGAAGTTCAGGGTCACCGAGTAGTCGGGGTCGCCGGCGGACGTGGAGCGCAGCGCCTGGATCGCCCTGCCGTGCGCGAGGTTCAGGTGGTGCACCGCCGAGAGGGCCGATGCCGGCTCGGTGCGGCCGGGCGCATGACCGCCCTGGCCGTAGCCGAGGTATGCCGAGCACCAGGGCTCGTTCAGCGTGGTCCAGGTGTGCACCCGGTCCCCGAGCGCCTCACCCATGACCGAGGCATAGCGCTCGAACGCGTCCGTGGTCGCGCGGGAGGTCCAGCCTCCGGCGTCCTCGAGGTACTGCGGAAGATCCCAGTGGTAGAGCGTGGCGACAGGCCGGATGCCGCGCGCGAGCAGTCCGTCGACGAGGCGCGAGTAGAAGTCGACCCCGCGCTGGTCGACGGCGCCGTCGACAGTCGGCTGGATCCGCGGCCACGCGATCGAGAAGCGGTAGGCCTGCAGGCCGAGCTCCGCCATGAGGTCCAGGTCCTCATCGAGCCGGTGATAGTGGTCGCACGCCACATCCCCGGTGTCGCCGTTCCACACCTTGCCCGGCGTCTTGCTGAACGTGTCCCAGATCGACGGCGTGCGACCGTCCTCCGAAGCCGCGCCCTCGATCTGATACGACGCGGTGGCAGACCCGAACGTGAACGATGGCGGAAAGACGAGGCCCGTGTCGCGGTAGTCGGCGGAGCCGGTCGTGGTCGTCATTCGGTTCTCCTGGATCGAGGCGTGGAGAGACCCCGCGTCGAAAGACGACGGAGCCTCGGTGGGGGAGGGGATCCGAGACCCCGCCGCCGCTACGAGGATGAGACCTGGATGGAGGCGATGACCTCGCCGTACTCGGTCTCGCCGACCTGTGTGAATCCGACGCGCTCGAAGAACGCGGCAGGACCCGCGTCACCGGCTTCGTAGATCACATCGACGTGGTTCATCCCTCGGGAGCGAGCCTCTTCGATCAGCGCCTCGACGGCGTACCGTCCGATGCCGCGACCCTGGTCGTCGGCATCCACATTGATGCGCCACAGGACCGACCGGAAGTGCTCTTCCGGAGCCTCGGGGTCGAAGTTCGCGCTGACGAATCCGACGACCTCATTGCGGTCGAGAACGACGCGCTGCCAGGAGGTCTGCGGGTTGATGACGGTAGCGGCGATCCCGTACGAGACGGGCGCGAGGTACTGCTCCTGCCCCGGCTTCAGGGACAGATTGTTGACGGCGACGATCGTCGCAGCGGACAGTTCGACCACGCGCAGTTCAGTCATAGCCCCAGGGTAACCTCTCTGGACGAGTGCGGACAGAAAGAAGTCCGGGAACGTGGACTGGGGCACTCAGGTATCTTGGTATCGAGACAAATTTGACTCGTGAACGGAGAATCTCCCGGTGACCGACGACGCCATCATCTACACCTACACGGACGAGGCACCGGCTCTCGCCACCGCATCGCTCCTCCCGATCGTCCAGGCATACGCCGGCAAGGCGGGCATCGAGATCGAGACGCGCGACATCTCGCTCGCCGGCCGCATCCTCGCAGCCTTCCCGCAGCGCCTCACCGCCGAGCAGGAGGTGTCCGACGCCCTCGCCGAACTCGGCGGACTCGCCACGCTCCCCGAGGCCAACATCATCAAGCTGCCGAACATCTCGGCATCCATCCCGCAGTTGAAGGCGGCCATCGCCGAGCTGCAGGCCCAGGGCTACGACATCCCGAACTTCCCGGACGAGCCGTCCTCGCTCGACGAGAAGGACATCCGCGCTCGCTACGACCGCATCAAGGGCTCTGCCGTGAACCCCGTTCTGCGCGAGGGCAACAGCGACCGCCGCGCGCCGCTGGCCGTCAAGAACTACGCCAAGAAGCACCCGCACACCAACAAGCCGTTCGCCGAGGGCTCGAAGACCCGCGTCGCCACCATGGGGCACGACGACTTCAAGCACAACGAGAAGAGCTGGATCGCCGCGCACGACGACGTCCTCACCATCCGCCACATCGCCGAAGACGGCACCGTCACCGTCCTCAAGGACAACCTCAAGGTGCTGCCGCGCGAGATCATCGACGCGACCTTCCTGTCGGCAGCAGCTCTCGACGCGTTCCTCGCCGAGACGCTCGAGACCGCCAAGAACGACGACGTGCTCTACTCGGTGCACCTCAAGGCGACGATGATGAAGGTCTCGGACCCGATCATCTTCGGCCACGTCGTCAAGACGTTCTTCGCCGACGTGTTCGCGCGCTTCGGCGATCAGCTCGCCGCCGCAGGCCTCAGCGCCAACGACGGCCTCGGCTCGATCCTCACCGGACTCGCCGGCATCGAGGGCGGAGCCGAGATCGCTGCGGACTTCGAGAAGAAGATCGCCGACGGCCCCCGTCTGTCGTACGTCAACTCCGACAAGGGCATCACGAACCTGCACGTCCCCTCGGACGTCATCGTGGATGCCTCGATGCCGGCGCTCGTCCGCAACGGCGGCAAGCTCTGGGGCGTCGACGGCGCCGAAGATGACACGCTCGCCGTCATCCCCGACTCGTCGTACGCCGGTGTGTACCAGGCCGTGCTCGACGACGTGATCGCCAACGGCCCGCTGAACCCGGCCACGATCGGCACCGTCCCCAATGTCGGCCTCATGGCGCAGGCGGCTGAGGAGTACGGCAGCCACGACAAGACGTTCGAGATCGCCTCGGCCGGTCGCATCGAGGTCGTGGACGGCGACGGAACCGTCGTCATCGAGCACCATGTCGGCGCCGGAGACATCTGGCGTGCGACGCAGACCAAGCACATCCCTGTCATGGACTGGGTGAAGCTCGCGGTCACCCGTGCCCAGGCGACCGGGGCCCCTGCCGTGTTCTGGCTCGACCTCAACCGCGCACACGACGCGCAGCTGATCGCCAAGGTGCACCAGGCGCTCGCGACCCTCGACACCGATGGAGCGCAGATCTCGATCCTCGCCCCTGAAGAGGCGACCCGCTACACGCTGGCACGTATGCGCCACGGCCTGGACACCATCTCTGTCACCGGCAACGTGCTGCGCGACTACCTCACCGACCTGTTCCCGATCCTCGAGGTCGGCACTTCGGCGAAGATGCTCTCGATCGTCCCGCTGCTCGCCGGCGGCGGGCTGTTCGAGACCGGTGCAGGCGGATCGGCCCCGAAGCACGTGCAGCAGCTCGTCGAGGAGAACTACCTGCGCTGGGACTCGCTCGGCGAGTTCTTCGCGCTGGCCGCCTCGCTCGAGCACTTCGCGGACCGCACCGGCAACGAGAAGGCGCGTGTACTGGCCGAGACGCTGGATGCCGCAACAGGCACCTTCCTCGAAGAGGACCGCTCGCCGGGCCGCAAGCTCGGAACGATCGACAACCGCGGCAGCCACTTCTACCTGGGCCTGTACTGGGCTCAGGAGCTGGCCAAGCAGACCAAGGACGCCGAGCTCGCAGCGGCGTTCGCCCCGATCGCCGAGAACCTGACCTCGAAGGAGCAGGACATCGTCTCCGAGCTCAACGGCGCCCAGGGCCACGCGGTGGACATCGGAGGCTACTACCGCCCCGACGTCGCCAAGGTCGCGCAGATCATGCGCCCGTCGCAGACGCTGAACGGGATCATCGACGCGGTCTGATGCTCAGTCGACGAAAGGCCGGATGCTTGATGCATCCGGCCTTTCGCGTCTTGACCGGCGCGCGGTGTCCGCCTCGTTCGTGCTGTTCAATCCTGTTCGCGCTGCAGAAGTATCAGCAGCGTCGACAGGGAACAGCAGCGCGAGGCTGGGAACAGCAGCGCGAGGAGGTTGTCTGCGGGGCGTCAGTAGTGGACGTTGACGCCGACACCCTGCGGCGTCCAGTTGAACAACCACTGCGCGCGCCACTCCGGCATGCCGACGCAGCCGTGACTCATGCGCGTGCCCCAGTTGCTGTGCCAGTAGACGCCGTGCAGCGCCTGGTCGCCATTGAAGTACATGACCCACTTGACATCGGGCTGGAAGTAGTGCGGCGCCTTGGTGAGATCGCGGTTGCCCATGTTCTGGCTCGACGTCTTCCAGCCGATGGGGTACGTGCCGGGATGGGTGTTGAATCCGTCGACACCGGAGGAGACGTACCAGGAGTCGACGACGACGCCGTTCTCGATGGCGCTGACGACCTGGGTGGACAGGTTCACGTCGATCTGTCGCAGCAGGGTGGTCGTCTTGAACGCGACCTCTTCGACCTCGACCGGCTGAACGGCCGTGCCGTTCTCGAGCTGCGCGGCGAAATCGGACGCGAGCGTGCTGGTGTCGCCGAGGGTGCGGCCGGTGACGCCGGCGGTCAGCTCCTGCAGGACGGTGCCGCTGCCGTTGACGATGGTCTTGGCGTCCACGGGAGCGCGATCGACCTTCGAGGCGAGGGTGTCGACGGTCTCCTGGATGGCTGAGGCGTCTGCGGAGATCGTCAGCTCGCCGTCCGTGTCGACGACGTCGAGCCAGGTCGCTGCGACGGCTGGCGACACCGGAACCGTCCGCTCGTCGCCGACGTAGAAGCCGATTTCGGCCAGCATGCCGTTCAGCTGGTCGGCGACCGCCGCGGCCTCCTCGTCGCTGACCGCAGCCGGTGCCTCTGCCGGCGCGGCGGAGAACTCGAGCGTGCCCGCACCGTCACTCATCGCCTCGGTGATGGCGCCGGTGAGCGCGTCGAGGTCGATGCCGGTTCCCGCGACAGCGGGGGTGGTCGTGTAGGACGCGCTGCCGGCGTCGAACGACACCTTCGCGTCGATCGCGTCCTCGTAGCTCGCGGGAACCAGGCCGCGCAAAGTGTCGTGCGCGACCTCTGGGTCGAGTGAGATGTCGGCGGCGATGGGCTCGGGCAGCCAGGCACCGACGTTCCACATCGGGTGCTCGGCGTACGCGGCATCCGCAAGAGCCTTCGCATCGATCGAGGCGCCGAGCTCGGACCCGGTCACGACCAGGTCCTCCGCGGAGTCGGTGAGCGAGATCTGCAGGCCGGCGAGGTGCGCCTCGACGGTCTCTGCCGCGGCGGCCGGCGTCAGTCCGCCGACCGGAACGCCGGCGATCGTCGTACCCGGTGCGATGAGGATCGTGGATGCCGCGCCCGCAGCGAGAAGCAGCGCGCCGACGCCGACGCCGACCCAGAGGCCGGTGCGATGCCTCTTCGGCGCAGGCTCGCGGGGAGCCCACTCGACTGGACGAGCACCGTCGATCGGCGGCATCGCTTGCGTGCTGGTCGTGGACTCGCCGGTGGCTTCACCGGATGCGGCGACAAGGTCGGTCACGATTTCACCCCCCGAGAGTCAACGCGACAGTTTCTCTATCATACGTGGCCGCAGATAACGAGCGGGCAACGGTTGAGACGATGATGCCCCGGGATCACGCGGATCCCGGGGCATCATCGATGCGGCCGTGCGTCAGCTGCAGAGCTGCTGCAGTGCGGTGGCCGACTCGGTGACGTCGCTGGTGATCGTGCTGAGGTCGCCGGCAGCGTCGAGATCCTGCTCTACGACGACCTTGGTGAGCACCTCGCCCAGTGCGACGAAGTCGTCGTACACGGCGGTGGTGGCTTCCTTGACCTCGGTGTTGGAGACGCTGTCGACGGTGTCGCCGAGCTTGCCGATGTACTCGTTGAACTGGTCGACGGTCGCCTGCGGGTCGGCGCTCGCCGGGTCGATGCTGGACATCGCGTTGCTGGCCTCGGTCAGCTGCGGGATGACGATGCCGCACGCGTCCTCGACGGACTGGTCGGTGTTCGTCTCCTCTGCGGGAGCCGAGTCGCCCGAGTCCGCCTTGTCGGACGTGGGCTCCTCAGCCGCACCGGAGCAGGCGGTCAGGCCGAGGACGGCGACGGTGGCGATGGCGAATGCTGCGATACGGCGGTTCATGTGATTACCCCTCAATGACGGCACCACGAAGTGCGGTGCTCGATTCTCCGGTCGAGAAACCAGTCAAGCACACCGGCCACGGGGGTCTCGATGGGCAGAATGACCCATGACCCGCCGCAGGGTCAGCCCTCGACGATGGCGATGCCGTCGATCTCGACGAGCATCTCCTCGCGCGGAAGACCCGTGAAGACGGTGGTCCGCGACGGGAGAACGCCGCTCGGCGTGTGCGCCGCGACGAACGCGCCGTACGCGTCGTTCATGGCGGCGAAGTCGGAGCGCTGCGTGAGATAGACGCGCAGCATGACGACGTCGTCGAACGTCGCACCCGACGCCTCGACGATCGCTTTCACGTTCTCGAGCGTGCGGGTGGTCTGCGCGGCCACGTCGCCCTCGAACACGTACTCGTTCGTCGAGGGGTCGACCGGTCCCTGTCCGGAGACCTGGACGAACGGGCCCTTGCGCACGCCTTGCGAGAACGTGTGAGCTGGAGCGGGGGCGGCGTCGGTCGTGATTCGAGTCTTCGTGCTCATCACCTCAGCCTAGTAGCCTTGTTAGATGCCTCTACAAATTCCGGATCCGACGCTCGGCCCGTGGGCGAAGGCGTTCCCGGCTCGCTCGCACGGGCTGCGGCTGAGCGAGATCCCGGATGCTGGATTGTCGCTGTCCGAGTTCAGCACTCCGGTGATGACCCTGCACGAGCAGTCGGTCGCCCACAACGAGCAGGCCGTGTTCGACTGGGCGCGCGACGTCGGCGTCGTGCTCGCACCGCACGGCAAGACCACGATGGCGCCGGCGCTGTGGCAGAGCCTCCTGGATGCCGGGGCCTGGGGCATCACCGTCGCGACGCCGTGGCAGGCCGCCGTCGCGGTGGATGCCGGCGTCCACCGCATCCTCATCGCGAACGCCGTCACCGATGTTGCCGCAGTCGTCGACCTCGGCGCCCAGCTGGCTGCCGATCCAGAGCTGCGGATCATCTGCTGGGCCGATTCGACCGACACCGTCGCACTCCTCGCCGCCGCCGGCATCGATCAGGAGCATCCGCTCGACGTCCTCGTGGAGATGGGAGGCGCAGGAGGGCGAACCGGCGCCCGCACGGTCGAGGAGGGCGAACGGATCGCCCGCGCGATCGATGACGCCCCAGGGTTGCGGCTCGCCGGCGTCGGCGGGTACGAGGGTCCGTTCGGACCCGACCGCAGCGACGCGTCGGTGCGAGCAGTGGACGCGTACCTCCAGACGATCGTCGACCTGCACCGCCGGCTGACCTACGGCGAGGGGCCGACGCCCATCCTCACTGCCGGAGGCAGCGCCTTTCCGGACCGCGCAGCCGCCGTGCTCGCGCCGCTGCGCGGCGAGGCCGAGATCGTGCTGCGCTCCGGTGCCTTCCAGATCCACGACGACGGGTTCTACTCCCGGATGTCTCCGTTCGGCTCACTCACCGGCACCGCCCCGCTGCGCTCGGCCATGCACGCCTGGGCCCGTGTCGTCTCGCGACCAGAGCCGGGCCTCGCGCTGCTGGATGCCGGCCGCCGCGACGTGCCCTTCGACATCGACCTCCCCATACCGCAGTCGGTCGCGGGCGACGTCACCGCGCTGAACGATCAGCACGCATTCCTCTCCCTCGCCCCCGGCGCGCAGGCGGCCGTCGGCGACGTCGTCAGACTCGGGCTCTCGCATCCGTGCACGGCGTTCGACAAGTGGCGGGTCATCCCGGTGATCGACGATCCGGATGCCGATGATCCGCGCGTGATCGGGGCGGTGGCGACATGCTTCTGAGTGCCGAGCAGGCTGGAGCCGGCCGGGTGCGCGTGTACCGCGGGGCGACCGTCGTCGACGGCACAGGAGCCGATCGGTACCGTGCGGACGTCGCGATCGAGGGCTCGACGATCGTCGCGGTCGTCCGCGCCGACGACGACGAGGCTCTCGAGCTTCCCTCCGGCGCGGTGGAGATCGAGGCCGACGATCTGGTCCTCGCACCCGGCTTCATCGACATGCATGCGCACAGCGACCTCGCCGTACTCACGGGCGCCGATCATCAGGCGAAGATCAGGCAGGGCGTCACGACCGAGGTCATCGGGCAGGACGGACTCGGCTATGCACCGCTCGACGACGTCGCGGCATCCGCCGTCCCCACGCAGATCGCCGGCTGGAACGGCGCTCCTGCCCTGAGCACGACGGGCCCGAGCACGTCCGGCGACGTCCCGTGGCGCACCGTGGACGAGCTGCTCGCCGCGATCGACGCGGCGACGGTCGCCAACGTCGCCGTGCTCGTGCCGCAGGGCAACCTCCGGATGATGACCATCGGGCACGAGAACCGTCCGGCGACTCCGGATGAGCTCGAGGCCATGTGCGCGCTGCTCGGCGCGGCCCTGGACGCCGGAGCCTTCGGAATGTCGAGCGGCCTGACCTACACACCGGGCATGTACGCCTCCACCGCGGAGCTGGAGACGCTCTGCCGCGTCGTCGCCGAGCGCGGCGGCTACTGGGCTCCGCACACCCGCAGCTACGGCGCCGGTGCGCTGGACGCGTACCGTGAGGCGCTCGACATCGGCCGCCGCACTGGATGCCCTGTGCACCTCACGCACGCCACCATGAACTTCGCCCCCAACCGTGGGCGGGCCGCCGAGCTGCTCGCCCTCGTCGACGAGGCGATCGCCGACGGTGTGGACGTCACGCTCGACACCTACCCGTACCTGCCAGGGGCGACGACTCTCTCGGCCCTCCTGCCCAGCCGCCTCGCGGCGGGCGGCGATCTCGTCGCCGGCATCCGGTCGCTGGACGACGCTCAGCGCGAGCAGGTGCGCGTCGAGCTCGAGGACATCGGGTGCGACGGCTTCCACGGGGAGCGGGCCGACTGGTCGCAGATCGAGGTCTCCGGCACCGCGAACCCCGCGCTCGCGCACCTGGTCGGGCGCACGATCGATGAGATAGCCGGTACCGAAGGACGCCGTCCCGTCGATGTCGTCCTCGACACGATCGTGGCGGATGCCGGGGCGACAGGCATCCTCATGCACATCGGCGACGAGCAGAACGTGCGCGCGATCATGCGGCACCCCCGTCACACGGGCGGCAGCGACGGCATCCTGATCGGCGCGAAGCCGCACCCGCGCGGGTTCGGGACCTTCCCGCGCTACCTCGGCCACTACGTGCGCGAGCTCGGCGTCCTCCGCCTCGAGGAGGCAGTGCAGCACCTGTCCGCCGCTCCGGCGCGACGTCTCGGCCTCGACCGCGGGGACACGCCGCGCGGCGTCATCCGTGCCGGCGCCATGGCCGACCTCGTGCTGTTCGATCCTGAGATGATCGCCGCCGGCGCGACATTCGACGATCCACGCGCGGCTCCGGTCGGCATCCATGAGGTGCTGGTGTCCGGCGTCGCGGTGATCTCCGGCGGCGAGGTCGCCGGCGCGACCCCGGGCAGCGCCCTGCGGATGCCACCGCAGCCGCACCGTGCCACGGTGCCGCTGATCGACTCGACGATCGATCCGCAGGCGGCTCCGTTCCTCCTGCATCACGATGCGCCGATCATCGGGTCAGAAGACCTCTCGAGGATCGCCTCCCTGCTGCGCGATGCCCTCGACCTCGCACCGGATTCCGACCCAGAGGCCCCATCGATCCTGCTGCGTGTGGACGAGAGCCTCGGTGGGGAGGAGTCCTTCCGCATCGACGTCACCGCCGAGCGCGTCGAGCTCATCGGCGCCGCTCCCGTCGGCGTCTTCCGTGCCGCGATGACCCTGCGGCAGCTGTGCACGCCCGAGACCGCGATCGCCACTCGTATCCCGGCCGGTGTCTGGCAGGGTGAGCCGGCGTATGGATGGCGGGGAGCGATGCTCGACGTCGCTCGGCACTTCCGCCCGGCCGATGACGTCCGTCGCCTCATCGATCTGCTGGCGATGCACCACCTGAACGTGCTGCACCTGCATCTCACCGACGATCAGGGCTGGCGCTTCGAGGTCCCCGGATTCCCGCGGCTCACCGAGATCGGTGCGCGGCGAGAGGCCACCCAGCGCGGCCACGGCCCGCGTGCGACCGTCGAACCCGGCGTCCACGAGGGCTTCTACACGACGGCCGAGCTGCGCTCACTGGTCGCATACGCGGCCGACCGCTTCGTGACCATCGTGCCGGAGGTCGAGCTGCCAGGTCACGTCCAGGCTGCGCTCGCCGCATACCCCGAGCTCGGCAACACCGACATCGGTGAGAGGGTCACGGCGCCATGGGAGCGGTTCGGCGTGAACCCGCGCGTGCTCGCGCCCACCGACGAGGCGCTCGACTTCGGCCGAGCCGCGATCGACGCGCTGTGCGACATCTTCGACTCGCCGTGGATCGGGATCGGCGGCGACGAGGTGCCTGTCGACGAATGGGCGCAGAGCGCTGCCGCCGGCGAACGGATGCGTCTGCTCGGGCTCGCGGAGCCGCACGACGTGCAGCCCTGGTTCACCGAGCATTTCGTGGCGCATGTCCACTCGCACGGCCGCACGGCCCTCGCGTGGGACGAGGTTCTCGAGGGCGACGTGCCCGATGGCGTGCGGATCCTCGCCTGGCGAGGACCGGCTGCGATGGCGGAGGCGCTGCGGCGCGGCATCCCGGTGGTCGGATGCCCCGATCTGGAGGCGTATCTCGATTACCGCCAATCCGAATCGGCGGACGAACCCGTGCCGGTCGGACCGCCCTTGACCATCGAGCGCGCCTACACCCTGACGCTTCCGGCCGGCGCCGTCGGCGGACAGGCGAACACCTGGACCGAGCACCTGCCCACCAGGGATCGGCTCGACTACGCGATGTTCCCGCGGCTGAGCGCGATCGCCGAGCGCCTGTGGGCCGGGGGAGAGCCGGGCGAAACGGAAGCATTCCTGCGGCGTCTTCCGCTGCACCTGCGGCGTCTCGCGCGTGCCGGGGTGCAGTATCGTCGGCTCCAGGGCCCGACACCCGATCAGCGACGAGACGGAATCCCTGGAAAACCGATAAGCGTCGCCGATCGCGAACGACACGTCTCCGACCTGGTCGCCGGTTTCCGCCATGGCCCAGCTCATGCTCCGAAGGTGAATTGACAGATATGTCCGAGACGGGTGAACCGCGACAGGCCGCACCGGCCGCGCGAACCAACGCGGCGACGCACGCCTTCGGGTCGTCGCAGAACCTCCGATCGCGCACCAAGGTCCTCCCGGAGCACGCCAGAGGACACAACCGCGCGCTCGTGCTGCAGACGCTGTACCACTCCGGATCGATGAGCCGGGCTGATCTGTCGAGGGAGACCGGCCTCACCCGCGTCACCATCTCTGACCTGGTCGCCGAGTTCATCGCCGACGGCATCATCATCGAACTCGGCATCCGCGAGACGGTCGGGCCGGGCAAGCCGCCGATCCTCGTCGACATCGACCGCCTCGGTCACCAGATCATCGGGTTGGATCTGTCTGATGCCGAGGTGTACCGCGGTTCGGTCATGAGCCTCGACGGCGACGTGCTCGAGCGCCGCGAAGTCGCGAGGCCGGCGCCGTCGGACGGCGAGGGCGCGTACGCCGCTGTGCGAGGGCTCGCGGAGGAGCTCGTCGCGGCATCCACGGCGACGCTGCTCGGCGTAGGGGTCGGCACCCCTGGCATCGTCCGGCCGGACGGCGTCGTGCTCAGCTCGCCGAACATCGGCTGGACGGACTTCGCGCTGGAATCCGAGCTCGGCCGCGATCTCGGGCTGCCGGTGATCGCCCGCAACGACGCGAACGCCGCGGTGCTGGCGGAGTACACGTTCGGCGAGGCTCGCTCGGACTTCGTCCTCATCAAGATCGGGTTCGGTGTCGGCGCCGGGCTCATCTCCGGCAGCCAGCCGCTTCTCGGCAGCCGGTACGCCGCGGGCGAGATCGGTCACGTCGTCGTCGGCACCGACGGCGGCCCGCACTGCGTGTGCGGTCGTGACGGGTGCCTCGAGGCCTGGCTCAGCGTCAGCCGACTGCGCGACGAGATCGCCGCCGATCCCGCATCCCGCGACGTGGTCCTGCGCGATGCCGGAACCCGGATGGCGATCGCCATCGCACCGATCGTGACCGCGCTCGACCTCTCCGAGATCGTGCTGTCGGGGCCGCTCGACCTGCTCGACGGGACGTTCATCGACGCAGCTACCCGGACTCTCCGGTCGCGGACCCTCGAAGGCGTCTTCGATGACGTCGTGATCCGTCCGACCCAGCAGCCGGATATCGTGCTCCGCGGAACGGCTGTGATGGTCCTCTCGAGCCAGCTCGGCGTCTCCTGAGGACGCCGCACTCTGAGACAATCGAACTGTCTTCCCCTTCTTCCCCGCGGCAGCGCTCATCGCGTTCGCAGTCCGCTCGCTTCTGAACAGGAGATCGCCGTCCATGGCTGAAGTCGTCATCGTCGAGAACGCCCCCGCTGCGGGTGCGCTGGTCGCGGATGAGATCGTTCGTCTCATCACGGAGAAGCCGGATGCCGTGCTCGGCCTGGCGACGGGTTCGACGCCGCTGCCGGTGTACCAAGCGCTGCCGTCGCGTCTCGCGGGAGTGGATGTCTCGCGCGTGCGCGGATTCGCCCTCGACGAGTACGTCGGCATCGACCCCGCTCACCCCGAGAGCTACCGCTCGGTGATCACGCGCGAGGTCGTCGAGCCGCTGGGGCTGGACCCCGAGCTGATCCGCACGCCCAACGGTGCCGCCGATGGTGTGCAGCACGCGGGTGACGACTACGAGGCGGCGATCGAGGCCGCCGGTGGCGTCGACCTGCAGATCCTCGGCATCGGCACCGACGGACACATCGGTTTCAACGAACCGGGATCCTCCTTCGCATCGCGCACGCGCGTGAAGACGCTCACCGTGCAGACCCGTGAGGACAATGCGCGGTTCTTCGACTCGATCGACGACGTTCCGATGCACTGCATCACCCAGGGCCTCGGCACGATCCTGCGTGCACGTCACCTCGTGCTGCTCGCGTTCGGTTCTGGGAAGGCCAGGGCCGTCGCTGCCGCGGTCGAGGGGCCGGTCAGCGCGATCCTCCCGGGGTCGGCGATCCAGCTGCACGAGCATGTCACGGTCGTCGTCGACGAGGCGGCGGCATCCGAGTTGAAGCTCGCCGACTACTACCGCTACACGTTCGACAACAAGCCGGCCTGGCAGGGCCTCTAACCCCGGCTGGCGCTTCCGAGCACGTCGGGCCACGCGATCGGGAGCAGGTGCTCGAGGCTCAGCGGTGCGAGTTCGAGCGTGCCGATCGCGTCGGGCGTGATCCAGCGGAGCTCGGCGAGTTCGGCCTGCACGGTCACGGCATCCGCCTCGATCGTCAGGGCGAACGCGTCGGCGATCACCCGGTGGCCGGGTTCGTTCGCGGCGGCGGAGATGAAGCGCCCGAGCGGCCGCATCGCGTTCTCGTCGATGCTGAGCCCCAGCTCCTCCTCCAGCTCGCGGGCGAGCGTCTGCGCCGGGTTCTCGCCGGCCTCCGGTTTGCCGCCCGGTTGCATGAACGCCGTCGTGCCCTGTTTGCGCACGACGAGGACACGTCCGCTCTCATCGTGGATGACGGCGGCGCTGACGTGGATGTCAGGCATGCGCGAACACCTTTCCCGGAGCCAGGATGCCGAGCGGATCGAACACGGCCTTGATCTGCCGCTGCAGCTCCCACTGATCCTCGCCGAGCTCGTCAGCGAGCCAGCGGCTCTTCAGGATGCCGATGCCGTGCTCTCCGGTGAGGGTGCCGCCCAGACGTACGGCGGCGCGGAACAGCTCGTCTGCTGCCGCCCAGACGTGGTCGGGGACCTCGCTGCCCTCGAAGATGAAGTTCGGGTGCAGGTTGCCGTCGCCGGCATGCGCGACCGTCGGGATCGTGAGCCCGTGGGCGGCTTCGATCCGAGCGATCTCGTCGAACATGGCCGGAAGCGCGCTGCGCGGCACCGAGACGTCTTCGATCAGAGTGGTGCCGAGGGCTGCCATGGCGCCGTGCATGGACCGCCGGATCGCCAGCAGCTGCTCGCCCTCCGCGCGGTCGGTCGTGAGCGTCACGGTGCCGCCTGACGCGCGCAGCGTCTCGGCGATGCGCGCAGCCTCGGCGGCGGCCGCAGGGCCGTCGGTCTGGATCGTCAGTTGTGAGGTGGTGGCCGCCGGCGCAGGCAGGCCGAGGTGCGCGTGCACGGCGGCGAACGCCGGGGCATCCATCAGTTCCATGATCGCGGGCTGGACTCCGGATGCCGTCACCGCCGCCGACCCGGCGGCCGCAGCGCGCACGGTCGGGAACAACGCGGTGAGGGTGCAGACCTCGCCTTCGACGAGTCTTCTCAGTTTCAGTGTGGCACCGACGACGACGCCGAGCGTCCCCTCTGATCCGATCACGAGCGCTGTGAGGTCGAGCCCGGTGACGCCCTTGACGCTGCGGTGGCCGAGGTGGAGGAGCCGGCCGTCGGCGAGGACGAGGTCGACGCCGAGCACGGCATCCCTGACGACGCCGTACTTCGCGCACAGCAGCCCGCCGGCGCCGGTGGCGATGTTGCCGCCGACCGTGGAGATGTCGCGGCTGGCGGGGTCCGGCGCCCACCACAGGCCGTCTTCGGCCAGGCGCGCATTGAGCTGGGCGTTCAGGATCCCGGGTTCGACGACGGCGAGCAGATCGTCCTGTCGCACCTCGAGCACGCGATTCAGACGCATCGTGGACAGCACGATCTCGCCGGGTCCGGCGTTCGCGGCTCCCGCGAGACCGGTGCCGGCGCCACGCACGACGACGGGTGTGCGGGTCGCCGTCGCGATGCGCATCGTATGCTGCACGTCGGCGACGGTCCGCGCGTGGACGACGCCGATGGGTCGTCCGGGGGAGCGGTGACCCGACCGGTCCCCCCTGGCCGCCTCGAGTGAGACCTCGGTCACATCGACGACGTCGCCGAGTGCGTCGCGCAGGGCCGCGACCACTGTCACTTCAGGGTTCTCCGACCGGCGAAGAGACCCGCGGCGACCGCGACGACGGCGAACGCCACACCGGCCCACGCCTGGCCCATCGACCACCAGGCGAGTGTGACGCCGGCGTAGATGAGCAGCTCGACGGCCGCGCGGATGAACGGATGCAGCTGCAGCACGGGACGCGGTGAGAGGAACAGCGCCCAGATCAGCAGGACGATCAGCGGCGAGCCGATGCCGAAGACGAGGTTCCACGGGAAGTCCCACATCGCGAAGCCCCACAGCGCCAATGACGCGAGCGCCACGACCAGGACGACGGCCCGGATGATGTCGAGCGGGGTGATGTTCGGACGGTTGACACCAGGCACGGCGTCGGGGGCTTCGGGCATGCCCCCAGTCTATTCGGCGGGGGCGAGGGCCTCGTTCGGCGTAGCCAGCGCGAGGAGGTCTGCGGCGGTGTCCTCAACCGGTGCCGGGGTGAGAAGACTCTCCTCTGTCGACGCGTCCTCCGTCGATTCGGGGCTTGATGGAGCCTCACCGGTCAGTGCGTCGTCAGCCGCGGCGCCGTCGGTCGGAGGCGCGACGTCGGACGGCTCTTCCAGCGCAGGTTCGTCCGCAGCAGCATCAGCCAGTTCCTGGCACGTCGGGCCGGCATAAAGCGCGGCCAACGCGATGACCTTCTGCTCTCCGTTGCTGTCACCCAGGATGTATCCGAGCGAGACGTCGATCTGCGCTGCATCCTGAACCTGCGCGTCCGTCGGCCTCAGATCGACTGTGCCGGCGCCCTGCGCCGAGAGAACGGTGCGGTAAACACCGGCATCCGCGCCGGCGGCGCCTTCGACCACGACGCGGACGGTCGCGTTGGGAGCTCCGGAGAGCGGCACGGAGTACTGGGTCACCAGACCGTCATCGCCGGTGCACGTCTGAGTGGCAGAACCCAATTCTGGAGATCCGTCCGGCACCTGCGGCTCGGGTTCTGGCTCCGGCTCGGGTGTCGACGGCGGCTCGGTGGACTCGCTTCCGTCGCCACCTGCTCCGCCTGCGGGCTTCTCATCACTCACCGGCGTGCTCGCTGCGGGAGGCGCTGCCTCCTCCGGCGCGGTGACAGGCGGCGGCGCCTTCCGCGGCGCCACATCATCGTCGCTGTCGTCGGGCGCTGGGAGCTCGAGGACGAGCATCTCGTCCGCCTCGATGTCGTTGCCGGGGACGAGCTCGGACGAGATCGACGAACCGTCCGCGTCTCCTGCGCTGGGGAGCGAGGTCACCGGGCTGGCGCTGACGAGCCCGGGGACGATGGTCGCTGCCGCGACGACACCCGCGACGACGAGGGCTGCTGAGCCGGCGCCGACCAGTGCGCCGATCCCCGAGATGGCGCCGCCGGGAGCCGCACCCGATGTCGAACCGGCGGCTGCACCTGACCCGCCGAGCGTCGTTCCCGCGAGGCCGCTCGGTGCGCCGATGCCGGTCGCGGCGACAGCACCGGAGACGACGTCCGACGGCATCCCCGCGACGGCGATGGTCGGAATCCTGCCCTGCTGGAGCAGCGCGGTGTACCCGGCGGCCCCCGTGACGCCGAGGACCAGGGGGAGGAGGACGAGCGCGAGTCTGCTGGAGACGTCCTTGACCTCACCGGCGACGATGATGCACCGGGCGCAGTCGTCGAGGTGCGCGTCGAGCCGCTTCTGATCGCGCGTGCTGAGGTTGCCACGGGAATGGGCGCCGAGGTGCGCGATCGTCCAGTGGCATTCGGAGTCGGATGCCGTGCTGCGAACGTGCGCCTGGATCCAGGCTTCGCGCAGGCCCTCGCGGGCGCGGAACGCGAGCTGAGACACCGCGCCGGCCCTCATCCCGAGCAGCGGGGCGACCTCGGCGGGCTTCATCTGCTCGATCTCGGTGTACCAGAGCACTTCCTGCCAGCGCGTCGGCAGTCCGCGGAAGGCATGAGCGGTGAGGCTGCGATCGAGGGCCTCATCCGCAGCCTGCTCGGTGCTGTCCGGGTCGACGATGGATTCGAGCTCGTCGATCGGGGTCTCACGGCGGGCGCGGCCCCAGGCAGCCGCCGTGTTGCGGATGCTCGTGAACAGGTATGCGCGGAAGGAGCCGTTCGGCCCGCCGCCGCGGACGACGGCCTGGAAGATGCGTGCGAACGCCTCTTGGACGAGGTCGTCGGGGTCGATGCTCGACGTGATGGATCGCGCGACGGCGATGCCCGATGGGTAATGACGGCGCCACAGTTCGCTGAACGCGTCTGCGTCGCCGGAGCGCGTGCGCAGGATCAGATCTGCGTCGGCTGTCTGGCCTGTCTCGAAGTCGTTGTGCACAGTCATCCATTGGTCGTGGGGCGAGGATGTGCCTCCACATGAACAAGCGCGTGAACTGGTTCCTCTCGACGCGCCCGAGCCATTGTCTCTCGAAAAGCTGAGTGAGGCCACCCCTGTGGAGAACTCGCATACAGCCCGTCAGAAGAATCTCGGGTTCCGCGTAATGATCTGCGTTGCGCGACGTCTCATCAGTAGAGACAGCCGCGAATTTCACCGGGGGAGGGGGAGTTCGGGCATCGGTGCGAGGGGGATCGTGCCGGTCGGGCGGGCTCGGGAGCCTCGGGGGAGGAGCGCCTGGGCCCGCCCGCTCTCGATCGGAGGAACGCCGGGGGCCGCCGCTGCGGCGGCCCCCGTCTGTCCCCTGCGAACCGAAGCAGCGGGCGCGGTTCAGCGGATGCGCGCTCCGGTCTGCACATGCCTCATCTGCAGGTTCTCGTCGAGCAGCACGGCGTCGCCGAGGAACCCGGGAGCCAACTTCCCGAGCTGGGAGTCGAGTCCGATCGCCCTCGCCGGGGTCGAGGTGAGCGCGCGCACCGACTCGACCAGCGGGACGCCGGCCTGGACCGCCCGTTGCAGCGCGACGTCCTGTGTGAGCGTGGATCCGGCTATCGAGCCGGTTTCGTCCGCTCGGGCGACCCCGTCTGTCACCGTCACTCTGACTGCACCGAGGTCGTACCGTCCGTCTGCACTGCCGGCCGCTGCCATGGCATCCGTCACCAGCGCCACACGCCCGGGTGCGGAATCGAACAGCAGCTTGATGACCATCGGGTTCAGATGGATGTTGTCGGCGATCCCCTCCAGCACCACGCGGTGATCGGCGGCCGCGGTGAGGACGGGCCCCGGTGCGCGGTGATGGATGCCCGGCATCGCGTTGAACGCATGCGTGAGGATCGTGGCGCCAGCGTCGAACGCGGCGGCGGCCAGCGCGGCATCCGCGCTCGTGTGGCCGACGGCAGCGGCAGCACCCGACGCGACGATCATTCTGATGGCGTCGATGCCGCCAGGCAGCTCCGGGGCGATAGTGACCTGTCGCACCGTGCCGCGCCCGGCGTCGAGCAGCCGCTGCACGTCGGCCGCAACCGGCTCGCGCAGCAGCGACGGCTCGTGAGCGCCGTGATGCGCCGGGTCGAGGAACGGGCCCTCCAGGTGCGAGCCGAGAATGTCGGCATCCGTCTGCATGAGATCGGCGATCTCGCCGACCCTCCGCGCCAGGTCGTCCAGTGGCGCGGTCACGAGCGAGACCACGGCGCGCGTCGTGCCATGGGCGCGATGCAGGTCGCGCGCGGTGCGGATCGCGGTGACGGTCTCATCGAACGACGTGCCGTCATCGAAGGAGACGCCGCCTCCGCCGTGACCGTGGATGTCGATGAACCCCGGCGCGAGAACGGCGCCCGCGCCGGCGATGACGGTCGCATCCAGCACGGTGTCGGCATCCGGCCGGACGGCACCAGTGCCGACGGCAGTGACCACGCCGTCGTCGAAACGGACCCAGGCGTCCGCCGTCTCCGCGCCGTCGCTGATGAGCCGAGCCGAGTGGATGACGGTTGAGACCATGAACAAAACCTACCGCGCACGGGGGAGTCCGCTATGCTCGAACGGTCGCGACTGGCGTCTGGGTGGGTCACCACCGGGGAGCGACCGTTACGGAATTCGACCGCGCGCCTGGGCCGATGACATCCATTCCCGATGGCAGCTTCCGCAACGAAAGAAGAGGACATGACTGATCCGTACTTCAACGCCCCGCTCTCCGAGGTCGATCCCGAAATCGCCGAGGTCCTCGACCGCGAGCTGAACCGTCAGCGCACGTTCCTCGAGATGATCGCGTCCGAGAACTTCGTACCCGTCTCGGTGCTGCAGTCGCAGGGCTCCGTGCTCACCAACAAGTACGCCGAGGGCTACCCCGGCCGTCGCTACTACGGCGGCTGCGAAGAGGTCGACATCGCGGAATCCCTGGCCATCGAGCGCGTGAAGTCGCTGTTCGGAGCCGAGTTCGCGAACGTCCAGCCGCACTCCGGCGCCACCGCCAACGCAGCCGTCATGCACGCCATCGCCCGCCCCGGCGACACGCTGCTCGGCCTCTCGCTCGACCACGGCGGACACCTCACGCACGGCATGAAGATCAACTTCTCCGGCCGCCTGTACGACATCGTCGCCTACGGCGTAGACCCCGAGACCTCGCTCGTCGACATGGACGAGGTGCGCCGCCTCGCGCTCGAGCACAAGCCGAAGGTCATCGTCGCCGGCTGGTCGGCGTACCCGCGTCAGCTCGACTTCGCCGCCTTCCGCGCGATCGCCGACGAGGTCGGCGCGTACCTGTGGGTCGACATGGCGCACTTCGCCGGGCTCGTCGCAGCCGGCCTCCACCCGAACCCCGTCCCGCACGCGCACGTCGTCTCGTCGACCGTGCACAAGACGATCGGCGGGCCCCGCTCGGGCTTCATCCTCTCGAACGACCCCGAGATCGCGAAGAAGATCAACTCCGCCGTCTTCCCCGGCCAGCAGGGCGGGCCGCTCATGCACGTGATCGCCGCCAAGGCCACGGCGTTCAAGCTCGCAGCGACGCCCGAGTTCAAGGACCGTCAGGTGCGCACGCTCTCCGGCGCGAGCATCCTCGCCGACCGTCTCACCCAGCAGGATGTCGCGGACGCGGGCATCGCGGTGCGCTCCGGCGGCACGGACGTCCACCTCGTCCTCGTCGACCTGCGGGATGCCGCGATCGACGGCAAGCAGGCCGAGGATCTGCTGCACGACATCCAGATCACGGTCAACCGCAACGCGGTCCCGAACGACCCTCGCCCGCCGATGGTCACCTCCGGCCTGCGCATCGGCACCGCAGCGCTCGCCACCCGAGGGTTCGGGGATGCCGAGTTCACCGAGGTCGCGGACATCATCGCGCTCGCGCTGCTGCCGGGCGCTGACACGGCTGCCCTGAAGGCCCGAGTGGTGCGCCTCGCCGAGGCGTTCCCCCTGTACCCCGACCTGCACCAGTAACCCTCTCATCGCATACACGCGAGCGAGAAACCACGTCGCGCCTGAGAAACCACGTGAGAGATGGTGTCTCAGTCGGCACATGGTTTTTCGGCGAACGGAAGGAGCCTGACATGACCGCGCAGATACTCGACGGCAAGGCCGCGGCGGCGGAGATCAAGAGCGAGCTCGCAGAGCGCGTCGCGGCGCTGCGTGCGCGGGGGACCATCCCCGGCATCGCCACAGTGCTCGTCGGGGCGGACCCGGCGTCTCAGCTGTATGTCGGGATGAAGCACCGCCAGTCCGAGGCGATCGGGATGAACTCCATCCAGCGCGAGCTGCCGGCTGATGCGACGCAGGCCGAGGTCGAGGACCTGATCGACGAGCTCAACGCCGACCCCGACTGCCACGGGTACATCGTGCAGCTGCCGCTTCCGAAGCACATCGACACCGACGCGATCCTCGAGCGCATCGATCCGGCCAAGGATGCCGACGGTCTGCACCCGACCAACCTCGGTCGCCTCGTGCTGAACGTCAACGCGCCGATCCACACGCCGCTGCCGTGCACACCGCGTGGCGTGATCGAGCTGCTGCTGCGCAACGACTACGACCTGAAGGGCAAGCACGTCGTCGTCGTCGGTCGCGGCGTGACGATCGGACGCCCTATGGGCCTGCTGCTGACCCGTCGCGACATCAACGCGACCGTCACTCAGGTGCACACGGGAACGCCGGACATGAGCCCGTACCTGCGTCAGGCCGACGTGATCGTCGCCGGAGCGGGCGTCAAGCACCTGATCCGCGCCGAGGACGTCAAGCCGGGCGCTGCTGTGCTCGACGTCGGCGTCACGCGTGAGGACGACCCGGAGACCGGCAAGAGCAGGGTCTTCGGGGATGTGCATCCTGATGTCGCCGAGGTCGCCGGCTTCATCTCGCCGAACCCCGGTGGGGTCGGTCCGATGACCGTCGCGCTGCTTCTGACGAACGTCGTCGAGGCCGCGGAGCGGTTGGCCGGCTGACGCGTTTCGTCTCGCTCCGCTCGTTCAACGACTCGCGGACGAGGACGGGCTACAGCTCGTCGAGCATCCGGCGCTGCTCGGGCGTCAGCCCGTCGTTCAGCTCGTCGCGCCCGATCTTCGATTCGGGCGAGGTCGAGGTCGACGATGCTGCGCCCGACGACGGGGCGGATGCCGCAGCATCCGATCGCTTGATGCGAGACGAGACCGAGCCGATGACCTCGCCGGTCTTGGCCTCGATCCTGTCGTCGATCTGGTCGTAGACGACCCAAGCGATCAGCAAGTAGATCGGCGGCAGCACGTAACCCCAGAACCAGCCGCTGACGTCGACTCCGCTGAGCAGAACCGTGAGCACCCAGACGATGAGCTCGACGACGAAGACGAGCACGTACTGGACGACCTTCTCGCCTACCCGCGTGCGGGTGTCAGCCGACCTGGCAGCGGCACCGCGGAACGCCTTCAGCAGTGCGGGCTTCAGGGCCAGTGTCGCGAGTGTGAGGATGACGGACGCCCACAGCGCGTTCCAGCCCACGCTGACGCTGCGCATGAGCAGTCCGATCAGCAGCAGGACGACGACATTGAAGACGTACAGCGATGCTGCGCGGATCAGCCAGTTCTTCATGCGATCAGCCTTGCACACGCGTGCCGATCGGGGCACCCGAGTCGGATGGACTCAGCCGCCGAGGCTGCCTTCGATGCCCGTGATGCGCGCCTGCTCGTCGAATCGGAAAGTAGCGGAGCCGGAAGAGTCGCTGATCGTGGCGCCGGTGAACGCCTCGTCAGTCCACTCCATGTTCCAGCCGGCCAGGCGTGCGGCATCCCATACCGAGGAGCGGGCGTCGCCGAGGTCGAGCGACGACAGCAGCCGGGGTGCCTTGGTCACGGCCTCGGCGACCGTCGTCTGCGCGATCGGTGCGTCGAGCAGGAACACAGCGCGCGTGCCGCCGCCGATCGGTGCCGAGTAGTACGGAGAACGACCGGTGATCTCGACCGCGATCGTGCCGATCTGATGCGCGGTGTTCGCGATCCAGGTCTCGAGGTCGTCGCCGATGTCGGCGGGGAACGACACTTCAGCCTGCGCCAGCTCCTCGAGTCCGTACTGGGTGCCGTAGTCGCGCAACTGCGCCGCGACACCCTGCGGGTCGCCCTGCGGGTGCGCCCATGCCCAGAGCATCGAGCGCGGCCCTGGTGCGATCGTCGCGATCAGGTGCGGGCGGGTGACGATGGTGCGCGTCGGGTCCACTGCCGAACTGAAGGTCAGGGTCCCTGCATCCATGTCAGCATCCCAGCGGTGCTCGCCGAGGGCGTCGACGGCGTCGGTGAGCGCGTCCTGGCGCAGTGCGGCGAACAGGGCGGCGCGATCGGCGAGTGGCTGGAGTGCTGCGAAGGTCATGCGAACAGTCTGGCCGCAGATCCTATGAGTCCGCCACCTCCACCGTGTGGGCCCTCCTTCCCATCCGCCACACGCTGGGCACGGCGAGCGTGGCCACGGCGCACGCCGCGTAGAGCACGCCGGAGGTCACCAGGACGACGCCGACGTCCGCGTGGGTGATGAGCCATCCGTAGATGAGGGTGCCGATCGGCATCACCACGAAGCTGCCGAGCATGTCGTAGCTGGAGACGCGCGAGAGCTTGTCGGTGGGCACGTTCTCCATGAGGGTGACGTTCCAGCCTGTGCTGAAGACCTCGGCACCGGCACCCGCGATCAGCGCGGCGATCGCGAGGAGCACGACGGCCGGGTGGATGCCGAGCATGGTGAGCGGCACGGCGAAGAAGGCCATCCCGATCATGCCGAGCCGAAGCGGCCGGCGCAGCGGGAACCGCATGAGAACGACGGTCATCAGCAGCACGCCGATGCCCTCGGCGCTGACGACCCATCCCCAGCCGGTGATCCCCAGCCGGTCGTCGTTCTTCGCGATGTAGGGGCCTGCGACGCCCCACGCGCCGACGTGGATCGCGTTCATGATCATGAAGGCCAGGACGATCACCCAGAGCCAGGTGCGGCTGCGGAACTCGTCCCAGCCGGTGCGGAGGTCCCGAAGGAATGTCGAGCCCTCGTTGCGCGGCGGTGGCGGCAGCTTCACGAGTGCCAGCACCGGGATCGCGACGACCCATCCGCCGACCTGGACCACCATCGCCCACGCCGGACCCGCTGTCGCGACGAGGACGCCGGCGATGACCGGCCCGCCGATGGTCACCGCCGATCGCACGAACGACAGCATCGCGTTGGCCTGCTGCAGGTGCTCCGGCTTGGTCAGCTGCGGGATGATGCCCTGCATCGCCGGCAGCACGAAGGCCGTGGATGCTCCGTTCACCGCAGCCAGGCCGACGAGGAGCGGGATCGTGGCGGTCTGGGTGAACAGGAGAGCGGCGACGGTGCCCATCGACAGGATGTCGAGCACGTAGCAGCTCTGGATGATCAGGGCCCGGGGGAGCCGGTCGGCCACGACTCCGCCGAACAGCACGAAGACGATGTTCGCGACCGTGAACGCGGTGAGGACGTACGAGAGCGAGAGGGCCTCGTTGTCGACCTGCAGGACTGCGAAGGCGAGCGCGATCGACGACATCGATCCGGTGATCAGCGTGATCGCACGGGCGATGAAGAACCACCGGAATCCTGAGTCCTGCATCGCGCCGAGCATTCAGATATCTTTTCACCCCCTTCCCCGGCGCCGGGGGACGCGGCCGGGGGTACCGCGCCATAGACTCGCAGACGATGATGACCCCGCGATCCGGCCGCCAGTTGGCCCTCTCCCACCACGACTACCAGGCCGAGATCGCCACTGTCGGCGCCACCCTCCGAGCGCTGCGCCACCGCGGCCGCGATCTCGTCGTGCCGTTCGACGCCGACGAGGTCCGTCCGGCGTACCGGGGCGCGACGCTGGCGCCCTGGCCCAACCGCATCGTCGACGGCCGCTATCGCCTCGGCGATGTCGAGCTGCAACTGCCGCTGACCGAGCCCGAACGCGGCCACGCCCTGCACGGGCTGCTCGGCTGGGCCGACTTCGCCGTGCGCACGACTCTCGACAGCACGGTCGAACCCGACCGCGTCGTTCTCGCGGCGACGATCGAACCTCAGACGGGTTATCCGTTCCGCGTCGAAGTGGAGGTCGAGTACCGCCTCGACGACGACGGTCTCTCGCAGACCGTGACTGCCCGCAACCTCGGGGCGGATGCCGCGCCCTGGGGCACCGGCCCGCATCCGTACCTCGTCGGCGGGCCGGGGAACGTGGACGACTGGACGCTTCTGCTGCCGGCATCCGAGGTCCTGACGGTCACCGAAGACCGACTGATCCCCACCGGCGTCGAGCCGGTCGACGCGCACCCCGAGTGGGACTTCCGGATGCCGCGGCCGATCCAGGACGTCTTCATCGACCACGCCTTCACCGGACTCGACCGCACGGATGACCTCGCCGAGGTGCGGGTGACGGCATCCGACGGCACCGGCGTGTCGATGAGCTGGGACCGGGGCTGCCCATGGGTGCAGATCCACACGGCCGACAACCCGACGTTGCCCGCAGCCCACCGCGCAGGGCTCGCCGTCGAGCCGATGACCTGCCCGCCGGATGCCTTCAACTCCGGTGTCGACCTGGTGACGCTCGCGCCGGGCGACGAGCACTACGCCTCCTGGCGGATCAGTGCCATCGACGGACCAGCGCGATCTGAATCGAACCTCCTGAACGGACTGTGATGCGCAAGAACTGGGCGGGCAACCTCACCTACCGGGCAGCGGAACTCGCCGAGCCCGCCTCCGTCGACGAGGCGCGCGAGCTGATCGCCCGCAGCCGCTCGATCCGTGTCCTCGGCACGCGGCACTGCTTCAACGACATCGCCGACACAGCGGGCACGCAGCTCAGTCTCGCCGGCCTGCCCCCGGTGATCGAGGTGACCGAGGCGCGGGATGCTGTGCGCGTCGCAGGCGCCCTGCGCTACGGCGACCTCGCGCCGGTTCTCGAGGCGCAGGGGCTCGCACTCGCCAATCTCGCGTCGCTTCCGCACATCTCGATCGCGGGCGCCGTTGCCACCGGAACGCACGGATCCGGCGACCGCACCGGATCGCTCGCGAGCGCCGTCCGCGCCGTCTCGCTCTTGACCGCCGACGGCGGCGTTCGCACCGTCACGCGCGGGGAGGCGGACTTCGACGGCGTCGTCGTCTCGCTCGGCGCGCTCGGCGCCGTGCTCGACGTCACCCTCGACCTGCAGCCCTCCGTGCCGTACGCGCAGCACGTGTTCGAGCATCCGCGCTGGGACGCCGTCCTCGAGGACCTCGACGTCGTCACCAGTGCCGGAACGAGCGTCAGCATCTTCTCGACCTGGCAGCGCACCGATGACGCCGATCAGATCTGGGTCAAACAGGCCCAGCCCGATGCCACGCGCGACGAACGCGAGGCCGTGATGGCGCGCCTCTCGGCCGCAGCGGCCACGCACCGGCGGCATCCGATCCTCTCCGAGCCCGCCGAGGCTGCCACCGAGCAGGACGGCGTCCCGGGACCCTGGTTCCTGCGCCTCCCGCATTTCCGTATGGACTTCACGCCCTCGGCCGGCGCCGAGATCCAGAGCGAATACCTCGTGCCGCGCGCGGATGCCGTCGCCGCGATCGAGGCCGTGCGGGCCATGGCCGACCGGATCGCGCCGCTGCTGCTCGTGAACGAGATCCGAACGGTACAGGAGGATGACCTCTGGCTGAGCTCGTCATACGGCACGGATGCCGTCGGCCTGCACTTCACCTGGCGACCCGACGAGCCGTCCGTCCGGGCCCTCCTGCCCGAGCTGGAGGCTGCGCTGCCGTCGTCCGCTCGTCCGCACTGGGGCAAAGTGTTCACGCTTCCGGGCGACGAGGTCCGTGCCCGCTACCCGCGGTGGGACGACTTCGCGCAGCTGCGGGATCGCCTGGACCCCGAGCGGAAGTTCGTGAACGACTACCTGGAGCGGTTCGGCCTCTAGAGAGTGCGTCTCCAGTGGGTCTGCCTCTAGCTGGTGAGGGCCGCGGCCTGCCGTGCGGCGCCCAGCGCCACGTACTCGGCCGGCTCCGGCACCTCGACGGGCACACCGAGCACGTCGGGGGCGATCCGGCGCACGGCTTCGGACTGCGCACCGCCGCCGATCAGCATGGCTCGCTCGAGGGGGATGCCGAGGTCGCGGAGCGCCTGCATTCCGGCGCCGAGTCCGCGCAGCATCCCCTCGACGGCGGCGCGTGCGAGGTTCGGCCTGGTCGTCGAGGACAGCGTCATGCCCGTGAGCTCGGCCGTGGCATCAGGCAGATTCGGGGTGCGCTCGCCCTCGAAGTAGGGCACGAGGGTGAGCCCGCCGGCTCCGGATTCCGCCTGCAGTGCGAGTTCACTGAGCTCGTCGAGTTCGACGCCGAGCAGGGATGCCGTCGCGCTCAGCACGCGCGCGGCGTTGAGTGTTGCGACCAGGGGCAGGAAGTTGCCGGTCGCATCCGCGAACCCGGCGACTGTGCCCGTCGGGTCGGTCACCGGCCTGTCGCTCACTGCGAAGACGGTGCCCGAGGTGCCGATCGACACGACCACGTCGCCGGGCTCTGCTCCGAGACCGAGAGCGGCTCCGGCGTTGTCGCCGGCTCCGGCGCCGACCAGGCGGCCATCCGCGTCGCGCACGCTCTCGTCGTGTCCGAGCACCCGAGGGAGGATCGCGTCGTGCCCGAGCGCCGTGATCAGCAGCTCACGGTCGTACTCGCCGGTGGAGGGGTTCCAGTAGCCGGTTCCCGAGGCGTCCGAACGGTCGGTGACGAGCTCGTCGAGGACGGGGTTGTCGGGTCCGAATCCGCGCAGGCGCCAGGTCAGCCAGTCGTGGGGGAGTGCTACGGCCGCGACGCGGGCGGCGTTCTCTGGTTCGGTGTCGCGCAGCCAGCGGAGCTTGGTGATCGTGAAGGATGCCACCGGCACGAGCCCGGTGCGCGCGGCGAGCTGCTCCGCTCCGAACTCCGCGATGAGATCGGCCGCGGCATCCGCTGACCGGGTGTCGTTCCAGAGCAGAGCGTCGCGGATCACGCGACCGTCTGCGTCGAGGGCGACCATCCCGTGCTGCTGCCCGCCGATCGCCCAGGCCGCGATGTCGGTCAGGCCTCCGGCATCCGCGATCGCCGCCTGCAGCGCCTCCCACCACGTCTCGGGGTCGACCGATGTCCCGTCAGGATGCGACGCGCGACCTGTGCGCACGATCGCGCCGGAGGCGGTGTCCACGACGACGACCTTGCAGGACTGGGTCGAGCTGTCGACGCCCATCACGAGTGTCATGTTCGGCATCCTTTCATCGCATTGCCGAGACCCCGTCGTATCGTCGACACCCCGTCTTCGTGACGTCTGCACGACGGGGTCTCGACGCGAAGACGGGGTCTCGACGAAGAGGAGGGCGGTCGGGTCAGCGTGCGCCGAGGAGGTGCTCGGTGGCGAGCTGCTGCAGGCGCACGAAGCCGAAGCCCTTGCCACCCAGGTACGCGTCGGCGTCGAAGTCCTCGAACGCGCTGCGGTCGGCGAGGAAGTCGTCGTACGACTCACCGGGGTTCAGTGTCGGCGTCGAGAGCTCGTCGACCTTGGCTGCCGCCAGCGCCTCCTGCACCTCGGGGTCGGCGCGGAAGGCCGCTGCACGCTCCTTGAGCAGCAGGTAGGTGCGCATGTTCGCAGCAGCCGAGTCCCACACGCCCTTCTCGTCTTCGGTGCGGCTCGGCTTGTAATCGAAGTGACGCGGGCCCTCGTACGCCGGGACCCCGCCGGGGCCGCCGTTCTCGAGCAGGTCGACGAGCGCGAATGCGTTGTGCAGATCGCCGTGGCCGAAGACGAGGTCCTGGTCGTACTTGATGCCGCGCTGGCCGTTCAGATCGATGTGGAAGAGCTTGCCGTGGTACAGCGCCTGGGCGATGCCGGCGGCGAAGTTCAGGCCCGCCATCTGCTCGTGCCCGACCTCGGGGTTGAGTCCGACGAGTTCGGGCCGCTCAAGCGAGTCGATGAACGCGATCGCGTGGCCGAGCGTGGGCAGCAGGATGTCGCCGCGCGGCTCGTTGGGCTTGGGCTCGATCGCGAAGCGGATGTCATATCCCTTGTCGGTGACGTAGTCGCCGAGGAGGTTCACGGCCTCGCGGTAGCGCTCGAGCGCCGCGCGGATGTCCTTTGCCGAGTCGTACTCGGCGCCCTCGCGGCCGCCCCACATGACGAACGTCTTGGCGCCCAGCTCTGCACCGAGGTCGAGCTGACGGAACACCTTGCGCAGCGCGTAGCGGCGCACATCCCGGTCATTGGAGGTGAAGCCGCCGTCCTTGAACACGGGGGCGCTGAACAGGTTCGTGGTGACCATCGGGACGATGAGGCCGGTGTCGGCCAGAGCGCCCTTCAGCCGGTCGATCTGGTTCTGTCGCTCGGTGTCGGACGACCCGAAGGCGAACAGATCGTCGTCGTGGAACGTCAGGCCGTACGCGCCGAGCTCGGCGAGCTTCTCGACAGCGTGCACGACGTCCATGGCGGGGCGGGTCGGGCCGCCGAACGGGTCGGTGCCGTTGTACCCGATCGTCCAGAGACCGAAGGAGAACTTGTCTTCGCGGGTGGGGGTGGGCATGGCTGCTCCTCTGCAAGCGGATGGACGAATATAAGTTGTGAAACACAACATATAGCATCCGCCGAGCGTCCGCAATCGCGTCGCGGCGCGCCAGAAGCGAGACGTCAGGCGTGCGGCGGTGCGGTGGATTCGCGCACCACGAGCGTCGTGGGCATCCGGATCGGCTCGGGATCGTGGCCCTGCAGCACATCGAGCAGCATCCGAACCGCTGCCGTCCCCATTTCGGGAAGGGGCTGGCGCACCGTGGTCAGCTGCGGCACGTGCGATCCCGCGTCGAGGATGTCGTCGAAGCCGACGACCGACAGGTCGGAGGGCACACGCAGCCCCCGTTCGGCGGCGACCCGCATCATCTCGATGGCGGAGAGGTCGTTCGCCGCGAAGACGGCGGTCGGTGTGTCCGCGAGGTCGAGGATGGCGTTCGCTCCGGCCGTCGAGTCGGCGGCGCGATAGCTGCCGTCGACGACCAGGGTGGGGTCGAAGGGGATGCCGGCTGCCTCGAGCGCACTGCGGTAGCCCTGCTCGCGCTCCCTGGCGGATTCCAGGTCGGTGCGTCCGCGCAGGTGCGCGATGCGGCGGTGCCCGAGGGAGATGAGGTGCTCGGTGGCCGCCTGCGCCCCCTCGACGTTGGCCACGGTCACGGTGGCGGCGTCGGCGGCGCCGACATGAGGGTCGACCGCCACGATGGGCACCGACGTCTGGGTGGGGGTGGTCGTCGGCGTCACGAGGATCGCGCCGTCGATCAGTGTTCCGCCCAGCCGCGAAAGCGACCGCCGCTCCCAGCCCAGGTGCTCGCCGGCTGAGACGCTTCCGGCGTAGGCGAGCACGTCGTAATCGGTCGTCTCGAGAGCGGTGGAGACGCCGCGCAGCAGCTGCAGGGCGAACGGCTCGAACTCGGCGACGAGCACGCCGATGACGTTCGTGCTGCGCCGACGCATGGATGTCGCGACGATCGAACTCTCGTATCCGAGGTCCTCCACGATCCCCATTACGTGGGACAGCGTCTCGGGGGAGACGCCGTATCGGCCGTTGATCGCCTTGGACACGGTCGCGACCGAGACTCCGGCAGCGAGAGCGACATCGTTGATCGTGGTCCGACGGTTCATGGCATCATGATATCGGGATCGTAGAAAACGTTATCGATATCGATTGACACGCGCCGGGATCTGGTGTCAGAGTTGGCGCACAGCATATTGGTGTTGCTGGCAACAAATTGGCAGTGGGGCACCCTCCCTCCGCCGCATCCCACCGCTCGACGCAGCGGTGCAATCACTCGATGAAGAGGAGACACGGCAATGAAGACGCGCAATGCACGGGCCGCAGCGGCAGCCGTCGCAGCCCTGATGGCAGTAGGGCTGACCGCCTGTTCCGGCGGATCAGGCGACGCAGGAGATGGCGGCGAGACCACGCTCACGATGTGGCACAACTCGACCACCGGCCCAGGCAAGCAGTACTGGGAAGACGCCGCGGCGGCCTTCCACGAGGAGAACCCCGAGGTGACGATCAAGGTCACGTCGATCCAGAACGAGGACATGGACGGCAAGCTGCAGACCGCCGTCAACTCCGGAGACATGCCGGACATCTTCATGGCGCGCGGTGGAGGCAAGCTCGCGGACATCGTCGGGGCAGGCAAGGTCAAGGACCTGACCGACCTGATCGACGACGACGTCAAGACCGCGTTCGGCGACGCGCCGTTCAGCGCCTTCACCGTCGACGGCAAGATCTACGGGATGCCCAGCGCTGTGCTGCCCGGTGGAATCTTCTACAGCAAGGATCTCTTCGAGCAGGCCGGCATCACCGCGGAGCCGACGACGATCGACGAGCTGGGAGAGGCCGTCGATAAGCTGAAGGACGCGGGCATCGCACCCATCGCCCTCGGCGCCAAGGACGCCTGGCCGGCTGCGCACTGGTACTACTTCTTCGCGGTCCGCGCCTGCGACGAGGACATCATCTCGAACCTCGCGACCAACCCGGACTTCAGCGACGAATGCTGGCTCACCGCGGCGGACAACCTCGCGGACTTCGTGGCCACAGAGCCCTTCAACAGCGGATTCCTGACCACCTCCGCGCAGGAGGGCGCGAACTCCTCGGCCGGCCTCGTCGCCAACCACAAGGCGGCCATGGAGCTCATGGGCGCCTGGGACGTCGGAGTCATCGCCGGTCTGACGCCGGACGAGAAGCCGCTGCCTGATCTGGGCTGGTTCCCGTTCCCCGAGGTCGACGGCGGCAACGGAACCCCCGGCGCCATGATGGGCGGCGTCGACGGCTACTCCTGCTCGATCGATTCGCCTGAGGCCTGCGAGCAGTTCCTCAACTTCATCTCGTCGAAGGAGTGGCAGGAGAAGTACGCCGTCGCGTTCCAGACGATCCCCGCATCGCAGGACGCCACCGGTGCCGTGACCGACCCGTCGCTCACGCCGCTGATGGAGGCCTACAGCAAGGCGCCGTACGTGGCGCTGTGGCTGGACACCGCACTCGGCCAGAACGTCGGCAACGCGCTGAACACGGGCGTCGTCGAGCTGCTCGCGGGCCAGGGCTCTCCCGAGAAGCTCGTGTCGAAGATCACCGACGCCTCGGCGAGGGGCTGAGACGGGCGATGACAGAGACCCAGGTGATGGCGGCTGCCGTGCCTGAGAGCAACGTCCGCACCGGGGCCGGCGACACGCCAGCCCCGGTGCGCCGCCGCCCGCGCGTCGACTGGCGCAAGCGCGGTGAGATAGCGCTGCTTTCCGGACCTGCGCTGCTGATGTTCGTCGGCTTCGTGATCTTCCCGGTGGCGATGGCCGCGTTCTACGGCTTCTTCAAATGGAACGGCTTCGGCTGGCCGACCGAGTTCGTCGGCTTGAACAACTACCTCCTGATCTGGCAGGACGAGTCGTTCCGCGACGCCGTGCTGCACAACTTCATCATCGTGGTCCTCTCGCTCGTCATGCAGGGCCCGATCGCCATCCTGTTCGCCCTGCTGCTGAACCAGAAGATCCGCGGTCGCTCGCTGATCCGCGTGCTGATCTTCATGCCGTACGTGATCTCCGAGGTCATCGTCGGCATCGGGTGGAGCCTGATGATGCAGGACGCAGGAGCGCTGAACTCCCTTCTCGAGAAATGGGGCCTCGGCGTGCTCCAGCAGTCCTGGCTCGCCGATCCGTCCATCGCGATGTGGACGCTCATGGTCATCATCACGTGGAAGTACATCGGCTTCGCCGTGATCCTCATGCTCGCCGGCATGCAGTCGATCCCGGAGGAGCTGTACGAGGCTGCCGCCATCGACGGCGCCGGCTTCTGGAAGATCCAGTGGAGCATCACGCTGCCGCTGCTGGGACCGACCATCCGCATCTGGGCCTTCCTGTCGATCATCGGATCGCTGCAGCTGTTCGACCTCGTCAACATCATCTGGGGCCAGTACATCGCCGCGACCGCCGGCACATCGACGATGGCGACGTACATGTATCAGAACGGGCACCTGGCCGGCAGCTACGGCTTCGGCAACGCGGTCGCCGTCATGCTGTTCCTGATCTCCCTCGTCATCGCACTCGTCTACCAGCGCTTCGTCCTGCGGCGCGACACGGAGGGCGCTGTCACCGGCGCAAGCGGAAGGAAGCGCTCATGACGACCGACAGCCTGAGCACGTCGCTCGTGATCCAGCCGAAGCGCCCCGACGGCCGGCGCCGTGCCCCCCAGGTGCGTTGGGGCAGTCCAGGCGTGTACCTCATCGCGATCGTGCTGATCACGATCTGCATCACCCCTGTGCTGTACATCATCATCGGCGGGTTCCGCACGAACGCGCAGATCACCGTGGACCCATCGGGCTTCCCCACTCCGTGGGAGGTGGCCAACTACGGCGACGTGCTGGCGAGCTCCGAGTTCTGGAGCGCGATGCTGAACTCCACCATCGCGGCGGTGGGCACAACGGCGGGCGCGGTCCTCCTCGGCCTGATGGCGAGCTATGTGATCGCGCGATACGACTTCGGCGGTCGGGGCGTCATGTACGCGCTGTTCGCCGCAGGACTGATGTTCCCGATCACGGTGGCGATCACGCCGCTGTACCTGCTCATCCGCAACCTCGGCCTGGTGAACAGCCTGGCCGGGATCATCCTGCCGCAGATCGCGTTCGCGCTTCCCACGACGATCATCATCCTCGTGCCGTTCCTCCGGGCGATCCCGAAGGAGTTGGAAGAGGCGGCGGCCATCGACGGAGCATCCCGGCTCGGGTTCTTCTGGCGGATGGTGATCCCGCTGAGCCTCCCAGGGGTCGTCACCGTCGGCATCCTCGCCTTCGTGGGCTCATGGAACGGGTACATGCTGCCGCTGTTCATCCTCAGCGACCCCGGCCTGTTCACTCTTCCCCTCGGCGTGCAGAACTTCGCCTCGCAGTACTCGGTCGACACCGCGCGTGTGCTCGCGTACACGTCGCTGTCGATGCTGCCGGCGCTGATCTTCTTCAGCCTTTTCGAACGCCGCATCGTCGGCGGCCTCACCGGCGCTGTGAAGGGCTGATCTGTGACCAACGCACTTTCGACGGAGACCCCCATGTCCGCGGACATCCCCGCCTTCCCGGCCGCTTCACCGCGGGTGAGCGAGCTGCTCGCGCGCATGACGCTGGAGGAGAAGGCCGCCCAGCTCGTGGGCTACTGGCTGGATCAGGGCGGTGAGGTCGTCGCCCCGATGCAGAACGAGATGGGTCGCACCGGCGCAGGCGAGACGCTCGCCGACATCACCAGGGACGGCATCGGGCACTACACGCGGGTGTACGGCACCCGCCCGGTCGAGCCTGCGGAGCGCGCCGCCTGGCTGTGGGAGGAGCAGCGACGTCTGAAGCGTGAGACCCGGCTCGGCATCCCGGCGCTCGTGCACGAGGAGTGCCTCACGGGGCTCGCCGCCTGGAAGGCCGCATCCTTCCCCACGCCGCTCGCGTGGGGCGCCTCGTTCGATCAGGAGCTCGTCGCCGAGATGGGGTCGCTGATCGGAGAGTCGATGCGCGATCTCGGCATCCATCAGGGGCTCGCTCCTGTGCTCGACGTGATCCGCGATCCGCGCTGGGGTCGCGTCGATGAATGCATCGGCGAAGACCCCTACCTGGTCGGAACAGTCGGAACGGCGTATGTGCGGGGTCTCCAGTCCACAGGGGTGCACGCCACGCTCAAGCACTTCCTCGGATACTCCGGCTCGCGCGCCGGCCGCAACCACGCGCCCGTCTCGGCCGGACCGCGCGAGGTGGCCGACATCTTCCTGCCGCCGTTCGAGATGGCGATCCGCGACGGCGAGGTCCGGAGCGTCATGAACAGCTACGCCGAGATCGACGGGGTGCCCGTCGCCTCCGACCCGGCGCTGCTGACGGGACTCCTGCGCGAGCAGCTCGGATTCGACGGCGTGGTCGTCGCCGACTACTTCGCCGTCGCGTTCCTGGAAGCCATGCACGCCGTCGCGGCCGACCGCGGCGAGGCGGCCCAACTGGCGTTGACGGCCGGGATCGACGTCGAACTGCCGTCGGGGGACGCGTATCTGGCGCCGCTCGTCGATCGCGTGCGATCAGGGATGCTGGACGAGGCGTACCTCGACCGCGCGGTGATCCGCGTGCTGAAGCAGAAGGAAGAGCTCGGTCTGCTCGACGAGGACGCCTTCGAGGGGCAGCCGCCGCAGGACGTCGACCTCGACAGCCCGCGTCACCGCGCAGTCGCACGCCTGTTGGCGGAGGAGTCCATCGTGCTCCTGTCCAACGACCCGATTGCGGGGTCGGGCCCCGTGCTCCCGCTCGCCGCGTCCGCGAACCGCATCGCGCTGATCGGTCCGAACGCCGACCGTGCCGAGGCTCTGCAGGGCTGCTACTCGTTCGCCAATCATGTGCTTGCGCACCACCCCGGGTACGAGGTCGGGTTCGAGATTCCCAGCGTCCGCGAGGCGCTCGTCGAAGCGCTGCCAGGCGCGGACGTCGTCGTCGCTCGAGGCTGCGACGTCGAGGGAGACGACCGATCGGGGTTCGATGAGGCAGCCGCTGCGGCTGCTTCCGCCGATGTCGCGATCGTCGTCATCGGCGACCAGGCGGGACTCTTCGGCCGCGGAACCGTCGGCGAGGGCAACGACGTCGACTCGCTCGAGCTTCCCGGCGTGCAGCGGGAGCTCGTCGAGCGTCTGGTCGCGACCGGAACGCCGGTCGTCATGGTCATGCTCACCGGTCGGCCGTACGCGATCGGCTGGGCGCTGGACGACAAGCCCGCCCGCCCGGCGGCCGTGCTGCAGTCGTTCTTCCCCGGGGAGGAGGGCGGCCGTGCGATCGCCGCGATCCTGACCGGTGAGGCGTCCCCGTCCGGACGGCTCCCCGTGAGTCTTCCCCGGTCGGCCGGAGCGCAGCCGTACACCTACCTGCACCCGATCCTCGGCGGGGCGTCGGATGTCACCTCGGCGGACTCGACTCCCGCGCGGCCCTTCGGTTTCGGGCTCTCATACACCTCCTTCGCGTACGACGACCTGGCCGTCGACGAGCGCACGGGCACCGGCGGACGGTTCACCGCGTCGGTCACGGTCAGCAACACGGGCGACCGGCCCGGTACGGACGTCGTCCAGCTGTACGCACGCGACCGCGTCGCCTCGGTCACCCGGCCCGTGGCTCAGCTGCTCGGCTATGCGCGCGTGAGGCTGGCTGCGGGGGAGTCGCGCCGCGTGAGGTTCGAGGTGCCGACCACGCGGTTGGCGTTCACGGATCGCCGCGGAGTGAAGATCGTCGAACCAGGCGACATCGACGTGTGGGTCGCCTCGCACGCCGCCGCCGCGTCGTCCACGACGGAGATGGATGCCGCGACCGGCGGCGTGATCTCGAACTCGCGCGGCCGTGACCACCGCGAGGTCCCCGGCACGGCCACGCCCCGACGGACCGTGGTGCTCACGGGCGATGTGCATGAGGTCACGGCCGGAGACGCGCGGATCGTCGAGGTCGTTCAGGGATGATCAGAGCGTCCAATCCGATCCTCCCCGGGTGCCACCCCGACCCGTCGATCTGCCGGGTCGGAGATGACTACTTCCTGGTCACCTCGACGTTCGAGTACCTGCCGGGGCTGCCCGTCATGCGCTCCCGCGACCTCGTGCGCTGGGAGACGATCGGCCACGCCATCGATCGCTCGGGGATGCTGGACTACCGTGGCATCCCGTCGTCCGGAGGGCTCTACGCGCCGACGATCCGGCACGACGGGGAACGGTTCTGGATCGTCTGCACGCTGGTCGACCCGACGGACGCGACCCGCGGCGGGAACTTCGTGATCACCGCCGTCGATCCTGCGGGCCCGTGGAGCGACCCGATCCGGATGGATGCCGACGGGATCGATCCGTCCCTCGCGTTCGACGAGGACGGCAGGGTGTGGATGCACGGAACCCGTCTGGCCGGCGACCCGCAGTGGCACGACCAGACGGAGGTCTGGGTGCGCGAGTACTCGCGCGACGAACACGCCCTGGTCGGCGACGAGCACGTCATCTGGCGGGGCGCCGTGCACGGAGCGGTCTGGGCCGAGGGCCCGCATCTGTACCGGATCGACGGGCGCTGGTACCTGATCGCAGCCGAGGGGGGTACGGAGTTCCACCACGCCGTGAGCGTCGCACGGGCGGACTCGGTCACCGGGCCGTACGAGGGCACGCGGTCCAATCCGGTGTTCACGCATCGTCACCTCGGGCGAGGCGTGGACGTCATCGGCGCCGGTCACGCCGACCTCGTCGAGGCGCCGGACGGATCATGGCACGCGGTCATGCTCGCCATGCGGGCTGCCGACGGGCATCACTATCCGCTCGGACGGGAGACGTTCCTGTGCCCGATCGCGTGGGAGGACGGCTGGCCGGTCTTCGCGCCGGGGCTCGGCCGACTGCCCGACAGCATCGAGATCCCCTGGGCGGATGCCGCGGCCCCCGCGGGGAGCTGGCAGCCGGACGACCGGCGGCCCGGCGTCGTCGAACCGGGCGATGCGCGATGGACGTCGTTGCGCGCTCTGCCGAACGACATCGCGACCGCGGATGCGCACGGGTCGTGGGTGCTTCCCGTCCGCGGTGAGACGCCGGCGGATGCCGGTACGGTCGCCTTCCTCGGCATCCGACAGCAGCACGCCCAGGTCGACGTGACAGGCATCCTCGACTTAGCAGCACTCGCCGACGGCGAGCGGGCCGGCCTCATCGTCCGGCAATCGGAGCAGGATCACGCCACCGTTCACGTGGCCAGGACGGCTGAGGGGCTCGTGGTTCGGGCGATGCATCGCCGTGGCGGAGTGGACACGGTGCTCGCCGAGCAGGTCGACGACGCGACGGATTCCGTGCATCTCGGTGTGCGCGTGCGGGGCTACTCCTACGAGCTCGTCGCCGGTGGCGAGGTGCTCGCCGCTGTCGACGGGCGCGAGCTCGACGCGTCTTCCACCGGTGGTTTCCTCGGCGTCTGGCTGGGAGTCTTCGCGACCAGTGACGGCCTGCCGCCGAGCGGCACGGTGCGGATCGACGAATTCCGTTACGAGCCGCGCAGAGATGCCACCGCCGTGCCGATAGCCTGAGTGCACCCGCCGCAGCCCACAGGAACGAGCCATCGATGAAGGAACGCGCGACTGCCGTCGAAGCGGTGCGCCGCACGAACCTGGGCGAGGTGCTGCGGTTGGTCCACCGACACGGTCCGCGCTCGCGCTCGCTCCTCACGGCAGAGACGGGGCTCAACAGATCGACGGTCGCCGATCTCGTGACGGCGCTCGCCGAGCGAGGGCTCGTGTCCGAGCAGGAACCGGATGCGAACAAGCGCGTCGGCCGCCCGAGCCCCGTGGTCACGGCCAGCGCGGATGTGGTGGCGATCGGCGTCAACCCGGAGGTCGATGCGATCGAGATCGGTGCGGTCAGCCTCGGAGGCGGTCTGCGGGCACGCGCGCGGATCGAGCTCACGGACGTGCCGGCTGTCGCTGATGCGGTCGCCACGATCGCGGATCTCGTCACGCGCTGGCGGAGCGAGGAGCTCGTCGGATGCCGGATCGTCGGTGTCGGTGTCGCCGTCCCGGGTCTCGTGCGAGCATCGGACGGGCTCGTGCGCCTCGCACCGCACCTGGGCTGGCGCGACGAGGACATCGCGACGCCTCTCGCCGAGGCTCTCGGGCTGCCGGTGACCGTCGACAACGACGCTTCGCTCGGCGCGCGGGCCGAGCACCTGTTCGGAGCGGCGCGCGAGCACACCGACGTCGTCTACCTCAACGGCGGCGCGAGCGGTATCGGCGGTGGGGTGATCCTGGACGGAACCCTGATCCGCGGAGCCGGCGGCTACGCAGGGGAGTGGGGCCAGACGAGGCCGGGCATCGCGAACGAGGCGCACCGCCGCACTCACGACGGTGTGCTCGAGGACGAGGTCAATCGCGCCCGGCTCATGGCGGCGGCGACGCTGGTCGCCGGTGATGACGACGCGCTCGCAGCGGCACTCTCCGGTGCCCCCGGCCCGACCGCCGACGAAGAGGTGGTGCGTCAGCGTCGAGTGCTCGCGGCCACGATCAGCAACGCGGTGAACGCGCTGAACCCGTCGATGATCGTGCTCGGCGGGTTCCTCGGCATCCTGCGCGACCGCGACCCCGAGGGATTCGACGCCGACGTTCGTGAGCGTTCTCTCGCCGTCGCGGCTGAGGGCCTCGAGATCGCCTCGGCAGCGCTCGGTCTGGACCGCCTGCTCATCGGCGCAGCAGAAGCGGCCTTCGCCGAGCTGCTCGCCGACCCGCTGTCTTCCCGGCTTCAGTAGCCGGCGCGCTGAGTCGGATCGGCTTCGGGGATCCAGTCGGCAGCGAGCTTCTCCGTCGCACGGGCCAGGATCGAAACATCGGCGGCGACCAGCGCGAACGATGCTCCAGCGTCGAGGTAACGACGGGCGGTGTCCGGGTTGAAGGCGTTCACGCCGGCCGGCTTGCCGACCGCGCGCACCTCGGCGATCGTGTGCTCTACCGCGGCGACCACATCGGGATGCTCCTGCTGGCCGAGCAGCCCCATGGACGCCGCGAGATCGCTCGGGCCGATGAACACGGCATCCACCCCGTCGACCTCGGCGATCGACCTGGCGTTCTGCACGGCGGCATCCGTTTCGATCTGCACGCTCAGCGAAGTGATCTCGTGCGCGCGGTGCAGGTAGTTCTCGATCCGGTTGAACTGCCCGGCGCGCGCGAGCGCGCTGCCGACTCCGCGGATGCCGCGCGGCGGGTAGCGGGTCGCGGCGACGGCGGCTGCGGCATCCGCTGCGGTGTTCACCATCGGCACCAGCAGGTTCTGCGCTCCCGTGTCGAGGACCTGTTTGATCCAGACCGGATCCGCCGACGGCACCCGGACCACCGGGGTGATCGGATACGGCGCGACGGCCTGCAGCAGGGCGAGGATCGACTCCAGGCCGATCGGGCTGTGCTCGCCGTCGATCAGCGTCCAGTCGAGGCCGGAGCCGGCGATGATCTCGGCGGCGATCGGGCTGCCGGAGCAGATCCACGCTCCGACCTGCGCGCGCGAGGCGGAGGCCAGCCGGTCGCGGAACGACGGCGCAGGTTCTAGACGAAACGGCATTCGATGACTCCCATCTCGCGGTAGTCGCAGCGCACCAGATCGCCCTTGTGCACCCACATCGGTCTCGTGAACGATCCTGCCAGGATGATCTCGCCGGCCTCGAGCCGCGCGCCGTGCTGGTGGAACTTGTTCGCCAGCCAGGCGACTCCGGTCGCGGGGTGGCCGAGGACGCCCTGTGCGACGCCGGTCTCCTCGATCTCGCCGTTGCGCGCGAGCACGCCGGGCACCCAGCGCAGGTCGATCTCGTCGGGGCGCAGGTGCACGTCGCCGAGCACCATCGCGCCGTAGGCGGCGTTGTCGCTGATCGTGTCGACGATCGTGCGGCCCTCGAGCTCGATGTGGGAGTTCAGCACCTCCAGCGCGGGCACGGCGTAGTCGATCGCGGCGAGGGCATCGTCGAGCGTGCAGTCCGGGCCCTCGAGCGGCCGGGCGAGCACGAACGCGAGTTCGACCTCGATGCGCACGTTCGAGAAGTCGTCGAACGGGATCTCGGAGCCCGTCGCGTACACGGTGTCGTCGAACATGACGCCGTAGTCGGGCTCCGTGATCCCGGTTGCCTGCTGCATCGCCTTGGAGGTCAGACCGATCTTCCGACCGACGAGCGTCCGCCCGGCAGCGAGGTTCTTGTCGCGCCATATGCCCTGGATGGCATACGAGTCGTTGATCGTGGCATCCGGGTACCGCGCCGTGATCCGGGGGATCACCGCGTGCGTGTGCTCCGCATCGGCGAGCTCATCGGCGATCTGCTCGCGCTGCTCGGGTGTGAGCGTCACAGTTGGTTCCCGAGCTTGTACTCGCCCTGCTTGTACTCCGGCATCGACTCCTCGCCCTCATCGCGGCGCGTGTACGAGAAGCCGTCGGCGCCGATCGTCACGGCCATCTCGCTGTCGTCGGTGCGGGCGTGAACGGGCTGCGGGTTGCCGTCGAGGTCGAGCACGAGAGACGCCTCGGTGTACCACGACGGGACGACGGGGTTGCCCCACCAGTCGCGGCGCTGGTTGTCGTGCACGTCCCAGGTGACCACGGGGTTGTCGGGGTCGCCGGTGTAGTAGTCCTGCGTGTACACCTCGACGCGGTGCCCGTCGGGGTCGCGCAGGTACAGGTAGAACGCGTTCGAGACGCCGTGGCGCCCTGGGCCTCGCTCGATCGCGTCCGAGCGGCGGAGAGCCCCGAGCTTGTCGCAGATGGCGAGGATGTTGTGCTTCTCGTGCGTCGCGAAGCACACGTGGTGCATCCGCGGTCCGTCGCCGCCGGTCATCGCGGTGTCGTGCACGGTGGGCTTGCGGCGCATCCACGCGGCGTAGACGGTGCCCTCTTCGTCCTGGATGTCCTCGGTGACGCGGAAGCCGAGATCCTGCATGTACTTCACGGCTCGGGGCACATCGGGGGTGACCTGGTTGAAGTGGTCGAGGCGGACGAGCTCGCCGGGGACGTGCAGGTCATAGCGCCACGACATCCGCTCGACGTGGTCGGCCTGGAAGAAGAACTCGTACGGGAAGCCGAGCGGGTCGACCACGCGCACCGAGTCGCCGATGCCCTTCACGAACCCTTCGGCGCTGCGGCGGACGTCGCAGCCGAGCTCCTCGTAGAAGGCGACGGCCAGGTCGAGATCCTCCGGAGTGCGCACCCGGTACGAGAACGCTGCGACAGCGGCGACCGGGCCTTTGCGCAGCACGAGGTTGTGGTGGATGAACTCCTCCGTCGATCGCAGGTAGATCGCCTCGTCGTCCTCCTCGGTGACGTACAGCCCGAGGATGTCGACGTAGAACTGACGGGATGCCGCGAGATCGGTGACCACGAGCTCCATATAGGCGCAGCGGAGGATATCGGGCGGCGACGCCTGGGGCGTGGCGATCGGATTGTCGGTCTCGATCGGGGCCTCTTGGCTCACGTAGTAGCCCGATGAGGTGAGCGTCATGTCTGCACGGTTCGTCATGTCAGCGTCCTCACTGCTTTCCGAAAACGGGGTTGTGGACCTCACCGAGGTTGATGTGCACGGCCTGCTGGTCGGTGTAGAAGTCGATCGAGCGGTAGCCGCCCTCGTGGCCGAGGCCTGATGCCTTCACGCCGCCGAAGGGGGTGCGGAGGTCCCGGACGTTGTTCGAGTTCAGCCACACCATGCCGGCCTCGACATTGCCCGCGAAGTTGTGCGCGCGCTTGAGGTCATTGGTCCAGATGTACGCCGCGAGACCGTAGCGCGTGTTGTTCGCCAGCTCCAGCGCGTCCTCGTCGGTGTCGAACGGAGTGATCGCGACGACCGGGCCGAAGATCTCCTCCTGGAAGATCCGGGCATCCGGCGACACATCGGCGAACACGGTCGGGGCGACGTAGTTGCCGGTCTCGAAGCCATCGGGGCGCCCGCCTCCGGCGACGAGGCGCGCCTCGGTCTTGCCGATCTCGACGTAGCTCATGACCTTGTCGTAGTGCTCGGGGTGCACCAGCGCACCGACCTCGGTCGACGGGTCGTGCGGGAACCCCACCTTGACGCGCTTCGCCTGAGCCGCGTACTTCTCGACGAACTCGTCATAGATGCTGCGTTCGACGAGGATGCGGGAGCCGGCCGTGCAGCGCTCGCCGTTGAGGGAGAACACCCCGAAGATCGTCGCGTTGATCGCGGCATCCAGATCGGCGTCGGCGAAGACCACCGCGGGCGACTTGCCGCCGAGCTCCATCGACAGGCCCTTGAGGTACGGAGCGGCGTTGGCGAAGATGATCTGCCCGGTGCGGCTCTCGCCGGTGAACGAGATCAGCGGCACGTCCGGATGCTTCACGAGGGCGTCGCCGGCGTCCTCGCCGAGGCCGTTGACGAGGTTGAAGACGCCCTTCGGCAGCCCTGCCTCCTCGAAGATGCCCGCCCACAGCGATGCCGACAGCGGCGTGAACTCGGCGGGCTTGAGCACGACGGTGTTGCCCGTCGCGAGCGCGGGGCCGAGCTTCCACGACTCGAGCATGAACGGCGTGTTCCACGGCGTGATGAGGCCGGCCACACCGATCGGCTTGCGGTTGACGTAGTTGATCTGGCGGCCGGGGACCTTGAACGTGTCATCCGCCTGGGCGACGATCAGATCGGCGAAGAAGCGGAAGTTCTCGGCCGCGCGGCGGGCCTGGCCCAGCGCCTGCGTGATCGGCAGACCGGAGTCGTAGGACTCGAGCTCGGCGAGGCGCTTGTCGCGGGACTCGACGAGGTCCGCGATGCGGTGCAGGACGCGCGAGCGCTCGCGGGGGAGCATCTTCGGCCACGGGCCCTCGTCGAACGCCCGTTTGGCGGCGGCGACGGCACGGTCGATGTCGGCTTTCTTGCCTGCTGCCGCGGTGGTGTAGTTCTCATTGGTCACCGGGTCGAGCACCTCGAACGTGTCGCCGTCGATCGAATCTACGAACTCGCCGTCGATGTAGTGCTGGATGTGATCGGGAAGATCAGCGGGGATGCGGTTGTCGGTCATGATTCCTCCGGTGCGGTGGACCAGTTCAGTGGACGTGGGTGGCGGCGGCGTCGCCGCGCATGTCGGAGTCGGCGCCGTGCTCTTTGCTGAGATAGGCGTCGAGCGTGGATGCGTGGTGCAGGCGCGCGGCGCGTTCGATCTCGACGACGGGGGCGCCGTTCTCGATCAGCGACACGATCTGTTCGTGCTCCTTGACGGACTCGTGCGCGCGGCCGGGCACGAAACTGAATGTCGAGTCGCGCAGGCGGTTCAGGCGCTGCATCTCGACCGTGACGAGCTCATGCAGCCGAGGGTTGGGGCACGGCGCGATGAGCACGGCGTGGAACTCCTGGTTCAGCTGGGTGAACGCCGACGGGTTGAAGTGGTCGAGCGTCTCGATCATCTTCGCGTTGATCGCGCGGGCGGCCTTGAGATCATCGACCGTCAGGCGCGGGGCGGAGAGCGCGGTCGCGCTGCCCTCGAGGATGCTGAGGGCCTCCATGCTGTTCCGGTACTGACTGTCGTCGACCATGGCGACGCGGGCTCCGATGTTGTGCTCGAACTGCACGAGCCCTTCGGCCTCGAGCTGGCGGATCGCTTCGCGCACCGGGACGACGCTCATATCGAGTTCCCCGGCGATGCTTCCGAGGACGAGCCGGTACCCGGGCGTGAACGTCTGGCTGGCGATGCGTCCCTTGATCCAGTGGTACGCCTGCTGCGACTTGCTCAGCGTCTTTCCCTTGGTCATCCGCGGCTCGCTTCGTACTTGGCGCGCCACTCGGCGTTCATCGGGAAAAGGCCGTCGACGGGATGCCCCGCCTCGACCTGCACGGCGATCCAGGAGTCCTCGTCCTCCTGGGCGAGCGTCGCGTCGACGACCTCCTCCGCGAGGGACGGCGGGATCACGATGACGCCGTCGCCGTCGCCGACGATCACGTCTCCTGGTTGCACGGCGGCCCCGCCGCAGGCGATCGTGACGTCGAGGTCCCACGGGACGTGCTTCCGTCCGAGAACAGACGGGTGGGCGCCCTGCGAGAAGACCGGAAGCCCGATGCGCGCGACCTCGTCGAAGTCGCGCACGCCGCCGTCTGTGACGACGCCGGCGGCCCCGCGTGCCGTGGCACGCAGCGCCAGGATGTCGCCGAGGGTGCCGGTCGTGGCATCCCCGCGCGCCTCGATCACGATGATCTCGCCCTCGTCGACCGTGTCGAACAGCCGCTTCTGCGCGTTGTAGCCGCCGCCGTGGCTGGTGAAGAGGTCTTCGCGTGCGGGGATGAAGCGCAGAGTGCGGGCCGTGCCGAAGATCTTCGTGCCGGGGAGGTTCGCGCTCACGCCGTCGATGAAGCAGTGGTGGTGGCCGCGCTTGCGCAACTGTGCCGAGAGCCCTGCGGTCGGCGCCTTCTCGAGCTTGGCGCGGAGTTCTGCGGACAGGGCGGTCGTCGTCGCGGGGGCCGGCTCCAGCCCGGCCGCCTCGGCCGATCCCCATGCCTCGGTACGCTGCAGGTCATCGACCGCCGGCATCGACCCGAGAGTCTCGTCGAACGGCACATCGCCCTGGACGACAGTGGTGACCAGGCGACCCGATGTGGGCGCACCCGGCGCGTTCGGAGCATCCACCTCGACCTCGACGACGTCGCCGGGAACGATCACGGACGACCCCGCCGGGGTGCCGGTGAGGATGACGTCGCCGGTCTCGAGCGTGAAGTGCTGGGAGAGGTCGGCGACGAACTGCGCGAGCGGGAAGATGAGGCCGGACGAGTCGTCGTCCTGGCGCAGCTCGCCGTTGACCCAGGTCCGGACGCGGATGTCGTGCGGGTCGACCGCGCGGGCGTCGATGAGGTCGGGGCCGAGCGGCGTGTAGCCGTCTCCGCCCTTGGAGCGGACGTTCGAGCCCTTGTCGTTCGCGCGCAGGTCGTAGAGGCCGAGATCGTTGGCCGCGGTGACGGAGGCCACGTGCGACCAGGCGTCCTCGAGGCTGACGTTGCGCGCCGGTTCGCCGATGACGAGGGCGATCTCGCCCTCGAAGGCGAGCAGCTCGGTGCCGGCCGGGCGCTCGACGGTGCCGCCGGAGGCCGCGACGGAGCTCGTCGCCTTGAAGAAGTAGGAGGGGTGGGCGGGGCGACGACCGCGCTGGTCGGCGCGGGATGCGTAGCTGAGGTGGATCGCGATGATCTTGCCCGGGCGGGCGACCTGGCTGCCGAGAATGGGCTGGTCCGTCACAGGTAGCGCCTCCTTGCGTCGATTCATCGCCCTTGTGCGATGTATTTGAAATCGTATATCATCCTGACAACGGGTGGCAAGCATCGCTTCACGACGACCTGATCACCCGGACAACGACGTCATCCAAGGAGCTTCAATGACTGATCAGCCCGGCTTCACACCGACCGGCACCATCGCCAGTCCAGCCGACCGGCGACGCGTGGTCTTCGCCACGGTCGTGGGAACCACCGTCGAGTGGTACGACTTCTTCATCTACGCCACCGCCGTCGGCCTCGTGTTCGGGGAGCTGTTCTTCAAGGCGCTGGGCGCCGACAGCATCCTCATCGGGTTCGCCACTGTCGGCATCAGCTTCCTGTTCCGCCCTCTCGGAGCGTTCCTCGCCGGGCACTTCGGCGACCGCCTCGGCCGCAAGCGGGTGCTGATGTGGACGCTCATCCTGATGGGAGCGGCGACCGCCCTCATCGGTGTGCTGCCGACGTACGAGAACATCGGCATGACGGCGCCGATCCTTCTCGTGCTGCTGCGGATCCTGCAGGGACTCTCCGCAGGCGGCGAGTGGGGAGGCGCGGTCCTGATGGCCGTCGAGCACGCGCCCAAGAAGAAGCGCGGGGCATTCGGCGCATCGCCGCAGATCGGCGTGCCGTTGGGGCTGCTGCTCGCATCGGGCGTCATGGCCATCATGACCGCCATCGCCCCGGGAGAGCAGTTCGTCGCGTGGGGCTGGCGCATCCCGTTCCTGCTCAGCGTCGTGCTGATCCTGGTCGGCTACTACGTGCGTCGCAACGTCGAGGAGAGCCCGGTCTTCGCTGAACTCGCCGAGCGCAAGGAGAAGGCGCGGATGCCGATCGTGCAGCTGTTCCGCAAGCACCTGCTGCTCGTGATCATCGCTGCGCTCGTGTTCGCCGGCAACAACGCCGTCGGATACATGACCACCGGCGGCTACATCCAGAACTACTCGACCGACCCCGAAGGCCCGCTCGCCCTCGACCGAGGACCCGTGCTCTGGGCCGTCGCGGGATCCGCAGTCACCTGGCTGCTGTCGACTCTGATCGCCGGCTTCGTCTCCGATCGGCTCGGTCGCCGCACGACGTACATCATCGGCTGGGTCCTGCAGCTCGTCGGCGTGTTCGCGCTGTTCCCGCTGGTGAACACCGGAAGCATCGGACTGCTGTTCGCCGGGCTCGCGATCCTCACGATCGGTCTCGGCTTCACCTATGGCCCGCAGGCAGCGCTGTACACCGAGCTGTTCCCCGCCAGCATCCGCTTCTCCGGCGTCTCGATCTCGTACGCGATCGGCGCGATAGCGGGCGGCGCGTTCGCGCCGACGATCGCCACCGCGCTCGTCAAGAGCACCGGCACGACGATGTCGGTCACGTGGTACCTCGCCGGCATGACGGTCATCGGCCTCATCGCGACGCTGCTGCTGCGCGACCGCAGCGGCATCCCGCTCGGGCCGGATCACGAGGAGGAGCAGTCGGTCAGCCCGATCTACGGGCTTGCCAAGGCCTGAGCCATCGACGGGGCGGATGCATGCGGCATCCGCCCCGACAGAACGTACCAACAAGGAGAATCGATGCAGTTCCATCACCACGGCTACGTCTCTCAGGATCCGCGCATCGTCGCGGCGGCGGGCACGGGGATCGATCGCTCCGCTGATCTGCCGGACGAGATGGACGTGCTCATCGTCGGCTCCGGCCCCGCCGGTATGCTGCTGGCGGCGCAGATGTCGCAGTTCCCGAGCGTCACGACGCGGATCATCGAGAAGCGCGAGGGGCGTCTCGTGCTCGGTCAGGCGGACGGCATCCAGCCGCGCAGCGTCGAGACCTTCCAAGCATTCGGGTTCGCCGAACGCATCATCGCCGAGGCCTACAACATCGGATGGATGAACTTCTGGAATCCGGATCCCGCTAACCCCGAGAACATCATCCGGACCACCCGTACCGAGGACTACGGGTTCAAGATCAGCGAGTTCCCGCATCTCATCGTGAACCAGGCGCGGGTGCTGGACTACTTCGCCGAAGCGGCAGCCCACGGCCCAGGGCGCATCGTGCCCGACTACGGCGTCGAGTTCCTGGGCCTGACCGTGCACGACGAGGGCGATCACCCGGTCGAGGTGCGCGTCCGCCAGGCGTCGGGGGAGCGTACGATCCGAGCGAAGTACGTCATCGGCTCCGACGGCGCCCGCAGCGGCGTGCGGGAGGCGATCGGGCGCAAGCACGTCGGCGCATTCTCAGCACACGCCTGGGGCGTGATGGACATCCTGGTGAACACCGACTTCCCCGATTGGCGCACCAAGTGCGCGATCAACGCCAAGGCGGGCAACATCCTGCACATCCCGCGCGAGGGCGGATACCTCAGCCGCGTGTACGTGGACCTCGGCGAGGTCGCAGCCGACGACAACCACCGGGTGCGCCAGACGCCGATCGAGAAGATCATCGAGAAGGCCAACGAGATCCTGCATCCGTACACGCTCGACGTGAAGGAGATCGCCTGGCACAGCGTCTACGAGGTCGGACACCGGGTGACCGACGGGTTCGACGACGTCATCGACGATTCCGACCGCACGCCCCGCGTGTTCCTCACCGGCGACGCCTGCCACACCCACAGCGCCAAGGCCGGTCAGGGCATGAACGTGTCGATGCAGGACGGGTTCAACATCGGGTGGAAGCTCGGCGCCGTTCTCACCGGCCGGTCGCCGGAGAGCCTGCTCGCCACCTACGGCGCGGAGCGGCGCCCGGTCGCTCAGCAGCTGATCGACTTCGACCGCGAATGGTCATCGCTCATGGCGCGCAAACCAGAGGAGATCTCCGACCCGCAGGAGCTCGCCAACTACTATCTCGGCACGGCGGAGTTCCCCTCCGGCTTCATGACCCAGTACGGCCCCTCCGCCATCACCGGCGACGCGTCGCATCAGGGTCTGGCCGCCGGGTTCCCGATCGGCAAGCGGTTCAAGTCGGCCGAGGTCGTCCGGGTCTGCGACGGCAACGTCGTGCACCTCGGCCACCATGCGAAGGCCGACGGTCGCTGGCGCGTGTATGCGTTCGCGGATGCCGGTGGCACGCGCCTGCGCGAGTGGGCGTCGGCGGTCGCGCCTCTGATCGCCCGTGTCACCCCGGCGGATGCCGATGCGGATGCCGTCATCGACGCGAAGGTCGTGTATCAGGAGTCGTTCGATTCGCTCGATCAGCTGGCCGCGCCTCAGCTGTTCCTGCCGCGGACGGGGCCGCTCGGACTCACGGACTGGGAGAAGGTCTACTCCGCGGCGCCGAACGCCTGGTGCCGCAGCGACATCTTCGACGAGCGGGAGCTGTCCCGCGACGGCGTTGTCGTGGTAGTGCGCCCTGATCAGTACGTCGCCGCGGTGCTGCCGCTGGATGCCACGGCCGAACTCGCCGCCTTCCTCGACGGCGCGTTCCTCCCGGCCTGAGTGCGGCGGGCGGGCCGCATCCGGATGACACGTGTCATGTGCAGGAGGTGACACCGCCCTCCTGATCGGGCGGACGGCGTCCGCCACGCTGGAACCATGACCACAGCAGCGGCAGCACCGACCCGCCCGAGCACATCCCGCCCGAGCGCATCCGGCACGAGCACATCGGCCACAGCATCCGAGACAGCCGTCTCCATCGCCGGCCTCACCAAGCACTTCGGCCTGGGGGAGCGCACGGTGAAGGCGGTCGACGGGCTGGATCTCAGCATCCGTCGTGGCGAGGTGGTCGCCCTCCTCGGCCCGAACGGTGCAGGCAAGACGACCACACTCGACATGCTCCTCGGGCTGACGGACCCGAGCACCGGAACCGTCTCGGTGTACGGGAACAAGCCGGGCAGGGCGGCCAAGGCCGGCGTGATCGCCGGGGTGCTGCAGACCGGAGGACTGCTCTCCGACCTCAGCGTCCGTGAGACGGTCGAAGTCATCGCATCCCTGCACGGGCGCGAGTCGCTCGCGCGCGTGCCAGAGGTCCTCGCCCGCACCGAGCTCGCGGGGCTCGCCCGCCGCCGCATCTCCAAGTGCTCCGGCGGCGAGCAGCAGCGGGTGAAGTTCGCGCTCGCGCTGGTCGCGGACCCCGACATCCTCGTGCTCGACGAGCCGACCGCAGGCATGGACGTGAACGCCCGCCGCCATTTCTGGGACGTCATGCGTGCCGATGCGGATGCCGGGCGGACCATCATCTTCGCCACGCATTACCTCGAGGAGGCCGAGCAGTTCGCGCGGCGAACCGTGGTCATGCACCGCGGCATCATCGTCGCCGATGCACCCACCGCGCAGCTGCGCGCGAACCTCGGCGGCCGCACGCTCGCCGCGAACCTGCCGACAGCGGGGGGAGACGCTCTCGTCCAGCGGCTGAGCGAGACCGACGGCATCAGCGACGTCCGCGTCGACGCCGATCGCGTGAGCCTGCGAGCTCTGGACTCGGACGCTGCGGCATCCGCTCTTCTGAACGCCGGGGCCCACGATCTCGAGATCGCGGCCCCCACCCTCGAAACCGCCTTCACAGCTCTCACGGAGGACTGATCATGACCATGTCGATCTCACCCACGATGCTGCGCGTCGAGGCCATCCGCCAGATCCGCAACCCGTACACGCTCGCGTTCACATTGGGCATGCCCGTCGCGATGTACCTGCTGTTCGGCGCGAGCATGGGCTACGGCTCGATCACCGCAGGCAACGGCAACGTCAAGTTCTACGTCATGGTGTCCATGGCGGCCTACGGCACTGCCGTGGCCATGAGCTCGATCACATCGCTCGCCGCGACCGAGGCCAAGCAGGGGTGGGGACGCCAGCTCGCGATGACCCCGCTCGGCACAGCAGGCTACGCGTGGACGAAGCTCCTCACTGCGGTCTCGTTCTCGGCGCTCGCCGTGCTCCTCGTCTTCATCGCAGGGCTCATGACCGGCGCAGAGGCGACGGAAGCCTGGCGCTGGTGGGCGACCGCAGGGATCATCCTGGCCATCGGACTCATGTTCGGCCTGTACGGCCTCGGCGTCGGACTGTTCTTCAACTCCGACACGGCGGCGGCGCTGGCATCCATCTCGATGACGTTCTTCGCGTTCTTCGGCAACGTCTTCATCCCGCTCGACGGCGTGATGCTCGACATCGCCCGTTTCACACCTTTGTACGGGTTCGTGGCGCTGAGCCGCTGGCCGCTCACGGATGGCGTTCTCACAACAGGGCAGACCGACTCGCTGTTGATGGTCTCGCTGAACGTCGTGGCATGGCTGATCGTGTTCGCCGTCCTCGTGGCATTCGGCGTCAAGCGGTCGCGTTCTCGCCGATAGTGTCGACAGCATGACGGATGACGTGACGCGATCGCGGGATGCGCGGGATGCGGCGGCGGCCACAGCGGCCGGCGTCACCCCAGCCGCGTTGGGCGCACCGGGGAGCCGTCGAAGCAGGACGAGCCCTGGCCAGGGAGCCAGATCGCCGTGGGAACGCTTCGGATGGGTCATGGCAGCGGTCTGGCTGGTGTTCCTCGCCTACCCGGTGATCGCGCTGCTGCGATCGGATGCCGCACAAGCCTGGATCATCACCGGTTGGGTGGCGCTCGGAGCGTTCATCCTGGTCTACGTCGCGGGGTTCATGAACGGCATGAGCTTCGGCGGCGGCGGGCTCACGGACCCTCCGAAGCCGATCCAGTGGGTGGCCTTCGGAGGGATGATCGTGTGCGCGGTGCTGACGGTGCCGGCCGCGGGCGGGTCAGCGCTGAGCTTCATGCCGTTCATCATGTCGTTCGCATCGTACGGGCTCACGCGCCTGGCGCACTGGCTCACTCTGGCAGCGAGCATCGTCATCACCGCGCTGATCGTGTTCCTGACGCCCGGAGGGCTGGACTATCTGACGATCCTCGCGATCCTCGCACTTCTCGGCGTCGTCAACACGGTCTCGACGAGCCTCATCATCCGCTCCGCTGAGGCTGAGAAGCTCGGTCTCGAACTCGCCACCAGCGAGGGGCGCGAGGCCGTCGCCCGCGACGTGCATGATCTGGTCGGTCATTCGCTGACGGTGGTGAAGCTCAAGGCTCAGTTGGTGCGCAAGCTCATGGACAGCGACCCTGAGCGGGCCAAGGCCGAGCTCGCCGACATCGAATCGCTCACGGCAGAGGCGATCGCCGGTGTGCGTGCGACGGTGGCCGGGGTGCGCAATGCGACCCTCATCGATCAACTCGAGTCGTGCCGCGGAGCGTTGGCTGCCGCAGACGTGTCGATGAGGGTGGAGGGCGACGCGGCGGCGTTGTCGCCGGCGCAGTCGCTGACCGCGAGCTGGATCCTACGCGAGGCGACGACCAACGTGCTGCGCCACGCCGGCGCGCGCACGATGACCGTGCGGATGGTGCCGGGGAGTTTCTCGGTCGCCGATGACGGTCGCGGTCTCGCCGGCGGTGAGGGCAACGGGATGCGGGGCATGCGAGAGCGTGCGACCACCGGCGGCGCAGCATTGACTGTGCACTCGAATGAGCCGGGCGGTACCCGGATCGAGGTGACATGGTGACGGATGCAGCGACGATCCGCATCGTCATCGTCGATGACCAGGCGATGCTGCGCGGCGCGCTGGCTGCGCTGCTGGAACTCGAGGACGATCTCACGGTCGTGGGGGTGGCAGGGGATGGCGAGCAGGCGGTCCGACTGGTCGCCGACACCGCCCCGGACGTGTGCCTGATGGACATCCAGATGCCGGGGATGGACGGCATCGCCGCGACGCGCGCTGTGCGCGCCGCCAGCCCTGACACGCGCGTGCTCATCGTGACGACTTTCGCGCGGCCCGGCTACCTTCGCTCTGCTCTGGATGCCGGCGCCAGTGGTTTCGTCGTGAAGGACGCCCCGGCGGAGCAACTGGCCGATGCGGTGCGACGTGTGCATTCGGGACTGCGGGTCGTCGACTCCGCGCTCGCCGAGGCGAGCCTGTTCGAAGGCGCCAACCCGCTGAGCGATCGCGAGCAGCAGGTGCTGCGGCTCGCGGCCGATGGACGCAGCGCAGCGGCCATCGCCGCCGAGGTATTCCTGTCTGCGGGGACGGTGCGCAACAACCTGTCGGCCGCGATCGGAAAGGTGGGGGCCGCGAATCGAGCGCAGGCCGTGCGGATCGCGCAGGACAAGGGCTGGATCTAGCCGATCGTCCGCGTCGGATGTCCGACCCCGCGCGTAGCGTGAGCCGTGGTCGGGCGCCGACGCTCGCCAGGAGGAGTGCGTGATGGATTGGAAGATCGAGCTAATCTTCGTGCCGGTGACGGATGTCGACAGGGCGAAGGCGTTCTACGTCGGGATCGGGTTCAACGCCGACCACGATCACGTGGTGCAGGAGGGCCTGCGGTTCGTCCAGATGACCCCGCCTGGGTCGGCGTGCTCGATCGCGTTCGGCGAGGGACTGGGGGTCGACCTGGAGCCCGGTCAACAGAACACGATCCAGGTCGTCGTGCCCGATGCGGATGCTGCGCTCGCGCAACTGCGCGATGCAGGGGTCGAGGCCGACGGTGTCGACGAGCAGGCCTGGGGCAGGTTCGTGACGTTCGACGACCCGGACGGCAACACCTGGACTCTGCAGCAGATGCCCGACTACAGCACAGCCGGCTGATCCGCGACGCGTTCGCATTCGGGGCTTCCGCGTGCGGCGAGTCGGGAATACGGTTTGCCTGACGGGCGCTGTGTCTCTTCGCACGTCGCGCCCGTCCGCGACGGCAGATGGGTGCGCGTATGGAAGGTCTTGAGGTCACAGTCCTGCTCGGGCTGACGATTCTGGTCGGAACACTTCTCGCGCCCCGGGTGCGCCTCGCGCTGCCCCTGGTGCTCGTGGTGTTCGGTCTGCTGCTCGGGTTCGTCCCCGCCCTGCGCGAGGTCCAGCTGCCGCCGGAGACCGTGCTGCTGCTGTTCCTGCCGGTCATGCTGTTCTGGGAGAGCGTGACGACGTCACTGCGGTCGATCCGTCGCGACTTCCGGTACATCCTGCCGATGAGCACGCTGCTCGTCGTAGCCTCGGCATTCGCCGTCGCCGCGGTCGCCGTGCTCTTCGGGATGCCATGGGAGATCGCCCTGATCCTCGGCGCGGCGGTCGCGCCGCCGGACGCCACGGCCGTCGCCGCCCTCGGGCGGCTGCTGCCTCGGCGCAGTTTCATGAAGCTGAAGGCCGAGAGCCTGACGAACGACGGTACGGCCCTCGTGCTGTACGCGATCGCCGTCTCGCTCGCGGTCGGCGGTCAGGTCACGCCGTTGATGATCACCGGGACCGTCGTCGTGTCCTACGTCGGCGGCATCGCCGTCGGAGGACTGGTCGCGGCGGCCGCGTGGCTGCTGCTTCGGCGAGTGCACAGCACGATCGCGATCAACGTGACGATGCTGCTGGTGCCGTTCACCGCGTTCATGGTGGCCGAGCTGATCCATGCGTCCGGCGTGCTGGCTGTCGTGGTGGCCGGCCTCATCGCCGCCTACGTGGGCCCGCGGATCACGACGGCGGCATCCCGCCGCCAATCCGAGGCCGCCTGGCCGTTCGGGGTGTTCCTGCTCAACGGCGCGCTGTTCGTGCTCATCGGTCTCGAGGTGCAGTGGGTCGTCCACCAGACGTCGCTGCCGATGATCGGCTGGCTCTCACTCGCCACAGTCGCGGTGTGGGTCGCGCTGCTCGTCGTGCGGTTCCTGTTCCAGCTGCTCTCGGTGCCGTTCCAGCGCGGCGGCGCGCAGCATCCGCGGGGTCTGCGCACACGCATGATGGTGGTCAGCACGATGGCGGGCATGCGCGGTGCCGTCTCGCTCGCGATCGCTCTCTCCGTGCCGCTCACGATGCCGGACGGCTCGGCGCTCACGGGCCGCGACGAGGTCATCTTCGTCACCGCGGGAGTGATCCTGCTGAGCCTGCTGGTCCAGGGGCCGCTGCTCCCAGCGGTGGTCCGCTGGGCGCGGTACCCCGTCGACCACGGCGAGGACGAGGAGTTCGAGCTCGCTGAGCGTGCGATCTCGGGGTCGGCGATGGCGGCGCTCGACGCGTTGGCGTCCGAGCACGGCATCAGCGATGAGGTGCGCGATCGTGTGCGGCGGGACGGGTACGAGATGCTGGAGCTCGCCAACGCCAGGGCGATGGCGAGGGAGCGGGCGCTCATCGACGCCGAGGTCGGCGCGATGGAGGACATGCTCGGCGCTCCCGACCCGTTCGCCGACGGTTCCGCCGACGTGAGCAGTGCGCCGACGGTCGTCGACGGAACGACGCTGCAGATGGTCGCGACGTCCGCCGATGTGGACCTGGAGCAGCGCTCGCCGCTGATCAGGTACGACGAGTTCTCGAGACTCAAGCTGGCGATGCTCGACCACAAGCGCGAGGTGCTGCTGAGCCTGCGCCGGTCGGGAACGGTCGATGACATCGTCGTCCGGCGGATCTCTGCGAACCTCGACCTCGAGCAGGTTCGCATGCAGGGGATCGAACCACTCGACTGAGCGATCAGGCGATCCGCGTCGCGCCGCCGGTCACCTCGATGCCGCCTGCGGTCGGGATCCTCACGTCGAGGGTGCTCGGCCGGCCGACGTGCCGTCCCTGCTGGATCCGGATCACCTGCTCCGGATATCCCTGGGCGCGCAGGTACGCGCCGGTGGACGCGGCGGCCGAGCCCGTCGCCGGGTCTTCAGTGATCCTTCCGACGGGGAAGAGGTTGCGGGCCTCGAACTCCCACGGACTCAGGGCATGGAGCACGGTCACGGTCCCGAGCCAGCCCTGCTCGCGCATGAGGGCGGCGACCTCGGCGGGGGAGAAGCGGAACTGGTGGAACACCTCCGGATCAGTGATGACGACGATCGGATGCCAATTGCCCGCGAACGATTCGCGTACGGGGAAGCGCGGGTCGATATCGGCCTCGCCGAGTCCGAGAAGGGCGAGCAGCCGGTCGCGCACCCGCACGTCGATGTCGCGGACCTCGGGCTCCACGCTGGTGAAAGACACCGTGACGGAGCCGTCGGTGCTCCGCGTCGGGCGCAGTTCCACGCGTCCCCCCTGTGTTTCGAAAGACAGGGTTTCGGAGGATGCGTCCCCGGCGCCGCCCCGTTCGACCAGTGCGACGGCCGTCGCGACGGTTGCGTGGCCGCAGAACGGCACTTCGGCGGCCGGCGACCAGAATCTCACCCGATACCTGTGCGTCTCGACATCCTGACCGATGACGAACGCCGTCTCCGAGTACCCGACTTCGGCCGCGATCCGCTGCATCGACGCATCGTCGAGGTGCGCAGCATCCAGGACGACAGCCGCCGGATTGCCGCCCTCCGGTGTCGCTGCGAACGCGCTGTAGCGCAGGATCTCGGGGGCATCGGCCATGGCGAGGAGCCTATCGGAGGGAGCGCATCAGCTGTTCACGCGGATGATCTCCTGCTGGTACGGCGCGACGACGGCGGGGGAGATGCGCAGGTCGAGAAGCAGGAAAGGCCGCTCGGATGCCGGCTCCGCAGACCACGTCTCCAGTCGCTCGAGGTCCTCGAGAGTGCGCACGACGACGCCTTCGCCACCGACTGCCGCGGCGAAGGCGGCGAAGTCGACCTCCGGGATGCGCATGGGGTCCTCGGCCAGGCCCTTGAGTCCGTACAGATGCACTTCCGCACCGTAGGCGGCGTCGTTCCAGACGACGGCGCAGCCACGGCCTCCTGCTGCACGAACGGCTGATTCGAGGTCCGCGATCGCCATCAACCCGCCGCCGTCACCGCTGGTGAGGACGATCGTGGATTCGGGCCTCGCGCGGGTCGCGCCGACGACACTCGGCCAGCCCTGGCCGATCGCCTGGAAGGCGGTGCCGATCATCATCATGCGGTCGGGCGATGCCACCGGCCAGTACATGTTCGCCCACCCGATGAAGTGCCCGCCGTCCGAGACGACGACGCGGTCCTGCGGCAGCAGCTCGGCGATGCGACGGGCGGCGGAGCGCGGGTCGAGTCGGCCGTCGGGGGCGAGTTCGTCGCCGCCGTCATACGTCCGGGCCGCCGCCACGTCGACGGTCTCACGCCACGGCCCGCCTTGAGAAACCACTTCCGGCGCGAGAAACCCTTCCCCGCGTGGTTTCTCGTGCCGGAGATGGTTTCTCATGGAGGCGAGGCGCTGGACGAGCGCCTCCGCCACCACGCGAGCATCACCGCGGACGAACCCGCCGACGTTCGCGTGCGTCGCGGCCGGCGCGACATCCACCTGGAACACCCGGGTCCCCGGTGCGAACAGCTCGCCGAAGCGCATCGTGAACTGGTTCAGCGACGCTCCGAAGACGACCGCGACATCCGCCTCGCGGACGAGGTCCATGGCGCCCTCGGCGCCGAACCCACCCGTCACGCCCAGGTCGTGCTCCGCGGAGGGGAAGACGCCCCGCCCCAGCGCGGTGGATGCCGTGAGCGCCCCGGTCGCGTCGGCCAGAGCGCCGAGCGCTTCACCGGCTCCCGCAAGCCACGCGCCCCGGCCGGCCAGCAGGAACGGGCGCTCGGCGTCCCGGAGGGCTGCTGCGATCTCGTCGAGCATCCCGTCGGCGAACTCGCCCTTCGGAGCGAGCGGAGCAGGGGAGCGCGGTGACGGCGCCTCGGGCACCGGCCCTGCCTCGAGCGCGGCGACATCGTAGGGGATGGCCAGCACGACCGGCAGTCGATAGGTCAGAGCATGCTCGATGGCGATGATCGTGGTCGCCGCGGCATCCGCTCTGCCCACCGTGTACGTACGAGAGCCGACGGCCGACGCCAGGGCGATCTGGTCGACGTCCCACGGCCGCGGACCCGATGTGGGCTCGTCGCCGACGACGAGAACCAGCGGAATGCGTGCCTGAACCGCCTCAGCGAGCGCCGTCAGCGTGTTCGTGAAGCCGGCGCCGTACGTGGCCGTACCGGCGGCGATCCTGCCCGACGCGCGATAGTGCGCATCGGCCGCCACCACCGCGCCCTGTTCGTGGCGGACCGCGGTGAACGAAGCGTCGGTGTCGCGTTCGAGAGCATCGAGGAAGTACGCGTTGCCGTTGCCCATCACGCCGAAGACGGCGTCGATGTGCTGCGCCAGCGTGAGGGCGACGTGAGCGGAGACGGAGGGCATAACAGTGCCTTTCGAGACGGTATCGGTGAGAGATTCCGTATGTGTCTCGCGCGGCGCATCGATGCGACGTCGGCTTCGTGCCCTTTTTTCGAGCACCGGCTGAACCGGACCCCTCGATTCTAGCTCCGCACTCCGGCCAGAATGGTCGCATGGCGACACGCGCGGCTTCTCTCTGGCACGACCTGGTTCGGCGTTCGAGGGCCGGCTCCCTGTCGCTCGAGACGACGGCGCTTCTCGTCGGGGCAGCGTTCTTCTCCGTCGGATTCGTGGTGTCGCTCCCGCTGTTCTGGGGACGAGAGCTCGACATCGCCGGCGCCTGGTCGATCGGGGCGTACGCCGCCGTCGGCGGAGCGGTCGTCGCCATCCTCTCGGTGCTGCTGGGGCGGGTCGTCGTGCGGCGGGGCCGGATAGCCGCACAGGCCGACGGCCTCACCATGCGCGACGATCGCCTGCGCTGGTACGACACGGCGGCCATCACCCTCGCGTACGCCGCGACCGCCCTGCTGGGCTGGTCCGGCATCGCCGCGCTGCTCGAACTCAGCTTCGCGGATGCTCCCGTCTACGACTTCCCCGGTGCGATCCTCGTGGCCGTGGCCTTCGCGCTCACGGCATACGTGTGCTTCCTGAGCGCGGCATCCCTCACGCCCATGATGCTCTCGCTGGTGCTCGCGATCTTCCTCGTGGTTGGCGCCTTCGCGAGCATGCTCACGGCGACCGACCGGCACTGGTGGCGCGACAACCTCTCGGCCCTCGGCATGGCGAGCAACGATTCCGCCTGGATCTTCAACGGAACGCTGATCGTCGCGGGGGTCATCGTCACGACGGTCAGCCGCTATGCGACCGCCGGTCTGCCGGTCGCCGATCCGCAGCAGAAGCGCGGCCGCCATTACGTTCGGATCGGCATGATCCTGATGGGGATCTTCCTCACCTGCGTCGGTGTCTTCCCTGTCGACGCGTTCTTCATCGTGCACAACACCGTGGCAACGGGCATGGCCGTCGCCTTCGCAGCGGTCGTGATCGCGCTGCCGTGGCTGCTCCCGTCGATCTCGCGCGTGTTTGTGGGGATGGGCTACGTGTACGTCGCCGTGATCGTCCTGCTGGGCATCTTCTTCGCGACCGGCTACTACAACCTCACCGCGGTCGAGCTGATCGCCGCAATACTCATCTTCAGCTGGATCATCGTGTTCCTGCGTGCCGCCGACGACGTGCAGTCGCAGCCGGCGACCGAGAACGCCGTCGAGCAGCAGCCGGCGGTGTGAAACTCAGTCGCGCAGAGCGCGAGTGGCTTCGCGGGTGCGCTGGAGGGCATCCATCGTCTCGGCGAACCGACGCTTGCCGATGCCGACGAACAGGCAGTCGACGACCGTGAGCTGTGCGATCCGGCTGACCATCGCGCCGGCCCTGAAGGACGACTCACGCACCTCGGTGAACAGCGCGTGGTCCGCGGCACGCGCAAGGGGCGAGCTCTTGGCGGAGGTCACGGCGATCGTCGCTGCGCCGCTCTGTCGCGCGGTGCGCAGGAACCGCACCGTCTCGTTCGTCGTCCCCGAATGGGAGAACCCGATCGCGACGGTCGGTCCCGTGTTGAGGACCGTCGCTGCGACGGCTTCATGCGGATCGCGGAGCACGTGGGCGTTGCGCCCCACGCGAAGGAGCTTCTGCGCCAGGTCCTCGGCCACGAATTGGCTGGCTCCGATGCCGTACAGCAGGATGCGGTCTGCTCGATCGATATCGGTGATCGCGGCCTCGAGCACGTCGAAGTCGAGCGCCTCCACGGTCTCCTCGATGGCGAGCAGCTCGAGGGCGGCGAGTTTGGAGACCGCCTCGCGCAGCGAATCGCCGTCCGAGATCTCGGGTCCGACCATGCCCCTGGCGGAGAACTGCGCCGCCTCTTTGCCGAGTTCGGTCGCCAGAGCCATGCGCAGGGGAGCGTAACCGCTGAATCCGATCGCTCGGCAGAATCGCACGACCGAGGCCACCGACGTGCTGCATCGGTTCGCGAGTTCGTTGATCGTCATGTCGACGACGACGGACGGACTCTCGCGTACGACTGTCGCGATGCGCGCGAGCGAGGGCGGCAGGGTCGAAGCGGCCGCTTCGATGGTGGTCTGGATGCTCATCCGCGCTCCTGAGTGCTGGGATTACAGTATGTCGCGTCGACGGTCTTGTCTCGGCGGTGAGTCGACCGATGGTAAATTCTTTTCAAAAAGTTTACGTGCCATGTAGACTCTTTCCGAAGCCGAGCTGTTCTGAGAGTTGAGAGATGCCGATCGAGCACCCCATCGTTGCCGTCGATCTCGGAAAGACGCGCTGTCGCCTCGCGGTGATCGCCGCCGACGGGCGTGAGTCGTATGCGGGTGCGGGTTCCCCTGGCCTGGCGACACCCGATGGCGTGCAGACGGCTCTCGCTGCGATCCTTCCTCTGCTCGCCCAGACCGGCGACGTCCAGAGCCTGAGCATCGGCGTCGCCGGCGCGTGGAGCGTCCCGGATGCCGCGCGTGAGCTCGCAGCCCTGCTGGCGCAGTCCACCGGCGCGGCCGTGGCTGTGACCTCCGATGTCGTCACCGCTCACGCCGGGGCGCTCAGCGGAGCATCGGGCACTCTCCTCATCGCCGGCACCGGTGCCGCCGCGCTCGGTGCGGATTCCTCAGGGGTTCGCCTGGTGGACGGCTGGGGGCCCGATCTCGGAGACCTCGGGGGCGGGTCCTGGATCGGTCGCGAGGGGATCCGCGCGACGCTGCGCGCCCGCGACGGCCTCGGCGGGCCGACGGTCCTGGGCGACGCGGTGCGCTCGCACATCGCTCCGGCTCCGGATGCCGTCGCCTGGCTGGCCGGCGACGAACCCGTCGCCCGGCAGCTCGCCAGCGTCGCGCCGCTCGTGCTCGATGCGGCGGCGGCCGGCGACGACGTCGCCGCCGGGATCGCCGCCGAAGCCGCACGCCTGCTCACAGCTTCAGCTGTCGCGGCATCCGATGATGCTGACGTCGTGATCCACGGCGGCCTCGGCGACCACGCCTGGTTCCGCGCCGAGCTCGAACAACTCCTGACCTCCGCCGGGCGTGTGATCGTGGCCGCGGCCGGCGATGCCCTCGACGGCGCTGCGCTGCTCGCACGCCATACCGATACGCCCCACGAAAGGTTCGTCCACCGTGCCTGATAAAACCGTGCCTGATGACACCGTGCCTGATAACAACTCCTCCGACTCCACTCGCCTCGCAGAACTGCTCGGCGTGCTCTCGCAGCTCGACACCGAGGCGGCCACGACGGAGCGCGGCGATCTCGACCTGCTCGACACGGTCGATCTCGTGCGTCGGATGAACGCCGAGGATCAGCGCGTTCCGGTCGCTGTCGCCGAGCGCGCAGTCGACATCGCTCGCGCGGTCGACGGGATCACCGAGCGATTCCGCCGTGGTGGGCGGCTCATCTACATCGGTGCCGGCACTGCCGGACGCATCGGCGTGCTCGACGCGAGCGAGTGCCCGCCGACGTTCGGCACGGATCCGTCCATGGTGGTCGGCATCATCGCTGGGGGAGAGCCGGCGATCCGCTCGGCGGTCGAGAACGCGGAGGATGACGCCGACGCGGCAGAGGCTTCGCTGCGGGAGATCGGACTCACCGACCGCGACACCGTCGTGGGGATCTCGGCGTCCGGTCGCACGCCGTACGTCGTCGGCGGACTGCGGTACGCGCGGGGGATCGGCGCATTGACGGTGGCGATCGCATCGAACCGTGACTCCGATATCGGGGCGGCGGCCGAAGTTCCGATCGAGATCGTGACCGGCCCCGAGTTCATCTCCGGGTCGACGCGTCTGAAGTCGGGGACCGCCCAGAAGCTCGTCGTGAACATGCTGACGACGCTGTCGATGATCAAACTCGGCAAGACATACCGCGGCGTGATGGTCGACCTGCTGGCGACCAACGAGAAGCTGCATGCCCGGTCGATCCGGACGGTCACGGAGATCGCCGGAGTTGGAGTCGGCGAGGCTGCTGAAGCGCTGCAGGTGGCCGGCGGGTCGGTGAAGCTCGCCCTGCTGACGCTGGCCACCGGTGCGGACGTGGATCGGGCGCGCGGAGCGCTGGCTCAGGCAGACGGCATCCTGCGTGAGGCGATCGCGGCGCTCAGCTGATCCGGATCTCGAAGCCTTCGCCGCCGGGCGCGATGACGAGCTGCGTCAGATCGTCGACGTGGTGGGCAGGGCCGAAAGCGGGCGCGTGCGCTCCGACGCCGATGACCGTCATGCCGGCGTCGAGTCCGGCGCGGATGCCGGCGCCTGAGTCCTCGAAGACCACGCAGTCCTCGGGAGCGATGCCGAGCGTGGACGCCGCGAGCAGAAAGCCCTCCGGATCGGGCTTGCTGTTGGTCACCCGCTCTGCCGTGATGGCGAGCTCGGGGATGCTGAGCTCCGAGGCGCCCATCCGAGCGGTCATGAGAGCGACGTCCGCGGAGGTGACGATGGCGTGCGGGTAGCCGTGAAGCGCGTGCAGCAACTCCGCCGCGCCGGCGATCGCGACGACGCCGTCGGTCTCGGCGCTCTCGCGGGCGAGCATCCGCCGATTCTCCTCGAGGTTGATCGCGTGGTCGCGCTCCGGGAGCAGGATCGACATGCTCTGCCATCCCTGACGCCCGTGCACCGTCGCGAGCACGGTGTCGCGGTCGAGGCCGTGGGGCTCGGCCCACTCCAGCCACAGCCGCTCGACCACGGCCGTCGAGTCGACGAGTGTGCCGTCCATGTCGAGGAGCGCGGCGCGGGCGGTGAGAGTCGTGACCATGCGTCCAGGCTAGCCCGGGCGATGGACGCCCCCGCCGCCCACTATCCTGGGTACATCCCCCGATGCTCCACCCGGCAACCCGCGCGCCGGACGATCTTCGGCGCGCTCAGACATGCAAGGACGCAGATGAACGACTTCGCGGCACAGGGCTTCGTGACACACCGTGACGACTGGATGGCCAGAGAGGAGCTCGCCGAGCGGATGGTTCCGCTGGTCGGTGCGCTGCGACGTGATCACGAGGTGGTGACGTCGCTGCACGGGCATCGCCTGCTCGGTCTGTCGACCACCGGCATCATCGAGCTGCACGAGCGCGTCGCTCAGCTCGGTCACGAGGAACTCGCTCTCGACGACACTCTCGCCGTGCTCGAGGGGCTGCGCGATCTCGAACCAGGAGCCTCGTCGATCGATGTCGCCCGGCTCGTCGCCGGACGAACGGATGCCCCGCTCGACGAGTACCTGCGGGAGGCACTCGCCCCCGCGATGGGAGCGACCCCGGCTGAACCAACTGATGTCGTTCTCTACGGGTTCGGTCGTATCGGGCGTCTGCTCGCCCGCATCCTCATCGCGCATAACAGCGGCGGCAGCGGTCTGCGGCTGCGCGCGATCGTCGTGCGTCGAGGGTCGGAGAACGACCTCGTCAAGCGTGCGTCGCTGCTGATGCGCGACTCCGTGCACGGCCGCTTCGCGGGCTCCGTCACCGTCGACGAGGACGCCGAGCAGATCATCGCCAACGGCACCCGCATCCAGGTGATCTACTCGAACGACCCGGCATCCGTCGACTACACCGGCTACGGCATCCAGAACGCGATCGTCGTCGACAACACCGGGCGCTGGCGCGACGAAGCGGGTCTCAGCCGTCACCTCGAGGCGAAGGGCGTCGCCCGCGTGCTGCTGACCGCCCCTGGCAAGGGGAAGCTGAAGAACATCGTCCACGGCATCAACGACGCGACCATCGCGCCCGAGGATCGCATCCTGTCCGCGGCGTCCTGCACGACGAACGCGATCACGCCGGTGCTGAAGGCCGTCGACGAGGCATACGGGATCGTGCGGGGCCACGTCGAGACCGTTCACTCCTTCACGAACGACCAGAACCTCATCGACAACTTCCACTCGGGTGATCGCCGCGGGCGCTCGGCGGTGCTGAACATGGTCATCACCGAGACGGGGGCGGCCAAGGCGGTGGCGCGTGCCCTGCCCGAGCTCGAGGGCAAGCTCACCGGGTCGTCGATCCGCGTTCCCACTCCCGATGTCTCGCTCGCCGTCCTCCACTTGACGCTCGAGCGCCCGGCGACGAAGGACGAGCTCAACGACTATCTGCGTCGCGTCTCACTGCACTCGAAGCTGCGGCAGCAGATCGACTACGTCGAGTCGCCGGAGGTCGTCTCGACGGACTTCGTCGGGTCGCACCGCGCAGGCATCGTCGACGGGCTCGCCACGATCGCGAACGAGCAGGACGTCATCCTCTACGTCTGGTACGACAACGAGTACGGCTACTCGTGCCAGGTCATCCGCGTGCTCGAGGTCATGGCGGGCTCGCACCCCGTCGTGCTGCCTCCGCGCCGCGAGGTGACGCTGCAGGGCTGAGGCGGCCCCCCAGACCGGATGCGGTATCGATTCGGTCGGTTCTGATCGTTCACAACCGACCGAATCGATACAGCCTGAGCGAGGTCGGTCAGCCGTTCAGACGGCTGACGATGTCGGCATCCACGTCGCCCGTCACGGCGATGTACTCGCCGTTGACGACCAGCGTCGGGGTGCCCGCTCCGCCGGTCTGCGGATTCTGCGGCAGCTGCTGCGCCTGATCGACCGTGAACTGCCGGTAGGTGCCATCTGCGATGCACTCCGCGGCATCCGCGCCGCCGACCTCGGCGGCGAGTGATGTCAGCTCGTCGTCCGGCACGCCAGGGCCGCTGGGCTTCATCGCGAACAGCTTCGTGAAGAACGGGTAGGCGGCGCCGGGGGCAGCGTCCGCGACGCAGTACAGCGCGCTTCCCGACCGCTCCGAGAACTGCGTGCCGGATGCCGCGTTGAGACCCGAGAGGGCGACGGGCTGCAGACGCAGGCTGATCGCGCCGTCGTCGACGAGATCCTGGATGCTCGGACCGTAGAGCTCCTCGAAGTCCTGGCAATGCGGACACGCGAAGTCGAACCAGAGCTCGACGTCATCAGGACCATCGCCGATCGTGATGGCACCGGTCTGCTGATCGACGATGGCTCCGCCGGGAGCCAGGGCTTCCGTGCCCTTCCGCTGGTTGAGCACCACGACAAGGATGCCCGCGACGACCAGCGCGATCACCACGCCGATCGAGATCCAGACAGCGAACCAGTTGGGTCTTCGAGATTCCGCAGCCATCGTCGTCCGTCCTCGTCGGGTCAGCATTGGAATCGACCCTAGCGGGTGGGCGATGTCGGAGGCGGCGGGCAGTATGGGGGAATGGACACCGGGATGCTGCGGGCGGAGCGCCTGCGCTCGCACCGGTTGACTGCGCCGGCGCGCTCGGTGGCGGATGCCGCGCGCCACATGCTCGCCGTGCAGGCCCAGGAGTTCTGGGGCGGCCGCTGGGCCTTGGCATCCCGCGCCACGGGTGCGCCGACGCTGAGCGCCGTCGATCGGCTGTTCGAGCGCGGCATCCTCATCCGGGCGTGGACGCAGCGCGGCACCTTGCACATCGTCCCGGCGCGCGACTTCGGATGGATGCTGCAGGCCACCGGCGCACGCCAGATGCGCGCACAGGAGCCGCGGCTGCGGGAGCTCGGGCTCGACGCCGATGTGCTGACGCGGGTTGAGAACGCCGTCCGGGCGGCGCTGCGAGGCGGCAACGCCCTGACGCGCGCAGAGTTGTTCGATCTGTTCACCGGCATCGGCGTCGACCCCGCCGGACAGCGCGGCGCCCACGCGATCGGCGCCCTCGCGCTGCACGGCATCATCTGCCAGGGGCCGGTGGTGGCGCGACCGGGCGGGGTGAGCCGCGAGCAGTACTTCGTGCTCGTCGAGGAGCATATCCGCGAGTCGGCGTGGCCCGCTGATCCCGCTGCGGAGATGTTCGTGCGATACATCAGCGGGCACGGTCCGGCGACGGCTGCCGATTTCGCCTGGTGGGCCGGTCTCACGCTTACGGTGGCGCGTGCTGCGGCGTCGGCGGCACAGGGCGACGAGCGCATCCACGAGGTCGACGACGGCGTCTTCGCCGCGCGGGGCCGGCCGCGGCGCAGTCCGCGTGCGGCATCCGTGCTGGCCCTCGCCTCATTCGAGGAGTACTACATTTCGTACGCCGACCGCTCGGTCGCGTGTGCGCCGGAGCATTCGGCGGCCGTTGGGCCGGGCAAGAACGGCATGGTGCGCCCGATCCTCCTGGCGGACGGCGTGGTCGTCGGCACGTGGCGGCACTCGACCGCCGTCGGCCGCCACGCCGACGACCCCGTGCCAGACCTGCTCGCCCCGGGAAGCGCGAGCGACGCGGGCGTCATCGCAGCCCTCGACCGTTACGCGGCCTTCATCACCGGCTGATCGCGCGCCTCACTCCACCGCATGCCGGTCGAGGAACGCATAGACCTCGCTGTCGTCGACTCCGGGGAACGCGCCGCGGGGGAGCGGCGAGAACATGTGCGTGTGGACGCGGGCGCTCGGCCAGGAGTTGCCGTTCCAGCGTGCGGCGAGGGCGGGGTCGGGGCGGCGGCAGCAGGCCTCGTCCGGGCAGGTCGACACCACGCGGTCCGACGTCTCGCGTCCACGCCACCAGCGCGCGTCGTCGAACGGCACCCCGACCGTGACCGAGAACTCGCCGTCGCTGCCCGATCCCGTCTGCGTCGCGCACCAGAACGTGCCCGAGGGGGTGTCGGTGTACTGATAGCGCTCGGTCGTGCGATTCTGCTGCGTGAAGGCCGCCCGAGCCTGGAACTTGCGGCAGACGGGTTGTCCCTCGACGGCGCCGGTGACGTCCATCGGCAGCGGCAGATCATCGTTCTCGTAGACGCGGGTGATGGCGCCGCTGTCCTCGACGCGCAGGAAGTGCAGCTTCATGCCCAGGTGCTCGGTCATGAGATTCGTCATCCGCATGCCCGCTGCCTCGTGGGTCACTCCGAATGCGTCGCGGAAGTCCTCGACGGCGAGGTTGCGGTCCTTCTTCGCCTGCTGCAGGAACGCGACCCCAGCGGTCTCGGGGATCAGACACGCAGCGGCGAAGTAGTTGATCTCGAGCCGCTGCTGCAGGAAGTCCGCGTAGTCGGTCGGCGGGGTGTGGCCCAGCAGCCGGTGCGCCATGGCCTGCAACGCCATCGAGCGCAGGCCGTGGCCGCCGGGGATGGATGCCGGCGGCAGATAGATGCGACTGTTCTCCAGGTCGGTCACCGACCGCGTGGAGTGCGGGAGATCGCTCGCGTAGATGAGTTCGAATCCCAGCTTCTCGGCCATGAGGATCACGGTTCGGTGGGTGAGCGCTCCGCTGACGTGGCCGGCCGACTTCAGTTGCTTCTCGGCGAGCTTCTCGATCTCGGCGACGTAGTTGTTCTGCGCGCGCATGCGCAGCCGCAACTCGGTGTTGGCTCGGCGAGCCTCCTCCGGCGTCGCGATCGCCTCGCGCTCCCGCCTCTGCAGCTCGCGGTGCAGTCCGAGGATCGACTCGATCGTCTCGTCCGGGATGCCCTTCGACACCCGGACCGGACTGACGCCGAGCTGGCGGAACACGGGGCTCGCCTGCGCCTTCTCTAGCTCGATCTCGAGCGCTGCCCGCCGGTTCGGCGGTTCGCCCGAGATGAGGTCGGCGACGTCGGTGTCCGTCGCTTGGGCGATCGCCTGCAGCAGGGACAGCTTCGGCTCGCGCTTGCCGTTCTCGATCAGGCTGAGCTGCGACCCGGCGACGCCGACCTTCGCGCCGAGTTCGTCCAGCGTGAACCCGTGCGAGACGCGGTGGTGCCTGATGCGATGACCCAGTGTCGTGAGATGGATGCCGGAGCTGCTCATTCTTTGAGCATAGCGAAAGAAACGAGCTTCTTTAGATCGGAATCGCCCGAAAACGGCCGTCAAGGTTGCACAGAATGGATGCAGGTACCGATCCCTTCGATCCACGGATCCTCAACCCAAGGAGCAGAAATGGCTATGGCCGAGACCTTCACCCCTCGCGTTCCCGCGGTCTCCGCAGTGCGCACCCTGGGCGCGGCTCCGACGTACGACACTCCTGCCCTGTCCGAGCTCAAGGCGTGGGTCGAAGAGATCCGCGAGCTCACGCAGCCCGCCGCCGTCCACTGGGTCGACGGGTCGCCCGCCGAGAACGACGCGATGCTGCGCGGTCTCGTCGACGAGGGCAAGCTCATCAAGCTCAACCCCGAATGGCGTCCTGGCTCGTACCTGGCCCGCTCGCACCCGAGCGACGTCGCTCGCACGGAGGCGCGCACCTTCATCGCCTCGGAGCAGGAGAAGGACGCCGGCCCCACGAACAACTGGGCGGACCCGTCCAAGATGCGCACCAAGATGACCGAGATCTTCGAGGGCTCGATGCGCGGCCGGACGATGTACGTCGTGCCGTTCTCGATGGGTGCCGTGGGCGGTCCGCTGTCGCACATCGGCGTCCAGGTCACCGACAGCGCGTACGCCGTGGCATCCATCGGAATCATGACTCGGGTCGGCGACGCCGTGACCCGCCAGATCGCCGAGGGCGCTCCCTGGGTCAAGACCGTCCACTCCGTCGGAGCTCCGCTCGCACCGGGCGAGGCCGATGTCGAGTGGCCGTGCAACGACGACAAGTACATCGTCCACTTCCCCGACACTCTCGAGGTCTACTCCTACGGCTCGGGTTACGGCGGAAACGCCATCCTCGCCAAGAAGTGCTTCGCACTGCGCATCGCCTCGGTGATCGCCCGCGATGAGGGATGGCTCGCCGAGCACATGCTCCTCATCCGAGTGATCGACCCGAACGGCAAGGCCTACCACGTGGCCGCCGCCTTCCCCTCGGCGTGCGGCAAGACGAACCTCGCGATGCTCCGGCCGACGATTCCTGGCTGGAAGGTCGAGACGCTCGGCGATGACATCGCCTGGATCCGTCCCGGTGAGGACGGCCGCATGTGGGCCATCAACCCCGAGGCCGGATTCTTCGGTGTCGCACCTGGCACCGGCGAGTCGACGAACGTGACCGCGATCGAGACGCTCTGGGGCAACACGATCTTCACCAACGTCGCGCTGCGCCCCGACGGTGACGTCTGGTGGGAGGGACTCACCGACACCCCGCCCGCGAACCTCATCGACTGGGAGGGCAACGACTGGACGCCCGACTCCGGACGCCCCGCAGCCCACCCGAACTCGCGCTTCACGGTCGCTGCTGCGCAGTGCCCGCAGATCTCCGACGACTGGGAAGAGGCCGTCCCGCTCGACGTCATCCTGTTCGGTGGCCGTCGCGCGAGCAACGTCCCGCTCGTCGTCGAGGCGACCGACTGGACGCACGGCGTCTTCCTCGGCTCGACCATCTCGTCCGAGCGCACCGCCGCGGCCGAGGGCACGCTCGGCGAGCTGCGCCGCGACCCGTTCGCGATGCTGCCGTTCTGCGGTTACAACATGGGCGACTACTTCGCGCACTGGCTCAAGGTCGGACGCTCCCTGCGCTTCGACCGTGCACCGCGGATCTTCCAGGTCAACTGGTTCCGCCGCGGATCGGACGGCCGCTTCCTGTGGCCCGGCTTCGGCGACAACGCCCGAGTCGTCGACTGGATCATCCGTCGCATCAGCGGCGAGGTCGCAGCCGTCGACAGCCCGATCGGCCGCCTGCCGCTGACCTCCGATCTGAACCTCGACGGGATCGACATCCCTGAGCAGGATCTCGAGGAGCTGTTCAGCGTCGACCCGGCTGCCTGGGCTCAGGAAGCCGATTCCACCGAGGCGTTCTACGACACTTTCGGCGAGACCCTGCCGGCGGCGCTCCGCACCGAGCTCGCGTCGCTGCGGTACCGCCTCGCACAGGCGCAGTAGGCGCCTCGCACAGACTCGCGGCGGCGGGATGGCAGGGACAAACCCATGGCTGAGTGGTCCCGATCATCCTGCCGCCGCGATACAGCCGGGCCTGTCCCGCTCTGCAGACGTTTCGGGGGAATCAGTCTGCAGATCGGGACAGCGTCCGCACCTTCGCGCACTCGCGGGTCGTTGAGCGAAGGGCGAAGCCCGAAGATGAAAAGGGCTGACGAAGCGAGTTGAAGCCTCGTGACGACCGGATGCTACGCCAGCAGCTGATGCCTCGCGAGATCCCGGTAGAGCGGAACCTGCTCGATGAGCTCCGTGTGCGTGCCGGTGCCGACGACCTCGCCGTCCTCCAGCACGACGATCACGTCGCTGTCGACAACGGTCGACAGCCGATGTGCGATCACGATGAGGGTGCGATCGGCCGAGACGGCGTCGATGGCCTCGCGCATGCGCTGCTCGTTCACGCCGTCGAGAGATGACGTCGATTCGTCCAGCAGCAGGATCGGTGCCTCGGTGAGCAGGGCCCGCGCGATCGCGAGCCGCTGACGCTCACCGCCCGAGAGCATCACGCCGTCCTCGCCTACCGGTGTCTGCAGACCCAGAGGCCCCCGCTCCAGCACGTCTCCGAGGTTCACGGCGCGCAGGACGCGCTCGCAGTCAGCATCCGTGGCGTCGGGGGACGCGAGCCGCAGGTTGTCGGCGAGGGTGCCGGCAAGGGTCGGGGCATCCTGCTCGACATAGCCGAAGTTCGCGCGCAGCTCGGCCCGCGGGTACGTGCGGATGTCGTCGCCGTCCAGACGGATCGATCCGCCGGTCGGGTCGTAGAAGCGCTCGATGAGAGACAGGATCGTGCTCTTACCGGCACCGCTGGGCCCCACCAGCGCCACGCGCGCACCGCGCGGGACGGAGAACGACACCCCGCGAAGCACCTCAGCGCGTTCGGTCTCCTCGGGCACCGCATCGCCCTGGCGCTCGAGATGAGCGTCGACGAGCAGCGTGCGTGCTTCGCTGGCCGCCGCCTCGCGGGCTGCGACGACAGCGTCGGGGTAGCGGAAGCGGACGTCGTGGAAAGAGAGCGCGGGAACCGTCGGCCCGGCATCTGCCGACGGGACGGATTCCGCCGACAGCGACTGGGCGATCGCGGCATCCTCCTGGTCCTCCGTCGGCAGGTCGAGCACCTCCTGGATCCGTCCGAGCGCGCCGAGCGCCTGGTTCACCGAGGTGATCGCGCCGAACGTCGTGGCGAGCGGCATGATCAGCATGAAAAGGAACATGACGAACGTGACCAGGGAGGCGACGGTGATGGCACCGGCCGCTACCCGGAAGCCGCCGACGCCGAGCACAGCGAGCAGCGACAGCTGCAGGGCGACGCCGGCGATCGGCACGACCAGCGCCGAGACCTTCGCGATCCGCACGCCGATGCCGTAGGCCTCGTCGGCGAGCCCTGTGACGGAGTGCGTCTCGCGTTCGGTCGCTCCCGACGCTCGTACGGTGCGAATCGACCCGACCGCGCGCTCGACGGCCGAGGCGAGTTCGCCGACCTTTACCTGCTGGGCCGTGGATGCCGTGCGGATGCGGCCGCTGAGCAGCACGACGACGACCAGGGAGACGCCTACGACCACGACGATGATCAGAAGAAGGAGCGGGTCGATGACGAGCATCGCGATCAGAGCGCCGAGGAAGAGCAGCGCGCTGCCGACGGCGTCTGCGAGCCCCTGGGTGAGGACGGCGTACAGCAGCGTCGTGTCGGTGCCGACACGTGAGACGAGGTCGCCGGTGCGTCGAGCATCGAATTCGCGGATCGGCAGGTGCAGGATGCGGGCGATGAGCTTGCGGCGACTGGAGAGCACGACGGCGGTTCCTGTGCGCTGCAGCAGGTAGTGCTGGTACCCCGAGATCACCGACGAGACGATCACGAACCCGACGAGTGCCCAGATAAGCATGCCGAGCGGCCGGCTCTCCTGGACGAACCCGATCACCTGACCGACCAGCAGCGGCTGGGCCAGCGAGGTGAGTGCGCCGATGACGCTGAGCACGGCGACGACGATCAGCGTGCGCTTGTGCTCGAACAGGAAGGGGAGAAGCTGGCGGAATGTGGCGCGCGGACCGTCCTGCGGCGCACCGCGTCCGCGCCGGCGAGTGGGCGCCGTACGAGACATGCGAGACCTCGATCTGAAGAAAAAGGGGTTACCTACGACCGTACTTCCTGTGCGCGGCCTGCTTCGTCACGCCGAGGGCGCTGGCGATCGCCTGCCAGGAGTATCCGGCCAGGCGTGCGCGGCGCACCTGCGCTTCTTCGGCGCGGGCGATCTCGAGACGGATGCCGGCGAGCCGGTGCAGTTCGGCGATCGGCTCGCCGTCCGGGTCGAGGGCCTGCGCGGTGTGAACGGTCATAGCGTCAATCTATGTTGACCGCTCGGTCTGTGTCAACAAAAGCTGACGCTTGAGTGCGTCATGCTGTATGACTTCGGTCGGTTCTGATCGTTCGAAGCCGACCAAAGCGATACAGCGTCCGTCGTCGACCGGCAGAATGGCCTGATGCTGACACCGCCCAAGCTCGTTCCCGGCGACCGCGTCGCCATCCTCTCGCCCGCCTTCGCGGCTCCTGCGGTCGCTCCTGAGCTTCACGAACAGGCGCTGCGCCGCCTCACAGAGCTGACCGGACTCGTCCCGGTCGAGTACCCGACGACCCGCGAACTCGGTGCCTCGCCCGAGGCGCGAGCGGCCGATGTCAACGCAGCGTTCGCCGACCCGAGCATCCGGGCCATCCTGGCGACCATCGGCGGCGACGACCAGATCCTCGTGGTGCCGCATCTCGATGCCGCGCTCGCACAGGCCGATCCGAAGCACTTCGTCGGGTACAGCGACAACACCAACCTCCTGAACTGGCTGTGGGGCCTCGGCATCCCGGGCTTCTACGGCGGCTCGACCGCCGTGCACCTCGGACCCGGTCCCGCCGTCGACGACATCCACCTGCGATCGTTGCGCGCTGCGCTCCTCGACGGCGGAGAGCTCGAGCTCACCGAGCCAGGGGAGTCCGAAGACGTCGGCAAGCGCTGGGAGGACCCGCGTGCTCTCACGGAGTACGGCGACCGCGTCGTGACCGAGCCATGGGTCTGGGCAGGACCCGCCGCGCGGGTCGAGGGGCGAACGTGGGGCGGCTGCCTCGAGGTACTCGACGGCGTGGCGTTCGCTGATCGTCTGCCTCCGGCATCCGATCTCGAGGGTGCGATCCTGCTGATCGAGACGAGCGAGGAGCGGCCCCCGGCATCCTGGGTCGCGCGATGGATGCGCGGACTGGGGGAGCGGGGCATCCTCTCGGCGGTCGCCGGAGTCGTCGTCGCCCGTCCGCCGGTGAGCGACTTCGACTTCCGCCCCTCAGCATCCCAGGCCGAGGCGCTCCGCCGCGCCCAGCGCGACGTCGTCATCGAGACGGTCGCGCGCTACAACCCGGATGCGGTCGTCTGCGTCGGTGTGCCGTTCGGGCACACTCGTCCGCAGTGGATCGTGCCGTACGGCGGCCGGATGCTCCTCGACGGCGCGGCACGCACGATCCACGCGATCTACTGACGCCGAGCCCCCGTCTACGTACCGAGGCCCCGTCGTAGATGTGACTCTGCGACGGGGCCTCGGTTATGAGACGGGGCCTCGGCAAGCGGGACGCGGTAGCGCGGGCTACAGCTCCGCGCTCTGCGCGAGCCCGAGATCGGACTCGTAGTCGTGATCCTTGGTCTCGGGCGTGAAGATCAGCGCGATGAAGGTCAGCACGCCCATGGCCGACAGGTACAGGCCGACCAGCCACGGCTGGCCGCCGACAGCACTCCACAGCGCAACGGCGATGAACGGTGCGACGGCGGCACCGAGGATCGAGGACACGTTGTACGAGATCGCCGACCCCGAGTACCGCACATTGGTCGGGAACAGCTCGGGCAACAGCGCCCCCATCGGGCCGAAGGTCGTGCCCATGAGCATGAAGCCGAGGATCAGGAACGCCTGGGTCAGCGCTCCCGTGAACCTCGGGTCGACCTGCGGAAGCAGGAACACGTTGAAGCTGAGACCGAAGACGATGATCGCCGCGGTGACCCACATCAGCAGGCGACGGCGTCCGACAGCGTCAGCGATCGGGCCCGACAGGAGCGTGAAGATGCCGAAGAACACCACCCCGACGATCTGCATGAGCACGAAATCGGTGTATCCGAACCCGAGACCTGGCACCTTGGCATCGGTCAGGGCGACACCGTAGGTGAGCGTGAAGTTCGTCATCAGGTAGAACAGCACGTATGTCGCCAGCATGATGAACGTGCCCAGGAGGAGCTGCTTCCAGTAGTGGCGGAACACCGTCGCCAGAGGCATCTTCCGGATCGCTCCGGTCTCGGCGGCCTTCTTGAACGTGTCGGACTCGACGAGCCGCAGTCGCACCCACAGGCCGATGATGACCATGACGGCCGAGAAGAGGAACGGGATGCGCCATCCCCATGCCAGGAACGCCTCGGACTTCAGCGACGGGTCCTCGGCGTGCGGCAGAAGCCAGTTGATCGCCAGGAAGATGAAGTTCGCGATGATGAAGCCAATCGGGGCACCCAGCTGCGGGAACGACCCGTACCAGGCGCGCTTGCCCTTGGGGGCGTTCTCGGTCGCGACGAGCGCGGCCCCTGACCATTCGCCGCCGAGCGCGAAGCCCTGCGCCAAACGCAGGACGAGCAGCAGGAGAGGCGCGACCCAGTTGATCTGCTGGAACGTCGGCAGCACGCCGATGAGGACGGTTGCGATTCCCATGGTGAGCAGGGATGCCACGAGCGTCGCCTTGCGCCCGTACTTGTCGCCGAAGTGCCCGAAGACCATCGCGCCGATGGGGCGCGCGACCATGGCGGCGCCGAAGACGGCGAAGGACGCCAGGAGCGACGCGGTCTCGTTGTCACTCGGGAAGAAGAGGATCGGGAAGACGAGAACAGCGGCCGTCGCGTAGGCGTAGAAGTCGTAGAACTCGATGGTGGTGCCGACCAGACTCGCTGTGATGACGCGCGAGCGGGGGTTGGCAGGTTTGACGGTGGTGCTCAAGGTGCTCCTGACGATCGGTGCTCAGAGAAAGAGCACCCCGGGAGTTTACGCCACCTGGGAATCAGCTGAGCGCGAATTGCCGCGTATTACCGCCAGAGCATTCCCATTCCGGCGTTGGCGAGTGTCAGGATGCCGACGAGCCAGAAGACGGCGGCGGGCACGGCGTCACCGCGCTTCTGGCGAGCGGACCCGATGCCGAGCAGCGCCCCGATGATCAGCAGCACGACGAGTTTCACGCCGATCTTGACGTAGTTCAGGTCGTACGAGATGCCCCACGGGGCTGCGAGGGCAAGGCCGGCGAGACCGGCGATCGCCAGGCCGTAATCCATCACCCGCGTGATCTGGCGCTTGCCGCCGAACGCCTGGGCCGCCCACGCTCCGAAGAGCACGGCGAAGCCGATGAGGTGGATGAATACGACGATCAGGCGCAGGGTCTCCATGCGCTCAGGTTATCGGCGGAGTGCCTTGACCACCAGCGCGGTGCGGAGCGCGGCATCCGCTGCCTCGGCGCCCTTGTCCTCCTTCGACCCCTCGAGGCCGGCGCGATCCAGACCCTGCTTCTCGTCGTCGATCGTGAGCACACCGAAGCCGACCGGCTTGCCGGCGTCGAGAGCCACGCGTGTGAGGCCGTCGGTCGTCGCGGCCGATACGTACTCGAAGTGCGGGGTGCCGCCGCGGATGATCACGCCGAGGGCGACCACGGCATCCGCGCCGCCGGCGAACGCCGCCTGCGAGGCCACCGCGAGCTCGAACGATCCAGGGACGCGAACGATCTCGTAGGATGCTCCGGATGCCGTGAGCACGCGCTCAGCGCCGGCGATCATCCCGTTCGTGATGACCTCGTGCCAGGTGCCGGCGATGACGACGACGCGGAGGCCGGTGCCGTCGATCTTCTCGGTGGGGGAAGGGGCTCCTGCGCCGCTCATGCGTTGTCCTTTCCGTGCGCGAGGGCCTCGGCGAGCTCTGCTTCGCCGATGATGTGACCCATGCGATCGCGCTTGGTCTCGAGGTACTGGTGATTGTTCGGTCCGACGCCGACGATGAGCGGCACCTGTTCGATGACGTCCAGGCCGAGCTCCCGCAGCTGCTTGACCTTGTCGGTGTTGTTCGTGAGCAGGCGCACCTTCGAGATCCCGAGGTCGCTGAGGATGCCGGCCGCGGCGGCGTACTCGCGGGCATCGGCCGGAAGGCCGAGAGCGAGGTTGGCGTCGACGGTGTCGAGCCCCTCCTCCTGCAGGCTGTACGCACGCAGCTTGTTGATGAGGCCGATCCCGCGCCCCTCGTGGCCGCGCATGTAGATGACGACGCCGCCGTCCTGCTCGATCGCATCCAGCGCCGCGTCCAGCTGCGGTCCGCACTCGCACTTCAGCGAGCCGAACGCCTCACCCGTCAGGCACTCGGAATGCACGCGCACCAGCGCTGTCTCGGCGGGCTCGCCGGAGACGACCGCGATGTGGTCGGTGCCGGTGACGCGGTCCTTGTACGCGAGGAACCGGAACACACCGTGGTCGGTGGGCACCGTGGCGTCCGCACGCAGGCTCACGCGGCGTCGGCCGGCGCGGGATGAGGTCACAGGGCCGTCCAGCGGGTCGATCTCGTTGAGGTGGGCGATGAGCTGCTCGATCGTGATGACGGGAACGCCATCGCGCTTGCCGAGCTCCTTGAGACCGGGCAGGCGCATCATGCTGCCGTCCTCGGCGACGACCTCGGCGATCGCACCGACCGGCTGGAGACCAGCGAGCTTCATGAGGTCCACGGCGGCCTCGGTGTGGCCGCCGCGCTCGCGCACGCCGCCGTCGACCGCGCGAAGCGGGAGCACATGCCCTGGGCGGATGACGCTCGTGGACGTCGAGGCCGGATCCGCGAGCACGTTGAGGGTGCGTGCGCGGTCGGACGCGCTGATGCCCGTCGTGACTCCCTCTGCAGCATCCACGCTCACCGTGTACGCGGTCGAACGCGCATCCTCGTTGGCCTCGACCATCGGGGGGAGGTTCAACGCATCGGCGAGGTCAGCGGGCATGGGAGCGCAGATGAATCCGGACGACCAGCGCACGGTCCACGCGACCCACTCCGGTGTGGCGAGCTCGGCCGACAGGATGACGTCGCCCTCGTTCTCGCGGTTCTCGTCGTCGGCGACGATGACAGGGCGACCTGCACGCAGCGACTCGAGAGCTTCTTCGATGGTGGCAAGGCTCATCGCGAGCCTCCTTCCGAGACAGCCCGGAACGCCAGGAGGCGTTCGACATGACGGGCGAGGATGTCGGTTTCCAGATTGACGCGGTCGCCGACGGTGCGGCTTCCCAGGGTGGTGGCGGCGAGGGTCTCGGGGATCAGCGAGACCTCGAGCCAGTGCTCTGCGTCGCCGGCGGCGCTCACGCCGCTCACGGTGAGGGACGTGCCGTCGATCGAGATCGACCCCTTGTCGACGACGAGCGGTGCGAGGTCGGCGGGGATCGCGACGCGGAGCACGCTCCACTGATCACCGGGGCGGACCTCGACGATCTCACCGGTGCCGTCGACATGTCCCTGGACGATGTGACCGCCCAGACGCGCGCCGACCGGCATCGCCTTCTCGATGTTGACGGGGGTGCCGACGGATGCCGCCGCCAGCGCCGACACGTCGAGCGTCTGCTTCATGACGTCGGCGTCGAAGGTGCCGGAGGTCGACCCGACAACGGTGAGGCACACACCCGACACTGCGATGGACTCGCCGTGCACGGCATCCTGCGCGGCCTTCGGCGCACGGACGGTGAGACGCCAGCCGTCGCCGGACGGTGCGATGGCGGTGATCTCGCCGATCTCCTCGATGATTCCGGTGAACATCAGCGGACTCCTTCTTGTGTTTCGAATCGCGCGATCGCGAGCATGTCGGCGCCGAGCGGAACCCATTCGTCGATCGTCAGTCGGCGGGCGGCGCCGATCGTGGGAACGCCGATGTCGGTGAGGGCCAGGCGCTCGCCGCCCAGCAGCACCGGCGCCACATAGGCGAGGATCCGGTCCGCGAGGCCGGCGGCGATGAACGCGCTGGCCAGTGTCGGCCCGCCCTCGATGAAGACGCTCTGGATGCCGCGGGCATGAAGATCTCGCGTGACGGCGTGCAGGTCGCCCGTGCCGTAGAACAGCGGCTCGTGCGGGTGCCTGCGGACCGCGGCATCCGCCGGTGTCTCACGCGTTCCGATCACGACCGGGATCGGCTGGTGCGCGTGCAGGACGTCCCCGTCGCGGGCGGTGAGCGAGGGGTCGTCGGCGAGCACGGTGCCGGTGCCGACCACGATCGCGTCGGCCGCTGCGCGGCGACGGTGCACGTCGGCGCGGGCCTCGGGGCCGGTGATCCACTGGCTCGTCCCGTCGCCTGCGGCGGCGCGGCCGTCCAGGCTCTGCGCCCATTTGACGGTGATGTGCGGGCGGCCCAGCCGCTTCGCGGTCAGCCAGTCAGCGATGAGGGCGTGCGCGGAGCCGGCCTGTTCGCCCGACTCGACCTCGACGCCCGCGGCGCGCAGGCGCTCTGCCCCGCCGCCGGAGACGGCGCCTGGGTCGTCCAGTGAGTAGATGACGCGGGAGACCCCGGCTTCGATGAGTGCGAGGGCGCACGGGCCGGTGCGGCCGGTGTGGTTGCACGGTTCGAGAGTGACGACTGCGGTCGCGCCGCGCGCGGCGCCGTCCGCGAGCTTCGAGAGCGCGTCGACTTCGGCGTGCGGGGTTCCTGCGCCGCGGTGCCAGCCCTCGGCGATGACGTCGCCGGCTGGGGAGAGGAGGACGGCCCCGACCTGCGGGTTGATGCCGCGGGGGCCGTTGGCTGCGAGTTCGAGCGCACGCGTCATCGCGCGGCGCTCCGCCTCGGTCACTGCCATCCGTCGTCCTTCGTCCAGGCTCCGGGGATGACAGAATGCGCGTCGCCGCGCATCGTGCTGCCTCCCATCCGGACTAGTGAGATCTCTCTCACATCACCGTCGGTACCGGAATTCCACCGGATCGGCACTTCGGAGATCCGAAGCGCTCGCGGACTGTCACCGCCGGTTCGGATTCACACCGACCCCGGAGCACGTTGATGCTCAGTGTACTCAACGCATGCACGCGCATTTCATTCCGGTGACGCACTCCGTCATTTCAGGAGGCGCGACAGCCGCCGATCGGCGAGGATCTTGCCGCCGGTCTGGCACGTCGGGCAGTACTCGAGCGAGCGGTCGGCGAAGAACACGCTGCGGACGGTGTCGCCGCAGACGGGGCACGCCTCGCCTCGGCGCGCATGCACCTGGAAGCCGGCGCGTTTGGTGTCCTTGAGGTCGGCAGGCGGCTTGCCGGATGCGGCGGTCACGGCATCCTTCAACGTCGTCTGCATCGCCTCGTACAGGCCGTCGATCTCGTCGGCGTCGAGCTTTCCGCTGATCGCATAGGGAGACATCTTCGCGGTGTGCAGGATCTCATCGCTGTATGCGTTGCCGATCCCCGCGATGACGGACTGATCGCGCAGCAGGCCCTTGATCTGCATCCGCCTGCCCTCCAGGAGACCCGCGAAGGCGTCGCGGGTGAACGCATCGCTGAGCGGCTCCGGACCGAGGCGCGCGATGCCGGGCACGTCCTGCGGATCGCGCACGACGTACACCGCGAGGGACTTCTTCGTGCCGGCCTCCGTGAGGTCGAATCCTCCGTCGTCGTCGAGTGCGACGCGGAGTGCGATCGGCGACTTGCCCGGCTTGATCAGCGTCGTCGGCAGCAGCTCGTACCAGCGCAGCCAACCGGCCTTCGCCAGATGGAAGGCGAGGTGCAGCTCGGCGCCGCACGAGAGCACCACGAACTTGCCGTGCCTGCTTGCGGCCGTGATCGTCGCACCGTGCAGGGCGGTGTTCGGTGGATCGTAGGTCTTCAGCGCTGCGATCTCGCCGACGCTCGTGCGCGTGATCGCGTGCCCGACCGCGCGCTCGCCGAGGAAATCGACGAGCCCCTGGACCTCAGGCATCTCAGGCATGCGCCCATCCTGCCATCCGGGTGGGACGTTCGACAGGGTGGCGTGCGTCAGGCGAGCGCGACCGGCCAGTCCACCGGCATCCGGTCGTCGGATGCCAGGAGGCCGGCCACCCACCCGTCGTCGCGGTGCGCACCGTGCATGAACGCCTGGCGCAGGGTGCCCTCGTAGCGGAAGCCCAGGCTTCGCGCGAGCCGGGCGGACGGGAGATTGCCGGCGACCGCGCGCCAGCTCAGCCGCACGAGGCCCAGTGCGCCGAACCCCCAATCGGTGACGGCGAGTGCCGCTTCTCCGAGGAGCCCGCGGCCACGGTGCTCCGCCACGCCCCAGTAGCCGATCTCCGCCGCACCCTGATCGATGTGATGGAGCCCGACGGCGCCGATCAGCACATCCTGCTCGTAGATCGTCCAGACCGTCTGCGACGCGTCCTCCCACCACTCGGCGACGAGGCGAACGAAGTCCTCGGCGTCCGTGCGTGCGTAAGGGCTCGGCACGGACGTGAAGCGCTGGATGGCCGGATCCTGGCAGGCGGCGGTGATCGCATCGATGTCGTCAGCGGTCGGTGCGCGGAGGACGAGGCGTTCGGTGCGCAGCGTGACGGGTTCCATCCGGACAGGCTAGTGGCTGTTCGCGATGCCGATGCGATGCGCTGAGCCTGCCGAGCCTGCCGCAATGTCCGATGCCGCGTCTAAGCTTGCCTGGTGACTGTTCCGGGGATTCTGCGCGCCTTGGAAAGGGCGAACCTGTACCACGACGCCCTCGCCTGGGCGCAGACCGATGCCGACCTCGGGCTCGTCGACGGGCTCGACGCCCCGACGATCGCAGGGCTGCTCGAGAAGCGTGCGAGTTCGGGGCATCCGGCATCCCTCCTCGTCATCGCGCCGACCGGGCGTCGCGCCGAGTCGCTCGCCGCAGCGCTGGGCTCGTTCGTCCCGGATGCCGAGATCCTCAGCTTCCCGGCCTGGGAGACGCTGCCGCATGAGCGTCTGAGCCCCAGCGCTGACACGGTCGGACGGCGCCTGGACACCCTGCGCCGCATCACGACCTGGGCGGGCGATCACCCGCTCATCGTCGTCGCCTCCGTGCGCGCGGCTCTGCAGCCCATCGCGTCCAACCTCGGTGACACCGCACCGCTTTCGCTCGCGCTCGGCGCCCGCGGTCTCGATCTCGACGACACGATCGAGCAGCTGGTCGAACGGGCGTACACCCGAGTCGACATGGTGTCCCGTCGCGGCGAGTTCGCGGTCCGCGGCGGAATCCTCGACGTCTTTCCGCCGACGAGCGAGCACCCGTATCGCGTCGAGTTCTTCGGCGACGAGATCGACCAGATCCGCGCGTTCTCGGTCGCCGATCAGCGCTCGCTCCCCGGTGACGTCGACCTGGTCGAGCTCCCTGCGACCCGCGAGCTGCTGCTGACCGCGGACGTGCGCGACAAGGCCCGCTCGCTCGTCGCCGGGTTCCCCGCCATCGCAGGGATGCTGGAGAAGATGGCCGAAGGCATCCCCGTCGAGGGCATGGAGTCCCTGCTGCCCGCCGTCGCCGGCCCCCTGAAGTCGCTCGCCGAGTACTTCGCCCCTGGTACCGCCGTCGCGCTCGTCGACCCGGAGCGCGCGAGCACCCGTGCGCAGAGCCTCGGCGAGACGAACCGCGAGTTCCTGGATGCCGCGTGGAGCGCTGCGACGTCCGGAGCATCCGCTCCGATCGACCTGGGTGCGGGCGACTTCCTCAGCGTCGCGCGGCTGCGCGAGATCGTCCGTGCGCGCGACGGTGTGTGGTGGCGGTTCAGCCCCTTCGCCACCGACGATGCGGATGCCGCGAACATCGATGCCTCGATCATCCCGTCCTTCCACGGCAACGTCGACGGTGCGATCGAGTTCGTCGCCGCTCGCCTGGCTGATGACTGGCGCGTCGTGGTCGTGGCATCCGGAACCGGCCTCGTCGACCGCGCGCGCGACGTGCTCTCCGACCGCGGGCTCGCCGCGCGTCCCGTCGAGACGTTGACCGATGCTCCGGATGCCGGTGTCGCGACTCTCGTGCTCGGATCCCTGGAATCCGGGTTCCAGGTGCCGGAGGCGAAACTCGCCGTCCTCACCGACAACGAGTTCTACGGCCGCACGATCGGCGGCGACCAGCGCGTCGTCAAGAAGCTCGCCTCCAGGAGGCGCAATGTCGTCGACCCCCTGCAGCTGAAGAACGGCGACCACGTCGTGCACGCGACGCACGGCATCGCGAAGTTCGTCGAGATGACGCAGCGCGAGGTCTCGACGGGTGGTCGCAACGCCACCAAGACCACCCGCGACTACCTCGTGCTCGAGTACGCACCGTCCAAGCGCGGCTACCCCGGGGACAAGCTGTACGTGCCGACCGACCAGCTCGACCTGCTCTCGAAGTACGTCGGCGGCGAGGCTCCGACCCTGTCGAAGATGGGCGGCAGCGACTGGTCAGCAGCCAAAGGCAAGGCCCGCAAGGCCGTCCGCGACATCGCCGTCGAGCTCGTCAAGCTGTACTCGGCGCGCATGGCGGCCAAGGGGTACGCCTTCGCCCCGGACACGCCCTGGCAGCGGGAGCTCGAAGAGGCCTTCCCCTTCGCCGAGACACTCGACCAGCTGCAGACGATCGATGAGATCAAGGCCGACATGGAGCGGGACATCCCGATGGACCGCTTGCTCTCGGGCGATGTCGGCTTCGGCAAGACCGAGGTCGCCGTGCGCGCTGCATTCAAGGCGATCCAGGACGGCAAGCAGGTCGCGATGCTCGTCCCGACCACACTGCTGGTCAAGCAGCACCTCGAGACGTTCACCGAACGGTTCGCCGGGTTCCCCGTGAAGGTCAGGCCGCTCTCACGGTTCCAGACTGACAAGGAGGCGCGCCTCGCACTCGAGGGACTGCTCGACGGCTCGGTCGACATGGTCATCGGCACCCACCGCATCCTCACCGATCAGGTGATGTTCAAGGACCTCGGGCTGCTGATCATCGACGAGGAGCAGCGGTTCGGCGTCGAGCACAAGGACCGACTGAAGAAGCTCAAGACCAACGTGGACATCCTCGCCATGAGTGCGACGCCGATCCCGAGGACGCTCGAGATGGCGGTCACCGGCATCCGCGAGATGTCGACGCTTGCGACGCCACCGGAGGACCGGCACCCGATCCTCACGTTCGTCGGGCCGCGGAGCGACAAGCAGATCGCGGCCGCGATCAGGCGCGAGATCCTGCGCGAGGGTCAGGTGTTCTTCGTGCACAACCGGGTGCAGTCGATCCAGCGCGTCGCATCCGAGCTCGCTGAGCTCGTCCCCGAGGCGCGGATCGCCGTTGCGCACGGCCGGATGGGCGAGCACCAGCTCGAGCAGGTCGTCGACGACTTCTGGGAGCGCAAGTACGACGTGCTCGTGTCGACGACCATCATCGAGACCGGTCTCGACATCTCGAACGCGAACACGATCATCATCGACAAGGCCGACAAGTACGGTCTGTCGCAGCTGCACCAGCTTCGTGGGCGTGTCGGACGAGGACGCGAGCGCGCCTACGCGTACTTCCTCTACGACGACTCCAAGCCGCTGTCCGAGACGGCTGCGGATCGCCTGCAGACGATCGCGATCAACAACGACCTGGGCTCCGGCATGCAGGTCGCGCTGAAGGACCTCGAGCTGCGCGGCGCTGGCAACATGCTCGGCGGAGAGCAGGCCGGCCACATCGCCGGTGTCGGCTTCGACCTGTACCTGCGCATGATCGGCGAGGCCGTGGCGAACTTCCGCGGCGAGGACACGTCGAGTGACGTCGAGCTCCGGATGGAGATTCCGGTGGACGCTCGCATCCCCGAGACGTACATCGACAGCGAGCGGCTACGGCTCGAGGCCTATCAGAAGCTGTCGGCCGCTGCCGTGCCGAGTGCGAAGGACGAGGCGATCGACCTCGTGGTCGAAGAGCTCACCGACCGGTACGGCACTCCTCCGGAAGAGGTCGAGGGACTCGTTTCCGTCGCGCGGCTGCGTCGTCGTGCCGCAGCGTCGGGCCTCACGGATGTCGTGGTCATGGGCTCGAACCTGCGGGTGGCGCCCGCTCGCCTCGAGGACTCGATGAAGGTCCGCCTGCAGCGGCTTTACCCCAAGTCGAAGCTCGTCGCCGGGGGAGAGGCGCTGCTCGTGCCGGTCCCGGCGGACGTCGAGATCCTCGAGTGGGTTTCGCAGCTCATCGCCGCGATGTTCCCCGAGCAGGTCAAGACCGCGAGCTGATCAGAGGCCGGATCAGGCGCCGAGGTACAGCAGCGTGCCGTCGGGGTCTCGCACCTGCGCGACGCGTTCGCCCCAGGGCATGTCCTCGGGGTCCGCGACTGACGTCGCCCCGGCATCCACTGCCCGGGCGTGCGCGCTGTCGACGTCGTCGACGTACAGCCAGATCGCGACCGGATCGCCGGGGGAGACGCCTGGCTCGAGCCCGATTCCGATGCTCCCGCCCCCGACGGCGAGAGCGACGTACACGTCTGTTCCGTCCTGCTCGTAGTGGTAGTCGATGGATGCCGAGAACGCAGCCTCGTAGAACGCCACCAGTCGCGGCAAGTCGGTCGTGCGCAGGATCGGGAACAGCCGTGTCACCGTCATGTCGTGACGGTACGCCGCGGCGCGCGCCACGGCAATACTGTCACGCCTCGTGCCGGCATCCCGTGCACCGCTTCGGATCCGGCGCGCGGCGCGCCGGCACCATGCCGGATGCCGCGGCGTGTCGCCGGTGTCGTCCGAAATTGTGCACCGCAGTGAACTCGTCGGGCTAGTCTGGCGGCATGTTGTACGAGCACCTCGGGGCTCGGCCCCGCATCGATGACACCGCCGTCGTCGCGCCGACCGCTGTGATCTCCGGCGACGTCGAGATCGGCGCCAACTGCCAGGTGCTGCACGGTGCCGTGATCACCGCCGAGGGCGGACCGATCACGCTCGGCGAGCACGTGATCGTGATGGAGAACGCACTCATCAGGGCCACGGCTGCCAACGCGGTGCACATCGGCGATCACACGCTCGTCGGCACGCTCGCGAGCGTCGCCGGAGCGACCGTCGGCGAGGAGGTGTTCTTCGCCTCAGGCGCCCGGATCTTCAACGGCGCGATCGTCGGGTCGCGCTGCGAGATCAGGGTCAACGCGATCGTGACCCGTCGTGCCGTGCTGCCCGAGGGCACCGTCGTCCCGATCGGATGGGTGGCCGCCGGCGACCCGGTGCAGCTGTTCTCACCCGACCGCGCCGACGATATCGCCGCAGCTCAGCCCGACCTGGACTTTCCAGGGCACGTGTTCGGAGTCGACCGCGACACCCCTGATCTCATGGTGCAGCTCACAGAGCGCTACGGCTCGTCCCTCGCGCGGCACGCCGACGACCACGCGGTGTAGCGGCTTCGACTCGCCATCGGCTCGCTCAGCCAGTTCCGTCTTCGGAGCTGCGCGCCTTCGCTCAACGACCCGCAACTGTTCTGCGCGGGTCGTTGAGCGAGCGAAGCGAGACGAAACGCCGAACCGACTCAGATGACGCCCTGCGCGAGCATCGCGGCCGCGACGCGCTGGAACGCGGCGATGTTCGCCCCTGCGACGTAGTCGCCGCCAACGCCGTACTTCTCCGCCGCGTCGAACGCCGCCTGGTGGATGTCGCGCATGATCTCGCGCAGCTTGTTCTCGCTGTCCTCGAACGTCCAGCGCTGACGCGCCGCGTTCTGGCTCATCTCGAGCGCTGAGGTCGCCACACCGCCGGCGTTGGCGGCCTTGCCGGGGGCGAACAGAACCCCTGCGCGCTGGAAGGCTGCGACGGCATCCGGGACGCAGGGCATGTTCGCGCCCTCGGAGACGGCCCGAACGCCGTTCGCGATCAGGGCTTCGGCGTCTTCGAGGCTGAGCTCGTTCTGCGTGGCCGAGGGGACGGCGATGTCGACCGGAACGTCCCAGACGCTGCCGTCCTGGACGAAGCGGGCGCTTGCGCGTCGAGCCGCGTACTCGCTGATGCGGCCGCGTTCGACCTCCTTGATCTGACGGAGCAGATCCAGGTCGATTCCGGCGTCGTCGACGACGTAGCCGGAGGAGTCGGATGCCGTCACCGCGGTCGCACCGAGCTGGGTGGCCTTCTGGATGGCGTAGATGGCGACGTTTCCGGAACCGGAGATGCCGACGCGCTTGCCCTCGAACGACTCGTTGTGGACGGCGAGCATCTCCTGCGCGAAGAAGACCGCGCCGTAGCCGGTGGCCTCCGTGCGCACCTCGGCGCCGCCCCATCCGGTGCCCTTGCCCGTGAACATGCCCGACTCGTGACGGTTGGTGATCTTGCGGTACGTGCCGAACAGATAGCCGATCTCGCGGCCGCCGACGCCGATGTCGCCGGCGGGGACGTCGGTGTGCTCGCCGAGGTGGCGGTACAGCTCGCTCATGAACGACTGGCAGAAGCGCATGATCTCGGCGTCGGTCTTGCCGTGCGGGTCGAAGTCCGACCCACCCTTGGCGCCGCCGATGCCCTGACCGGTGAGCGCGTTCTTGAAGATCTGCTCGAAGCCGAGGAACTTGATGATCGACAGGTTCACCGAGGGGTGGAACCGCAGCCCGCCCTTGTACGGCCCGAGAACCGAGGAGAACTGGATGCGGTAACCACGGTTGACCTGCATCTTGCCGGCGTCATCGATCCACGGCACGCGGAACATGATCTGCCGCTCCGGCTCGACGACCCGGTCGAGGATGCCGGCCTCGACGTACTCCGGATGCTGCTCGAGCACCGGCGAGATCGTTCCGAGAACCTCGTGCACGGCCTGCTGGAACTCGGGTTCGTGCGGGCTGCGGGCCAGCACCGTGTCGAACACGGGCTGGACGGACTCGGTGAGCGGGTGGAATTCAGTGAGAGTTGCGGTCACGCGGGGACGGCTTTCTGAGTTGGACGGCTGAGGGGCGATCGTGTCGCGTGAGAAGTGCGCCGGATCGGGCGCGAGATCTCACTTTACCCCGGGGTTTTCCGTGTGAGGAACGGGCGGGATCACCCGGTGTTCTGCAGGCCGGCGGCGACGCCGCTGACCGACAGCAGGAGGAGACGGCGCTGTTCGTCGTCGGCTCCCGACCCCTCGGGGGCGGATGCCGCAGACCGCAGCTCGCGCAGAGCGCGCAGCTGCAGCAGGGACAGGGCGTCGACGTACGGGCTGCGCAGGGCCACCGCTCGCTGCAGGATCGGCTTGTTCTCGAGCAGGCCGGAGCCTCCGGTGAGGCGGATGACCCACTCCCTGGTGAGGGCCAGTTCGTCGAGCACCAGCTGGGCGAGATCATCGCGGTCGCCGAGGGCGAGGTAGCGGCGAGCGATGCGCTCGTCGGTCTTCGCCAGGCTCATGGCGACGTTGTCGACCATGGTGCGCAGCAGCGGCCACTCGCGGTAGGCCTCCGCGAGGCGCGCCTCGTCGCCGACTGCTTCGAGCGCAGTGCCGAGTCCGAACCAGCCGGCCAGGTTGATGCGAGCCTGCGTCCACGCGAACACCCACGGGATCGCCCGCAGGTCCTCGAGGGACTCGACGGAGAGACCGCGGCGAGCAGGGCGGGAGCCCAGCGCGAGCAGCCCGATCTCCTCCATGGGGGTGACCGTGGCGAACCACGGAGCGAAGCCGTCCGCCTTGACCAGCGAGAAGAAGCGCTCGCGGGAGGCGGCATCCATCTTCTGCGCGATGTCCGCGTAGCGGGCGGCAGCGCCGCTGGTGCGCTGCTCGACGCTCGGCGACGATGCGAGCAGGGTGGCGGCGGCGACCTGGTCGATGTGCCGCATGGCGATCGCGGGCTCGCCGTAGCGGGCGAAGATCACCTCGCCCTGCTCGGTGAGCTTGAAGCGTCCGTCGACGGAGTGCGGCGGCTGCGCGAGGATCGCCGAGTTGGCGGGGCCGCCGCCGCGTCCGAGTGCTCCGCCGCGACCGTGGAAAAGTGTCAGTGCGATGCCGGCACCCTGCGCCCACAGCGCGATCTTCTCCTGCGCCTCGTAGAGAGCGAGGTTCGCCGCGACCGGTCCGACATCCTTCGACGAGTCGGAGTAGCCGAGCATGACCTCGAGTCGGTTCTCGGTCTCGGACATGCGAGCGCGGAACTCGGGGAACTCGACGACCTCAGCGAGGATCGCGGGCGCCGCCTGCAGGTCGGCGAAGGTCTCGAACAGCGGAACGACGTCCAATACCGGCACATCGTCGCCCAGGGCGTGCCTGGCGAGGCGATGCACGTTCGCGAGGTCCTCGGCGGACTGCGTGAACGAGACGACGTAGCGTCCAGCGGCGCGCAGACCGTAGCGGCGCTGGATCTCGGCGATCGCTCGGAACACCTCGAGAACCTCGAGCGTCTGCTCGCTGAGCTGCTGGTCGTCGCCGGCTTCGAGCTCGGCAAGGGCCTGGCGGTGCACCTGCGAATGCTGGCGCACCTCGAGCTCGGTGAGGTGGAACCCGTAGGTCTCGACCTGCCAGATCAGATGCTGGATGCCGCCGAACGCGTGCCGCTTCGCGCCGGATGCCGCGAGGGACTCCTGCACGGCGCGGAGATCTGCGAGAAGCTGCTCTGGCGCGGTGTACGCGCCGTCGCCGCCCAGGCGGGTCGCGGCGACGCGGCGGGCGAGCGAGAGCATCACGCGGCGGTGCGGCTCCTCCGGAGAGCGTGCGGCGATCTCGTCGGCCACGTCCTGCTGCGACGCCGAGAACGCGTCCCACATCGCGGCGACCTCGTCGCTTGGCGGCGTGCTGTCGGCGTCGAGGGTGAGTCCGCGGCCGATCCGGTCGATGGCGCGCTCGAGCCCGCGGAGGACGTGGTCAGAGGCGATCTGGGCCGCTTCGCGGGTGACGGATGCCGTGACGAACGGGTTGCCGTCGCGGTCGCCGCCCACCCACGACCCGACTCGCACGAAGGCGGGTACGACAGGGGTGCTGGCGCCGGAGTCCTCTCCCCGCAGCGCGTCGTCGATCCGGCGGTAGACGTGCGGGACCGTCGTGAAGAGCGTCTCGTCGAACACCGACATGACGGTACGGACCTCGTCGGTCGGCGAGGGCTTCTGTGCCCGCAGGGGCGCGGTGCGCCACAGCGTGTCGACCTCTTCCAGCATCCGGCGGCGTGCACGGTGCTCCTCCGACCCGCCGTCGCTCGCGGCATCGTGATCGGTGAGCAGCTCCGACAGGCGGCGGATGCTGGTGGAGACGGCACGACGCCGCGCCTCGGTGGGATGAGCGGTGAACACCGGGTGGAAGCGGAGCCCTGCCAGGCGCCGCCGCGCCTCGTCGTCGCCGACCTCGCGGCGCAGCTGCTCGTACGCGGCCGCCACCGTGTCCGTGGCATCCTCGCGCCCAGGCTGACCGGCGCGCTCGCGGAGGATGCGCACCCGCTGGTGCTCCTCGGCGAGGTTCACGAGGTGGAAGTAACAGGTGAAGGCCCGGGCGACCTCATCGGCCCGCTCGATCGTGAACGACTCGGCGATCTCGGTCGCGCGCTCGAACGCCTCGGTTCCTTCCGCGAGGGCGGTCTCCGCCTCATACGCCTGGATCGTCGCCAGACGCAGACGCTCGACGTCCTCGAACAGTCCCGGGCTGCCGCACTCGCGCAGCACCTGACCGAGGAGGGCACCGAGCATGCGCACGTCCGCACGCATCTCGTCGGGAATCCCGCGTCCGGCTTCGAACCGGCCGATGACGCGGATGGCCTCTGTGTTGGTGGGCTCGGGGGTCATTCTTTCGAGGTTAGCGGCGTCCTGGCGGCAGTCCCGACCACGTGACGAGGCGTGACGACCGGGGCATAGCATGGAGCGGATGTCTGATACCCGAAACTTTCTGCGCTCGCAGCAGTTCCCTGCGGTGCTGCTCCTTGTCGCCGCCGCGTTGGGCATTCTCCTCGCGAATCTCCCGAGCTTCGGCCCGATCGATGCGGTGCTGGGCTTCCACATCGCGATTCCGGGGACCGGCATCGACCTGTCGGTCGCGCACTGGATCTCGGACGGCCTGCTGGCGATCTTCTTCTTCGTCGTGGCGATGGAGCTCCAGTACGAACTCACCCGAGGCGAGTTGAACTCCTTCGGCAAGGCGCTGCAGCCGGCCATCGCCGCAGCGGGTGGCGTCCTCGTGCCGATCATCATCTACCTCGTCATCGCAGGTCGAGATGCGACTGCATCCGGTTGGCCGATCCCCACCGCCACCGACATCGCTTTCGCCCTGGGCGTCCTCGCCGTATTCGGCAAGGGACTGCCCGCAGCCGTGCGCGTCTTCCTGCTCGCGCTCGCGATCCTCGACGACATCATCGGCATCGTCTTCATCGCCGTGCTGTTCGCGCACGATCTGAACTGGCTGTACCTCGTCCTCGCGATCGTCGGCGTCGTCGCGTTCGGCTTCCTGTCCCGGATGCTGCCGGACAAGCGCTCCTGGATCATCATCACGGCCATGATCATCATCGGTGTGGTGGTCTGGGCGCTGGTGCTGCTGTCCGGCATCCACGCCACGATCGCCGGCGTCATGCTCGGACTCGCGATCGCGCAGTCGCCGTCGATGAGAGCCCGTCACGTGCTGGAACCGTGGGTGAACGGTGCGATCCTGCCGATCTTCGCGTTCGCGGCAGCGTTCGTGGTGATCCCCGCAGTGTCTCCGTCCGAGCTCTCGCCGGCGTTCTTCGGCATCGCCGTCGCTCTTCCGCTCGGCAAGATCATCGGCATCACCGCGTTCGGCTGGATCGCGATCCGGATCGGCTCCCGTGGCCGGCCCCCCGCTCTGACGGTCACCGATCTGCTCGCCGCCGGGACGCTCGGCGGCATCGGGTTCACCGTGTCGCTGCTGCTGGCCAACCTGGCGTTCGCGAGCGACCCCGCAACCCGCGATCAGGCGATCCTCGGAGTGCTCGTCGGATCGCTGATCTCCGTGGTGCTCGCCGGGATCGTCGTGTCCGCCAGGGCGGCGTGGCACCGCAGGGTGACGGCTGCGAGTTCCTGACGACCTGGAGGATGCGATGACGGACATCGACCCGCTGCGCGGCGCGGCCGACACCATGAAGGCCGTGCGCGAGCGCTGCGTGTGGTCTCAGCAGATCACGCACCGCGATCTCGTGCCGTACCTGATCGAGGAGTCGCACGAGGTCATCGACGCCGTCGAGGGCGGTACGCGCGCGGATCTGCGGGAGGAGCTCGGCGACCTGCTGTGGCAGGTGCTGTTCCATGCCGCGATCGCAGCGCAGGATCCGGATGACCCGTTCGACATCGACGACGTGGCCCAGACTCTGACCGAGAAGATGGTGCGACGGCATCCCCACGTGTTCGGCGATGCCGTCGCGACCACGTCGGATGAGGTGCTCGTGCACTGGAACGCCGCGAAGGCGGCCGAGAAGCGCGAGCGCCGCAGCGTGCTCGATGGTGTGCCATCGGCGATGCCGTCGCTGGCGCGTGCGCAGAAGGTGCTGGGTCGCGCGGCTTCGGTGGGAGCGGGGGAAGAGGTCGCGCTCGCCGCACACGACGCGGCCGAGATCGGCGCAGCGCCGGAGACGGAGGAGGAGCTCGGCGACCTGCTGCTGACGCTCACCGCCACGGCCCGCGCGAACGGCTGGGACGCCGAGCGCGCCCTGCGCGAGCGCCTGCGGCTGCTCGAGGACGAGGTCCGCGACGCCGAAGCCTGACGCCGCCGGGTTCCCCGTGCACGACTTCGGACTCGGCGCCCGACACTCCGCTGTGTGCCGCTGATTCGCGGCGTGTCGCCCGCGGCATCCGAAGTTGTGCCGACGTGCGAGCCGCCGACGACACCTGGAAAGATAGAGGCGTGGCTACTGTGAACCCGCCGCGCGGCATGCGCGACATCCTCCCCGCCGACAAGGCCCGTCGTGAGCGCCTGCTCTCCGTCATCCGCGAACGCTACCTGGCGCATGGATTCGACGAGATCGAGACGCCCGTCGTCGAGGAGTACGACCGCCTGCACGCCGGCATCGGCGGCGACAACGAGAAGCTGTCGTACAACATCCTGCGCCGCGGTCTGGATGCCGACGCGATCCGCGAAGCAGCCGACGATCCCGCCGCGCTCAGCGACCTCGGGCTCCGCTACGACCTGACCGTCCCCCTGGCCCGCTTCTACGCCAGTAACCGCGGCCAGCTGCCCACGGTCTTCCGTGCGATCCAGATCGGCGCGGTCTGGCGCGCCGAGCGCCCGCAGAAGGGCCGTTATCGCCAGTTCGTGCAGTGCGACATCGACATCATCGGGGACGACTCGGCGCGCGCCGAGGCCGAGCTGATTGTGGCATCCCTCGACGCGCTCGGCGCGCTGGGACTGGACGGCGCGACGGTCCGCGTCAACGATCGCCGCGTGCTCGATTGGATGCTGGATGCCTTCGGCTTCTCCGCCGACGAGCGTCCCGGAGTGCTGATCACGATCGACAAGCTCGACAAGATCGGCCCTGATGGCATCGTCTCCGAGCTGCGCGAGCGCGGGGCGACTGCATCCGCCGTCGACGCGTTCGAGGCGTATCTCCGCCGCCCGCAGACCATGGAGTACAACCCGTACGGCGAGCGGCAGATCCGCAAGGCTCTGCCGGAGAACGCGCCGGACGAGATCGTCGCGCACCTGGTCGGCATCGGCGAGGCCGTCGCCGTCGGCACCGGCGCTGCCGACATCCCCCTCGTCTTCGATCCCTTCCTCGTGCGAGGCATGGGCTATTACACCGGCACGATCTTCGAGCTCGCGCACCCCTCGGTGTCGTACTCGCTCGGCGGCGGCGGACGCTATGACGGCATGATCGGCCGATTCCTCGGCCAGCAGGTCCCAGCCGTCGGGTTCTCGCTCGGATTCGAACGCCTCGCGGATCTGCTCGAACCCGAGGCGGATGCCGGAACCAGGGCCATCGTGCTGGTCCACGACGCCGACGTGCCGCTGACCGAGCTCATCGCCCACAAGGCCGCGCTCATGACGCAGGGTCGGGTGCGGCTGGAGCGCCGCGTGAAGAACTTCAAGGCGCTGCTCGATCGCTCGGCCGCCGATGGCTACACCGCGTTCGCAACAGTGTCGGCCGGCACCGATCCCGGATCGCTGGAGATCAAGCCGCTCAACTGACCCTCGCCGCCGTCCTGTCTCGGGAACACCTGCACGACCCGGGAACACTTGCACGACGCATCCGCAGTTTCAGTCGTACATCCGTACCCGCGTCGTGCAGGTGTACCGGGGCTGCCGGGCCACCGGCTCCCGCCCGCTCCGACCTTGTCTCGCGACCCCGGGCGTTCATGCCGCGTTCACGCGGTTCCTGTCGAATGGGCGCATGATCAGGGCGCGCATCCTGGCAGCTGCGGCAGCGCTTGGCCTCGTCGCGCTCGGCATCCGGACTCTGCTGACCCGTCAGGCCGCGATCGCGCGGCGTCGAATCGGCAAGCCGCTGGGTGAGGAGTCGATCGACGCCGATCGCGTGTGGAAGAAGTCCCTCGACGGCACGCCGATCGAACTGCTGCTGCTCGGCGACTCGCTCGCCGCCGGTCTCGGTGCTGAGCGGCGCAAGGAGACGTTGGGCGGGCGGATCGCCAAGGCCGTAGCCAAACGGATGCTGCGCCCCGTGCGGCTGCGAACGGCAGCCGTCGTGGGATCGGAGTCCACGGCGCTCGCCGGGCAGCTCGACGCGCTGCCGGAGGACTACCGTGCCGACGTCGCCGTGATCGTGATCGGCGGCAACGACGTCACGCATCTCGTGCCGCCGTGGTCGGCGGCGGCCGAGCTCGAAAGGGCCATCACCCGCCTCCAGGAGTGCGGCACTCCGGTGGTCGTCGGCACCTGCCCAGACCTCGGCACCCTGCAGCCGGTGCCGCAGCCGCTGCGCTCTTTGCTCTCGCGGATGTCGCACCGGCTCGCACTCGAGCAGACCAAGGTCGCCTGGCGTACAGGGGCCATTCCCGTCGACCTGCGACAGGCGGTGGGTCCGACGTTCCGCGAGCAACCGGATGAGATGTTCGGTCTCGACCGATTCCACCCGAGCGCCGCCGGCTACCGCCGTACGGCCGAGGCCCTGTTGCCCGCCGTGGAGATGGCGCTCGCCGCGCCCGCTGTCAGGGCGACGGCGTCGATGCCCGCGTGAGGCGCAGTCGCAGCATCCGGTAGGCCACGCCGATGAGCAGGACACCCGTGCCGATCAGCGATGCGAGTACCGGCAGGGTGTTCACGAGAACGAGGCAGCCCAGCACGCCGAGCACCTGCAGCGCGCGCGGATAGCGGCGCGCGGCGCCCGCCTGCCGGAACGCCGCGGCATTCGCGATCAGGTAGTACAGCAGCACGCCGAACGACGAGAATCCGATCGCGCCACGCAGGTCGGCGACGAGCACGATCACGATCACGATGCCGGCGACGGCGATTTCGGCACGATAGGGCACCCGCCAGCGCGGATGCACCGCGCTGAGGAACCGTGGCAGATCGGACTCCCGTGCCATCGCGAGCGTGGTGCGTCCGATGCCGGTCAGGAGGGCGAGCAGAGCGCCGAGCGATGCCGCGGCTGCGGCGATGCGGACGACGGGTTCCAGCCCCGTCAGCCCTGCGGCATCGACGACGGCTGCCAGAGGAGCGGTATGGGCCGAGACATCCGCACCCAGCGTCAGCAGGACGACGACGGCGACGAGCACGTAGACGACCAGGGCTCCGGTCAGCGCCAGGACGATCGCGCGCGGGATGCTGCGCGCTGGGTCGACGACCTCCTCACCCATCGTGGCGATGCGCGCGTACCCCGCGAACGCGAAGAACAGCAGCCCGGCGCCCTGCAGCACGCCGTACGCGGTGAGATCGGGCAGGGGAGCGGGTCCCGAGGACGGCACCGACGCGAACCCGACCGCGACGACGACGGCGAGTCCGAGCAGGGAGACGGCGACGAGGATGCGGGTCAGCAGTGCCGTGCGCGTCACGCCGAAGCAGTTCACGGTCGCGAGAGCGGCGACGGCGACGGCGGCGACGAGCGGTTCCCACCCGGCGGGGGCCGCGTACGCCGCGAAGGTCATCGCCATCGCCGCGCAGCTGGCGAGCTTGCCGATCACGAAGCACCATCCGGCGATGAAGCCCCACCACGGGCCGATCTCCGCACGCGCATACGCGTACGTGCCACCGGCGACCGGGTGCACGGCAGCGAGCTGGGCCGACGAGGTGGCGTTGCAGAAGGCTACGACCGCGGCGATCGCGAGGGCGATGAGCAGTCCAGACCCTGCGGCCTCGAGCGCCGGGCCCCAGACGGCGAATACTCCTGCGCCGATCATCGAGCCGAGTCCGACGGCCACCGCGTCGGTGAGGGTCAGGCGTCGGGCGAGCTGCACCCGTTCATCGTGGCACGCGCAGGTGAACGATCGGGATCAGCTCGTACGCGCGCTGGTTACCCGTCTCTTCTCGCGGACGTACACCTCGCGGCGCACCTTCGCCACGACGTCGCCGTCGCGATCGGTGATCTCGGTCTCGAACCACTCGAGCACCTTCTGGCCGCCGTGGGCTCGGTCGCGGATCTGTTCCGCACGCTCCTTCGAGACGTGGAAGTGCGCCGTAAGCACCCCGCGGCCCGGTTTGAGGAACTCGATCTCGCCGCGGGTGTCCCACACGACGTAATCGCGTCCGAGTTGGTGCATCACGAGCATGAAGAAGTACGGGTCGGTCATCGCCGACATGGACCCGCCGAAGGCGGTCCCCACGTAGTTGCGGGTGAGGACGTTGACGTGCAGTTCGACCGTCGCGTGCGTCCAGTCGTCGCTGAACCGGCGGATGCGGATGCCGGTGAACAGGTTCGGGATCCACAGGCTCATGCCGAGCGCCAGACGACGCGGCGTGATCTTCATGATCTCAGTCTGGCGATCCGCTCCGTGCGCCCGAAAGTGTTTGCAGGGTTGTCACAGTTGTTCTAGTAGTACTAGAATTAGTCACACAAGGAAAGGGGCGCCATGCTGATCAGAATCGACGCGGACAGCACGCGACCACTGTTCGAGCAGGTCGCGTCCTCTGTGCGCGGCGACATCCTCGCCGGACGCGTCGGGCCAGGCGATCGACTGCCCACAGCGCGCGACGTGGCAGAAGCGCTCGACATCAATCTGCACACGGTGCTGCGCGCCTACCAGCAGTTGCGCGACGAGGGTCTGGTCGACCTTCGACGCGGACGCGGTGCCGTGATCTCGGCATCCGCTGCTCCACTCGCGGAACTCGCCGGGGACGTCGCGGATCTCGTCCGCCGCGCAGCCTCTCTCGGAATCTCGTCCACAACTCTGGCCGCTCTGATCACAGAGGCCGTCGTCGTCACGGAGGTCGACTCATGAACACATCCGAACAGCGCCCCGCAGACCTGCGCCGCGCGCGGCGGGCTTTCCTCCTGGTCGGACTCGCGGCCCCTCTCGTGATCGCGGCCGCCGCGCTCGCCCCGATCCTCATCTGGCTCCCTGAGCTGCCCGACCGGGTCGTCACGCACTGGGGGCCCAACGGACCGGACGGCTTCGGCAGCCCCGACATGTACATCTGGCTTCAACTCATCGTCGGGCTCGGCGTCCCGCTGCTTCTGACGCTCCCCGTGCTCGGCCTGATGCGCGAGGCGTGGGGCATGACCTGCCGGCTTCTCGCAGCGGTGTCACTCGGCGCCTCCGTGCTGATCGCCTCGGCATCCGTCGGCTCCGTCGCCGTGCAGCGCGGCGGCGGTGACGGCGCGGGCATCGGCATCGTCATGGCGATCGGCTTCAGCGGGATGCTCGTGTTCGGGGTCGTCGGCTGGTTCCTGCAGCCGAACGTGACGATGTCACCTGCCACGCGCCGCGCCGTGCAGCTGGGCCTGGCGCCAGGGGAGCGCGCCGCCTGGTTCGGAACGGCGGCCATGGGGCGACCCGGCGTCATCGGACTGGTGCTGGCGGTGCTGCTCCTGGCCGCCACGACCGCTTGGGTGTTCGTGATGGACGTCGGGGTCGGCTGGATCCTGGCAGCGGCGACGCTGCTCGTGATCGTGCTGATCGCCACGAGCCTCGTGTTCCGAGTCCGAGTGAGCGCCGAGGGGTTGCGGGTGCGGTCGATCGCCGGCTGGCCGCGCTGGAGCATCCCGGCATCGGACATCACCGACGTGCGCGCCGTGTCCGTCAATCCGATGGGCGACTTCGGCGGGTGGGGCGTGCGCATCGCGGTCGACGGTCGGATGGGGGTGGTCCTGCGTACAGGCGACGGTCTTCAGGTGACGCGCCGGAGCGGCCGCCGATTCGTCGTCACCGTCGACGATGCCGCGACCGCAGCCGCCGTTCTGTCCACTGCAGTGAAGGGAGTCAGCTCATGACCCGCATCCGCCCGATCGCCACCATCTCGTTCGTCATCCTGGCCCTGGGGCTCGCTTGGCTCGTCGCCCTGCCCCTGTGGATGGATGGCGGACTCGCGAGTCCGCTGTTCGGCGTTCTCGTCCCGCTGATGATGTTCACTCCGACGATCGCCGTCGTCATCGTGATGCTCGTGCTGCGTCCCGTGCCGGCGGGCGAGAGACTGCGATTCCTCGGCATGTGGCCGCTGCGCCCGGCGAAGTGCGTCGTCTGGATGATCGTCCTCGGCCTGTTCGCACCGCTCGTGCTCGTCGTGGCATCCGTCGCGGTGGCGGCGCTGTTCGGCTGGGTGCAGCTCGACCTCGTGCACTTCTCGGGCTACGCCGACGTGCTGGCGGAGGTCGTGCCTGCCGGTGCGCCCGTGCCGCCCGCCGGTCTCGCGATCCTGTCGCAGCTCGTGCTCATCCCGATCGCAGCCACGACCGTCAACGCCGTCGTCGCCTTCGGGGAGGAGCTCGGATGGCGGGGATTCCTCGTGCCGGCGCTCCGGCCGCTCGGCACCTGGCCCTCGTTACTGCTCAGCGGAGCGATCTGGGGCGTCTGGCACGCACCGATCATCCTGCTCGGCTACAACTTCGGCCGGTTCGACCTCACCGGCGTGCTGTTCATGACGGGCGGATGCATCGCCTGGGGCATCCTGCTGGGCTGGTTGCGCCTGCGCTCGGCGTCGGTGTGGCCCGCTGTCTTCGCGCACGGCATGATGAACGCGTCCGCCGCGCTCATCACGCTGCTCTACGCATCGGGCACGACCTTCGACATGGCGGTCGCAGGCTCCCTCGGCGTCGCCGGATGGATCGTCTGCGCCATCGCGGCCGTCGTGCTCGCAGTGACGGGCCAGTTCCGTCGGCAGCCGGAGCTCGCCGGAGCCCCAGGGCGGCTGCTCTCGCCGCCGCGCTCCTGAGCCTTGACGGCATCGACCGGGCGGGGTTGGGTGGAGCCATGGCCGAATCCACACCGGCGAACTGGCGCCGCACCGATGAGTTCCTCTCCGATCTGCTCGTCGGACACGACCCCGGTCTCGACGCGGCGCTCGCCGCGCAGCATGACGCCGGGCTTCCCGAGATCGAGGTCGCGCCGGTCAGCGGCAAGCTGCTGAACCTGCTCGCACGCTTCAGCGGCGCGCGGCGCGTGCTCGAGATCGGCACGCTGGGCGGCTACTCGACGATCTGGCTCGCGCGAGGCGTCGGCGACGGGGGAGAGGTCGTGACGATCGAGGCGGAGCCGGCGAACGCGGCGATCGCACGAACCAGCATCGACGCAGCAGGAGTCGGCGATCGTGTGGCGATCCGCATCGGGCGCGCAGCAGACGTTCTCCCGACCCTCGAAGGCTCGGATCCGTTCGACCTCGTCTTCATCGACGCTGACAAGGAGTCGAACACGATCTACCTCGACTGGGCCGCACGCCTCGGTCGGTCCGGAACCGTCGTGATCGTCGACAACATCGGCCGTGAGGGCGAGATCGTCGACGACGACACGACCGACCCGATGGTGATCGGCACCCGCGACGGTCTGCGGATGCTGGCCGACGATCCGCGCTTCGACGCCACGGCGCTGCAGACCGTCGGGATCAAGGGCTGGGACGGCGTCGCGCTCGCTCTCGTCCTGTGACGGGCGGATGCCGCGCACTAGACTGGCGACGGATCGACGACGCTCCACACACCACCCTTTCTCTGAGCAAGGAGCACATACGTGGCACTCATCGAGGCTGTAGGCGCACGCGAGATTCTGGATTCCCGCGGCAACCCGACCGTCGAGGTGGAGGTGCTCCTCGACGACGGCATCGTCCAGCGGGCAGCTGTCCCCTCCGGCGCATCCACCGGCGCATTCGAGGCGTATGAGCTTCGTGACGGCGACAAGTCCCGCTACGGCGGCAAGGGCGTCCTGAAGGCCGTCGAGGCCATCATCGACGAGCTCGGCCCTGCGATCGAGGGCGTCGAGGCGAGCGAGCAGCGCATCGTCGACGAGATCCTCAACGAGACCGACGGCACCGAGAACAAGAAGCGCACCGGTGCGAACGCCATCCTGGGCGTGAGCCTCGCCGTGGCCAAGGCCGCCGCGGACAGCGCCGACCTGCCGCTGTACCGCTACCTCGGCGGACCGAACGCGCACGTTCTGCCCGTGCCGCTGTTCAACGTCATCAACGGCGGCGAGCACGCCGACAACGGCATCGACATGCAGGAGTTCTTCCTCGCCCCGATCGGCGCAGAGACGTACTCCGAGTCGCTCCGCTGGGGCGTCGAGACCTACCACGTGCTGCGCAGCGAGCTGAAGGCCGCCGGCTACGCCACCGGCCTCGGCGACGAGGGCGGTTTCGCCCCCGACCTGCCCAGCAACCGCGAGGGTCTCGAGTTCCTCATCAAGGCGATCGAGAAGGCCGGCTTCACCCCGGGCAAGGACATCGCCCTCGGCCTCGACGTCGCCGCCACCGAGTTCTTCAGCGACGGCGTGTACCGCCTCGACAACAAGGACTGGTCTGGCCCCGAGCTGATCGAGTACTACCAGGGTCTCGTCAATGACTTCCCGATCGTCACGATCGAGGACGCCCTCGCCGAGGACGACTGGGACAACTGGAAGCTCCTCACCGACGCGCTCGGCTCGAAGGTCCAGCTGGTCGGAGACGACCTGTTCGTCACCAACCCGCAGCGTCTCGCCGACGGCATCAAGCGCGGCGTCGCCAACTCGCTGCTGGTCAAGGTCAACCAGATCGGCACCCTGACCGAGACGTTCGACGCCGTCAGCCTCGCCCAGCGCTCCGGCTACACCGCCATGCTGTCGCACCGTTCGGGTGAGACCGAGGACACCACGATCGCCGACCTCGCCGTCGCTACGAACGCAGGTCAGATCAAGACCGGTGCGCCCGCTCGCAGCGAGCGCGTCGCGAAGTACAATCAGCTTCTGCGCATCGAGGAGGACCTCGCGGACGCCGCCGTGTTCGCGGGTCGCTCGGCGTTCCCCCGGTTCCAGGGCTGAATGCTGACGCAGCGCAGCTGAGACACGACAGAAGGGGGAACCATGGCCAGGCGTCCGGTTCCCCCTTCTCGTGTTCAGGCACCGTCTGTTGCACAGGCACAGCGTGCTCAGGCGGAGCGCGCATCCCGACGGCCTCAGGTCGACGTTCGCGACTGGGCGTCGGGCATCCGCCTGTCCGGATTCATGGTCATCATGCTCTCGCTGGTGATCCTGGGCGCTTGGGTCCTGGTGCCGACGCTCGGCACCTACATCGACCAGCGGCAGAAGATCGCGGCGCTCGAGGCATCGGTGCAGGTGAGTGCCGAGCAGATCGAGGAGCTCGAGCAGGTGCGTGAACGCTGGGACGACCCGGCGTACATCACCACGCAGGCGCGCGAGCGGCTGTACTACGTCAAACCCGGCGAGGTCGTGTACCTCGTGGACAACGATCTGGACCCGGCATCTCTTCCGCAGGAACAGGCGCCGGTGAGCGACGAACTGGAGGAGACGCCGGCGGACTGGATGCCGCAGCTGCTGCGCTCCGTCGCCGGTGCCGGGCTCGCTCAGAACGCCACGTCCGCGGAGTAGTCCACGGGTTTCCCAGGTGGGGCTCCCGTAGGCTGTGACGGTGACGACGCCCCCCTTCGCCCTGCCGACGCCTGCCGAGATCGACGTGGTGTCGGCGCAGCTCGGTCGCCGGGCGCGCGGCGTCGTCGGGATCGCCGCTCGGTGCGTCTGCGGCAATCCGACCGTGGTCGCCACCAGCCCCCGTCTCGATGACGGATCGCCGTTCCCGACGTTCTACTACCTCACCCATCCGGCGGCCACCGCGGCCATGTCGACGCTCGAGGCCACTCAGGTGATGCCAGAGCTCGCCGCGCTGCTGGAAGCGGACGAGACGGTCGCCGACGCCTATCGCGCGGCGCACGAGGCCTACCTGGCCGACCGTGCGCAGTTCGGTGAGGTGCCGGAGATCGACGGCATCTCCGCCGGTGGCATGCCCACGCGCGTGAAGTGCCTGCATGCACTCGCCGGACACGCGCTCGCCGCCGGCCCCGGCGTGAATCCGATCGGGGATGCCGCGCTCGAGCGCTCGAGCTGGTCGCCCGAGCGCTGCCAGTGCGAGGATCCGGGAGCCGCGACGCGATGAGGTGGAAGGCGATGCTGCGAGGCACCGTCGCAGCGGTTGCGGTCGCGGCATCCGTTCTGCTCACCGGAGCGACGGCGACACCATCGCCGACGCCCACCCCGCCGATTCCCGACGACCCGACCGATCCGGTGCGGGCGCTGGAGTACTGGCTCGACGGCGCCGGCATCCGCGAAGCCTGGCAGACGACGCGGGGCAAGGGCGTGACGATCGCCGTCATCGACACCGGCATCGGCAAGGTGCCCTCGGTGTTCGGCGATGCTGTCGTCGGCGGCACCGACGTGTCGGGGAGCGGGTCGTCGGACGGGCGCTCGCCCGTTGGCGTGGTCGACGGCGACCACGGATCCTGGGTCGGGTCGCTCGCGGCAGGGCGCGGCAAGGCGGACGGCACCGGAATGATCGGCGTCGCACCGGAGGCGAACCTGCTGTCGGTCTCGATCGGCTTCGGAGCATCGGCATCCGTCCCCTTCGTCGACCAGGTCGCGAAGGGCATCCGGTGGGCTGTTGACAACGGTGCGGACATCATCAACATGTCCTTCACGACGAACACGCTCGACTGGGATGAGAGCTGGGACGACGCGTTCCTCTACGCCTATGAGCACGACGTCGTGGTCGTGGTCGCCGCAGGCAACCGCGGCAGCGGCACGTCGATGATCGGTGCACCGGCGACGATCCCCGGCGTGCTGACGGTCGGCGGCGTCGACCAGACGGGGACAGCCAGCGTCGAAGCCTCGACGCAGGGCATCACGATCGGCATCTCCGCGCCCAGTGAGGGCCTTCTCGGCGTCTCGGCCGATGGCGAGCTGGCCTCGTGGCGCGGTACGAGCGGCGCGGCGCCGATCGTCGCCGGTGCCGCCGCTCTGATCCGGTCGGCTCACCCCGAGCTGGATGCCGCGAACGTGATCAACCGCATCATCAAGACCGCGATCCCCGTCGAGGGCGTGACGGACCTGCCCGATCCACTGTACGGATACGGTCTGCTCAACGCCGCCGCAGCGGTGAAGACCTCGCTGCCCCTGGTCGACAAGAATCCGATGGGCGATCTCGCCGAATGGGTGCGGCTCTACCGCCGCGCGGACGCCGCACCGGCCCCCGAACCGGAGGTGAAACCGGCCGAGGTGCTGCCGCTGCCGGCCGCCGATCCGCCCAGCGAACCCGGTTCTCCGCTGATTCCGAGTGCCGAGTCGCTGCGCTACGGTACCCTGCCGCTCTTGGTGCTCACAGTCCCTGGTATTCTGATTGCGCTAGGCGTCACCGCAGCTGCCCGGCGCATCCGATCGGCGCGCAAGCCAAGCACGCCAGCAGCCTGACGAGGAGTTGTCCTTCTGTGCCTGAGAACAGCACTGAGCGAGTGAACACTGTGCCTACGAACAACAGCGTGCCCAAGATTCTGGTCGTCGGTGGCGGCTACGCAGGTTTCTACACGGCGTGGAAGCTCGAGAAACACCTCCGCAAGGGCGAGGCGGAGGTCACCATGGTCGACCCGCTGCCTTACATGACCTACCAGCCGTTCCTGCCAGAGGTCGCAGCCGGCTCGATCGAAGCGCGTCACGCTGTCGTCGCCCACCGTCGTCACCTCAAGCGCACGAATGTCATCACCGCCAAGGTGACCGGCATCAACCACGCGCAGAAGGTCGCCACGATCACGCCTCCGCTCGGTGAGTCGTACGAGTTCGAATACGACCAGATCGTCGTCACCGCCGGTGCCGTGTCGCGCACGTTCCCGATCCCGGGCATCGCCGACAACGCGATCGGGCTGAAGACCATCGAAGAGGCCGTCGCGGTCCGCGACCGCCTCATGTCGAACTTCGACAAGGCCGCATCGCTGCCTGCGGGCCCCGAGCGCGACCGCCTGCTCACGGTCGTCGTCGTCGGTGGTGGCTTCGCCGGCATCGAGGCGTTCGCCGAGCTCCGCTCGCTCGCCTCCTCGCTGGTCGGCAAGTATCCGCAGCTGACCTTCGACGACACGCACTTCCACCTCATCGAGGCGATGGGGCGCATCATGCCCGAGGTTTCGCAGAAGACGAGCGAGTGGGTACTCAAGGACCTCGCCAAGCGCGGCGCGTACGTGCACCTCGACACGCAGGTTCAGGGTGCAGAGGGCGGCAACGTAGCACTCTCCACCGGCGAGGTCATCCCGACCGACCTCATCATCTGGACCGCGGGCGTCATGGCGAATCCGACGGTGGTCCGCGGCGGCGACCTTCCCGCGGAGGAGCGCGGTCGCATCCAGACCCGTGCCGACCTCCGCGTCGGCACGCCAGAAGCCTTCGTCGAGGGCGCCTGGGCGGCCGGTGACGTCTCCGCCGTTCCCGATCTCTCGGGTGGCGGCGTTGGCGGCTACTGCGTCCCGAACGCACAGCACGCCGTTCGTCAGGCCAAGCGCCTCGCGAAGAACCTCACCGCGGTCCTGCGCGGCGAGGAGACCAAGGACTACTTCCACAAGAACCTCGGTGCCGTGGCCGGTCTCGGCCTCTACAACGGTGTCTTCCAGTCGGGCAACCTCGCGCTCAAGGGCTTCGTCGCCTGGGTCGCGCACCGCGGCTACCACGGCCTCGCGATGCCGACGTGGGAGCGCAAGTGGCGCGTCCTGTGGGGCTGGTGGAACAACCTGTGGCTGGGTCGCGACCTCGTGAACCTGCAGACCGTGCAGAACCCGCGCTACATCTTCGAGGAGTTCGCCGCGCGTCCGCGTCCGGCAGCGGATGCTGCTCCCGCGGCCAAGCCTGCTGACAAGCCCGCAGCCGCCAAGGCGACCGCGAAGAAGGCTCCGGCGAAGCCGTCCGTCTCGGCCGCCGAGGCTGCGAAGGCAGCCGCGAAGTAACGCGACAACGCAGAGACCGCCCTCTCCCGCATTCGGGAAGGGCGGTTTCTGCGTTCTCGAGGCGGTGCCCCCACTGGGACTCGAACCCAGACTGAAGCGATTTTAAGTCGCCTGCCTCTGCCATTGGGCTATGGGGGCATGACATCCTCAGCCTAGGGCGTCTCGAGACTCCGAGGTCGTATGGTGGGGGAGTGCTCGACCTCACCGCGCCGCCGACGTCCGCAGCCGATCGTGCCTGGGAGGACCCGTCGCGATGGTGGCCGCGTCTGACCGAGGCCACGGCTCACCTCCCTGCACCTGTCGGCGTGATCGATCTCGATGCGCTGCGCCACAACGCGATGGACATGCTCGTCCGCGCCGGCGGCATCCCGATCCGCGTGGCTTCCAAGTCGGTGCGGGTGCGTGCCGTGCTCGACGCCGTGCTGCGGATCCCCGGGTACCGCGGCATCCTGTCGTTCACGCTCGCCGAGGCGCTCTGGCTGGCCGAGACCCACGACGACATCGTCGTCGGCTATCCGACCGTCGACCGGGCGAGCCTGGAGCGGCTCGTGCACGACGAGGAGGCGGCATCCCGCATCACGCTCATGGTGGATGACGTCGCCCACCTCGACCTCGTGGACAGCATTGCTGCACCGGGCGACCGCGCCACAGTGAGGGTCGCGATCGACGCGGATGCGTCGTGGCGCTCATCGGCGCTCGGGCACATCGGCGTTCGCCGGTCGCCCCTGTTCACGGCATCCGACGTGACGCGCTTCGCGCGCACGATCGTCGCCCGGCCCGGGTTCGAGCTCGTCGGCCTGCAGATGTACGAGGCGCAGATCGCCGGTCAGGGCGACAACGGCCCTGATTCCCCCATCATCCGCACGGTGCAGGCACGTTCGCGCGCCGAACTCCGCACCCGCCGAGCGGAGATCGCCGACGCGCTCACCGATATCGCACCGCTCGAGTTCCTCAACGGGGGCGGCACAGGATCTCTGGAGTTCACGGGCAGCGACGAGTCCGTGACCGAGGCGTCAGCCGGCAGCGGGCTGCTCGGCGGGCACCTCTTCGATGGCTACCGCTCGTTCCACCCCGCGCCGGCGAGTGCATTCGCATTCGACGTCGTGCGGCGACCGGCCGCCGACATCGCCACCGTCCTCGGCGGCGGATGGATCGCCTCCGGCCCCGCCGTCGCATCTCGCCAGCCGCGCGCGATCTGGCCCGAGGGACTGCGCACCATGCCGCGTGAGGCTGCGGGCGAGGTGCAGACGCCGCTGCAGGGTCGTGCGGCGGCTGGGCTCAGCGTCGGCGACCGTGTCTGGTTCCGGCACGCCAAGAGCGGTGAGCCGGCCGAGCGCATCGAGACGTACCACCTGGTCTCCGGCACCGAGGTAATCGATGAACTGCCGACCTACCGCGGCGAAGGGAAGACGTTCCTGTGACCAGACCCGGTGGCACCTGGCAGAACTGGGGCCGGTCGGCGACCGTGAAGCCCGCCAGCGTCGAACGACCGCGCAGCCCTGAGGGAGTGCAGCGCGCAGTGCGAGCCGCGATCGCCCACAACCTGCCCATCAAGGCTGTCGGTGCCGGTCACAGCTTCACCGGCATCGCCGTCGCACCCGGTGTGCTGCTCGAACTCGACGACATGCAGGGGCTGGTCTCGGTTGACGCCGAGCAGTCCAGGGTGACGCTGTTCGCCGGCACCCGGCTGCACAGGATTCCGCGGCTGCTCGCGCCGCACGGCCTCGCGATGCAGAACCTCGGGGACATCGACCGTCAGTCGATCGCCGGCGCCATCTCCACCGGAACGCACGGCACCGGTGCCGGGTTCGGCGGCCTGGCCACCCAGGTCGTCGCGGCCACGCTGATCACGGGCGACGGCGAGTTCCTGCGTGTCAGCGAGACGGAGAACGCCGAACTGCTGCCCGCCGTGGCGCTCGGGCTCGGGGCTCTCGGCATCCTCGTCGAGGTGACCCTCCAGTGCGTGCCGGCCTTCGTCATGCACGCGATCGACGAGCCGGCACCGCTCGATGAGGTGCTCGAGACGCTCGACGAGCGGGTCGCGGCATCCGACCATTTCGAGTTCTACTGGTTCCCGCACACCGAGGTCGCCCTCACGAAGCGCCAGACGCGTCTGCCGGAGTCCGCCCCGCGCCGCCCGCTGCCGAAGCTGGGGCGCTGGATCGACGAGTCGCTTCTCTCCAACGGCGTCTACCGGGTCGTGTGCGCCGCCGGTCAGATCGCACCCGTCATCACGCCCCCGTTCAGCCGGCTGGCCGTGAAGCTCACCGGCGATCGCGAGTACATCGACCGCTCGCACACGGTGCTCACCCAGAGCAGGACGGTGCGATTCCGCGAGATGGAGTACGCACTCCCCGCCGAGAACATCGCTCCGGCGTTCCGGGAGGTGCAGGCGCTCATCCGCCGACGAGGATGGAAGATCGAGTTCCCGATCGAGGTGCGCTTCGCCGCATCCGACGATCTCTGGCTCTCCACCGCGCACGGCAGAGCGAGCGGATACATCGCGGTCCACCGCTACTGGCGCGCAGACCCGACCGAGTACTTCGAGGCGGTCGAACAGATCTGCCTCGAGCACGGCGGCCGGCCGCACTGGGGCAAGCTGCACACGCTGGACGCCGCCCGGCTGCGCGAACGCTACCCGCGGTTCGATGACTTCACGGCGCTGCGCGATCGCCTCGATCCTGCTCGCCGATTCGCCAACAGATACCTGGATCGCGTGCTCGGTGAGTGACCCGATCCCCAGTGCACACGCAGGGTGCCTGGATAGGATGAAAGAAATTCGCTCCGAGGGGGTTGCCTGAGATGGAATGGCTCATTCCGGTACTGATCGTCGTCGCCGTCGTGGTGCTGATCGGCATCTATCTCTGGGCGACGTACAACTCCCTCGTGCAGCTGAACGTCCGCGTCGATGAGGCCTGGAGCGGCATCACGGTGCAACTGAAGCGACGAGCCGATCTCATCCCCAACCTCATCGAGACGGTCAAGGGATACGCCTCGCACGAGAAGGCCGTGTTCGAGAACGTGACGCGCGCTCGGGCCGAGACACTCGCAGCCACCAGTCCAGGGGAGGCGGGCATCGCCGAGGGCCATCTGCAGCAGGCGCTGAAGAGCCTGTTCGCCGTCGCCGAGGCGTACCCGCAGCTGCAGGCGAGCCAGAACTTCCTGCAGGTGCAGCACGCGCTGGTCGACACCGAGGACAAGATCCAGGCCGCACGTCGCTTCTACAACGGCGGTGTGCGCGAGTTGAACACGAAGATCAAGGTCTTCCCGAACAACCTGTTCGCCCGCAGCCTCGGCTTCACCGAGCGCGAGTTCTTCGAGGTCGCCGACGGCGCGGCGATCGCCGAGCCGCCGCGCGTGCAATTCTGATCGAGACGGTCACCAGGCCGACAGCACGACCCCGGCGTTCTTGACCGTCACATCGCCGCGGAGCATCCAGTTCTCCGTGCGATAGGTCAGTGACTTCGTGGCGCCGTCGATGCCCGTTCCGGTGACGGTCGCGACGAGGATGCCGTCGTCCGCGCGGAACGTCGGAGGCGTCACCGTCAGGGTCGGCGGCGCTTCGACGCGGTACCGGATGCCGTCGACCTCAGCGAAGTCGGCAGCCCAGGGGAGTCGGATGCCGCAGCCCTTCGACACCTCGGTCGACGGCTGCGCGCAGGTCTCCACGAGGGCGTCGAACGGCCGCCGCGCGAGAGCGCTCAACTGGTCATCGGCGAGCTCGGACGCCACCCCTGAGCCGGCTCGCGGCGCTGTCGAATCGCCCTCTCGCGGCCACAGCGCGATCACGACGACAGCGACGACGATGAGTGCGACGACGATGATCGCCGCGACGCCGACGCGCGCCCTCCTGGTCACGCCTGACGCTGCCGATCGTGCACGTGCCGCAGCACGCCGCCGCGATTGATGTGCAGAGCAGCGGCCACGGCATCCGAGGCATCGCCCCACCCGGAGACGGAGATGTTCTCCAGGCCCTGCCAGGAAGCCGCCAGAGCGAGCTCGTCGGCGATCGCGTCGGCGTCGCCGGGCCGCGCCTGCGGCTCCCACCAGGCCGACTGCACCTGCAGCGTCGAGGAAGCCCGTTCCGACTTCAGATCGATGCGCGCGACGATCCGGTCGCCGACGAGCACGGGCAGGGAGTAGTACCCGTAGCGGCGTTTCTCCGCCGGCACGTAGATCTCGATCCGGTAGTCGAGATCGAACGCGCGCAACGCGCGATCACGGAACCATACGACCGGGTCGAACGGCGTGAGGATGGCTGCGGCATCCACTCGTCGGGGCACGACGGCCTCGCGATGGATCCATGCCGGAACCGGCCGACCGCCCCGCTCCCAGCCGCGCACCTGGACCGGCTGCAGATCGCCGGCATCGACCAGATCGTCGATCGCCTGACGAATCGAGACGCGATCACGGACACGGTAGTAGTCGGCCAGGTCGGACTCCGTCGCCACACCCTGAGATCGTGCGGCTCGATGGACGAGCTCGCGGATGGCATCCTGCCGCGGCACCTCGCGTGAGCGTACATCGGCCGGGATCACCTGCTCCTCCAGCGCGTACAGCCGCTCGAACCCGCGTCGACCGCTGATCGCGACGTCTCCGGTGCGCCACAGATGCTCGAGCGCCAGCTTCACCTCGTCCCAGTCCCACCAGGTGCCGCGCTCGCGCGGCGCGTCGGCACGCAGCTCGGCCGGCCGCAGAGGCCCGCGATCGCGCAGCTCGTCCTGCACCCACGAGAGCGTGCGCGAGTTCTGGCTCACCCACGAATCGGGCGCGGCCCAGCGCCGTCGGAAGTCGTCCATGCGGAACCGCCACAGCGACCAGTCATCGACGGGGACGAACGTCGCCTCGTGCGCGAGGTATTCGACGTAGTGCGTCGTGCGCGACATGAACACGCGGTCGAGCAGTGCAGGGTCGTAGGCACCCAGGCGCGAGAAGAGCGGCAGGTAGTGACTGCGGGCGAAGACGTTCACGGAGTCGATCTGCAGCACACCGAGCCGCTCCATGGCTCGGTGCACGTGGCGCGCGGAGACCTGAGCCACCGGACGCCGACGAGTGAACCCCTGGGCGGCCAGGGCGACGCGACGAGCCTGGGCGGCGCTGAGTGTCTCTGGCACCCGGTCAGCGTACCGCCCGCCTCCGACATGGGCGGATGGCGTGCGTCACAGCATCCCCACAGCGCCGCAACTAGACTTGGCCCATGACGGACGAGCAGCGCCCCCGCAAGCGCGATCTTCTGTGGGGTCGCATGCCGACGGACCGCACGGTGTCCACCGAGGCGGACAACACCGTTCCGCTCTCGCTGCGTGTCGGGGCGGCCTACGCCTGGCGGCTGCTCCTGATCGCAGCCGCTGCCGGCGTCATCATCTGGATCGTCATCCAGCTCAAGCTCCTGGTCATCCCGCTGCTCATCGGCATCCTCATCACCGCCCTGCTCTGGCCCGCCTTCGAGTGGATGCTCCGCCGCCGGTTCCCGCGGTGGCTCGCGATCCTCATCGCCCTGCTCGGCACGATCGCGATCGTCACCGGGCTCATGTGGCTGGTCGGCTGGCAGGTCGCCCGCGAATGGTCCGAGGTCCAATCGCGCACGGTCGCCGCGGTCGAGGAATTCCGGAAGTACCTCATCGACGGCCCGCTCCACCTCACCGAGACGCAGATCCAGGACTACCTCGATCAGGGCTGGGCCCTCATCCAGCAGCAGGCCGAGCTCCTCTGGTCGGGTGCCCTGGCGATCGGCAGTACCGCGGGCCACGTCGTGGTCGGCGCTCTGCTGACCCTGTTCGTCCTCATCTGCCTGCTCGCCGACGGCGGCGGCATCTGGAGGTGGACCACCAAGCTCTTCCCGCGTGACGCGCGCCCCGCGGTCGACGCGTCGGCCCGCAGCGGCTGGCGAACAGTCGTCAACTACGCCAAGACGCAGTTGCTCGTGGCGACGATCGATTCGATCGGCATCGGCCTCGGAGCGTTCCTGCTCGGGGTTCCGCTCGCCATCCCCGTCGCGGTGCTCGTCTTCCTCGGTGCGTTCATCCCGATCGTCGGAGCCGTCGCCACCGGTACGGTCGCCGTCTTCCTCGCGCTGGTCTACAACGACCCGTGGAACGCGTTCTGGATGCTGGTCGTCGTCATCGGCGTTCAGCAGATCGAGGGTCACATCCTGCAGCCGATCCTGATGGGGTCGGCCGTGAAGGTGCATCCGCTGGCCGTCGTCCTCGTCGTCGCCGGCGGGTCGATGATCGCAGGCATCCCCGGTGCGCTGTTCGCCGTCCCGCTGGCCGCATTCGTGAACGTCGTCGCGGTGACGCTGAGCACCGGCTCGTGGCGCACCGGCAGACAACCAGCCGGTGATCTCATCTGGAGTACAGTGCCGCGCGAGCGGCGACGGAGGAATACATGAGCGCAGTCCCCACCCTGGCAGAGTTCGAAGAGGCCGCACGGGGGCTGGAGCGCGTGATCTCCCACACGCCCACGCTGCCGTCCAGGGCGCTGTCCGACATCCTCGGGTCTCCCGTCGTCCTCAAGATGGAGAACCTCCAGCGCACCGGATCGTTCAAGATCCGCGGCGCGGGGCACCGCCTCGCGCAGCTCACCGAGGAGGAGCGCTCGCACGGCGTGGTCGCGGCATCCGCCGGCAACCACGCGCAGGGCGTCGCGCTCGCGGCTCAAGCCCTCGGCATCCCCGCGACGATCTTCATGCCGCTTGGCGTCCCGGTTCCGAAGCTTCTCGCGACGCGCGGCTATGGCGCGGAAGTCGTCCTCGAGGGCGAGACCGTCGCGACGTCCCTGCGCCTCGCCGCGGAGTTCGCCAAGCGCACCGGCGCGATCATGATCCATCCGTTCGACCACCGGGACATCGTGATCGGGCAGGGGACGCTCGGGATCGAACTGATCGAGGACGCTCCTGATGTCGACACGATCCTCGTCGGCATCGGCGGGGGCGGTCTCATCGCCGGAGTCGCCACCGCAGCCAAGGCCGCAGCGGCCCGGCTCGGTCGCACGATCCGCGTGATCGGTGTGCAGGCCGAGAACGCCGCCGCCGTCGCCCCGTCGCTGGAGGCCGGGCATCCGGTCGAGATCGTCACGCACCCGACGATCGCCGACGGCATCCTCGTCGCGAAGCCCGGCGACGTGCCGTTCGAGATCATCCAGGACCTCGTCGACGAGGTCGTGACGGTCAGCGACGACGACATCGCGCGTGCCATCCTCGTGCTCCTCGAGCAGGCGAAGGTCGTGGTCGAGCCCGCTGGGGCTGTCGGCGTCGCAGCGATCCTCGCGGGCAAGGTGAAGGACACCGGCAACACCCTCGCGGTTCTCACCGGCGGCAACATCGACCCGCTGCTGCTGCAGCGCGTGGTCTCGCACGGTCTTGCGGCATCCGGTCGCTATCTGACCGTCCGCATCCCGCTGCCTGATCGTCCTGGCCAGCTCGCTCGCGTGTCAGAACTCGTCGCCCAGGCTGGCGCGAACGTCATGGAGGTCATGCACACCCGCCACGGTCAGGGGCTGCAGATCAGCGAGGTCAGCCTGCAGCTGAGCATCGAGACGCGCGGCGCTGAGCACACGGAGCTCACGCTCGACACGCTCCGCCAAGCCGGCTACGACCCCATCGTCGTCCCCGACTGACCCGCGCCGTACGCGAATGGCCCCTCCGCACGGAGGGGCCATTCGGAGTTTCGGAGCCCGTCAGCCGGAGTACGTCTCGACGCCGGTGACCTCGACCGAGATCGACTTGCCGCTGGGCGCCTCGTACGACGTCTTCTCGCCGATCTTGAGCCCGAGAATGGCCTGGCCGAGCGGACTCGCCTCGCTGTAGACATCGAGGTCGGTGCCGCCGGCGATCTCGCGGCTGCCGAGCAGGAACTGCTCCTCGCCGCCCGCGACGAGCGCGGTGACGACGGTTCCCGGTTCGACGATGCCGCGACTGGCCGGAGCCTCTCCGACCTTGGCGGTCTTCAGGAGCTGCTCGAGCGTGCGGATGCGCGCCTCCTGCTTGCCCTGCTCGTCCTTCGCGGCGTGATAGCCGCCGTTCTCCTTGAGGTCGCCTTCTTCACGGGCCGCTTCGATGCGCTTGGCGATCTCATCGCGACCGACGGTGGAGAGGTGCTCGAGCTCGGCGACGAGCCGATCGTAGGCTTCCTGCGTGAGGAACGGGACCTGAGCGTCTGTGGACACAGCGTGCTCCTTCATCGAACGCCCTTCAGGGCGAGTGTGCTGACCGCCGTCTCCGGCGGAGGGGATATGCCAAGACGCCCCGGCGAATGGGCCAGGGCGTCGTCTCAGAGGATTCTATGCGACCCAGCAGGCGTTCACCAAACCTGTGGTGGCCTCCGAGACGGTGGGGACCGTCGTGCTCAGTTGCTGCAGATGGCCCTCGGATGCCGGGATCTCGACGATCTTCCAGCCGACGATGCCGAACTCCTCATCGAGCGCCTCGACCGCGCATGCGACGTCCTTGCCCTGTCCGCCGGTGACCTGGAACCGCACTGTGACGCTGTGCTCATCGGTGACTTCGAATCCGAGGTCGTCGGTGTCCACGGAGTTCATCGACTGGGCGAGCGTCATCCATGCGAAGGCTCCGACGATGGCGATGACGACGATGATGCCGATCACCCAGGGGAGCCGCCCGCGGCGAGTGCGCCCGTATCGCTCGTCGAGCTCGAGTGCGGTCGTCACGGCGCGGGCCTTTCGGTCGTTAGGCTTGAGATTCCAGGTTACGCGACCTGAGATCGAGAGGCTGACAGATGATGGTGGACTTCGGAGCGGTGCTCGCTGGTGCCGTGTTCTCCCAGACAGGGACCCCGATGCCGACGCCGTCGATGACGGTCGACCCGAACTCGGTCACCCCTGGCCCCGCGGGCTTCGCGGTCATCGTGATCGTCGTGATCGCCGTCGCGCTGCTGATCTGGGACATGAACCGCCGAGTCCGCCGGGTCCGCTACCGCGCCGAGGTGCGCGAGGAGCTGGACGCTGAGGAGGCCGCGGCGAAGGAGGAGGACGAGCAGAACCCGCCGTCCTGATCGGGCCGCGGACTTCGGCGACTCAGGGCGTCAGACGCCGATGCGCTCGAACGGATCCGAGCTGATGCCCTGCTCGAGAATGCGCTTCGACCACTCGCGCGCGCTGTGCAGGCTGTGGTCGCGGTAGTTCCCGCATTCGACCGCGCTGACCGCGGGAACCTGGTCCCACGTGATCTCTTCCGCAATGGCGGTGAGACTGCCGGTGACGGCATCCACGATCTGAGGAACCTGCGGCTCGCCCCAGGTGATCAAGTGGAAGCCTGTGCGGCATCCGAACGGCGAGATGTCGATGATGCCGTCCATGCGGTCGCGCATGAGGCTCGCGAGCAGATGCTCGATCGTGTGCAGGCCGGCCGTGGGGATCTCGCCCTCGTTCGGCTGGACGAAGCGGACGTCGAAGTTGGAGATCGCGTCGCCCTTCGGTCCGTGTTCGACGCCGATCAGACGCACGTACGGGGCGAGGACAGCGGTGTGGTCGAGCGTGAAGCTCTCGACGTCGGCCATTTCTTCTCCTTGGGGCTGGATGGTTCGAGTCCGGATGCTCAGCCGGGAAGGCCGAGCGAGGGGGAGTACGGGGCGAGGGAGATCAGCAGGCAGGCCGTCCAGTGGCACAGGAACGCCAGCACGGTGCACAGATGGAAGATCTCGTGGAAACCGAAGTGCCCGGGCCACGGGTTGGGCTTCTTGAGCGCATAGGCGACGGCGCCGAGCGTGTACAGGACGCCGCCGACGCAGACCAGCACCATCATGGCGACATTGGCCTGCACGAGGTCGGCCATGTACATCACGGCGGCCCAGCCGAGGGCGAGGTACAGCGCGACGTACAGCCATCGCGGTGCATTGATCCAGAACACCCGGAACAGGATCCCGAGGATCGCGCCGCCCCACACCACGCAGAGCAGCAGCACGCCCTTCTCGGGGATCAGTGCGTTGACCGCCAGCGGCGTGTAGGTGCCCGCGATCAGCAGCAGGATGTTCGCGTGATCTATCCGCTTGAGGATCAGTTTGGTCTTCGGCTTCCAGTCGATCCGGTGATAGAGCGCCGAGTTGCCGAACAGCAGCAGAGAACTCACCATGAACACGACGGCCGCCCACTTCGCCGGGGCGCCCTGCGCAAGAACGATGAGCACGATCCCCGCCGCGATCGCGACGGGGAAGGTCCCGGCGTGCAGCCATCCACGCCAGGTCGGCTTGATCTCGGCATCGGCTGCCGCTGCTTTCAGCAGCGGAAGCTCGGGCACGGGGACGGCGTCAGTCTCGGGAGTACTCACGTGCTTACTCTAAATCGCCGCTCATGCCTCGAACCACACATATCGGCGATCCACAGCACCATCACACGGGCCGCAGGAGTCCTCGCGATAGCGTAGGCACGTGAATCCACGCACGAGCGAGGGCAGGGGCCCGCTGTACCGGCTCTACAGCAGCCGTCTACGGCGTCAGCTCGAGAGGGCGTCCGTGCCGCACCACGTCGCGATGATGATCGACGGCAATCGGCGCTGGGCCAGGCAGCTGGGCTTCGACTCGGCCGCCGACGGGCATCGCGCCGGAGCGGCGAAGATGCGCGAGTTCCTCGGCTGGTGCGATGAGATCGGCGTCCGCGTGGTCTCGCTCTACCTGCTCTCCAGCGACAACCTCCGAAAGCGCGACTCGAAGGAGATCGAAGACCTCATCGAGATCATCGCCGAGCTCGCCGAGTCGTTGTCTCAGCAGGCGGGCTGGCGCGTGAAGCACGTCGGTCGCTCCGACATCCTCCCCGATGAGCTCGCCAGAGTGCTGCACGACGCAGAGGAGCGCACCCGAGGGAACGCCGGACTGCACGTGAACCTCGCCGTCGGATACGGCGGACGCAACGAGATCGTGGATGCGGTGCGCTCGATCATCGCCGAGCACGACGCCTCAGGCGGCACCCTCGAGGACCTCGCAGCCCACCTCACGCCCGAGATGATCGGCGAGCACCTCTACACCGGCGGGCAGCCCGATCCCGATCTCGTCATCCGCACGAGCGGCGAGCAGCGGCTGAGCGATTTCCTGCTCTGGCAGAGCGCGCACAGCGAGTTCTACTTCGTGGAGGCGCTCGGACCGGATCTGCGCGAGGTCGACTTCCTGCGCGCCATCCGGGACTTCGCCGACCGCGATCGCCGATTCGGGCGCTGACCCCGGGAAGGACCGGGCCCCACTACCCATACCTGCCGGAGAGCTCCCATGGGAGACTCATCGAGTGAGCACATTCGACGACTATCTCGCCACGTTCGACGGCGACCCCGGCTACCTCGACTGGGCAGCCTTCGGGCCGATCTCGCCGACCGTGCGCGCCGAGGTGTTCGCCGACGCCGATCTGCTCGGCAGCGGACGACCGTCATCGCGCTCACTGGTCGCCGAGCGTCTCGATGAGGCGCGTGTCCTCGCGGCCGAACTGCTCGGTGTCGATTCCGAGACGGTGACGCTGCAGCCGTCGTCGTCGCACGGCCTCATGCACGCCCTGTTCGGCCTCTCCGGAACCGTGATCGCCTCGACCGCAGAGTTTCCGAGCGTCACGATGACGCTCGAGCGTGCTGCGCAGCTGTCGGCCGGTGGCCTCGTGCCGCGCTGGATCATGCCGGAGGACGGATTCGTCACGGTGGATGCCGTCGCCGAAGCGCTCGATGACGACGTCACAGCCCTCGTGGTGAGCCACGTGGACTTCCGAACCGGCTACCGGACCGATCTCGCCGGGCTGCGTGACGTCCTCGGGCCCGATCGGCTCCTGATCGTCGACGCCGTGCAGTCGTTCGGCGTCGTGGACGACGACTACGCAGCTGCGGACGTCGTGGTCGGCCATGGCTACAAGTGGCTGCGCGCCGCGCGGGGAACCGGCTTCGCATCCTTCTCGGCTCAGGCGCGCGAGCGCATCGAACCCGTGCTGTCCGGGCTCGCCGGGGTGGATGGCGGGCTCCCCATCGACGAGCTGCCCGCGCCAGCGGCATCCGCTCGGGCGTTCATCGTCAACGGGCCGGACCAGCTCGCGGTCGCGCGCCTCGCGATCGGGCTCCGCGATGTGCGCGACGCCGGTGTGGCGGAGATCGAGGAGACCATCCGCGGGCGGATCGACACGATCTTCGAGATCGCCCACCGTCACGGCATCCCGGTTCTCACACCGCGGGACCGCGAGCGTCGCGCCGGCATCGTCACGCTCGCCCCGGAGGCTCCTGCCGCGGTCTCGGCGGCACTGACGAACGAGGGGATCGTCGCGACGACGCGCGGCACGACGGTGCGTGTGGCCGCCCACGCCGGCACGAGCGACGACACTCTGCGCATGCTCGACGACGCGCTCCGGACCGTCGTCGCGCCCGGCGTCTGACCCGCGCGCAGAGTTAATCTCGGCTTAACCGACGCTTCGGGCGTGTCGTATGTCGTGATCGGCGACCCGGTCGTACGTTCAAGGCATCGGACATGGTGTCCGGTCGAGTCGGCCTTAAGGTACGCGACTCGTGGCCCCAGGTCGACTCGTGGCATAGCCGGGAAACATCCCGGGTCGGGAGTGGGTCGTGACCACACGTACAGCACAGCAGTCCACCCGTCAGGCCTCGCGCCGGTCGTCCTCGGACAGGTCGTCTTCGGACGCCCAGGATCAGGACCTCCGCACATATGTGCTCGACACGTCGGTGCTGCTGTCGGATCCCCAGGCGCTGTTCCGCTTCGCAGAGCACTCGATCGTCCTTCCGGTCGTGGTGATCACGGAGCTCGAGGGCAAGCGCCACGATCCGGAGATCGGCTATTTCGCCAGGCAGGCGCTGCGTCATCTCGACGAGCTGCGCATCGAGCACGGACGGCTCGACTTCCCCGTGCCGGTCGGCGAGGGGGGAACCCTCCGTGTCGAGTTGAACAACACGGACGCGAGTGCGCTGCCCAGCGGCATCCGCCTGGCCGACAACGACAGTCGCATCCTCGCCGTCGCCATGAATCTCGCGCAGGACGGGCAGGACGTCACGATCGTCTCGAAGGACCTGCCGATGCGTGTGAAGGCGGCGTCGCTGGGGCTCATCGCGGAGGAGTACCTCGCCGAGCAGGCCGTTGACTCCGGGTGGACCGGAATCGCCCCGCTCGACCTGTCGGGCGACGAGATCAGCGACCTGTACGAGAGCGAAGTCGGAATCAGCGAAGACGCCAGAGGACTGCCGGTGAACACCGGTCTCATCATCCACTCCGAACGGGGTTCGGCGCTCGGCCGGATGACCGGCGAAGGCGAGTACCGACTGGTTCGCGGTGACCGGGAACTGTTCGGCATGCATGGCCGCTCGGCTGAGCAGCGCATCGCGATCGACCTGCTGCTGGATCCGGAGGTCGGAATCGTCTCACTCGGCGGCCGCGCCGGAACGGGCAAGTCGGCGCTCGCGCTGTGCGCCGGTCTCGAGGCGGTGCTGGAGCGGCAGCAGCAGAAGAAGATCATCGTCTTCCGCCCCCTGTTCGCCGTCGGCGGGCAGGAACTCGGCTACCTGCCCGGAGACCAGAACGAGAAGATGGGTCCCTGGGGCCAGGCAGTGTTCGACACGCTCGGCTCTGTGGTCTCCGGCAACGTGATGGACGAGGTCGTAGAACGGGGGCTGCTCGAGGTGCTGCCGCTCACGCACATCCGCGGACGCTCGCTGCACGACGCCTTCGTGATCGTCGACGAGGCGCAGTCGCTGGAGCGCAACGTGCTGCTGACCGTGCTCAGCCGCATGGGGCAGAACTCGCGCGTCGTGCTCACCCACGACGTCGGGCAGCGCGACAACCTGCGTGTCGGCCGCCACGACGGCATCGCCTCGGTGATCGAGACCCTGAAGGGACATGAGCTGTTCGGGCACGTGACCCTGATGCGCTCAGAGCGTTCGGCGATCGCGGCGCTCGTCACGGACCTGCTGGAGGGCGGCGAGCTCAGCTGAGCCCGCCACCCCGACAGTTCGGGGGTCGAGAACACGGATGTCGGACTGATCGGGGGAGATCGTCCGACATCCGTCGTTTGCACCCCCGAAGTGTCAGTCACGCGTGCTCGCGGAGGCGCGCAAGCGCCCCGACCACGGCCTGTTGCACGCTCGGCCAGTCGTGGATGACCTGGGCATAGTCGAAGTGGAGAGTCTCGTAACCGAGTGCGGATGCCGCGGCATCGCGTGTCAGATCCTTGTGGCGCATCGATTGCCCCTCATGGTTCTCCCGCCCATCGACCTCGATGATCAGCCGGCCACCCACGACGAAGTCCACCCGGCCGACGCGATCGATGTGTACCTGACATGCGAGCACGATTCCCATCAGATGAAGCCGCAAGCGGAGGAGGGATTCGAGACCGCTGCCGGCATCTGGCCGTGCTAAATCGACCAGCCATCGAGCGGATGCCGGCAGAGCCGACCGTACGCGTGATCGAGCCGATCTCGAGAGACGACCGAGCTGCCAGGCTGATTCGAACGAAGCGAAGAACGACTCGGCTCCCTCGCAGCGATAAAGATGCACGAGAGCGTCTTCCACTGCGGCGAGGCCGAGGGGAGGGGTTCCTCGGAAGAAGTGACTCACACAGACGCACTGAGGATGAACGTGCACGCGGCCGCGCTGACCGACCCACACGTGTGGTGCTCCTGCTGCGGACAAGACCCACACTCCGTGATGGCGCAGCGCTGCGGAGCAGGTCAAGGCTCCGCCGTGCCATACGGCCGTCACGAGCGCAGGCCTCGCGTCCCAAGATGCGAAAGTTCCTGGGCGGACTCGCTGTATTTCGCCGTTGCCGACAGCGGCCGCAAGCTGATGTCGTGTCACGCCGAACTTCTGAAGTGTGACTCCACGGCTGATGCCGCCCAGGCGCGAGAGCAGTGTCGCTGGATCGAACATGCTGCCACCTTGACGGGTGCCGGCCCGGCCTGATGGCGTGGGATCCACTATCGGTGGACGACTCCTCTGCCCGGCATCCTGTGCAGGGCAAGTCGCGGGCGACAGAACGGGGCCGAAACGACGAATGTCGGACCGATTCCGAAGAATCGTCCGACATCCGTGCAAGTGGCCCCCAACGTGTCGCGGGGGGCGTTGGCCGCCCGGGCTCAGCCCGGGTGCGTCATGCTGAGGAGGTCGAGCTTCTCGTCGAGCAGCTCGAGCGTGATCTCGCCGCGCTCGACGTAGCCGAGGTCGATTACGGCGTCGCGCACCGTGATGCCCTTGGCGACCGAGTGCTTGGCGATCTTCGCCGCTGCCTCGTAGCCGATGACCTTGTTCAGCGGGGTGACGATCGACGGGCTCATACCCGCGAACGCGGCGGCGCGCTCCGTGTTCGCCTCGAGGCCGTCGACGGTCTTGTCGGCCAGCACACGCGAGGCGTTGGCCAGCAGGCGGATCGACTCGAGCAGCGCGGTGCCCATGACAGGGATCGCGACATTCAGCTCGAAGGAACCGGATGCTCCGGCCCATGCCACGGTCGCATCGTTGCCGATGACCCGTGCGCAGACCATGAGCACGGCCTCGGGCACGACGGGGTTCACCTTGCCGGGCATGATCGACGAACCGGGCTGCAGGTCGGGGATGTGCAGCTCACCGAGGCCGGTGTTCGGGCCGGAGCCCATCCAGCGCAGGTCGTTGTTGATCTTCGTCAGCGAGACGGCGATCGTGCGCAGCGCCCCAGAGGTCTCGACCAGGCCGTCGCGGTTGGCCTGCGCCTCGAAGTGATCCTTCGCCTCGGTGATCGGCAGCTCTGTCTCGGCGGCGAGCAGCTCGATGACCTTCTGCGGGAAGCCGAGCGGGGTGTTGATGCCGGTGCCGACGGCCGTGCCGCCGAGCGGAACCTCGGCCACGCGGGGGAGCGCGGACTGCACGCGCTCGATGCCCAGGCGCACCTGGCGGGCGTAGCCGCCGAACTCCTGGCCGAGAGTGACGGGCGTGGCATCCATCAGGTGGGTGCGACCGGACTTGACCGAGTCCTTCCACAGCTCGGCTTTCGCCTCGAGGGCGACGGCGAGGTGGTCGAGCGATGGGATCAGCGTGTCGATCAGCGCCTGCGTGACGGCGATGTGCACGGACGTCGGGAACACGTCGTTCGACGACTGCGATGCGTTCACGTGGTCGTTCGGATGCACGGCGGAGCCGAGGATGCCGGTGGCCAGAGTCGCCAGCACCTCGTTCATGTTCATGTTCGACGAGGTGCCGGAGCCGGTCTGATAGGTGTCGACGGGGAACTCGCCGTCGTGGCGACCGGCAGCGACCTCATCGGCGGCCCGAGCGATCGCGTCGGCGATGGCGCCGTCGAGCGTGCCGAGATCCTTGTTGGCGAGGGCAGCGGCCTTCTTGATGCGCGCGAGCGCGGCGATCTGAGCGGACTCCAGTCCCTTGCCCGAGATCGGGAAGTTCTCCACGGCGCGCTGCGTCTGCGCGCCGTACAGCGCGTTCACGGGCACTCGCACTTCGCCCATCGTGTCGTGTTCGATGCGGTAGCCCTGCGATTCTTCGCCGCTGCGCTGGTGTGATTCGGTCACTTCGATCCCTCCTGGTTTTCGAGGTCGCCGGTTGACCCCGTGTCGATTCCAACAGTGATGACGGGCACGGCCGTGCCCTCGGCAAGACGGTAGTTCGCGCCCACGATGCCCAGGCGTCCTTCGGCGACGGCCTCGCTGATCAGTTCGGACGACTGCAGCAGGTTCGCGACGGTGTTGCGCAGATGCTCGCGCCCGACCTGCTCGGCGTCGATCTCGGCGGGGGTCGACCCGCCGTTCGCCGCCAGGACCTTGCGAGCGGCGGGGATGATCGGGGCGATCAGCTTCCAGATGTGCGGGGGGAGCGGAGCGGCGTCGATCGCGGTCCCGTCGATCGCGGCGCGTACGGCGCCGCAGGAGTCGTGCGCGAGGACCACGATGAGCGGCACCTGGAGGATCTCGACGGCGTACTCGAGACTGCCGACGATCGACTCGCCGATGACCTGTCCGGCGTTGCGCACGACGAAGAGGTCGCCGAGGCCCTTGTCGAAGATGATCTCGGCTGCGAGGCGCGAGTCCGAGCATCCGAACAGGGTCGCTACGGGATGCTGCTCGTTCGCGAGGTCGTGACGTCGCTCGACGTTCTGATTCGGATGCCGCGGCTCACCGGCCACGAATCGGCGGTTGCCGTCCAGCATCTCCTGCCAGGCGGCGGTCGGGGTGAGCGTTGTCATTCTGCCTCCGAAACGGTGCGGATCTGCGGGACGAGGGATTCGGCGAACTCCGCGGTCGAGTCAGCCGAACGGGCCCCGTACAGCAGCACGTAGTCGTCGCCGGCCTGGGTGCCGACGGCGTAACTGACGTTGTTCTCGGTCTTGCCGGCGAGGGAGTAGACGTCCCACTCGAGCCCGCCGATCCGGGTCGTGTCGGTGGGAGCCGAACCGTTCAGGACCTGCGGCGCCCACGAGGCGTCGGCGTCGAACGCCTGAGCGACCGTGATGAAGCCGCGCTCGTTCTCCGCGGCCGGGGCCAGGGCGACCTTCCAGACGTTGATCGCCCCACCCTCGAGGCTGGCGGCGTTCACACGCCAGAAGTCACCCTGATCCGGGATGATGACCGGGCGCTGCATGGTCGACTCGACATCGGCCGCGATGCGGTCGACGTCGATCTCGTGCTCCGTCGCCGGCTGGCCGCGCGGCACGCCGAAGATGATGATGGCGACCACGGCGAGCGTGATGATGAGGGCCGCGATGAGATTGCGGAACGACTGGCTCGCCCGGTAGTTCCTGCTGAACTCCGCCTTGCGCGCAGCGGTTTCGGCCGGAGTCTCCGGACGTCCGAGCTCCGCGACGATCGGAGGCTGCTTGCTCATGACTCGTCCTCGGCTGATGCGGAGTCGGCGCCGGATGCCTCTGGCCGCGTCGCTTCGAGGCGGCGCTTCGCGCCCAGCAGCCACTCCTCGCAGCGCGCAGCGAGGGCCTCGCCGCGTTCCCACAGGGCGAGCGAGTGCTCGAGGGTCGGCGCGCCCTGTTCGAGCTCGGCGACGACACGGACGAGCTCATCACGGGCGGCCTCGAACGACAGGGTCTCCACGGGGGTGGCGTTCGGCGCAGTCACGCCTTCCATCCTACGACGGGGCCGCCGCCGCGCTTTCGCCACTGAGAATCGCCCTGCGCGCCGAGAATGCTGCTGGCAGCGGCCGTTTCGGCATGCAAAGCAATTCTCGGGCGGCCGGTCGGATGCCGCGTCAGTCGGCTTCGGCGATCTCGCCGTCCGACCGCGCAGCGAGCGAGCCTCGATCGACCGTGATGGTCAGCGCAGTGCCGGCCGGAGCGTCTGCCGCATCCCGCAGAATCACGCCGCCGTCGAGGTGGGCGATCGCGTAGCCGCGGGCGAGCGTCGCCGCCGGCGACAGCGCGCGCAGCGAGGCGCGCAGCTCGGACGTCTTGCGGGCCGCCGAGTCGAGCTGACGGGCGACGCTGTCGCGGCCGCGTGACAGCAGCAGCCACAGCTCCTGCGCCCGGTCTTCGATGATCGGGTCGGGTGAACGCAGCACCGGCCTCGACCGCAGCTGCTCGAGCTGCGCGATGTCGTGACTCACCCGCTGCGTGAGACGCGACGTGGCACGAGCGCGCAGCTGGCCGATGAGTGCGCGCTGCTCTCCGACGTCTGGGACGACGCGTTCGGCGGCATCCGTCGGCGTCGAAGCGCGCAGGTCGGCGACATCGTCGAGGATCGGGTGGTCGTTCTCGTGTCCGATGGCCGAGACGATCGGGGTGGATGCCGCGGCCACCGCCCGCACGAGGCGTTCATCGCTGAACCCCAGCAGCGTCTGCGGATCGCCACCGCCTCTGGCGATGATGATGACGTCGACGTCAGGATCGGCGTCCAGCGCTGCCAGCGCTGCGAGGGTCTCCGGCACACAGCGGTCGCCCTGCACCGCGGCGTACCGCGTGCGGAAGCGCACCTGCGGCCACCGGAGCTCGGCATTGCGGTGAACGTCCTTCTCGGCATCCGATCGCTCGCCGGTGATCAGGCCGATGACATGGGGGAGGAAGGGCAGCTGCTTCTTGCGCGCCGCATCGAACAGCCCCTCCTGGCGCAGCTGGGATCGAAGCCTCTCGAGCCGTTCGAGCTGATCACCGAGTCCGACGTGCTTCATGCTCGAGACGGTGAAGCTGAAGTCACCCGCCTTGACGAAGTAGTCCGCCTTGACCGCCGCGACGACGTGGTCGCCGACGCCGATGTCCGCCGGAATGCGACCGCGAACGCTCGACCATACGCGGATCGAGATCTGCGCGTCGGACTGGGTGTCCTTGAGCCGCCCGAACACGTTCCCGCCGCGGATGTTCCAGGAGGTGATCTCACCCTCGACCCAGACGGTATTCCATCGCGCGATGAAGTCGCGGATGGTGCCGTTCAGACGTGCCACGGAGGTGGGGGCATCCGCCGTCGAATCACGCGGCGCGACGGCGTCGGCCGGCGGCGTCTGACCGTTCACGTGAGATGCCTCGAAGACCGTCATCGGGTCCTTTCCGTCTGCTCGCACCTGAATCGTCGTCCAGGCCCCTCCATGGCGTCCCTCGGTAGACTCGAGGTGTGAGCCAGGCCACCGTACATCTTCCCGTTCCCCGCATCCCTCGGTCGCGGGCGACGCGGCTTCAGAATAACCCGGTCGACGGACACAAGCGCGTCCTGCTCGCAGCCCCGCGAGGCTACTGCGCCGGTGTGGACCGTGCCGTCGTCGCCGTCGAGAAGGCTCTGGAGCGCTACGGTGCACCGGTGTACGTGCGCAAGCAGATCGTGCACAACATCCATGTCGTCACCGAGCTCGAGGCGCAGGGTGCGATCTTCGTCGAAGAGGTCGACGAGGTGCCGGAGGGCGCCCACGTCGTGTTCAGCGCGCACGGCGTCTCGCCCGCCGTCGTGAACGCGGCATCCGACCGAGGGCTGCACGCGATCGACGCGACCTGCCCCCTGGTCACGAAGGTGCACCGCGAGGCTGTGCGATTCGCCCGCGATGACTTCGAGATCCTGCTGATCGGCCACGACGGCCACGAAGAGGTCGAAGGAACCGCCGGCCACGCGCCCGAGCGGGTCACGATCGTGAACTCGCCGGAAGAGGCCGACACCGTGCAGGTGAAGGATCCGTCGAAGGTCGTCTGGCTGTCGCAGACCACGCTGTCCGTCGACGAGACCATGGAGACGGTCAACCGCCTGCGCACTCGCTTCCCCGAGCTGCACAATCCGCCGTCCGACGACATCTGCTACGCCACCCAGAACCGCCAGGTCGCGATCAAGAAGGTCGCGAAGGATGCCGACCTCGTCATCGTCGTCGGATCGGCGAACTCGTCGAACTCGGTCCGCCTGGTCGAGGTCGCGCTGGAGTACGGCGCCAAGGCCGCCTATCGCGTCGACTACGCCGAGGAGGTCAAGCAGGAGTGGCTCGACGGCGTCGAGACGGTCGGCGTGACCAGCGGCGCCTCTGTGCCGGAGGTGCTCGTCAAGGAAGTGCTCGAGACGCTCAGCACCGCCGGATACGCGGATGTCGAAGAGGTCCGGACCGCGGAGGAGGACCTGATGTTCTCCCTGCCCAAGGAGCTGCGCCAGGATCTCGCAGGTCAGCGGGACGCGCGCGGGCCGGGCGGACGCACGAAGACCGCTACGTCATGACCGATCGCCCGCAGTACGGCGAGTACGCGACACCGGAGGAGCAGCGGCGGCTCGCCGGCCTGCCGCCGGTGGATGCTGCGCCGGAGGATGCTGCGCCGGAGGCGGCTGTGGCCACGGCGTCCGGACCCGCCGACGCCGTTCCCACAGGGGCCGCATCAGCGGCCAAGCCGGCGGCGCGTCCGTGGGATCGTGTCATCACGATCGCGCTCCTCGCCTACGGCATCGTGAACGTCTTCATGACGGGGATGTCGTACCTCGACCTCCCGACGGTCATGAACCAGAGCATGAACATCCTCGGGATCGATGGGGAGTTCACGAACTTCGACCAGGCCAAGATCTGGGGCACGACCGCGGCGATCGTGCTCGTCATCGGCTGGGTCATCACGGCGTGGCTGTCGATGCGGCGTCTTCGGCGGGGCAGGCTCACCTGGTGGATTCCGCTGGTCGGCGCGGCCGTGACCATGATCGTGGCGTCGATCTGCATCAGCGTTCCGATGATGAGCGACCCGGCCTTCATCGCCTACCTGGACGGGTCGACGCGCTAGTTGAGCGCGCCATCCGGCTTCGAAACGACAAAACCACGCCGGGACCACGTCGAATCGACGTGGTCCCGGCGTGGTTTTGCGGGTTCGCGGTGCGTGCGTCAGCTCTGGGACTGGCCGTGCGAGCCGAGCTGGCGCGTTGACTCCGCGACGCGGGCCGCCATCGCCGACTCGGCGACCTTGCCCCAGGCGCGCGGGTCGTACTGCTTCTTGTTGCCGACCTCGCCGTCGACCTTCAGGACGCCGTCGTAGTTCTTGAACATGTAGTCGGCGATCGCACGCGTGTAGGCGTACTGGGTGTCGGTGTCGATGTTCATCTTGATGACGCCGTTGGCGACCGCGGTCGCGATCTCCTCGTCGGTCGAGCCCGAGCCGCCGTGGAAGACGAGGTCGAGGGGCTTGGGACCGGTGCCGTACTTCGCGGCGACCTGCTCCTGGATGTCGCCGAGCAGCTCGGGGCGCAGCTTCACGCCACCCGGCTTGTACACGCCGTGCACGTTGCCGAAGGTGAGGGCTGCGATGTAGCGGCCCTGCTCACCAAGACCCAGCGCCTGAACGGCCTGGTCGACGTCGGCGAAGGTCGTGTAGAGCGCGTCGTTCGAACCCTCGTGCTGGACGCCGTCCTCTTCGCCACCGACGACGCCGATCTCGACCTCGAGGATGGCGTTGATCGCCTTGATGCGGGGGAGCAGGTCCTTCGCGATCTCGATGTTCTCGTTCAGCGGCACGGCCGACCCGTCCCACATGTGCGACTGGAAGATCGGGTTGCGTCCGGCCTTGACCTCTTCCTCGGATGCCGCGATGAGCGGCTCGACGAAACCGGCGAGGGCGTCCTTCGGGCAGTGGTCGGTGTGCAGCGCGACGGTGACGGGGTAGTTCTTGGCGACCTCGGTGGCGTAGCGGGCGAAGGCGAGGGCGCCGGTCGCGCGTGCCTTGACCGTGTGGCCGGCGAAGTAGTCCGCACCGCCGGTGGTCACCTGGATGATGCCGTCGGAGCCGGCTTCGGTCAGGCCCTGCAGGACGGCATTGATGGTCTGCGAGCTGGAGACATTGAACGCGGGATACGCGAAACCACCGGCCTTCGCGCGGTCGAGCATCTCTGCGTACTGTTCCGGAGTGGCGACGGGCATGAAAATCTCCTGCGATAGATGAGACCGGGACAGTGCTCACTCTATCGCTGGCGATCGATGGCTGCCGTCGGCGGCGATCGCTCCCGAGAGTGCTGGTCTTCCCGGATGTTAAGAATGACGATTCCTTCATCGGTTTCGGCCCGAAACTGCCCGTTCTCTCGCTATCGTGCTGGCTAGGCTGGCCCCATGGTGAGTCTGACGGCCGATATGAGCCCACTGCGTCCCGACCGCAACCTCGCGCTGGAGCTCGTGCGCGCAACCGAGGCAGCGTCGATCCGCGCCGTGCCGTTCATCGGTCGGGGGAACAAGGAGGCGGCAGACGGCGCGGCCGTCGACGCCATGCGCGCGTTCCTCGGCACCGTGAACTTCCAGGGCAGAGTCGTCATCGGCGAGGGCGAGAAGGACAACGCCCCGATGCTCTTCAACGGCGAGGTCGTCGGCTCAGGGCGCGGCCCCGAGTGCGACATCGCCGTCGACCCGATCGACGGCACCTCGCTCACCGCCGCCGGACGGCAGAACGCGCTGTCCGTGATCGCGGTGTCGGATCGCGGAACGATGCTCGACGCCTCCAGCGTCTTCTACATGGACAAGCTCGTCACCGGGCCGGCCGGAGTCGGCGTGGTCGACATCCGCCTGCCGATCGGTGAGAACATCCGTCTGCTCTCGAAGGCGCTCGACAAGCCCATCGACGAGATCGTCGTATCGGTGCTGAACCGTCCCCGCCACGAGAGGCTCATCGAAGAGATCCGCGAGGCCGGAGCCGGCACGCGCCTCATGAGCGACGGCGACGTCGCCGGAGGCATCAACGCGGCGCGCCACGGGGCGCGCACCGACATGTGCGTCGGCGTCGGCGGAAGCCCGGAGGGCATCGTGACCGCCTGCGCGATCAAGGCGCTCGGCGGTCATATCCAGGGGCGCCTCTGGCCGCGCGATGACGAGGAACGCCAGCGCGGCGTCGACGCCGGGCTCCAGATGGACTACGTGTACGAAGCCGATGAACTGGTCAAGGGCGACAACACGCTGTTCGTCGCCACCGGTGTCACGGACGGACAGCTCGTCGCCGGTGTGCGCCGCGAGGGAAACTACGTCTACACCGAGTCCGTCGTGCTTCGCGGGGCATCTGGGACGCTCCGCCGCATCTCGTCGGAGCACCTCGTCTCGAAGTGGCTCTGACGTCGGAGCCGGTCGCTGCACGCGGCTCCTGAGAGCGGCTCCCGCGCTTCTCAGGCTTACCTGGCAGAATGGGAGTCGTCGTCGAGCTCAACGGCGACGGCCTCCAGGAGGGTGAGAGATGACCACGGGAACGACGGGAAGCGGCGACAAGCCGGCACCGGTGAAGATGGTCACCACCAACACAGGTCGCATCCTTCGGATCTCGCCAGAGGACGAGGCCGCCCGCGCAGCCGCTGCGGCAGCCGCCACGACCGCGCCCCCGAACATGGATCCCGCACGCCGCACCGACGTGCTGTTCCGCGTCCGCCGTGCCGAAGGGCATGAACTCAGCCCGTGGTGGATGGTCGGCGCATTCGTCGTGAGCTCGGGCCTTGTGATCGCCCTGCTCAGCTGGGTTCCCTACAGCGCCTGATCCCTGCTTACATCCTCGTCAGCCAGTCGGTGCCGCACCGGCCCGAGATCCGCCTCGATCTCGACGATCGGTTGATCTGCTGCCGGCCCGCCGCCGTCGCGTGCGTCGCCGGTCAGTTCAGGGGCGGTGAACTTGCGCGGGCTGCTGGTGATGACCGGTGGCGCAGCCTCCAGCGATGATGCATCGATCCCGGGGAACTGCCGCGCCGTCACGAGCACCCGCGTCTCCAGCGAACCGGCGAAGCGGTTGTAGCTGTCCACCGTGCGCTCGAGCGCCCGCCGGAGGTCGTCGGCGTGGCCGGCGAGTGTTCCGAGCCGGTCGAACAGCTGCGTGCCGAGCGCGAGCAGGGTGCGGGCCTCGGTCGACACCTCCTGCTGGGTCCAGGTGTAGGCGACGGTCTTCAGCACCGCCCAGAGGTTGACCGGTGACGCCAGAGCCACGCGCTTGCCGAAAGCGTAGTCGAGCAGCGCAGGGTCCTCATCGATGGCCGCGGCCAGCAGTGACTCGCTCGGGAGGAAGCAGATGACGAACTCGGGGCTCGCGTCGAGCCCTGACCAGTACGCCTTCTTCGCCAGCGCGTCCACGTGCGCCCGGACGGCCTTCACATGCTTCTGCATGTGCGCACGGCGCTGCGCCTCGTGCCCGTCGCCGCCCGGCAGCGCCGTCGCCTCGAGATACGCGTCGAGGGGGACCTTGGCATCCACGGCGATCGAGGTGCCGCCCGGGAGACGCACGACCATGTCTGGTCGCCCCTGCCCTCGGTCGGACGAGATCGTCGACTGCAGATCGAAGTCGACGTGCCTGGTGAGGCCCGCGGCCTCGACGACGCGCCGCAGCTGGGTCTCACCCCACACGCCCCTCGTCGATGTCGAACGCAGTGCTCCCGCGAGCGACTCGGTCGTGGCCCGCAGCGCCTCATCCGACTCCTGAGCCCTGCGCAGCTGCTCGGCCAGCGAGCCGAATTGCGCATGCCGCTCCTGTTCGAGTGAGGCGACCTTGCTCTGCATCTGCTGCAGCGACTCTCGCACAGGGGCGAGTGCCGTGAGCACGGCGTTCTGCTGCTGCACCCGGTCTGCCTCGGCCCGCTGCTGCGTGCGGGCGTGCTCGACGGCATCCCGGTACAGGTCGTACTGCCGGTCGCGGTCATCCCGAGCGGCGGAGAGCTCTGCCTGAGCACGCGCGAGGTCGGTTGCAGCCGACGACAGCTGCGTCGACGACCGAGCTGCGCGCGCGTACCACCCGATGGCGGCGCCGGCGGCGAGAGCCGCGACGGCCAGGAGAACGATTAGCGGAGCATCCATACCGCCATGATGCCGACGGCCACCGACATTACGGCGCCGACGCCCCGAGCGGCGTTCAGCGCGCGGCGTGCTCCTCGAGGATCGCGCGCATGTCGGACAGCCCGAACTGGTCGGCGATCGCAAGCGCGGAGAGGGCCCCTGCGGTCTGATCCGCGCCGGCGTCCAGCAGCATCCGAAGGAGCGTCTCGTTCTTGCGGAACACAGCGCACGAGATCGCGGTCTGGCCGTTGTCGTTCACGGCATCCAGGGCTGCGCCCCGTCGGATCAGGTCCGCGACCGTGTGCGCCTCTTCGGCATAGGTCGCGACGATGAGGAACGTGTCGCCGCGCGGATTCCGCAGATCGATCGGCACACCCGCGTCGATCATCTCGCCGAGCGGTCCGGTGCGGCCCTGGCGCGCGAGGTCGAAGGTGCCCTCGATGACCTCGAGGCTGACGGGGGAGTCTCCGGAAGGATTCGTCATGCACTCATTCTGGCGTGACGGGCGTGCGAATGCGCTCAGGCCGCGCGATCCTGAGCGACGGGCGCCGGAGCATCCGTCACCCGCAGGCTCAGCGCCTTCGCGAGCGCGTGCACGTCAGCGGCGCCGACTCGTCGCGCGGAGTCGATGACGATCTCGGCGCATGCGCGGGCATCCGCGAGGGCGTCGTGATGCGAGAAATCGGCGAACCCGGCTGCGGCAGCGGCCTTCGGCAGCCGGTACGAATCGAGGTCGTACACCTTGCGTGCGACCTGCAGACTGCACAGCGAACGGTACGGAGGGCAGTCGAGTGCGGTGACCTCGGAGGCGGTGCGCAGCACCTTCAGGTCGAACCCGGCGTTGTGCGCCACGAGCACGTCGGCGCCGGCGAAGCCGCACAGCCGATCGAACTGCTCGGGCCAGGTCGCGGCGTCCTCGACATCCTGCGGACGGATGCCGTGGATCTTGACGTTCCACTCCTGGAAATCGTCGTGCCCTGCCGGCGGGCGGATCAGCCATCCGGCTGTGGCGACCACCTGGCCGTCGCGCACCCGCACGAGACCGACGGAGCAGGCGGATGCGGAACTGGAGTTGGCGGTCTCGAAGTCGATCGCGGTGAAGTCCAGGGGCACCTGTTCACCTTCTCGCCGCTCGCGACGCGGACGACGCAGGCTCGCCGTAGGCTGGCGACATGAGCGATGAGCGGGCGACCTCATTCGGTGTCGCAGCAGGCGACTACGAGGCCTCGCGGCCGGACTATCCGTTCGAGGCCGTGGCCTGGATGCTCGAGAATCTGCCGATCGGATCGAGTCGCGTCGCCGATGTCGGCGCCGGCACGGGCAAGCTGACCCGCGTGCTCGCGGATGCTCCGGGTTCCGAGGTGATCGCGATAGATCCGGATGCCGAGATGCTCGCGAAACTGCGCGAGAGCGTCCCCGGTGTCCCGACGTTTCTCGGTAAGGCGGAGAAGCTGTCCCTCCCGGACGCCAGCCTGGACGCCGTGGTGCTCGGCCAGGCGTGGCACTGGGTGGATCCGGTCGCAGCTTCAGCCGAGATCGGCAGAGCGGTTCGCTCCGGTGGCACCCTCGGGCTGATCTGGAATCTGCGCGACGACAGCGTGGAGTGGGTGATGCGGCTGACCGAGATCATGCGCACGTCGCCGGCGGCGGGCATGTTCGAGGGCGACGGCCCGACCGTCGCGGCACCTTTCGCCGAGCTCGAGGCGAACGACTGGCGGTGGGTGCGCCCGATGACACGTGCTCGATTGCACCGGATGGCGGACTCCCGGAGCTTCTTCATCACGGCATCCGAATCGGTCCGGCGCAGCATCCACGACGACATGGACGCGCTCTTCGACGAGCTGGGCGTGCACGGCGACGCCACCATCGACCTGCCGTACGTGACGCGCGCCTTCCGCGCAGTGCGGGACTGACACCCCTCTCGGCTCAGCGCGGTCGTACCCTGACGGAATGAGACTTCTGCTCACCTCAGGCGGGGTGACGAACCCCAGCATCCGTACGGCTCTGGTCGAGATGCTCGGCAAGCCCATCGAAGCGTCATCGGCCCTGTACATCCCGACCGCTCAGTACGGGCATCCGATGTGCACGCCGGACATCACCTTCCGGTCGCTCGCCGGTCCGCAGTCGATGACGGCACTCGGTTGGGCATCGGTCGGTGTGCTCGAGCTCACGGCGCTGCCTTCCATGGCGGGGGAGCGGTGGATCCCCTGGGTGGAGTCGGCCGACGCCCTGCTCGTTGACGGCGGCGATGCGACCTATCTCGCGCATTGGATCCGCCGGTCGGGACTTCTGAAGCTGTTCCCTCGCCTCGAACGAACAGTATGGGTGGGAGTCAGCGCCGGGAGCATGGTGATGACGCCGCGCATCGGCGAGGAGTTCGAGCAGTGGACGTCGCCCGAGGAGGGCGAGGGCGCACTCGGCCTCGTGGACTTCTCGATCTTCCCGCACCTCGATTACCCGACGTTCCCCGAGAACACATTGGCGCATGCCGAGAAGTGGGCGGAGCACATCGACGGGCCCGCATACGCGATCGACGACCAGACGGCGATCCGTGTCGTCGGCAGCGACGTCGACCTGATCTCCGAAGGTCACTGGAAGCGGTTGGAGTAGCGGCCGACGGTAGACTGGACCCCCGTGGCCCTAACTATCGGAATCGTCGGCCTGCCCAACGTCGGCAAGTCCACCCTCTTCAACGCGCTGACCAAGAACGACGTGCTCGCGGCGAACTATCCGTTCGCGACGATCGAGCCCAACGTCGGCGTCGTGAACCTTCCTGACTCGCGACTCGACACGCTCGCCGGGATCTTCGGCAGCGAGCGGATTCTGCCTGCGACCGTGTCCTTCGTCGACATCGCCGGCATCGTGCGCGGAGCGAGTGAGGGCGAGGGGCTCGGCAACCAGTTCCTCGCGAACATCCGTGAAGCGGATGCCATCGCCCAGGTCGTGCGCGGCTTCGATGATGACGACGTGGTGCACGTGGACGGCGCGATCAACCCGAAGGGCGACCTCGAGACGATCAACGCCGAGCTCATGCTCGCCGACCTGCAGACCGTCGAGAAGGCCATCCCCCGGTTCGAGAAGGAAGTCCGCGGCAAGAAGCTCGACCCGTCGGTCCTCGAGGCAGCGAACGCCGCGAAGGATGCACTGGAGCGCGGCCAGCTGCTCTCGGTCAGCGGCATCGACCTCGCACCGATCAAGGAGCTGGGCCTGCTCACCTCGAAGCCGGTCATCTTCGTCTTCAACGTCGATGAGAGCGTGCTGACGGATGCTGCGCGCAAGGCCGAGCTCCAAGCCCTGGTCGCGCCGGCGAAGGCGATCTTCCTCGACGCGAAGATCGAGTCCGAGCTCATCGACCTCGACCCCGAGGACGCGGCCGAGCTGCTGGCATCCACCGGTCAGGACGAGTCCGGACTCGACCAGCTGGCCCGCATCGGCTTCGACACCCTGGGCCTGCAGACCTACCTGACCGCCGGTCCGAAGGAGTCCCGCGCCTGGACGATCCCACGCGGCGCGAAGGCTCCGCAGGCCGCCGGCGTCATCCACACCGACTTCGAGAAGGGCTTCATCAAGGCCGAGGTCATCTCGTTCGATGACCTCGTCGAGACGGGTTCGGTCGTCGAGGCGCGCGCCAAGGGCAAGGCACGCCTGGAGGGCAAGGACTACGTGATGCAGGACGGCGACGTGGTGGAGTTCCGCTTCAACGTCTAGCGTCATTCTTGTCGCCGGTCACTCCTGATCCCACGGCAGCCTCACCTGCGGCAGGATGTAGATGCGGCCGAGGGTCGCGACCGGATGCTTCGTCATGTACTCGGCGGCCTCGTCGATCGAATCGGCGGTGATGAGGTCGTAGCCGGCGAACCACTCCTTGAACTCTGGGAACGGGCCGTCGGTGATCAGGGGTCGGCCGTCACGGACGACGACGGACTTCGCCTGCTCGGGACCCGCGACGGGTGCCCCCTCGCCGAGACGTCCCGCCGCTTCGCCCTCGGCAGCCCAGCGTTCGAGCATCGCCTGGTCCTCGGCCCGGGTCAGATCGGTGCCGGTGGGGTCGGACATGTGGATGACGAGGTACTTGCCGCTCATGAGAGTTCTCCATTCGATGGTGCGAGCTGATTTCGTCGGCGGATGAGGTGAGCAGTCTCGGCGGTGTTCCCGGCCAGATCGATTGCGCGGTCATAGGCCGCTCGGGCGTCGGCGGAGCGGCCGGTCGCGCGCAGCAGTTCCGCACGGGTGACGTGGAAGGCGTGGTGACCGTCGAGCTTGTCGGCGAGTCGATCGATGATTGCGAGAGCGAGGTCGGGTGAGTCGTGCTCGGAGAGCGCGATGGCCTTGTTGAGGGTGACGAGTGGACTCGGGTCGATCTCCTCGAGCCGGGAGTAGAGGCTCGCGATGCGCGCCCAGTCGGTGTCACGCGGATGCGGGGCGATGACGTGGGCGGCATTGATCTCCGCGAGCAGCCGGTACCTGCCGAAGGGCTCATCAGCATCCCGTGATCCGAGCAATTGCAGCCCCTCAGCGATCAGCTCTCGGTCCCAGGACCCACGATCCTGCTCATCGAGCCGCACCAGCTCACCGTCGACCGAGACGCGGGCCTGAGAGCGGGCGTCGGTGAGCAGCATCAATGCGAGCAGACCGACCACCTCGGCATCGTCAGGACGGAGTCCATGTGCGAGCCGGGTGAGTCGGATCCCCTCGGCGGTCAGTTCGCGCCGGATCGCAGGCGTGTCGGGGCCGGAAGCGAGGTATCCCTCGTTGAAGGCGAGATACAGCACAACGAGGACGGCATCGATGCGCGCGGGGAGATCCTCCGCCGCGGGGATCGCGAAGGGGATGCCGGCCGCCTTGAGCTTCGCTTTGGCCCGGCTGATCCGCTGACCCATGGTCGCGTCCTGCACGAGGAACGCGTGGGCGATCTCGGCGACGGTGAGCCCGCCGACGATCCTCAAGGTCAGCGCGACGCGCGCGTCGAGCGAGAGCGCCGGATGGCAGCAGATGAACAGCAGCCGAAGCCGATCATCCTCGATGGCGCCGGTCGGGGCGGAGGGTTCCGGATCATGCAGCCGCAGCGCCTCCCAATGCTTCTCGTCTCGACGCGCCTCCCGTCGGAGCCGATCGATCGCCCTGCGATTCGCTGTCGTGGTCACCCACCCGGCAGGGTTCGGCGGTATGCCGTGTGCCGGCCAATGCTCGACGGCGGTCGCGAACGCCTCCGCGGTCATCTCCTCGGCCAGGTCGAGATCTCCGAACCGCCGCGTGAGTCCCGCGACGATCCGCGCCCACTCCTCGCGATGCGTGCGCGTGATCACCGTCGCGACATCCCGAGTGTCGTCCCGGGGCTCCGGCATGGTCATCATCTCCTCGCTGCATCTGCTCTCCGAGCGGGCCGTTCAGCTTGCGAGAGTCTTCCGGAAAATCCTTCGGATCGGTGTGCGATCGGAAGACTTTCGCAGCGGCCCCTCGGCCTTGGCGGCTGCCTTGCGTTCAGCGGCAACGCGACGCCGCTCCGCCTCGACCACGGCCCGCTGGATCTCGGCCTGGAGGTAGGTGATCGTCAACATCGGATCGATATACATGGAGGAGGCCCTTCCTGATCGGGCCGAAATCGTTGCATCCCGGCTATCAGGACCACGAACGGGCGCGGCTCATTTCGACACCGGCTTGACGGGTTGTGCCGCGCGGCGGCGCACACCCCTAACGCACAGATGGCCGGTGTCGCTCACGCTTGCGACAGCCCACTCGCCAAACGGGCGGGACTGGAGTTCGAATGCGTGCGTGACGGCGATGAGCAGCCGTCGACCGATGACGTCCAGACGCCCGGCGGCCTAGAATCACCGCATGAGTGCTCTGACTTTCAGCATGAACGTCACCCTGGACGGCTGCGTCGATCACCGCGAGGGGATCGCCGACGACGAGACGCACGCCTACTTCACCAGCCTCATGGATGAGTCCGGCGCGATGCTGTGGGGCCGCACCACCTACGAGATGATGGAGAGCTCCTGGCCGCAGATCGCCCGCGGCGAGGTCGATGCACCGTTGGCGTTGCGCGAGTGGGCGCTCAAGCTCGAGGCCAAGCCGAAGTACGTCGTGTCGACGACTCGAAGTGACTTCCCCTGGACCAACAGCCACCACCTTGCCGGCGAGCTGAGCGCGACGGTGCGAGGACTCAAGGAACGAACGCCTGAAGGAGTGCTCGTCGGCAGCGGCAGGCTGGCGGCGGAGCTCGACCGGTTGGACCTCATCGACGAGTACAAGTTCCTCGTGCACCCGATGATCGCAGGTCACGGCCCGAGGCTTCACGAGGGCGGGCTGCCGGCGACGCGCCGTCTCGCTCTGGTCTCAGCCGAGCCGCTCAGCAACGGTGCCGTCGCAATGCACTACCGACGGGCTGCTTGACGCCAAGACCGCAGAGAACAACGCGAGTCAGTCGGACGAACCAGGTCGCTTGCGCCCCGCCTTCGTCTCCGCGCGGCGCCGTTTGCCCTCGAGCCGCCGTCGTCGGGATCCGCCGGTCGGTCTTGTCGATCGTCGTGCGACGGCGGGTGCGACGGCCTCACGAAGAAGATCCGAGAGTCGCTCTCTCGCAGCCAGGCGGTTCTGGCGCTGCGAACGGTGCTCGGCGGCGGTGATCGTGAGCACTGTTCCCACGAGGCGTCCTCCGAGCCGGGAGATGACGCGCGTCCGCTGGATGTCGTCCAATGCCGTCGTGCTGCCCAGATCGATGCTCAGCTGCACGCGCGAATCGGTCGTGTTGACTCCCTGACCTCCAGGGCCGGACGCACGGGTGAACTGTTCGATCAGTTCGACATCCGGAATGCGGAGACCGTGCGGCGCGCCCGGGCCCGGCGGCACGCGCAGATCATCCATGGAACCAGTCTGCCGCACAGGTCTGATCGATACAGGCCCGATCCGCACTGGCCCGATCCGCACTGGCCCGATCCGCGCTCGTCGGCGACCGCGCGCCGACATCTAGACTGGTGGCGGAAGAACCGTCGTACTCAGGAGGCCCGACCACCGTGACTCAGCAGAGCATCTTCGAGCCGGAAGGCCGTGCCGTGCCGTTCGTCGTCGAGGGGGAGGGGCCCGTCTCCCTCGTCCTCGTGACGGTGCGCGACCTCGAAAGCGATGGTCTCGGCGTCGTCGCGCACTATCTCGCCGAGGAGGCCGGCTTCCACGTCGTCCGCGTCGGCCTGCAGGCCGAAGGTGCGGAACCCGCTGCCGCCGCCGAGCAGATCGATGACGTCCTCGCGCTGATCGACGATCTCGGCCTGGACGACACGTGGATCGGTGGCCATGGTTTCGGCGGCACCGTCGCACGCGCGTTCGCCGCCACGCACACCGACCGCGTCAACGGGTTGCTGCTGCTCGGCGCTGAAGACGACGACGCCCCGCTCGCCCCCGCCATCCCCGTCCTCATCGTGCAGGGATCGGAAGACACCGTCACTCCGCCGACGAACGGCGAGCGACTCCAGGCGACCGCCCCTGAGCGGGCCAGTGTGAAGAACCTCGAGGGCGCGGATCACTTCTTCCCGGTGACGCACCCGATCGAGACGGCCGTCATCATCGAGGAGTATCTCGACTGGGACTGACCCGGCCCCCGGCGCCTACTGCAGCCGCAGGTCGATGAGCGGGTGATCGGCGAACACCTCGAGCACGATCTCGAAGTAGGTCTTGCCCTTTCCAGCGCGCAGCGCGTCCAGGTCTGCCATGAGCCGGGCCTCGTTGAACGTTCCAGGCTGGGCGAGCTTGCCGAGCAGCCATCTCTGCGTCTCGTCGAACCCGAGCACCTCCCGGCTGCGCGAATGGTCGCGCCATACGACGACCACTGGCTCCCCGTCGCGCGACTCGGCATCCAGGCGGTACAGGATGTCGTTCAGCGCGTCCAGGCTCGCGCCCATCCGCCAATCCTCATCGCGCATGAACTCGCGGTTGAACTGTTCGTAGAGGTCGGAGATCCCGTTGATCCCTGACCCGTCCAGGCGATATTCGGTCATCAGGGGTGCTGACCGGCGTGCGACCCTTCGCCGATCTCCTCGATCGTCTTGGAGTTGAACGCCGGCAGATCATCGGGGGTGCGGCTCGACACGAGCCCGCTGTCGACCGCCACCTGCCGATCGACCCAGGTGGCCCCAGCGTTGCGCAGGTCGGTTCGCAGGCTCGGGTAACTCGTCAGCGTGCGCCCGCGGACGACATCGGCCTCGATGAGGATCCAGGCGCCATGGCAGATCACCGACACCGGCTTGTGCGCCTCGAAGAACGCTTTGGCGAACGCCACGGCATCCCGATCCATCCGAAGATGATCGGCGTTCACGACGCCACCGGGCAGCACGAGGGCGTCGAAGTCGGACGCATCTGCATCCGCGACGTCCTGGTCGACCTTCTGCTCGTGTCCGTTCTTGCCGGTCACGGTCTGGTCAGCTGGTGAGATCAGCCGGACCCGTGCTCCGGCATCCATCACCGCACCCCAGGGACTGGTCAGTTCGCTGTCTTCGAATCCGTCGGTGAGCAGGAACGCCACCGTCTTGCCATCAAGCTGTGCCATGATCTCTCCTCGTTCGTGATGGTCTCGCGGACGGTTCGGCGTCACAGGCGCCGAGGCGGCGGATTCTGTGAATCCTTGGGGTCGGGTACGGCCGGGGTTCCCGTCTGCACGCCGTCGGGGGTGATGGGCTCGAAACCGTCGCTGTCGTCTCGAGTGTTCTCTGCGGGCGCGTCGGTGAGTTGCTCGTCTTCCGGGTCCTTCGGATCGGACATGATGTCTTCCTTCCGTTCGATGGCCCCATACTGTTGCAGATCTCGCGGATCCCACGAGGGGCTTGACGTGCGAGGACAAAGAAGGTGGGATGCCGGAGCACCCCACCTTCTCGTACTTCTCACATCGTCACGCCGGCTGCGGCAGGATCGTGAAGCTCACTGCGCCTTGGTCGTCCACCCCGGCGTCGAGCACCTTGTCCGAGAGGGCCTCGGCGGCGGTGTCCTCCAGGAAGACTCGGCTCGCCGGTCCTTCGACGACGACATCGGCGGGCTCGGGAGTGGGCACGACGTGAACGGCGAAACGTGCTTCGCCGTTCGGTCCCTGCCCCTCCGCGGTCTGGATGCGCAGTCCCGCCTCTGCACCGGCATCCTCTCGGCCGACGATCGTGGTGACGACGGCATCTGCATTCTCGGTCAGGGTGAGCACAGCGCTCTCCTTCCGTTTTGCGGACATGCTCCGGTCAGAACATGTCCGGGCCACGATTCCGCACCCTGCCGTCGTCTTCAAGCTCAGCTCAGGATTCGGAGGAACCTCTCATGTCCAGGTGCATCGGGCTTCTCGATCGTGTCAACCCCCTGTGCCATGGACAGTCGGCCGGGCTGACTGGCATCGATACCGAGAACACCGAGACAGAGGAGCAGAACATGGTGCAGATCATCGAGACCGTCGACGTCGAGGTTCCCGTTCGCGCGGCGTACGACCAGTGGACCCAGTTCGAGAGCTTTCCGGAGTTCCTCGAAGAGGTCGTCTCCCTGACGCAGGTCGACGACACGAACACGCACTGGAAGGTGAAGGTCGGCGGCACGGAGCGGGAGTTCGACGCCGTCATCACCGAGCAGCACCCGGACGAGCGCGTCGCCTGGACGAGCACGGGTGGCGAGACCGAACACGCCGGCGCAGTCACGTTCCACAAGCTCGACGACGCGTCCACGCGCGTGACCGTCCAGATCGACTGGGAGCCCGAAGGCTTCGTCGAGAAGGCCGGGTCGATGCTCGGCGTCGGATCTCACGCAGTGAAGAAGGATCTTCAGAACTTCAAGGAGTTCATCGAAGCGCGCGGGTCGGAGACCGGCGCATGGCGCGGTGACGTCGAAGCCTGAGAGAGCCCGCGAGAGCTTCGGGGGATCCCCACCCTCGGGGCTCTTGCGACTTCGCGGTCAGCTGCGCAGCCGCTTGCGCAGGAACACCTGCTCGATTCCGTCACCCTGAGGAACACGGTGCGTCTCGACGTAGCCGCACGATTCGTACAGACGGATGTTCGCTTCGCTCAGACTGCCGGTGAACAGCTCGGCCTCGTTCGCCGAGCTGGCCTTCTCAGTCGCCTCGAGCAGGGCGCGGCCGATGCCCTCGCCCTGCATGTCCGGCGCGATCGCTATGCGCCCGATGAGCAGCAGATCACCGTCCTGCACTGCGCGGATGACCCCGACGAGTCGGGAGTCCACACGAGCGACCCAGCCGGAGTTCTCGGCGATCTCCGCGCGCACCTGTTCGAGCGTCTGCGTCAGCGGCGGCATGTCAGCGTCGCCGTAGATGAGGGCTTCCGACACGAAAGCCGCGCGTTGCACGGTCATGATCTCACCGGCGTCATCCGGTGAGATGGGGTCGATCGTGAGGTTCACGGACGCGGCTCCTCTTCGCGCAGACGGGGTTCGCTGCGCCGCTCGGGTCGAAACCCGGACTTATCCGCATAGAACGCGCGGATCCGGTCCATGTCGGCACGCACATCGCCGGTCAGCTCGAACGTCGGGCCGAGTCCTGTCGTCATCGTCGTGCGATCAACGAAGCACAGCGTCACCGGCATCCCGGCGTCGCGCGCGATGCGGTAGAAACCCGATTTCCAGTAGTCGTTGCTGCCGCGCGTGCCGTCAGGAGTGATCACGAGACCGAAGACCTCCCCGGCGCGAGCGAGCGCGACGACATCGTCGACCACCCTGCTCGCGTCCGCCCGATCGACCGGGATCCCCCCGAGTCTGCGCATCAGCGGTGCGCGCCAGCCGGCGAACAGGCTCTTCTTGCCGAGCCAGCGGATGTCGACGCCGAGCCGCCAGGCGATCGCGAGCATGAGGATGAAATCCCAGTTCGACGTGTGCGGAGCACCCACGAACACGGTCGGGCGGTCAGGGGCCGATTCGCCGACGAGCTTCCAACGGCTGACAGCCCAGAAAGCGCGGGCGATGAGTCGTCGCAGCATCCTCCCACCGTAGGACACGCGGTATGCGTGATCGGGCATGGGGAGCTCAGGACTGCTGCCGTCCGCGCCCGATCAACAGCGGCAGAACGAGCCACAGGCTCAGCACCACGACGGCGCCGACGATGAGGACGACGACCGAGACCGTGCGGTCGAGCGCGAAATCGACGACCAGCACCGTCACCCCGACGCTCAGGATGCCGACGACCACGAGATTCGCCTTGACGAGTCGTGCTGCGATTCGCACGAGCTCGGGCTTGCGTCGCCTGCCGAACAGCGAGCGGTGCATCCCCACAGGGGCGAGCGCGAGAATAGTGGCCAGCGCGGCGAGACCCACCAGAACCAGGTACAACCCCACCTGCAGCGGATCCAGCTCCGTGAATCTCGGCTGAAACGCCACGGCCAGCAGGAACCCCGAAAGCACCTGAGTGCCGGTCTGCATGACCCGCAGCTCTTGCATGAGCTCATCCCAGTTGCGGTCGGCGCGCTCGTTCGCCGTCTCATCGCGGCCGTCTTCGCTCAGGGCGTCCTCGGTGGGGGCGTCGTGGTCCATGTGCCGAGTCTGGTCAGACGAGGACGGTCCTGTCCAGACCCTTGACGGCGTCGGGCAGCGCGTCCGCGACTGCCCAGGATGACGGGGCCGGTTCCGGCATTCCGGCGTAGCATGGAGGCATGACTTCATCGCAGACCACGCAGGCGGCCGCCACGCAGGACGCGCAGCCGCTCGCCGCGCCCGCCGGCCTCAACCTTCTGGGTGAGACGAACGCGGGTGGATGCTGCGGCGCCGACGGGTGCTGCTCGCTCTGACGCAGAACCCGTCGACCCCGTCAGCTGTCAGTGCCCGCCGACGAACTCACCGTCGACGTCGTCTGCAGGCTTGCGGACGAAAGCACTGAGAACGACCGCGCCGAGCGAGATGATCGCGGCGATCAGGAACGCCATACGCGCGCCCGGTGCGCCGGCGACCGCGGTGTCGAGACCCTCGTGCTCGCCTGCATGCAGGATCGACGAGTACGTCACCGTCAGCAGGGCGACACCGGCAGCGCCGGCGACCTGCTGAATCGTGTTCAGCGCGGCAGAACCGTGCGAGTACAGGTGTCGACGCAGCGAACCAAGCGACGACGAGAACAGCGGGGTGAACGACATCGCGAGTCCGACCGACATCACGGTCTGCGCGATCACGAGCATCCACCACTCGGTGTGCTCTCCGACGGTCGAGTAGAAGAACAGCGCGGCCGAGACCATGATCGTTCCTGGTACGAGAAGCGTCCGCGTACCGCGTGCGTCGTAGATGCGACCCATGAGCGGTCCGAGCAGGCCCATCAGCACGGAGCCGGGCAGCAGGATCAGACCGGCCTGGAGCGGATCGAGGCCGGCGACGTTCTGCAGGTACTGCGGCAGCAGGGTGAGCGTGCCGAACATCGACAGCGCGAGGATCGCCATGACGATCACCGCGACCGTGTAGTTGCCGGTGCGGAACACGCGCAGATCCAGCAGGGCGTCATCGACACGCTGCAGCACGAGCTGCCGCCACACGAACAGGGCGAGGGCGATGGCACCGACGGCGAGTGAGACGATGCCGATCGTCGCACCGCCTGATGCGCTCTCGCCGCCGAACTGGCTCAGGCCGTAGACGACGCCGCCGAAGCCGAAGGCGGACAGCACGATCGAGAGGACATCGATCGGGGCGTTGCGGGTCTCGCCGAGGTTCGTCATCCACTTGGCACCCATCGCCAGGGCGATGATCGCGATCGGGAGGACGATGGCGAACAGCACGCGCCAATTGAACGCGTCGAGGACGGCGCCGGCGAGCGTCGGGCCGATCGCGGGCGCGAGCGAGATGACGAGGCCGACCCGGCCCATCATCCGACCTCGCGACTGCGGTGGGACGACGTTCATCATGGTCGTCATGAGCAGCGGCATCATGATGCCCGTACCGCCGGCCTGGATGACGCGTCCGACGAGGAGCACCGTGAATCCGGGTGCGAGCAGGCAGACGAGGGTGCCGAGTGTGAACGCGCTCATCGCGGCGATGAAGATCTGACGCGTCGTGAAGCGCTGCAGCAGGAAGCCGGTCGTGGGGATGACGACGGCCATCGTGAGCATGAACGCGCTCGTGAGCCACTGACCGAGCTCGGGCGGGATGCCGAGGTCGGTGTTCAAGTGCGGGATCGCGATCCCCATCGTCGTCTCGTTGAGGATCGCGACGAACGCGGCGACGAGCAGCAGCCAGATGACGCGCATGTCGGAGGGCGCGATGACGGGCGCGGCCTTGACGACAGGAACAGAACCGGTGGAAGTGGTGGCCAAAACGTCTCCTCAACGGCATGGGGTGGGCGGGAAGGCCGGGCGCGGAGCCGACAGATCTGGCATCCGCTCGTGCGCGACGTTCCAGGATAACCCCCTGAGGATGCTCCGCATTCCCGTCGCCGCCACATTTTTTCGGCGGTTTAGGCTGAGCGCATGAGCATGGGTGGAATGGGCGGCGGACGCGGCGGCGGTGGCGGCGGATTCCGGGGTGTCGACGAGGCCGCGCAGAAGAAGCTGAACGCGCAGGCGCCCAGGATCGACGGCCTCGGCAGGCGAGTCGTGGCGCTGTTCCGGCCCTACCTCGGCCGCATCATCGTCACCGGCATCCTCGTGATCGCCGGTGCCGCCATCGCGGTGATCCCGCCGCTCATCGTGCAGCGCATCTTCGATGACGCTCTCTTCCCGACAGACGGCGGCAACCCCGAGATCGGACTGCTCATCCGCCTCGTCCTCGCCATGGTCGGGCTGTTCCTCTTCTCCGCCGTGCTCGGCGTCGCGCAGACGTGGCTGACCTCGACGGTCGGCAACAGCGTCACCGGAGACCTGCGTGTTCGGCTGTTCGAGCACCTGCAGGCCATGGAGCTCGGATTCTTCACCCGGACCAAGACCGGCGTGATCCAGTCGCGTCTGCAGAACGACGTCGGCGGGGTATCCGGAGTGCTGACGAACACGGTCACAAGCATCCTGGGCAATGTCGTGACGGTGATCGCGTCGCTCGTCGCGATGATCCTCATCGATTGGAGGCTGACGCTGATCGCGGTCGTGCTGATGCCGTTCCTCATCGTCGTGCAGCGCAAGGTCGGACAGGTGCGCGCTCGGATCGCGGGGGAGACGCAGGAGTCGCTGTCAGAGCTCACCTCGATCACGCAGGAGACCCTGAGCGTCTCGGGGATGCTGCTGTCGAAGTCGTTCAACAGACAGCGGACGGAGTCCGACCGGTACCAGTCGGAGAACCGCAACCAGGTGACGCTGCAGGTACGGCGGGCCATGAGCGGTCAGGGCTTCTTCGCCGTCGTGCAGGTGCTGATGGCATCCGTCCCCGCCGTCATCTATCTCGTGGCCGGATACCTCATCGCGGGCGGCGAGGGCGCCATCACCGCCGGAACCGTCGTCGCGTTCACCACGGTGCAGGCGCGACTGCTGATGCCGCTGATGGGTCTCATGCGCGTATCGCTCGATCTGCAGACGTCGTCCGCACTGTTCGCGCGCATCTTCGAATACCTCGACCTTGTGCCCGAGATCGAGGACGCCCCGGATGCCATTGCGGTGTCGCAGGCGCCAGGGCCTCGTGGACGCCTCGAGTTCCAGGACGTCGTCTTCCGATACCCGGATGCCGCACCCGACACCCGGCCGACGCTGCAGGGAGTCTCGTTCACAGCCGACCCCGGTCAGCACGTCGCGTTCGTCGGACCGTCCGGTGCAGGCAAGACGACGGTGCTGTACCTCGCGCCCCGGCTGTACGAGGCTCACGGCGGCTCGGTGCTGTTCGCCGGCGCCGATGTGCGAACGCTGACGCAGGAGTCGATCATCGATGACGTCGGCATCGTGTCGCAGGAGACGTACCTGTTCCATGCGACGATCCGCGAGAATCTCCTCTACGCCAAGCCCGGCGCCACGGAGGATGAGCTGATCGCGGCCTGCCAGGCGGCCAACATCCACCACATCATCGCCGGATTCGAGCGCGGCTACGACACGATCGTCGGCGAACGCGGCTACCGGCTCTCCGGGGGAGAGAAGCAGCGCATCGCGATCGCCAGGGTGCTCCTGAAGGACCCGCCGGTGCTGCTGCTCGACGAGGCCACGAGCGCCCTGGACACCGTGTCCGAGCGGGTCGTGCAGGAGGCCCTGGACGAGGCCGCCAGGGGGCGGACGGTGCTGTCGATCGCGCATCGCCTGTCGACGGTGATGGGTGCGGATGTCATCCACGTCCTCGAGGCCGGGAGGATCGTCGAGTCGGGCACACACGCGGAGCTGCTCGCGGCCGGGGGGCTGTACGCCGAGCTCGCGGCTCAGCAGGTCGCCGCATCCCAGATTCTGAACACCGAGGCGGAGATCGAGCAGGGCGTCTCCGGCGGTCTGATGGCGGCGTTCGCCGACCGGCGGGCGGATCGCGCGCCCGACGGCTCAGTCGCAGAGGATGCCGTGAACACACTCACCGCGTCGGTGCCGCTCCTGGACGGGCAGGGGACGGACCAGCGCGTCTACCCGGCCGAGGGGTGAGTCGCGGCGGGCTCGTGCGGGCGGCTCTCAGTGCGCCGACATGCCGCCGTCGACGAAAAGGGAATGGCCGGTGACATAGGCCGAGCCCGCCCCGGCCAGGAAGACCGCTGCTGATGCGAAGTCCTCCGGCAGGCCGTTGCGGCCGATCATCGTCCGGTCGGCGAGCTCGGCGACCTTCGCCTGGTCGTCCTGCAGTCGCGCATTCAGCGGCGTGAGCACGAAGCCGGGCACGAGCGCGTTGCTGGTGACGCCGTGGTGGCCCCAGGCCTCGGCCTCCGACCGCATCAGGGACTCCACTGCGCCCTTCGACGCGCCGTACACGCCGCTGCCGACGAAAGCGCGGTGCGCCTGCTGAGAGCTGATGTGGATGAGCCGCCCGTACCCGCGCTCGGCCATGCCCTGTGCGTACCGCTGCCCGAGCAGGAACGGTGCCAGCGCGTTCACGGTCATGGTGGCGTCCCAGTCGGACTCGGTGATCTCCGCGAACGGCGGGCGGATGTTGATGCCGGCAGAGTTCACGAGGATGTCCGGCTCGCCGAACGGCGTCGTCGCGTCCTCGGCGGCGGCGTGGATGCCGTCGCGGGTGCTGAGATCGCCCACGACTCCGGCAGCCCGCGCGCCGAATGCCGACAGCTCGGTGACGGTCTCGTCGATGCGTTCGCGCCCGCGCGCGACGATGACGACGGATGCTCCGGCACGCGCGAGTGCGGTGGCGATGCCGCGCCCGATGCCTGAGCTGCCGCCGGTGACCACCGCCGTGCGGCCATCGAGCGAGAACAGCTCGGAGAGGTAGGAATTCATCAGGCTCCCTTCGCGCAGGATTCGCGCCTCGTCGGATTCACCATGCCAGCGCGGCCGCGATGTTCGGATCGGGGCGGGCCTCGGCGTATTCGGGCAGGGACCGCAGGTCGTCGAGGAACTCCGTGAGCGCGGCGCTGTAGCCCGGGTCGTCGTGCGTGGCCGCGATCGCCTGGAGAGGAGGGACGTCCATCGCGAGGATGAGGTCGAGCCGTGCGACGACAGCAGCGATCGCGCCCGCTTGGTGAAGCACGCGGATGCCGCCGCGGAGAGCCTCGAGGTAGTCGCGCAGCACCGGCAGCCGCGACCTGCCCTGCGTGATCGAGGTGCCATCGGCGCGGAGGCGCCAGTTCACCACGACATCCGGGATGACATCGAACGCCGTCGCCCGGGTGTACATCCGCTGGGCGACGACCTGATCCTCATAGGCGACGTCTTCGGGGAATCGCAGGTCGGCCCAGAAGTCCGTGCGACTGATTTTCGACCAGGCGACGATGTTCGCCGAGGCCGCGGGGTGCTCGAAGATGTTCGTGCGCATCCGCTCGGGCGCTGTTGCTGCGACGGTCCAGGGCTGCACGCGTCCTGGCGCGTATGAACCTCCGCGCAGACGGGAGCGGACGTAGGCGCCGGCGACGAAGGCGCTGCCGGTCTCGAGCAGCGTCCCCGTCAGACGCGCGAGTGCGGTCGGGGTGAGCTCGTCGTCGCCGTCCAGGAACCCGAGCAGGGGAGTGTCGACGAGGTCGAGTCCGACGTTGCGAGCAGCGCCGAGGCCGCGGGACGCCTCGTGGCGCAGAACCGTGAACCGGGAGTCGGATGCCGCGGCATCCGCGAACACGTCGCCCGTGGCATCCACCGACCCGTCGTCGATGAGGACGGCGCGCCAGCGGGGTTCGGTCTGAGCCTGCAGCGAGGCGATCGCCGCCGGCGCGAACGACTCGATGTCGCGGCCGGGGACGATGAGCGTGACGATCGGGTCTGGCACTCGTCGAGCTTATTCGGTCGAGGTCGGCCTCGGCGCTTCGCGCCTGCGCTCAACGACCCGTGCTCAACGACCCGCGAGAACTCTCCTGCGGGTCGTTGAGCGAGCGGAGCGAGACGAAACGGGCTGAGCGAGCCGTAGGCGAGTCGAAGCCTCTCGCTCAGCCGGAAACCGCGGTAACCGCATCCGCCACGAGGGCGGCGAGGCGCTCGGGTGCGTCCTCCGGCAGCGGTTCTCTACCGAACGTGAACCGCACCGAGGTCTGCGCGACGTCCGGGGCGACTCCGCACGCCAGCAGCACGTGCGACGGCTCATCGCTGCCCGCAGCGCATGCCGAGCCGCTCGACGAGATCACGCCGCGCCGCTCCAGTTCCAGCAGCACGGCTTCGCCGCTGGTGCCGGCGAACGTGAAGCTCGCGGTGCCCGGCAGCCGATGATCTGCATCGCCGGTCAGTGCAGCCTGCGGCACGTTCGCGAGTACGCCGTCGATGAACAGCGCGGTCTGCGCGCCGACGGAAGCGGCGCGCGAAGCACTCTCGGTCTCCGCGAGCTCCAGCGCCGCCGCGAGTCCCACTGCGCCCGCGACGTTCTCCGTCCCAGAGCGGCGGCCCCGCTCCTGTCCGCCGCCGTGCAGCAGCGGCTCGAGCGGTACCCGGCCGCGCACCGCCAGAGCACCGATGCCCTTGGGGGCGCCGAGCTTGTGCCCCGCGATCGAGACGGCATCGGCGCCGAGCTCACCCAGCGGCAGCCACCCGGCGGACTGCACGGCATCCAGGTGGAAGGGGACGCCGGCATCCTTCGCGATCCGGGCGAGGGACACGGCGTCCTGCACCGTGCCGATCTCGTTGTTCGCATGGCCGAGCGAGACCAGTGCGGTGTCATCGCGCATCGCCGCAGCGAGCGAGTCGGGAGAGACGCGGCCCGTGCCGTCGACGTCGACCATGGTCACTGTGACGCGATGGAACCGTTTCAAGTACGCCGCCGATTCGAGGATCGACTCGTGCTCGATCGTCGAGGTGATCAGGTGCGCACGACCGCGGTCGAGAGCGGCCAGCACGATGCCTTTCACTGCGAGGTTGTTCGCCTCGGTGCCGCCCGCCGTGAAGATCACATCGCCGGCCCGCATGCCCAGCACCCGCGCGACGCGCGCCCTGGCGTCCTCGAGCGCGCTCGCCGCCGCCTCACCGGCCGTGTGGTGACTGGACGGGTTGCCGAACACTCCGGTGAGGTACGGGCGCATCGCGCCGAGCACCTCCGGACGCGCCGGGGAAGTCGCTGCGTGGTCGAGATAGAGCATGCTCAGCCGATCCGCACGTCCAAGCCGAGATCGAGCGCGCGGGCCGAGTGCGTGAGTGCGCCGACCGAGATGATGCCGACACCGGTCTCGGCGATCGCCCGCACCGTGTCGAGATTCACTCCTCCGGATGCCTCGACCTTCGCGCGGTCACCGATCAGAGCCACGCCGGCGCGCAGGTCGTCGAGCGAGAAGTTGTCCAGCAGAACCGTGTTCGCGCCCCCGGCGAGCACGGTCTCGATCTGATCGAGCCGGTCGACCTCGATCACGACGTGCGTGGTGTGCGGAAGCTTCGACAGCGCCGCGCGCAGAGCCTGGGCGAGGTCACCGCGTGCTGAGGTCAGCACGGCGAGGTGGTTGTCCTTGGCCATCACGGCATCCGACAGGGAGAAACGGTGGTTGCTTCCGCCGCCCGAGACGACCGCATGCCGCTCGAAGGCGCGGAGCCCCGGCGTGGTCTTGCGGGTGTCTGCGATGCGCGCACCGGTGCCGTGGACGGCGCGCACGTACTGTGCGGTCAGCGTGGCGATGCCGCTCATCCGCTGCGTGAAGTTCAGCGCGACTCGCTCGGCCGTCAGGATGCTGCGCGCCGGTCCTGATACGGACGCCAGCACGTCGCCAGGGGCGAAGTCGTCGCCCTCGCCGACGTGCACGTCGACGGTGAGCGACGGGTCGGTGAGGGCGAACGCCGCCGAGAAGACGTCGCCGCCGCTGAACACGCCCGGCTCACGCGCCGTGAGGTCGGCGGTCGCCGTGAGATCAGCCGGCAGCAGCGTCGTGCTCGTGAGATCGCCCCACGGCGAATCCTCTTCGAGAGCGGCACCGACGACGCGGGTGAGGGTGGCGGTGGTGAGCATCAGGCTCCGATCAGGGCGGGTTCGAGTTCGAGATGGTGCGCGCCGACGGACTCGGTGCGCGCGAGGGCAGCGGATGCCATCGCCTCGGCGACCAGGAGCAGGTCGGCGTCTTCGTGCTCGGTGCGGGTGGTCGGGGCCGGGGCGGCGGCGCGCCACGCGCGGATCGTCTCGAGAGCCTCTGCGATTCCGGTGCGGGTGCGGAGGAGCCCGACGTGGTCCCACATCAGGTGCTGGAGTGCGCTTCGTGAGAAACCAACGACGTTCAGGTCGCGAATTCCGCCGCTCAGAACCGCGGATACCGGCATGATTCGCGATCTGAACAGGCTGCTCGTCACAGCATCCGCGGCTCGCGCTCCGAAGACCGCGGCCTCGAGCAGCGAGTTCGACGCCAGGCGGTTCGCGCCGTGCACCCCGGTGCGGGCGACCTCGCCGGCGGCGAAGAGCCCCGGCACCGATGTACGTCCGTCGAGGTCCGTGACCACGCCGCCCATCAGGTAGTGCGCGGCCGGCGTCACCGGAATGGGCTCCCGCGACCAGTCGAACCCCCGCTCCCGTGTGACGCGGTCGATCGTCGGGAACCGCTCGGCGAGACGCGAGGCGCCGATCATCGTCGCATCCAACCGCACCGGCGATCCCTGAGACGCAGCCTGACGGGCGACTGCCCGCGCGACGACGTCCCGCGGGGCGAGTTCGCCGTCCGCATGCACCTCGAACACGAACCGTCGCCCCTCGTCGTCGATGAGCGCCGCACCCTCGCCGCGCACGGCCTCGGAGATGAGGAATGGCTCACCGGCATCCAGAACCGTCGGATGGAACTGAACGAACTCCAGGTCGGCGACCATGGCGCCGGCCCGCAGTGCTGCAGCGATGCCGTCGCCCGTCGCGCCGGGCGGGTTGGTCGTGTGCGCGAACAGTCGCCCCGCGCCGCCGGTCGCGAGGATCACGGCATCCGCATGGATCTCAGTGCAGGCGCCGCCCCGCAGGATCCGGATGCCGCGCACGGAACCGTCGTGCGCGAGAAGATCCACGAGCAGCGCGTGTTCGATCACCTCGATGCTCGACGACCACACTTTCGCGACCAAGGCGCGAGATATCGCCGCACCCGTCGCGTCTCCGCCGGCGTGCACGATGCGTGCGTGCGTGTGAGCGGCCTCGCGGCCGAGCAGGAGCATCCCGTTCGCATCGCGATCGAACGCGACCCCACGAGCGATCAGCTCGGCGATGCGCGCCGATCCGTCATGCACGAGAATGTCGACGGCTGCTGGATCCGACCACCCTGCGCCCGCCGCAAGCGTGTCCGACGCGTGCAGGGCGGGGGAGTCGTCGGGGCCGTAGACCCCGGCGACGCCGCCCTGCGCGAGTGGCGTGCAGCCGCCGCCGAGCGCGTCCTTCGTCACAAGCGTCGTCCGGTGCCCGGCATCGGCCGCATGCAGCGCCGCGGTGAGACCCGCGATCCCGGAGCCGACCACGATGACATTCATGAGCGGGGCTTCGCTGCCAGCATCCGCTCGAGGGCGACGCGGGCCGGATCTGCGACCTCCGCCGTCACGGAGATCTGGTTGACGACGCGGCCGGCGACGAGCTCTTCGAGCACCCACGCGAGGTAGCCGGGGTGGATGCGGTACATCGTCGAGCACGGGCAGACGACGGGGTCGAGGCAGAAGGTCTCGTGCTGCGGGAACTGCGCCGCGAGCCGACGCACGAGGTTGATCTCGGTGCCGATCGCGAAGGTCGTGGGCGTCGTCGCGGCGGCGATCGCGCGGCGGATGTAGTCGGTGGAGCCTGCCTCGTCGGCGGCATCCACGACTTCCATCGGGCACTCGGGGTGCACGATAACGCGGACATCCGGATGCGCGGCTCGCGCCTGGTCGATCTGCGCGACGGTGAACCGGCGGTGCACCGAGCAGAAGCCGTGCCAGAGGATGACCTCGGAGTCCTCCAGGTCGGTGGCGGACGACCCGCCGAGGGGGCGTCGCGGGTTCCACATCGGCATCCGCTCGAGCGGCACGCCCATCGCCTTGGCGGTGTTGCGGCCGAGGTGCTGATCGGGGAAGAACAGCACACGCTGGCCGCGCTCGAACGCCCATTCCAGCACTGTCTCTGCGTTCGACGAGGTGCAGACGATGCCGCCGTGCCGGCCGACGAAGCCCTTGATCGCTGCGGAGGAGTTCATATAGGTGACCGGAATGACCGGCACGCGGCCGTCGGCGTCGACGCGGTCGAGTGGGCCGAGGACGTCGGCGAGCTGCTCCCAGCAGTCCTCGACCTGGTCGATGTCGGCCATGTCGGCCATCGAGCAGCCGGCCGCGAGGTTCGGAAGGATCACGGCCTGGTCGGGGGTAGAGAGCAGGTCGGCGGTCTCGGCCATGAAGTGCACGCCGCAGAAGACGATCGCCTCCGCATCGGGATGCTCGAGCGCGGCGTTCGCGAGCTGGAACGAGTCGCCCACGTAGTCGGCGTGCTGCACGACCTCTTCGCGCTGGTAGAAGTGCCCGAGCACGACGACGCGGTCGCCGAGCGCGGCCTTGGCTGCGCGGATGCGCCGCTCGAGATCGGCCTCGTCCGCCTCGCGGTACGCCGCAGGCAGCTCGCCCTGTCGAGGAGCACCGGTCGGGATGACGTCGCCCATCGACGAGCCGGGCCCATAGCCGGGGATGCTGTCGAAGGTCCACGGGCTCGCGGCGAGATCGGTGCTGCACGAGTCAGCCGGCGCCGCCTGGATCAGGTGGTCGACTGAGGGGTCTGTGATGCGAATGGTCGAGGTTGGCATCGGGGCGCCGCCTTATGGTCGAATCGACACTTACTGTGCAGGATCAGATTATGTCGACCTGACCATAAGTGCAATTCGCGGTGCGTCAGGTTCCCGTCGCAAGGCGGAACAGGCGGGCGGGGCGGTGCTTGCCGGTGCGGAACGACTCCGTCGGCACGAGCTCGTCCGATCCTTCGAGCAGACGCCGGAAGTTCGACGGATCCAGCCTGCGGCCGAGCACCGTCTCGTAGACCTCGCGCAGCTCGGTGAGTGTGAACTCGTCGGGCAGCAGCCCCGCGCCGATCCAGCTGTAGCCGACTTTGTTCCGCAGCCGCCACAGCGCGTATTCGACGATGCGGTTGTGATCGAACGCCAGCGTCGGCAGGTCGTCCACGTCGAACCACTCGACGTTCTCGGGCGCCCCGGCGGCACCGCGCTGAGCATCCACGAGGTCCGAGCGCAGCAACGCCCAGTAGACGATCGAGACGGCGCGCGCGGGAGAGCGATCGACGTCGCCGAACGTATAGAGCTGCTCGAGATGGCTGGGCCCCAATGCTGTCGTCTCAGCGAGGGTGCGGGATGCTGCGGCATCCAGGTCTTCCGCCGGATCGAGCCAGCCGCCTGGCAGCGCCCACATGCTCAGGTGCGGCTCGCGCGTGCGCCGGACCAGAGGCAGCATGAGCCGGTCGCCGTCGTCGCCCGCCCGCAGCGAGAAGATGACGGTCGAGACGGCGACGCGGATCGCGTCGGAACTGGCTGGGGATGCGTCCACATGATCGAGCGTAGATGAGCGGTGCGGCTATGCTGGGAGCGCTAAGTGAACACAGGCCGCATGACCTGCGCGGGAGAGCCCGATGAACGCGATCGGGCACCGAAGGAGCAAGCCTCCCCGCCAATCTCTCAGGTATCCATACCGCGCACGTCCGGCCGCTCTGAAAAGCGATCTCACGATCCGCCGACGGTGAAAGCCCCCGTGCGCAACGGGCGGCGAAACTCTCAGGCCCATGACAGAGGGGGAGTTCTCGGATACCGTGCATTCCGTACGGCATCCTTCCGATCGATACGGGAGAACTCCATGACCGAGGCCCGCTACACCCCGCTTCGCGAGCGACATGAGTCGCTCGGCGCGTCCTTCACGGACTTCGGCGGCTGGCAGATGCCGGTTCGCTACACCTCCGACCTCGCCGAGCACCACGCCGTGCGTCAGGCGGCAGGGCTCTTCGACATCTCGCACATGGCTGAGTTCACGATCGAGGGGCCGGATGCCGCGGCCTACCTGGACTACGCACTCGCGGGCCGCCTGTCGACCATGGCGGTCGGCAAGGCGAAGTATTCGCTGCTGCTCGCCGAGGACGGCGGCATCATCGATGATGTCATCGTCTATCGACTCGGGGGCGACAGCTTCCTGATCATCTCTAACGCGGGCAACCGGGACGCCGTCGCCGCGGCGCTTCCGGAACGCACCGGCGGGTTCGACGTCATCGTCGCCGACGTGTCTGACGGCTACGCGCTCATCGCCGTCCAGGGTCCTGCATCCGAAGCGATCGTCTCGCAGATCGCCGGCGTCACCGAGCTCGGCGCACCATGGAGCGACCAGAAGTACTACGCGTGGTCCGACGCCCTCTTCCTCGGGCATCCGCTGTTGATCGCACGCACCGGCTACACGGGCGAGGACGGCTTCGAGCTGCTCGTCCGCGCCGAGGACGCCGCAGACCTATGGGACGCGGCGCTCGCCGCCGGCAGCCCGCACGGACTCGTCCCCGCAGGGCTCGCAGCCCGCGACACCCTTCGCCTCGAGGCGGGCATGCCGCTGTACGGCCACGAGCTCTCGCTCGACACGAAGCCCGCGCAGGCGGGCCTCGGCCGCGTCGTGGCATCCGACAAGGAGGACTTCGTCGGAAAGTCGTCCACCGGCGCAGACGGCGCCCGCGTGCTCGTCGGCCTCGAGGCCGAGGGCAAGCGCGCCGGCCGCGCCGGCTACGCCGTCGTCGCCGAGGACGGCACCGTGCTCGGCGAGGTCACGTCCGGCGCGCTCAGTCCGACGCTCGGCCACCCGATCGCGATGGCTTACATCGACCCCGCGTCCGCCGATGCGGGAACCACCGTCTACCTGGATGTGCGGGGCACCAAGATCCCCGCGACCGTCACCGCCCTGCCTTTCTACCGGAGGAAGAAATGACCGATCTCACCGCTCTCAAGTACACCGACGAGCACGAGTGGCTCGCCATCGACGGCACCACGGCGACTGTCGGCATCACCGACTACGCCGCTGACAAGCTCGGCGACGTCGTCTTCGTCGAACTCCCTGCCGTCGGCACCGAGATCACCGCCGGCGCGGTGGTCGGCGAGGTCGAGTCGACCAAGTCGGTGGGCGAGCTCTACGCGCCCTTGGCGGGCACGGTCACCGAGATCAACGACGCCGTCGTCGACGACCCGTCGCTGGTGAACGCCGAGCCGTTCGAGGGCGGCTGGCTCATCAAGGTGACGATCGCGGACGGCGCGGCCGAGGGTCTGCTCGACCGCGACGCCTACGTCGCCCTGACGGAGGGTTGACCCCACTCGTGACAGGCTTCGCCGATCGCCACATCGGAACCACCGCTCAGACGCAGTACACGATGCTCGAGACACTCGGGCTCACGGCAGCGACCGACGACATCAGCCCGGTCGAGGCGCTGATGCGTCAGGCGGTTCCCGGTGCCATATACACCGACGTCAAGACCGCGTTCGGAGAGACACGCATCCCCCACGCCGCCACCGAGGCCGAGGCGCTCGCGGAGCTCCGCGGTTTCGCATCGCGCAACACGGTGAACACCCCGATGATCGGGCTCGGCTACTACGGCACGATCACCCCGAGTGTCATCCAGCGGAACGTGCTCGAGAACCCGTCCTGGTACACCGCCTATACGCCGTACCAGCCCGAGATCTCGCAGGGGCGCCTCGAGGCGCTCATCAACTTCCAGACGATGGTCGCCGACCTGACCGGCCTCACGACCGCGAACGCGTCGATGCTCGACGAGTCGACGGCGGTCGCCGAGGGGATGCTGCTGGCCAGGCGCGCGTCCAAGGCGAAGTCGAACGTGTTCGTCGTCGACGCCGATGCGTTCCCGCAGACGAAGGCACTGCTCGCGACGCGGGCCGAGGCGCTGGGCATCGAGCTCGTCGAGCGCGACCTGTCCGGCGGCGAGGCTCTGCCGGAGGAGCTGTTCGGCGTCTTCGTGCAGTACCCCGCGGCATCCGGTCTCATCTGGGACCCGTCGGCCGTGATCGACGCCGCGCACCTCGCCGACGGTCTCGCGGTCGTGGCGGCCGATCTGCTCGCCCTCACCCTGATCTCCTCGCCCGGCTCGCTCGGCGCCGACGTCGCGGTGGGCACGACCCAGCGCTTCGGGGTGCCGATGGCCTTCGGCGGTCCGCACGCCGGGTACATGGCCGTCCGTCAGGGACTCGAGCGTCAGCTGCCAGGACGCCTGGTCGGGGTCTCTGTGGATGCCGACGGCAAGCCCGGGTACCGCCTGTCGCTGCAGACCCGCGAGCAGCACATCCGCCGTGAGAAGGCGACTTCGAACATCTGCACCGCACAGGTGCTGCTCGCCGTCATGGCGTCGATGTACGCGGTCTACCACGGCCCGGACGGGCTGGCGAACATCGCACGCAACGTCGCGCTCCGCGCATCGATGTTCCGCGACTGGCTGGTCGAGGCGGGCGCAGAGGTCGTCCACGACGCGTTCTTCGACACGGTCGAGGTGCGCACTTCTGATGCCGCGGCGGTCGTGGCCCGTGCACACGACGAGCTCGGCATCCTGCTCCGCCTCGTCGACGAGAACACGATCGGCATCTCGGTCGACGAGACGACGGACTTCGGCGCGTTGCACCAGGTGGCGATCATGTTCGGCGGCAAGGAGCAGCGCTCGTTCGGCTTCTTCGGAAGCGGGTCGCACGGCGCTCTGCCGGAGCAACTCCACCGCAAGGACGAGTTCCTCACCCACCCCGTCTTCCACGTGCACCGCTCCGAGACCGCCATGATGCGGTACCTGAAGAGCCTCGCCGACCGCGACTACGCGCTCGACCGCGGGATGATCCCGCTCGGCTCGTGCACGATGAAGCTCAATGCGGCGACCGAGATGGCGTCGATCACGTGGCCGGAGTTCGCGCAGATCCACCCGTTCGCGCCGGAGTCCGACGTCGAGGGCTACCTCGAGATGATCGATCAGCTCGAGGGCTGGCTCGCCGAGGTGACCGGCTACGACGCGGTCTCGCTGCAGCCGAACGCCGGCTCGCAGGGCGAACTCGCCGGGCTCCTCGCGATCCGCGGCTACCATCTGGCGAACGGCGACGAGCACCGCACCGTGTGCCTGATCCCGTCGTCCGCGCACGGCACGAACGCGGCATCCGCCGTGCTCGCTGGCATGAAGGTCGTCGTGGTGGCCTGCGATGAGCTCGGCAACGTCGATCTCGACGACCTGCGGGCGAAGATCTCGGCGCACGCCGACGAGATCGCGGCGCTCATGATCACGTATCCGTCGACGCACGGCGTCTACGAGCAGGATGTCGTCGACATCACGACCGCGGTGCACGACGCCGGCGGCCAGGTGTACGTCGACGGCGCCAACCTCAACGCGCTGCTCGGCTTCGCCCGCTTCGGCGACCTGGGCGGCGACGTCTCGCACCTGAACCTGCACAAGACGTTCGCGATCCCGCACGGCGGTGGGGGACCCGGCGTGGGACCGGTGGCCGCCAAGGCGCACCTCGCCGAGCACCTGCCGTCGCACCCGCTCGCGCAGCGCGCGGCACACGCGGGCGGATTCGAATTCGCGGGCGGCCCGGTGTCGGCCGCACCGTACGGCTCTGCCGGCATCCTGCCGATCTCGTGGTCGTACGTGCGCATGATGGGCGCCGAAGGACTGCGGGATGCCACGGCCGCGGCCGTCCTCTCGGCGAATTACATCGCCGCACGCCTGCGCGACCACTATCCGGTGCTGTACACCGGCGAGCACGACCGCGTCGCCCACGAGTGCATCCTGGATCTGCGTCCGCTCAAGGAGGCCACCGGCATCACGGTCGACGACGTCGCGAAGCGCTTGATCGACTACGGCTTCCACGCGCCGACCATGTCGTTCCCCGTGCCGGGGACGCTCATGGTCGAGCCGACGGAGTCGGAGGACATCGGCGAGATCGACCGGTTCATCGAGGCGATGATCATGATCAAGCAGGAGGCGGAAGCGGTGGCGGCCGGTCGCTGGCCGACCGACGACAACCCGCTCGTGAACGCACCGCACACCGCCGTCTCGCTGATCTCGGGGGAGTGGAACCACGCCTACACCCGCGAGGATGCTGCCTACCCCGTGCACTCCCTCGTCGCGGGCAAGTACTGGCCGCCGGTGCGCCGGATCGACCAGGCGTACGGCGACCGCAACCTGGTGTGCGCCTGCCCGCCTGTGGAGGCCTTCGCGTAGGTCCTCTTCCCGATCGACAAAACCACGCCGAGACGACGTCGTAACGACGTCGTCTCGGCGTGGTTTTGCGGTATCGGGAAGCGTGGTTGGTAATTCCTGTCCGATCGTTCAGTAACGGTTGATTAACGGAGGGACACGGATGCGAGTTGCGGGCACCACGTCGGGTTATTCTCGACTATCTGCCTCTCGAAGACGAGGGGGTGCACTTCTACATGTCCACAGGAGGACAACGTGAAGAGAAAAAGGATTCTGCTGGCGACCGTCGGCCTGCTTGCTGCAGGCGCGATCGCCCTCTCCGGATGCTCATCGAGCACTGGCGGCGGTGACAGCGACGGCGGAGGCGGCGGAGCCTCTACCGGCATCGTCACGGTTCAGAGTAATGAGCCCCAGAACCCGCTGATTCCGGCTGTGACTAACGAGGTCGGTGGCGGTCTTGCGCTGCAGAACCTCTTCGCGGGCCTGGTGTACTACGAAGCCGACGGCGCGATGGCGATGGACGTCGCCGAGTCGATCGAGTCCGAGGACAACCAGCTCTGGACTATCAAGATCAAGGAAGGCACGAAGTTCAGCGATGACACTCCTGTCACCGCCGAGTCGTTCGTGAAGGCCTGGCAGTACGCGGCATCCGACGCGGCCTTCGAGAACCAGTGGTGGTTCGCGAACTTCGAGGGATACTCCGCCGAAGGCGGCGAAGACACTCTCTCGCTCGAGGTCGTCGACGACACCACCTTCACCGTCCAGCTCGCCGCACCGCAGTCGGACTTCCCGATCAGTCTCGGCTACCAGGTGTTCTCTCCGCTGCCCGACTCGTTCTTCGACGACCCGGAGGCTTTCGGTCAGGCTCCGGTCGGCAACGGCCCCTACAAGCTCGACAACTGGGAGCACGACCAGGTCATCTCCCTCGTCCCGAACGAAGGCTACGACGGACCCCGCACGCCGCAGAACGGCGGCGTCGACCTCGTCTTCTACGGAACAGGTGAGGCCGCATACGCCGACCTGCTCTCCGACAACCTCGACGTGATCAACCCCGGTGTCCCGCCGTCCGCTCTGGCGACGTACAAGGACGACCTCGGCGACCGCGCCGTCGATCAGCCCGCTGCTATCTGGGAGGGTCTGACCATCCCGGCTCGCCTCGACCACTTCGGCAACGACGAAGAGGGAAACCTGCGTCGCCAGGCGATCTCTTACGCGATCGACCGCGACGAGATCACCGACGTCATCTTCGAGGGCACCCGCACGCCCGCCGTCGACTACACGTCACCGGTCATCGACGGATGGAAGGATGACATCGCCGGTTCAGAGGTCACCCACGCGGACGCCGACAAGGCGAAGGATCTGTGGGCGCAGGCCGACGCCATCTCCCCGTGGAGCGGCACGTTCACCATTGCGTACAACACCGACGGCGGACACCAGCCGTGGGTCGACGCTGTGTCGAACCAGCTGAAGAACACTCTCGGCATCGACGCGCAGGGTCAGGCGTTCCCCGACCTCGCGACGCTGCGTGAGGAGATCAAGAACCGCACGCTGAACGCCGCCACCCGTTCGGGCTGGCAGTTCGACTACCCGGGTGCGTACAACATCCTGGGCGCGCTGTTCATCACCGGCGCCGGTTCCAACGACGGCGACTACTCGAACCCCGAGTACGACAAGCTCGTGCAGGAGGGCGCCACGGCACCGTCCGTCGAAGAGGGCAACGCCAAGTTCGAGCAGGCTCAGGAGGTTCTGTTCAAGGATCTGCCCGTGCTGCCGCTCTGGTACCGGTCGACGAACGCCGGCTATTCCACCGCCGTCGACAACGTCGAGTACGGCTGGGACAGTTGGCCGATCGTCTACCAGATCACGAAGGCGGAGTAAGACACAGGCTCTGTCCGGAGCGTGCGGTGCGGGGCGATGAGGTTCTGTCGCCCCGCACCGCACCGCACGGTTCTGGTACTCGCTATGACTGGATACATTCTTCGACGCCTCCTGCAGGCGGTACCCGTTTTCCTCGGGGCGACCTTCCTGATCTTCTCGATGGTCTTCCTTCTACCGGGCGACCCGATCCTCGCGCTGTTCGGTGACAAGACACCGACGGACGCGCAGTACGCCGCGCTGCAGGCCGAATACCACCTCGACCAGCCGTTCTTGACCCGTTACCTGATCTACCTCGGCGACCTGTTCCAGGGCGACCTGGGTACGACCTTCCGCGGCCAGAGTGTGAACGACATCCTCGCGCGCACCTTCCCGGTGACCTTGCGACTCGCCCTTCTCGCGATCATCATCCAGCTCGTCTTCGGCGTGCTCGTCGGCCTGGTCGCCGGACTCCGCAAGAACAGCGTTTTCGACCATGTGTCGATGCTCATCAGTCTGTTCCTGATCTCGCTGCCGGTCTTCGTCCTCGCCTTCGTGGCGCAGTTCTTTCTCGGCATCCAATTGGGGATATTCAGACCCACGGTGAGCAGAGGCGTGCCATGGGAAGACCTGCTGCTTCCCGCGATTGTGCTCGCCGCCCTGAACTTCGCGTACGTCGTCCGCCTCACCCGTGCGTCCGTGATCGAGACGCGCCAGCAGGACTTCGTGCGGATGGCCTTCGGAAAGGGCCTGCCAACGCGTCGCGTCATACCGGTGCACGTGCTGCGCAACTCGATGATCCCCGTCACGACGAATCTGGCGGCCGACTTCGGCATCCTGATCGTCGGTGCCACCGTCACGGAGGGGATCTTCAACGTGCCAGGCGTCGGCAACGAGCTGTTCGGCGCAATTCGAAGACACGATGCCCCGGAGATCGTCTCCATCGTCACCGTGCTCGTGGTCATCTATGTTCTCGTGAACCTGGTGATCGACCTGTTGTACGGCGTGCTCGACCCGAGGATCCGCTATGTCAAATGACTCCACGCGGCGGATGCCGCACTATGTCGCCGAACTCGACGAGGTCGGACTCGGAGCCGTCGACGCCGTGCGCGTCAGCGAGCGCAAGAGCAATCTCTGGCTGGATGCCTGGCGCGATCTGCGCGGACGCTGGATGTTCTGGGTGTCGGGGGTGTTCGTCCTGATCCTCGTCGTCGTGGCGGTGTTCCCCGGACTGTTCGTGCAGGTGGGCCCGAACGACTGTGCCCTGTCCAACTCCAACGCGGGACCTGAGTCGGGGCATCCGCTCGGCTTCGACTTCCAGGGCTGCGACGTCTACTCCCGCGTGATCCACGGCACGAGCACCTCGCTCTCCGTCGGACTCCTGGTGACGCTCATCATCGCCGTGATGGGGATCGTCATCGGAGCGTTCGCCGGGTTCTTCGGCGGATGGGTCGACGCGGTGCTGATGCGCATCGGCGACATGTTCTTCGCGATCCCTTACGTCCTCGCGGCCGTCGTCATCATGTCTATGTTCCTCGCGAACCGGAACATCCTCGTGATCTCGCTCGCGATCGGCTTCTTCGGATGGCCTGCGCTTGCCCGTATCCTGCGCTCGGAGATTCTGCGAGTGCGGTCTGCGGACTACGTCATGGCATCCGAGGCGCTCGGCGTCTCGAAGGTCAGGACCATGTTCACCCACGTGCTGCCGAACTCGATCGCTCCGGTGATCGTCGTCAGCACGATCGGTCTGGCCGCGGCGATCACGGCCGAGGCGACGCTGTCGTTCCTCGGCGTGGGGCTTCCCGGCGACGTCGTCTCGTGGGGCAAGGATATCGCCGATGCGCAGATCCGCCTCCGCACCGACCCGATGCCGCTCATCTATCCATCGATCGCGCTGTCGCTGACTGTGCTGTCGTTCATCATGTTGGGAGAGACAGTGCGCGATGCGCTCGACCCGAAGGCGAGGGCGCTGCGATGATGCCTTTTGCTGACGCGAACGTTCCGCTGCTGTCGGTGCAGGATCTGGAGGTCGCCTTCCGCACCCAGGACGGCGTCGTGCCGGCCGTGCGCGGCGTAAGCTTCGACATCTATCCCGGCGAGACCATGGCGATCGTGGGGGAATCCGGTTCCGGCAAGTCGACGACCGCCCACGCGATCATCAACCTGCTCCCCGGGAGCGGGCAGGTCACCGGAGGAAAGGTGCTGTTCCAGGGGCGGGATCTCACGACGCTGAGCAAGTCCCAGATCGAAGAGGTCAGAGGCAAGCTCATTGGCCTCGTCCCGCAGGACCCGATGAACAGCCTCAATCCGGTGCATCGCATCGGGTTCCAGGTCGAGGAGACCATCCGGGCCAACGGGCTCGCAGACAGCAAGAGGGCCGCTCGCAAGCGCGCCGTCGAGGTTCTCCAGCAGGCGGGGCTGGCGGATGCTGAGTCCAGACTGCGCCAGTTCCCGCACGAGTTCTCCGGCGGGATGCGGCAGCGCGTCCTGATCGGGATCGGCCTGTCGTCGCATCCCGAGCTGCTGATCGCCGACGAGCCGACCAGTGCGCTGGATGTCACGGTGCAGAAGAAGATCCTCGATCACCTCGAGAGTCTCGCCGCTGAGCGGAACACCGCCGTGCTGTTCATCACGCATGACCTCGGGCTCGCAGCCGAGCGCGCCGAGAACCTGGTCGTAATGCACCGTGGACGCATCGTGGAGTCGGGGCCGGCGCTGGAAATCCTCCAGAATCCGCAGCATCCGTACACGCAGCGACTCGTCGCGGCTGCGCCGAGCCTGGCGTCCAAGCGCATCCAGTCCGCTTCAAGCCATGATGAGTCCGTCGACTCGATCGAGGTCGAGGGGCTGGATGACCTCGCCGTCATCCCCACCGTCGTCGATCACGATGCCATCGAGTCGGCAGAGCCGGTGATCGAGTTCCGGGACGTGACGAAGGTGTTCAAGATCCGGGGAACCGGGTTCACATCGACGCGTTTCACGGCTGTGGATGACATCTCGTTCCAGGTGCCTAAGGGGTCGACGATGGCGATCGTCGGCGAATCCGGGTCGGGCAAGTCGACTGCGGCCAAGATGCTGCTGCGCCTGGAGCACAAGACGTCCGGCTCGATCCTCGTGAACGGCCGCGACACCGACACGATGAACAGGTCGGAGCTGCTGGCGATGCGTCGCCAGATGCAGCCGGTCTTCCAGGACCCGTACGGTTCGCTCGACCCGTTGCACAACATCGGCAACACGGTCGCCGAGCCGCTTCGGGTTCACGGAGTGGGCGATACGGATTCGCGTCGTGCTCGTGTGCTCGAGGTGCTCGACCAGGTCGCACTGCCGTCGAGCATCGTCGACCGGTATCCGAACGAGCTCTCCGGTGGGCAGCGGCAGCGCGTCGCCGTCGCGCGCGCGCTGGCACTCAAGCCCGAGATCGTTGTTCTGGACGAGGCGGTATCGGCGCTCGACGTCCTGGTGCAGGCCCAGGTGCTGAGCCTGCTCGCGAACCTGCAGGCCGAGCTGAACCTGACGTACCTGTTCATCACCCATGATCTGGCGGTGGTCCGCGTCATCGCCGACCGCGTCTGCGTCATGGAGAAGGGCCGGATCGTCGAGCAGGGCACCGTGGACGATATCTTCGCTAACCCGCAGCAGGAGTACACCGAGCGTCTGCTCAGCGCGATCCCCGGCGCGTCGATCTCGCTCGGTGCCCACTGATCCCTCGAATCAACAAAACCACGCCGAGACACGCGCGAAGCGATGTGGTCTCGGCGTGGTTTTGCAGTTTCGGAATTAGTCTCGGCCGAGCGGACGAAATCCGGTCAGGCGCATCGTGTCGCGAGGGCGCACAGGATGCAGACCAGCTGCACGTAGTGCCGCATCAAGCGGCTCGATCTCGTGAAGCTCCGTCCATCCCCATCGCGCAAGCCCTGCGGTGTTTCGACGTAAACGGTTCTCTCGACGTTTCTCGTCGATGATCGTCTGAGCAGGGTCTCCCAGATCGCCCAAGTACTTGAAATCCCCATCAGATTCGCCGACGACATCGACATCTTCCCAGTAGAAGTCCCCGCGGTCGACATGCCCCTCGAAGAAGAACTCCTGCTGCACGGTGGGCGCCTCGTAGCCGAGCCACTCGATCACGGCGAGGCTGGCCGATTCGAGGACGCTCTCGGGACGGCCCGTCGCACGTTCGAGAGCCCAGCGCGCTTGACGCCGTCCTCGCCCGGATGCGAGCGCATCGTTCAATGCGATGAGGGACGCTCGCGAGATCGTGGGATCCGCTCGCATCAGTGCGTCCGCGTATGCCAGACCCTCGGCCGGTGGGCGAGAACGTGCGATGTCGACTGCAGTGGCGGCGGGCGACGTGAGACGGATGCCGTCGACGACGATGATCTCGCGCGCATCGACGGAGGAGTGTGTACGGACGCCGCGATACTCGCGTGAGGCTCCCGTTTCCGTGAGCAGATGCACAGGTCGGGACGGGTGAGCGACGAGCACGCCGAGGAGGGCGGCCGCTGATTCGCCGCAGATCACTCGTCGCGGATCGACTGCCAACACGGCATGCACGCGTACCAACTGCTTCTCCCACGGCGGGAGAAGTCGCCAACCGTCAGTGTTCACGTAGACGCCGCGTGCGAGGCGTGTGAGTGCTCCGGAGCGCCAGCCTCGTTCGGTGTGGCTTACGCCTTCGTCGCGGGAGAGGAGCAGAGACAACGGGCTGGGGAGAAGCTGCATCACCCCACAATGGACGTTATGTGTCCACTGGCACCGCGTTTCCACAGGTAGGGCCCGTGGCGCTTGATGTGCAGAGAGAGATGTCACTACCGAGACTGCAAAACCACGCCGAGACGCACGCGAAGCGATGCGGTCTCGGCGTGGTTTTGCAGTCTCGCTAAGGGAGGAGGGGAGCGACGAAGGGGTAGCCGACGAACGCGATCCCGTCGATGAGGAAGTGCGCGACGAGGAACGGGAGCAGGCGGCCTGTTCGGGCGAACAGCCACCCGAACAGCAGGCCCATCGCGAGGTTGCCGACGAACGCGCCAGGGCCCTGGTACAGGTGATAGCTGGCACGCAGCACCGAGGTGGCGATGATGATCGGCCACAGGCCCCAGCCGAGCGTGCGGAGGCGGGAGAACAGGTATCCGAGCACCACGAACTCCTCGATGATCGAGGCGCGAGCGGCCGACAGCAGCAGAACAGGTACCGTCCACCAGTGCGTGTCGAGCCCGGCAGGATCCACGGCGACGAACAGCCCGAGCATCCGGCCGCCGACGTAGAGCGCGAGGCCGGGGATCCCGATGGCGAGCACGAGCAGGATGCCGTGACCGGCATCCCTGCCGACTCGCGTGCCGTCCAGTCCGAGTCGCCCGAGATGAGGACGAGCGCTCTGCCACATCACGAAGCACACGAGCAGCACGGGAACGATCGAGAATCCGATCCCCAGCACCTGGTAGATCAGGTCGAACACCTCGCGGTCGCTGCGCGAGGGGTTGAGCGTGGTGGTCTGGTCGGCGAGAGGCGTGGCATCCGTGAGCCGGTACGCGAGCTGCACGATCGCGTAGATCGCCGATTCGCCCAGTCCGAGGCCCAGCACGATGGCGATCTCCCACCACGTGCGAGCACGTGAGACAGAGGCGGATTCCGACGACACAGCCCGATGTTACGGGAGCGTTCATATGGGTGCTCGGTGAGCGGTCAGCGAGCGTGCGATATCCTGTACCGTCACTTCGTCTCGCTGACGCTCGCTCAGTACAAGCGGCACCTCCATCACATACCAATCCCTTTAGGAAACCTGCATGGCGCACGCCCTTCGCTCTGACCTCCGCAATGTCGCTATCGTCGCGCACGTCGACCACGGCAAGACGACCCTCGTGGACGCGATGCTTCGTCAGACGGGCTCCTTCGGTGAGCACGCTCACGTCGACGAGCGCGCCATGGACTCGAACGACCTCGAGCGCGAGAAGGGCATCACGATCCTCGCCAAGAACACCGCGATCACCTACAAGGGTGAGCACGCCAAGGGCGAGGAGATCACGATCAACGTGATCGACACCCCCGGCCACGCCGACTTCGGCGGCGAGGTCGAGCGCGGCCTGTCCATGGTCGACGGTGTGGTGCTGCTGGTCGACTCCTCGGAGGGCCCGCTGCCGCAGACCCGCTTCGTGCTGCGCAAGGCGCTCGAGGCGAAGCTCCCGGTCATTCTCCTGGTCAACAAGACCGACCGTCCGGACGCCCGTATCGCAGAGGTGGAGGAAGAGGCGCACGACCTGCTCCTCGGCCTGGCATCCGACCTGGTCGACGACGTGCCCGACCTCGATGTCGATGCGCTGCTCGACGTCCCCGTCGTGTACGCGTCCGGCCGTGCCGGTGCTGCCAGCCTCAACCGTCCCGACAACGGCAGCCTGCCCGACAACGACGACCTCGAGCCGCTGTTCGGTGCGATCCTCGAGCACATCCCGGCTCCGTCGTACGACGACGAGGCGCCCCTGCAGGCGTGGGTCACGAACCTCGACTCCAGCCCGTTCCTCGGCCGCCTCGCCCTGCTGCGCGTCTTCAACGGCACGCTGAAGAAGGGCCAGACCGTCGCCTGGGTCCGTGCAGACGGCACCACGAGCAACGCCCGCATCACCGAGCTTCTGAAGACCCGCGCTCTGGAGCGCTACCCGGCCGAGTCCGCCGCGCCGGGCGACATCGTCGCGATCGCCGGCTTCGAGGACATCACGATCGGCGAGACCATCGCCGACCCAGAGGACGTGCGCCCGCTGCCGCAGATCCATGTGGACGACCCGGCCATCTCGATGACGATCGGCACCAACACGTCGCCTCTGATGGGCAAGGTGAAGGGGCACAAGCTCACCGCTCGCATGGTGAAGGACCGCCTGGACCGCGAGCTCATCGGAAACGTGTCGCTCAAGGTCGTCGACATCGGCCGACCGGATGCCTGGGAAGTTCAAGGCCGCGGCGAGCTGGCGCTGGCCATCCTCGTCGAGAACATGCGCCGTGAGGGCTTCGAACTCACCGTCGGCAAGCCGCAGGTGGTCACCAAGAAGGTCGACGGCAAGGTCCACGAGCCCTTCGAGCACCTGACCATCGACACGCCGGAAGAGCACCTCGGCGCGATCACGCAGCTTCTGGCGAACCGCAAGGGTCGCATGGACAACATGATCAACCACGGCACCGGCTGGGTGCGCATGGAGTTCATCGTCCCGTCGCGCGGCCTCATCGGATTCCGAAGCGAGTTCATGACCACCACGCGCGGCACCGGCATCGCGAACGCGATCTCGCACGGCTACGAGCCCTGGGCTGGTTCGATCACCACGCGTCAGAACGGCTCGATCGTCGCCGACCGACAGGGCGTCGTGACCCCGTTCGCGATGATCGCGCTGCAGGAGCGCATGTCGTTCTTCGTGCAGCCGACGCAGGAGGTCTACGAGGGCATGGTCATCGGCGAGAACTCGCGCGCCGACGACATGGACGTGAACATCACCAAGGAGAAGAAGCTCACGAACATGCGTGCCGCGAGCTCGGACTCCTTCGAGTCGATGACGCCGCCGCGCCAGCTCACGCTCGAGGAGAGCCTCGAGTTCGCCCGCGACGACGAATGCGTCGAGGTGACCCCTGAAGTCGTCCGCATCCGCAAGGTGATCCTCGACCAGACGATCCGCGGCCGCGAGACCTCGCGCATGAAGCGTCAGGACGCGAACGCGTAACACCTCATTCCGTCGAGGCCCCCTCCGGCCGCCGACGCCCCCGCTGACGTACGTCGCTGCGCGGGGGCGCGGGTGCCGCGAGGGGGTTTCGTCGTGTCAGGATCCTGTGCAGGCCGGTCTGTACAGAAACCTCGGCCGGGTCTACGGTGACACCGAGAGCGTGAGGAGCCTCGGGTTGATCCCGACCGACACCGAAGGAATCGACCAAGCGGTCGCCACGGGCGCGCTGCCGGGCTGGGAGCGTGTCGAAGAACTCGTGCTCGAGGCGCATCGTCGGCACTCGGGTGAGGCGTCGGGCGAGGTCGCCGACTATATTCCGATTCTCGGAGCGGCGGACCCGGCGCTGTTCGGACTCGCCGTGGTGGATGCCACGGGCGGCGTCCACGACGCCGGTGACGCTCTGCATCCGTTCTCTATCCAGTCGATCTCGAAGATGTTCGTGTACGCGCTCGCGATCCAGGAGCACGGCCATGAGACCGTGCGCGACATCGTCGGGGTCAACAACACCGGGCTCTCGTTCAACTCGGTCATGGCGCTCGAGCTCAACGGCGGGCATCCGATGAACCCGATGGTCAACGCCGGGGCGATCGCCACGACGGCATTGATGCCCGGTGCCGACCCTGATGCCAAATGGGAGAGCATCCGCGACGGGCTCTCCGCATTCGCCGGGCGGGAGCTCCCGTTCGACGACGACGTGTATCACTCGGAGATCCAGACGAACGAACGCAACCGCGCACTGGGTCGGCTGCTCGGCAGCTACGGACGCTTGACGGGCGACTCGGACGAGATCGTCGACGTCTACACGCGCCAGTGCTCGCTGAACGTCCCGGCGCATGACCTCGCCGTCATGGGCGCGACTCTCGCGGACGGCGGCGTGAACCCCGTCACGGGGCGTCGAGTCGTCTCCGCGGATGTCTGTCGCGACACTCTCGCCGTGGTCGCGGCATCCGGACTATACGAACGCTCGGGGGAGTGGCTCTTCGAGATCGGCCTTCCGGCGAAGTCAGGGGTGTCCGGCGGCATCGTCGCCGTCGCGCCCGGCAAAGGGGCGGCCGGCGCGTTCTCGCCGCCATTGGACAGCGCAGGCAACTCGGTGCGCGCGCAGCTTGCGATCGGCCATCTCTCACGATCACTGGGATTGAACCTGTTCGCATCAGCGCCGATGACCCGCGCCGAGGAGTGATGATCATGACCGACACCGTCGCGAAGGAGGCCTCGCAGAGGACGTCCTGGCTGCCCATGGTGAGCCTGTTCCTCGCGCAGGTGCTCATGTCGTTCAACGTCGCAGCGCTGCCGATCTCGCTGGGCGGCATGGTCGAGGACTTCGGTGTGCCGCCGACGATCGCGAGTTCGACCATCGTCGTGTACGGGCTCGCGGTGGCGGCGCTCGTGATGACCGGCGCGAAGCTCGGGCAGCGCGTCGGCTGGGTGCTGATCTTCCGCATCGTGATCGTGCTGTTCGCCGGCTCATCCCTGCTGATGATCTTCGCGCCCACGGTGGCCTGGGCGATCACGGGTCAGGCCGCCGCCGGAGCCGCGGCAGCGATCATCGTGCCATCGCTCGTCGCGCTGATCGCCGAGAACTACCACGGCCCGCAGCAGGCGACCGCGATCGGCGCTCTGGGTTCGGCGCGTGCGATCTCCGGTGTGAGCGCGTTCCTCATCGGAGGAACGCTCGGTACCCTGGTCGGCTGGCGACCGGTGTTCATGATCGTGCTGGGCATCGCCGTCGTCGTCTTCGCGCTGAGCTTCACACTGCGCGGCGACCACGGGAACGCCACGATCCGCATCGACCTCGTCGCCGCGCTGCTGATCGGCTCGGCGATCGTGCTCCTCACCCTGGGCTTCAACAACCTCAACACCTGGGGAGCGCTCGCCGCGACCGAGGGGGCACCGTTCACCGTGTTCGGCCTGTCGCCGGCACCGCTGTTCATCATCGTCGGCGTCGTGCTCGGTCAGGGATTCTTCCTCTGGACGAGACGGCGGATGTCGCGAGGGCAGGTGCCCCTGATCGACCTCAGCATCATCGACTCACCGCGGGAGCGCGCCGCCGTCTACGCGATGTTCATCGTCGTGGCGCTCGAGGCCTGCGTCAACTTCTCGATCCCGCTGTACATCCAGATCGTGCAGGGGCGCACGCCCTTCGACACCTCTCTGGCGATGATGCCGTTCAATCTCACCGTGTTCGTCACCGCGACCCTGGTCGTTCGCTTCTACAAGCGGTATCCGCCGCGGACGATCGGCGTCTTCGGCTTCATTCTGACGACTGCGGCACTGATCTGGCTGTCGATCGTCGTGAACAACAACTGGGAGACGCTTCCGACCATCCTCGGCCTGTTCGTCTTCGGCGTCGGGCAGGGCGCTCTGGTGACGCTGGTGTTCAATGTGCTCGTCACCTCCGCCCCTGCCGCGCTCGCGGGAGATGTGGGTTCCCTTCGCGGCACGACGCAGAACCTCGCCTCGGCAGTCGGAACAGCGGTCGCCGGCGCACTCCTGGTGTCTCTGCTCGGCATCAGCGTCGGGCGAGCAGTGCTCGAGCATCCTGAGCTGCCCCCGTCGCTGGTCGCGCAGGTCAACATGGATGACATCAACTTCGTCAGCAACGACGATCTGCGCGCGGTGCTCGAGAGTACCGATGCCACGCAGGAGCAGGTCGATGCGGCCGTCACCGTCAACGAGGAGTCCAGGCTCGGAACATTGCGGCTCGGCCTTCTGATCCTCGCCGGCATCAGTGCGCTGGCGATCCTGCCGGCCTCGCGTCTGCCTCGATACAAGCCCGACGAGATCCCCGATCCGGATCCTGTGTCGACCTAGCGCCCGCCGCTCAGCGCAACTCGGAGATGAGCACAGCGCTCGTGCCGGCGACCTTCGCCTCGAACAGGTGCGGGGTGTCGCCGGCGTACGCGAGATAGTCCCCGGGGTTCAGCAGCACGCCGTCTCCCGCCGGTCCGATCAGCGCCTGGCCGGAGAGCAGGATGACGTGCTCCGTCGTGCCGGCGTGATGCGGGTCGGATCGGCGCGGTTCACCGGGCTCGGCCTGGATGAGATAAACGTCGCGACGGGCGCCAGGAGGGCTGGCCGACAGCAGCGTTGCGCTGTACGCGGCGGCCGCCGATGGCACTCCGGCGAGGTCGGCTGCGCGGATCAGCGTCGGCGCGTTCGCCTGCTGATCCACGAGGACGGCGAACGGGACGTCCAGCGCGACGCCGAGGGCCCAGAGCGTCTCGACGCTCGGGTTCCCCGATCCGCCCTCGAGCTGCGACACCGTCGCCTTCGACACTCCGGCTCGCCTGGCGAGCTCCGAGACGGACAGCCCGCGTGCTTCGCGCTCTCGGCGCAGAGTTCGCGCGATGCGTGTTCCGAGATCCATGCGTTCATCATGTCAAACGTTCGTTCACTTGACTATCCCGCGGCAGGTGTTCAGAATGACGAGCATGCGTTCATCGAATCGAACGGCGGATGCCGGATCCGCCGATGTCGCGCGCCGCGAGGTCTGGCGCGAGGGCATCGGCGTCGCCGTGGCCACGAGCGCGTACGGCATCTCGTTCGGAGCCCTCGCCGTGGCATCCGGCCTCGACGTCTGGCAGACGTGCGTGCTGAGCCTGCTGATGTTCACCGGCGGATCCCAGTTCGCGTTCATCGGGGTGCTCAGCGCAGGAGGCATCGGCGCCCTGCCCTCGGCGATCGCTTCGGCTGCCCTCCTGGGCGTGCGCAACGTGGCGTACGGCATGCGGATGTCGCCCATCATCGGCGCCGGCGCCCTGCGTCGCACGGCCGCCGCGCATGTCACGATCGACGAATCGACGGCCGTGGCGATCTCGCAGAGCACGACGCCTCTGCGTCGTCTGGGCTTCTGGGTCACCGGTCTCGGCGTGTTCATCGGCTGGAATCTCACCACACTCCTCGGCGCGCTCCTCGGCGACGTGCTCGGCGATCCCAAGACCTGGGGGCTGGATGCGGCGGCCGCAGCCGCATTCCTCGCGCTGCTCTGGCCGCGCCTCAAGCAGCGTCAGGCCATCGCGGTCGGCGTGGCGGCTGCCGTGGTCGCAGCGGCGCTGACCCCGTTCATCATGCCGGGGCTGCCGGTGCTCGTGGCCGCCGTCGTCGCCATCCTCGTCGGGTGGTTCAACTGGCTGGGGCGCGACCAGAGCCCGTCGGGCGAGGGAGCCCGGTGAGCGTCTGGAGCGCGGTGCTGCTGGCCGCATGCATCTGTGCGGCGCTCAAGGCCTTCGGCTACCTGATCCCCGCACGCCTGCTCGAAGCGCCGCGGCCGGCGCGGATCTCGGATCTGCTCACCGTCGCCCTTCTCGCCGCCCTGGTCGCCGTGCAGACCCTCGGCAACGGTCAGGCCATCGTGGTCGATGCGCGGATCCCGGCCGTCCTGGTCGCGGCTGGGCTGTTGTACCTGCGCCAGTCGTTCCTCGTCGTCGTGATCGCTGCAGCCGCAGTCGCCGCCGTGCTGCGGCTCGTCGGCTGGGCTGTCTGAAGGCGGGAACCCGGCACTCGCGGCGTAAGATCTGTCCGTGCCCAACTGGTTGTCTCGAACGCTGTCCTGGATCGCCGCTGCCCTTGTCGGTGTCGTCTACGGCGCCGCCGGCACCATCGCGCACAGTCTGATGTGGGGGCCGGTGCCGATCGGGCTCATCGTCGGCGCGATCGCCTGTGCCGCACTGCTCATTGCTGTGCGCGCACTCACCCACGACCGTGCGGCGACCATCGCCACGGCTCTCGGCATGATCGGGATGCTGCTGATCATCTCCGGCCCAGGGCCCGGCGGCTCCATCATCGTTCCGAACACCCCGATCGGGCAGGTCTGGATCTACCTCGTCGCCGGCATCGCGCTGCTCGTGATCGCCTGGCCGAACCTCCGACGCCAGGCACAGCACGCGCCGCGTGAGGCGCCTCACCCCGAGAACGGGTCGTAGACTGAAGGGGTGACGTATGTGATCGCCCTTCCGTGCGTCGATGTCAAGGACCGCGCCTGCATCGACGAGTGCCCCGTTGACTGCATCTACGAGGGCGAAAGGTCGCTGTACATCCACCCCGACGAATGCGTCGACTGCGGCGCCTGCGAGCCCGTGTGCCCCGTCGAGGCGATCTACTACGAGGACGACCTGCCCGACGAGTGGCAGGACTACTACAAGGCGAACGTCGAGTTCTTCGAAGAGATCGGCTCGCCTGGCGGCGCCGCCAAGGTCGGCGTCATCAAGCACGATCACCCGATCATCGCCGCGCTCCCGCCGCAGGGGGAGTGACGCGTGGGGGTTCGGGACCTCGCCGACTATCCGTGGGATGCCGTCGTCCCGTTCCGTGAGCGCGCGGCACTGCATCCACGGGGGCTCGTCGACCTGTCGATCGGCTCTCCCGTCGACCCGACGCCTGAGGTGATCAGGCGCGCGCTCGCCGAAGCGACCGACGCTCATGCGTACCCGCAGAACATCGGCACCCCGGCGCTGCGCGAGGCGATCGTCGCCTGGTACGCCCGCCGCAGGGGAGTGCCCGACCTCACCGTGGACAACGTCCTGCCCACCGTCGGCTCGAAGGAGCTCGTGGCGCTGCTGCCGACGCTGCTCGGCCTCGGCCAGGGCGACATCGTCGTGTTCCCCCGCGTCGCGTACCCGACCTACGAAGTCGGTGCGCGCGTCGCCGGCGCCGCACCGGTCGCCGAAGACGACCCCGCGGCGTGGCCGGAGGGCACGAAGCTCATCTGGATCAACACCCCCGGCAACCCGGACGGGCGCACCTGGACCGTCGACGAGCTCGCGGTCGCCGTCCGCCGTGCCCGCGAGCTCGGCGCCGTGCTCGCGAGCGACGAGTGCTACGCGGAGCTCGGCTGGGACGGTCCTTGGGCCGCCGAGCCGGTGCCATCAGTGCTCGACCCTCGCGTCACCGGGGGCTCGCGGAAGAACCTGCTCAGCGTCTATTCGCTGAGCAAGCAGTCCAACCTCGCGGGGTACCGTGCAGCGTTCGCAGCCGGCTGCGCACGTGTCATCGCCGACCTGCTGAGCGCTCGCAAGCACCTCGGTCTGATGATGCCCGCCCCTGTTCAGCAGGCGATGGTCGCAGCTCTGGGCGATGACGAGCACGTCGCCGCCCAGAAGGAGCGGTATCGCGCCCGCCGTGACCTGCTGCGCCCAGCCCTGCAGGAGGCCGGCTTCCGGATCGACGGCTCGGAGGCCGGGCTGTATCTCTGGGCCACAGAGGGCAGGGACGCCTGGGAGTCGATGGGCGCGCTCGCGGATCTCGGCATCCTGGCCGGCCCTGGGCCCTTCTACGGAGCGGATGCCGCGCAGCATGTGCGCCTCGCGCTGACGGCCCCGCTCGAGCGCGTCGCCGAGGGTGCTCGCCGCCTGCGCGGCGAGTCGCTGTAGGTTCCCACCGCTGAACTCCTCCATCTCTTGGCGGATGTCACAGTAGGCCGATCTGGCGACTAGGCTGTAAAGGCGATTCGGTCGTGACCCGGCCAGGCGCTCTGCGCCGTGCATCGCCCTCGATCCATCCGACCAACAGGACGACTCTGACCGACCACGGTCGCGTAAACGTACAAGGAGGTCCGCGTGAGTGCAGCGGGAGACCAGCAGGCGAAGGCCACTCTCACGATCGGCGAGACCACTGCCGAATTCCCCATTCTGCGCGGCACTGCAGGCGCCGACAGCATCGACTTCTCGACGCTGACCAAGCAGACCGGCTACACCGGTCTCGACTACGGGTTCGTGAACACGGCATCCACCAAGTCGAAGATCACGTTCATCGACGGCGACCAGGGCATCCTGCGCTACCGCGGATACCCGATCGAGCAGATCGCGAAGAACTGCACGTATCTCGAGGTCGCCTGGCTGCTGATCTACGGTGAGCTGCCGACGCCGTCCGAGCTCGCCGATTTCGACGACCGCATCCGCCGTCACACGCTGCTGCATGAGGACATCAAGCACTTCTTCTCGGCGCTGCCGCACACCGCGCACCCGATGTCGGTGCTCTCGTCCGCAGTCGCGGCCCTGTCGACGTACTACGAGGGCCAGACCGACCCGAACAACCCCGAGCACGTCGAACTGAACATGGTTCGCATGCTCGCCAAGCTCCCGGTCATCGCCGCTTACGCGCACAAGAAGAGCGTCGGGCAGGCGTTCCTGTACCCCGATAACTCGCTGAGCTTCGTGGACAACTTCCTCAAGCTCAACTTCGGTGTCCACTCCGAGTCCTACGAGATCAATCCGGTCATGTCCAAGGCGCTCGAGCTGCTGCTGATCCTCCATGAGGACCACGAGCAGAACGCCTCGACGTCCACGGTTCGCCTGGTCGGCTCGACCGGCGCCAACCAGTTCGCGTCGATCTCCGCCGGCATCCAGGCTCTCTCCGGCCCGCTGCACGGCGGCGCGAACGAGGCCGTGCTCAGCATGCTCGCCGAGATCCGCGATTCGGGTCAGGGCGTGCAGCGCTTCGTCGAGCGCGTCAAGAACAAGGAAGAGGGCGTCAAGCTCATGGGCTTCGGCCACCGGGTGTACAAGAACTACGACCCGCGCGCCAAGCTCGTCAAGGAGGCTGCCGACGAGGTGCTGCGCGAACTCGGCGTCACCGACCCGTTGCTCGACCTCGCCAAGGAGCTCGAAGAGATCGCCCTCGCGGACGACTACTTCAAGGAGCGTCGCCTGTACCCGAACGTCGACTTCTACACCGGTGTCATCTACAAGGCGATGGGCTTCCCGACCCGCATGTTCACCGTGCTGTTCGCGATCGGTCGTCTTCCCGGCTGGCTCGCGCAGTGGCGCGAGCTGAACCTCGACAAGCAGACCAAGATCGGTCGCCCGCAGCAGCTGTACACGGGGGCGCCGGAGCGGCAGTTCCAGACCCGCTGATCGGACGGTTCCGCACAGCGCGGGATGCGAAAAGCCCCGGCCGCTTCCCGAAGGAAGCGGCCGGGGCTTTTCGTATCCGAGGGATCAGCGTCCCTGCGAACCGCCGCCCTGCGCGCGGCGCGGGCGCCGGGTGTCGACGCGCTGGCCCACCTGGATGCGGTTCTGCTGGCCGCCGCGCTGCCCGCCACCGGAACGCTGGCCCTGACCTGCGGACTGGCCCTGGATGCTCTGTCCGTGGCCGCCTTGTCCGTGTCCGCCCTGACCCTGGCCGCCCTGTCCCTGCGGACGACGGCGACGCCGAGCGGGGGAGCCGGAGGCCGGCGCGCCGCCCTGCTGGGGCTGACGCGGCTTCTTCGGCTGCTGGCGCTGCTGCGGCTGCACCGGCGCCGGCTTGACGTGGGCGGCGCGATCTCCGACGAGCTCGTCGACGATCGTGGAGTTCGCCGTCTCGAGCTCGGCCGTGATCTGCGCTTTGCGCAGGAGATCCTTCACATCGCGGCGCTGCTCTGGCAGCACGACGGTGACCACGGTGCCGGCAGCGCCCGCACGCGCGGTGCGGCCGGAGCGGTGCAGGTACGCCTTGTGCTCCATGGGCGGGTCGACATGGACGACGAGATCGACGTTGTCGACGTGCACGCCGCGGGCAGCGACGTCGGTTGCGACGAGCACACGCACGCCGCCCTCGGCGGGGTCGGCCGAGAACGCGCTGAGGTTGCGCTCACGAGCGTTCTGCGACAGGTTGCCGTGCAGGTCGACGGAGGGGATGCCGGCCGCGGTGAGCACCTTGGCGAGTTTCTTCGCCTGGTGCTTGGTGCGGGTGAAGAGGATGCGACGCCCGGTACCGGAGGCGAGCTCGCGCACGAGCACAGTCTTGTGCTCGGTCGAGGTCGTCACGAGCACGCGGTGGGTCATCTCGCCGACGGGGACGCTTGCCTCGTCGACCTCGTGGCTGACCGGGTTCGACAGGAAGCGCTTGGCGAGCGAGTCGATTCCGCGGTCCAGCGTCGCGCTGAACAGCAGGCGCTGGCCACCGGCGGGAGTCGAGGCGAGGATGCGCGTGACACCTGGCAGGAAGCCGAGGTCGGCCATGTGGTCGGCCTCGTCGAGGACGGCCACCTCGACCGAGTCGAGCGAGACGAGCTTCTGCTTCATGAGGTCTTCGAGGCGGCCAGGGCACGCCACGACGATGTCGACGCCGCTGCGGAGCGCCTGCTCCTGCGGACGCTGGCTGACACCGCCGAAGACGGTGGTGACGCGGAGGCCGGCGGCCTCGGCGAGAGGCGCGACGGTCGCCGCGATCTGCGTGGCGAGTTCACGCGTCGGTGCGAGCACCAGACCGCGCGGGTGCTGAGGGCGCGTGCGCTTCTGCGAGGCGCTCAGTCGAGCGACCAGCGGCAGTGCGAACGCGATCGTCTTGCCGCTGCCGGTGCGGCCGCGGCCGAGCAGGTCGCGCCCGGCGAGCGAGTCGGGAAGGGTGTCGCGCTGAATCGCGAACGCCTCGGTCTTGCCGTCCGCGGCGAGCACGTCAGCGAGGCGTGCGGGCACGCCGAGTTCAAGGAAGGTGGGCATAGAGATACTCCGTCAGCGCACGATGATCCGTGCGCGAATAGTGAGATGGGCGACCGCGCACAGGAGGTGCGCAGAGGTTCGCCGTTCGAAACGCCAACTGGTGGAGGAGCTCTGCAGCTCACTTCGGTCTGGGTGGACCCCGTGTCGACGACGCAGTCGCCCGATGCCGGGCAACCTCACAAGACTAGCAGAGTGCGGCTGGGTATCAGGCGTGCAGGGTGTCGTTGAGCGTCACGCCGGCGCCCTGGCGCTGCCTCGCCTCGATCGCGCCGGTGACCGAGTTCCGCCAGAACAGGATGCCGTTCTGCCCGCTGAGCTCCGCTGCCTTCACGATGCGCTGGCCGCCGTCGGCTGTGCGAGTGCCGTCGGCGAGGACGACCTTCGACCCGGCGGTGATGTAGACGCCAGCCTCGACGATGCAGTCATCGCCGAGGGCGATGCCGAGCCCCGAGTTCGCACCGAGGAGGGTGCGCGCGCCGATCGAGACGCGGACGGTTCCGCCGCCGGACAGCGTGCCCATGATGGATGCTCCGCCGCCGATGTCGCTGCCCTCGCCGACGACGACACCCTGCGAGATGCGACCCTCGACCATCGAGGCCCCGAGCGTGCCGGCGTTGAAGTTCACGAACCCCTCGTGCATGACGGTGGTGCCGGGGGAGAGGTGGGCGCCGAGGCGAACGCGCGAGGCATCCGCGATCCGGACGCCGGCGGGCTGCACGTAGTCGGTCAGGCGCGGGAACTTGTCGAGCCCCTGAACCTGGATGCTGTGGCGGCGCATCTGCGGCTGCAGGCGAGCGGCGTCGTCGGGGTGCATGGGGCCCGCATTGGTCCAGGCGACATTGGGCAGGTGGCCGAAGATGCCGTCGAGGTTCAGCTCGTTGGGACGCACCAGCAGATGCGACAGCGCGTGCAGGCGCAGGTACGCGTCCGCGGTCGAGACGGGGGGAGCGTCCAGATCGATCTCGAGCGTCACCGTCTCGATCGTGACGCCTCGGCGCTCGTCCGCACCGGTCTGCGCCTCGAGGTCTGCGGCCGTCGAGTCCGTCGCCGGGGAGGACTCCATCACGGAGCCGATGCCGACCTTCGGGTACCAGGCATCCAGAACGGTGCCGTTGCCGGCGATCGTGGTGAGGCCGAGTCCCCAGACAGTGCGCGCGTTGGTCATACGTCCACGCTACCGCGCTCCCGAGGCAGGGCCGCGCCGTAGGCTGGACGCATGCTGCTCGACCCGACCGTCTCCTCCGTCGACCTCACGCGCGCGATCTGCGACCTCCCCAGCGTCTCCGGTGACGAGGCAGCCCTGGCGGATGCCGTCGAAGCCGCTGTCGCACCGCTGGCCCACCTCGAGGTCATCCGACACGGCAACACGATCGTCGCCCGCACGAACCTCGGCCGCGACCGACGGGTCGTGATCGCCGGTCATATCGACACGGTCCCCATCAACGGCAACCTGCCGACGCGGCTCGTCGACATCGACGGGAAGCCGCATCTGTGGGGGCGCGGAACCGTTGATATGAAGGCCGGCGTCGCGGTGCAGCTCAAGCTCGCCGCCGAGCTCACCGAGCCCATCGTCGACATCACCTGGATGTGGTACGACAACGAAGAGGTCGCGGCATCCCTCAACGGGTTGAACCTGCTCTCGAAGGACCGCCCCGATCTGTTCACCGCAGACTTCGCTATCCTCGGCGAGCCGTCGAACGGCGAGGTCGAGGGTGGATGCAACGGCACTCTGCGCGCGATGGTCCGCACACGTGGTGTCCGTGCGCACAGCGCGAGGGCGTGGATCGGCGAGAACGCGATCCACGCCGCGGCGCCGATCCTGTCGCGTCTGGCCGAGTACCGGGCGAAGGAGGTCACTGTCGAAGGGCTCGCGTACCGCGAGAGTCTGAGCGCCGTGCGCATCACCGGCGGTGTCGCGGGCAATGTCATCCCAGACCTGTGCGAGGTCGAGGTGAACTATCGCTTCGCCCCGAGCAAGACGTCCGCAGACGCAGAGGCGCACCTGCGAGGAGTGCTCCAGGGCTTCGACGTCGAGATCACGGACGCCGCCGACGGCGCTCGTCCCGGCCTGGATGCTCCGATCGCACAGCAGTTCGTCGCCGCGGTCGGCGCCGTCCCTCGGCCCAAGTACGGCTGGACCGACGTCGCGCGGTTCAGTGCTCTCGGCATCCCTGCCGTGAACTACGGCCCAGGCGACCCGCACCTGGCCCACCACGACGAGGAGCGCGTGCCGCTCGCGCAGATCGACGCGATCGAGCAGGGCCTTCGGGCGTGGCTCACCGGGCGCTGACCGTCGGCGCACGCCGCGGGGTGCTCGAGCACTGGGTGCGCCTGCCCGTGATCGCGCGGATCGCCGTCGTCTATCTGCTCGGCAGAGCGGTGACGACCGGATTCCTGCTGCTGGCCGCGGAGCGCTCGACAGTCGGATCGCGGTTCGGTGCGGACGCGACCATCGGCAGCTTCGTGCTCGGATGGGACGCGCAGTGGTACTGGCTGGTCGCCTGGGAGGGCTATCCCCATGTGCTGCCCCTCACCGAGACCGGGCAGGTCACCGAGAACGCGTGGGCGTTCATGCCCGTATACGCGTACGCCGCGCAGATCGTCGGCCTGCCGTTCGGCGCGTGGGGCGCAGGGGCCCTGCTGATATCGCTGGTCGCCGGGTTCTTCGCCTGCGTCGCGCTGCATCGGCTTCTTCGGCATCGGATCGGCGCCTCGGCGACGATGTGGGCGGTGGTCTTCTTCGCCTGGGGCCCGCTGGCCGCGCTGTTCCAGGTCGGTTACGCCGAGTCGCTGTTCGTGCTCCTGCTGCTCATCGCGCTCGATCTGGTCGCTCGGCGCAGGTACGCCTGGCTGTACCTCGTCATCCCCGTGATGGCTTTCACCCGTCCAGGCATCCTGGCTTTCGCGCTGTATCTCGGGCTGCACGGCATCCTGCGCTGGATCCGCCGCCGTCATGACCCGCTCTCGACCCGTGAGGTCGTGCACATCATCGCGCTCGGGGCGCTCGCGACAGCCACCGGCTTCGCATGGCAGCTGATCGCCTGGTTCGTCACGGGAGACCCCGGGGCGTACATGGCGACCGAACTGTCCTGGCGTCGCAACTGGGGCGTCGACGACGCGGCGTTCGTGCCGTTCGACGGCTGGGTGCAGGCCGCGCAGTTCTGGTTCACGCAATGGGGGATGCCTGGGTGGTGGGGTCTCATCGCTCTCGGGATCCTCGTGCTCGCTGCGGCGGCGATGCTGCTCTTCTCCCCGCAGGTGCGCCGCCTCGGAGTCGATCTGCGGCTGTGGAGCGCGAGCTACCTGCTGTATCTGCTGGCCGTGTTCTTCCCGCAGTCGAGCACGTTCCGCCTGCTGCTGCCGCTCACGCCCTTGGCGGGAGCGCTGGCCGTTCCGAGGTCGCGGGGCTACCGCATCGTGGTGCTCGCGCTGTGCGTGCTCGGTCAGTGGATCTGGATCGATCAGGTCTACGCGCAGGGGAGCGCCTACTGGCAGGTGCCGTGACCGCGGCGAAGACGTCACGTGACGTGGTGTTCACGAGGTATTACGGCACCGCGCGCGCCGGGGCGGAAGTGTACCGATAAACTTGATGCATACCACCGAGGGAAAGGAAGCCACGATGGCAGCGATGAAGCCGAGGACCGGAGACGGACCCATGGAGGCCGTGAAAGAGGGACGACTCATCATCGTGCGGGTTCCCCTCGAAGGTGGCGGCCGACTGGTCGTCTCGGTCAACGACGAAGAGGCGAAGGAGCTGCACGACGTCCTCGCCGGCGTCGTGAGCTGAACCGGTAGCACCTTCAAGGGCGGCGGATCCTCGGATCCGCCGCCCTTCTGCGTCTGCTGCGGCGATCCGAGCACCATCCCATCCGATTCCACGACGGGTCCGAACGACCTGTTGTGCGGCGAATGTCGCACGAAACGGAAAGGAACATCATGCGCAAGATGACACGACTCGGACTCATCAGCACCGCGGGCGCCGGCGCAGCCGCTCTCGCGATCGCAGGATTCGCTCTGCCGGCCACGGCCGCTGAGTCGTCCGACAGCACGCAGGAATCCACCTCCACCACCTCGACGACCGACTTCATGAGCTCGATCGAGGGACTCCAGGCCTGGCTCGGCGAGACCGTCCTCGCCAGCGGAAACGACACCGGTCTCGTCGATGGCCCCGTGGTCGACGGCCCGCTGGTCAGCGATTCCCTCGGCGGTGACGTGCTCTCGGGCAACGACACCCCGGTCGCCTCCGGCAACGAGGTCTCGGCCCCTGTCGGCTCGGGCAACGACGTGACCGCCCCGATCGATGCTCCGATCGGCTCCGGCAACGACGTCTCAGGCAACGAGGTCGGCTCCGGCAACGCCAACGGCAACGTCGTCGGCTCCGGCAACGACTCCGGCGTCTCGGTCGGCGACATCGGCGCTGACGTCGATGACCTCATCGGCGACGTGTCCGGCGATGTCGACTCGATGCTCGGCGGCATCCTCGACTGATCCGACCAGCACGCAGAAGCGGCGCCCCGGCTCAGGCCGGGGCGCAGCTCACGTCTGCGGGTGCGACTGCTCGGTGCTTGCAACTACTCGGCGCTTGCGACTGCTCGGTGCTTGCGACTACTCGGTGCTGAGACTGACCAGCTGCAGCAGCCCCTCACCTGCGGTGGAGATCGCGGCGAGGACGGCAGGCGACTCCTGCGTCTCCTGGATCAGTGAGCGGAATGCGCTGGTGACGGCATCCCGCTGCACAGGGTCGGCGACGCGGCCACCGGCCAGCACGCGCGGAACCGCGACGACCCCGCCGGTGCGCACCAGGCGCAGCCCGTGCTCGACGTACTCGATGACGTTCTCCGGGTCGGCGTCGACGAGGACGATGTCGTACGCGCCCTCGTTCATGCGGGGCAGGACGTCGGCGGCGCGACCGGTGATGAACCGCGCGCGGGTGGACGGCACCTTCGCCTCGCTGAAACCTCGCCGCGCTGCGGCAAGGTGCTCCGGCTCGTTGTCGATCGAGGTCAGGACGGCGCGGGGGGCGCCGCGCAGCATCCACAGGCCGGAGACCCCGGCGCCTGTGCCGATCTCGACGATCGAGCGGGCGTCGGTCGTCGCGGCGAGCACGGCCAGCTGCGAGCCGACAGCGGGGCTCACCGAAGTGACGCCGAGCTCCTGCGCGTGGGTGCGGGCCCTGGCGATGTGCGCCGGCTCGATGATCGCCTCGCGGATGTACCGTGCGTTCGCGTCGTTCTCACTCATGGCCGTATCCTCCGCATCCAGAGTATTCGCCCGTCGTGTTCATCGCCGTCAGGCGCGGCGGGTAGCCTGTCTACATGGATTTCGGCCTCACCATCGAGAAGCTCTTTCTCATCGGTGTGATCGCCGCGCTCATCATCGGCCCCGAGCGTCTTCCGAAGGCCGCTGAGACGTTCGCCGGCGTCGTCCGCAAGGTCGGGGAGTACCTGCGGGACACCCGCACGAGGATGCGTGACGAGATCGGTCCTGAGATCGACGAGGTGGACTGGCGAAAGCTCGATCCACGTCAGTACGACCCTCGCCGGATCATCCGCGACGCGCTGCTCGAGGACGCCCCGTCGACGACCGCGACCGCGACTGCCGTCGCTCCTGCCGCGGTGCCCGCTGCGGTCGCAGAACGACAGCCGTCGCGGGTGCGCCCGGACTTCACGAAGGCTTCGCCGCCGCCGTTCGACCTCGAGGCGACCTGATCCGACCGGCCGGCCCGCGGGGTCAGTTCGTCGACTTCACGCGTGATTTCAGGCGCACCACGTCGTCATCGCTGAGCAGGATGCGCGGCACCACAGTGACCACCGACGTGCCCCGAAGGCGCAGGAGCGCGGCGTACCTGCCGACGTGGACCGACCGGAACGTCGAGTAGGCGACATCGGAGACGCCGCTCTTGGACACCATCTTGATCGACTCGTCGCCGAGTTCTACGCGCACGACCGACCCGGATGGCATCGTCGTGCTGATCGCACGGCGGGTGGATGCACGGGTGAAGATGATCGAGGCGACGATCAGCGCCGCGATCGCCACCATCGTCCAGGTCAGAGTGGTCGTCTGCTCCTGATCGGCGCCACCGACCATCCCCAGCACGATCGCGTTCACCGCGAACGCCGCGATGAGGGCCGTGTACGCGATGACGGCGAGCGGGCGCGTGAGCGTGTAGATGACGGCATCCCATGTCATGCCGCGGATCATCTCGGCGTCGACGGTGGCGGTACGGGCGGCGGAGTCGGCAGTCACGTCACGAGTCTGTCATGACTCGGATGCCGGGGTCCGGGCCACGGACATCGGCAGCGACCGGCCGGAGAGGCTTCGGCCGTGCTGCGCCAGCCGGTCCGCGATGCCGCGGATGGTCTGCGCCGCGGCATCCTGCGGGTCGCTGAGCACGATCGGGACGCCGGCGTCGCCCCCTGCGCGCAGCGCGGGGCTCAGCGGCACGGAGGCCATCAGCGGGACCGCGTCATCCGGTCCGGACAGTGCGCCGGCGACTTGGGCCCCGCCGCCTGATCCGAACAGGTCGACCGTCGTGCCGTCGGGAAGCGTGAACGCGGCCATGTTCTCGACGACGCCGATCACGCGCTGTCCGGTCTGCCGCGCGACCAGACCGCTGCGGATCGCGACGTCGGAGGCAGCCGTCTGCGGTGTCGTCACGACCAGCACCTCGGCATGGGGGAGGAGCTGCCCGATCGAGATCGCGACATCGCCGGTGCCAGGAGGCATGTCGATGAGCAGCACGTCCAGATCGCCGAAGAACACGTCCGTGAGGAACTGCTGGACCGTGCGATGCAGCATCGGACCGCGCCATGCGACGACGGCCTCGCCGTCACGCAGGAACATCCCGATCGAGACGGCCTTCACGCCGTGGGCGACAGGCGGCAGCATCAGATCGTCGATGCGCGTGGGCTGGGTGCCTGCGGGGATTCCGAGGAGTCCGGGGATCGAGAAGCCGTGCACGTCGGCATCCACGAGACCAGTGGCGAGCCCCTTCTCGGCCAGGGCGACGGCCAGGTTCGCGGTGATGGTCGACTTGCCGACCCCGCCCTTGCCGCTGGAGACGAGGATCACCCGCGTCAGCGAGTCGGGCCCGAACGGCATCTGCCGTGCAGGGCGTCCGTCGCGCAGCTTCTCGGTGAGGGCCTTCCGCTCGCCCGGAGTCATGACACCGACCTCGACCGTGACCTCGTCGATGCCGACGACGGATGCTGCGGCACGGCGCACATCCGATTCGATGCGGTCGGCGGCGGGGCATCCGACGATCGTCAGGGCGATGCCGACCGTCGCATGATCGCCCTCGACGGAGACGTCGCGGAGCATGTCGAGTTCGCCGATCGGTCGGCGCAGCTCCGGATCGGAGACCGCGCCGACCGCGCGGCGAACCTGGTCGGCACGGCTCATGGTCGCTGGCGGCCCGGCCTGTTGACCGGAGCCGTCCTGGTGTCGGCGTCGCCGTCGTGCTCCTCGCTGAGATCGGCGAGCAGCGCCCGCAGCTCCTGCCGCAGCACATCGCGAGTCACGGCCTGGGTGTTGCGCTCCTCGAGCGACATGCGCAGAGCGACGATCTCGCGGGCCAAGTACTCGGTGTCGGCGAGGTTTCGTTCTGCGCGCTGCCTGTCCTGCTCGATCTGCACGCGGTCGCGGTCGTCCTGGCGGTTCTGCGCGAGCAGGATGAGCGGGGCGGCGTACGAGGCCTGCAGCGACAGGATCAGCGTGAGCGCCGTGAAGCCGAGCGCGGCTGAGTCGAAGCGCCACCAGCCGTTCTGCTCGGCGACGACCGTGTAGACCATCCACAGCAGGCAGAACAGGGTGAGCATGAGCAGGAACGTCGGCGTGCCCATCGCACGGGCCACCCACTCCGTGAACCGGCCGAAGCGGTCGCTGGATTCGGGGCGCTGCCGCGTCGTGCCGCGGCCGAGGGGGGCGTCGAGACCGGAGCGGTCGCTCTTGGCCATCATCGTGCACCGCCCGCCGTCTCGCTGTCGTCGGCATCCTGTGTGCGCCAGTCATCGGGCAGCAGATAGTCGAGAACGTCGTCGATGCTCACCACCCCGACGAGGCGGCCGGCGGCATCGACCACCGGCAGCGACACGAGGTCGTAACTGGCGAGCAGCCTGGCGGTCTCCGCTGCGGAGGCCATCGCCGAGATGGGCTCCATCGTCTCGTCGACGATCGCACCTAGGCGTTCGTGCGGGGGGTAGCGCAGCATCCGCTGGAAGTGGACGACGCCGAGCAGGCGACCGGTCGGCGTCTCGAACGGCGGAAGGGTGACGAAGACCGCGGCGGCGAGTGCGGGGTGCAGCTCGTGCCGACGGATCAGTGCCAGAGCCTCGGCGACGGTGGCATCGGCCGAGAGCACGATCGGCTCGGTGGTCATCAGACCGCCGGCGGTGTCCGGCCCGTAGCTCAGCAGAGTCCTGACGTCCTCGGCCTCTTCCGGCTCCATGAGGTCGAGGAGTTGTTCGAGGCGCTTCTTCGGGAGCTGGGCGAGCAGGTCGGCCGCGTCGTCCGGTTCCATGTGGTCGAGGATGTCGGCGGCGCGCTCGTCGCCGAGACCGTCCAGGATGTGCACCTGGTCCTCTTCCGGCATCTCCTCGAGAGCGTCGGCGAGCCGGTCGTCCGGCAGCTCTTCGGCGACCTCGATCAAACGCTGCTGCGGAAGGTCGAGCAGCGTGGTGGCCAGGTCGGCGGCGTGCAGCTCGGAGTAGGTCGCGACGAGCTGCTCGGCGGACTGCGACTCGCCCGGTGCGCGCTTCTCGGCGACCTCGTTCCACGCGGCGAACGTGGTCGGTCCCTTCGCGAACGGCGAGGCGCTCGTCTTGGGTTTGCGGAGGAAGAGCTGATTGACGCTCCACTCTCCGAGGCGGTTCGGCTCGATCGCGACGTCTTCGATCACGGCGCTGCCGCTGCCGTCGGCGAGCTCGACCCGCCGGCCCAGAAGCTCGGCGAGCACACGGACTTCACCGGGCCGGGGCTGGAACCGGCGCACGTTGATCAGTCCGGTGGTCAGAACCTGCCCGGCGCGGATCGACGTGACCCGGCCGATGGACATGAACACGTGCCGGCGGCCGGGGATCTCGACGACCAGTCCGATCACGCGGGGGGAGGCGGTACTTCGGTAAACGATGACGACATCCCGGACCTTGCCGAGCCGGTCGCCCACGGGGTCGAAGACGGCGCAGCCTGCCAGGCGCGCGACGAAAACCCGTTGTGTGCTCACGCTGTCCAGCGTAGTGCGCGAGCCTGCGAACTCGGGCCCCGCAGAGACGCGCATGGAACAATGGAGGTATGAGCATGTTGAACCGTCCTGCGAACGGCACTGCCGTCGGTGAGACCGTCGCGTCGGTCCGCGAATACGAGGCCGCGCAGAAGACGGTGTCGAAACTGATCGCCGCCGATGTCCCCGCCAGGGACATCGCGATCGTCGGCCAGTCCGTCCGGACGATCGAGCGCGTCACAGGACGGCTCGGCTATGCCGCAGCGGCACGCTCCGGGGCGGTCAACGGCGTGCTCATCGGGCTTCTGCTGTCGGCGATCCTCGTGATCGGCAACCCGGATGCTCCGATCCAGCTGTTCGTGGGTTTCGTGTTCATCGGTGTCGCGCTCGGCATGATCCTGAGCCTTGTGACCTATGCGATCGTTCGCCGCAGGCGGGATTTCGCGAGCGTGACGCAGCTCGCGGCCGATCACTACGAGGTGACGGTGGCGCCGGACTCCCTCGCGAAGGCTCGCGCGGCGCTCGGATCCGCCCCGCGCACCCAGGTCGCCCGGCCGACGGTCGACCTGGACGAACCGCCGCGGTACGGCGAGCGGGTCGCTCCTGGCACCGAGACCGCGGCGCAGGCGGGCGCGCAGGCTCCCGCCGGGCACGTGATCCCTCCCCGTCCCGCTGACCCGCGTCCTGCGGAAGCGCGGCCGCAATACGGCGAGCGGGTCGAGCAGGCCGCGCCGACGCAGGACCCGACGCCGACGGATGCCGCTGACGGGGATGCTGCGCCCGAGTCGGCCACCGCTGAGACAGCGCCCGGAGGGACGGGGACTTCCGCAGAAGCCGCGCCCGTGACGGACGAGTCGGCCCAGAAGCGCGACGACCGGGCCTGACATGGGCTTCGACGTCGAGCTCCCTCGGGGGACGGTGTCGATCTCTACGGCCTGGGGAGACGGCATCGGGCGCGGAACCGTCCTCGTCGCTCATGGCGCCGGCGCCGGGATGGAGCATCCGTTCCTCGTCGGATTCACCGACGCTCTGAACGCCATCGGTCTCTCGACCCTGCGGTTCAACTTCCCGTACCGCGAGCAGGGCAGGCGGATGCCCGGACCCGCCGCCCACGCGATCGCGACGTGGAAGGCCGCAGTGGCGTATGCCCGCACTTTCGATCCCGCCGGTCCGCTGTGGGCGGCGGGCAAGTCCTACGGGGGACGGATGGCATCGATGGCAGTCGCTGAGGGGCTCGTCGTCGACGGACTGGTGTATCTCGGTTACCCGCTGCACCCGCCGGGCGACCCTGGGAAGCTGCGCGCGGAGCACCTGCCGGCGATCGCCGTGCCCCAGCTGTTCATCGAAGGAACGAACGACCCCTTCGTACAGCCCGTTGCCCAGCTCGAGGAGGTCGTCCGGACCTGCCAGGACGCCCAGGTCGTCTGGGTCGAAGGCGGCGGACACTCGTTCGAGGTGAAGGGGCAGAAGCGACCGGCCGCCGAGATCGGGGCATCGCTCGCCCCGGTGGTCGCGGACTTCACCTCGAACTGATGATCTCAGCGGGTGAACGACGCCGACCTGCCTCTCAGCGGTGCTGCCACCGGAACAGCAGCAGCCGCAGCGACGCTCCGATCTTCATCGGCACGATCTCGCCGAAGCGGTGCTCATCGGCTCGCACGAGGCGGTCGGCCAGGTCCGGACGCTGCTGACGCAGGTACTCCCGAGCCACTTCGGCATGCGGGGAGTTCGAGACGATCTTGATCCGGTCGGCGTGCTCGATCAGCGGAATCGCGTTCTCGATGTTCTCCCACGTGGAACGGCTGTCCGGCTCGAGCACGATGTGTCCGGTGTAGTCGAGTTCCTCGCGCGCGTACCGCTCCATGATGACGGCCTCCGGCACGTCGCCCTCCACGGTGCCGCCGCACATCACGACGGTGCTGCGGGCATCGCGATCGATGGAGCGGATGCCGGCGCGCACGCGGTAGCGGTTGATGAAGTTCGCGCGCTCGCCGCGGTTGCCGTAGCCGAGGACGACGACGGCCTCGGTGCTGCTCGCCGGTGCGGCTGCACCAAGCATCCGCCTGCTCGATCGCCAATGGACGTACTCCGCCCACACGGCGAACGCGGAGTACGCCGCGAAACCGGCCCAGAAGAGCCGGCCGGCGACGCCGCGCGAACTGCTCAAGCCCCCGGGCCCGTCATCCCTCAGAGCCCCGAGCCTCAGAGCCCCGAGCGATCCAGGCCTCGATCTCGTCGGCCGTGCGAGGGATGTCGGCCGACAGGTTCACGGGACCGTCCGCGGTCATGAGGATGTCGTCCTCGATGCGCACGCCGATGCCGCGGAACTCCTCCGGAACGGTGAGGTCATCGATCTGGAAGTACAGGCCGGGTTCGATCGTGAAGACCATGCCGGCCTCCAGCACGCCGTCGTAGTACATCTCGCGGCGTGCCTGTGCGCAGTCGTGCACGTCGATGCCGAGGTGGTGTGAGGTGCCGTGCACCATGTAGCGGCGGTGCTGGCCCCCTGCGTCGGCGTCCAGAGCCTCATCGGCGGTCACCGGCAGCAGGCCCCACTCGGCAGTGCGCTTCGCGATCACAGCCATGGCGGCCTCATGAACCTGGCGGAAACGGACACCGGGGCGCGCTGCGGCGAATGCGGCGTCAGCGGCTTCGAGAACCGTCTCGTAGACGCGGCGCTGCACGTCCGAGAACCGCCCGTTCACCGGCAGGGTGCGGGTGATGTCCGCGGTGTACAGGCTGTCGGCTTCGACGCCGGCGTCCACGAGGATCAGGTCACCGGGAATAACGGCGCCGTCGTTGCGCGTCCAGTGCAGGTAGCAGGCGTGCGGTCCGGAAGCCGAGATCGTGTCGTAGCCCTCGCCGTTGCCGTCCTCGCGGGCGCGGCGGTGGAAGACCCCCTCCACGACGCGTTCGCCGCGGGCATGCTGGGCGGCGTCGGGGAGAGCCGCGATGATGTCGTCGAATCCGCGCGCCGTGATCTCGACGGCTCGGCGCATCTCGGCGATCTCGTAGTCGTCCTTGACCAGGCGCAGTTCGGACACGAAGCGTTCGAGGTCGGCATCCGCCAGCGTCACGTCGTCGTCGGTCGCGCCGAACGCGGAGAGGTGCTCTGTGGTCACCGCCAGGTCGGCGGCGACGCCGGCGAGCGAGGGGCGGGGGCCGATCCAGAACTCCCCGACCGTGGCATCGGCGTAGAACTCGGTCGTCGTGCGGTCGGCCCGCTCACGGAAGTAGAGGGTGATGTCGTGACCGTCATCCGCTGCGTCCGAAGAACGGGGCTCGAACACCAGGACGGAGTCGGGCTCGGTGTCGGCCGCCCACCCGGTGAGATGGGCGAAGGCGGAGTGCGCACGGAACGGGTAGTCGGTGTCGTTGCTGCGCTGCTTGAGGGAGCCGGCCTCGATCACCAGGCGCTTGCCGGGGAAGGCTGCGGACACCTTGTCGCGACGAGCAGCGGCGTAGGCGGCCTGCTCGCGGGCGGCGGGGAGCGACTCCGGACGCTCGGCCCACCCGGTGGAGATCGTGTCCAGGAATCCTCGCGGGAACGGCTGCTTGCGGTTCGTGACGGGGGCTTCTTCGATCGTCTCGTTCTCTGCGGTGCTCATCCATCCAGTCTCTCACTCCTGCGTAGGGTGGGGAATGTGGTGATTCTCATCGATCTGGTGCTCGTGGTCGTCTTCTGCGTGATCGGACGGCTCTCGCACGCGGAGGGGATCTTCGGCGACCTACCTGGACTCATGAACACGATCTGGCCGTTCGCGGTGGCGGCGCTCATCGCGCACGCCGCGCTTCTGCTTCGCCGGGCGCGGCCCGACAGGATGCTGCCAGGGCTGCTCGTGTGGGCCGTCACGGTCGTCCTCGGCCTGCTGCTGCGCGCCGTCAGCGGTCAGGGGACGGCGGTGCCCTTCATCATCGTCGCTACGCTCACACTGGCCCTGTTCCTGCTCGGCTGGCGCGCTGTGGCCGCACTCGTGCGGCGGGCACGGGCGCGAACGGCCTCCTGAGCGCGGGGTCAGCCGGCAGGTTCGAGCTGCACGACGAGCGCGCGGTGGTCGGAGCCGGCGGCATCCAGCACCAGGGAGCCGGTCGGATTCCAGTTCTCGGTCGCCATGACGTGGTCGATCGGGGCGCCGATCAGCTCGGGATAGTCGGCGGGCCAGGTGCCGGTGACCCCGGTGCCGGTGCGCGACGCGGCATCACGGCAGTTGCCCATGTCGCCGCCGTCGACGCCGAGCCCGGCCATGTGGTCGAGGGTCGCGTTGAAGTCGCCGGCGAGGATGAAATCGCCCTGGGGACATTGATCCGCGATCCACTCCAGGTCGGACTGCCACCGCGCCATCGCTTCGACGCGCGGTGCCACAGCGTGCACCGCGACGATGGTGGGCCCCGAACCGCTGACCGGCATGATCACGGCGCTCGGAACGGAGCTGGTGTTGCTGCTGCCGTCCTCGGACGACGCGATCACCGAATAGTCGCCGAGCTCGGGTGAGATGAGGATCGTCGTCTCCCACGCCTGCGGGCCGTTCTCGACGTTGCCGAACTGGACGTGGTGGACCCACATCGGATGCCCCTGCTCCCGCAGCATGACGGCGATGCGCTCGCCCACGGATTCCGCCGTCTCGGGGAGCGTTACGACGTCGACCTGCTGCGTCAGGATGGCGTCGGCGATCGTCTCGGCCGAGACCGCCTCGCCGGCGGTGTTCCACGTGAGGACCCGAACGCCGGCATCCGTCTTCTCGGGCAGGGGACCCGTGCCGAAGCCGCGCATCGCACCGATCGCGCCGGTTGCCGCCGCGCCCAGCAGGGCGACGATGAGGATGGATGCTGCGAACCCGCGCAGCGGGCGGGCGAACAGCAGCAGCAGCGAGAGCAATGCTATGGCCACGAAAGCGGCCAGCACGAGGCCGCGAACGGCTACCAGCTGCGCGAATGGGAAGGTCTGCTCGAGCTGGAAGAACTGCGGCCACACCACGATCGCCGACGCGATCGCGAACAGCACGGTGAGGAGGATTCCCAGCAGTCGAAACATCCTCTCGAGCTTAAGGGCGCACGCTGTGAATCGCCTGCCGTGAGGGCGCCGCGCCGTCGTCCTGGGCCCGCAGTAGTGTCGAGTCATGACCGACCGGAGCTTCGCGGGGCCGAGCGACCTGCACATGCACTCGAATCACTCCGACGGCACCGAGAACCCCGGTCAGGTCGTCCGTCAGGCGCGTGAACACGGCATCCGCACGATGGCGCTCACCGACCATGACCGCACCACAGGGTGGGACGAGGCGGCTCGCACCGCCGTTTCTCTCGGCATGACCTTCATCCCCGGCATGGAATTGTCGGCGAAGCACCAATGGCGCAGCGTCCACGTGCTCGGATACCTGTTCGATCCGGAGGACGCGGCGCTCCGTGCCGAGACGGACCGCATCCGCGACGACCGGGTCGGGCGGGCGGAGCGGATCGTCCGCAACATCGGCCGGGACTACGAGCTGAGCTGGGCGGATGTGCTCGAGCAGACGACGGTGGATGCCACGGTCGGCCGCCCGCACATCGCCGACGCACTCGTCGCCCGCGGGATCGTCCGCGACCGCGCAGAGGCGTTCGACGGCATTCTCCATCCCCGCGAGGGGTACTACGAGCCGCACTACGCGCCGGATCCACTCACCGCCGTCCGGCTGATCGCGGATGCGGGGGGAGTGACGATCATCGCGCACCCCGTCACGTCAGGGCGCGATCGCATGATGCCGCTCGACTTCATCGAGCAGCTCATCGCCGCAGGGCTCGGCGGCTTCGAGATCGACCACCGCGAGAACACCGAACAGGGCAAACGGACGCTGCAGAAGCTCGCGTCGAAGCACGACCTCATCGTGACGGGGTCGAGCGACTACCACGGTGCTGGCAAGCCCAACAGGCCGGGCGAGAACACCACCTCGGACGAGATGGTGGCTCGGATCATCGCCCAGGCGACGGGGACGAGCCCCCGCTACCCGTAGCCGGCGCCGTTGCTCAGGCTCCGGCCGGCGCTGCACCGCCGGAGCGGCGACGACGGCGACGACGCTGCGGCGCCGGCTTGCCGTCGCGGTGCTCGCTGGTGGCGTCGCCGTCATGGGTGCCGGCGCCCTCGGCATCACGGCCTGCGGCCGGTGCCGACTCCGATCCGCCGGCGGCGGGGGTCGCAGCGTCCTCGGTGAACGTCGAGCCGACTGCACCGCTCGCGCCACCGCGGCGGCGGCGGCGCCGACGCTTCGTGGTGCCTTCGTCCGTACCCTCTGCGGCGGCATCCGCTGCCTTCTGGGGCTGACGCTGACGACGCTCTGCCGCCGTCTTCTCGGCCTTGGGTGCGGTCGTCAGACGGCCCTTCGTGCCCTCGGGGATGTCCAGGTCGGTGTACAGGTGCGCGCTCGACGAGTAGGTCTCGACGGGCTCGGGCTGACCGAACTCGAGCGCGCGGTTGATGAGGGCCCACTTGTGCAGGTCCTCCCAGTCGACGAACGTCACGGCGATACCGGTCTTGCCGGCGCGGCCGGTGCGCCCGGCGCGGTGCAGATACGTCTTCTCCTCATCGGGGATCGTGTGGTTGATGACGTGCGTGACGTCGTCGACGTCGATGCCGCGGGCGGCGACGTCGGTCGCGACCAGGACGTCGCGCTTGCCGGCCTTGAACGCGGCCATTGAGCGCTCGCGCTGCTCCTGACCCATGTCGCCGTGAACGCCGCCGACGTTGAACCCGCGATCGCCGAGTTCGTCGACGAGTCGCTGCGCCGCGCGCTTGGTGCGCGTGAAGATGACGGTCTTGCCGCGGCCCTCGGCCTGCAGGATGCGGGCGATGACCTCATCCTTGTCGAGTGAGTGCGCGCGGTAGACGAGGTGCTTGATGTTCGCCTGGGTGAGGCCCTCGTCGGGGTCGTTCGCACGGATGTGGATCGGGTTCGACATGAAGCGGCGGGCGAGCGCCACGATCGGGCCGGGCATGGTCGCCGAGAAAAGCTGGGTGTGGCGGACCGCCGGCACCTTCTGGAAGATCTTCTCGATGTCGGCGAGGAAGCCGAGGTCGAGCATCTTGTCTGCCTCGTCGAGGACGACCTCCGTGGCGTTCGACAGGTCGAGCAGACGCTGACCGGCGAGGTCGATCAGACGGCCCGGTGTGCCGACGACGATCTGCGCACCGGCCTTGAGCTGGTCGATCTGGCCCTCGTAGGCCTTGCCGCCGTAGATGGCGACGACGCTGGTCGAGCGGTTGCTCGTCAGCAGGTCGATGTCCTCGTACACCTGCACCGCGAGCTCGCGGGTCGGGACGACGATGAGGGCTTTGACGCCGTGCTCCGGGTCCTTGCCGAGTCGTTGCACGACGGGGATGCCGAAGCCGAAGGTCTTGCCGGTGCCGGTCTTCGCCTGCCCGATGATGTCCTGCCCGGGAAGGCCCAGGGGGATGGTCTGCTCCTGGATGGGGAACGCGTCGACGATGCCCTTGGAAGCGAGCGCGTCGATGATGTCCTGATCGATGTTGAGATCAGCGAAAGTTGTCACTTGTTCTGTTGCCTGTCCGGCGGCCTTCACGAAGACGGAGCCACCACGTTACGGATCCACGCCGTCTCTTGTGCCACAGGCGCGGCGTCCTGCTCCACCGGCAGGACGCGTCCAGCCTACCCGAGGCGGCCCCGCAGACGAGGATCCGGTGCGCGCAGGTAGTCTGATCCCGTGGTGAAGTGGTTCTGGCAGCGAGACAAGCCCCGGCGCACCCTGACCCTGCGCAGTCGGGGGGACATGGGAGACGCGACACGCGTCGACTTCGCCGAACTCGCGCCGGAGCTCAACCGCTTCCTCGGGCAGGCCGCCTATCTGCAGCTCGGTTACTTCGAGACGCTCACGCGCCTCATCCGCGCTACCCCTGAGCTCGATGAGAAGGAAGCGCTCGCACGAGCCGCCGGCGCGGCCCTCAGCAAGCACCGCGGCATCGTCGAGGTGATCCGCGCCCAGGGCGAGGATCCGACCGAGATCATGCTGCCGTTCCAGGAGCACCTGGACGCCTTCCGGCGCAAGACCATCGGCGCGAGGCCGCGCGAGACGCTTCTCGCGGTGTACATCACGGCGGGGATGCTGGACGACTTCTACCTCGCCCTCGCCTCGAGCTACGGCGATACCGGCGCACGGGTCGCCGAGATCCTGCGCGAGGACGATGACACCGGCGAGATCGTCGCCATCCTCAAGCGCACGATCGAGATCGACAACGAGTGGCGCTCGCTGTTGTCGATGTGGGCGCGGCGCATGGTTGGGGACACCGTGCTGGTGGCGCGGCAGGCGCTGCGAGCCGAGCGCCTCATCGAGGACGAGGACCGCGTCGAGCCCGTGTACACCGAGCTCATGGGCGCGCATGCGCGCCGCATGGACGCGATGGGGCTGGCCGCGTAGCGTCCGTCCCGCGAGAAATCACGAACTGCACGAAACATCACGTGGCGCGCGGTGTCTCGCGTCGGAAGTGGTTTCTCGGGCGGCAGCGGGCTCAGATTCCGAGCGCGGCGCGCTTCGCAGCATCCGACCTGCGACGGGATGCCGTGAGGGCGAGGCCCGCGGCCGCGGCGACGACGAGGCTGCCGAGGATACTGGCCAGCCAGAGCCAGCCGCTGTCCTCGCCGACGCCCGACCATTGCATGAGCGTGTAGATGCTCGCCGCCGCGGCCGTGGCGACGGCCGGCACGACCGCGACGCCGCGCAGCGCGCGGTCTGGAAGCAGGAAGTGCACGCCGATGCCGAACGCGCACGCGGCGATCAGCGCGAGGAGGATGTACATCGGGTCAGGCGACGAAGCCGACGCGACGGGACTCCTCGGTGCCGAGCTCGATGTATGCGAGGTTCGCGGTCGGGACGATGTAGGAGTTGCCCTTGACATCGGTGAAGCTCACGTGAGCGCTGTTCTGCTCGAGAGCGGCGGCCACCTGGGTGCGGACATCGTCCGCGCTGGTGGCGGTCTCGAAGTTCAGTTCGCGGCCGGTGTTGATGATGCCGATGCGGATTTCCACGCGTGCTCCTTGAAGATTCGGGGACTGAGACGACTCTACCCCGGCGATGCAGCGGCGGATCGGGCACACGACCGGTTTCGCCCTGGGCGCACAAGCATCTCGACGGGGCGGCTCGCGAGGCCGCGAACGGACGATGTCGGCAGCGGCCGATAGCGTGGATGCCATGACCGATGCCGCTGCCCGAGTGACGGCGGATGCCGGGCAGCAGGCGGTCGTGGACGCACCTGTCACGGCATCCGGCGTCGTCATCGGCGCGCCGGGAACAGGCAAGACGCACACGCTCATCGACCGTGTCGTGGCTCTTCTGAGTCACCACGCGCTCGCGCCGCAGGAAGTGCTCGTCCTCACGCCGAGCCGACAGGCAGCGACGACCCTCCGCGATCGGATCGGCGTGCGCATCGGCCAGGCGACGCCGGGGCCGCTCGCTCGGTCGCTGGGGTCGTTCGCCTTCCAGCTCGTCCGCGGCGCGATGGTGCACGCAGGCTCCGAGCCCCCCGCCCTGCTCACCGGGGCCGACCAGGATCGCATCATCGCCGACCTGCTGGCCGGAGACGCCGACGATGAGGCCGCCGGGATGCACAGCCGTTGGCCGGCGACGCTGTCGGCGAGCGTGCGCGCCTCGAAGGACTTCCGATCCGAGCTGCGCGCCTTCCTCGCCGAATGCACGGAGCTCGAGGTGCTGCCCGGCGACCTGCAGCGTTCGGACAATCCTGTCTGGGCGGCCGCCGGGACGTTCATCGACGAGTACCGCACGGTGCTCGCCGGCATGCGCACGGCGTACCGCGACGCGGCCGATCTGTTGAGCGAGGCGTCGGCGATCCTGCGCGACGCCGAACCGGCCGCTCTCGGTCCGCTCGCGGCACTGCGCGTCGTGCTGATCGACGACGCGCAGGAGGTGACTCGCGGCGGCATCGCGCTCATTCGTGCGCTGCGTGATCGCGGCATCTCGGTGACGGCGTTCGGCGATCCCGACATCTCATCCGGTGCGTTCCGCGGGGCGAGCCCGCAACTGTTCCACGAGCTGTCCAGTCTGCTCGGCGACGTGCACGTGCTCGACGGCGCGCATCGGCAGCGCCCTGCGCTCACCGACCTGACCAGAAAGGTCACGCAGGCCATCGGCGTCGCCGGTCGCGTCGAGCATCGGCGTCCGCCTCGGCCGGCGCCGCAGACGCCAGACCCGGTGCGCACCTCCGATGAGCCGGTGCAGGCGTATCTGGCGTCCTCGCCGTATGAGGAGGTCGACCGCATCGCAGGCACCCTTCGTGACTGGCACCTCAGCCATGGCATCCCGTGGAGCGACATGGCCGTGATCGCGCACGACACCCGTCAGGTGTCGACGCTCGAGACCGAGCTGGCCGCGCGGGAGGTGCCGACAAGGGCGGCCGGCGTGCAGCGGCCGCTGGGCAGCGAGGGCGTAGTGCGCGACCTCGTCGGCATCGTGCGTCTCGCGCTGCAGCCGGCATCCGAACGCACTCCGGAAGACCTCGTCGAAGCGCTGCGCTCGCCCTTCGGCGGGCTGGACGCCGTCGGGCTCCGGCGCCTGCGGGCTCGTCTGCGGCATGTCGAGCTCGCCGACGGGGGCGCCACGCCGGCTTCCGAGCTGCTGCGTCAGGCGCTGGAGTTCCCCGCGCACTTCACCTTCGTCGACGCGCCGGAGGCACGCATCGCGGCGCGATTCGCCACCACCCTCGCCGAGACGGCTGCTGCCGCCGAGGCGCACGAGACTATTCATGAGCTGCTCTGGCGCGTCTGGGACGCTGCCCGCGCTCTCGACGGCTCGAAGCTCGCCCGGCATTGGCAGGAGGCCGCAGGGCAGCCTGGCGGCGCGGAGATCGCACGCAACCTCGACGCTCTGGTGGCGCTGTTCGACGCCGCCAAGCGATTCGTCGAGCGCACGCCGAACGAGGATCCGGAGACGTTCGTTCGCGACATCCTCGACAGCGAGGTGCCAGAGGACTCGCTCTCGACGCCCGATCGGCCGGGCCTCGTCACCCTGCTGACACCGGCCACCGCTCTCGGCACCCAGTTCGAGGTCGTCGTCGTCGCAGGTGTCCAGGACGGCGTGTGGCCCAACACGCGCCTGCGCGGCGGACTGCTCGAGACCTGGCGGCTGGCCGATGCCGTGGTCTCTGCCCGCACGGGGAGCCCAGCAGGAAATCCCGGTGTGCTCGACCGTCGCCGCGACGCGCTGCATGACGAGCTGCGCCTGTTCGTGCGTGCGGTGTCGCGTGCGCGTTCGCGCATCCTCATGACAGCGGTCGATGACGACGACTCCAGCGCCAGCCCGTTCTTCATGTTCCTCCCCGAACCGCCCCCGGCATCCGACCATCCGGCCGCCGAGCATCCCCTGACGCTGCGCGGTCTGGTCGCACGTCATCGACGCACGCTCACGAGCTCGCCCGATCCTGCCTCGCGTGCTGAAGCCGCCGGCCAGCTCGCTGTGCTCGCGAGGGAGGGCGTCCCCGGCGCCGATCCCACCGAGTGGTACGGCACGGCCGCGCCGTCGACGCTGGCGCCGCTGAACGATCTGGCCGTCGAAGCCGCGCGGGTGTCGCCGTCGCGGATGGAGTCCTTCGAGGAGTGCGAGCTGCACTGGGCGATCTCCGCCCTGGGCGGTGACACGGTGCTGCCCCCGTCTGCTGGTATCGGCACGATCATCCATGAGGCGATGGAGAAGGTGCCGGACGGAGATCTCGACGTCATGCGCGCGATCGTCGCCGAGCACTGGGGAGAGCTGGACTTCGAGACCGAGTGGATCAGTCGCAAGGAGCACCGCAGGGCCGATCTGTACGTCGATCGGCTGAGCTCGTACCTCGGAGAGGTCGCGCGCGACGGAGGCCGGGTGCTCGCGAGCGAGGTGGAGTTCCGCTTCGCGGTCGAGGTGGGCGACGCGGGCTCGGCGGCGACGCCGGCGGTGCACATCGGCGAAGACGCGGGCGGGCCGTCGCGCGCCGTCGTGCACGGCTTCATCGACCGCGTCGAGGCATACCCGAGCGGTGCGGGGGAGCACATGGTCGCACGCGGCCGCGGGGCTGCGCCGATGGGTGAGGGCTCCGACGGGGAATGCGTCGTCGTGGTGGATCTGAAGACGGGCAAGTACGAGCCGGAATCCGACGGCAAGGTCGAGGAGCACGCACAGCTCGCCGCCTACCAGATCGCTGTGGAGCAGGGGCTCATCGAGGGTGCTGACCCCGCCGCTCTCACGGGTGCACGACTGCTCATCATCTCGAAGACCCTGTCAGGCAGCGAGTATCGGGTCGCCCATCAGCACACGCTCGAGGGCGAGCTGCGCACGCGCTTCCTGAATCGGCTCGCCGACGCCGCTCGGGGCATGTCCGCCGGCAGTTTCACGGCCCATGTCGAGGCCCACTGCGCCGATGTGCAGTGGCGTGTTCAGCCCTGTCGCATCCACACGGTTCCCTCGGTGAGCGCATGAGCGCCGTCTGGGGTGACACCGGCCCTGGGCTGTCCGCGCTGGAGGTGGCTGCCGCTCTCGGTCAGCCGCCGCCTACGCACGCTCAGCAGCGCGTGATCGAGGCTCCCCCGACACCGGCGCTCGTCGTGGCCGGCGCTGGGAGCGGCAAGACGGAGACGATGTCGGGACGGGTCGTCTGGCTGGTCGCGAACGGTCACGTTCGCCGGGATGAGATCCTCGGCCTGACCTTCACGCGCAAGGCAGCAGGCGAACTGGCCGAGCGCATCGGCGCCCGCCTCGCCGTGATCGACGAGTTCGGACGCCGCGGCCTGCTCCCGCACGTCCCCGCCATCGTCGCATCCGGTGCGCTGGCGCGCGTCGACGCCGCCGACGCCGCGAACCGATCCGCCGTGCGAGCACACGCGCTGGACGAGCTGGCGGCGCGTTATGAAACGGGCTGGGATGCCGCGACGCCGCGCACCGCTGAGGAGATGCTGATCCGCCCTCGGGTGTCGACCTACAACGCCTTCGCCGATTCGATCGTGCGCGAGCACGCCGCCAGAATCGGTCGTGACCCTGATGTCGCGATGCTGAGCCAGGCAGCGTCGTGGATGCTGGCGCGCGAGGTCGTGCTGCGCGCCGACCTGCCGCAGTTGGAGGACATCGAGCTGTCCGTCGCCACCGTCGTCGACGCCGTGCAGCGTCTGGCAGGGGAGTCACTCGATCACCGCGCCGACCTCGAGCGTGCGGAGCGGATCGCTCTCGAACATGCGGCCGCGTTCGAGCCGTATCGCAGCAACGGCGAGGTCCAGAAGGCAGCGGACAACCTGCTCGCCCTTCCCACGCTCGCCTCTCTCGTGCGCGAGTACATCTCCGAGAAGCAGCGCAGGGGCGTGCTCGACTTCGCCGATCAGGTCAGCGGTGCCTTCGACATCGTCGAATCGTCGCCCGACGTGCGTGACGCCCTACGAGAGCAGCACAGGGTGGTCCTCCTCGACGAGTATCAGGACACCTCGGTAATCCAGACCCGGTTCCTCTCCGCCGTCTTCCGGGACTCGGCCGTTATGGCCGTCGGCGACCCGCACCAGTCCATCTACGGGTGGCGCGGGGCCAGCGCCGACAACCTGTACGCGTTCGCACGGACGTTCGCCGCCGAGCAGCCTTCGCACAGCTACAGCCTGATGACGAGCTGGCGCAACGACAGCGCGATCCTCGGCATCGCGAACCGCGTTCTCGAGCCGTTGCAGCGGCCGGGCCTGGACGTCCCGCCGCTCGAGCCGCGACCGGGCGCCGGCGCCGGCAACGTCGAGGTCCGCTATCCGCTGACCGTCCACGACGAGGCAGCCGAGGTCGCCGACTGGTTCGCCGAGCGTCGTGCAGAGCATGACGGTCGTGCTCCGCTGGGGACGGCGAAGCCGCACACCGGGGCGATCCTGTTCCGCTCGAAGCGTCACATGCAGACCTTCGCCGAGGCGCTCGCCGCCCGTGACATCCCGCACCGCATCCTGGGGCTGGGCGGGCTGCTCGCGACGCCGGAGGTGGTCGACCTGGTCTCGATGCTGCGGGTGGTCCACGATCCGAACGCCGGGTCAGCGCTGATCCGACTGCTCGTCGGGCCACGGTTCGCCGTCGGCGTCGCCGACATGGGCGCCCTCTACGATCTCGCCGGCGAGCTCGCTCGGCGCGACAGCGGGCTGCTGCCCCTGCCCGATGAGCTCCGCGCCCGCATCCGCGCTTCCCGCGGGGCGGACGAGGCCGTGTCGATCGTGGACGCGGTCGATGTCGTCCGGGGACTCCGTGACGACTACCGGCTCATCGAGAAGATCACTCCAGAGGGGCGCGAACGCATCCGCGCGGCGGGGGAGATGCTCGAAAGGCTTCGGCGCGCGTCCGCGCAGCCGATCCCTGAGCTCATCCGCCTCATCGAGGTCGAGCTGCGGCTGGACATCGAGCTGGCAGCCAATGAGACCCGGGGTCCTGCGCGCGTCGCATCGACCCAGCTGCGCGCGTTCACCGATGAGGTGCGCACGTTCCTCGCCGCTGACGAGCGCGGCACCATCGGCAGCCTCCTCGCGTGGCTCGACAAGGCCGAGAGCACCGATGAACTCATGCCACGCCCCGAGCCACCGGAGCCCGGTGTCGTGCAGCTCCTGACGATCCACGGATCCAAGGGCCTCGAATGGGATGCCGTGGCAGTGGTGCGCATGGTCGACGGCGAACTGCCGTCCAGGCCGACGGACACGTCGGGCTGGTTCGGATTCGGCGTGCTGCCCTTCGCGTTGCGCGGCGACAGCGACGCACTGCCGAGGTTCTCGTGGAGTGCTCCGCTCGATGATGAACCGAATCCGGCCAAGCGCTTGAAGGCCGGCGTCGCGTCGCTCACCAGCAAGAGCAAGACGGCTCCTGGTGCTATCACGATGTTCAAGGACGCGTACCGCGGGTATCAGCAGCAGGAGGAGCGTCGCCTGGCGTACGTCGCCGTCACCCGCGCGCGCACCGACCTGCTGCTGACCGGCGCGCACTGGGCCGGGCAGAAGAAGCCGCGTGAGGCCGGGCCGTATCTGCTCGAGGCGATGACCGTCCTCGATGCGGACGTGATCGGAGAGGTGGACGCCGAGGACAACCCGTACGAGGGCGAGGGCAAGACCACCGTGTGGCCGCTCGACCCCTTGGGGGCGCGCCGTGCGAAGGTCGAGGCTGCCGCCGCGTTCGTGAGAACCGCGCTCGAGGGCGAGCCGACCCCCGCGTCGCCGCACCTCGAGCGTCTGCTCGCCGAGCGTGCCGAGCGGCAGCGGGGAGTCATCGCCGAACCGCCGACACGTGTGCCGGCATCCAAGTTCAAGGACTACGTGACCGATTTCGACAGCACGGTGCGCGAGCTGTCGCGTCCGATGCCGGAGCGCCCGTACCGGCAGACGAGGCTCGGGACGCTCTTCCACGCCTGGGTCGAGCACCGATCGGGTCTCGTCGGCGCCGGTCCCAGCGTCGACGCCGCGCTGTGGGACAGCGATGACGAACAGCCGGAACAGGGGAGCGTGTCGGCAGCGGACGACGCTGACCTGCAGTCGCTTCGTGACATCTTCGAGCGCAGCGAGTGGGCCCCGCTTCGTCCGATCGCGGTGGAGATCGAGATCGACTTCGCATTCGGGGGTACCGGCTCGGTCGCCGGCCACCCGGAGCACATCGTGATCTGCAAGCTCGACGCGGTCTATCGCCGTGAGGACCGCGGCGGGCGCATCGAGATCGTCGATTGGAAGACCGGACGAGCGCCCCGCACGGCCGCTGAGCGGGAGGAGCGGATGCTGCAGCTCGCTCTGTACCGACTCGCCTATCACCGCCGCTTCGGTGTTCCGCTCGAGGAGATCGACGTGGCGCTGTACTACGTCGCAGACGACCTGATCATCCGCGGCGACCGGGTCTACTCCGAGGAGGAGTTGGTCCAGCGGTGGAGTGCCGCTCGCGCGGCCCGCTGAGCCTCGTCGGCTGGGTCGTGCTCTTCGCCGTCGTTCTCCGGGCCGTCGACGGGCCCAGCGAGCGAAGACGCTTCAGCCGCGTCGGTCCCTGAGCCCGTCGATGGCCCGGCACCGTCCCCTGATCCGTCGTCCCAGGCGGCGGCGACCTCGCTGAGGTCCTCCGTGGCGTCACCCACCGGCGCCTCCTCGAGGTCGTGGAGTTCTTCGGGCATCAGATCGCTCGGGTTGTATGCATCGGTCTGCATCGAGGTGTTGATGCTCGGGGCTGCTGTCTCGGGCACACGGTCGAGCGCATCGAGCGCCGAGTCGACGCCCTCGCCTCGCGCTGCGATGACGGACAGGTCGTTCTCGCGCAGTCCGTCGGCGAGGGCTTCGAGAAGGGCCGCAGCATCGTCGACGATGTCCGGACGGCGCAGCACATCGCCGTGCACCAGCCAGCGTGCGAACTCGAGTTCTGCCAGCATCCGCGCCCGCACGGCCAGCGCCGCATCCGGTGCGCGGTCGGACGCCTCGGCGTATGCGGCGTGCACGTCGCCTGCGGCGTCCGGTGCGGACGACAGCCAGGCGAGATCGACTGCGGGGTCGCCGAGCGACAAACCGTTCCAGTCGAGGACGCCGATGACCTCGGGCCCGCGGTCAGGGTCGTCGTCGAACAGGAACGACGTCGCCTTCGTGCCGCCCAGTGTCACGGCGGATTCGAAGCGCCACAGGTCGTCGTCCTCGACGGCTTCGCGCCACCGCACGGTCAGGCGGGCCGGCACCCGGCCGGTGGCTGCAGCACGATCGACGAGCTGACGGATCTCGTCGCGCGCCTCCTCGGCGCTCCGTGCGGTGAGCCCAGCGCTGCGGACCACCGAAGCGGGGAGGGAATGGACGGCGGCGATCGATGCGCCCATCGAGGTCGCGGCACCACGGCCTCGGGGTACGTGGTGCGCCTCGATCTGGAAACCGGGCAGCAGCTCCGCGACCAGCGCGCGGCCCTCTGCGAGGCGGGTCTCGCCGACGTACTCGGGCACGGCGAAAGGCAGCATCGCGCGAGCGCCGGCGGTGAGCGCGCGCAGCGCCAGTGCCTCGGCTGCGAGCTCGCGCGATGTCTCATCGTCCTCGGCGACCCGGATAGCGAGTTCGCGTCCATCGGCGAGAGTGGCGACGGCGGAGTCGAAGCGTCCGTCACCGTCGGCGGTGAGCGATCGTGCGCCCACGACCTCCGCCCCGGGCAGTGCGGCTGTGACCGCCGCCGCTAGAGTAAAGGGAGACCGTGCCATGACCCCAAGATTAGGTCTGGTCGGGCGCGGTTCCGCCTACGCCACGCCTGTGAGAGAGGGAGTCGATGACCGTCCAGAGCGCTCAGTTCGATCGAGCGGGACACCTCCGCGACGAGCCGGGCATCATCGACGCACTGCGGTCATCAGCCGACGCCCGCGTCATCGTCGTCCGAGACGGTCGCGCCCGTGTCGAGGACGGCGCGCTCGTCGCCGTCACCCCGGCCGACGTCGACGACGACGCTGTATGGACGCTCCTCGGCCGCCGCAGCGACGGAACCCCGCTGCTGCTGGCCGCCGAGGGCCCGGAAGCCGAGTCGATCGATTCCGCACCGGCCGAGACCTGGCTCGGCGTCCGCGACAGCGGCGGAGTGCTGGATGCCGAGGGCACCGATCTCCTGGTCACAGCGGTCGCCCTCGCCTCCTGGCTTCGCGAGGCGCGCTTCTGTCAGGCGTGCGGCGCCGAGACGGTTCTCGGTCAGGGCGGGTGGTCGCGCCGCTGCGAGAGATGCGAACACGACATCTTCCCGCGGACGGACCCCGCGGTGATCGTCGCGGTCGAGAGCGCCGATGGGGAACGGCTGCTTCTGGGCGCGAACGCGAACTGGCGGGGGCGGATGTACTCGTGCTTCGCGGGATTCGTCGAAGCAGGGGAGTCGCTCGAGACGACGGTGCACCGCGAGATCCAGGAGGAGGCGGGTGTCCTGCTCGACGAGGTCCGCTACATCTCCTCGCAGGCATGGCCGTACCCTCGGTCGCTGATGATCGGTTTCCGGGCCACGGCATCCGATCAGCGACGCGCCCGTCCGGACGGCGAGGAGATCATCGACGTCCGCTGGTTCACCCGCGACGAGATCCGCAGCGCCCTGAGGGGCGATGGCCCCGTCGGGCTGCCTGGTCCGGCATCCATCGCCAGATCACTCATCCTCGACTGGTGCGAGGAGCGCGCGTGAGTGCGCTCGACGCACTCGACGAACGCCAGCGGGAAGCAGCATCCGTGCTGCGTGGGCCGGTTGCGGTGCTCGCCGGCGCCGGTACCGGAAAGACGCGCGTCATCACCCACCGGATCGCGCACGGCGTCGACACGGGCGCCTATTCGCCGAGCCGTGTCATGGCGGTGACATTCACGGCGAAAGCCGCCGGTGAGCTCAGGGGGCGGTTGCGCGCGCTCGGGATCGAAGGTGTCGCGGCACGCACCTTCCACGCCGCGGCCCTCGCGCAGCTGAACTTCTTCTGGCCGACTCTCGCCGGCTCTCCCGCGCCCTCGATCATCGACAACAAGGTGCGCGTGCTCGGCCAGGCCGCGGAGCAGCTGCGTCTGCGGCTCGACACCGCGACTCTCCGTGACGTCGCGAGCGAGATCGAATGGCGCAAGGTCTCGATGATGTCGATCGACCAGCACGCAGCGCTCGGCAAGTCGGTCGGCAGGGTCGGCACCGAGCAGCTCGCCGACCTCCAGCGCGGTTACGAGGTGCTCAAGGACGACCGGCGTCAGCTCGACTTCGAGGACGTCCTGCTCGCCTGCGCCGGGATGCTGGAGGCCGAGCCCCGAGTGGCGGCATCCGTGCACGAGCAGTACCGCCACTTCACCGTGGACGAGTACCAGGACGTATCGCCGCTGCAGAACCGGCTGCTCGAGCTCTGGCTCGGTGAGCGCAGAGACCTCTGCGTCGTCGGCGATGCCAGCCAGACGATCTACTCGTTCGCCGGCGCCGACCAGCGCTACCTGCTGGAGTTCGGCCGGCGGTTCCCTGATGCCACGATCGTGCGGCTGGAGACGAACTACCGGTCGCAGCCGCCGATCCTCGCCGCAGCCAACGCACTCATGAAGGGGCGGCCCGGCGCGCTCGAGCTCGTCGCAGCGCGCGAGGCACCGACAGCCGAACCGCCGACGCTCACGGCGTTCGACAGCGAGACGGAGGAGGCGGCGGGGATCGCCGCATCCGTGGCGGCCCGCATCAAGTCCGGAGCGGCGTCGTCGGAGATCGCGGTGCTGTACCGCGCCCACGCGCAGTCCGCCGCGATCCAGCAGGCGCTCGCCGGCGCAGGTATCGCCGCGACGGTCCTCGGCGGCAAACGATTCTTCGACATGCCAGAGGTCCGTCAGGCCGTTCTCGCTCTGCGCGGCGCCTCGGTCGCGCCCACCGAGCGCGGCTTCCTGCCGAACGTACGGCGGGTGCTGCGTGAGATGGGGCTCACGGATGAGCCCCCGACAGCGGGCGGAGCGCAGCGCGACGGATGGGAGGCGAGACGGGCCATCCTCCGACTCGCCGAGGAAGCCCCGGACGACACCACCCTGCGATCCTTCAGCGACACGCTCATGGCTCGCGCGAAGGACCAGCACGAGCCCACCATGCAGATGGTGACGCTGTCGACGCTGCACGCGGCGAAGGGACTCGAGTGGCCGCACGTCATCCTCGCCGGATGCGCGGAGGGTGCGCTTCCCATTTCGTACGCGACGAGCTTCGACGCGATAGACGAGGAACGCAGGCTCGCCTACGTGGGTATCACGCGCGCCGCGCGAACGCTGGAGCTGACATGGTCGCATTCGGCGGGCCGAGGGGAGCGTCGTCCGTCGCGGTTCCTTCAGGAGATCGGAACGACTGGTCGTGGCACCGGCATTCTTCGTGAAACGTCGCCTCGCGCCACACGCGGCGTCCGTCGGGGCTGATCCGCACGGACTTCCTGCGCTTGGCGACATCGGCGTCGCCGAGCAGTCGGGCGATGAGACCTGCTGCCTCTGCAGTGCGAGTGGTGGTGATCTGTCCGCAGTTCGCGCCTATGAGCTGCGCATGCATGCCCGGCCAGGCCGGATCGCGGTCGCGCTCGTGCGCGTCGCGGCAGGACAGGCACGGCGTGCGACCCGGGACGATCAGGGGGCCGACGACGGTGGCTCCCGGTTCGAAGGCGACCGGCACGTGCGTGAGGTCGTCGCGCAGATAGCTGCCGAGCCGATGGGCGGATGCCGCGCCCTGCACGAGCACGATCCCCACCGATCCCGCGGCGCCCCGGGGTGCTGTCCCGAACCCCTCGTCGCACAGGGCGAGCTCCATGCGTGCATCGACGCGGGAATCGTCGATGTCGATGCTCTCGATCCAGATGCAGGGGAGCGGCGGACGGTCGGTGATGAGAATCGGTTCTAGTGCAGCCAGCAGTGCCCGTGCGTCTTCGCGTGGCGCGCCGATGCCGTGCGCGATGACATCGAACCCCGAGCGCCGGAATCCCGATCGCATCCTCTGGAGGAGCGGCTCGATCCAGGGCGCCGTCAGCGGAACCCTGAGCGTGCCGTCGAGGCCGAACTGGATCGTGTCGGCGTCGCGCCACAGCAGCGGCTGCGCCGGATCGATCCTGGTCACGGTGGTCGGTGTCGTCGGAGACATGCCCCGATTCTGCTCAGCCGGGGGCGTCGGCGGAGCGCCGATCGACGATCCGTGCACAACTTCGGCGGATCGCCGAGTGGTGCAGAACGAGTTGCGCTGGGCGGATCAGACCGGCTTCTCGCCCTCGCCGGGGTCGTCGTCCTCTTCGGTGTTCTCGTCGTCAGCGCCGGAGAAGTCGTCGCCGTCGAGCAGGCGGGCCAGCGCCTCGTCGAACTCATCGGCGGCAGGAGCCTCGCCGCGGGCACGGGCCTGGAGCCGGTCGATGAGTCCTGTCGGGTCATCGATGTCGGCGGCTGTCGGCAGCAGATCGGGGTAGTCCCACAGCGAGTCACGCGCCGCGATGCCGACGGCATCCGTCACCTTGCGCCACATCGCGGCGGCCTCGCGCATGCGACGCGGGCGCAGCTTCAGTCCGACCAGGGCGCCCAGAGCATCCTCGGCGGGTCCGCCGACGGCGCGACGACGACGTGCGGCCTCGGCGAGTCGAGCGCCGTCGGGGAGGCGTGAGGTCGCCTCACTGGTGACGACGTCGACCCAGCCGTCGATCATGGCGATGATGTTCTCGAGACGGGCGAGCGCCTCGCGCTGCGCCTCGGTCTGCGCCGGCAGCAGCGCCCCGCCCTCGATCGCCGCACGCAGCTCCTCGGGGTTGGACGGGTCCAGCCTGCTCGCCACGTCTTCGAGTGCGTCGACGTCGACCGTCACGCCCCTGGCGAAGTCCGTGATCTGCGACATGACCTGAAGGTGCAGCCACTTCGCGTGGCGGTACAGGCGGGCGTACGCGAGTTCGCGGGTCGCGAGGTAGAGCGTGATCTGGTCTTCGGGGATCTCCAGGCCCTCGCCGAACGCGGTGATGTTCTGCGGGATGACGGCCGCCGTGCCCGGGGGCAGGACGGGGATGCCGACGTCTCCGCCGGAGACAGCCTCGAGTGAGAGATTGCCGAGCACCTGGCCGAACTGAGCGGCGAAGACCGAGGAGCCGAGGCCGCGCATGAGCTTGCCCGCTCCCTGGATCGCGCCTCGCATGTCGTCGGGCACCTGCGTGTCCAGGGCGCTGGTGAGGGCGTCGGCGATGCTCGTCGAGACGGGGCCGGCGATCTCCTTCCACACCGGAAGCGTCTTCTCGACCCACTCGCCGCGGGTCATCGGACGCGGGCTCTCGGACAGCTCCGAGATCGTGGTCGCCTCGCCGAGCCACAGGCTCGCCAGTGCGAACGCGTCGACGAGCGAGTGTCGCGAGCCGTCGGTGATCCCCTGGCCCTCGCGATTGGCGATGTGCAGCGCCTGGCGCAGCGTGTTCTCCCAGGGGTCGCCGCTGAAGGCGTTCTGCAGCTGCTGCGAGAGTGCGGCCATCATCGCCGGGTCGATCTGGAGTCCCTCAGCTCCGCCGAACGCGTTCTGCAGCGCGCTCAGGTCGAAGTCGCCGGGGCCCTCGCCGGACATCATCCTTCGCAGGAACTCCTGGAAGTCCTCAGGATTCGGATCGTTGTCTGCCATGTCGGTCGCCTCTCAGCACGTCGCTAGCCGTGCCATCTACGCTAGTTGCAGGTTTCTGCACGCACCCCCGACGCGAGCAGATCGCTGTACGCCGGTCGCGAACGACGGAGGATAACCGTGACACGAACCCGCCCTGCCCGCATCGGGCTCGGAGTCTGGGCGCTCATCGTCGCGCTCGTCGCGCTGGTCGTGCTCACCTTCCTGCCCACCCCCTACGTGATCCAGCGACCAGGACCCGTGTACGACACACTCGGCAGCGCCGCCAGCACGGACGGCGAGCAGGTGCCGCTGATCGCGATCGACGGTGCGGACACGTACGAGACGGGTGGCAGCCTCAATCTCACGACCGTGCAGGTCGTCGGCAACCGCGAGCGCACGCCGTCGTGGTTCGAGCTCGCCCTCGCCTGGATGGATTCCTCACGCGCCGTGGTGCCCCTCGACTCGGTATTCCCTGAGGGTGTCACCACCGAGGAGCGCGACGAGCGCAACGCCGACCTCATGGTCGACTCGCAGCACGAGGCGACGGCCGCTGCCCTGCACGAATTGGGCTACGACACCGGCGCCGAGGTGACGGTCGTCTCGACCATCGACGACTCACCGGCCGACGGGCTGCTCGAGGAGGGCGACATCGTCGAGAAGGTCGACGGCGTCGACGTCACGAGCGCCGCCGCATTGCGGGCGGCGATCCAGGATTCCGAGGGGGGTGCCGTCGAGCTGACCGTGCTGCGGGGCGGCGACCAGCAGCTGGGCATCGACGTCGCCCCCGAGCTCGAACAGGTGAACGGGGTCGACACCTGGCTGGTGGGAATCACCCTGAGCACGGAGTACGACTTCCCGTTCGACGTCCACATCCAGCTCGACAACGTCGGCGGACCGAGCGCAGGCATGATGTTCGCCCTCGGCATCGTCGACGAACTGACACCGGGGGAGCTGACCGGAGGCAACGACATCGCCGGCACCGGCACGATCGACGCCACCGGTGCGGTCGGGCCGATCGGCGGCATCCGTCAGAAGCTCTACGGCGCGCGCGATGCCGGAGCGAACTACTTCCTCGCGCCGGCGTCCAATTGCGACGAGGTCGTGGGTCATGTGCCCGACGGCCTCACCGTCATCAGCACCGCCACGCTGGAGGAGTCGATCGACGCCATCGAGGTGATCGCCGACGGAGGCGACGTCGGCGATCTGCCGAAATGCACTGCCGACGTCTCCTGACACGCGGCCCGCACATAGGGAGCGCACATAGGATGGTCAGGTGACCACGACCTCAGCGCCGAATCCGGCCACGCCCCGAACCTCCCGACGGATCCTCACGATCTCGCTGGTGATCATCGCCGCGCTGGTCGCGGCCTTCTTCGTCTTCGCCTCGCTGTACACGGACTTCCTGTGGTTCGATCAGCTCGGATTCCAGCGAGTGCTCACCACGCAGTGGCTCGCGGCGGCAGTGATGTTCGTCATCGGTTTCCTCGGCATGGCCGCACCGTTGTTCGTCGTCATCCAGCTGGCCTATCGGCTGCGCCCGGTGTACGTGCGGCTGAGCTCGCAGCTCGACCGCTACCAGGAGGTCATCGAGCCGCTGCGCCGCCTGGCCATGTGGGGCATGCCGATCTTCTTCGGCATCTTCGCGGGCTTCGCCGCAGCCGGAAACTGGGAGACCGTCTGGCTGTGGTTCAGCGGCGGTTCCACTGGCGTAGCCGACCCGCAGTTCGGCATGGACACCGGCTTCTACCTGTTCGCGATGCCGTTCTACTCGATCGTCCTCGCGTTCGTGTCGGCGGTCCTCCTGCTCTGCCTCATCGTCACCGCCCTCGTCTCGTACCTGTACGGCTCGGTGCGCATCGGCCAGGGCGAGCTTCGCATCTCCAAGCCGGCCCGGATCCAGCTCGCGGTTCTGGCCGGTCTCTACCTGCTGGTGCAGGCGGCCAGCCTCTGGCTCGACCGCTACAAGACCCTCGTCACCGAGGAAGACCGCATCACCGGTGCGGCCTACACCGGTGCGAACGCGACCATCCCCGGCCTTGCCATCCTCGCGATCCTCGCAGCGCTCGTCGCGGTGCTGTTCTTCGTGACCGCCGTGATCGGCCGCTGGCGCTTCCCGCTGGCGGCGACCGCGCTGCTCATCGTCGCGGCCCTGGTCGTCGGCATCGGCTACCCCTGGGTGGTGACCACCTTCCAGGTGCGCCCGAACCAGAACAGCTTCCAGGCCGAGTACTACCAGCGCAACATCGACGGCACCAAAGAGGCGTACGGCATCGACGACCTCGAGGTCACGCCGTTCAAGGCAGAGACCACGGCCGAGGCCGGTCAGCTGCGCGATGACGCCGAGACCACGGCATCCATCCGCATCCTCGACCCGAGCATCATCAGCCCCACCGTGCAGCAGCTCGAGCAGTTCCGCGGCTACTACCAGTTCCAGGACACGCTCGACGTCGACCGGTACGAGATCGATGGAGAGACGCAGGACACCGTCGTCGCGGTCCGTGAACTCGACGTGAATCGCCTCGGCGACAGCAACAACTGGAACAACCGCACAGCGGTGTACACGCACGGCTACGGCCTCGTCGTCGCCGCAGGCAACCAGCGCAGCAGCGAGGGCGAGCCGGTGTTCCTCGAGCGCGGCATCCCGTCGTCCGGCTTCCTCACCGACGCCGAGAAGTTCGAGCCGCGGGTGTACTTCGGCGAGACCTCGCCGCCTTACTCGATCGTCGGAGCGCCGGAGGGCACCGACCCCGTCGAGATCGACTACCCGCGCGGTGAGGACGGTGCCAACGAGACGAAGAACACGTTCGACGGCGACGGCGGCCCCGCGATCGGCAACACGTTCAACAAGCTGCTGTACGCGCTGAAGTTCCAGGAGGCGGAGATCCTGTTCTCCGACCTCGTGAACGACGAATCGCAGATCCTCTACGACCGCGACCCGGTCGATCGCGTGCAGAAGGTCGCGCCGTACCTGACGCTCGACAGCGACCCGTACCCGAGCGTCGTCGACGGCGAGATCGTGTGGGTCGTGGACGGGTACACGACCAGTGCGACGTACCCGTACTCCACCGGTGTGAACCTGCCGGATGCGATCACCGATTCGAACACACCGGCGCCGAGCTTCGCGCTCGACAACATCAACTACATCCGCAACTCCGTCAAGGCCACGGTGAACGCCTATGACGGTTCGGTGACGCTGTACGCCTGGGACGACGAGGACCCGATCCTCAAGGCGTGGGAGAACGTCTACCCGACGACCGTCGAACCGATCAGCGAGATGTCCGCCGATCTGATGAGTCACGTCCGGTACCCGACCGACCTCTTCAAGGTGCAGCGCCAGATCCTCGGCGTCTACCACGTCGACACGGCAGGATCCTTCGCTCAGCAGGACAACCGCTGGCAGACGCCGGACGACCCGCGCGACCCGACGTCGCTGCAGCCGCCGTACTACCTGTCGATGCAGATGCCCGGTCAGGATTCGCCGCGATTCTCGATGTTCTCGACGTTCATCCCCGCCTCGGCGCAGGGTACGACGAGTCGCAACGTCCTGATGGGCTACCTGGCCGTGGATTCGGATGCCGGATCCACCGCCGGTGAGAAGTCCGAAGGCTACGGAAAGCTGAGTCTGCTCGAGATCGACGCGGATACGACGGTGCCCGGCCCCGGTCAGGTGCAGAACACGTTCAACTCCGACCCGAACGTCGTGCGAGAGCTCAACCTGCTGCAGCAGGGCGAGTCCGAGGTGAAGTACGGCAACCTGCTGACCCTCCCGGTCGGCGGCGGTCTGCTGTACGTCCAGCCCGTGTACGTTCAGTCGTCCGATGCCGGCGGCACGCAGCTGCCGTTGCTGCAGAAGGTGCTCGTGACCTTCGGCGACAACGTCGCCTTCGAGGACACGCTCACCGCGGCGCTCGACACGATCTTCGGCGGAGACTCCGGTGCCACCGGCGGCGATGAAGAGGTGGAACCGACTCCTGGTGAGACGACGCCCCCGGATGAGGGCGGCACGGACCCGGGAACGGAGACTCCGGGTACCGGAACCGACGCGGACGCCTACCAGACGGCGCTCAACGCGGCTCAGCAGGCGCTGGCCGACCGCGAGGCGGCTCTGAAGGACGGCGATCTCACGGCGTTCGCCGAGGCGGACAAGCGCCTGACGGATGCCGTCACCGAGCTGCTGGCGCTGGAGGCCGCAGCCGGGGAGTGATCGGAGCCGGTCCAGCCGGCGGAATGTCTGGGAAATGGCGGGTTCGCGCGTGCGCGACCCGCCATTTCTGCGACACGGATGCGGGCCGCTTGCGTGCGCGAAAGCGAAAGGCCCCTGATCGGATTTCTCCTGATCAGGGGCCTTTCGTGTGTCGCATTCTCGTTGCGGGGACAGGATTTGAACCTGCGACCTCCGGGTTATGAGCCCGGCGAGCTACCGAACTGCTCCACCCCGCGGCACGTCTTATAGCTTAGCACGCGTTCGGAGTGCGGGATGCCACCGGCCGGGATGCGCGAGGATGGGGGCATGTCCACGATCGTCGCCGTCTGCCAGTTCAGCCCGACCGCCTCGCGTGCGGACAATCGTGCGCGCATCGCGGATCTGACAGCGGAAGCCGCGCGCCGAGGGGCGCACCTGGTGGTCTTCCCGGAGTACTCCAGCTACTTCGTCGACCCCATGGACTCCACCCTCGCCGAGAACGCCGAGCCGCTGGAGGGCGCGTTCGTGCGGGCGCTGCAGGAGACGGCATCCGCTCACGACGTCACGATCGTCGCGGGGCTCGTCGAGGATGCCGGCGAGAAGGTGCGCAACGCCCTCGTCGCCGTGGATGCCACAGGGCTGCGCGCTGTGTACCGCAAACAGCATCTCTACGATGCGTTCGGGCAGACAGAGTCCGACTGGATCGAGGCCGGCGCGATCGACGAGCCGCAGACCCTCGAGATCGAAGGACTGCGGTTCGCCATGATGACCTGCTACGACCTGCGCTTCCCCGAGGTCGCCCGCACGCTCGTCGACGCCGGGGCCGACGTGATCGTCGTTCCGGCCGAGTGGGTGCGCGGCCCGCTCAAGGAGCAGCACTGGACGACCCTGCTCGCAGCCCGCGCGATCGAGAACACCGTGTACGTCGTCGCCGCCGACCACCCAGGACCGATCGGCGTCGGCCACTCGCAGGTCATCGACCCGCAGGGCGTCGTCCTCGCCGGCGTCGGGACAGGGGAGGGCATCGCCGTCGCGGAGATCACGGCCGGTGCCATCGCTCGAGTGCGCGAGGTGAACCCCGTGCTGCGACTGCGTCGTTACGCAGTCGTCCCGCGCTGACGCCGTTTCGACTCGCCTGCGGCTCGCTCAACGCGTTTCGTCTTCGGAGGCTGCGCCTCCTCCGCTCAACGACCCGCCGGGGAGCAGCACCGGGTCGCTGAGCGAGCGAAGCGAGACGAAACGGGCTGAGCGAGGAGGGCAGCGACGAGCCGAAGCCTCGACCTCAGAACGTCGCCGCCGCGAGCCGCGAGGCGGCCTCCTCGAGTACCTCGACGCGCTTGCAGGCCGCGAACCGCACGAGTCCGGCGAAATCGCCCTGGTGCTCCGAACTGACGAACGCGCTCAGCGGGATCGCGACGACCCCGGCCGTCTCCGGCAGGGTTCGGCAGAAGGCCGCGGCATCCGCCCCACCCAGGGACGTGGCGTCTGCGACCGTGAAATATCCGCCCTGGGGCGGGATGACGTCGAAGCCCGCTGCGCGCAGGCCATCGCCGAGAATCGCATGCTTGCGTCGCAGGGCGTCCGCGGCATCCGTGAAGAATGAATCCGGCATCCGCAGCCCGACCGCGACGGCCGGCTGGAACGGCGACCCGTTCACATACGTCAGGTACTGCTTGACGGTCAGCACGGCGGAGATGAGGTCGGCGGGGCCGTGCACCCAGCCGATCTTCCACCCCGTCGTCGAGAATGTCTTGCCGGCCGAGGAGATCGTCAGCGTCCGTTCCGCAGCCCCGGGGAGCGTCGCCAGCGGCACATGAGGGCCGGCGAACGTCAGGTGCTCGTAGACCTCGTCGGTGACGATGATCACGTCGTGCTCGTCGGCGAGCCGGACGATCTCGGCCTGCACCGCCGGCGTGAAGACGACTCCGGTCGGATTGTGCGGGTCGTTGACGAGGATGATCCGGGTTCGATCGGTGACGGATGCCGCGAGCACCTCGAGATCCGGTTGGAAATCCGGCAGCCGCAGCGGTACCGTCCGCAACCGCGCTCCAGCGAGGGCGACGGCCGCGGCATACGAGTCGTAGTACGGCTCGAAGACGACAACCTCGTCGTCGGGTGAATCGATGAGCGCGAGCAGCGTCGCCGTCAGCGCCTCGGTCGCACCGGCAGTGACGATGATCTCTGTCGCCGGATCCGCCTCGAGCCCGTAGAACCGGCGCTGATGCTCACTGATCGCCGTGAGCAGCTCGGGGTTGCCGCGGCCCGGCGGGTACTGGTTCACGCCCCGCGCGATCGCTTCGCGCGCAGCCTCGAGAACCTCGGCCGGGCCGTCCTCGTCGGGGAAGCCCTGGCCGAGGTTGATCGCCCCGGTTCGGACCGCGGCCGCCGACATCTCTGCGAAGATGGTGGGCGCGACGACGCCGTCGGGGGAGAGCAGGCCCGCTCCGGCTGCAGTGCGCCGCCAGGCGCCGGGAATTGCACTCATGCAAACCAGGCTAAGGCCATAGGCCGCACTCACCTCGCCCATATCGAACGCACAGCAACAGGCGGCAATCTGAGATGGCGTCGATGAAGGAGCAGACATGAACGACAACAACACCCCCGAAGAGAACTCGGTCCCCGAGCAGACTTCACAGCCCCAGGGCGGCACCGGTTCGGGCCACGACATGCCGGCCGCGTTCACGTCGCACGCCTCGCAGCAGACGGCACCGACCGAGCAGTTCACCGCTCCTGTCGCGCACTTCACCGCACCGGCGGCGAACACCGCGAACGGTTCGTCCTTCGGCATCCGGCCGCAGGGACCCGAGGGAATCGGGCAAGACCAGACAGCACCTGTGACGCCTGTCGCGACCAAGCCCAGGGAGAAGAAGTCCTTCGGCGCGGGCAAAGTCGCGGCGCTCATCGTCGCAGCGTCGCTCGTCGGCGGCGCAGCAGGACTCGGCACCAGCTACCTCGGCAGCACCCTGTGGTCGCAGCCCGTCGGATCGACTGCGACCGGCCCGGACACGATCACCGTCAACAATCCCGGCTCCGTCAACGAGACCACGGCGATCGCCACCGAGGTCCTCCCGTCCGTCGTGACCATCCAGGTCGCCGGCAGCAGCGAATCAGGCAGCGGCTCCGGCGTGGTTCTCAGCGATGACGGCTACGTGCTCACGAACACGCACGTCGTGACCCTCGGCGGCGCCGAGGCCGACCCGACGATCCGCGTGACGACCTCCGACGGCCACCTCTACAACGCGAAGGTCGTCGGCACCGATCCGATCTACGACCTCGCGGTGATCAAGCTCGAGGGTGCGAGCGACCTCGCGCCGATCGAATTCGGTGACTCGTCCAAGCTCAATGTCGGTTCCACAGCGGTCGCCATCGGTGCGCCTCTGGGCCTGTCGAACTCGGTGACCACCGGAATCGTCAGCGCGCTGAACCGCAGCATCCAGATCGCCTCCTCGGCCGTGCCGGACTCCACTCAGGACTCGCAGGATGACCAGGGCGACCAGGGGGATCAGGGCGGCAGCCCGTTCCAGTTCGACCTCCCGGGCACTCAGCAGCAGAACCCGAACTCGTCGATCTCGATCTCGGTGATCCAGACGGACGCCGCGATCAACCCCGGCAACTCCGGTGGCGCACTGGTCGACAGCGAGGGCAAGCTCATCGGCATCAACGTCGCGATCGCGACCGCAGGAAGCTCGGAGGAGTCCGGGTCGATCGGCGTCGGATTCTCGATCCCCTCGAACATCGCCAAGCGCGTCTCCGAGGAGATCATCGAGAGCGGCGCGGCCACGCACGGGCTGCTCGGTGCGACGGTCCAGGACGCCACGTCGGTCTCGAGCGCGGATGTCGCCGGTGCCGTGATCGTCGACCCGACCCCGGGAGGCCCTGCGGCCGATGCCGGCCTGAAGAAGGGCGATATCGTCACGAAGTTCAACGGGCTGCCGATCTCTGGAGCGACCGACCTCACCGCTCAGGTGCGGGCGGCCGCCGCGGGCAGCGACGCGACCGTGACCTACGTCCGCGGGGGCAAGACCTTCGAGGTGGATGTCACCCTCGGCGAGCTCGATCTCTGAGCCGAGACCGTTCAGGGAGAAGGACGCCACCCGCGATAGGCTCGCGGGGTGGCGTCCTTCTCTTTCGGCTCCGGCAACGCGGCCAAGCTGCTGCGGATGCCGTTGTATGCCGCAGGACGCATAGGAACCCTCGTCGTTCCGCGCGGTCGCCGTTGGGTGTTCGGCTGCGGCGCGGGGATCGGTGACGGCGCGCTGGCGCTGTGGCGGGTCGCGACCGACGAGGGGCGCGATGCCGTCTGGCTCACGTCGTCGGACCGTGAGCGAACGGATGCTGCGCATCTCGGCATCCCGACGATCCCGAAGTCGTCGTTGCGCGGATGGTGGGCGACGGCGCGGGCCGGTGTGCTCGTCGTCACGCACGGTCAAGGCGATGTGAACCGCTACGCGACCTCGGGCGCTTTTCTCGTCCAGCTGTGGCACGGAATCCCGCTCAAGCGCATCGGTCTGGACTCCTCGGCCACGACCCAGGTCCCGGCTGTGCCCGGAGCTTCGCTGCTGCGCCGGCTCGTCGGGGTCCTGTACCGCAGCACCGCTCAGCGGATCTCGCTGATGCCCGCCGCATCCGATCGCTCCAGAGGGCGACTGGAATCCGCCTTCGCACTCGGTGGCGGCCGTGTCATCGTGACCGGAGAACCGCGCGTCGATGTGCTCTCGGCTGGCACGAGCGACGAGCGCCAGCAGGCGGCATCCGTTCTCCTCGAAGCGACCGCCGGCCCCATTCCGCCGAACGCCCGCACCGTCCTGTACGCGCCCACCTGGCGCGACGGGGCAGAGGACCCTGCCGTGCCGACGGCAGCGGACTGGGTGCGGATCATCGCTCTGCTCGAGCAGCAGAACGCGGTCCTGTTCGTGAGGTCGCATCCGCTGGGAGCCGGTTCCTACCAGCCACCGCTCCCGAGTGCCCGCGTGCGGATGCTCGGCTCGGATGTCCTCGCTGATGTGACGCCCGCGCTCCCCGGTATCGACGTGCTCATCACGGACTACTCGTCGATGGCGTACGACGTCGGACTGCTCGCGATGCCGGTGCTCTACCTCGCACCGGATGCCGCGGACTACGCGCGAACGCGTGGTTTCTACGGCCGCTACGAGGCGGTCACGGGCGGCAGCGCGGCCGCCGACTGGCCCGCGCTGATCGACCAGATCGAGAGCCTGCTGACCGATGAGCGGGCGTTCGCCGAGCGCTCCGAGCAGTCCGCTGCGCTCAGCGCTCGGATGCATGCCCATCGTGACGGTCGCAACACGCGGCGCGTGTACGACGCGATCCGCGCGCGGATGATCTCCGCGCCGAGAGGAGAACGATGACGACTGCCCGCATCGACGAGCAGGCCGAGCGACTGATCATCGCAGGGGTCGGACCCCGACCCGCGTCTGCGGTTCTGGCCGGCGCCCGTGCGCGCGTCGACGGTGTCATCACCGGGGGCGGGAAGACCTGGAAGGCGGCGTTCCCGCTTCGGGCGTCGCGGTGGGGTGGCGAGGAGCTTCCGCTGCCGTCAGGGTCGTACCGGCTGGCGGTCGACGCCGTCGATCTGTCGGCGATCGAATCGGAGGTGCGCCTGCTGCCGACGCTGCGGATCTCGATCCACCGCGCCGACGTCGAGATCGCGCCGCCGCTCGATCAGGAGAACGAGTCGCCAGGCGGGCAGGCGGCGCTCGAGGCGAGCTACGCCGCTCAGGCAGGCGGCGACGAGAACGCGGTGTTCTTCGAGAGCTTCTACGGACAGAGCGCAGGCTGCAATCCGCGTGCGATCGACCGTGAGCTCGCACGTCGAGCACCGGGCGTGACCCGGTACTGGAGCGTCGTCGACCTCTCGGTCCCCGTTCCCGAGGGTGCGGTGGCGATCGTCGAGGGGAGCCCGGAATGGTGGCGCGCGCGGGGAGCTGCCCGGCTGCTCATCGTCAACGACTGGCTGCGTCGACGGTTCGCGCGCAAAGCGGGCCAGAAGGTTCTGCAGACCTGGCACGGCACACCGCTGAAACGCCTGGCGCTGCACCGCCCCGGGTTCGACCCGCGGCGCATGGCCGCCGTGGTCAAGGAATCACGTCGTTGGGACGTGCTGCTCGCGCAGAACCTGTACGCCGAGCGCATCCTCAAGCGGGCCTACGCATTCTTCGGCAAGCCGATCTGGACCGACGGGTACCCGCGCAACGACATGCTCAGCACCGACGACGGCGCAGCCACGCGTGCGCAGCTCGGCATCGCGGAGGACGAGAAGGTGCTGCTGTACGCGCCGACGTGGCGTGACGACCGGTCGGAGATCGTCGACTTCGTGGATCCGCAGCTGCTCGCCGAGCAGACGGATGCCGTCGTTCTGGTGCGCGGCCACTCGCGGACGCTGCGACCCGGCAAGGACCACGGCGGAGCGCGGGTTATCGATGTGACGGGTTTCTCCGAGACGGCACGGCTCCTGAGCGTGGCCGATGCGCTGATCACGGACTACTCCTCGGTGATGTTCGACTTCAGCGTCACCGGCAAGCCGATGTACTTCCTCGTCCCCGACCTCGAGCACTACCGGGGGCAGCTGCGCGGCTTCTACTTCGACCTCGCTCAGCGCTCACCGGGCCCGCTGGTCGGCTCGCAGGACGAGCTCGTCGCCGCGGTGCTCGACGAGGGCGTGCCCGCGCAGTACGCCGAGCGATACGCCGCATGGCGGCGTCAGTTCAACGGCCTGGACGACGGTCACGCGGCGGAGCGCGTCGTCTCCCGATTGATCGATCTCGGGTACATCGACGGCTGAGTCGGCTACGGCAGCGGCGTGTTCCGGGTGCCCAGACGCGAAGCATCCACGGTGTCACGTGCGCCGCGCAGCACGCCGCTGATGAACCCCAGACCCCACGAGAGGTGCATCGTCGGCAGCACTGCCAGCGTCCAGAGCCGTTCTCTCGGGGTGCGCCCGCCTCCTGGCTTCAGGGCCATGACGGTGACGAGCAACGCGTAGGCGATGAGCGGCAGATAGACGATGGATGCCACGACCGAGGCGACCCAGCCGAGCACGCGGGTGAGCTGCAGAACTCCGACGATGAGCGCGAGTGCGACGTTCAGGACGAGCGCGGGTGGCGCGAAGAAGCGCAGGCCGTTGCTGCGGCCGTACCGGCGAACGAGTTCGCCGCGCCACGCGCCGGTCGCGCGGAACTGCCTGGCCAGACGCCACCAGCTCTCCCGTGGCCAGTAGGTGACGGACAGCTTCGGGTCCAGCCACACTTTGTACCCGGCCTGCCGGATGCGCAGGTTGAGTTCCCAGTCCTCGCCCCGTCGCACCGATTCGTCGAACAGACCGACTTCGTCGAGCACGGAGCGCCGCATGACCCCGAGGTAGGCGGACTCGGCTTCACCCTCGTGGGTCGTGCCGTGATACGCGCCGCCGCCGAGGCCGATCGGGGAGTTGTAGGCGCGTGCGACTGCCCGCTGGAACGGCGTGCGGCCGTCGGCGCGCATGACACCGCCGACGTTCGCCGCTCCGGTGCGCTCGAGCGTCGCCAGTGCACGCTCGGCGTACCCCGGTGCGAGTTCGGAGTGCGCGTCCACGCGGACGATGGTGGGGTAACGGCTCTCGCGGATGGCGGCGTTGAGGCCGACGGGGATGTGCGCCGCCGGGTTCTCCACGAGGCGGATGCGGTCGTCCTCCGCTGCCAGGCGTCGGGCGAGCTCCGTCGTGCCGTCCGTCGACGGCCCCAGCGCGAGGACGAGCTCGCTCGGCCCCGTCAGCTCCTGCGCGAGCACGGATGCCACCGCGTGCTCCAGATAGGCCCTCTCATTGAGCACGGGCATGACGAACGACACCCCGGTCGCAGGTGTTGTCGAATCGTGCTCTTCCACCCGTCGATCATGTCATGGCGCGCGCAGGCTCCATGCGTACTCTTGAGTGGTGAGTGGTGTCAGCGATGTCAAGAAGGCGTACCGGCTGCTGCGGAAGGCCCTGCGTTCGCGCAAGGCCGTGCAGCGCGTCCGTCGAACGCTCGCATCCCGCCCTGTCCACCCGGAGCAGCACTACAAGATCGCGGTCTATTTCGCCGACGGCGCGGTCAACATGTACCAGATGCGTCAGTGGTACCGCCCGCTGGCCGAGTTGCAGAAGCTGTGGCCGGTCGTGGTGCTCGCGCGCAATGCCAGCGGTGCGGAGAAGCTGATCGAAGAGGATGCTCCGCCGGTCGCCTTCGTCCCGACCGTCCGCGACCTCGAGCGATTCATCGCGAAGCAGGACATCCGCATCGTCCTCTACGTGAACCAGAACACCCGCAACTTCCAGATGTTCCGGTACGGCCGACGCTGGCACGTGTTCATCAACCACGGCGAGTCCGACAAGATGTACATGACCACGAACCAGTACAAGGCGTACGACTACGCGTTCGTCGCCGGCCAGGCTGCGCGCGACCGGCTCAGCCGCACGCTGTGGCACTACAACGTGGATGCCAGGACGATCGACATCGGGCGTCCGCAGGCCGACCACTATTCCGGCATCCTGCCCTACACGCCCGATGACCGGATCGTCGTTCTCTACGCGCCGACCTGGGAGGGCGACCGTCCGAGCGCCCATTACGGCTCGATAGCGACGCACGGCGAGACGCTCGTGAAGGGGCTGCTCGCCACAGGCCGGCACCGGGTCGTCTACCGGCCCCACCCGCGCAGCGGCGTGGTCGATGACGAATACGGCGCCGCGCACCGACGCATCATCACGGCGATCGCTGAGGCGAATGCGAACGACACGACGGCGAACCACATCTACGACGACGGGCCCGAGCTCGGCTGGCAGCTCGCCGCAGCCGACGTCGCGATCGTCGACATCTCGGCCATGGTCTACGACCGTCTCGCCTCCGGCAAGCCACTGATGATCACCCGACCTCTCGACGAGCGCGCCTCGATCGACACTGCGGGTTACCTCTCGGACTGCGAGTGGCTGACGGCGGACACGGCGGCCGACATCGTGGCCGAGGTCGACCGGGTCCGTGCTGACGACGAGGCGATCGCGAAGCTGCGCATGTGGGTTCAGCACTACTTCGGCGACACCGCCCCGGGCGTGGCGACCGCGAAGTTCCATGCGGCGATCGAGCAGCTCATGGCGTTGTGGGAGCGCTGGCGCGACCGTGAGATCGGCGCCATCACGCCCGACGAGGACGACGACGACGAAGAGGACAAGGACGACGAGCTCTGACGTGCCCTGACATCTGACGCGCCCCTGACGGAGGGGCGGTCGGATTCATAGACTGGTCGCATGGACTTTCCTCAGGCTTCGGCCGTGGCATCCCGTTTCGAGTACCTTGCCGAATCGGCGTCGACGAACGCGGCGATGCGCGTCCTGTCCAGCGATGCGGATGCATGGCCGCACCTGTCCGTCGTGCTCACGGACAACCAGACGGCTGGACGAGGGCGCCTCGACCGGTCCTGGGAGACGCCGGCAGGGAGCGCGCTCGCCATCTCGGTGCTGATCCGCGAGCTGCCGAGCGACCCTGAGGCGATGGGGTGGATCCCCCTGGTAGCCGGGCTCGCGATGGCGGATGCCGTCACGGTTCAGCTCGCGGATCATCAGGTGGGCGTGAAATGGCCCAACGACGTGCTCGTCGGCGATAAGAAGCTCTGCGGGATCCTGGCCGAGTCGACCGGATCGGCGATCGTGCTCGGCGCGGGTGTGAACACGGCGATGACGGCGGCCCAGCTGCCGGTGCCGACCGCGACGTCCTTCGCCGCGCTGGGCGCGGTGGCCGACGAAGACCGACTGATCGCGGACTACCTCCGTCGCCTGGACGGGCTGCTCTCCGCGCTCTCCGCGTGGGGCGATGCCGACCGCAGCGGGGTGCATTCCGCCGTCTCGGCGCGCTGCGTGACGCTCGGTCGCGAGGTGGAGGTGTCGTTGCCGGATGACTCGACGCTGCAGGGTACGGCTGTGAGGCTCGAACGCGATGGCCGGCTGTGCGTCGATGTCGACGGTGCTGAGAGGCTCATCTCGGCGGGTGACGTCGTGCACGCGCGGCTCGCCTGAAGCGAGGCCTGCCAGGACACGCCGTCACACGGCGGGAGATGTCTGCGACGGCAGGCACAATGGAGCCATGACCCAGCCAGTGACCCTCGGTGGTCGGCCCATGATGCCGCCGCCGGGAGCGCCTGCCGAAGAGCTGCTCATCGCGCGCTTCCGCAGCCAGGGGCGCGGGCTTTTCTGGTGCGCGCTGCTGCTGATCGCCGTGTGCGGGGCGACGGCGTTCTTCTACGACAACCTGCCTGCCGGATTCGAGAACTGGATGCTGCTCGCAGCCGCCGGTGCGCTCATCCTCGTGGGTGTCGTCGTCCCGTACTCGGTCTGGCTCTCACGCACTTACACTCTGACCACTCGCCGCGTGATCGTCCGCCAGGGCATGGGGGCGCGCCAGCGGCGGGAGATGTCGCATGTGCGCGGGTACTCGATCGGTGTGCGCCGCGGCATCCCGCAGCGCATGTGGGGTGCGGGAACGATCACGTTGACGAACGGCCTGGATGCGCCGTTGCGCCTGGTGAACATCCCGCACGTGACGCTGGTGCACGAGGCTCTCGCCGACCAGATCGAGGTGAACCAGATCCTCGCTCACCGCGACGCGCAGACGATGGGCGACACCGATCCTGTCGCCTGACGCACGCGCACGGTTTCCTGTGCTGGGGGCGTTGAGCGAGCCTGCTCCTGCGGATCGTTGAGCGAGCGCAGCGAGACGAAACGGCCTGAGTGACCGCAGGGAGTCGAAGCCGTTCGTCCGGTGCGAGACAATAGGACCCGACGAACGGAGAACCACATGGCGTTGCGCATCGGTGTGATCGGCGGCGGACAGCTCGCCCGGATGATGATCGCCCCGGCGGTCGAACTCGGCATCGAGATCCGCGTGCTCGCCGAGTCCGATGGCATGTCGGCGCAACTGGCGGCGACGGCGGTCGGGGACTACCGCGATCTCGACACGGTGCGCGCCTTCGCGAAGGACGTCGACGTGATCACGTTCGATCACGAGCATGTGCCGCAGGAAGTGCTTCGGGCCCTGGTGGCCGACGGCGCAGCCGTGCACCCGGGACCCGATGCCTTGCGGTACGCGCAGGACAAGCTCGACATGCGCGCTCGTCTTGCCGAACTCGATGTTCCCCAGCCCGACTGGGCGCGGGTGACGGATGCCGACGAACTGCAGGCCTTTCTGGACGACCACGGCGGCCGTGCCGTCGTGAAGACACCGCGCGGCGGTTACGACGGCAAGGGCGTGCGGGTCGTGCGATCGGCGGACGACGCCGCGGACTGGTTCGCGCAGACGGAGGCCGGCGATGCGCTGCTCGTGGAGGAGCTCGTGTCCTTCCGGCGCGAGCTCGCGCAGCAGATCGCGCGCCGGCCGAGCGGGCAGATGGTCGCCTATCCGGTCGTCGAGACCGTGCAGCGCGACGGCGTGTGTGCCGAGGTGTTCGCCCCGGCACCCGGCGCGGGGGATCGGTTGGCGCAGGTGGCCGAGGGGATCGGCCGGCTGATCGCGGAGGGCCTCGGGGTGACCGGGATGCTCGCGGTCGAGCTGTTCGAGACCGATGACGAGCGGATCCTCGTGAACGAGCTGGCGATGCGTCCGCACAACAGCGGCCATTGGAGCCAGGACGGCGCCGTCACAGGGCAGTTCGAACAGCACCTCAGGGCCGTGGCCGATCTGCCGCTCGGCGATGCATCACCGACCGCCGAGTGGGCGACGATGGTCAACATCCTCGGCGGCCCGGCCGACGGCACCTTCGAGAGCCGTTTCGAGGCGGCGATGTCCGAGCATCCTGACGCGAAGATCCACACGTACGGCAAGGCTGCGCGTCCCGGGCGCAAGGTCGGACACGTCAACGTCTCGGGTGACGACCTCGACGACATCGTGTACAAGGCCCGCGCCGCCGCCGCACATTTCGCCTGACACGAGCGGGCGGTCGTTGAGCGAGCAACGCGAGACGAAACGGGTTGAGCGGGGCGCAGCCGAGTCGAAACCGCGCGCGCCGTTCAGTCGATCATCGGCGACCAGAAAGTAGCCTGGGTTGGTGACTGAGCAACTGCACTCCTCCAGCGTGCCCGTCGTCGGCGTCGTGATGGGGTCCGACTCCGACTGGCGCGTGATGAGCGACGCCTCCCAGGCGCTCACCGACTTCGGCATCCCGCACGAGATCGAGGTCGTCTCGGCGCACCGGACGCCGGACAAGCTCATGTCTTATGCGCGCGAGGCGCGATCACGCGGCATCCGGGTCATCATCGCCGGCGCAGGCGGTGCAGCGCACCTGCCAGGAATGGTCGCCTCGATGACGCCGTTGCCCGTGATCGGCGTCCCCGTGCCGCTGGCGTACCTGGACGGTATGGACTCTCTGCTGTCGATCGTGCAGATGCCGGCCGGCATCCCCGTCGCGACGGTGTCGATCGGCGGTGCTCGCAATGCCGGGATCCTCGCTGCCCGCATCCTCGGAGCGGCGGATGCCGCGATCGCGGACAGTCTCGAGGACTACGCGAAGACCCTCGAGTCGCAGGTGGCGGAGAAGAACGAGCGGCTGAAGGATTCCCTGTGACCCTTGCCGCACCGCGCGCGACAGCGGGCGTCGGCCGCCGGCTGATCGAGCCGCGGCCGCTGCGCAACCCCGACAGCGCCGATCCGGCGTTCATGGGCCGGCGCGGCTGGTGGCTGGTCGCGATGAACGTCCTGGTGCCCGGTTCTGCGCAGATCCTCGCGGGGCGCAATCGCAAGCTCGGAAGGTTCGGCCTCGGGGCGACGCTGTTCGGGTGGCTGCTGGTTCTCGTGGCTGCCGGCATCGCACTGTTCGCGCGTTCCACACTCGTGTGGCTCGTGAGCGGTCCGCTGTCGTGGGGCGTGCTGACGCTCGTGCAGGTGCTGCTCATCGGGTATTTCGTGTTGTGGCTGGTGCTCACGACCGATACGTTGCGGCTGGTGCGTCTGGTGAAGGTGCCGCCGGTCTCGCGGTGGGCGATTCCGATCGCGTCACTGCTCGTGCTTGCGCTCGTCGGCGGGGGCGCGCTGTACGCAGCCAGTGCGGCAGCATCCGGCCGCGGTGCCCTCGGAGACATTTTCGCCAACAGCGGTCCGAGCGTCGAGCCCAGCGACGGGTACTACAACATCCTGCTCCTCGGGGCCGACAGCGGTGACGGACGCGACTCCATGCGCTTCGACAGCATCTCTGTCGCGTCGATCAACGCGGACACCGGAGCTGTGACGATCTTCGGCATCCCGCGTGAATTGCCGCACCCGCCGTTCAGTGACGGCAGCCCGATGCAAGAGCTGTACCCGGACGGATTCCAGGGTCAGTCATCGGCGACCTGCGGATGGAACGGCTGGGTGAATCACATCCGCTACGCCGCCGAGGTCTGCCGTGAGGACGAGGGCGCGAGCCTGTATCCGGATGCGGCCGCCCACGGCTCCGCTCCGGGGATCGAAGCGACCAAGGACGCCGCAGAGGGGATCCTCGGCATTCAGATCCCGTACTACGTCTTCATCGACATGCACGGGTTCGCCGACATGATCGACGCGCTCGGCGGCGTCGACATCAACGTCACGGAGCGGCTGCCCAAGGGTGGACCGCCCGAGGGCTGGACCGGCAACGATGTCAATGAATGGGCGATCGGCTGGATCGAACCAGGGCAGCAGCACATGAACGGCGACACCGCTCAGTGGTACGCCCGGTCGCGCTACACCACGAGCGACTGGGATCGCATGGAGCGGCAGCGCGAGCTGCAGGTCGCGATGCTGAAGCAGTTCACACCGCAGAACGTGCTGTCGCGGTTCAACGAGATCGCGGCCGCCGGCACGGTTCTCATCGACACCGACCTCCCCAAGGACAAGCTGCCGGAGTTCTTCGACCTGATGATGAAGGCCAAGGAGCAGCCGGTCACATCGATCGAGTTGACCCCGGCTAGCGGTGTCGACGAGTTCGAGCCGGACTACGCCCACATCCGTGAACTGGCGCAGGAGACGCTGCATCCGCCGACGGCCACGCCGACGCCGACGCCGTAGGTTGGGCGGCGATTCAGCCGCAGTCGACGTCCGCCCGGACGACGTCCGGTGACGCGAGGAGCGGTGTGTGGTGGACGCGTGCGACTCGTTCGCCTGCGCCACCGCCGGTGAAGGTGGCGGTGACGGTCGTCGATTCGCCGGGGGATACCGTCACATCCTGCTGGACGACAGGGCGGGCGCCCAGCATCGCCGTCGTCGCCCCGCCGCGAACAGTCGATCCGTCCGGCCCGTAGACGGCGATGAGCGTTCGGATGTCACCCGGGGCGCCGTCAGCCGGTGCTGGCGCTGCGGCCGCGATGCCTTCAGGGACCTCGCTCGTCCACGTCACGCGCACCTGAGTCGTGGGTGCGCCTTCGCACGTGCCGATGGCCGTGCTGATCGTCGCGTCGGCGTACGCGCCGAGAGGCGCTCCGGTCCGGTCGTTGAACAGCACCCCGATGTCGGACGCGCTCTCGCCGTCGGTCGGCGGTGCGCCGGCGAGACTGGATGCGGCGAGCAGTTCTTGCTCCTCGGGGCGGGCGCTCCAGACACGAATGCGGTCGTCGGTCGCGGCTCCGCTGAGAGCTGCGAGCACGGCGGCCGGCTCCTGAGAGGACAGCGCGGCTGTGAGGACGGCAGTCGCGGCATGCGCGAATGCAGCATCCTGTGCTCTGGGATCGGCCGCAGTCGCCGGCACCTCGGCGGTGAGGATGGAGACGAGTGACCGGTCGGTCGCGCTGAATCCATCGAAGGTCACGCCGCCTGTGGCCGCGAGGATCCTGCGCATGGTCTCGATATCGACCGCCACGACACCGTCGACCTTGCCGCCGAACGCGTCCTGCCATCGCTGAGCCAGGTGCTCCCCGGCCAGGGAGAACTCCGGGATGCTCGTCAGATCGCGCGCCACGCGACCAGGGGCGTCGCCGAACAGTGCGACCACCGCATCATCCGTCGGGGCGGGATCCTTCAACGAGGGAAGATCGTGTCCGGTCATGGCGCGGTCGATGGAGATCGCTCCATCATCGGCGCTGACCAGGACGAGGGCTGCGATCGCACCGCCCTGCGAGCGCAGCTCGGCGTTGTTCTGCACCGCGATGAGGTAGGTGCGCGGTTCGGAGCCACCGAGCATGCCCGGCAGCAGCAGGGACGCATCGTGCAGCGCCCCCACGTTGGATGCCGCGTCGCGGAGGAGAGCTTTGGCCTCGCGCACCGCATCCGCGATCGGGGGAAGAGAGACCTCGGCGTCGATGAGGCGCGCCCGAGCGTTCGCGCCTGCCAGTGCCGAGGCGGCGTCTGCGAGGGGCTCGGCGATGGTCGGCAGTGTGGTCAGGTCGATCCGGCTCCCGGCGAACCCCAGCGTCGCCAGGTCGACGTCGGGGGCGAGGGCGACGATCGGCGCGACGGCGTCGTCCGCGACGTCGTCGGCGATCTCGGCGACCTCGCGGACGGCGGTGAGGTTCTGGCCCAGCCAGGGGATGAACTCGAAGCCTCGCCAGATCGGGTCGGAGGTGAGGTCGTGGGCGAGGGCGGCATGGTCCGCGATGCGGGGTGCGATCCGCTCGGCGCGTTCGTAGGCGCGTTCGTCGATCGCGCTGCGCAGCTGGGCCGCGGAATGGCGGAGGTTCTGGAGCTCGCTGAACGCGCCGAAGCCGCGGACGACCACCCAGCTGACCGCGAACACGATGACCACGGCGACCACGGCGATGGTCCACCCGGCCCAACGCCGTCGTGTCGGCAGTCGCCCGTCGCTCATGACTGCATTCAAGCACGTCGCGGCGTGCTGCCGATGTTCGCGATTCGGGTTCAGCCCGGTCCCTGGGGCGTCGAAGGGTGAGGCGATCCGTGTAACCGCTCGTCTGCGCGATTACGCTGTGCACATGAGTGCTGAGCTGCGCGTCGTCCTCGACCAGATCGCGAGCGTCGTCGACGTCGATCAGGCCGGCGCGGCACGCGATCTCGTCGTCGGGCTCGTCGAGACCGCACCGAAGGACTGCACAGTGGAGGTCATCGTCCCCTCCGGCTCGGCGGCTGAGATCGACGGCGTCGCCTCCGTGCACGCGTTGGGCCTCCGCCGACGCGAACTCGCGGCGTCCTGGCAACTCGGTCTGGTCTCCGGCGTCGGTGGAGGACTGATCCACGCGCCGTCCTTGATGGCACCGCTCGCCAAGCACGACCGAGTGCATGATCACGATCAGACGGCGATCACCGTGTGGGATCTGAATGCGTGGGAGGCGCCGCAGACGCTGTCCAAGTCCGCGGTGGCCTGGCAGCGCGGGATGCTGCGGCGAGCGGCGAAGCATGCCGATGCCGTGGTCGTGCCTTCGCACGCGATGGCGGAGCGGATCGGAGAGCTCGCGAAGCTCGGCGATCGGGTGCGGGTGATCGCCGGCGCCCCGCCCACCGGTTTCGCTGTTCCGGTCGATGCCGGTGCGCGCAGGGGTGAACTGTCTCTGCCGTCGCGCTATGTGGTGCTGACCGGGACTGCCGGCGAGCTGCAGTCCGGCTTCCGGGCCGCGGCCGCAGCCGACATCGATGCGGTCGTGCTGGATGTCGCTGAGGGAGCAGAGCCGCGGCTCGCCGACGCAGCCTCGGCCGCCGGCCTGCCGGAGCGACGCGCGCACATCCGCGGCACGCTGTCGCTCGAGGACCGGGCCGCGGTGCTCGGAGCGGCTTCCGCTCTGGTGGCGACCAGCGAACGGTCCGCGTGGCCATGGCGGGCGATGGAGGCTCTGACCCTGGGAGTTCCGATCGTCGCTGCTGCCAGCGGTGGGCATCGCGACGCGATCGCTGAAGGCGGGATGCTCGTGTCTTCCGACGAGATCGCGGATGCGGTGGTGGATGCCGTGGCTGCGGGGGAGCGGCGGCTCAGGGTGCTCGCAAGCGACAGAGCGAAGGCGTTCTCGTGGGCGAGTTCGGCGGAGCGCGTGTGGGCGCTGCACGCCGATCTTTGACGCATTTTGTGCGGGTTCGGAGCCTGCACGCTGGCTGACAGTTCGTGCGACACGCCGGTTTCTTATGCGGATCTATGAATCCCAGTGGCATCATCTCGCAACTTCAGTCACACTAGTCACATGTCTCGTCGTGCCCAACGCTCCGGATCCGTGCGTCACCGTACTCGGTTCCTGACCGTATTCGTCGCCGCCATCGCCGTCGTCATCGGCACGGTCGCGCCGCTTGAGTCGGCGACGGCGTCTGCAGCGATGTCCGCGTCGACGAGCCTCGCGCGGTCGACGGGCGATGTGGCGCAGACGGGCATGGTCAAGACGTCGCTTGCCGGGTTCAATCCCGGCAACATCATCAGCGATGCGATGTTCACGAACTCGGGCACGATGACCGAGGCGCAGATCCAGTCGTTCCTGAACGGGAAAGTCGCGAAGTGCGTCGTCGGCAAGGACGAGGACGGTCTGCCGTTCGTCTGCCTCAAGGACTTGAAAGTACCGACGCAGTCGAAGGCGGCCGACATGTACTGCTCGGCGTACGCAGGCGCTTCGAGTGAGCCAGCGGCGCGGATTCTCTACAAGGTGGCTCGCGCCTGCAACATCAATCCGCAGGTGCTGATCGTCATGCTCCAGAAGGAGCAGGGTCTCGTGAACCACGTGTGGCCGAGCAACTGGCGATACAACAAGGCGATGGGCCAGGCGTGCCCGGATACGGCACCCTGCGACACGGCATTCGCCGGCTTCTTCGCGCAGGTGTACGGCGCTGCGCGCCAGATGCAGATCTACATGGAGGGCAAGTACTTCCAGTGGTACAAGGCCGGCAGGACCTGGCCGGTGCTCTACCACCCGAATGCCTCCTGCGGTACGGCGCCCGTGTATATCGCGAACAAGGCGACAGAGGCCCTTTACTACTACACGCCGTACCAGCCCAACGCGGCAGCGCTGAAGGCGGGTTACGGGACGGGCGACGGCTGCTCGAGCTATGGCAACCGAAACTTCTACAACTACTTCACCGACTGGTTCGGGTCGACGCAGACCCCGGCGATCACACCCACCGGAGCCATCGCCACCGAGTGGAAGCGCATGGGCGGCGCTTCGGGCGCGCTGGGGAAGCCCGCTGCGGTAGTGCAGGCCGTAACGGACCCGAACGGCAACGGGTTCGCGCAGAAGTTCGCGGGAGGTTGGATCCACTCATCCGCGGCGGGGACGTTCTCCTCACTGACGCCGATCATGACGGCTTACAGCGCGGCCGGCTGGTTGCGTGGAAGCCTCGGATGGCCGCTCTCGCAGACGGCCTGCGCCAACGGCTCCTGCACGCAATTGTTCGACGGTGGGATCATCTCCTACGCGAGCGGAAAACCAGCGACGACGACTCTCGGCCTCACAGAGCGGTCGTTGTATGCGGCATCCCCCGGGCTGAGCACTGTCGGAGCGATGGTCGGCGAACTGCAGGTGGTGGGTGACCCGAACGGCGGGGGGCTCGCTCAGAAGTATCAGAACGGGTGGATGCATGCCTCCTCTTCAGGAGCGTTCTGGTCATCGACGGGCATCATGACCGGCTACAGCCGCGCCGGGTGGCTTCGCGGTTTCCTCGGCTGGCCGATCAAGGCGGAGCAGATCGTTAGCGATCCGAATGGGAACGGTGTCGCGCAGGAGTTCCAAGGCGGCTGGGTGCACTCTTCAACCGCAGGCACGTTCAGTTCGTCGACCGAGATGATGAAGGCTTATAGCGCTGCCGGCTGGGTGCGCGGACAGCTCGGCTGGCCGACGAGCGACGAGGCGTGCACCGGGCAGGCGTGTGCCCAGGCCTTCACCAAGGGTGTGATCGGATACGTCAAGGGCCAGGGCGCCGTCACGAAGATCGGCGTCACACCCGCAGCGATGAAGACGGCCGCCACCCAACAGGTGAACGTGACGAAGTCGCTCGGTGCCGCACAGGCACCGCTCCAGGTGATCGCGGATCCGAACGGCAGCGGGCTGGCTCAGAAGTTCGCGAACGGATGGGTGCACTCCTCGGATAAGGGAACGTTCGTCTCCTCGACGAGCGTCATGACCGCGTACAGCTCCGCTGGGTGGTTGCGTGGCACGCTCGGCTGGCCCACGGGGATCGAGACCTGCTCTGGAACGCTGTGCTCTCAGCCGTTCGAAGGGGGCACGATCGCCTACTCGCCCGGCAAACCCGCTGTCGCGTTGCATGGCATCGCTGCCCAGGCGTTTGCAACGCTCCGATCCCCGCAGGCGACCGGTATCGGTGCTGCGGCTGCTGGCGTCCAGGTCGTGAAGGACCCGAACGGAAACGGGCTCGCTCGCAAGTACGCGGCAGGATGGCTGCATGCCTCGGATCGAGGAACGTTCTCGTCGAGCCTCAGAATCATGACCGGCTACAGCGCTGCGGGCTGGCTTCGTGGTTCGCTGGGGTGGCCGGTGAAGGCTGAGCAGACTGTGACCGATCCGAAGGGCAATGGTGTCGCTCAGGAGTTCGAGGGTGGCTGGATCCACTCGTCGAACGCAGGCACGTACGCGTCCTCCAGCAAGATCATGGCAGGGTACAGCGCGGCGGGCTGGGTGCGTGGCGACCTGGGCTGGCCGGTGAAGGCCGAGCAGGTCGTGACCGACCGCAACGGCAATGGCGTCGCCCAGTCGTTCCAGGGCGGTTGGGTGCATTCATCGGCCGCAGGAACGTTCGCATCGTCGTCGACCGTGATGAAGGCGTACAGCGCGGCCGGATGGCTGCGGGGCAAGCTCGGATGGCCGACGGGAGCCGAGACCTGCTCCGGGACAACGTGCTCGCAGACGTTCACAGGCGGCACGATCTCGTACTCTCCTGGCAAGCCGGCGGTCACCACCTTCAAGTGAGGGTGAGCGGCTGCGATGGCTAGACTGGGAGTATGAAGGTACTGCTCACAGGCGCTGACGGTTTCATCGGATCGCACCTCGCGGAGCAGCTCGTCAGGGATGGACACGACGTCCGGGCACTCGTGCTGTACAACTCGTTCGACTCGCGTGGATGGCTTGACGGGATCTCTCCCGACGTGGCCTCTCAGATCGAGTTCCTCCCTGGAGACATCCGCGATCCCGCGCTGATGATGTCGGCTGTTCGCGACCGCGACGCCGTCCTGCACCTCGCCGCGCTGATAGCGATCCCGTACTCGTACGCTGCTCCCGACCTCTACGTCCAGACGAACATCCAGGGCACCCTGAACCTCCTCAATGCGGCGCGGGCGGCGGACGTGAGCCGTTTCATCCACACTTCGACGAGCGAGGTCTACGGCACGGCTCGCTACGTCCCCATGGACGAGGGGCACCCGCTCCAGGGGCAGTCGCCGTACTCGGCCTCCAAGATCGCCGCCGACCAGATGGTCAACTCATATCACGCGTCCTTCGGCCTGCCGACGGTGACGATCCGCCCGTTCAACACGTTCGGGCCCCGGCAATCGGCGCGTGCCGTGATTCCTACGATCATCAGCCAGCTCGCGGCGGGTAAGCGTGAGATCCAGCTCGGCGCGCTGACACCGACGCGCGACTTCACCTACGTGCCTGACACTGTGGCGGGCTTCACTACTGCACTCACGAGCACCGCGGGAGTTGGCGAGGTCATCAACCTCGGCGTCGGCTTCGAGGTCTCGATCGGGCGCACTTTCGAGCTCATCGCCGAAGCCATGGGAATCGACGCGGTCGCCACCGAAGACCCCGCGCGACTGCGCCCGGCCAACTCCGAGGTCGAGCGACTCTTCTCCGACAACACCAAGGCGAGGGAGATCCTCGGCTGGGCTCCCCGCTTCAGCGGCGACGACGGCTTCCGCGAGGGGCTGCGCGAGACCGCGCAGTGGTTCACCGACCCGGACAACCTCGCCCGCTATCGGACCGACGCGTACGTCGTATGAGCGTCGCGGCAGAGGTCGTCGGCGCCATCCGCAGTGTCGTCGGCGACGACTCGTTCGTCGGACTCCACATCCCGAGTATCACCGAGCGTGAGAAGGCCAGGGTGCTCGAGTGTCTGGACTCGACTTTCGTCTCCAGCGTCGGCACATTCGTCACAGATTTCGAGGACGGCATCGCCTCGTACACCGGCGCGGCGCACGCGATCGCCGTCTCCAACGGAACTTCCGCGCTCCAGGTGGCTCTCGAACTCGCCGGTGTGCGTCCTGGCGACGCGGTGATCGTCCCGACACTCTCATTCGTCGCGACAGCCAACGCCGTCTCCCATGCCGGGGCCGTGCCGTTCTTCGTCGACAGTGACGAGGAGACGCTCGGGATGTCCGTCGAAGCTGTCGCGCGTGTACTGCGTGCCGCAAGCTCCGGGCCTGACGGCCTGGTCGACGGAAGCACGGGGCGGCGGATCGCCGCGATCGTTCCGATGCACACCCTCGGCCATCCGATGCGGATCGTCGAGCTGGTGGCGCTCGGGGACGAGTACGGCGTGCCCGTCGTCGAGGACGCCGCTGAGTCCCTCGGCAGCCGGGTCGCTGACATGCACACCGGAATCTTCGGCCGCCTGGGCATTCTCAGTTTCAACGGGAACAAGATCCTCACAACGGGCGGCGGCGGCATGATTCTCACCGCGGACGACGAACTCGCCCGACGCGCCAAACACGTGACCACGACGGCGAAGCTTCCACATCGCTGGGAGTTCGAACACGACGAGGTCGCCTACAACTACCGAATGCCGAATCTGAACGCCGCACTGGGCGTGGCCCAACTCGAGCGGCTACCCGAGTTTCTCTCGGCCAAGCGCATGCTCGCCGGCCGGTACCGGTCGGCGTTCGCCGACATGCCTGGACTGCACTTCCTCGCCGAACCGACCGGAACAACCAGCAACTACTGGCTCTGCGCGCTGCGCGTCGATGGCGGCTTGCGCGAGCGTGACGCGGTGCTGGAGGCGACCAACGACGCCGGGCTGCAGTGCCGACCGTTCTGGAATCTGCTCCACAGGCAAGCGCCGTACCGCGATCTTCCCCGTGCAGAGACTCCAGTCGCCGAGGCGTTGCATGCCAGTACGATCTGCATCCCCAGCACGCCGTCGCTGGCGGCCGCATGAGGACGATCGCGGTTCTGACCGGGACGCGGGCGGACTACGGATTGCTGCGGGGCCTTCTTCGTGCCATCGAAGACGACCCGGAGCTCGCGCTGCGGCTGATCGCCACCGGCACCCATCTCGTTGACGAGTTCGGACGGACGAGCAGCGAGATCGAGGCTGACGGATTCGCCGTCGCCGCAGCCGTTCCGATCTGGACCGGCTGCGACGACCGGCTGGCCGTTGCCGCAGATGTGGGTGCTGCGATACCCCGCTATGCACACGCGCTCGCCGAGATCGCTCCCGATGTGCTGGTAGTTCTCGGTGACAGGCTCGAAGCTTTCGCCGCAGCGACCGCGGCGACGATCCTCTCCGTGCCCGTCGCGCACATCCACGGCGGCGAGGTCACCGAAGGCGCGATGGATGACGCGCTGCGGCACTCGCTGACGAAGATGTCATACCTGCATTTCGCGTCCACAGAGGATCATCGCCGCCGCGTTATCCAGCTCGGGGAAGCGCCGGACCGCGTGTACGCCCATGGCGCCCCGATCGTCGACGCGCTGGATGCTCTTGAATTGCTGTCCAAGGGTGAGGTCGAGCGTCGATTCGGCATCCGCCTGCCTGAACCGACGGCTCTGGTCACCTTCCATCCTGCCGTGATGGATGCCGCAGAGCCCGAGGTTCTCGTCGATGAGCTTCTCCATGGCCTCCTCGCCGTGAACGGGCTGCACATGGTCATCACGGGGTCGAACTCGGACATCGGCACGGCGGACGTGCGAGCCCGCATCGCGGCCTTCGTCACCGAGCATCCCGACAGAGTCGACTTCGTCGAGTCCTTTGGTCAGCTCGGGTACCTCAGCGCGATGTCCTCCGTCGCCGTCGTCGCGGGCAACTCGTCGAGCACCGTGCTCGAGGCTCCGGTCCTCGGCGTTCCATCCGTGCTCATCGGGGACCGACAGAAGGGTCGCCCGATCGCGGAGTCCGTCGCTGTCCCCCGGCCGGATCGCCACTCGATCGCGGCCGCCGTGCGCGCGGCGATCGAGCGAACCTCGACCACGGTCGAGACCAGCATCTTCGGGGGCTCCGGCTTCGCTGAACGCACCGCCGCTACCCTGCGTGACGCGACCATTCCGCGCCCGCCACGCAAGTCCTTCCACGACCTTCAGGGAGAACCCGCCCATGACTGACCAGGTTTTCGTCATCGCAGAAGCAGGAGTGAACCACAACGGTTCGCTCGAGACGGCCAAGGAACTCGTCGATCTCGCCGCGTCCGCCGGCGCTGACGCCGTGAAGTTCCAGACGTTCTCGGCTGATGCACTTGCGCTGGAGAGCGCCGCGCTTGCCGACTACCAGCGACTGTCCGACGAAGACGGTCGCACGCAGCATGATCTGCTGCGACAGCTCGAACTGACGCACGAAGAGTTCCGCTCCCTGCGTGACCACTGTGACTCACGCGGCATCCAGTTCCTGTCGACGGCCTTTGACGAGGCGGGGCTCGACTTCCTCGTCGGCGAACTCGGCATCCCGATCGTCAAGATCGCCTCGGGTGACCTGACGTTCGCCCCGCTACTGGTCGCCGCCGGTCGTACGGGGCTTCCGATCATCCTCTCAACCGGGATGGCCGAGATTCCCGAAATCCAGCGGGCGCTGCGATTCCTTGCAGCCGGGGTGGCGCAGGCACATGGCGTACTGCCGGTCGGCACACGCCTGCACGAGGACAAACTCGCCCGTGCCTGGGCGCAACGAGACCAGTTCGTCGACTTCTCGCAGCACGTGACGATCCTGCACTGCACCACCGAGTATCCGGCGGCTGACGAGCATCTCAACCTTCGCGCGATGCAGACAATCGCCGAGACGTTCGGACACAGGGTCGGCTATTCGGATCACTCGCTGGGATCGCTGGCCTCTGTCATCGCGGTCGGCCTGGGCGCCACTGTCGTTGAGAAGCACTTCACCTTCGACGTGAACGCAGACGGCCCAGACCACGCTGCGTCGCTCGACCCGGACGGGCTGCACGCGTATGTCGCAGACCTGCGACGCGTGCCGGTGATGCTCGGTTCGCGCGAGAAGCACTGTCAGCCGGTGGAGGAGGGGAATCGCGCGGTCGTGCGCCGCAGCCTCGTCGCCACGCGCACCATCGCCGCCGGCGCGACGATCGTCGAGGATGACGTCGCCTGCTTCCGACCTGCATCGGGCCGGACATCGTTCGATTTCTGGGAGGTCGTCGGCACTAGCGCCAGTCGGGCGTACCGCAGGGGTGATCTGATCGATGCCTGACCTCATCCTTCTCGGCGGCGGGGGACATGCGCGATCCGTGCTCGCTGCGCTTCTCGCCGCGGGGGAGAGTGTGCGCGGATACCTCGCCCCCGAGCCGTCGCCGGACTGGTCGCTGCCCTACCTGGGCGACGATGACGTCCTCGACGGTCTGGATCCGGCGGACGTCCGCATCGTGAACGGACTAGGCTCAATCGCCTCCACAGCAGCCCGCCGCCGGTTGCACGATCACACAATCGCGCGCGGGTTCACCGTCGTCGGCGTGATTCATCCCCGCGCGATCGTCGATCCTGAAGCCAGCATCGATCCGTCGGCGCAGGTGCTCGCCGGCGCCATCGTGAGCGCCGGGGCGACGATCGACGTGGACGCCATCGTCAACAGCGGAGCGATCGTCGAGCACGACTGCATCGTGGAGGCGCATGCGCACGTCTCGCCGGGGGCTGTACTGGGCGGGGAGGTCCGTATCGGCGGCGGCGCCCACATCGGGCTCGGCTCCCGTGTGCTACAAGGGCTCACGATAGGGTCGGGGAGTGTCGTCGGTGCGGGAGCGGTCGTGATCTCGGACGTGGCTCCGGGCGTCACAGTGGTCGGCGTGCCCGCGCGGCCCCGCCCGAACAAGGAAGTGCATGCATGATCGACAGGACGGACCTGATCGTTGCGCCGGACACGACGATCAGGACGACATTGATACACCTGGACCGCAGCCGCCTTCAAGTCGTGTTCGTCGAGGACGTCGAGGGTCGGCTGGTCGGTGCCGTCAGCGACGGCGACGTGCGTCGAGGACTGCTCTCGGGCTCCGGGTTGGAGGACCGTGTTGAGGCAGTGATGAATCGGACTCCGGCCACCGTTGCTCCGACCGCGAGCCAGGAAGTCGTCGACGAGCTCAAGTCGCGCCGCGGCATCCGAGTGGTCGCGGTCGTCGACGACGCCGGGCGAATGGTCGATGTGGTGGCGGAGGGCGACCGCATCGCGACGCCTCTGCCCACGCCGGTCGTGCTGATGGCCGGCGGTCGGGGACAGAGGCTCTATCCGATCACGAAGGACATCCCCAAACCGCTGGTGCCGCTGGGCGACGTGCCGATGATCGATATCATCCTCAGCCGACTGTACGATCAGGGCTTCCGTCGGGTGCATGTCTCGGTGAATCACCTGGGTCATCTCATCGAGGAGCATCTCGGAGACGGTGCAGAGCACGGCCTCGAGATCACGTATCTGCATGAACCAGCGCCACTGGGGACCGCCGGCGCTCTGGCGCAGCTCCGTGGTGCCGTCGATGAGCCCTTCGTGGTGATGAACTCCGACCTGCTCACCCAGGTCGATCTTCGTCGCATGCTCGCATCCCACACGGCTGCCGGACACACGGCCACCATCGGCGCGCGCGAGTACGGGTTCGAGATCCCGTTCGGGGTGATTCGACGCGAAGGCGACCGGGTAACCGCGCTCGCGGAGAAGCCCTATCACAGCGAGCTCGTCAGCGCCGGCATCTATGTGCTGGACCCGAGAGTGCTGGAGTCGCTCGCGGCCGACGAGTACTGCGACATGCCGACGGTGCTCGCCCGGCTCATGGACGAAGGTCGGTCCGTCGGAGCCTTCGAGATCCACGAGGAGTGGATCGACGTGGGGCGCCCAGAGGATCTTGAGCGCGCTCGACAGGCGTGGGAACGGAGCGGACGATGAGGATCTGCACGATAACGGTGAGAGCAGGATCGAAAGGCGTGCCGGGGAAGAACCTCCGTATCGTGGCAGGCAGACCGCTGTTCGGCCACTCGGTGGCGCAGGCCGTCGCCACCGGACTGTTCGACGAGGTCGTGGTCTCCAGCGACTCGGACGAGATCCTGGCTCTAGCCCCCACGTTCGGTGCCACCGGGGTCATCCGCCGCCCGCCCGAGATGGCGACGGACACCGCGGGCAAGGTCCCGGCCATCGCCCACGCCGTGCGCAGCACGGAAGATCGCACCGGTGCCCGATACGACGTGTGTGTCGATCTCGACGCGACCAGCCCGCTTCGCACCGTCGACGACATCCGCACTGCCGTGTCGATGTTCGAAGAGGTCCGTCCAGAGTCCCTGATCACAGGGTCGGAAGCACGCCGGAATCCGTATTTCAACCTTGTCGAAGAGCAGCCGGACGGCACTGTCGCGGTGAGCAAGAAGCCCGACGATGCGGTTCTGCGCCGACAGGATGCGCCTCGTTGCTTCGATATGAACGGCTCGATCTACGTCTGGCGCCGGGAGTCGCTGCTGGAGGATCAAGTGGTGTTCCTTCCGTCAACGATCCTGTACGAGATGCCGGCGGAGCGATCCATCGACGTCGACAGCGAGTTCGATTTCCGCATCGTCGAATGGCTGATGGACCAGCGGGTCGACCTGTGACCGATCACGCCGATCTCGATGGACGCACCTCGGATGCCGTGCGCGCCATCCTCGAACTGGAGGAGGAGTCGCCTGACTCGCTCTTCGAGGTGCTTCCAGGGGCCACTGTTCCGTTCTGGGCGCACGTGCGCGTCCAGATCGCCTGGGCGCTCGGCGAACGGCAGACGGGGAGCGTGTCCGTCGCGTCGGAATCCACGTGGACGCGTTGGGGCGAGTTCAGGCGCGTCGTCCGCGGCCACCTCCCCAGCCGATGGGATGCCGTGCGCCACGGCCGCGCACACGACGTATGCTTCTACGTCTCCGGTACGACGCTCACCGTCGCAGGTGATCGTGCGCGTAACTGGCTCGTGGACGACTTCGCCTTCGTGACACCCGGCGCGGTCGTCGTGCAGAAGAAGCCGCTCCCTGCGCCCGCCGGAGCGCCGCTGTTCCGACCGACGCTGAGCATGGAGCCCGCGACAGCCCGGGCCAGGTGGCGCGAGCGCGGCGCGATGCTGCCCACCGGATTCGCAGACGGTGTGCGACGACTGCTCCGTGAGTACGCGTCGAGGCTCGGAGTCGAGGCCGACGCCTTCGACGACATCGGCACGCGCGCGCTGCGGACGGAACGTCTTCGTCCGTTCGAGATGGACGAACTGCGTCGGATGCTGGACAGGATGCGCCCACGCCTTGTCGTGTTCGACAACGGATCGTATTCGTATCACGGCGAGACGGTCGGTGCGATGAAGGACGCAGGCGCGTACGTCGTCGAACCGCAGCACGGCTGGATTGGTCCCTCGCATGCCGCCTACAACTACGGGCGAGCATTCCAGGAGCCATCGCTTCGACGCGCCCTCCCGGACGAGGTGCTGACGTTCGGGGACTACTGGACGGATTCGATCCGTCACCCCGGTCGAGTCACAACCATCGGCAAGCCTCATCTCGAGCGTCAGGCGGCGTTGGCCGAGGCCGAGCGCCCGAGACGGATACTCGTCATCTCCTCACGCACCGATCCGAGCGCGACAGATGGGTTCGTCGCCGATCTGCACGCCGCAGTGGGCGGTGACTGGGCGATCGCGTTCCGTCCGCATCCGGGCGAGCGCGCGGAGACAGCACGACGGTACCCGCGGATCGCGTCGACTCCCGGCATCGCCGTGGACGTCGAACCCGACGTTTACGAGTCCCTGAAGCATGCTGCCGTGGTCATCGGGGAGGCGAGCACGGTGCTGTTCGAAGCACGCGCATTCGGCTGCACGGTGATCGCGCGCGACAGCGCATTCGCGCAAAACGTCATCGGCGACGCATTCGGTGTGCGCGTCGTCGACGTCCCCGGCGTCGCGGCGAGGCTCGCCGACATCGAGCACGGAGGGCGGTTCGTCGCGACGGCCGACCCCGCGATCTGGGCGCCGGATGCCGTTGCCGCCTACGCGCAGTGGCTGGAAAGACGTGTCGCCGACGACGACGCGCATGCGACGCGCACGCGTCCGCGATGAGTGGCGACTCAGGTTCTCTGTCCTAGAATGGCGTCATCCCCGCGGCGTAACCGTCGTCGCGTGCTGAATGAGTAGGCCCGTGACTGACACCCGAGATCTTTTCGCCGCTGTCCCGCGCAACCAGTTCGACACACCGGGCAAGAGCCGTGGCCTGATCGACGTGGTGCGCTGGCGCTACCTTCTCCTGCTCCTAGTGCGCACAGGTGTCACCACGCGGTACCGCAACTCCGTGCTCGGCTGGACATGGTCGTACGTGCGTCCCGGCGCCCAGTTCCTGGTGTTCTGGGTGGTTCTCGGACTTTTCCTGAACCTCGATCGGGGCATCCCGAACTATGCGGTGTACCTCTTCTCGGGGATCATCGTCATCAACCTTTTCTCCGAGGCGTTCAAGAACGCGACGACGTCGATCGTCGGCAATGCGCCGCTGGTACGGAAGGTCTTCCTGCCGCGGCAGTTGTTCGCGGTCTCTGCTGCCATCGTGGCATTGGTGCACTTCCTGCCGCAGCTCGCGCTGCTGTTGCTGGTCTGCCTCGTGCTCGGCTGGATCACGCACGTGTCGCTCCTCGGAGTGCTAGCGATCTTCGCAGCAATCGCACTCGTACTCCTATTCAGCCTGGGTCTCGGTCTGCTGTTCGGCGCGCTCAACGTGCGCTATCGGGATGCCGAGAACATCGTCGAACTCCTCCTGCTACTGGCCACGTGGGCGTCGCCGGTTCTGTACAGCTGGACTCAGGTGCAGGATGCGATCGTCAGCAAGCTCGGCTGGCCGCAGTGGCTCGTGGAGGTCTACCTTCTGAACCCGATCACACAGGCCGTGGAGTTATTCCACTACGCGTTCTGGCGCCCGGTTTCCGAGGGAACGATCACGATCGAGGGGATCGGCATGGCCGATCTGCCTCCGAATCTGGGCTGGAATACCCTGTGGACGTTCCTCATCGCCATCGTCACTCTGCTGATCGGACAGGCTGTCTTCCGCCGCCTCGAGGGAAGGTTCGCCCAGGACCTATGACTGCGCACACCGTGTCCAAGCCCAGCATCATCATCGACGACGCTCGCAAGCGCTTCACCCTCAATCACGCGTTCTCGCTCAAGGACACCGTCGTGTCGTGGATCAAGCGACGCAAACTCACCAGCGAATTCGAAGCGCTCAAGGGGGTCGACCTCGTCATTGAAGAGGGCGAGTCAGTGGCGATCCTCGGCTTTAACGGATCCGGCAAGTCCACCCTGCTCAAGCTCATCTCCGGTGTGATGGAGCCTGACGAGGGCGATGTCCTCACTCGTGGTCGGGTCGCCGGCCTCATCGAGGTCGGTGCGGGTTTTCATCCCGAACTCTCCGGGCGAGAGAATGTGTTCCTGAACGCCGCGATCCTCGGGATGAAACGGCATGAGATTGAGGAACGCTACGATGAGATCGTCGCGTTCAGCGAAATCGAGCAGTTCATCGACCAGGAGGTCAAGCACTACTCGTCGGGCATGTTCATGCGTCTTGCGTTCTCAGTTGCGATCCACGTCGAACTCGACGTGCTCCTCGTCGATGAGATCCTCTCCGTCGGCGACGCTCCGTTCCGTGAGAAGTGCAGGCTGAAGTTCGAAGAGCTCATCGAGCAGGGCAAGACGCTTGTCGTAGTCAGCCACGACATGGAGATGGTGCGCGAGCTGTGCACCCGCGGCGTCGTCATCAACAAGGGCGAGGTGGTCTTCGACGGCGACATCGAGGGCGCGATCGCGCTGGTAGACCGATGATTGGCGAGTGGGTCGCCGCGCTGCCGGCGCTGCTCGTCGCGGTTGCGCTCTTCTTCGTACCCGGTGGCGTCGCACTCGCGGGTATCGGGGTGCGCCGCCTGCCCCTCGTTGCGTTCGCACCCCCGGTGAGTGCGATCATGCTCGCTGCCGTCGGCTTGATCTTCGGCTTCGCCGGCGTCTCCTGGAATCCGCTGACCGTCGCGCTAGCGCTGCTGCTGCTCGCCGCAGTCGCCTGGCTGCTGGGTGTCTTCCTCGGGCGCGTGCGTGTCGAGCATCGGACTTTCGTCGGCAGGACGTGGGTGCTCCCCGTGGCGATCGCGGTCGGGATGCTCGTGACTGGATGGCGGCTGATCGCCTACATCGGACCGGCGTCGGCGATCTCGCAGACGAACGATGCGGTGTTCCATCTGAATGCCGTCCAGTACATCCTGGACACCTCTGACGCGTCCGTCCTGCACGTGAGCGGCGTGATCGGTGGGCACAGTTTCTATCCGGCCGTGTGGCACGGCTTCGTCTCACTCATCGTCCTCGTCACAGGGGTGGAGATCCCCGTCGCGGCGAACGTCGTCACGCTCGTCATTGGGGCCGGCATCTGGACGCTCGGCATCGCATGGCTGACGCGGGTGCTCACCGGCTCCGGGATCGTTGCAGGGTTCGCGGCTGTGTTCGCTGGTGCGCTGCAGACCTTCCCGCTGCTGCTGTTTCAATGGGGCGTCCTCTATCCGAACGCGCTGTCGACTGCGCTCGTTCCGGCCGCGGTGGCGGCGGTGGTATCGCTGCCACGTTGGCTTCTCGCAGACCGCACGGTGCGCCACGGCATCCTCGGAGTGATCCTCGTCGGAATCGCCGCGGTCTCTCTGCTCCTAGCGCAGCCGTCGACGGCGGTCCCGTGGGCGCTGCTGTGTGCGATCTGGTTCACGTTCTGGATTCTGCGCAACCCTGTGCCGCGCGCCCTTGTGGCAAGACTCGGTCTCGTCGTCCTCGCGTGGGCGGTCGTCGCAGTGACGTGGCGATACCTCGCATCCGGTACCAGTGGGTCGCACTGGCCTCCGTTCCGGAGCCGCGGGGAGGCACTTCTCGACATCCTCCTGAACGGGCACATGCGCATCCCGTGGGCCGTGGGCATAAGCGTCCTCATGGTCGTCGGGCTCGCGGTCGCCGTGCGGCGTCGGCCTCTGCAGTGGTTTGCAGTGGGCTGGGTCGCGGTGAGCGTGCTCTACTTCCTCGTCGCCACCGTCGGTCGCGAGAACATCCGCAACGGGGTGCTCGCCGTGTGGTACGCCGACCCGTACCGTCTCGCAGCTCTCGCCCCGATCGTCGTCGTGCCTCTTGCCGCCATCGGCTTCGATGCGCTAGTGCGGCTGGTCCGGCAGCGGGTGCCGCGAAAGCATGGCGATGACGACACGCGCACCACCCTGATCCCGCTCGCGGTCGCTGTGGTGGGCATGGTGGTGCTGGTGCTGCTGCGCCCGGTCGCGATGCCCCAGTTCCTCGACGCGACCGTCGAACTGCACTCGAAGTACGCCGTCGAGGAAAGCGACTATCTCGAGCCGGATGAACGGGAGCTTCTCGAAGATCTGCGAGAGTACGTGCCGCCAGGGGATCGCATCATCGCCAATCCGTCCACGGGAGCGGGATTCGGGTACATGCTCGCCGGCTACGACGTGTTCCCTCGCACCTGGTCGCCCCCCGCTGGCAAGGCGTGGAACGTCCTCGCGGAGGATCTGCGGGATGCCGCATCCGATCCCGCCGTGTGCACGGCGTTGCACGCGTTTGGCGACCCCGAGTTCGTGCTCGACTTCGGGCCGGGCGAGGCGCGGGCCGGCCGGTGGCTGATGCCGGGGATGACCGATTTCGCTGGCGAGGACGGCTTCGAGCTTGTTGCAGAGCGGGGTGATGCGTCTCTGTGGCGCATCACGGCATGCGCTCCGTGAAACGGTCGGCCGAGTCGGTAGGATCACAGGCGATGCGTCCACTAGAGCTGTCCGTTCTCGTCGTGATTCCGGCGCTGAACGAAGAGAATTCCGTCGCGGACGTGGTCCGCAACGTGCGCTCCGCGGTCCCGACCGCGACGGTCGTGGTCATCGACGACGGATCAACCGACGCGACTGCCCGGCGTGCCGCAGAGGCGGGTGCGGAGGTGTTGACGCTGCCGTACAACCTCGGTGTCGGCGGGGCGATGCGCGCGGGCTATCGCTTCGCACTCGATCGCGGTTTCGGCGTCGTCGTGCAAGTGGACGCCGATGGACAGCATGACGCGGTCGCCATTCCGCAGCTGATCGCTGCGCTCGACGAGGCCGATCTCGTTATCGGGGCGCGATTCGCCGGTGTTGGGGAGTACGGCGCGCGCGGACCACGGAGATGGGCGATGCGTCTGCTCGCCGTCGTGATGAGCTCGGTGGCGCACACCAGGCTCACCGACGTCACGAGCGGCTTCAAAGCTGCGGGCCCCAGGGCAGTGCGCCTGTTCGCGGACAGCTTCCCTGCGGAGTACCTCGGTGACACCATCGAGTCGCTCGTGATTGCTGCACGGTCGGGGCTCATCATCCGTCAGCTGCCGGTGGTGATGCACGAACGCCAGGCCGGTACGCCGTCGCACCACCCGATCAAGGCCGCGGTGTACCTATTCCGTGCCTGCGCCGCGTTCGGCCTCGCGATGATGCGGCCGCGCACGCCGCTGGAGGAGGAAGCGTGAATCCGATCACCTATGCCTTCGGCATTGCTGCCGCCGTCTTCGCCCTCATCGCCATCGTCGAGCTGATGCGCCGGGGAACGCTGCGCGAACGCCACGCAGTGTGGTGGTTTGTCGGCGGCGTCCTTGCATTGGTCATCGCGATCTTCCCGCAGACGCTGACCTGGGCCGCCCGCACGCTGGGTGTGAGCGTTCCGACGAACCTCGTGTTCTTCATCGCCATCGGACTCCTCTTCCTCGTGAGTCTGCAGTACGGGGCCGAGCTCACTCGCGTCGAGGAGAAGCTGCGCACGCTCGCCGAACGATCCGCGTTCCACGAGCACCGCATCGCCGAGCTCGAGCGACGCCTCAGTGCGCCGAAGCATCCCGATGACCAGAGCCCGGAGGACCGCACCGAATGAGACGCCCGATCCGTGCCCTGATCGCCTCTCGTCTTTTCCCACCGGAGGTGAGCGCCGGCGCGTTCCGGCTCGGCGCGCTCGCCCGATCCCTCTCCCGTCGCGAGGCGGAGGTGACCGTGCTGACGACGACGCCCCCGAGCACGGCGCCCACGATCGCCGACCCCCCTGGCGTGCATGTGCGCCGCTGGCCCGTGCTGCGCGACGCCGGCGGAAACGTCCGCGGTTACGTGCAGTACATGAGCTTCGACATCCCACTGATGCTGCGCGTCCTCACGCGCCGCTTCGACGTCGCAGTCTCGGAGTCCCCGCCGACGACGGGCCTTGTGGTCGTGCTCGCCGGCATTCTGCGCCGGAAGCCCGTGGTGTACTACGCCGCAGACGTGTGGACCGACGGGGTCATCTCGATGGGTGCTCCCAAAGCGGTGATCACGATCATGAAGATGCTCGAGCGCACCGTACTTGCGCGCTCCGCTCGTATCATCTCGGTCTCGGATGAGGTGACGGAGCGGCTCATCGCGCTCGGCGCCGACCGTGGCCGGGTCACGACCGTCGGCAACGGCGTAGACACGGACGTGTTCACCCCGGAGGTGGAGCCGGCGGCGTCCGACCGCTACTTCGTGTACACCGGCACGATGTCCGAGTGGCAGCAGCCCGAGATCTTCGTCCGCGGGTTCGCTCAGATCTCCGATGAGGTTCCCGACGTGCGGTTGCGATTCTTCGGACAGGGCGCGATGAAGGAGCAGCTGCAGCGGATCGCGGAGGAACTCGTGCCCGGACGGGTCGAGTTCGGCGGAGTCGTCACCCCAGAGGAGTCGGCGTCCTGGATCCGCGGCGCGGTCGCCTCGCTCGTGAGCATCGTGCCGGGAATCGGCTACGACTTCGCGCGACCGACGAAGACGTACGCCGCGGCCGCCGTCGGAACCCCGGTGCTCTTCGCAGGTCCCGCCACCGGCTCGGAGCTGGTGCGTTCGGCTCAACTCGGTCACGCCGTCGATTTCAACCCTGTGGCCGTGGCCGCGGCCATGCGGGAGCTGATCGCCGAGACCGAGGACGGGACGCGTGAGCGGTTGCGTGCGCAGCGGAGCTCGTGGGCGAGAGCGAACGTGTCTCTCACCGCGGTCGCAGCGCGCGTCTCGGCGGTGGTCTCCCAGGCGGCCCTGGGCACCGCGGGTAAGCTGGGGGACGCTTCGGACAGACCCGCTGACCGAGATGAAGGGCAGGCCGCGTGACTCGCTCCACTTCTGTTCGCATCGTCGACTCCGCCGACGTCGCAGCTGACGCATCTATCGGCGATGGCACCTCTATCTGGCACCTCGCGCAGGTGCGCGAGAACGTGCGGATGGGCGAGAACTGCATCGTCGGGCGTGGCGCGTACATCGGCAACGGCGTGGTCATGGGCGACAACTGCAAGGTGCAGAACTACGCACTCGTCTACGAACCGGCTCGACTCGGTGACGGCGTTTTCATCGGCCCGGCCGTGGTTCTCACGAACGACACGTACCCTCGCGCTATCAATGCGGACGGTTCGCTCAAGAGCGCCCATGACTGGACGCCCGTCGGCGTGACAATCGAGCGCGGGGCATCCGTCGGCGCGCGTGCGACCTGCGTCGCCCCTGTGAGGATCGGGGCCTGGGCGACGGTCGCCGCCGGTGCCGTCGTCGTCAAGGACGTTCAGCCCTACGCACTCGTCGCGGGCGTCCCTGCGCGCCGAATCGGCTGGGTGGGGGAGTCGGGCATCCCGCTCGTGGCGGGCGAGGACGAGGACGTGTGGGTCTGCCCGAACACCGGCGACCGGTATGTAGAGAACGATGGCATTTTGAGCAAGGAGTCCGTGTGAGCGATTTCATTCCCCCCGCGAAGCCGATCATCGGTGATGAGGAGCGGGAAGCCGTCGATCGTGTGATGCGCAGCGGCATGGTCGCACAGGGGCCGGAGGTCGCCGCATTCGAAAGCGAGTTCTCGGAGCATTTCGTCGCGGGCCGCGCGGCGGTCGCGGTGAATTCGGGTACGGCAGGTCTGCACCTGGGCCTGCTGGCGGCGGGCGTGGGTGCGGGTGACGAGGTCATCGTCCCGTCGTTCACCTTCGCGGCGACGGGCAACTCGGTGGCGTTGACGGGTGCGACGCCCGTGTTCGTCGACATCGAGCCGGACACTTTCACGCTGGATCCTGAGGCCGTTGCCGCGGCGCTCACGTCCGCGACGAAGGGGATCATGCCAGTGCATCTGTACGGGCACCCCGCGCGGATGCGGGAGTTGGAGGCGCTGGCCGCGGAGCGCGGCGTCGCATTGTACGAGGATGCCGCGCAGGCGCACGGTGCGTCGCTGGAGGGGCGCCCGGTCGGCACGTTCGGCGAGTTCGCGATGTTCAGCCTGTACCCGACGAAGAACATGACCAGTGGCGAAGGCGGCATGGTGACCGCCGCCACGGAGGACCTCGCCCGTCGGGTGAAGCTGCTGCGCAACCAGGGCATGGAGAAGCAGTACGAGAACGAGATCATCGGGTTCAATGCCCGCATGACGGACATCCACGCTGCTATCGGCCGTGTGCAGTTGACGAAGGTTGACGCGTGGACGAAAACGCGGCAGCAGAACGCAGCCTTCCTCGATGCGAATCTGCGCGGCGTGCTCACACCGCCGGTCGCCGATGGCGCGGTGCACGTGTACCACCAGTACACGATCCGGGTTCCCGAGGACCGTGACGGGTTCGTCGCCGCGCTCAAGGCGGAGCACAATGTGGGCGCCGGGGTGTACTACCCGATCCCGAACCACCGTCTGCCCTCGCTCGCACCCTACGCTCCGGGGCTGGATCTTCGCGAGACGGAGCGGGCCGCGCGTGAGGTCGTCTCCCTGCCGGTGCATCCGTCGCTGTCGCAGGACGATCTGGATCGGATCGTCGCCGCGGTGAACGCTGTCGCGAAGGCGGGTGCCTGATGGTGTTGCGCGCTGGTCTACTCGGTGTGGGCATGATGGGCCGCCATCATGCCCGTGTGTTGCGTGAGCTGGACGGAGTCGAGCTCGCCGCGATCGCTGATCCGGGCGGAGACCCGCATGGCGTGGCCGGAAACTTGCAGGTCCTTCCGGATATCGACGCGCTGATCGATGCGGGCATCGACATCGCCGTGGTGGCGGTGCCGACTCGGTTCCACGAGGATGCTGCGCTGAAGCTTGCGGCCGCCGGTGTTCATACGCTGGTCGAGAAGCCGATTGCGCACAGCATCGAGGCAGGACAGCGGATGGTTGATGCGTTCGCGGCTGCAGGTCTGGTCGGTGCCGTCGGGCACATCGAGCGTTTCAACCCCGCTCTGCAGGAGCTGCGCCGTCGGATCGAAGCAGGCGAGCTGGGCGCTCTGTACCAGGTCGCCACACGCCGTCAGGGCCCGTTCCCGTCGCGTATCGCTGACGTGGGCGTGGCAAAGGATCTCGCATCCCATGACGTTGATCTCACCGCGTGGGTCGTGCAATCCGACTACGAGCGGGTCTTCGCGCAGACCGCGTTTAAGTCCGGTCGTGAATACGAGGACATGATCACGATCACCGGGCGCACAGCATCCGGTGTGATCGTGAACAACATCGTGAACTGGCTGTCTCCGATGAAGGAGCGTGTCACGGTCGTCACGGGTGAGAAGGGCGCCTTCATCGCCGACACCTCCACAGGCGACCTCACGTTCTACGCCAACGGAACGATCCCGCTCGAGTGGGAGTCTGTGTCGTCGTTCCGAGGTGTGTCGGAGGGCGATGTCACGCGTTTCGCGTTCGCCAAGCGCGAGCCGTTGCGTGTCGAGCACGAGAACTTCCGTGACGCCGTCCTGGGACAGCAGACCGATGTCGTCACGATGGAACAGGGACAGCGCACGCTCGTCGTCGTGGAAGCGGCCCTGGAATCCGCCCGCGTCGGCGAGTCAGTGCACCTCTGAGCCATGCTCGAGATCTTTCGCACCCTGAGGCGGCTGCTGCCCCTGCTGCCGCCGTCCACGGGCAGGTTCCTGACGGTCTTCGGCTTAGTGTCGGCGGTCCTCGCTCTGATCGATGTCACCGCGCTGATGCTGCTCGCGGTCGCCCTGGCGGGGACGGTCGCCGGCACGGGTGCCTCGCTTCCGCTGGTGGGCAAAATTCCCCAGGACCAACTGGTGTGGCTGATCCTCATTCTGGCCGCGATCGTCATCGCGAAGTCCGCAGCCAACGTCTGGTTGCAGTGGATCGCCACGCGCCGGTTCGCGAGCTACGAGCTGGCGGTCGGGCAGGAGCTGTTCGGCGCCTACATCCGCTCCTCGTGGACCGACCGGATATCGCGTAACAGCGCCCAGATCGTCGCTATGACCGACAGCGCGATCGCGAACGTCGTCGCGGGTTTCCTGCTGCCGATCACGACCTTGCCCGGCCTGCTCGTGACGTCTGTCGGGGTCGTCGCCGTCATCGTCGTGGCGCAGCCGCTGACAGCGCTGATCACGATCGTGTACCTCGGCGGTATCGCACTGCTGCAGTACTTCGTGCTCAGCGGGAAGACTCGCCAGGCCGCCAGGGTCGCCCGTGATTCCTCCCTTCGCGTTGCCGCTCTGATCTCGGGGATGATCGCCGCGCTGAAGGAGATCACGCTCCGTGACAAGGCGGACGAGGTGACTGCAGTGGTCGGCGCAACCCGTGCACGCACCTCGCAGGCGCGGGCGAATTCGAGCTTCCTATCCGCCGTGCCGCGATTCGTGTTCGATGCGGCCATCATCGGCGGGTTCATCGTCGTGGGCGGTGGAGCGTATCTCACCAACGGCGGTGACATGGGCGCAACGATCTCGGCGGTCGCACTCTTCGGCGTCGCCGGGTTCCGGCTCGTGCCCTCGCTGACTGGTTTTCAGACCGTGCTCACCCGCACGGTCACCGCGGCTCCGTACATCGAACTCGTCATCGCCGATATCGAGGCCTCGAAGAGATATCACGCCGACCGCGAGATGCTCGGGTACGAGCCGCTCCCGGCCCAGCCGCAAGCTCTGCGACTGGAGGACGTGTCATTCGCGTTCCCGGGCAGCGACGTCGCCGCCGTTCGCGATGTCTCCCTCGACATACCGCTCGGCAGCACGGTCGGCATCGCCGGTGCCTCCGGTGCGGGTAAGTCGACGCTCGTCGACCTGCTCCTCGGTCTGCTCTCACCTACCGGGGGGGCCATCAGCGTCGACGACCGCCCGCTGGCCGATGTGCTGCGGGCGTGGCGGAGCCACGTCGGGTATGTGCCTCAGGAGGTCACTCTGTTCGATGGCAGCATCGCGCAAAACATCGCGCTGACGTGGAGCGACGATTACGACCGTGCTCGGGTCGAGGAGGCAGCACGTCGTGCGCAGCTGTGGAGCGTCATCGAGGGACGAGCCGATGGTCTCGACACCCGGGTGGGCGAGCGTGGCCTGAGCCTGTCCGGGGGGCAGAGGCAGCGTCTCGGCATCGCCCGCGCCCTCTACAACGAGCCCCTGGTGCTCGTGCTCGATGAGGCGACCAGCGCCTTGGATACCAAGACCGAGGCCGATGTCGCCGAGGCGATCCGGGAACTGCACGGCGACGTGACGGTCATTGCCGTCGCGCACCGCCTCAGCACCATCCGCGACTCCGATCAGATCATCTTCATGCAGGACGGCACGATAGGCGCCCAGGGCACGTTCGACGAGGTCGTCGCGACCAACCCGGCGTTCGCGGCGCAGGCACGTCTGGCGGGTCTCGCGTGAACGTGGTCGTCGTGACGACGCGCGCTCCGACCAGTCAGCCGCTGGGTGATCTGTCGGACACGGTGCGTGTTCGCTGGATGATGCCCACGGGCGGAGTGCACTCGTCGGCAGAGGTGCTGGTCATCGCGCAGCCGCATGGACCCGTCGCGCGCGCGGCGGATCGCATCTCGAGGATGCTGTCGCGGAACGCAGCTGCGCGGATGCTTCTGCGGATGTCTCCGCTGGATCCGGGCGCGCGATTCTGGCGCGCGGTTCGCGGTGACGCGCGCGTGCGCGAGTTCCTCTGCGGAGTCGACCTGCTGGTCGCCGGCGACCGCGACGCCAACTTCACCTGCTGGCAGCTCGCGCGCCGCGCGGATCTCCGTGCAGTGAGCGGCTATGCGGCGGCGAAGCAGGAAGTACCGTGAGAGGCGGGCCGATGAGACGACCCCACCTGCTGTACACAGCGTGGAGCTTTCCCCCGAGCCGTGCGGGCGGGGTGTACCGGGCGCTCGCAACAGTCAATGCGTTCGCGCGCGCGGGCTGGGATGTCACTGTACTCACCGTTCCGCGTGCGGTCTTCGAGACCAGCACCGGTATCGACCCGTCCCTCGAGGAGACGGTGGATCCGGGCGTTCGAGTGGTGCGCGTCGACCCACACGCCACTGCGCATCGCAACGATCTGCGGGCGTGGAGTCGACTGCGCGCGCGCAACATCGAGCTCTGGCGCGGTATCGATCGACTGCGCGATCTTCGAAGTTTTCCCGAGCTCACCTACGGTCGCTGGCGTCCCGAGCTGGAGAGGGCAGCGGCGCGCGTGCACGCAGCGCATCCGGTCGACCTGTGCATCGGAACCGCGAACCCGAACGTGGACTTCTCGACTGGAGCGTACCTCGCGCGTCGCTACGAGATCCCGTATGTGATGGACTACCGCGACGCGTGGACGCTGGACGTGTTCAGCGGCGAGACTCTCCACAGCTGGATCCCCGGAGTGGCGCGCCTCGAGCGCAGGCTCCTGTCGTCCGCGACCGAGGTGTGGTTCGTCAATGATCCGATCCGAGCGTGGCATGAGCGTCGGTACGGTCGAGGCGACCGGATGCACGTCGTGGCGAACGGCTTCGACGAGTATGAGGTGCCGCTCACCGCGCCCGTTCGACCGGATCGGGTGAATGGACTGGTCTTCGGCTACATCGGCACAGTGACGGATCAGGTTCCGATCGCGCCGCTACTGCAGGGCTGGCGCTTGGCCAGAGAACGCGGCGATGTGCCCGCGTCCGCTCAACTCGTGATCCACGGGTACCTGGGCCACACCGGCGACGGTGCCGCCTCGGGAGTGCTGGGTGAGTTCGCGGCGGACGGCGTGAGCTTCCTCGGGCCCGTGAGCAAGTCGCGGATCGGCGAGGCCTACGCAGATTTCGACGCCTTGGTGCTTGCGCTCGGTACCGGCAAGTACGTCACCAGCGGAAAGGTCTATGAGTACGCGGCAACCGGTATCCCGATCATCTCGGTGCACGACCCTGGTAACGCGGCCACGGACGTCATCCAAGGCGCTCCTGGTTGGGTCGGCGCCCGATCACTCGGTGCGTCCGACATCGCCGATGCGCTGGGTGAGACAGCAGGCATTGCTGCGTGCCAGAGTCCCGAGGAGCGGGCGAAAGCGCAGGCCTGGGGCTCGCGCTACGCGCGCCACGCGCAGCTGGCTCCGCGGATCGAAGCCCTGCGGCGGGTGGTGCGACCATGAACACGACGCGGATCGCTCTGACGAAGGGGTCACTGCGGATTCCCCCGACCTATTTCGCCGTGCAGCATGCTCTCGCGCTCGCCGATGACTTCGACTTCAGGATGTTCACGATGGCCGCCGAGGTCACCGACGCGGATGTGCTGCGGGGGATCCGAGTAGAAGACGCGTCGGCCGGTTCGCTCGTGCCGTCGCGACGGCTCTCCTGGAGCCGTCGCGAGCGGGCCCTCCCGCTGCTCTTCGGGCGCATGAGACGTCAGATCCAGCAGTTTGCACCGGAAGTGGTGCACCAGCACTTCGCGAACTGGTCGCAGCCGGCTGTCGCGGCATCACGCCGGCTCGGCGTGCCTCTCCTGCTCACCGTTCATGGTGCAGACGTGTATGTGCCGCTGACCCCGCTCTCCGAGCGGAACGCGTTCGGCAAGCCCATGCTCCGGTGGCACCAACGCACTGTGACGAGGGCATTCGACGCCTCGACGCGGATTCTCGCGGTGAGCGAGTATCTCGCGGGCATGGTTGTCAGAGCCGGAGCCGATTCGGCGCGGGTGGAGGTGCACTACCAGGGCGTCGATACCGACCTCTATCGCCCTGCAGCTGCCGTGCGCGACGGGATTCCGCGGGTCGTCTTCGTCGGCGCGCTCTCTCCGGCGAAGGGGGTGCGCGACCTTATCCGCGCATCCATCGACATCGTCGGTGGCGTTCCTCACGAGCTCGTCCTCGTCGGCGACGGGGCGCTGCGCGCGGAAGCTGAGGCCGCGGCCGCTGGGCACTCCCATATCGACGTGCGCGGGCCGGTCGACCGAGCTGGCGTCCGCGACGCGCTTTCGGGTGCGTCGGTCTTCGTTCTTCCTACGCAACGGTACGGTCGCTGGCGCGAGGCCGCAGGCCTTGTGTCGCTGGAGGCGCAGGCGTCCGGTGTCCCGGCGATTGTCTACGATTCAGGGGGAGCGGCCGAGATGCTCGAAGACGGCAGCACGGGCGTCGTCGTGCCAGAGGGAGATATCCCGGCGCTCGGTGATGCGATCCGCTCCGTGCTCGCCCTGCCGGGTGCCGACTGGAGGGCCATGAGCGCCAGGGCCAGGGACTTCGTCGTCGAGAAGCGGAGCCTGCGCACCAGCGCTGCTGAGCTGTCCGCGCACTATCGCGATCTGACCGAGGAGCACTCATGACCCGCCCGCGCATCCTCTGCATCTCCTTCTCGGACATCCGCAGCGACGCCCGCGTCCTGAGGCAGCTGGAGGTGCTCGCCCGACATGGCGACGTCACCACCCTGTCGTACGGCGACCGCCCGGACGCCGCCGCGGATCATCTCTCGATTCCGAGCGAGCTGCCCTCACTGCCGCAGACGCCCGTCGGCGTCGTCAAACTCGCGCTGCGTCGATTCCGATCCGTCGCCATGGAGGCACCTGCCGTGAAGGCAGCCAGGGCACTTCTGGGCGGCCGGGAGTTCGACATCGTGGTGGCCAACGAGGCACGCGCGCTTCCTCTCGCCTTCGAGGTGGCGGGGGCACCGAAGATCTGGTGCGATCTGCACGAGTGGGCGCCGGAGGAGCGGACGCATGTGCTGTCGTGGCGTGTTCTGGTCGCGCCGTTCATGACTTGGGTATGCGCGCAGTATCTCCCGCGAGCGGATGCCGCGACGACTGTGAACGCGTCGATCGCGCAGATGTACGAGGAGCAGTTCGGAGTCCGCTGCGAGATCGTCCGGAACGCCATCGAGTACCGGCCGGAACTCTCGCCGTCGCCTGCGGCGGACAGCATCCGTCTGGTGCACAGCGGTGGGGCGGTGCCGGGGCGCAACCTGGAGGCGATCATCGATGCCGTCGACCTGCTCGGCGACGGGCACACCCTTGACCTCTACCTGGTGAAGTCCAGGCAGGCGGATGCCTATTGGCGCCAGCTGGTCGCTCGCGTCGAAGCGAGCCCCCGTACGCAGCTGCACGCCGCGGTGGCACCTGACGATCTGCCGGCGACGCTGAATCCCTACGACCTCGGTGTCTTCGCGCTGCCGCACCATACGCCGAACCACCGGCTGATGCTGCCGAACAAGTTCTTCGATTTCGTCCAGGCGCGCCTCGGCTTCGTCTTCGGCTCGGCGGTCGAGACCGACCGACTCATCAATGAGAATGGTCTCGGTGTCATCGTGCCCGGATACTCCGCGGAAGATCTGGCGGACGCAATTCGCGGTCTGACCGCAGATCAGATCGCCGGCTTCAAGTTGGCTGCCGACCGTGTCGCCGAACGGCTGTCTTCGAAGTCCGATGTGCTCGTCGAAGACGAGATTCTGCGCAGGCTCGTGGCGTAGACCGCGCGCGTGCGTGCGCGGTCTACCATCCGCGATGCGCGTGGTCCATCGGAGGATCAGACGGGCACCCTAAGATTGACGCCGTGAAGATCGTCAGTGTCGTGGGCGCGCGCCCGCAGTTCGTCAAGCTCGCTCCCATCCACAAGGCGGCGCTCGCCGCCGGGGTGGAGCACATCATCGTGCACACCGGACAGCACTACGACCCGATGCTGTCGGACGTGTTCTTCGACGACCTGGGCATCGGCGCGCCAGACGTGCACCTGGGCGTCGGGAGCGGGTCGCACGGGGTGCAGACCGGATCGATGCTCGCGGCCCTCGACGCAGTGTTCGACGAGCATCGGCCCGACTGGGTGCTCGTCTACGGCGACACGAACTCGACGGTCGCGGCAGCCCTCAGCGCGGTGAAGATGCATATCCCCGTCGCGCACCTGGAAGCCGGCCTGCGCAGTTTCAACCGGCGGATGCCCGAAGAGCACAACCGCGTCATGACCGACCACGCGGCAGACCTGCTGCTGGCTCCGACCCAGGTGGCAGTCGACCACCTTGCGACCGAGGGGCTGGCCGGCCGGACTGTGCTCGTAGGCGACGTCATGACCGACGTGCTCTTCGAGGTTCGCGACGATGTCGCCGGTCGACCTTCCGCGCTGCTGGAGGAGTTGGGCCTGACCCGTGGCGGGTACTACGTCGCGACGATCCATCGAGCCGAGAACACCGATGATCCGGATCGTCTTCGGGACGTGGTAGCCGGTCTGGCCGGGCTCGACAAGCCTGTGGTTCTTCTCGCCCACCCGCGGGTCGTCGCCAAGGCCGCTTCACACGACATCCAGCTCATGGAGGGATCTTTGATCGCACACGCACCTCTGGCGTACCCCGAGCTCATCGCCGCCGCGCTCTCGAGCGCAGGTGTCGTCACCGACTCCGGCGGCCTCCAGAAGGAGGCGTTCTTGTTGGGTGTCCCGTGCACGACGGTGCGCACGGAGACCGAGTGGGTCGAGACGGTTCAACTGGGATGGAACGTCCTCGCGAACAGCGCCGAAGAGATCGCCGCGGCCGTGACGCGGCCTCGGCCTATCGCTACTGACGCGGCACCGTACGGTGATGGCCACGCAGCGGAGCGCGTGATCAGCGAGCTCCTCGACGCTGCCGAAGCCTGAGTCTGCCTGAGCGTCCGCCACACCTTCGCCCCGTAGACTGGATCTCATGCGTATTGCCGTCGTCGCCCTCGGAAAGATCGGGCTTCCCCTCGCCGTCCAGTTCGCCGACTCCGGTCATGAGGTGGTGGGGGTCGACGTGAACCAGCGGGCAGTCGACACCATCAACGCGGGGCTCGAGCCCTTCCCGGGTGAGGCTCATCTGCAGGAGAAGCTGTCTGAGCTGATTCCGGCCGGTCGGCTTCGTGCGACGACGGATTACGCGGACGCGATCCCCGGTGCGGATGCCGTGGTGCTGGTCGCGCCGGTGTTCGTGAACGATGAGACCTGGGAGCCGGACTTCAAGTACATGGACGCGGCGACGCGTTCGCTCGCTGAGCATCTGACCCCGGGCACGCTCGTCTCGTACGAGACGACTCTCCCAGTGGGAACGACCCGTAACCGGTGGAAGCCGATGCTCGAGGAGGGGTCGGGTCTTGTCGAGGGGAAGGATTTCTTCTTGGCGTATTCGCCGGAGCGCGTCCTGACGGGGCGGGTCTTCGCCGACCTCCGTAAGTATCCGAAGCTGATCGGCGCGCTCTCGGAGGAGGGCAACCGGCGGGCGCGGGAGTTCTATGAGGCGGTGCTGCAGTTCGATGAGCGTCCCGACCTTGCCCAGCCGAACGGGGTGTGGGACCTCGGGTCGACGGAGGCGTCGGAGATGGCGAAGCTCGCTGAGACGACGTACCGGGATGTGAACATCGGGTTGGCGAACCAGTTCGGCCTGTTCGCCGCGTCGCACGGTATCGACGTGTACAAGGTGATCGAGGCGTGCAACTCGCAGCCGTACAGCCACATCCACCGTCCGGGTATCGCCGTGGGCGGGCACTGCATCCCCGTGTATCCGCGGCTGTACCTGTCGACGGATCCGGATGCGGACATCGTGCGCGTGGCCCGGCAGCTCAACGCGTCGATGCCGGAACGTCTGGTCGCGCAGGCTGAGGGGATCCTCGGCGATCTGTCCGGGCAGAAGGCTGTCGTGCTGGGTGCTGCGTACCGGGGCGGGGTGAAGGAGACCGCGTTCTCCGGCGTGTTCCCGACCGTGAAGGCGCTGACGGATCGTGGGGCGCAGGTCGTCGTGCACGACCCGCTCTACACAGACGAGGAACTGCGCGGGCTCGGGTTCGACCCGTACGAGATCGGCGGGGACGCTGACCTGGTCATCCTGCAGACCGACCACGCCGACTACAAGACCCTCACCCCGGCAGACCTCCCCGGTGTGAAGCTCCTCGTCGACGGACGCAACGCCACCGACGCCGCCCTCTGGGCAGGAACACCCCGCGTCGTCGTCGGGACGGCCGCCTGATGGATCTCCTCGTCGTAGGGTCGGGTTTCTTCGGCCTCACCATTGCTGAGCGTGCCGCTGAAGCCGGCCGCAAGGTCACCGTCATCGACCGCCGCCCTCACATCGGCGGCAACGCCTACAGCGAGGCGGAGCCCGAAACCGGTATCGAGGTCCACCGCTACGGTGCACACCTGTTCCACACGTCGAACGCGACGGTATGGGAGTACGTGAACCGCTTCACGTCCTTCACGAACTACGTCCACCGCGTGTACACGAACCACAACAGCGTCGTGTATCCGATGCCAGTGAACCTCGGAACGATCAACCAGTTCTTTCAGGCCGCGTACTCGCCGGACGAAGCACGAGCCCTCATCAAGGAACAGGCTGGCGAGTTCGACGTCAAGACAGCGCAGAACTTCGAAGAGAAGGGCATCGCCCTCGTCGGCCGCCCTCTCTTCGAGGCGTTCTTCCGTGACTACACGGCGAAGCAGTGGCAGACCGACCCGCACAAGCTCTCCGGTGACATCGTCAGCCGTCTGCCCGTCCGGTACAACTACGACAACCGGTACTTCAACGACACATGGGAGGGCCTGCCCACCGACGGCTACACCGCGTGGCTGGAGCGGATGGCCGAGCACCCCAACATCGACGTGAAGCTGAACGTGGACTTCTTCGACGAGTCGCAGCCTTTGAACAAGAGGGCGCTCGTCGGTCAGGTGCCGATCGTATACACCGGCCCGGTGGATCGCTACTTCGACTACGCCGAGGGTGAGCTCAGCTGGCGCACGCTCGATTTCGAACAGGAAGTGCTCAACATCGGCGACTTCCAGGGCACCCCGGTCATGAACTATCCCGACATGGATGTCCCCTTCACCCGCATCCACGAGTTCAAGCACTTCCACCCGGAGCGCAAGGACGTGTACCCGACGGACAAGACCGTCATCATGCGCGAGTTCTCCCGGTTCGCTGAGAAGAGCGACGAGCCGTACTATCCGGTGAACACGCCCGCTGATCGCGATGGACTGCTGGCCTACCGTGAGCTGCAGAAGGGCGAGAAGGACGTCCACTTCGGCGGGCGCCTCGGCACGTACCAGTACCTCGACATGCACATGGCCATCGGCTCGGCGCTGTCGATGTGGAACAACACTCTCTCTTAGACTCAGAATCGTGAGTCACGCTGCTGTCGGGGCGCCGGGAACGCCCCGGCGGTATCTGCATTCGTTGTGGTTGCTGTCTGCCCGCGACCTGAAGGTTCGTTACTCGACGAGCTTCCTCGGATACCTCTGGTCCGTCCTCGATCCGCTCGTCATGAGTGCGATCTACTGGTTCGTGTTCACCCAGATCTTCAAGCGCGACGTCGGTGAAGATCCGTATATCGTGTTCCTGATCAGCGCACTGCTGCCGTGGGTGTGGTTCAACTCTTCGGTGTCGGATTTCACAAAGGCATTCAAGCGCGACTCCAGACTGGTGCGCTCAACGAACATCCCTCGTTCGATCTGGGTCAACCGCATCGTCCTCAGCAAGGGGATGGAGTTCCTGTTCTCGCTCCCTGTGCTCGTACTCTTCGCGGTGTTCTCGCCCGGGACACAGTTCGGGTGGGGCATCCTGTGGTTCCCCGTGGCCATGCTTCTCCAGGTGATCCTGCTCGTCGGACTCGGGATGCTCGTCGCACCGCTCTGCGCGCTGTATTCCGACCTGGAGCGCACCACGGGACTGATCCTGCGAGCACTCTTCTACGCCACACCCATCATCTACAGCGTGAACAACCTGCCGGGCCCGTTCGAGACGATCGGATCCTTCAATCCGCTGGCGGGGATCTTCACCCTCTATCGGATGGCCTTCTTCCCCGACCAGTGGCACACGAACACCGTGGTCATCGGTGCGGTCATGAGCGTTCTGATCTTCGTTCTCGGCTCGTGGGTGTTCCGCACACTCGAGCGTCCCGTGCTGAAGGAGCTGTGATGTCTGCCGCGATCGACGTCCAGAGACTCGGCGTCCATTTCCGTCGCAATCGTCGGGGACGGCGAAGCTTCAAGGACATGTTCGCGGGCGCGTCACGCCGTAGCCGCCCCGGCGAGTTCTGGGCGCTGCGCGACGTCTCATTCACCGTGCAACAGGGCGAATCGATCGGCGTAGTGGGCCGCAACGGCCAAGGCAAGTCGACACTGTTGCGGCTCGTCGCCGGGGTCCTGCTCCCCGATGAGGGCTCAGTCACCGTGCATGGGGGAGTGGCCCCCCTGATCGAACTCACCGGCGGGTTCGTCGGTGATCTCACGGTTCGTGAGAACGTGCGGATGACCGCTGGGCTGCACGGCATGTCGAAGGCGGAGATCGCACGTCGGTACGACGAGATGATCGCGTTCGCGGAGCTGGAGGACTTCCAGGAGACGCCCTACAAGCACTTGTCGAACGGTATGAAAGTGCGGCTCGCGTTCTCGGTCGTGTCACAGCTCAACGAGCCGATCCTCCTGGTCGATGAGGTCCTGGCGGTGGGGGACAAGGCGTTCCGTGACAAGTGCTACCAGCGCATCGACGAGCTGCTCGCCGAGGGGCGCACGCTCTTCTTCGTCAGCCACAACGAGCGCGACCTTCGCCGCTTCTGCAAGCGCGGCCTCTATCTCAACAAGGGCGCGCTGGTACTGGATGCCGGGATCGACGAGGTCCTCGACCGCTACAACGCCGACTCTGGCGTGAAGTGACTTCAGAGCCCGGCGACCGCGCGAACCTTCTGCAAAGCCGTGCTCGCCGCCTCGAGAGGCGCCTGCGGATCTGAACCGTTGTCGTACGCCGCACGAAGGTCGGCAAGCTTCGAGGCGTACTGCGAAACCGCGTCGCTCCAGTCCGCAGCGAGCGAACTCGGGGCGGGGGTGTCCGACAACACGGCTGCATCGTTCTGCAACGAGTCGACGATCTGCGCGCCGAGGTCCATGTTGTCCCTGACCAGCTGAAGCCCGCGTACAGCGTCGTCCAGACGCGGCTGCACCTGAGCGACGAAGGCATCGACGTCCGGATCTGGAGCAGGAGGCGGCTGAGTAGGGACGGGCTCGGACGTGGGCGTGGAAGTCGGCGTCGGCGCTGATGTCGGCGAGGGCGACGTCGTCGCAGAGGAGCTGGCGCTCGGAGACGGAGATGGTGTTGGCTCACCGTCGCGAGGCAGCAGGAAGAACAGCAGCGTCCCGACGATCGCCAGAGCGAGAACAGACAGGCCCACGATCAGCCAGATGCGACCCTTATTGCTCTTCTTCTCTTCCGGGAAGATCCATTCGGCTCGAGGCTGTCCGTCGCTCATCACTTCTCCAATGCGGGCATGGGCTGCCAGGTGCGATCACGTGCGGCCTTGCCGCCGTCGCGGAGACCTCGGAACAGATTACTGGTGCCGCGCACGGTTCTCTCGACGAACACGAGGCGAATGAGCTCCTTGAAGAACGTCGCTGTGGTCCCGAGACCGAAAAGGACCGGATTGTAGACGCCGTGCACCCGGTAGTAGTGCTTGATGAACGCGCGGTTGCGCATGATGTAGTAGCGGTAGGCGTTGCTCGAGGCATTCATGTGCCGCACGCCCATGTCCCATTGCTTGATCTCGCGAGTACGGCGCAACACGAACTCGTCGACGATCACGGCAGTCGTCAGCCGCGAGGCGAGCCATCCGTACATCTGGTCGTCCCAGTAGATGAAGAAGCGCGGGTCAGGGAGTCCGATCTGCGACACGATCGAGCGATGGATGAACATCCCCTCGAAGCATCCGCTGTTCATCTCCTTGAAGCCGGAGCCATCGAACCCGGCCGGTGCGAACGGGATCGGGATGCCCATCCGTTCGGCGATGCGGTACTGCCAGTAGAACTCGCTGCCGTCGTAGTCGTAACGACGTCCCTGGATGCTCTTGAACCGCGGGGCCCACTTGCCCATCTTCGCCAGGCCGTCCTGGACGACCTCGACATCGTCGTCCATCATCCAGATCCACTCGCTGCCGAGCTCGTACGCAGTCCGCATGCCCTCGCTGAAACCACCGGAGCCGCCGGTATTGGTCTCCAGCTTGCGATAGACGATCTCCGTGCCGATGCCGTCGCGGAACGACTCGACGACCTCCGTCGTGTCGTCAACTGACGCGTTGTCGATGATGACGACGCGTCCTGGCTTCGGATCCATCGCGGTGATGCTCGTGAGGAGGCCGGACAACAGGTGGGAGCGGTTGTAGGTGACGATGACGATCGCCGAAGACGCGGGATCGAACGCCGCGGTCATGCCGTCTCCTCGAAGATCTGCTGCCAGGACTCTGGCGAGACGAGCTCCGGCAGCGCCTGCCGGTACTGACGCTGCAGCTCGGGCCACCGTCGCTGGAGTTCGGCGTGGAGCCGGATCGTGTCGCGCAGCATGCGCCGATACTTCTTGCGGTCACGGGTGTAGATGTTCTTGCCCGAACCGTCCGCGGCGCTCACGAGCGCGCTGTCGAAGGCCGGCACACGCCACCAGTGGGCGTCCTCCTTGCCGAACTCGACCTCCGGCCGTTCCACGTTCGCGGGGTCGGGCTTGTGGAGCCAGTGCGCCACGAGCGTCACAAAGGTGAACCATCGCAGTTGTAGACCGCTCGGGCTGTCGAACTCGTGCCGAGAGGTCTGCTTGTACACGCGTCGCCCGTACCGCGAATGCAAGACCGCCGACGGATCGCGGTGGACCGTGGTCTCCGGATACTCGGCGGCGAGGGCCCTGGCAGCAGGCATCGCCGTCGCCAGATTCTTCGGCATGTGGTCTGGGCCGGATAGGACATCACGCAGTGCGCGTGCCCGCAGTTCGACGGGGTAGTACTGCATCATCATGAGGTGCTTGAGATCGGCGCGACGGCTGTGTCTGATCAGCCGCCCACCGCGTGGCGCGTTCGAGTGCAGGAGACCTGCGACGATGCGGTTCCGCGCGTGGAAGTACGCCTGCCAGTCGATCGTGTCGTCCTTGTTCACCCACGAGACGTGCCAGAGCGCGACACCGGGCATGGAGACGGTCGGGAATCCGGCTTCGCCTGCCCGCAGGCAGAACTCGGCGTCGTCCCACTTGATGAATGCCGGCAACGCGAGGCCGACCTCGCGGATCGCATCGAGGGGGATCAGGCACATCCACCAGCCGTTGTAGTCGGCATCCATGCGCATGTGCAGGAGTGTGGACTGACGCAGGTTCGATGCCCCGAAGTCGTGCGGCATCTCCTCCTGATACAGGTTGCGCCACATGAACGGCGCTTCATCGACGACCTCTGCCCAACCGTGCAGCTTGGGGCGGTCGAGCAGATCGAACATGTGCCCGCCGACGAGGACGGGTTTCGTGGCGTACTGGCCGAACACGATCGAGCGACGCAGGGACTCCGGCTCCAACCGCACGTCATCGTCCAGCAATTGCACGAAGTCGCTTTCGGGACGTTGCAGTGTCTCGTGCATGGCCCGCGCGAATCCACCCGAGCCGCCGAGATTCGGCTGACGCACCACCTGCAGCGTGTCGCCGAGTTGACCTGCGACCCCATCGAAGCCGTCCTGATCAGCGACGAGCTGGGTGCCCTGGTCGATCAGGAAGATTCGGTCGACGAACTCGAGGGCGTCCGGCGACGCGGCAAGCGCCTGAAGCGTCTCCACGCAGTAGTCGGGCTTGTTGAAGGTCGTGATGCCGAGGGAGGCCTTGCCCGCGCGAGCGGGCTCTTGCTCCGTCGTCCACTCCGCGCCCTCGAGCACTGCCTGCTTGTCCTCGGCGACGATGTCGAACCAGATCCAGCCACCGTCGCTGTATTGAGTGAGTTCGAGGTCGAAGGCTGTCGTGGCCTCATCCGTCACCTCGCGCGTATCGATGCGCTGACGTACTCCAGAGCCGTTCGAGCGGTACACGAGGATCGTCGCGGGCCCCGTGGTGCGAACCGTGAGCCGCACCTGCCGAACGCTCGTCCAGTGCTGCCAGTAGGAAGCGGGAAACGCGTTGAAGTACGTGCCGAGCGAGACTCGGCGTCCCGAGACGATGCGGGCACGATGACGGCCGAGCACGTTTCCGAGCTGCGCACGGTTCGAGACGCGAACCGGCTTCTCATCGATGAACGACCACGTCTCCGGGTCGGCGTAAAGCGGAAGCAGATCAGGGTCGCGGTCGAGGGGAAAGACGACATTCTGAAGGACGTGAGTCACGTGATGGATCTCCGAAGTTCTATTCCCGCAGGACCCGGTTCGGGTGCCCAACGGGGTTCGACGAGCAGGAACAGCCTACCCGTCGCAGTTGTGGATGACCCGTCACCCCTCCGCACGCAGCGTCGGCACGACCCCGGTGTTGGCCGCATCGATGTTCTCCCGCCATGACCTCGACTGCCCGGCACGCAGGGCGCAGAGGACCAGCATGAACCATCCGGCGCCCGCGAGCGTGAAGCTCTCGAACATCGAATCCACAGCGAGCGTCACGAGCACCAGCGGCGTCCAGGCGTAGACGACGGAACGGCGCGCGCTGGCGACCAGCCACGAGCGCACGATCGCCACTCCACCCAGCAGCAGGAACAGCACGAGCCCGATGATGCCGAGCTGGAGCAGCACGTCGAAGAACGCGTTCAGCGCCGTCTCGTGGTGGTCGGCGAGCCAGTAGTTGATGTAGACGAAGGGGTACTCGCCGCGATCCCACGGCCCGAACCAGCCCCACCCCTGGAGGGGCTTGACCGCTGAGAAGTCGAGGATCTTGTTCCACAGATCCGCTCGCGTCGAGAAGTCGGACCCCGCGCCCATCCACCTGATGATGGGATGCCGGAACGCGAACGCCAGGGCGAGTGCCAGCGCGACCAGCGCGCCGAGCGCCCACTGAACCAACGTGCGTCGTTCGACCGAGGTGTGGCGGACGATCGTCAGTGCGCCCGTGACCACACCGACGGCGACGGCGAGCACGAGGACCGTCGGGGACGCGGACAGCAGGGCGAGGAAGCCGGCCAATGCGATCGACGGGACGGCGATGGGGGCGATCACCGACTGCGAGCGCCATTCGATGACGAACGTGATGAGTGCGATCACGGCGACGAAGCCGAGCATGTTCCTCGTGCCGAACAGGCCCTGGATAGGGCCGCCGATGGCGAGGTTGCCCGCGATGTCCAGGAAATGGATCGGCACGTCGAGGAGTACGCCGGAGAGGATCTCGACGCCGAGCGAGAGCCCGAGCGTGACCCGGAGCGTGTCGCCGATCGCACGCACCGTCTGCAGCGTGTCGCGGATGTGGCCGATCGTGATCGCGATCACGGCGAAGCCGAGCAGCCACAGCCACCCGATGAAGGTGTCCGATCTGTCGGTCGTCCAGATGATGCTCACCAGCGCCAGCGTCAGGAACATCAGCAGCGACGTGGGTGCGATGCGCAGCAGCGAGAGCTCCTCGCGGCGGACGAACAGGATCGCGATGCCCAGCAGCGCGAGCAGGAGCACGATCGTCGCGAACGTCGCAGCGGAGGTCATCCGCTCGATCGCGAACGATCCGAACGTCGCACCGAGTGCTGTGAGCGTGTACGCGCGCGCCATCTCCACAGACCCGAGCAGGCGGGTGAGCGCAGCCTGACCCCCCGTCACGGGATGCGCCGAGCCTCACGGCCGCGCTCCGTGACGCGGGACTTCTCGTCGAGGCCCACTCCGATCAGGGGAACGGCCTTGACCTTGAACGAGAACAGCACGAGCAGCATCCAGCCCCAGAGCATGATCGGCGTGGACTCGACGAGGCCCTGGACGAGCAGGATCACCGTGAACAGGATCGGCAGCAGCGTCAGAGGGGAGAACGGACGGTCGGCTCGCAGATCCCAGCGCGGCCGGTCTGCTGCGAAGAACCACGCCCGCCACAGCAGGCTCAGATAGGCGGCTGCCATCAGGATCACGCCGACGACGCCGAGCTGCATCAGCACGTCCAGCCACATGTTGTGCGCGTGGAAGACCGTGATGCCGTGGTCCACGATCCACCTGTCGAACGCCGGCTCTGTGGGAACCCATGGGCTGGAGAAGCCATTCCCGAAGATCGGGTGGTGTCCGGCGCGCTCGACGACCTTCGCCCAGATGAGGTCGGTCCGTCCGGTGAGATCTGCACCTCGTCCCAGCGCGGTGAACAGGGGCTCGCGGAAGACCACGACGGCGGCGACGGCGATCGTGACGAGCGTGCCGCACGTGGCGTAGATCCGTGCGCGTGCACCCGGCGCGTGCGTCCGTCTGATGAGGATCGCGACGACCAGCACGACAGCGACCGCCGCGGCGCAGACGTACGCCGTGGCGGACGACGCCCGGAGCATCAGATACGCCGCGACGACGATCCACAGCGCATGCGTGACGCGCCAGCGCGCACGCTGCGCGATGCGCACACCGAACGTGATGATCGCGAACAGACACAGGATCGCGAGCACGTTCGCGTTGCCGACGATCCCCTGGATGCGTCCGCCGTCGAAGAGGTTTTCTCGCACCCAGTACCACTGCGCATCGACGTCGCCCTCGGGGAGCGTCAGGAAGTTGGGCAGCAGCGGATGCCGGAGCACCACCGCGACGAGCAGCTCGAGCGCGAGGGACAGGCCGACGATCCACTTGAAGGCGGATGCCAGGGACTGCACGATCTCGTGCCACGTGAGCACGTGGGCGATCAGCAGTGCGGTGACGGTGACGGCCGCCAGCAGCACCCACGTCACGATCGTGGCGGCGCGCCACTGCGACCACGCCAAAGACAGCAGCGCGAGCGCGACATAGCCCAGCGCCGCCCACGGGAGTCGCCGCCAGGCGAACGGGTGCGGACGGTTCTTCGCGAGCATCGGGATGCCTATGGCGCACGATCCGAGAACCGACAGTCCGAGGACCACCGCGGCCCCGACCTCGCCGAGCAGGTTGTACACGGCGGTGTGCGCGAACACGACGAACAGCATGAGCGTGGTGTACCCGCGCAGCAGAAGATGCCCCGTCGACTCGCGCTCCGGCGCGGTGGGCGGGGCCGCCACTGGGTGCTTCGTGTACTGCGCCATCGCAATCAGGCTACCGCGCGACACCCTCGGCCCAGCCGTGCCACGGCAGATCGATACGCTGGGCCCATGCTGCTTCGTCTCTCCAACATCCCTCGCGACTACGCCTGGGGATCGCCCACCCTTCTGGCCGAGCTCGAGCGTCGACAGCCGAGCGGCTCCCCGGAGGCGGAGGTCTGGTTCGGCGATCACCCAGGAGACCCTGCCGATGTCGAAGACGGCTCGACGCTGGACGCCGTCACCGGGGGCACCCTTCCGTATCTGCTCAAGCTCCTCGCCGCCGGTGACCCGCTCTCGATCCAGGTGCATCCGACGATCGCACAGGCACGCGACGGCTGGGCACGGGAGACTCATCTCGCCGCTGACGACCCCACCCGCAACTACCGCGACGAGAACCACAAACCGGAGCTCATCGTGGCGCTCAGCGACCGCTTCGAGGCTCTCGGCGGGCTGCGTCCCGTCGCGGACACGCTGCGCCTTCTCGACAGTCTCGGTCCATCATCCGCCGTCACAGCACTGCGCGTGCGCCTGTCGGCCGACGGGGACGCGCTGGGAGACGCAATCGCCTGGCTGCTCTCCGGCGCGGCGCAGGCCGAGGTGGCCGACATCATCGCGGCACTGGAGCACGCAGCATCCGACGAGTTCGCCCCCGAGCTGGACGCAGCGCGGAGGATCGCGGCTCGCAACCCCGGCGACGCCGGCGTCGTCGTGGCGCTCCTGATGAACTTCATCGTGCTCGGCCGCGGCGAGGGCATCTTCCTGCGCGCCGGGCTGCTGCACGCCTACGTCTCCGGCCTCGGCGTCGAGATCATGGCGGCCAGTGACAACGTCCTGCGCGGCGGACTGACGCCCAAGCACATCGACGTGCCCGAACTGCTCTCGATTCTGGACACCACGCCGGGGGCGGTCCCCGTTCTGCGCCCGGCGACCACGGATCCCGTGACGTCGTACCCCGTCGATGTCCCCGACTTCGCGCTGCGCCGTGTCGTGCTCGACGGAACGCCGGTGCCCGTCGACGTCGTCGCCCCGGCGATGGTGCTGAGCGCCGGGGGAGAGGTGACCGTCGAAGGGGCGGATGCTGCGACCGTCACCGTGCCCGTCGGCCAGGTCGTCTTCGCCTCGGAGGGCGAACGCACCCTGGTGCTGTCGGGGGAGGGAGTCGCCTTCGTCGCCGAGCCCGGCGCGACACGCCGATGACACGCCGTGAACTTTCAATATGCGCTTGAGGGTTTACGATCCGCGACTTGACCGAGGCGAATGACACGGGTGTAATTAGTGAAGCAAAGCCCAGTGGGGGACTGTTATAGGGCAAGGAGAACGATATGACGGGTTACCGTTCCGACGTTCCCGAGAATTGGTTTGTCGATCCGGTCAATCTCGGGGTACCCGGGGTCAGGCGTCCAGAGCATGAAGCGGACACGGCTCTCGCGTGGCAGACCGACGCACTCTGCTCGCAGACCGACCCGGAAGCGTTCTTCCCTGAGAAGGGCGGCTCGACGCGCGATGCGAAGCGCATCTGCTCGTCCTGCGACGTACGCGGCGAATGCCTCGAGTACGCGCTGAACAACGATGAGCGCTTCGGCATCTGGGGCGGTCTCAGCGAGCGCGAGCGCCGCAAGCTCAAGCGACAGGCCGGCTGAGCGGACTGCTTGGCGGCCACGCCGCGCGGGCTGACGATGTGGTCGAGTCCGAGCGCTTAGGCTGACCAGGCCATGCCAACCCGAGTCCATGCCATCATCGTCGCGCGTCCAGGACAGTCATCTCGTGCTCAGCTGCTGCGGACGCTCGATGCGCTGACGTTGCAGACGCGTCAGCCCGATGCCGTGACACTCGTCGTCTGCGGTGACGGAACGGCGGCTCGCGAGAGCGAGGTGATCGCGCGTTCGGTCGAGGGCATCATCGAAGCCCGGAGCAGCACATCGTTCGCCGAGGCCGTCGCCTACGCGCAGCCGCGTGTGGCCGACGACACAGCCGTGTGGCTGCTCGCGCACGACACGGCGCCGCACCCGCAGGCGCTGGCACAGCTCGCCGGCGCCCTCGAGCGTTCACCGTCCGCCTCCGTCGCCGCTCCCAAGCTCGTGGACGTCGACAACGATCGTGAACTTGTCAGCCTCGGCGTCACCATGACTCGTTGGGGTCGTTCCGTCGAACTGGCTGCGGGTGAACTCGACCAGAATCAGCACGACGGGCGCGAGGACGTCCTCGGCGCGGACATCCGCGGCACGCTCATCCGTGCAGAGGTGCGGCGCGATCTGCAGCCCGACCCGGCCCTGGGCGGAGCGGACGAGGGGCTCGACCTCGGCGTCCGAGCGCGCCTGGGCGGTGGTCGAGTGGTCCTCGCGCCGAGTGCCCGGATCACCGTGAGCCCCGACGGTCCTGCGGCGCTGCCGCAGGGCGTGGCGCAGCGAGCCTTCGGCACGCGTCTCGCCCAGCTGCACCGCCGTCTCTCCTACGCTCCAGCGGCAGCCGTGCCCCTGCACTGGCTCACGCTGCTGCCGCTCGCCCTGTGGCGGACGATCGTCCACCTGATCGCGAAGCGTCCGGCGGCGGTGGCACCGGAGTGGGGTGCCGCTGTGACAGCGATGGCGCGCTTCGGTTCCGTCGCCAGATCGCGTCGCGGCATCCGCTCGCACCGAACGGCATCCTGGGCGAGCATCGCGCCGCTCCGCATCACCCGCGGTGAGCTGCACCGCCGCCTCGACGATGGGCACGGCAGCGAGGGCGGAGCCGTCAGCGAACTCGACTTCTTCTCCGGCGGGGGCGCATGGGCAGTTCTCGGCGCGCTCGTCGTGAGCGTGGCCGCCTTCACCACCCTGCTCGCGTGGCCCGCGATCGGCGGTGGGGCGCTCCTGCCGATGCGCGACACGCTCGCAGGCCTCTGGGCCGACGCGGCCTGGGGCCAGCGCGGCCTGGGCATCGACGTGACGGGGCCGGCGGATCCGTTCGCCGGCGTGCTCGCGGTCGTCGGTTCGCTGTGGCCTGGGGCTCCGTCCTTCGCGATGGTGCTGCTGTGGCTGGCCGCCCTGCCGCTGGCCGTGCTCGGCGGGTGGTTCGCCGCGACGCGCATCACGGATCGCGGGGGGCTGCGGATCTTCGGCGGCGTGGCCTGGGCGCTGGCGCCGACCTTCCTCACCGCCCTGATCGAGGGACGACCAGCCGCCGTACTGCTGCATCTGCTGCTGCCGTGGCTCTTCCACACCGCTGTCGTCGCACACCGCTCCTGGGGCGCGGCGGGTGCCGCATCGATCGTTCTCGCGGCGACTCTCGCGTGCGCGCCCTCGCTCGCCCCGGCGCTTCTCGTGCTCTGGCTGCTGGCGATCATCATCGTGCTCTCCCGCGCCTGGTTCCACGGTGCGGTCAGACTGCTCTGGATCCTGGTGCCGACCGCGGCCCTGTTCGCGCCGCTCATCGTCTGGCAGGCCCGACACGGGAACATCTGGGCGGTGTTCGCCGACCCCGGTGCTGTGTGGGCGGGCCCCCAGGTCGCTGCCGATTCTGCCGGCCGGCTGCTGCTGGCCACCGGCTTCCCGACCACGGACCTCGCCGGGTGGATGGACGTCCTCGATCCGGCACTCGCGGCTTGGGCTCCCATTCTCATCGCTCCTGTCGCGCTGCTGGCGCTCGCTGCCGCCGTCGCTCCACGATGGGGTGCCGGCATCGCTCTGCTCGGTGTCACGATGGCCGGCATCGCCACGTCTTTCCTCGCCGTCGGTGTGACGGTCAGTTTCGTCCAGGGCACCCCCGTCGAGATCTGGCCCGGTACCGGACTCAGCCTCGCGTGGGCCGGACTGATCGGGGGTGCGCTCGTCACGCTCGACACGGCGATCACGATGCCGAAGCTCCGCATCCTCGCCGTCACGTTGGCCGGCCTCTCACTCGCCGTCTGCGCGGTGCCGGCACTCACAGCCCTTCACGGCGACCGTACCGAGCTCACCAACGGCCCGGAGAGCACGCTCCCCGCCTATGTGGCTGCCGAAGCGCGCGGCGACCGCGAGATCTCGACTCTCGTGCTGACCCCGCAGAACAACGGTGGACTCGCAGCAGGCGTCGTCTGGGGGCCCAGCGAGACGCTCGGAGCGCAGACGACGATGCTCAGCACCGCGACAGCGCCGCAGGGGGTCGACGTCAGCGCTCTCGCGGTGGACCTCCTCTCCCCGCGCACCTTCGATGCGCCGGCCGAGCTTGCGGCTCACGGCATCCATTTCGTCCTTCTCGATCAGGTGAGCGGCCAGGAGTCGGACGCCGCGCGCGCCTTCCGGGTGGAAGCGATCACCGCACTCGACCAGCGCGCCGGATTCGTGAAGGTCGGCGAGACCGACAAGGGCGTGCTGTGGCGCCTGGACACCAAGCCGGCCGAGCGCGCCAACCTGACCCGCGCCGAAGGCGGCACGGCGAGCACGATCATCGCCGTCCAGCTCGTCCTTCTGCTTGCCGCCCTCCTGCTCGCGATCCCGACCCGTGCTTCCCGCCGTGCAGCTCGGGCGCAGTCCCGTATCGTCGGCCGGTCCTCTGAAGAGCCGATGATCCTGCCTCGCCGTCGTGAGGATCCGCCTCGTGAGCGCGCGGACGACGACGGTGATGATGATGACGAGGAGGACCGATGATCCAGAACCGAGCCGTCCGACTCGTCGCCACCGGTGCACGCTTCCTGACCGGAGCGGCGCTCGCTGTCGGCTGCGTCGTTGCCGTGGTGATCGCTGTCGCGCTGCCGTGGCCCGGCGCGCAGAGCGAACCCGCCCAGGTGTCCGTCACGCCGACGGCGGGCGACACCACTCTTGTCTGCTCCGGGGAGTTCCGCGCACTCGGACGCAACCCGGCGGATGCCGCGCAGCAGATGTCCGCCGGCACGCCGTCACTCACCGTCGGCAGCACCGGCGTCCTCGCCGACTCCGTGCTCGCTGCCCCTGAGATCGGCGAGTCCAGCGGCCCGAAGCGGTTCGTCGGCAGTGCGGAGCAGGGCGGTGCGGCACTCGTGGCCGCAGCGGAATCGCTCACTCTCGCCGCAGACGATCTGTCTGGCCTGGCGGCATCAGCATGTCGAGAGACGCGCACCGAGTCCTGGCTGGTCGGGGGCACGGTCGAGACGGGGACGAGCGACCTGATCATCCTGTCCAACCCCGGCGATGTGACCGCCACCGCGACGCTGACGGTGTTCGGACCAACGGAGACGTCCACGACTGCACTCGTGCCGGCTGGGACGCAGGTCACCGTGCCGCTGTCATCCGTCGCCGCCGGAACGCCGTCACCCGTCGTGCGAGTCACCGCTCAGGGCGCGCCGCTGCGCGCTGAGCTGCAGTCGTCGCTCATCCGCACCCTCGATCCCTCCGGCATCGATATCCAGGACTCCGCGGCCGCACCGAACGCGCGCATCGGCTTCGCAGGCATCCAGGTCCTGGACACCAGCGAGGACACCGCACTCACGCTTCTCCGGCTCATGGCCACCGACCAGGCGACCAAGGCGCGGATCGTCGTGCGATCGAACGGCACGGAAGTGATGCAGACCTCCGTCCCGCTCGACGCCCGCATTCCCGCCGAGGTGAATCTCGACCAGCTCGAGCCCGGCGTGTACAGCATCGACATCGAGGCGGATGCCTCCGTCGTCGGTGCGGTCCGTCAGACGACGGGAGCGGGCGCAGGAAGCGATTTCGCATGGACGCCGTCGGCGCCCGAGCTGCGCGGCGAGGTGTTCGTCGCTGTTCCCTCCGGCCCGAGCCCGCGCCTGCATCTGGCGAACTCGTCGGAAGCGGATGCATCGATCACCCTGAACCCGGCCGCGGGCGGAGCGGCTCAGGAGATCACGATCCCCGCCGGTGGCGACAGCGTCGTGGACGTTCGAGCCGACCGGGTGTACGCGCTCACGACGGATCAGCCCGTTCGCGCTGCGGTCATGCTCTCCGGCACGGATGCGCTGGCGGGATGGCCGGTGTGGCCGGGAGCAGCGGCGCAGGAGGCTATCATTGTCTACCCCTGATCTCCGTCGTCTTCACGGACGGGCTCAGGGGCCGTCGGAGCCGAACTCCCACGGATCCTTGCCGACGTACTCGGCCGCCGCGCGGAAGACCGCGCTCTCGATGGCAACCCGCCGGTGCATGTCGTCATCGTGTCCCGGCGGCAGGAGGCGCTCGATCGGGATCCGGAAGACCACGATCCTCCGCTGATCGCGATCGATCTCCCAACGAGGGATGCCGTCCGCGTCGGGCTTCATCGGGAGCCCGCCGATCTCGAAGCGCACCTCCTGCAGTTCCGGCCAGGTACCGCGGAGGAACTCGACCGCCGTGCCGATCGTCGCGTCGAACCGGTCGATGCGGCCGTCGAGCGGCGGAAGAGGCGGGCGGACGACCTCACTGCGTCCGAGGCGTCCGTGGCGTCCGTGCCTGGCTCCGCGACGGGGAGGTGAGGCAGCGGTTCGACGGCGGGTCATGTCGAAAGTCTATGTGTTCCGCGCGGCATCCCGACCGGACCGGTCGCGCGGCCTACGCTGGCAGAGATGGACGGACGACTCTGCTCGAAGGTGACCTGCGCACGCGAGGCTGTGGCCACGCTGACGTTCGACTACGGCGACCAGATGGCCGCTCTCGGGCCGCTCGGCGGCACAGATCATCCGCACGCCCACGACCTGTGCGCTCAGCACGCCGACCGGCTGTCCGTGCCGGCGGGGTGGATCGTCGTTCGCCATGAGGCGCTGCGCGCCTAGCGATCCCTGAGCCTGTCGAAGGGTCAGATCCCGACGCATCGGCCGGTCAGCCTCTCGGCCCGTGCATCCGCGATCGCGAGTGCCCTGCGCTCCCTCTCACGGCGCAGCACCGTGATGGCGATGAGCAGCTGTTCGGGGTGCGCCGCCGGCTGGGGCGAGATGTACGCGGACGATTCGGCGACGAGATCGTGAGCGACGCGAGCGCGAGCGGGCGGCGACATCCGCTCGGCGTGCTGCAGGAACTGGGAGATCCGTCGTGCCAGTCGGTCGGGCATCCGCGCGACGTCCGCGATCTGGGCCCATCCGGCCAAAGCGGGCGGCATCACGGGCGAGAGCGGGACGAGCTTCGGCGTTCGCACACGCTGACTGTACGTACCCGCGACGAGATCGCCCAGCCGCTGTGAGCGTGCGGTGAAGGCTCCGGACAGGATCGCGACGGCGCCCGCCGTCATGTAGATCTCGAGGACGCCGATCAGCGCGCGGATGAAGGCGTGGCGGAAACCTGCCGCGCCGCCGTCCAGCCGCACGATGCGGCCGCCGACGGCCAGGCGACCCAGGCTTCTGCCTCGTGTGGCCAGCTCGACGACGATCGGCACGACGACGAAGCAGACGACGAGAGCGGCGACGGTCAGGATGCCGTCGATCGAACCGCCGATGATCCCGGAGACCACCAGCCACGTGCGGAGCCAGATGAACAGTGCGAACAGCACCCAGCCGACGGCCATATCGATCAGCGAGCCCAGGGCCCGCATGAAGAATCCGAGCGGCTGGACGTCGATCGCGACCGCTTCGCCCGAGAGGACCTCGTCGGCGGTGTCGATCGGCGTTGACATGAGTACAGTAAATCAGGTGGATGCCGATGCTCTCGCCGATACGCGCCGCGCCGAGTGGGAACGACTGAACGAGCTCAGCCGCGCGCGCCTGGACGGCGAAGGCGTCGATGAGCTGATCGTGCGCTACCGCGCGGCATCCGCGGATCTCGCCGAGCTCAAGACATCGGTCGGCGACTCGCCGCAGGGCGCGTACGTGTCATCCGTGCTCTCGAAGGCGCGCCTGCGCCTGACCGGTGCGTCCGACAGCATCCTGACCCAGATCGCCCGGTTCTTCGTCGACCAGCTCCCGGCGGCTCTGTACCGGCTGCGCTGGACCACCCTCGTGATCGCCGTGGTCTTCATCGCGATCACCGTACTGGTGGCGGCCTGGATCTCGGGCGATCCGGCGCTGGTGGCGACGCTCGGGCCAGCGGACTTCCTCGAGCAGTACGCCGAGGAGAGCTTCACCGGGTACTACACCGAGAATCCTGCGGCGGTGTTCGCCGGCATGGTGTGGACCAACAACGCCTGGATCGCCGCGCAGTGCGTGCTATTCGGCGTCACGGGTGTCTGGCCTGTGTACGTGATCGTGCAGAACGCATTCGGCGTCGGCGTCTCCGCCGCCATCATGACCGCACACGACCGCCTCGACGTCATGGTGCTGTACATCCTGCCGCACGGGATGCTGGAGCTCACGAGCATCTTCGTGGCCGCAGCCGCCGGCCTGCACCTGTTCTGGGCGTGGGTCGCCCCCGGCCGTCGTACCCGAGGCGCAGCCCTCGCCGAAGAGGGCAGGGCGCTGGCGACCGTGGCGATCGGGCTCGTGTTCGCGCTGTTCCTGTCCGGCCTCGTCGAGGGCTTCGTCACCGGCTGGTCGCTTCCGTGGCCGGTGAAGATCGGGATCGGAGCTGCCGCTCTCGCGGTGTTCCTCGTCTACATGCTGCTGGTCGGGCGTCGTGCGTACCGGCGCGGTGAGCGCGGAGACCTCCTCGAGTACGAAGCAGGAACTCCGCAGCTCACCGCCGGCTGAGCGTTTCTCGCGTCAGGCGCGCTTCCTGGCGTCGTGCACGACGGTGCCGTCGAGCAGCGTCTTGTACGCGACGCCGGCGAGCATTGCGCCGACGATCGGGAAGACGATGAACACCCACAGCTGCGAGAGCGGACCGACGCCGCCGTAGATCGCCGCGGCGATCGAGCGTGCCGGGTTCACCGAGGTGTTGTCCACCGGGATGCTGACGAGGTGGATGAGCGTCAGCGTGAGTCCGATCGCGAGCCCGGCGAATGGCGTCGGACGCAGCTTGTGCGTCGTGCCGAGGATCACGAACAGGAACACGGCCGTCAGCACGATCTCGATGATGATGGCCGCCCACATGCCGAATCCACTGGGGGAGTGCTCTCCCCAGCCGTTGCTGGCGAATCCGGCGTCCTGTGCGGTGGTGAGCCATCCGTCCGGTCCGAACAGACCGATGAGCACGAGGATCGTGCTCGCGACGATGCCGCCGACGACCTGGGCGATGATGTAGCCGGGTACGTCGCGCCACGGGAGGCGTCCTGCGGCAGCGACACCGAGCGTGACAGCGGGGTTGAAGTGTCCCCCCGAGATCGGGCCGAACGCGTAGGCGCCGACGACCACCGTGAGGCCGAAGGCGAAGGCGACGGCCACATACACGGCCGAGCCTGAGCCCGGGTCGGTGAAGTGGTTGGAGGCGAACAGTGCGGTGCCGACGCCGCCGAGGACCAGCAGGAAGGTGCCGAGAGCTTCGGCGGTCAGTTTGGATCCGGTGGACGGGACCGGAGCCGCAGCTTCAGCGAGCGTTTCGCTCATGGAATTCCCTCTCGTCGGTTCGACCGGGATCGATCGAATTCAGGGCACATGCTAGTGGGGCCGGATGCCGAAGCATCCGACCCCACGCGCGAATCGACGATTCAGGGAATCAGCGGCTCACTCGCCGACGCCCACCGGCTCCGCGTTGTCGAACGCACGGCTGGTGAGCGCGCGCACGTCATCAGCGACCTTCTGGTCGACCTGGCCCCAGTACCAGAAGAAGCGCTCCTGGATGGCCGGGACGGTCAGCGCGTCGTACTGACCGGCGAGGGTCTCGATGAAGCGCTGGCGCTCCTCGGCGGTGAAGACCTCGTTGATCAGCGTGCGCGCCTGGCCGAAGTCGTCGTCCTCTGCGTGCAGAGTCGCCGCCGTGCGGATGAGCGCGCCGTCGTTCTCCCAGCTCGCCTCGACACCGCGCTGCGGGTCGGCCTCGGGGCCACCGGCTGCACCATAGGAGTTCGGGGTGTAGACGCGGTGCTCCGCCGTGTTGAAGTGATACTGCATGTTGCCCTCATGCATGTAGTTGCTCACCTCGGCGGCGTGCGGCTGGTTGACCGGCAGCTGGTTGTAGTTCGCGCCGATGCGGTACCGCTGGGCATCCGGGTAGGAGAACACGCGAGCCATGAGCATCTTGTCGGGCGAGATGCCGGTGCCCGGAACCTGGTTGCCCGGCGAGAAGGCGGCCTGCTCGATCTCGGCGAAGAAGTTGCGCGGATTGCGGTTCAGCGTGAAGGTGCCGACCTTGATGCGCGGGTAGTCCTTCTTCGACCAGGTCTTGGTGAGGTCGAACGGGTTGAAGCGGTACGTCTTGGCCTCTTCGTACGGCATGACCTGAACGTAGACGTCCCACGACGGGTGGTCGCCGTTCTCGATCGCCTCGTAGAGGTCGCGACGGTAGTAGTCGGCGTCCTGGCCGGCGATGCGCTCGGCCTCGTCGGAGAACATCGGCTCGACGCCCTGCTTGGTGAGGAAGTGGTACTGCACCCAGAAGCGCTCGCCCTCGGCGTTGACCCACTGGTAGGTGTGCGAGCCGTAGCCGTTCATGTGGCGCCACGAGCGCGGCAGACCGCGATCGCCCATGACGTAGGTGACCTGGTGGGCCGACTCGGGGGAGAGCGTCCAGAAGTCCCACTGCATGTCGGCGTCGCGCAGGGCGGAGCCGGTCAGGCGCTTCTGCGAGTGGATGAAGTCGGGGAACTTCATGCCGTCGCGCAGGAAGAACGTGGGGGTGTTGTTGCCCACGATGTCGAGGTTGCCCTCGGTGGTGTAGAAGCGCAGCGAGAATCCGCGCACGTCGCGCCACGTGTCGGGGGAGCCCTGCTCGCCGGCGACCGACGAGAAGCGCAGCAGCGTCTCGCTCGTGGCGCCGGGCTGGAAGACGGCAGCACGCGTGTACTGCGAGACGTCCTCGGTGACGACGAACTCACCGAAGGCTCCGCCGCCCTTGGCGTGCGGGTTGCGCTCCGGCACGCGCTCGCGGTTGAACGAGGCGAGCTTCTCGACCAGGTATCGGTCGTGCAGCGCGGTGATCCCGTCGGGACCGGACGTCAGCGAGTGTGCGTCGCTGGCGACAGGTGTTCCGGTCTGGGTGGTCGTGAAAGTCTTGTCAGTCATTTCACTTCTTCCTTTCGCAGTCGGAGCAGATGGCTCGGTAGGTCACAGAGGCTTCGATGATCCGCATCCCGTGGTCGTGGGACGGATGCAGGCAGGGGGCTTCGCCGACGGCGCACGCGACGTCTTCGACGCGGCCGCATTCGACGCACTGCAGGTGGTGGTGGTTGTCGAACTCGTCCTGCACCTCGTAGAGGGCGCTGCCGGCGTCGGGGAGGCTCACCTTGCGCACGATTCCAGCGCCGGTGAGGTCGCCCAGGATGCCGTGAACGGTGGGCAGCGCCACACCGCTGAGTCGGTCGCGCAATGAGGAGAAGACGGTCTCCGCCGAGGCGTGCGGCCGAGCGGCCAGCGCTTCGAGAACGGCCACGCGCTGCACCGTGACACGCAGACCAGCGGCGCGCAGGCGCTCGGGTGCTTCATGCGGGGCGGCGATTGTCATCGCATCCATTGTAGCCTTTTTCTGAATCATTCACAAAAAGGAACCGGTCAGGTTTACGGGACGGCCACCCGTCGTTCAAGTCGCGAATTGTGCCGGTCTCGGCGCGTGGAAGCAGCATATTCCGCGACCTGAACGGGTCATCGGATGCTGTCACCGACTGATTGCGCGACGAATGCGTGCGAGCAGCTCGGTGGGACGTGCGAACAGGGCGCTGGTGACCTCGATGACCGTCCAGCCGGCGGCGCGGAGCGCGGCGATGCGCTCGACGTCCGCGGCGTACGTCGAGGCGTGCAAGAGCCCGTGATACTCGATCGCGACCTTCTTGCCCGGGTAGACGAGGTCGAAGCATCCCAGGAACCGGCCGTCGCCGTCATGGATGTCGTAGTTGAGTTCGGGCTCCGGGAGACCTCCCTGGACGATGAGGCACCGCAGCTTCGACTCGCGCGGCGACCAGGAATCCTCGCGGATCAACTCGATGGCTTCGCGCAGCCGGCGGATGCCGTGCCGTCGGGCTCCTTCGATCCGGCTATGCAGCTCGGTTACAGTGCTGAGCGGAGGCCTCCCGGCGTCTGGACGCCCTGGGCCGCGACGCCAGACCCGGCAGAAGAAGTCGCCCAGGGCGACGAGATCGGGAACACTCCAGGACCCGAGCTGCGCCCAAGCTGTTGCTGGATCAGCGACGAGGAATCCGTGCAGCTCGAGCGTCTGCGTTGTACGAGGATCAGCGCGATGTGCACGCACGCCGACAGTACGGACGAGCGGACCCGGACCGCGAGTGCTCACGTGGACGTGGAGCGCCATGCCATCCACCACTCCCGTCTGGTCGGTCGCGAGCGGAAGCGGGCCACGCAGCATGGCCACAGCGGTCTCGTGGCTGAGGAACTGATCCGGCTTGAGCCGCGGCGCGTACCGGACAGCGCGCGTCCGGCGCTCGGCAGCCTGTCGTTCGAAGATGTCGAGGTCGGTCTCTTCGATGGGGGCGCCCCGCGCGCGGACGCCGTGGAAGGGCGCGTCGAGATCAGTGCGGCGCATCCGACCGCGGTTCAGCCCGGCATCCCGGGCAGCCTGCACGGTGAACGCGGGTCCGAGCTGGTAGGGGATCAGGCGGGGCGTTCGCATCGCACAACCGTCCCACCGACGTCGTCTCCTTCACGGCCGTTGTCCACAGCGTCGCACTGTGTCCGCGCTGTACTCACCGAAGCCGCGGCGCGCGTTCAGGTCGCGAATTGTGCCGCTATGACGGCATCCATGGTGGCGTTTTCTGCGACCTGAGCCCCGGATGCCGCCAACACGGCGACTCGGCGCCCCGCCCGCGGGAGTTATCCACAAGTGGGCCGCGAACGAGTGCTCGGGTCGCGAATTGTGCCGGTATCGCTCACGCTTAGCGGCGAATTGTGCGACCCAAGGGTCTGGATCGTCCTCCACGGAACCGCGGCGCGTTCGGGTCGCGAATTGTGCCGGTATCGCGCGTTCAGAACGGCATATTCTGCGACCTGAAAGGGCTCGGGGCGGATGCCGGCCTCAGAGGCGTCCGGCGGCCTTGAGCTCGAGATACCGGTCGGCGATCTTCGGCGGAAGCTCCTCCGGATCGGCGGCGATGGCCTCGCCGCCTGCGCGACGGATGGCATCCGCGACGTTCTCCGCATCGCGGATGGTGCGTTCTGCGGCGGCCGCGAGATAGATGTCCTCGCGGGAGTCGCGCTGCATGGCGAGCTCTCCGACGGCATCGTCGGTGACGGAGCCGACGAGCACGGTCGTGGCGCGTGAGGCGTTGGGGAACGCGCCCAGGAAGCTGCGGGCGGACTCGGCGGCATCCTGCGCGGTGAGGACGACGATCAGTGACGGCCGCGTGGTGAGCGTCCGGATCGCCGCGAACGCACCGCCCCAGTCGGTGTCGACGAGCCGGGCGTGCACCGGTGCCATGGCGTCTGTGATCGCCTGCAGGAGTCCGGGGCCGTCGACGCCGGTGACGCGGCCGCGCACGACGCGGTCGTACATCAGCAGATGCACGTGATCGCCGGCTCTCGCGGCGAGGGCGGCGAGGAGGAGAGAGGCCTCGAGCGCGGCATCCAGACGGGTGCTGTCGCCGACGCGGGCGGCCGCGGTCCGTCCGGTGTCGATCAGGATGACGACGTGCCGGTCGCGCTCGGGTCGCCAGGTGCGCAGCATCGTCGTCCCCGCGCGGGCGGTCGCACGCCAATCGATCGAGCGCACGTCGTCTCCTCGGACGTATTCGCGCAGCGAGTCGAACTCTGTGCCCTGCCCGCGGACCTGGATGCTGGTGTTGCCGTCGAGTTCACGCAGCCGCGCCAGACGCGACGGCAGGTGCTTGCGGGAGGCGAATGCCGGCAGCACGCGGAGGGCGCCGCGCACCTCATGCCTGGCCTGCCTGCCGCCGAGCCCCAGCGGCCCCCGCGAGCGGATGAAGACGAAAGTGCTCACGAGTTCGCCGCGACGACGGGGGAGCAGGGGCACGGTCAGCCGGCGCCGCTCGTCGGCTGGAACGACGAGCCGCATCCGCTCGGGACTCGCCCCGGCCGTCGGCTGCCAGGCGTCCCTGATCAGTGCGTTCAGGGTCCGCTGTCCGTGGTTGTGCAGCACCAGCTCGGCGTCGATCGGCTCGCCGATGCGAGCACGCGCAGGCACGCGTCGGGTCACCGTGACGGTGCGGGCGCTCGCCGCCAGGGACACGTCGATCGCGAGCAGGATGCCGCACAGCACGAGCCATCCGCCGATGACCGCCCACACCGGTGCACCCGCGATGGCGAGGGCCACGACGGGGACGAGTCCGATCCCGGTGAGGAGTGCGAGGCGGAGGGTGATGAACACTTAGATCGGCACCCGGGTCTGCTGAATCACCGACGCGAGCACGGCGTCCGCCGAGACGCCCTCCATCTCGGCATCCGGTCGCAGCTGCAGTCGGTGCCGCCAGACCGGAACGAGCATGGTCTGCACATGATCGGGGGTGACTGCGGTGGACCCGTTCAGCCACGCCCACGCCTTCGCGGCCGCGAGCAGCGCGGTCGAGGCGCGCGGGCTCGCGCCCAGCAGCACGGACGGGGACTGGCGGGTAGCACGGGCCAGGTCCACGACGTAGCCGAGCACCTCATCGGTGACCTCGACGCGGGCCGCTGCATCCTGAGCGGCACGGATCTCCTCCGCGGTGACGGCCGACTCGACGCCCGTGAGCTCGCGCGGCGAGAAGCCGCCGGCGTGCAGCCGCAGCACCGTGACCTCGGCGTCGCGCTCCGGCATCCCCACGACGAGCTTCATGAGGAAGCGGTCGAGTTGCGCTTCGGGCAGAGAATACGTGCCCTCGTGCTCGATCGGATTCTGCGTCGCAGCGACCAGGAAGGGGTCGGGCAGGTCGCGGCTCTCGCCGTCGGCCGACACCTGCCGCTCCTCCATCGCCTCCAGCAGAGCGGCCTGGGTCTTGGGCGGGGTGCGGTTGATCTCGTCGGCGAGCAGGATGTTCGTGAACACCGGCCCCTGGCGGAACTCGAACTCGCCGGTTCTCGCGTCGTACACGAGCGAACCCGTGACGTCACCCGGCATCAGGTCGGGGGTGAACTGGACGCGCTTGGTGTCCAGACCCAGCGCCCGCGCGAACGATCGCACGACCAGCGTCTTGGCGACACCGGGTACGCCCTCGAGCAGCACATGGCCGCGGGCGAGCAGGCACACCAGAAGTCCGGTGACGGTTCCTGCCTGGCCGACCACGGCCTTGTCGACCTCGGTGCGCACGCGGTGCATGGCCTTGCGCAGCTGAGCGTCATCGAACGCTGCTGGAGCGGCGCCGGTCACGGACTCGTCTGTATCGGTCACTGGGTGTTCCTTTCCACGTGCACGGCGGAATCGACCGCCGTCTCGAGTTCTGCGAGTCGACGGGCAGTGTCGACGAGTTCGGAGTCGTTGGCGGGCAGAGGCCCGGCGAGGAGGTCGTGCAGGGAGCCGCGCGGTATGCGCAGACGATCGGATGCCGCATCCGCGACTTCGACGGGCGTCGAGCGAGCCGTCAGGCCCAGACGCGTCGCGAGGCGCCGCAGCGAGCCGTCCCGCAGCGCGGCGGCGGCGTGCGCCGCGTCGCCCGCCTTGGCCGTCAGGCGCGCACGTCCGTGCATCGTCTCGGATGCGCGAACCGTGACCGGGAGCGTCTCGGTGACGAGGGGGCCGAACCGCTGACCCCGTGCGATGCCGGCGACGATCCCGGCGAGCAGCAGCAGGAGGATCGCCGGCGTCACCCAGGGTGGGGTGAGGCTCGCGAGCGTGTCTGGCGTCTGCGCTTCGATGTCGGTGTCCGCGAGCGATGGCACGTACCAGACGACGTGACCGGTCTGACCGAGAAGCGCGAGCCCGAGTGCCGCGTTGCCGTTCTCGGCGAGATGCTCGTTGCTGAAGAGTGACGCACCCTCGATCATCACGGTTCGGATGCCGGCCCGATCATCGATGAGCAGCCCGGCGGCCCCGTCGTCAGAGAAGCATCCGGTGACACCGTCCGCCGGCGCGAAGAAGCGGTCGGGTCGCACCGTGCCGATGTTGGCGAACTCCGGCACATCGCAACCCGCAGCGAGCGCCTCGGCGACGGGCGGGGCCGCATTCTCGCCGAGGTCGAGCAGACGCAGGATCCGTGAGGCGCTGGAGAGGAGCACCGTGTGGTTCGCAGGTTCGATGAGCTCTCGGACCGCGTCGTCCGACAGGGCGTACGGATCGGCCATCACGAGGGTGGTGTCGTCCGATATCGCAGCTTGCGCGTCCCCGCGGGTACGCGCCACGGTGATCTCCACGCCCTGATCGCGCAGCAGCTCGGCCAGGGCGAGAGTGCCGGAATCCTTGGCGCTCTCGGGATCCAGACCATCGCGGGAATCAGGGGCTCCGAAGGAGAGCGCGCTGATGATCAGGGCGAAGACGACGACGGCCGCAGCGATCGCCGCCCAGCCCAGGACCGAGCGCAGTCGGCCCTTCTCGCGAACCGCGGTGCCGGTCGTACGAACCGTTATGTCGGTCATGCGGGCACGCTCTCGGGGGAGCGCTGCTCGGGCCCGCGCACGGCGGGATGCGCCTTCGAGACGGCATCGTCGATGCTCACCAGCTCGCGGTAGCTCTTCTCGGATGCCGGATGCTGCAGATAGCGCACCAGATCGAACGCGCTCGCCGCGGCGGCGAGTTCTGCGTGCAGCGATCCGAGCTCGGCAGCGCCTTCGCGTGCGATCGCCTGCGCGGTCGCACCGGGCGCGGGGTCGACGATGTCGCGTTCGAGCAGACCACGTGCGAGCGCACGGAAGCGCAGCACCGTCGCCGCGTCCCAGTCGCCCTCTCGAGCTCTGCGCTCGGCGTCTGTTCGCAGCTGCGACGCTGTGCGGTCGTCGCGCTCCCCGAGCAGCTCGCCGCCGCGGCGCCTCACCCGTCGCGAGGCGCGCGGTCGTCCCCACAGGATGAGGACCGTGATGAGTGCGGCGACGATGACGACCGTGACGATCACGAGGGCAGTGCTGCCGACCTGCTGCCCCGTGTCCGGCGAGAAGAGCCCGGAGACGAACTCCGCGATGTCCTCCGCCAGGTAGTCGAACCACGTCGGCTTCGCATCGGCGTAGCGCGGATTCTGCAGCTCCTGCTCGGCCCAACGGCGCGCGTCGTCACCGTCCGGAGCGTACGGATCGTTCGCGAGAAGGCTGGCGAGGAAGATCATGCCCCGTGATGCCCCGGCGGTGGCGGCGGAGGAGCTTGCGGTGGGGCGTATGGAGCGGGCGGGGGTGCCTCGCCCGCGGCATACGGCTGCGGCGGGTACTGCGGAATCGGCTGCGCCGGGTACTCCTGCGCCGGATACTGCGGTGCCGCCGCGTACTGATCCCAGCCCACCGGAGACGCGACGTACTGCGGAGTCTGCGCGGGCGGTGGGGCGCTGCTGACGGCCCGCTCAGGGTCGACGGCGAACGGATCGCCGAGCTCTGCGTCCGTTGCGCCGAGGTCGCGCCGCTCGAGATACGTGATCAGGCTGTGGTCCAGACCTTCGTAGCGCATGCGGCAGTCGAGGTAGATGAACGCACCGGCGGCGCACTGCACGACGATCGCGACGGCCTGCAGGACGTACACGAGCAGTTGCGGGGCGACGCCGGCGAGCATCCCCATCGCGAAGGTCGTGACCTCGTCCGCACCGCCGGTGGGGGCGATCACGGGCAGCAGCAGCGTGCCGAGCAGCGACAGCGGAACGCTGATGACGCTCACCGCGATGCTCATGATGACGCTGATGAGGAACATCACGCCGAAGGTGTTCCAGAACCTGCCACGGGTCAGTCGCCATGACCGCACCAGGGCGGGCCGCAGCTGCGCGTGCTCGAGGACGAGCACGGAGGGGACGAGGAGCAGCTTCGTGCTCAGCCACACCCAGAGCGGAATCGCGGCCAGGACGACGAGGATGCCGATCACCACGGTGACCGCGACGCCTTCGCCGGAGCCGCCGACGCCGGCCATCACGCCGAGGGCGATGATCCCGCCGATCACGACCATGAGGACGATCGCGGCCAGCGCCTGCAGCAGGCTCCAGCCGATCAGGCGCCAGAACGCAGGGCGCATCCGCTTCCAGAGGCGTCCGAGCGGGGCCTTCTGTCCCAGTGCGGCTTCGCCGATGTCGGCCGCGACGACGCCCTGCATGACCGCGGTGAACGCGAGGCTCACGAAGCTCATCGCCAGGACGACGAGGCCGTTGATGGCGATCGTCCCCCACAGCACGGGGTAGAAGTCCGGGTTGCTCGGCGACAGCGACTCGATGCGAGCGAACGTGGCGAGTGCCACGGCGCCGACGACGACGAGCGTGACGACGGCGATGACGAGCTGGATGACGATCGCGAACCCGAACAGCACCTTGGGGTTGTGCCGCAGCGCGGCGAACGGCTTTCCGATCAGGGCGCCGAACGTCAGCGGATGGAGCGGGACGAGTCCGGCCTTGACCGCCGGTGTCCAGTTCTGTGCGCTCATCGAGCTCCCCTCCCAGGTGCACGACCATCGTGTCATATCCGTCGCCTGCCGCCGTGAACGGATCGGAAGCGCTACCGTGATCGAAATGTTGTCATGAAGTACGCTGGGGAACGACCGCGTTCAGCCTTCACTCGAACGGCGGCGCGCCTGGGTAGAAAGATGGGGCTGGGATCAGATGACCTCACGGATCCTCGTGGTCGACGACGATACCGCGCTGGCCGAGATGATCGGCATCGTGCTACGCACCGAGGGCTTCGAGCCCGTCTTCTGCGCCGATGGTGCGGAGGCCGTCGAGGAGTGGCGCACCCAGCACCCTGACCTCGTGCTCCTCGACCTCATGCTCCCCGGTATGGACGGCATCGAGATCTGCACCCGCATCCGCGCCGAATCCGGCATCCCGATCATCATGCTCACGGCTCGCGGCGACACGGCCGACGTGGTTCGGGGTCTCGAGGTCGGTGCCGACGACTACATGGTCAAGCCCTTCAACCCGAAGGAGCTCGTCGCGCGCATCCGCACCCGGCTGCGCCCGGTCACCCAGGCGATCAGCGAGATCCTGCGCATCGGCGACCTCGTCGTCGACGTCGACGCGCACGAAGTGCGCCGCGGCACCACGCCGATCCCTCTCACGCCGCTCGAGTTCCAGCTGCTGGTGGCGCTGGCATCCAAGCCCCAGCAGGTGTTCTCGCGCGAGATGCTGCTCGAACAGGTGTGGGGCTACCACTACAAGGCCGACACGCGACTCGTCAACGTGCACGTGCAGCGCCTGCGCGCCAAGGTCGAGCTCGACCCGGACGCGCCGAAGATCGTCATGACGGTCCGCGGCGTCGGTTACCGGGCCGGGAGCGTCAGCTAGGGGCCCGAACCGATGAGGAGCGCGCGTTGATCGCGACGAGCGCGACGCCGACGGCCGCCGTAGTGTGGCGCGATCCGCGGAGCTGGCCGGAGGTCGCCGCCACGTTGTGGCGTCGTTCGCTGCGGTTCCGCACCATCACGATCACGCTGCTGCTGACCACGATGGCGATCTTCATCACCAGCGTGATCATGGCCCTGGTGATCCAGAACAACCTGTTCGAGTCGCGCCGTGACGAGGTGCTCTCCGATGCGCTGCGGGCCGTCGCGGAGGCGCAGAACCGCGTCGACGCGGCGGAGGTCACGGACGACCCTTCCGGCCTGCGTGCGCTGTGGACGGATGTGCAGGAGACGATCCCGCGGGCGTCCTCGTCGTCGCGCGTCTACGCCTCTCCGATCGACGACACGCCGGTCGGCAGCGGCGTGCAGGGATTCCGCACCGATCTGAGCGCCGACCTGATCAGCCCCGGCCTGCGCGAGCGCGTGGTGTCGTTCCCCGACCGTCAGTCGTGGCAGTCGATCGCCATCCCCATGCCCGATGGGTCGGTGGCGCCGGGCATCGTCGTCGGCCAGCAGCTGTTCCTGCCAGGCGTCGGCGCGTTCGAGGTGTACATCGCGTACGACCTCGCCGACTCGCAGCAGACGCTGCAGTTCGTGCAGAGCACGCTGTGGGCGGCCGGGTTCGTGCTCATCGCGATCGTGGCGGTGATCTCGTGGCTCGTGCTCCGCCTCGTGTCCAAGCCGATCATCGAAGCCTCGGAGACCAGCGCCCGGCTCGCGGCGGGCGACCTCGACGTGCGGCTGCCCGTGCACGGCGAGGACGAGCTTGCGACGCTCGCACAGTCGTTCAACGCGATGGCCGACAGCATCGAGGCCCAGATCAAAGAGCTCGGCGAGCTCTCGCTCGTGCAGCAGCGATTCGTCTCGGACGTCTCGCACGAGCTCCGCACGCCGCTGACGACCATCCGGCTCGCGGCCGACATGCTCAACGATCAGCGTGACCAGTTCGACCCCACGACCTCCCGCACCGCCGAGCTGCTCTACACGCAGGTCCAGCGGTTCGAGACGCTGCTGAGCGACCTGCTCGAGATCAGCCGCTACGACGCGGGGTCCGTGCAGCTCGAGCTGGACGCCACCAGCCTCGCCGAGCTCGCCGAGGATGTCATCGAGCAGATGCGTCCGCTCGCCGAAGAGCGCGGCTCCGAGCTGCGTCTGGTCGCACCGGGCGGATATTCGCCGGTCGAGATGGACCCGCGGCGCGTGCGCCGCGTGCTGCGGAACCTCATCGGCAACGCGATCGAGCACGGGGAGCAGCATCCGATCGTGATCACGGTGGACAGCAACCAGTACGCCGTCGCCGTCGGCGTCCGCGACTTCGGCCTGGGCATGACGCCGGAGGACGCCGAGCGCGTGTTCGACCGGTTCTGGCGCGCCGATCCCTCGCGCCAGCGCACGATCGGCGGAACGGGCCTGGGGCTGTCGATCGCGCTGGGGGATGCCACGCTGCACGGCGGCACCCTGGCGGTCTGGTCCGAGCTCACCGTCGGCACGAACTTCGTGCTGACGATCCCGCGTGATCCTGCGCAGCGCGATGGCACCTCACCCGTGTCGCTCGAGCCGCAGGAGAGCATCGCGGACGTCGGTCCGCTGACACAGCCCATTCAGCTGACGGAGCTGCGCGAGATGTACTTCGACGCACGATCGGAGGACGACTCATGACCCGTTGGCATCGCCGCTTGAGCATCGTGGCTTTCGCCGCGCTGACCGCCGTCCTCGCCGGATGCACGAGTCTGCCGAGCGCCGGAGAGGTCAACGTGGGGCTCGTCCTGGACGACGTCGACCTCGACCCCGACATCAGCCAGATCGCCGCGAGGCCGCTCGAGGGGGCGAGCCCGGCAGAGATCGTCGAAGGATTCCTGGACGCTGCGCTCACGCCAGACAACGGGTGGGCGATCGCACGGGAGTTCCTGAGCCCTGAGTTCGCGGCGACCTGGCGGCCCAGCGCCGGCGTGACGATCGATTCCGGCGCCGGAATGCGGGAGTTCTCATCGGATCTGGAGAGCGACGACGCCGAAACGGGCGACGTGAGCGTGGTGCTCGACCTCGTCGCCCGAGTCGATGAGGACGGCGCGTACGCCGAACTGCCAGGAGACGAATCCGTCGCATCCTTCGCCGTCGCCAAGAACGACGAGGGGGAGTGGCGCATCACCGAGGCGGCGGACGGCATCGTGCTGGATGCCGGCGCGTTCGAACAGGTGTATCGGCAATATCCACTGCAGTACTTCGATCAGAGCTGGACGCACCTGGTGCCTGACCTCCGGTGGTATCCGCGCAGGCAGACGATCGCGACCACCCTCACGCAGGCGCTGCTCGACGGAAGCCCTGGCGAGTGGCTCGCTCCTGCGGTCCGCAGCGCATTTCCTGGTGATGTCTCGTTGGCGAGCGACTCGGTGCCGATCAGCCCCGAGAAGATCGCCACCGTAGAACTGACGGCCGCGGCGGCGGCGTTGGACGATCGGCAGCTCTCTCGCATGCGGACACAGCTCGAGGCGACTCTCCGGCCGGCGGGTGTGACCGAGGTGCGGCTGCTCGTCAACGGTCGCGATCTCGGTGCGGGAACGGCCGCCGTGGAGACGGGACGCGCCGAGTCCAGCCCCGTCGTCCTCACTGAAGACGCGTTCGGATCGTTCGTCGGGCAGGAGATCACGCCGTACGACGGAATCAGCGACCAGATCATCGAGGTCGCCTCGTCGGTCGCTGCCGTGGATGTCGCAGCGGATGACTCGCTGGCGGCCATGCAGTTCAAGAACGGCGCGATCTACATCGTCGAAGACGGGCAGGTCAACCAGATCCCCACCAGACCGGGGCAGATCGCGCCGTCGATAGACCCGTACGGCTACACCTGGACCGTGCCGAGGGCGTCGCCGCACGACGTCGAGGCCTGGCGGTCCGATGTCACCTCGGTCAAGGTCGCAGAGGCATTCCCCGGTGCCTCATCCATCATGCAGCTGCGCGTCGCGTCCGACGGCGTGCGCCTGGCAGCCGTGATCAGCGTCGGCGGCCAGCGCTGGATCGCGCTCGCCGCGATCACCCGCGACGACGCGCACGCGCCGGTCGCGCTCGGCGATGTGCACCTGGTGGCGCAGATCGACGGCACACCCCTTGCGCTGTCGTGGATCGGCGAGGACGCTCTCGGCGTCCTCATTCAGGACGAGTCCGCTCATCTCGTGGTCACGCAGAGCGTGGGAGGCCCAGGGACCGCGGCTGCCGCGCCCAGCGGCGCCCTCATGCTCTCCGGCGGCCGCACGAACTCCGCGCTGCGCATCCTCGGCGATGAGGGCGTGCTGTACGCCCAGCGCGGCACGACGTGGCAGCTGGGGCTCTCCGGAGTGCTGGTGCTCGGCACGCACGCCGGACAGTAGGCGCGCGCCAGGCAGGCGACTCGTCCTGCACAGGAGCACGTCGTCCGCAGGTCGTGCGCTCGGCGTCGCGCGGTGCGCGCGCAGGACGTCACCGTAGAGACATGGCACTGTGGGCGGCGCTGGCGGACGAGATCGCGGCCTTCGTGCTGGCCGGATGCTGCGCCGGATGCGATGCGCCGGGGACGCTGCTGTGCGATGAGTGTCGAGCGGCGCTCACCGCTGAGCCGGTGCACACCTCGACCCCCGACGGGATGCCGGTCATCTCGGCGCTTGCTTTCGACGGCATCGTCGCGCGCTGCATCCGCCGGGTGAAGGAGGACGGTGAGACCCTGCTCGCGCGGCCTCTCGGCGCGGCCCTCGCGGACGCGGCGGCAGGACTGCTCGCCGTCCATCCGAATGCGCTGCTCGTGCCGGTGCCGACGAGCGCGGCGTCGTTCCGTCGTCGCGGGTACCGGGTGCCCGACCTGCTCCTGCGGCGTGCAGGGCTTGCACCCGCACGGCTTCTCAGACCGACCAGACGAACCAGGGACCAGCGTGACCTCGATGTCGAGGAGCGTCGCCGGAACGTGACGGGAAGCATGCGGGCGCGACACGCCCGGGACGCGGGTGACGTCGTCGTCGTCGACGATGTCGTGACCACCGGATCGACCCTCGACGAAGCCGCCAGGGCGCTGACAGCGGCAGGTTTCCGGGTGTGCGGGGCCGTCACTCTGGCGGCGACGCCGCGCCGACGAGAATTCTGAGGGAACACATTGTGAAGGAACCGTGACATCGAGGGAAACGCGGACTACGGTAGGGGACCACAAGGCGACCACGGTCCGCCCTTGGCCGGGAGGACCGGGACAAGGAGGCAGCAATGGAAACAAGCATCGTTGGCGTCGGGGTGGGTATCACCGATCGCTTCCGAACCGTTGTCGAAGAGAAGATCGCCCGTGTTCAGCAGTTTGCCGCGAAGGCGCAGAGGCTGGATGTGAAGGTGACGCATCGCGCCTATCGTGGCGGACGCGTACCGGATGAGACCGTCGAGCTCACGCTGGTCGGCAAGGGCCCCATCGTTCGCGCCGAGGCCGTCGACGGAGACAAGTTCGTCGCCCTCGACCTCGCGGTCGACAAGCTCGCCGAGCAGCTGCGCCGCGCGAAGGAGAAGCGGGTCGACGGTCGTCAGCACCCTCGCGGTGCGCATTTCGAGAAGGGCAGCGGCTCGCTCGAGGGCATCGACGTGCAGCCGGCATCCGTGGACGTGTTGCAAGCGGTCGCCACAGGTACGATCCCGGTGCAGAGCGAGGAGGAAGAGGAGTACTCGCCCGTCGTCATCCGTACCAAGAACTTCGAAGCCGAGTGGATGACGGTCGAGGAGGCCGTCGATCGCATGGAGCTCGTCGGGCACGATTTCTTCCTGTTCGTCGACGCTCGCACCGATCACCCCAGCGTCGTGTACCGGCGCAAGGGCTGGGACTACGGCGTGATCTCGCTGACCACCCAGGCGTCGCCTGAGCACGCGGAGGCGCTCGCATCCTGACGTGATCGGAGAAGGCCCGGCATGCAATGCCGGGCCTTCTCCGTGTTCTGACCCTCAGTCGAAGATGCCGTCCAGGATGCTTCCGATGACCAGGCCGCCCATGATGCCGCCCATGATGTCGCCACCGCCGCCGCGGCGTCCACCGCCCCAGCCGTCGCCGCCCCAGCCCTGCTGCTGTTGCGGACGCGCCGAGTCGATGTCGCGCTGGGCCAGCTGAAGCGCCTCGGCGGCGAGCTGGGCGACCCGACGGGACGCAGCCAGAGCCTGCTCGCGGGTCTCCTCCGGCGCGATCAGTTCGGGGATGTCGATGCGGAGGCGCTCTGCCTCGGCGAACCGCGTTCGCGCGTCGGCGCCGATCCAGCCGCGGTGGCCGGAGATGAGTCCTCGGGCGACGCCGAGCTGCCGGTCGGCGTCATCCAGCGAGTGCTGCACCTGCGCCACACTGGGCAGCGGGTTCTGAGCGCGGTACTGCGCCTTGGCGATCGCGTCGTCGAGGGCGGTGTTGGCGGTGCGCAACTGGGTGAGCTCCGCGAACGGGTCGTTGCGGGATCCGGCGGGGGAGAGCGCTTCGAGTGCCTGCTCCAGCTCGGCGACGGCGGCCGTGACGGCGGGCGCCTTCGGAGCGCTCCGGGCGGCGATGATGTCTCCGCGCGAGTCTGCGACGACCTCGGCGAGGGTGGACTCGGCGCGGAGCGCCTCGATCTCGAAGTCCTCCACTGCATCCATGAGGGCGCCGGCGCGGCGGGTGGCCTCCGTCGCCGTCTCGAGCGCGAGGTTCGCCTCTTCGTTCTGTCGCGCAGCGCGCCGGCGCTCCGAGACGTCTGCGCCGTGGGTGGCGAAGGCGATGAGCTGCTCCGCTTCGTCTGCGGATGCCGAGATCTGGTGCATCGCCGATTCGGCGTAGCGCGTCGAGAGTCGCTCGATGCTCGAGCGCGTCTGCGGGATGCGCGCGGCGAGCGCCTCGGCATCTCTGCGGACCTGTTCGATGATCTGGGGAGCCTGCCGTACGCGCGACACCGAGTCGGCGAGGGCGGTGGTCTTCTCGTCGAGGAGGTCTTCTGCCCACTCGCACAACTGCACGATGCGAGCGTTGCGGGTGCGCAGCTCTTCGTCGGTGTCGGGGATCTCGTCGTGATTGAGCTGGTGCAGTTGGAACGCCTCACGGAGGTGCGTCTTCACCGACTCGAGTGCGGCCTTCAGATCCTTCGTGAGCGAGACGCCCAGCTCGGCTTCGGCGAACGCGAGTTCGTCACCGGCGGTGCGGATCCGCTCGTCCGCTGCGACGAGAGCCTGCTCGGCCCGGCGCGCCAGATCGGCATCCTGGGCCGCCTGAGCGGCCTCCTGCTCACGTTTACGCTTGCCCCAGAAACCTGCCATGGCTCGATCCTACTTTCCGTATGCGATGCGCGCGCTGTGGATCATCTCTGATCCGCAGCGCGGGTCGCGGGTCAGGCGATGACCGTTCGGCGCGTGAGCTCCGGCGTTCGGGGCGGGATGAGCCAGGATGCCACGGCGATCAGCAGGGGCAGCGCGAGCGCCAGTCCCGCCAGCGCCACCCAGGGCATGTCCGCCACGAGCAGCTCACCCCGGGACTGGATCGCGAACCCGATCGGCGGGAGGATCCCGGCCGCAGCTCCCGCGATCGTGCCGAATCCGGCGATGATGAGCCCCTGCCAGAAGCCGATCCGTCGTCGAAGGCTCGGCGTGCCGCCGACCGCTGTGAGCGTGGCGTCGTCCGGCCGGCGTTCGAAGCGAGCAAGGCCCAGCGCCACGGCGGACGCCCCGAGGACCAGCACGGCGACGCCGATGAGGGTGGGGATCATCCAGAACCAGTCCGTGGTCGGACCGCGCTCGTATGACGGTGAGAGTGCCACGTCGGGACTGCTGAGGAGCGTGGCGTGGGAGTACACGCGATCCATGTCCTCGTTCGCGAGCGGCTCGGGCATCGCGGCGACGACCGTGACCGGCTGGACCACCATACCGAGTCGCTCGGCTGTTTCCGGAGCGATGACGATCGCCAGCGGCTGATCCGGCACATCGAGCACGATCGCTTCGACGGCCCGCTCCCACTGCGCTTCGGCGACGGGCGACAGCTCAGGCTGTCGTTGCCAGACGTTGTCCGGAAGGCGCCCTTCATACGACTCGCGAGCCGTCCACGCGGCGACGTCGATGGTGCCGTCGGTCACCCACCGATCGTCGGTGACGAGTGCACTGCCGGCACGGAACGCTGCGAGATGAGCGGCTGAGAGATCCACGCCGAGCACCGTTGACAGTGCAGCGGGCTCGACGACGGAGATCGGGTTCATCGGCGACTGCATGAAGCCGTAGGACATGGTCACGGTCGGATCGAGCAGGTGTTCTTCGGGCATCACGGCCATGATCCACTGATCGTCCGCTGGAACATCGTCGGACGACGGGTAGTACACGGGCTCTGATTGCGCCTGGACGAGCCCGACGCTCGACGCACCCGCGTCTGTCACGAGCTCGACCGCGGCGTCCGCTGCGGCATCCGCCTGCTCGGCGTTCACCGGCATGACGACTCCGTTGCCTGCCGGGTAGAACTCCACGGACAGCGAGTCGACGGGCCCCTGGTAGAACCAGTTCCGGTTCGAGTTGCCGATCTGCATCGACGACTGAGACATCGCGAACACCGCGATGAAGACGGTCGCCCCGATGGCAGCGAAGGCGGGAACGGTGCGCGAGGCGTTCGCCGCGGCATCCCGCGACGCCACCCGGGCGGACAGGCTGAAACGAGACAGGGTGCGCGAGGTGAGCCAGAGCAGCCACCTGCCCGAGAGGAGGATGCCGATCTGCACGAGGATGGGGCCGATCACGATCCCGAACGGCGGGATCGCCCGCAGGGGGGAATCTCCCGCGAGTTCCTCGTATGGCACAGCACCCAGGGAAGCCGTCAGTACCGCGCTCGCGATCGTGATCCCCACTCCCACGATCAGGATGACAGAGCCCCAGATCGGTCGCGATGCTCTCGGCGTCTGCGGCCGTCGTGCGCCGCGCAGGGCGCTCAGCGTGTCCGATTGCGCGACGGTGCGCGCCGGGATCGCCGCCGATGCGGTTCCCACAAGGACGGAGAAGACCAGAATGGCGCCGAGTGCCACCCACGGCATGTGGAAACCCCAGTACCGCGTGCCGGAGCCGTCATCTGTGAAAGCCATGATGACCGCGGCGAGCCCGGTGCCGAGAGCGAGTCCTATCAGTCCGCCGACAAGACCGAGGACGGTCCCCTGCAGGACCACGGTGCGGCGGAGGTCGGCTCCGGTCGCACCGACGCTCGCGGCGACGGCGAGCGAGCGCTGCTGGCGACGGGCCGCCACGGAGAACGCCGCCCCGGCGAGCATGATGACCACGTACGCGGCGAAGAGGCCGGACGCCACCAGCATCATCACGAGACCCTGCCACGCGAAGTACTCGCCCATGCCTGCCCATGGGTCCCCGGCCTTCGCCGCCGGCGGGTCGAGCATCACATCACGCGAGTAAGCGATGATTCCGTTCTCGTTCAGCGCCTGAACATCGCTCCAGGTCAGGGGTGTGCTCGGCAGGAACCACTGCGTCGATCCGCTCAGAGCGCCGGCGGGGAGGAACAGAGCCGTCTGATCCGACGGTACGGTCTTCGCGGTCATCGTCCCCACGACCGTGAACGTCTCGCCGGAGTCCGTCATCTCGACGTCTCCGCCGATCGCGATGTCGAACCGCTCGAGACCGGCCGGCGTCACGAGGATCTCGTCGGATGCCGCGGGCATCCGCCCCTCGACGAGGTCGAAGCGGCCATCGAATCGCTCGTCCCACACCTCACCGGCCCACGCGGACAGCGTCGCCACCCCGGCACCCGTGTTCGCGCGGATCTGGCCTTCGGTCACCGGGATCGTCTCGGTCCCTGATGGGAGGGCGCCGATCGGGTCCGGCAGCGGGTCGCCGTCGGTCACCGTCATCTGATCGTTCTCGAAGGGATAGCCGTTCCAGTCCGGCTGCGTCGGTGCCTGCCAGAACCCGGAGTCCGGCACGCCGACCGGCTGCACCCACGCCTCCATCTGGCCGAGTTCTGCGCGCACGGCCTCCTCCGGCGTGGATGCGGCGCTCCACGAGACGATCGAGAACGCCGCCATGCCGGCGATCGGCAGCGCTATGAGTGTCGCGATCAGGATGCTCGACGAGATCGTGCGCCGTACCTGACGATGCGCGAGCCGTGAGGCGACTCGCCAGCGGGCGCGATGCGTGCCGCGCTCGCGAGTCGGTCGCGGTTCCGGGCTTCGTCTCGTCGACCGGCTGCGCTGCCGTTCGAGTGTCGAGCTCATTGCGCTGCGCCGGTCAGCAGGCTCTCGGCGCCGTCGCGTCGAGTCTCGTCGATGATGCGGCCGTCACGGAGGAAGACAACTCGGTCCGCGAAGGCCGCATGGCGTGCCTCATGCGTGACGAGGATGCCCGCGGCTCCCGCGTCGACCCGCGCTCGCAGCATCTTCAGCACCATCTCGCCCGTGACGGAATCCAAGGCGCCCGTTGGCTCATCCGCGAGGATGAGGCGCCGGCCGCCGACCACGGCTCTGGCGATCGCAACGCGCTGCTGCTGCCCGCCCGACAGGTCGTCGGGGTAGGAGTCGAGCTTGTCGGCGAGGCCGACCGAGGCGAGAGCGTCCTTGCCGGCACGGCGGGCGACTCTCCCGCGGAATCCGTCGAGCTCGAGCGGGAGGATCACGTTCTCGATGGCTGTGAGCGTCGGGATGAGGTTGAAGTCCTGGAACACGAATCCGAGCGAGCGGCGACGCAGTTTCGCGACCTGGGAGCGGGACTGCTCGCTGAGATAGGACCCCTCGATGATCACCTCGCCGCTGGTCGGGGTCGCGAGGCCCCCGGCGATCGACAGGAGAGTCGACTTGCCGGAGCCCGAGGCCCCCATGATGGCGACCAGTTCGCCCTGCCTGACCTCGAGGTCGACGCCGGACAGCGCGGAGACCGCTGTCGCGCCCTGCCCGTACTGCTGGGTGATGCCGACGAGCTGCAGCACTGCTTCGGTCATGATCCTCATCCCTCGGTCTCGGTGCCGACGGCGTGCCCCTGTCGAACGACCGGGCGCCCTCGCTTGGGCCGCTCGGTCGCGAGCTCGAGTCCCATCGCATGGTTCGGATGAAGCGCCAGGCGCTGCTCGGTGTGATCCAGCCAGCGCACCTCTGCCTCCGCGGCGAAGATCATCGAGTCCACCACCAGGGACCACGCGAGCTCGGCCGGTCCCTCAGGGTCGCCGCCCGCGTACTTGGCCCGCTGCATGCTCTGCAGGTGCGACAGCGACGCGCGTCGCTGCGCCTGGATGACCGCGGCGACGTCGACGCCGGGCAGCGTGGCGGCGACGGCGAGTTTGATCGCGAGCTCGTCTCGCGTGGCCTGGGTGCGCACGACGGGGGAGGAGAGCCACTGCGCGACCTCGGCGGATCCGGCATCCGTGATCTGCCAGTACACGTGGCCCTGTTCGTCTGCTTCGCCGCGCTGCACCAGAGCGTCACGCTCGAGGCGTTCGAGCGTGTTGTAGATCTGCCCGACGTTCAGCGGCCATGTCGAGCCGGTGCGGCGGTCGAACTCCGCACGCAGCTGATACCCGTAGCAGGGCCCCTGGTCGAGGATGGCGAGCAGGCTCTGGCGAACGGACACGGTGACCTCCTGAAATCATTTCTGAGTAAATATATACACGGAAATGGGTCGCTACTGCCAGATCGGGCCGAACGGCGTGTCCTGTGCAGACGACGTGCAGGTCACGGGCCGGTAACATAGCGAAGTATGCCCGGCACCGAAGCCCGATCTGGGTGGCTGGGATCTGACCCACAACAGGGAGATGACTTAAGTGGCGAATCCTCTTGAGAAGCTGCTGCGCGCAGGTGAAGGCCGCATCCTTCGGCGCCTGAACCAGGTGGTCAAGGCCGTCGGCGCCCTCGAGGGGGACTTCGAGAAGCTCACCGATGAGGATCTCGCGAACGAGACCACGGTGCTGCGCGAGCGCTTCCAGAACGGCGAGACGCTCGACCAGCTCATGCCCGAGGCCTTCGCCGCCGTGCGCGAGGCGGCCAAGCGCACACTCGGCATGCGCGCCTACGACGTGCAGCTCATGGGTGGCGCAGCCCTTCACCTCGGCAACATCGCCGAGATGAAGACCGGTGAGGGCAAGACGCTCGTCGCCACCTTCCCCGCGTATCTGAACGCGATCGCCGGCGAGGGCGTGCACGTCATCACGGTCAACGACTTCCTTGCCTCGTACCAGGCCGAGCTCATGGGTCGCGTGTACCGGGCGCTGGGCATGACGACCGGCATCATCGTCTCGGGCCAGACGCCTGCGGTGCGCCGTGAGCAGTACGCCGCGGACATCACGTACGGCACGAACAACGAGTTCGGCTTCGACTACCTGCGCGACAACATGGCGTGGCGCAAGGAGGACCTCGTCCAGCGCGAGCACTTCTTCGCCATCGTCGACGAGGTCGACTCGATCCTCATCGACGAGGCTCGCACGCCGCTGATCATCTCCGGTCCGTCCTCGGGCGAGGCCAACCGCTGGTTCACCGAGTTCGCGAAGATCGCCCGCACGCTCGAAGCGGGCGAGGATTACGAGGTCGATGAGAAGAAGCGCACGATCGGCGTGCTCGAGCCCGGTATCGAGAAGGTCGAGGACTACCTCGGCATCGACAACCTGTACGAGTCCGCCAACACGCCGCTGATCTCGTTCCTCAACAACTCGATCAAGGCGCTCGCGCTGTTCAAGAAGAACACCGACTACGTCGTGATGAACGACGAGGTCATGATCGTGGACGAGCACACCGGCCGCATCCTGGTCGGCCGCCGATACAACGAGGGCATCCACCAGGCCATCGAGGCCAAGGAGAGCGTTCCGGTCAAGGCCGAGAACCAGACCCTCGCCACCGTCACGCTGCAGAACTACTTCCGCCTGTACGACAAGCTCGCGGGCATGACCGGCACCGCCGAGACCGAAGCGGCCGAGTTCATGTCGACCTACAAGCTCGGCGTCGTGCAGATCCCGACGAACAAGCCGATGATCCGCAAGGACAACGCCGACCTCGTCTACAAGAACGAGACGGCGAAGTTCGCCCAGGTCGTCGAGGACATCGCGGAGCGTCACGAGACCGGTCAGCCGGTCCTGGTCGGCACCGTCAGCGTCGAGAAGAGCGAGTACCTCTCTCGCCTGCTGGCGAAGAAGGGGATCAAGCACGAGGTCCTCAACGCCAAGAACCACGCACGTGAGGCCGAGATCGTCGCCCGCGCCGGACGCCTCGGTGCCGTCACCGTCGCGACGAACATGGCCGGTCGAGGCACCGACATCATGCTCGGCGGCAACGCCGAATTCCTTGCCGTCCAGGAGCTCAGGGGCAAGGGCCTCGACCCGGCGGAGACGCCCGAGGAGTACGAGGCCGCCTGGGACGAAGCGTACGAGGCCATGAAGGCCGTCGTCGCCGAGGAGAGCACCAAGGTCACCGAAGCCGGCGGCCTCTACGTGCTCGGCACCGAGCGCCACGAATCGCGCCGCATCGACAACCAGCTGCGCGGACGTTCAGGACGTCAGGGCGACCCGGGAGAGAGCCGCTTCTACCTGAGCCTCACCGACGACCTGATGCGTCTGTTCCAGTCCGGAGCAGCTGAGGCCATCCTCGCCCGGACGAACTTCCCCGACGATGTCCCGATCGAATCCGGCCTCGTCTCGCGTGCGATCCGCAGCGCCCAGTCGCAGGTCGAATCGCGCAACGCGGAGATGCGCAAGAACGTCCTCAAGTACGACGACGTCCTCAACCGCCAGCGCGAGGCGATCTACGCGGATCGCCGACACATCCTGCAGGGCGACGACATCGCCGACCGCGTCCAGCACTTCATCGAGGATGCCGTCACCGGTGTCGTCACCGACCACACCGGCGAGGGCCACACCGAGAGCTGGGACTTCGACGCGCTGTGGACCGAGCTGAAGACGCTCTACCCCGTCAGCGTCACGATCGACGAGGTCGTCGCCGAGGCTGGCGGACGCAAGGGCGGGATCACGACGGACGGTCTCACGCGCGAGCTGCTCTCCGACGCGAAGATCGCCTATGAGAAGCGCGAGGCGGCCCTCGGCGAGGCTGCCATGCGCGAGCTGGAACGCCGCGTCGTCCTCCAGGTGCTCGACCGCCGCTGGCGCGACCACCTCTACGAGATGGACTACCTGAAGGACGGCATCGGTCTGCGCGCCATGGCGCAGCGCGATCCGCTCATCGAGTACCAGCGCGAGGGCTTCTCCATGTTCCAGTCCATGATGGGCCAGATCAAGGAGGAGTCGGTCGGATACCTCTACAACCTCGAGGTCGAGGTGCGTCGTGCCGCGGACTCCGAGGTCACCGAGGTCGAGGCGAAGGGTCTCGTCAGCGATGTCGGCGAGCAGCGCCTCGAGTACTCCGCGCCCAACGACGCCGGCGAGGTCGAGGTGCGCAACGACCGCGGCCAGGTGAAGAAGGCGGCGCCCGAGACGGATGCCGCGGCTCCGCAGGAGAGCGCGCGCGGCGCGTTCGGCCAGCGGGTCGATGCTCCGGCAGCCGCTCCGCAGAACCGTGAACAGCGCCGAGCCGCAGACAAGAAGAAGCGCTGAACTTCCGTTGAGAAAGCCTGCCGGTGAATGCCGGTAGGCTTTCTCAATGACCCACACGCGCACCTTCGACCAGTCGTCGAAGCTGAAGAACGTCCTGTACGAGATCCGAGGCAAGGTTCCGGCAGAGGCGGCGCGTCTGGAAGCAGAGGGCCACAGCATCCTCAAGCTCAACACCGGAAATCCGGCGATCTTCGGCTTCGAGGCACCCCACCAGATCGTCCACGACATGCTGGCGGCTCTTCCGACCGCGCACGGCTACAGCGACAGCCGAGGCATCATCTCCGCCCGCAGGGCCGTCGTCAGCCGGTACGAGCAGATTGAGGACTTTCCGCCGTTCGGGCCGGATGACGTCTACCTCGGCAACGGTGTCTCCGAGCTCATCACGATGACGATGCAGGCCCTGCTCGACGAGGGCGACGAGGTCCTGATCCCCGCACCGGACTACCCGCTGTGGACGGCGATGACGAGCCTGGCCGCAGGCACCCCTGTGCACTATGTCTGCGATGAGAACAACGGCTGGCAGCCCGACCTGGAGGACATCCGCGCCAAGGTGACGCCGCGCACGAAGGCCCTCGTCATCATCAACCCCAACAACCCCACCGGTGCCGTGTACTCGCGCGAGGTGCTCGAGGGGCTCGTGCAGATCGCGCGTGAGAACGAGCTGCTGCTCCTCTCCGACGAGATCTACGACCGCATCCTTTTCGATGACGCCGAGCACATCTCCACCGCGACGCTGGCGCCCGACCTGCTGTGCCTCACATTCAACGGACTTTCGAAGACCTACCGCGTCGCCGGGTACCGCGCGGGCTGGCTCGTCATCACCGGGCCCCAGCGTCACGCCAAGGGATTCCTCGAGGGCATCACGCTGCTGGCATCCACGCGGCTGTGCCCGAACGTCCCCTCGCAGCACGCCATGCAGGCGGCTCTGGGAGGCGTTCAGTCGATCGATGCGCTGATCGCTCCCACAGGGCGCCTGCACGAGCAGCGCGACATCGCCTGGCAGGGCCTCGAGTCGATCCCCGGAGTGAGCTGCGTCAAGCCGCAGGGAGCGCTGTACGCGTTTCCCAGGCTCGACCCCGAGGTGCACGCCATCCATGACGACGAGAAGTTCGTCTACGACCTGTTGATCGCCGAGCGCATCCTGCTGGTTCAGGGGACCGGATTCAACTGGCCGACACCTGATCACTTCCGCGTCGTCACCCTGCCGGAACCGCGGGTGCTCGGCGAAGCCATCGAGCGACTCGGGAACTTCCTCTCGACCTACCGGCAGTGACGGTCGTGCGCGTCGGCGCCGGTTCCAGATGCTCGGCGAGGCGCCGGACCGCTGCGACGAGAGCCGACCGCGGCGTGACATCCGCCATGGGCCCGGCGTGCAGCAGGGCGGCGTCGGCCGCGCGCTGATCGAACGGCAGGAAGGTCACGTCGGTGATGCCGGCGAAGCGCTCGAGCGCACGTCGAACCTGTCCACGTGCGTCGATGCCGAGCGGGCCAGGGCGCACCTGGTTGGCGACGACCACTATGCGCGCGGTGGGGCCGACGAGTCCGCGCAACTCTGCGTGATCACGCAAGAAACGCGAGATCGAGAGGGGATCGGCGGCGGTGACGGCGACGATGACATCGGCCTCGCGCAGCACCGCAGTGGTGGCGGCATGGCGGCGAGGGCCGCTGAGGTCGTCTGAGACCTCCTCGTAGGATTCGAACGACGCCGACACATCGACGACGGTCTCCTCGACCCACTCCCTGCACACGCCGAGGGTCGCGCGCAACCGGTCGGCAGACAGCTCCGGCCAGCGCGACGGCCGGTTGAGCCCGGCGAGGACGTCGACGGTGCCCGCGCTGGTCTCCATCGCCACCGCGACGCGGTCGAGCTCCGCCGGATCCAGGCCGCCCAGTTCGGCGCGACGGCAGGCGGCCGCGATACCAGGAGCATCGTCGCCGAGGCCGAGCAGCAGCGCCAGCGACGGGGCGACCGTGTCGGCGTCGATCAGCGCGCACCGCCGACCACGCGAGAGCTCGAGCGCGAGCTGGATCGCGACGGTCGACCTGCCTGGAGCACCGTGCGAGCCCCAGACCGCCACCACACGCCGATGCGACGGTTCGCTCCTCGTCGCCGTACGGGGCGTCTCATCGTCGAGGGCGTCGGCGATCTGCCAGGCGTCGGCGTCCTCCGGCAGCGCCTCGGGGAGTCCGTATCGGCTCAGCAGTCGCGAGTCTCCCGCGCCGAGCGTCACGATCCGCACTCCTGCGGCGTCGCACGCCGCGACGAGGTCGGCGTTCAGGACCGTGCGGGTCGCGGGGAGGATGATCGCCTCGGCGTCATGGAGCTGATCGTGCAGCACATCGGGATCGGGTGCGATGCCGACGATGCGATGGCCGATGCGCTCCAGTTCTCTGGCGAGCTCGGTCGCCCTGGGGTCGGCGACGGCGACGATCACGGCCGTCACGAGCCGGACCCGACGGGAACGATCGACAGCGCGGCGCCGGCGTTGATGGCTGCGAGCACATCCGCCACATCGGCGCGATCGATCACGAGTTCGACGGCCGCGCTGCGCTGTGCGAGCATTCCGTCGCTCTCGGGGATGGATGCCACGACGACGTCGGCGGCGAGGATCCGCGGCGCGTCGTACTCTCCGTCGTCCTCCAGCGGCGGCGAATACCACAGCTCCACCGGCGTACCCGCCTCGACGCGGGCGGGAATGCCGACGCTGCTGTCCACGACGATGTTCGTCGTCCGCCCGCTCTGCGCGTCTGCCGCTGCCGTGGTCGAGAGCAGTTCGCCGCTCTCCACGGTGCGGGCGGCGATCATGCCGGGCTCGAGATCCTGAGGCGCGAGGTAGCCATCCACGACGGCGCCGAGACTCACCTCGACGACGCGGAAGTCGCCGGAGGCGAGCGACTCGCCCTGGGTGATCGTGCGATTCGCCTGCAGCACTGGCGTCGTGTTCCGTGCGGAGGAGACGATCAGCCAGACGCCGGCGATCGAGAGGATCACGAGCACGACGCCGATGAGGAACCGGATGTCGCCCCAGAACGGGCGTCTGGGACGTGGGTGGGTCGTCATGACTTCATCGTCACAGAATCGCCGCTGTCGAGTCGGAAGTTATCCACAGGAGGGAGCGGTGGTGCAGGTCGCCCGCGCCGGCACGTCAGAATGGACGCATGGCCGATTCGCCCGCATCTGCTCCCCGCTTCCTCGCGCCCGCGCAGGTCGCCGAGCTGCTGAGCATCGAGGTCGATGAGGTCATCGCCCTCGTGACGGCCGGGCGTCTCCGCGGCGCGCAGCTGGGCACGCCGGCGCGGTGGCGGGTGGAGGAGAGCAGCATCGCCGACTACCTCGCGGAGCAGACCGAAGAGGCGCGGCGCATGGCTCTGTGGCGACAGGCGGACGAGGCGAGCTTCCCCGAGGTGTGGGGGCCGCAGCGTCCCCACCGCCCCTGAACCACCGGTCAGACCGCGCCGCTGGCGGTGCGAACCCACTGCACTGCAGTGAAGGGCACGATCCGGAAGCCGCGCACGACGGTGGACAGCCGCGGCTCGCCTGGGTCGTGCATCGCCAGATCGAGGTGGTCGTCCCCGGCGCGATCGATCGTGCCGTGCAACTGCTCTCCGTCCGTGAGAGCAAGACGCACGGCGAGGCGGCGTCGAGCGAAGTCGCGGAGGAGAAAGCCCATGGTCATGCGGGAGCGCATGCCGTCGTTCGGAATCTCGACGTCCTCGAGCGTCTCCAGGATCGCCCCATGATGCGTCTCGACACCCGCTACGGCCGCGATGGGGACGATCAACGCGGCCGGGGCGTCCTGGGTCTGGATGGCGATCCAATCTGCTCCGACCGCGCGCAGACGACCCGTCTGCCGCTCACCGTCGGCGAGTCGCACGGCGAACGGCGCATCGCTGCGCTGCATCAGCCGCAGCCGTTGCAGGAGCGTGAGCTTCGAGATCCGCAGCCGCTCCGACTCGGCATCCAGCGCCGCTTTCTCGGCCTCCCACTCGGCGGCGAGCTGACCTTCGAGGTCTTCGAACAGACGATCCCAATGCACACCGAGAGCGTACGGCAGGGGTGCGCGGCGGCGTACGAGTTATCCACATCTTCTACATGCGGCCCGGCGGAGCACTGCGCTCGCGTGCTCTACTTGCACCCATTGCTGACCGAGAGTGACGATGATGACGCTTCAAGAGTATTTCGCACCGCAGCCGACGCCCGCGTCGGATCTCCCAGACCCCGCACCGCTGCTGCGCAGTCTCACGCAGGGCGTCCTCGAGGTCTTCGCCGGTGTACGAGAACTCGACCAGCTCGCCCGTTGGTTCAGTGAAGAGGCGTTCCGAAAGCTCAGCGCGCGAGCGAACCTCTCTTCCCGAGCCCGCAGCGCCAGGGGTACGGCCCCGGCGCGACCGGTGTTCGAAGTCCTGTCGATCCGGGAGTCCGAGCCGGCGGACGGCATCGTCGAGGCGGTCGTGATCGTCGCAGGACCGGGCCGCACCAGGGCGGTCGCCATCCGGCTCGAGGGTCTCGACCGGCGTTGGCGCGCCACGTCGTTCGCCGTGCTCTGATCGCCGCTCGCGCTGACTAGTCTGGAAGGGTGTCGACCCTCAGTGACCTTGTCCATGCCCAGGGCTGCCTGAACGACGAAGACGTCGAATGGCTCCATCGTCTCGCCGGTGACGGCCAGCTGCTTGCGGATCTCGCCTCCGCGGACATCGTGATCTGGGTGGCCACCGAAGACGGTTCCTTCATCGCCGTCGCGCACACTCGTCCGAGCGGGGCAGCGACCCTGTTCTACCGCGACATCGTCGGCGAGCGCGTTCGCCCGCAGTGGCGGACTCAGGTGCAGGGCGCATTCGACTCCGGCGAGATCGTCGACTCGTCGTCACCGGACTGGTTCGAGGAGACGCCGACTCGCGTGCGGGCGGTGCCGATCGTCCGGTCGCGGGCACGGGACGGGCAGACGCCGCCCGTGATCGGGGTCGTCACCCGCCACACGAATCTCGGCGAGGCGCGGACGCCTTCACGCCAGCAGATCACCTTCGACGAGTGCGCCAACGACCTGTTCCGCATGATCAGCTCAGGGGAGTTCCCCGATCTCGCTGCTCCCACGTCTCCCCGCCGCGGAGCCCCGCGCGCGTCGGACGGGCTCATCCGCATCGACGTCGACGGCATCAGCACTTTTGCCAGCCCCAACGCGCTCTCCGCGTTCAACCGGATGGGCTTCGACGACGAGCTCGAGGGGGAGTCCCTCGCAGAGGTGACCACGCGCATCCTGCCCAGCACTCGCCAGGTCGACGAGTCGCTCCCGGTCGTCGTGACCGGGCGCGCGCCATGGCGCACCGACATCGAGGCGCGGGGGGTCACGGTGTCGCTGCGGGCGATCCCGCTCCGCGACCACGGCACGCGCATCGGCGCCATCATCCTCTGCCGCGATGTCAGCGAGCTCCGTCACCAGGAGCAGGAGCTCATCACCAAGGACGCGACCATCCGCGAGATCCACCACCGGGTCAAGAACAACCTGCAGACCGTGGCCTCGCTGCTGCGGATCCAGGCGCGCCGTACGCACTCGGATGAGGCTCGGGATGCTCTCACCCAGGCCATGCGACGTGTCGACGCGATCGCCGTCGTGCACGACACCCTGGCGCAGGGTCTGACGCAGAAGGTCGATTTCGACGAGGTGTTCCACCGCGTGCTCAAGCTCGTCGCCGAGGTCGCATCCGCTCCGAACACGCGGGCGCGGACGCAGTCCACCGGCCATTTCGGCGTGCTGCCCAGCGAGTACGCGACTCCGCTGGCACTGGCGCTCACCGAGGTCGTCACGAACGCCGTCGAGCATGGACTCGCTGGCAAGGAGGGCACAGTGACGATCGACGCCGTGCGCACGGACGACAAGCTGCATGTGTCGGTGCGCGACAGCGGTCACGGACTGCCGGAGGGCCGTGTCGGCCAGGGGCTGGGCACCCAGATCATCCGCACCCTCATTCAGGGGGAGCTGGGCGGCAGTATCGAGTGGCGCGGTGCGGAGGGCGAAGGCACCGAGGTGTCGATCGACATCCCGCTGCGCTGGCTCAACAAATGACTCATGGTTGAGCGAGGCGGGAAGCGCCGTGTCGAGACCTCGGTCCGCAGGCGGCTCGGCTGACCCGGTGGATCCGGTGGATTAGGAAGCGCGGCGTGCGCGTGCGGCGCGGCGCTTGAGTGCGCGGCGCTCGTCCTCGGAGAGGCCGCCCCAGACACCGGAGTCCTGGCTGGTCTCGAGCGCGTACTGCAGACAGATCTCGGTCACCGTGCAGGTGGCGCAGACGGTTTTCGCCTTTTCGATCTGGTCGACGGCGGGGCCGGTGTTCCCGACGGGGAAGAACAGCTCGGGGTCGACGGTCAAGCAGGCGGCTTTGTCGCGCCAGTCCATGGGGGCTCCTCGGTGTGGATGAACGGTGAGCGTTCGCGATGCGAAGACTCGATTGCGAGCGACGATATCGGGGTTCGACGCTCATCAGTAGTGCGAGCGGATACTCGCCCCACGCCGCTGTGGGAGCACATGACTGTTAACATTGTGTTACAGCCGTGGCGTGAAATCAAGGATTTTCTGCCAGCAATCTGATTTCTCGGAGACACCGTGCGTTCATCTGCCATCGCCTCAGCCGCCGCCGCGGTCCTCGCTCTCGAGGGGCTCGCCCTCCTGATGTTCGCCGTCATCGACCTGATCGGACTGGGCGCGGGCGAGGCGGCATCGCTGCCGACGGCAATCGCGCTGATCGTCCTGACTCTGATCGGAGCGGCCGCGCTGTTCGCCTTCGCGGCGGGTACGAGGCGCGGGCGCACCTGGGCTCGCTCCGGCGGGGTGGTGCTTCAGGTGCTGGCGATCGCGATCGCCCTGGCCTCGCTCACGGTACCGCCTGTCCCGTGGCCCTTCGTGCTCGGTGTCGGGATCCCAGGGGTGGTCGGGTTCGTGCTGCTGATCGCGAGTACGCGCATCGAAGCCAGGCGCGAGCGCAAGGCCGACGCAGGCGACGCGGGCGCAGGCGACCGGCCTGTCGAGAGCTGATCAGGCGTCGACGCCGAGCGCCTTGCGCAGCCGGGCGACGTGCCCCGTCGCCTTGACGTTGTACTGCGCGAGCGTGATGACGCCGTCCTCGTCCAGCACGAAGGTCGAGCGGATGACGCCCTCGATGACCTTGCCGTAGTTCATCTTCTCGCCCCACACGCCGTAGGCGCTGTGCACGGCGTGATCCGGGTCGCTGAGCAGCGTGAAGGTCAGCCCGTCGCGGTCGCGGAACTCTGCGAGCTTCGCCGGCTCGTCGCGCGAGACGCCGACGACCCGGTATCCGGCACCCTGCAGTGAAGCGATGCTGTCGCGGAAGTCGCACGCCTGGGTCGTGCATCCGGGAGTCATCGCAGCCGGGTAGAAGTACAGAATGGTCTTCTGACCGCGCAGGTCGGACAGGCTGACGGTGTCGCCGTCCTGATCCGTGAGCGAGAAGTCGGGGGCAGGGGTACCGGGTTCCAGGCGCAGATTCGTCACGCCTCCCAGCCTACTTCGCGTCTCTTCCCTCTGCCTTGTCCGAGAATGTCTGGAGCAGGCGCTGGAGCGAGTCCAGCCGAGCGAGTTCTGCGGCGCCGAGCTCTCCGCGATCCGCTGCCTCGATCAGCGCGCAATCCGGGGCGTCGGCGAGATGCGTGCATCCTCGTGGGCAGTTCTCGGCGATCTCGGCGAGTTCGGTGAACGCCGCGAGGATGTGCGAGGGGTCGACGTGTCCGAGCCCGAACGAGCGGACCCCGGGGGTGTCGATGACCCACCCTGTGCCCGCCGGGGTCTCGTATCGCAGCGAGACTGTCGAGGATGAGGTGTGGCGTCCGCGGCCTGTCACCTGATTGACATGGCCGGTCGCACGACCGGCGGACGGAACCAGAGCATTGACGAGCGTCGACTTGCCGACCCCGGAGTGGCCGACGAAGACGGTGGAGTGTCCGATCAGCGCCTCGCCGATCTCGTCCACCGGCATCTCGTCGCGCTCGCTCGTGAACACGCGGAGGTCGAGCCCCGCGAAATGGGCGAGGAACGGCGCAGGATCGGCGAGATCGGTCTTGGTGACGACGAGAAGCGGGCGGATGCCGGCATCCAGGGCCGCCACGAGGTAACGATCGACCAGCCGGGGCCGGGGTTCGGGGTCCGCCGCAGCCACGACGATGAGCATCTGATCGGCATTCGCGACGATCACACGCTCGACCTGATCGGTGTCATCGGCGCTGCGCCGCAGAAGCGACGCGCGCGGATCGAGTCCGACGATGCGCGCGAGCGTGCCCACGACGCCGGAGGTGTCGCCGACGACGCGAGCCCGATCGCCCGTGACGATTGGTGTGCGCCGCAGCTCACGCGCTCTGGTCGTGGTGATGACGCGCTCATCGGAGCCGCCCTCGTCGAGCATCACGCTGTAGCGTCCGCGGTCGACTCCGAGCACGCGACCGATCTCTGCGTCCTCGTGCGCCGGACGTCGCTTGGTCCGCGGACGGTTCGCCTTCGGATTCGGACGGGTGCGGATGCTGCTCTCGTCGAAGTCCTCGAACTCGTCGTCGAGGTCGTCGTCCGGATCGAGCCAGCTCACGCGCCGCTGCCTCCTCCGGCCAGCATCCGATCCCAGAGCAGGGTGAACTCCGGCAGGGTCTTGGCCGTGGTGCCGATGTCGTCGACGACGACGCCAGGCACCCGCAGCCCGATCAGGGCGCCCGTGGTCGCGATGCGGTGGTCGTGGTACGCCGCCCATTCGCCGCCGTGCAGCGGCCGGGGGATCACCCGCAGCCCATCGGACAGCTCTTCGACCTCGCCGCCGAGCGCCGCGAGGTTCGCGATGAGGGCTGCGATGCGATCGGTCTCGTGCAGACGGATGTGTCCGATCCCGCGGATGGACGTCGGCCTGTCGGCGAACGCGGCGAGTCCGACGATCGTGGGGGTCAGCTCGCTGGCGGCCGACAGATCCAGATCCAGACCACGGATGCCGTCGCCGGCGCGCACGGTCATCGTGCCGCTGTGACGGCCGACGTGCGCTCCCATGGCCTGCAGGATGTCGGGCAGGAGCGCGCCCGGTTGAGTGGAGTGCAGGGGCCAGCCGGGGATTGACACCTCGCCGCCGGTGATCATCGCCGCGGCGAGGAACGGTGCGGCGTTCGACAGATCCGGCTCGATCGCGATCTCCTTGGCGCGGGGGACTCCGCTTTCGACGAGCCACTCGCCGACGGCCGGTCGCTCGATGCGGATGCCCCGGCGGCTCAGGGATTCGATGGTCATGTCGATGTGCGGAAGACTCGGCAGGTGCTCGCCGGTGTGCACGAGGTGCAGGCCGACATCGAAGCGAGGAGCGGCCAGCAGGAGCCCGGAGACGAACTGGCTGGATGCGGAGGCGTCGATCTCGATCCGACCGCCACGGATGCGGCCGTGACCGCGGATCGTGAACGGCAGCGACCAGGTGCCCTCGTCGTCGATGTCGACACCGAGGTCGCGCAGCGCGGTGATCATGGCTCCCATCGGCCGGTGCAGAGCGCTCTCATGGGCGGTCAGGTGCACGTCCTGCGCTGCCAGCCCCGCCAGAGGCGCGATGAAACGCATCACGGTGCCCGCCTGACCGCAGTCGATCGTCGCGTCTCCGTGGAGCGGTTCCGGCGTGATCACGAGGTCTGGACCGAACTCGCCGGCTCCGTCGACCTCCTCGATTCCGATGCCCAGCGCACGCAGCGCTTCGACCATGCGGCGCGAGTCGTCCGAGTGCAGCGGAGCGATCAGTCGGCCTGGTCCGTCGGCGATCGCGGCGATCATCAGTTCGCGGTTCGTGAGCGACTTCGACCCGGGGATCGTCAGGGTTGCGTGCACGGCTCCGGCGGCTGCGGGCGCTGCGTAGGCGCCCGCGGCGGGAGATGGGGAATAGGTCGTGTCGCTCATCGGTTTCAACCTTAGTGAATGGCCCCGAGAACGCTGAGAGAGGAGGGGGCGTGATCGCAACGATCGAGCGTGAGCTCGAAGTCCTCGTCGGCCTAGACTGGCCGTTGATGGATGACACGACTTCCGTAGACACTCCCGACGACGCTCAGCGCCAGTTCGAGGAGCAGGCGATCCCTTTCATGGATCAGCTGTACGCCGCGGCGATGCGCATGACGCGCAATCCCGCTGACGCCGCTGATCTCGTGCAGGAGACGTTCGTCAAGGCGTTCGCGTCCTGGTCGTCGTTCACCCAGGGTACGAACCTGAAGGCGTGGCTCTACCGCATCCTCACGAACACCTACATCAACATCTACCGCAAGAAGCAGCGCGAGCCGTACCAGGGGACGATCGACGAACTCGAGGACTGGCAGATGGGCGGTGCGGAGTCGACGACGGCCACGCACAGCCGTTCGGCTGAGGCCGAGGCGATCGACCGGATGCCGGCATCCGCCGTGAAGGACGCGCTGCAGGAGGTCCCTGAGGACTTCCGCCTGGCGGTGTACCTGGCAGACGTCGAGGGATTCGCGTATCAGGAGATCGCCGACATCATGAAGACCCCCATCGGCACCGTGATGAGCCGCCTGCATCGTGGCAGGCGGATGCTACGGGAGCTGCTGGCGGATTATGCCGCCGAGCGAGGAATCGCCACGGCAACCACGAGGAGCAGGAAATGACCGATTGCGGCTGTGACAAGGCCCGTCAGGATCTCGAGGAGTACCTCCGCAACGAGGTGTGCAAGACAGAGCACTCGCAGATCCGTGAGCACATCGAGAACTGCCCGTCCTGCCAGGGAGAGGCGCTGGTCGCCAGCACCCTGACCGAGGTCGTGGCGCGCGCATGCAAGGAGACGGCTCCTGAGGAGCTGCGCGACCTCGTGCTCGCCAAGCTGCGCGCGGTGCAGGCGACGGCCCACTGACGCGTCGCGCTGTCGCCGCGTCCGCTGCCTCCCATAGGCTGGCACGATGACCGACGCACGCCAGATCCCCGTCGACCCCGCATCCGCCGAGCGCCTGAGAGCTCAGGGCCTGACCTACCGGCTCGTCGACACCGCATCGGATGCCGACACCGAGGCGTTCCTCCGTGCGGATTCTCGAGGATTCCTGGATGCTGAGCCGGCAGAGGACGTCGTAGCGGCGGATCGCGCCGGGATCGTCGAGCGCCGCAACGTCGGCGTCTTCGAGACCGATGCTCCGGTCGGCACCTGGCCTGTCGCCACGGTCAACTCCTGGGTCGCACCGCTGACCGTGCCCGGCGGCGAGATCGGCATGTGGGCGATCAGCTCGGTCACGGTGTCCGGCACGCACCGACGCCGCGGCATCGCACGCGCCCTCCTCGAGGGCGAGCTGCGGGCCGCCGCCACGGCCGGCGTCGCGATCGCGGGCCTCACCGCGTCGGAGGCGACGATCTACGGCCGCTACGGCTTCGCACCGGCAGTCCCGGTGGCCAAGGTCATCGTCGACACCCGACGAGCCGGCTGGGCTGCGCCGGCGCCGGCGGGCCGTGTCGAGTACGTCGACAAGGATGCGCTGCCCACGACGGTCGCGACGGTCCACGACGTCGAACGGACGCAGCGTGCCGGGCAGATCGCGGGCTGGCCGCGGCGCTGGGGCCGCATGACCGGCGTCGCTCCGGGGAATCCCTCAGCGGCAAAGGTGCGCGGCGTCCGCTACGTCGACGGCGAGGGAAACGTGCGGGGTGTCCTCGTGTACACGCTGGAGGACATCCCCGGTGCGTTCCGGTCGGAGATGCAGATCTCGCTGCTGTCGGCTGTGACGCCGGATGCGCTCTCCGCACTGTGGAGCTTCGCACTGCAGCACGACCTCGTCGACAGGGTGACCGCTGATCTGCGCCCCGTGGATGACCCGCTGCCGTGGATGGTGCAGGATCCCCGCGGCGTCGAGATCCGTGTGCACGACCACGGCTGGCTGCGGATCCTCGATGTCGCGGCGGCCCTCGAGGCCCGCACGTATCGGGCGCCCCTCGACCTCGTGCTGAGAGTCGACGACTCCCTGGGCTTCGCCGCCGGGACGTGGCGGCTGACGGTCACCGACGGGCGGGCTGCCGTCGTGTCGGCCGAATCCGGGATACCGGATGCCGTGCTCGACGCCGCCACGCTTTCGGCGCTCTACGTCGGGGGAGTCAGCGCGACGCAATTGCGCAACGCCGGGCGTCTGGATGCCGCGGCAGAGGTCGCCGCATCCATCGACGACGCGTTCCGCGCCGTGCAGGCGCCCGTCCTCGGCATCTGGTACTGAGGACGAGCGCCCTGGTCGTCAGTCCAGCGTCAGCGCGCGCTTGAGCAGGTCTGCCTGCTCGCTGGCGTGCACCTTCGACGAGCCCGTCGCCGGTGACGCCGATGCGGCGCGGGACACCGCACGGAAGCCGCGGTCGCGGACCTTGTCGAACTCGAGCGCAAGGAACGGCCACGCGCCCTGGTTCTCCGGCTCGTCCTGCACCCACACCAATTCGGCGTTCGGGTACGTGTCGGTGATCTGCTTCAGCCCCTCCATGGGGGTCGGGTACAGCTGCTCGAGGCGGACCAGGGCGATCTGATCGTTGGGGTTCTTCTCGAGCTCGCTGCGCAGATCCCAGTGGATCTTGCCCGAGTGCACGAGCACGCGCTTGACCTCATTGCGGTCGAGCTGGCGCTCGTCGTCGAGCACGGGCTCGAAGCGGCCGGTGGTGAAGTCCTCGACGTTGCTGGTCGCGCCGCGCAGTCGCAGCATGGCCTTCGGCGTGAACACGATGAGCGGCTTGCGCGGGCGAGCGTACGCCTGGCGGCGCAGCAGGTGGAAGTGCGACGCGGGCGTCGACGGTCGGGCGACGATCATGTTCTCCTGCGCGCACAGCTGCAGGAAGCGCTCGATGCGCGCGGACGAGTGATCGGGTCCCTGCCCCTCGTAGCCGTGGGGGAGCAGCAGCGTGACGCCGGACTGCTGGCCCCACTTCTGCTCGGCGGAGGAGATGTACTCGTCGATGACGGCCTGCGCGGTGTTGGCGAAGTCGCCGAACTGCGCCTCCCAGAGGACCAGCGCCTCCGGCGCCTCCACCGAGTATCCGTACTCGTAGCCCATCGCCGCGTACTCGCTGAGCAGCGAGTCGTAGATGAAGAACCGGCCCTGATTCTCGGACAGGTTCGCCAGCGGCAGCCACTCCTGGCCGTTCGCGCGGTCGTGCAGCACCGCGTGACGCTGCACGAAGGTGCCTCGGCGCGAGTCCTGGCCGGCGAGGCGCACCGTGGTGCCCTCGACGAGGAGCGAGCCGAATGCGAGCAGTTCGCCGAAGCCCCAGTCGATGTTGCCCGTCTTCGTCATCTCGACCCGCTTGTCCAGCAGCTGCTGGATCTTCGGGTGCACGGTGAAGCCCTCCGGCTTGTTGCCGAAGGCTTCGCCGATCAGCGAGACGACCTCGTTCGAGATGCCGGTGACGTCCGGAGCGCCGACGACCTCGTCCACAGGGGCGAGTTCGGGGGCGATCGGCGTTGCGCCGGTCTCGGCCGCGTGCGTCTCGGCGAAGGCGACCTCGAGGCGGCTCTGGAAGTCGGCCTTCGCCTGCTCGTACTCCTCTTCGGTGATGTCGCCTCGACCGACGAGAGCCTCGGTGTAGAGCTTGCGCACCGAGCGCTTGGCCTGGATGAGGTCGGTCATCAGCGGCTGCGTCATGGACGGGTCGTCGCCCTCGTTGTGACCGCGGCGGCGGTAGCACACGAGGTCGATCACGACGTCGCGGTTGAACCGCTCACGGTACTCGAACGCCAGCTGAGCGACGTGGATGACCGACTCGGGGTCGTCGCCGTTCACGTGGAAGATGGGCGCCTGGATCGTCTTGGCGACGTCCGTCGCGTAAACGGAGGAGCGAGCATCGGTCGGCGTGGTCGTGAAGCCGACCTGATTGTTGACGACCACGTGGATCGTGCCGCCGGTGCGGTAGCCGCGCAGCTGCGACATCTGCATGGTCTCGACCACGACGCCCTGACCCGCGAACGCGGCGTCGCCGTGGACCAGGATCGGCAGCCAGGAGAAGGTGCCGATGGGCTTGCGATCCTGTTTGGCCCGGACGATGCCCTCGAGGACGCCGTCGACGGTCTCGAGGTGCGACGGGTTGGCCGCCAGGTACACCGGCAGCTCGGACTTGTCGTCGGCGACGAATGTGCCCTCGGTGCCCAGGTGGTACTTGACGTCGCCGGATCCGCGCTGGTTGCCGGGCATCTGGGTGCCCTCGAACTCGCGGAAGACCTGACCGTAGGTCTTCCCGGCGATGTTGGTGAGGACGTTCAGGCGGCCGCGGTGCGCCATGCCGATCGCGGCGCCGTCGAGGCCACCGGTCGCCGCACCCTGCAGGATCTCGTCGAGCAGCGGGATCAGGGACTCGCCGCCCTCGAGGGAGAACCGCTTCTGCCCGACGAACTTCGTCTGCAGGAAGGTCTCGAAGGCCTCGGCCTCGTTGAGCTTGCGAAGGACACGCAACTGCTCGTCGTGGCCGGGCTTCTGGTACTTGATCTCGAGCTTCTCCTGGAACCAGCGGCGCTGCTCCGGGTCCTGGATGTGCATGTACTCGATGCCGAGCGTGCGGCAGTAGGAGTCGCGCAGCACACCGAGGATGTCGCGCAGCTTCATGACGCGCTTGCCGCCGAAGCCACCGGTGACGAACTCGCGGTCGAGATCCCAGAACGTCAGTCCATGGCTCTCGATCTCGAGGTCGGGGTGCGAGCGCTGGACGTACTCGAGCGGGTCGATATCGGCCATCAGGTGGCCGCGCACGCGGTAGGAGTTGATCAGCTCCTGCACGCGCGACTGCTTGTCGACGCGCTCGGCGAGGTCGACGGCGATGTCCGAGTTCCAGCGGATCGGCGCGTACGGGATGCGCAGCGCAGCGAAGATCTCGTCGTAGAAGCCGCGCTGGCCGATGAGGAGCTCGTGCACCTTCTTGAGGAACTCACCCGAACCGGCGCCCTGGATGACGCGGTGGTCGTAGGTGCTGGTCAGGGTGATCGTCTTGCCGATGCCGAGCTCGGCGAGCGTCTTGTCGCTGGAGCCCTGGAACTCGGCCGGGTACTCGAGGGCGCCGGCGCCGATGATGCAGCCCTGGCCCTTCATGAGACGCGGCACCGAGTGCACCGTTCCGATTCCACCCGGGTTGGTCAGCGAGACCGTGGTGCCGGCGAAATCTGTAGCGGTGAGCTTGTTGCCGCGGGCGCGGGTGACGAGGTCCTCGTAGGCGGCGAGGTACTCGGTGAATGTCAGCGTGTCGGCGTTCTTGATGCTCGGCACCATGAGTGCGCGAGTCCCGTCCGGCTTGGGCAGGTCGATCGCGATGCCGAAGTTGACGTGCGCGGGGGCGACGACCGAGGGCTTGCCGTCGATCTCGGCGTAGAACACGTTCTGGCTGGGGAACTCCTTGAACGTCTGGATCAGTGCCCAGCCGATGAGGTGCGTGAAGCTCACCTTGCCGCCGCGCGAGCGCGACATGTGGTTGTTGATGACGATCCGGTTGTCGATCATCAACTTCGCCGGGATCGTGCGGACGCTGGTCGCGGTGGGAACGGTGAGGGACTGGTCCATGTTCGCCGCGAGGGTCTTCGGCATGCCGCGGAGGACGGTGACCTTGTCCTCATCGACAGCGACCTCGTCGGCCGGCTTCGCCTTCGGGTCCGGCTTGGGCGCCTGTGCGGGGATGGGCGCCTGCTTGGCCGGCTTCGCCGTGGTCTTCGCGACCGGCTGCGTGCCGATCACGGGGATGGGCGCGGTGACGGGATGCTGATCAGTCGCCGTGCTCGCCGTGGGGGATGCGGGAGCGGCGGATGCGGCATCCGGCGTGTAGTTCTCCAGGATCGGCCACCACTCCTTGTCGACGGAGTTGCGATCGGCCTTGAACTGTTCGAACAGCTCGTCGACGAGCCAGGAATTGGCTCCGAAATCTCCGTCGTCCGAACCCCCGACGCCGGCTACCTGGTTGGCCACGCGTTATCGCCCTCTTTCATCGCTGAAGATATTTGTGCACGCGAGTTCGGGAGGCCCCCGGGTTCGCGCATCCTGCCGTCTAGCCTAACGTGTTCTCACACGGGGACAGGTGACGTGACGCGCCCGCGGAGCGGCCGGGAAAGCTACCGTGGAGTCATGAAGTTCGTCAGCGAGCAACCAGCCGTAGATCTCACGTACTCGGATGTGTTCCTGGTGCCGCGCCGGTCGGACATCACCAGTCGGCTCGAGGTCGATCTCGCACCCCAGGACGGCACCCCGGCGACCATCCCGCTGGTCGCGTCGAACATGAACTCCGTCACCGGTCCTCGACTCGCAGCCGTACTGGCACGACGCGGTGGCCTGGGCATCCTTCCCCAGGACATGCCGCTGCAGGACCTGGACGCCGCGATCCGCGAGGTCAAGGCGCAGCCCGTGCGATGGGACACCCCGCTCGTTCTGTCGCCGGCGGCGACTGTCGCCGATGCGCTGCAGCTGCTGCCGCCCGTGGCGGGGCACGGTGTCGTCGTGGCCGATGGCGGCCGCGGCATCGACGCCTCCGCAGTGCGCGGCATCCTGCCCGCCACGCGGTTGGCGACGGCGTTGCCCGACGCTCAGCTCGGCGATCTCGTGCGCTCCGGCAGCCCAGCGCTGGAGGCGGAGGATGCCGCCGACCCGCGGGCGGCGTTCGACGTGATCAGCGAGACGGGCGCCGAACTGGTCACGGTGCTCGACCACGGGCACCTCGTCGGCACGCTGAGCGCTCGCAGTGCGCTGCGGTCGACCCTCTACTCTCCGGCCGTCGACGCGCAGGGACGGCTCGCGGTCGGAGCGGCCATCGGCATCAACGGCGATGTCGCAGCGAAGGCGCGTGCCCTGGCTGGGGCGGGCGTGGACGTCCTCGTCCTCGACACGGCGCACGGGCATCAGGAGGGCATGCTCCGGGCTCTGGCCACCGTGTCCGCTCTCGATCTCGGCATCCCGCTGGTGGCCGGCAACATCGTCACCGCCGACGGCGTGAACGACCTCGTCGACGCCGGAGCATCGATCCTCAAGGTCGGCGTCGGCCCCGGCGCCATGTGCACGACCCGCATGATGACCGCCGTGGGGCGGCCGCAGTTCTCCGCCGTGCTCGAGACCGCAGAGGCCGCGCACGCCGCAGGGGCGCACGTATGGGCGGACGGGGGAGTGCGGTACCCGCGGGACGTCGCTCTCGCGCTCGCCGCCGGTGCGGCATCCGTCATGATCGGCTCGTGGTTCGCCGGAACCATCGAGGCGCCGGGCCGACTGCAGGCAGACGGCGACGGGCGCCTCTACAAGGAGTCGTGGGGCATGGCCTCGACCAAGGCGGTGCAGGCGCGCTTCGGACGTCTCGACGCGTACGAACGGGCTCGCAAGGAGCTCTTCGCCGAGGGAATCTCCTCGTCGAAGATCTACCTCGATCCGCTGCGCCCGGGCGTCGAGGACCTGCTCGACATGATCACGTCCGGCGTGCGCTCGTCGTTCACCTATGCCGGTGCCGCCTCCGTGCCCGAGTTCCATGACCGTGCGCTGGTGGGACGTCAGTCGGCGGCGGGGTACGAAGAGGGCAAGGCGCTGCCGGTCAGCTGGTAGCCGGTCGCGCGCCCGCGGGAACTCACAGCGAAAACAACAGAGAGCGTCCGGGCGATTCGGTAGAATCGATGCACCATGGACGACCCTCCCAGTTGTAGTACATCGCCCCATTGCCCGCGCTGCCACTCCGAGGAGGGGAGCGTCTGATGGATTACGTCATGTTGGGCGTGGGGCTCCTGCTCACGGTGGGGACGGGCCTGTTCGTCGCCAGCGAGTTCGCGCTCGTCAACCTCGACCGCGCTGAACTCGAAGCACGTCAGGCGCGCGGTGAATCGCGGCTGTCGCTGACGATCAGCGCCCTCAAGCACACCTCCACCCATCTGTCGTCCGCTCAGCTCGGCATCACGCTGACCACGCTGCTGACCGGTTACACGATGGAACCGGCTCTCTCGAACCTGCTGAGTCCCGTCCTCCTCGGGTGGGGCTTGTCAGAAGCATCGGTGAGCCCGATCTCGACGATCGTGGCGATGTTCATCGCGACCGTGCTGTCGATGATCCTCGGCGAACTCGTGCCGAAGAACTTCGCGCTCGCTCTCCCGCGGGCCACGGCGAAGCTCGTCGTCCCGTTCCAAGTGGCGTTCACGACCGTGTTCAAGCCGGCGATCCTGCTTCTCAACAACAGCGCCAACGGCATCCTTCGTTCGATGGGCATCGAACCCAAGGAAGAGCTCTCCGGAGCACGCACCGCCGAGGAGCTCTCCTCGCTCGTCCGCCGCTCCGCCAGCGCCGGCGTCCTCGAGGCCGATACGGCGACCCTGCTCGATCGCAGCCTCACGTTCGCCCGACTGTCCGCCGACGACGTCATGACGCCGCGGCCGAGCATGCACGCGATCGCCGCGAGCGACTCCGCCGAGGATGTCATCCAGCTCGCGCGCCGCACCGGCCACAGCCGCTTCCCCGTCTACGACGACGACTTGGACGACATCACAGGCGTCGTCCACTTGAAAGCCGCCGTCTCGGTGCCGCGTGAGCGTCGCAACGAGGTGCCGGTCGGCGCGCTCGCGACAGAACCGCTGCGCGTCCCCGAGACCCTGCACCTCGACGTGCTGATCTCCGAACTGCGCGCCAAGGGCTACCAGCTCGCGATCGTCGTCGACGAGTACGGCGGGACCGCCGGAATCGTGACCCTCGAGGACCTGGTCGAGGAGATCGTCGGCGAGGTCTCTGATGAGCACGACCGAAGCCGCGCCGGCGTCGTGCAGGGGCGTGACTCGATCACGTTCCCCGGCGAGCTGCGCCCGGACGAGCTGCGGAACCGCACGGGTGTGCGCGTGCCGGAAGGTGATGTCTACGACACCGTCGGCGGCTACATCATGAGCGTTCTCGAGCGCGTTCCGGCCACCGGTGACGAGGTCACCCTCGACTCCGGTGTGCTGCAGGTCGTCCGCATGGACGGCCGCCGTGTCGACCGCATCCGGTACACCCCGGTGCCGGTCGATGCCACAACCGAGGAGGTGACCCGATGAGCGACTGGATGGGAATCCTCTGGCTCGTGATCCTGCTGATCGCGAACGCCTTCTTCGTCGGCGCCGAGTTCGCCGTGATCTCCGCGCGCCGTTCGCAGATCGAGCCGCGTGCAGAGCAGGGATCGCGTGCTGCGAAGACCGCCCTGTACGCGATGGAGCACGCGACGCTCATGCTCGCGACATCGCAACTCGGCATCACGATCTGCTCGCTGCTGATCCTGAACGTCTCAGAACCGGCGATCCACCACCTGCTCGGCGTGCCGATGCACGCCCTCGGATGGGCCGAGCCCGTCGTCGACATCGTCGGATTCGTCATCGCCCTGGTGCTGGTGTCCTACCTGCACGTCGTGTTCGGCGAGATGGTGCCGAAGAACCTCGCGTTCTCAGTGCCGGATCGGGCGGTGCTGATGCTCGCACCGCCGTTGGTCTGGGTCTCGAAGGTCTTCCACCCCGTGATCTGGGTGCTCAATGCAGCAGCGAACGGTGTGCTGAGGCTGTTCCGCGTCGAGCCGAAGAACGAGGCTGCGTCGACCTTCACGATCGACGAGGTCGCGACCATCGTCAACCAGTCGAGACGCGAGGGCGTTCTGAGCGACGCCTCAGGTGCGGTCGCGAAGGCCGTCGAGTTCACCGACAAGAAGGCGCGTGACGTCGCCGTCGCCCTGAGCGATCTGGTGACGCTGCCGCAGACGACCACGCCGGATGACATCGAGCGGGCCGTGGCCCGGTACGGTTTCTCGCGCTATGTGATCGTCGACGACGAGAGCATGCCGCTCGGGTACGTGCATCTCAAGGACATCCTCCGTGCGTCGGAGGGCGACGACGCGGCTGCGAAGACGCTGGTGCCGATCCCCTCCAAGCGCATCCACCACATGGTGCCGGTGCAGGAGGACACCGACCTCGAGGATGCACTGGCGATCATGCGTCGCGCCGGCCGCCACCTCGCCAGGGTGCGCGACGCCCGAGGCGAGACCACGGCGGTGCTGTTCCTCGAGGACATCCTCGAGGAGCTCGTCGGCGAGGTCCAGGACGCGACCAGGAGGGTGCACGGCCGATAGTCGACGGCCGCCGCAGGATCAACGCCAGCGTGCGCGCAGGTACTGCGGCGGCCAGACGACCTCTGCACCGAGCTCGTGGGCCGCGCGCAGTCCGAAGTGCGGATCTCGCAGCCATTCGCGACCCGCGAAGACGGCGTCGGCCGAGCCGTCGGCGAGGATCTGCTCGGCCTGCGCCGCATCGGTGATGAGGCCGACCGCCGATACGGGGATCCCGCCCTCCTGATGCACCGTGGCGGCCAGCGGTACCTGATACCCCGGGTGGACGTCGATTCGCTGGTGTGCGACCAGGCCTCCGCTGGAGACATCGATGAGGTCGGCACCGCGAGCGATCGCCCACTCGGCCACCGTCGCGGCCTCTTCAGGGGTGAACCCGCCCTCGGCGTGATCGGTGGCAGAGATGCGCACGAGTATCGGCACGCCGCTGCCTGCGACCTCGCGCACGGCATCGACCACCCTCAGCAGCAGCCGTGCGCGGTTCTCCAGCGACCCGCCGTACGTATCGGAACGTCGGTTGGACAGGGGGGAGAGGAACTGGTGCAGCAGGTAGCCGTGCGCGCTGTGCACTTCGAGCACGTCGAATCCGGCATCCAGCGCTCTTCGGGCCGCGTCCCGGAATCCGATGACGACGCGCTCGATGCCGTCAGCGTCCAGGGCGACCGGCTTGGCGAACCCCTCGAAGGCCACGGCGGAGGGAGCGACCGTCGCCCACCCGCCGTCCGCCTCCGGCACGGAGCCGCGATCATCCGCCCACGGCCACCACGTCGAGGCTTTGCGTCCGGCATGGGCGAGCTGGATGCCCGCGATTCCGCCGCGGTGATGGATGGCCTCGACGACCGGCGCCCAGGCGTCGCGCTGCTCGTCGTTCCAGATGCCGGTGTCCCGCGGGGAGATGCGCCCCTCGGGGACGACGCTGGTGGCTTCGGCGACGATCAGCCCGGCACCTCCGGACGCGAACTGGGTGAGGTGCGCGTGATGCCATTCCTGTGCGACGCCGTCCACGGCGCTGTACATGCACATCGGTGATACCCAGAGCCGGTTCGGGAATGTGACGGAACGGATGCGGAGCGGGGAGAAGAGAAGACTCACGCTTCGAACGTAGTACCGGCGTGGAGGGGGTCGGCGCGCTAGCGTGGAAGACATGGTCGATGTCCGCGAATGGTCCCGTGCGGACACAGTGCCGTTTCTGCGCGTGCCGACCGCGGACGATGACAAGTACTCTCGCGGCGTCGTCGCCGTGCGCACCGGTTCGAACGCGTACCCGGGCGCCGCCGTGCTCGGCGTCGAGGCGGCGTGGCGCACCGGTGCAGGGTTCGTCCGCTTCGTCGGGGAGGGGAGGGCGGCGGATGCCGTGATCGCCCGGCGCCCCGAGACCGTCGCCGCGGCAGACATCGGCAGTACACGCGTCGACGCCTGGGTGATCGGCTCCGGCACGAGTGCGGCGCACCGCAGCTGGGACGAGGATCGCGCGCTCCACGACATCCTCGCCGGCACGGCGCCGGTCGCCGTCGACGCGGGCGCCCTCGATCTCGCGCCGAAAGCCACCGCACCGCTGGTCGTCACCCCGCACGCGGGCGAGTTCGCTCGGCTGCGCGCGCGGCTCGGCCTGAACGCGGGCAGCTCAGGCGATCGTGCGGCTGACGCTGCCGAGGTGGCGGCGCTGCTGTCCGCGACTGTCCTTCTGAAGGGTGCGACGACGCTGATAGCCGCTCCCGACGGCAGCGTCACGAATGTCACGGGAGCGCCGGGATGGCTCGCCACCGCGGGTGCCGGCGACGTACTGGCCGGGATGCTCGGGGCGCTGATCGCCACGAACGCGGATGCTCCACTCGATGAGGTCGCGGCCGCCGCGACGTGGCTGCACGGGTACGCGGCGGCGCTGGCATCCGGTGCCGCCGACGGACCGGGGCACCCGATCGTCGCGCTCGACGTCGCCGAGGCGATCCCCGCTGCCATCGAAGACCTGCTGTCGTGAAGATGCGCGTGACGGCCCTGTGGGCCGCCTTCCTCGCCGCGCACGTGATCGTCGCCTGGCTGGGCTGGGTGTACCCGACCCAGCCCATGGGCGATGTCGTGCTCGTGTATCAGCCGTGGTCCGCCTCGGCGCTCAGCGGCGGCGCGATCGTCGGGATCACCGAGTCGTGGGTCTACCCGCAGCCGGCGCTGCTGCCGATGCTGCTCACCCAGCTGCTGGCGTGGCCCCTGAACGGCCTCGCCGGCACGACCGGCGCGTATCTGATCGGCTGGGCTGTGCTCGTGACGGCTCTGGATGCCGTCGGCTTCGGCGTGCTCGTCGGGCGCGACGGCGCGGCCGCTCGGCGGTCGGCCGGCTGGTTCTGGACGGCTGCGCTCCTGCTGCTCGGTCCCATCGCGATGTACCGCATCGACGCGATCACGGTGCCGTTGGCGGTGATCGGCGGCTGCTGGCTCGTGAAGCGCCCGGCGCTGGCCGCTGCCATGCTCGCCCTCGCCGCGTGGATCAAGATCTGGCCGGGTGCACTGTTCGTCGCTGCGGTGGCGGCGGCGCGGACGCGCATGCGGATGCTGCTGGTCTTCCTCGCGGCGACTGCGGGGATCGTCGTGCTGCTGTTCCTCCTCGGCGCCGACCGGCACCTGCTCGGGTTCGTGTTCGAGCAGACCGGGCGCGGGCTGCAGATCGAATCCGTCGCCGCGACGCCCTTCATGTGGATGGCGGCGGCGGGGGCGGCATCCATCGACTACAGCTACGAGATCCTCACCTTCCAGATCGGCGCGCCGGGGGTCGACGCGGTCTCGGCGCTGCTCACTCCGCTCATGGCGCTCGCCGCGGTCGGCGCTCTTGTCTACGGCGCGTTCAAGGCGGCACGCGGAGCATCCTTCCCTCGGCTGTTCCCGCCGCTCGCCCTCACGCTCGTCGCCGTGCTGATCGTGACGAACAAGGTCGGCTCGCCGCAGTTCCAGACCTGGCTGATCGCGCCCGTCATCCTCTGGATCGTGTTCGACAGGACCCGTTCCGGGCTCCCCGTCGCGCTCGTCCTCGCGCTCAGTGCGCTGACCTGTCTCGTCTACCCGCTCACCTACGACGGACTGCTCCGCGCCGAGCCGCTGCCCGTGCTGCTGCTGACCGTGCGCAACGTGCTGGTGACCGTGCTGCTGATCATGGCTGCGCGGGCGCTCGTGCGCGTGCCTGTTCCCCGAACCCACCAGAGAAACTGAGGTACTGATCATGCTCATCGCCTTCTCCGTCGCACCAGGCGGCACCGGCAACACCGACGGCTCCGTGCACGACGCGGTCGCGGCAGCGGTCAAGATCGTTCGCGAGTCCGGGCTTGCGCATCGCACGACCAGCATGTTCACCGAGGTCGAGGGCCCGGACTGGGACACGGTCATGGACGTCGTCAAGCGCGCCACAGAGGCCGTGATGCCCTTCGGCTCCCGAGTGTCGCTCGTTCTCAAGGCCGACATCCGACCCGGATTCACCGGAGAGCTCGACGCCAAGATCGAGCGACTCGAGGCGGCCATCGAGGACTCCGACGCCCAGTAGCATTGTCTGGTGACTCACTCCTCGACATTTTCGAGGGGTGCGGCGATGATGGCGCTCCTCTCCCTCGCCATCGGCTCCTTCGGCATCGGCATGACCGAGTTCGTCGTGATGGGCCTGCTCCCGAACATCGCGCAGGATCTGCTGCCCACGCAGTGGGCCGCCTCGCCTGAAGAGGCGATCGGTCAGACCGGCATCCTCATCTCGCTCTACGCGCTCGGCGTCGTGATCGGCGCGCCGACGATCGCCGGGCTCGTAGCGCGCTTCCCGCGGCACCGGGTGATGATCGGTCTCGCGATCGCGCTCACGGTCTTCAACGCGCTGACGGTCGTCATGCCCACCTTCGAACTCGTCGGCGCCTCGCGACTGCTCGCCGGACTCCCGCACGGTGCGTACTTCGGCATCGGCGCCCTGGTCGCCGCTGACGTCCTCGGACCGGGCAAGCGCGCGCAGGGCGTCGCCTTCATCCTCACCGGACTCACGATCGCGAACGTCGTCGGCGTGCCTCTGGGGACGTTCCTCGGGCAGCAGTGGGGCTGGCGCACGGCGTTCCTCGTCGTGACGATCGTGTTCGCGCTCGCCGCCTCGTCGATCGCTCTGTTCGTGCCAAGGCATCCCGGCGAACCGGGCAGAACACTGCGTTCGGAGCTCGGCGTGTTCCGCGTCGGTCAGGTCTGGCTCACGCTCGGCATCGGCGCGATCGGGTTCGGCGGTTTCTTCGCGGTCTACAGCTATGTCGCGCCGCTGGTCACGGACGTCGCCGGCTCTCCGGAGTGGGCCGTGCCGATCGTGCTCGTCATCGTCGGGCTCGGGATGACGGTGGGCAACCTGCTCGGCGGATTCATGGCCGACCGCGACCTGCGCCGCACGCTGCTGATCGGCATGGGAGGGATGGCGCTCGTTCTCGCGATGCTGGCACTGCTGTCGTTCCAGATCATCCTTCTCGCGGTCTTCGCGTTCGCCGTCGGACTGGTCTCGTCGGTGCTGAGTCCGGCGATCCAGACCCGGCTCATGGATGTCGCGGGCGACAACCAGTCGATCGCAGCGGCGATGAACCACTCGGCGCTCAACATCGGCAACAGCCTGGGTGCCTTCCTCGGCGGTGCCGTGATCGCCGTCGGCTGGGGGTTCACCGCGCCGGCATGGACAGGAGCCGTGCTCGCCGTCATCGGGCTGGGAATCACGATGGTGGCGTACCGCTCGGAGCGGGTGACGGCGACCGCATAGGGTGAGGGCATGGATCAGACCATGCTCGTCGGCGGGACCGCCGTTCTGCTGCGTGCCGCGCATCCGGGGATCGAGACGCTTCTGATCCGTCGTCCTGACCGCGGCTCGTTCGCCAGCGCCTGGGTCTTTCCCGGCGGCGTCGTCGAGGACGTCGATATCATGACGGGCGACACCGAGCACGCCACGGCTGCTCGGGCAGCCGCCCGCGAATGTGAGGAAGAGGTCGGACTGCGTCCGACGGCGCTCACGACCCTCTCGTGCTGGGTGCCGCCGATCGAGGCGCCCAAGCGCGTCCGCACCTGGTTCTTCCTGGCTGAGGCCCCGGACGGCGAGGTGCGGGCTGCGCCCGACGAGGTGATCGACGTGCAGTGGCTGTCGCCGGCGGAAGCTCTACGACGGCACGCGGACGGGGAGATCGTGCTCTTCCCGCCGACGTGGGTCACTCTTCAGGGACTGGCGGCGCACTCGTCCATCGCGGCCGCTGTCGCCGCGGCATCTGTTCCGGAGCTGTACTCCACGCACCTTCTGGGCGACGGCGTGTTCCTCTGGGCGGGCGATGCCGAGCATCCGGATGGCGGTTCGGGGCGGCACCGGCTCGGAACAGCCGCGCTGCCCTGGGAGTACGTGCGCGACTGACCGTTCAGGCTGCGAGGAGTCGCCGCAGGTGGTGGCTGACAGCATCCGTCTCGATGAGGAAGCCGTCGTGGCCGAAGTCGCTGTTCAGCACGACCGCCTCGTTGCCGTCGAGGGTGTTCGGGATGCTGCGCGCGATGCGGTGCTGCCCGTCGACGGGGAACAGGCGGTCGGTGTCGATGCCGAGCACGAGCGTCGTCGCCGTGACCGACTGCAGTGCGCTCTCGACGCCGCCGCGTCCGCGGCCGACGTCGTGCGAGTTCATCGCCTCGACGAGAGTCAGGTAGCTGTTGGCGTCGAACCGGCGCGTGAACTTGTTGCCGTGGAAGTCGAGGTACGACTCGACGGCGAAGCGTCCGCCGCGACCGAGGGGGGAGACCTCGGACTGCCACGACCGCTGGAAGCGCTGGTTCAGCTCGATCGGACTGCGGTAGTTCAGAAGGGCCATGCGGCGGGCGAGAGCCAGCCCGCGGTGGGGGCCTTCGCCGACGCTCTGGTCGTAGTACTCGCCGGCCTGGAACCGCGGGTCGATGCGGATCGCCTCGAGCTGCACGGAGTTCAGGGCGATCTGGTCGGCGGTGTTCACCGGGGGAGTGGACAGCACGGCGAGGCGCTCGACGCGCTCCGGGTGGGAGATTCCCCACTCCAGCGCGTGCATCCCGCCCATGGATCCGCCGACGACGGCGGCCCAACGGTCGATGCCCAGGGCGTCGGCGAGGCGGACCTGCCCCGCTACCTGATCCCGGATCGTCAGGTACGGGAAGCGCGACGCCCACTCGTAACCGTCGGGGGCGATGCTGGCGGGGCCCGTGGAGCCCTGGCATCCGCCGAGCATGTTCGGAGCGATGACGAACCAGCGGTCGGTGTCGAGTGCCGCGCCCGGTCCGACGACATCGTGCCACCACCCGTCGGTGGGATGCCCAGGGCCGGCGTCGCCGCGCAGATGGCTGTCGCCGGTCAGGGCGTGCAGCACGAGAACCGCGTTGTCGCGCGCGGCGTTGAGCGTGCCCCACGACTCGTACGCGACGCGGATGCCTGGCAGTTCCTGTCCGATCTCGGTGCGGAAGGCGCCGAAGGCGGCGAACTTGCGGTTGCCGGCGGGGTCGCCGTCACGCCACGCTCCGGTCACGGGCGGTCGCGCACGCAGGAGGCGGGCGTCGTCTTCGGTCACGCGCGCCGATGGCACGGTGTCCTCGGAGGTGCTCTGCCAGTCCATGTCTCCATTGTCGCGGCTCGTGTCCGCTCGCGGGCGAACGTTACGTCGCGCTCGCCGTGCGGGCGGAAACATCGCAGAAACGCACGAATCTCGCAGAGTTCCGGAGAGAGTCTGCGAGATTCGTGCGCTACTGCGAAAGGATGCTCAGGCGCGAGCGGCCTCCGAGACACGGCGAGCTGCGGCGAGGGCCTCGTCGAGGTCGGCCTTGAGGTCGTCGATGTTCTCCAGCCCCACCGACAGACGCACCAGCCCGGGCGTGACGCCTGAGGTCAGCTGCTGCTCCGGCGTGAGCTGCGAGTGCGTGGTGGATGCAGGGTGGATGACGAGCGAGCGCACGTCGCCGATGTTCGCCAGGTGGCTGAACAGCGACAGCGAGTTCACGAACTCACGGCCGGCCTCCACGCCGCCCTTCAGCTCGAACGACAGCACGGCGCCGACGCCCTTCGGCGCGTACTCGTTGGCCTTGGCGTACCACGGCGATGAGGGCAGCCCGGAGTAGTTCACCGAGGCGACATCGGGGTGGTTCTCGAGCCACTCCGCGATCTCCTGCGCGTTCTGCACGTGGCGCTCGATGCGCAGCGACAGCGTCTCGATGCCCTGGATCAGGTTCCAGGCGCTCTGCGGCGCGATGGCCGATCCGAGGTCGCGCAGCAGCTGCACTCGGGCCTTGATGATGTAGGCGAGGGCGTCGCCGACAGCGGCGGTGTAGACCGCGCCGTGGTACGACGGGTCGGGCTGGGTGAGCTCGGGGAACTTCTCGGCGTGCTCGGTCCAGGCGAACGTGCCGCCGTCGATGATCGCGCCACCGATGGTGGTGCCGTGGCCACCGAGGAACTTGGTGACCGAGTGCACGACGATGTCGGCGCCGTGCTCGAACGGGCGGATCAGGTACGGCGTCGCGATCGTGTTGTCGACGATCAGCGGGATGCCGCTCTCGTGAGCGACGTCGGCGATGCCTCGGATGTCGAGCACGTTGATCTTCGGGTTGCCGATGGTCTCGGCGAAGAACAGCTTGGTGTTCGGGCGGACCGCGGCGCGCCACTCCTCGATGTCGTCCTGGTTCTCGACGAACGTGACCTCGACGCCGAGCTTGGCGAGCGTGTACTTGAAGAGGTTGTAGGTGCCGCCGTAGATCGAGCTCGACGAGACGAAGTGGTCGCCGGCCTGTGCGATGTTCAGCACGGCGAACGTCGATGCGGCCTGACCGCTGGAGAGGACGAGCGCGCCCGTACCGCCCTCGAGGGCCGCGAGGCGCTGCTCGAGAACGTCCTGCGTCGGGTTCTGGATGCGGGTGTAGATGTTGCCGAACTCGGCGAGGGCGAACAGGTTCGCGGCATGGTCGGCGTTGTCGAACACGTACGACGTGGTCTGGTAGATCGGCGTGGCTCGAGCCTTCGTCACGGGGTCGGGCGCTGCGCCGGAGTGGATCTGCTTGGTCTCGAAACGCCAGGTCTCGGGTGCGGACATTGTGTGCCTCCTCGGCTGGATTCGAAATCGATGCGGCGGATGCCGTTGATGTGAGATTACGGAACGAGCCCTCGCGCGACAACGCGCGGGAAATGTTACGTAACATCTCGGATCCGCGTGATCGTGCGGAAAAGTCGTACGGTGGAGGCATGGCTACACAGGCAGGTGCGGCGAGGCGCGCAGTGGTGACGGGTGCGAGCTCCGGGATCGGCGAGGCGACGGTGCGGGATCTGCGCTCTCGCGGGTGGGAGGTCGTGGGCGTCGCCCGCCGCGCGGACCGCCTGCGGGCGCTGGCCGAAGAGACCGGAGCGTCCGCGGTGGCCTGCGATCTCACGAATGAGGACGCCGTCGCCGCCCTCATCGGCGAGCTCGAAGCCTCTGGACCGGTGCACGCGCTGGTCCAGGTGGCCGGAGGCGCCCGCGGCACCGACCGCGTAGAGGACGGCAGCACGGAGGACTGGCAGTGGATGTACGAGGTGAACGTCCTCGCCACCCAACGTCTCGTCGCCCGCATCCTTCCGCTGCTGCGCCGAGCTGCGGCATCCGACGGGCATGCCGATGCGGTGTTCGTGACGTCGACCGCTGCCCAGACGGCGTACCAGGGCGGCGGCGGATACAACGCTGCCAAGGCCGCAGAATCCATGCTCGTGAAGGCCTTGCGTCAAGAACTGAACGGCGAGCCGATCCGCGTCGTCGAGGTCGCGCCGGGCATGGTGCACACCGAGGAGTTCACGTTGAACAGGCTCGGCGGAGATCAGGTGGCGGCCGAATCCGTCTATGCCGGGGTCGAGGCGCCGCTCACGGCGCACGACGTCGCCGACGTCATCGGGTACGCCCTGGATGCTCCTGGTCATGTGAATCTCGACCTCATCACGATGCGCCCTGTCGCGCAGTCGGCGCAGCACATCCTCGCCCGCGGCCCGCTGCGCGTGCGCCCCGAGGTCGAGGACTGAGGTCAGTGCCGGGCAGATCGCTGGAGCAGCTCGCCGACGAGGGCCTGATCGATCGGGGCTGGGCGGCTGCTCTGGCCCCCGTGGCCGAAGACATCCGTGCTTTGGGTGAGCGGCTGCGCGCCGAACAGGCCGGCGGTGCCGGATACCTTCCCGACGGCGCACACGTGCTGCGGGCCTTCCAGCGTCCGCTCGCGGACGTCCGGGTGCTCATCACGGGGCAGGACCCGTACCCGACCCCAGGTCACGCGATCGGACTGTCGTTCGCCGTCGACAAGGATGTGCGCCCGCTGCCGCGGAGTCTGTCGAACATCTACGCCGAGCGTCAGAGCGATCTCGGCATCCCTCCTGCGCCGCACGGCGACCTGACAGCGTGGAGCGATCAGGGCGTGCTGCTGCTGAACAGAGTGCTGACCGTGCGGCCCGGTGCCCCGGCATCCCATCGCGGCTGGGGCTGGGAACAGGTCACCGAGCTCGCGATCCGCACCCTCGTCGCCCGCGACCAGCCGCTCGTCGCGATCCTCTGGGGCCGGGATGCCGCTAATCTCCAGCCTCTGCTCGGAGAGACACCTGTCATCGCCTCGGCCCACCCTTCGCCGCTGTCGGCCCGACGCGGGTTCTTCGGGTCGAGGCCGTTCTCACGCGCGAACGCTCTGCTCGAGGAGCAGGGTGCGTCGCCGGTGGACTGGCGTGTGGCCGGCGAAGCATGAGCTCACTCGCTGCGGTTAGGCTGAGCGAGTGCAGTTCGAACCAGGCGACCAGCGTCGCCGGTTGCCGCGCCACCTGCAGGCGCCGGCGCCCGAGCCGGACACCTTCTCGTACACGATCCGCCCCGCTCGGGTGGGCGATCTGCCCGACGTCCGCGGCATCTACAACCACTACGTCGCCAACTCCGTCGTCACCTTCGACGAGAAGGCCTCGACGCATCGCTATTGGCGCGAGAAGTTCGCATTCCTGGCCAAGCTCAAGCTGCCGTTCCTCGTAGCCGTCACGCCGTCGAACGAGGTGATCGGCTATGCGCTCGTGCAGCCGTGGGCGAGCAAGTCCGCCTACCGGTACACCGTCGAGGACTCGATCTACCTCGGTCCGGGCGCCGGAGGCAAGGGGCTGGGCACAGCGCTGCTCGAGGCCCTGATCGAGGCATGCGAGCAGATCGGTCTGCGCGAGGTCGTCGCGGTGATCAGCGACAGCGGCGCCGAGGCATCCATCCGGCTGCACGAGAAGCACGGTTTCACCGAAGTCGGCAGGATGGGCCGGGTCGGATTCAAGTTCGGTCGGTCGCTGGGAACCGTCTACCTGCAGCGATCGCTCAAACCGAAGGGGCGTCGTCGCCGGAGCTGACCTGGCCTCGGCCGGGGATCACCGGAATGGCTGAGAGCAGCTTCTTCGTGTATTCCTGTTGCGGATGCAGCAGCACGTCGCGGGTCGTTCCTCGCTCGACGATCGCTCCGTCGTTCATGACGGCGACGGTGTCGCACAGGTTCTGCACGACGCCGATGTCGTGCGAGACGAGGATCAGGGTGAGGTCCTCGGTCTCGAGCAGATGCTCGAGCACCTCGAGGATCTGCGCGCGGACGGTGACGTCGAGGGCAGACAGCGGCTCATCGCCGACGAGGATGCGCGGGCGGTGCACGATCGCGCGCGCGATCGCCACGCGTTGGCGTTGACCGCCGGAGAACTCGTGCGGGTAGCGATCGGCCATCGAGGGCTCGAGTCCGACCTGGGCGAGCACCTCGCGCACCCGTGCCCGCCGGTCGTCGTCGATGCCGAGCGCCCACAGCGGTTCGGCGATGATCTGGCCGGCGTTCATGCGCGGGTCCAGCGACGCGTAGGGGTCCTGGAACACCAGCCCCGTCGCCCGTCGCAGCCAGTGCAGCGAACGAGCGGATGCCGCGGCATCCACTGCGCGTCCGTCGACGCGCACGCTGCCCGTCGTCGGGCGATCCAGGCCCAGCAGCAGACGGACCAGTGTGGACTTGCCTGAACCCGACTCGCCGATGATGCCGATCGACTCACCGGCTTCGATGTCGAGGTCGGTGGGCTGCAGAGCCGTCTGACGGCCGGCTCGCTCGAACACCGACCGGGTCGGCACGGCGAAGTCGCGGCTGAGCCCGCGGGCCTCGATGAGGCTCATGAGTCGTCTCCGTCCGGTCGCCACAGCGTCGCTGTGGCGTCGCGGAGCAGCCCCTGGGTGATCGGCGACGCCGGGGCGCTGAGCAGTGTCGACACGGGTGCTGCCTCGATTACGCGGCCGTCCTCCAGCACGACGCCATCGGTCGCGACCTGAGCGAGAACGGCGAGGTCGTGGGTGATGAACATCAGCGACATGCCGTGCTCGGAAGTGAGTGAGAGCAGCAGCTTCAGGATCTCGGCCTGGATCGTCACGTCGAGAGCGGTGGTGGGTTCGTCGGCGATGAGAAGCCGAGGGCGGCAGGCGAGGGCCATGGCGATCGCGACGCGCTGACGCTGGCCCCCGGAGAGCTGGTGCGGATACTTGTCGACGATCGTCTCGGGGTCTGGCAGGCGCACGCGGGCTGCCTCTTCGATCGCGCGCTGACGCGCTTCGCGCTTGCTGACGCCGGTGTGGATGCGCACCGATTCCGCGATCTGCCGGCCGACGGTGCGGATGGGGTTGAGGGCAGTGCGCGGCTCCTGGAAGACGATGCCGATGTCGTCGCCGCGGAATCGCGCCAGTTCCCGCTCCGGCATCCCGAGCAGCTCCGTGCCATCCCAGCGGATGCTGCCCCGAGCCGTCGCTCCGTCGGGGAGGAGACCGAGCACGGCGAGCGCGGTGATCGACTTGCCCGAGCCGGATTCGCCGATGAGGCCCAGTCGAGCACCGTCCGGAACCTCGAACGAGATGCCGTCGACGACGCGGTCGCCGTCGATCTCGACGATCAGATTCTGCACGACGAGGCTCACGCGACCACCGCCGGGGTGTGGGACTCGGCTTCTCGACGCCGCGCTGACCTGTGCTGCAGCGTCGGATCCGTGGCCTCACGCAATGCGTCGCCGAGCAGGTTGAGCGCGAGGACCGTGATGGTGATGGCCAGGCCCGGCCAGACCACCGACAGCGGATGGATGCTGATGTATCGCTGAAGGTCGGAGAGCAGGATGCCCCAGGAGGGCTCGGTCACCGAGGCGCCGAAGCCGAGATAGGAGAGCCCCGCCTCGGCGAGCACGGCGACGGCCATCGACCACGACAACTGCACGATGAAGACAGGCGCGACGTTCGGCAGCAGATGCCGGACGAGGTTCTGCGCCGGGGTAAGGCCGGATGCACGGCCGGCGAGCACGAAATCGCTCTGCTGCACGCGACGCAGCTCTGGCCGGGTGACGCGGGCGATGTTGACGCCGAAGCCGATTCCGACCGCCCAGACCACGACCCACAGCGACCCTCCCCACACCGAGGAGATCATCATCGCGATGATGAGCACCGGGAACGCGATGAGGATGTCGACGAGAACAGCGACGGCCTCGCGCATCCAGCGGAACGTCAGCGCCCCGAGGGCCGCCAGCGCGATGCCGACGAGCGTCGCGACGATCCCGGCGCCGATGCTGACGAAGACGGTGGTGCGCGCTCCGGCCATGATGAGGCTCAGGATGTCGCGACCTGTGCCGTCGGTGCCCAGCAGATGCGGCCAGCTGGGTGCGGCCCAGCGGTTGCGGACGTCCGCGTCGAGAGGGTTGAACGGCGTCCAGAACAGTGCCACCAACGCGATGAGGGCGATCGCCGCGACGGCGATCAGACTGAAACGTCCCGTGGCACCGGACCACAGTCTGCGCAACCAGCTCGGCATCATGCCTCCCTCTGCCGTGGGTCGACGACGTGGTGGATGAGGTCGACGATGAAGCCGATCACGAGCACGAGACCGGTGAGGACCAGCAGCTCGCTCTGCACCTTCACCAGATCGCGGGTGCCGACGTCGGCGACGAGCATCCGGCCGATGCCTGGAAGGGTGAACAGCTGCTCGATGATCACCGAGCCGACGACGATGCCGGCGACCTGCAGTCCCAGCACCGTGACGATCGACAGTCCGACGGCCGGGATGCCGTGCTGGATCAGTGCGCGGTTGCGGGTGAGCCCCTTGGCAGCGGCCGTGCGGACGAAGTCCTGACCGCGGGCCTGCAGAGTGGCGCTGCGCACGAACCGCAATAGCATGGCGCCCTCGACGATGCCGATCGTCAGGGCGGGCAGCAGAAGAGAGCGGAAGGCCTGCCATGGCTCGTCCCAGCCCCCTCGGGGGAAACCCTGAGCGGGCAACCAGCCGAGCAGCACCGCGAAAACGACGATCAGCATCATGCCGGCCCAGATCACCGGCACGGCGGCGAGGGCCTGCGATGCGACGCTGATCGCCGTTCCGCCGGCGCGTCCGCGCAGCAGGGCCGACAGGACGCCGAAGGGCACGGCGATCAGCAGGGCGATCACCAGCGCCATGATGCCGAGCGGCACCGTCACCCGCGCCTTCTCTGCGATCTCCGCGCCGACCGATGCGCCGCTCAGCTGCGACGTGCCGAGGTCACCGGTGAGCACGCCTCCGATCCAATCGCCGTACTGCACCGGCAGCGGGCGATTCAGACCCAGCGATTCGCGGAGCGCCTCGACGGTTGCCTGCGGTGCCTGCGTTCCGGCGATGAGCTGCGCCACATCGCCGGGGAAGACGCGCAGCGTGAGGAAGATCAGCACGCTCGACACGAGGAGTCCCGCGATGAGCAGGGCCCCTCGTGTCAGCGTGTACCGGATCACTCTGCGACAGTCGGCTCAGGTCACTCGCCGGCGACCGTGACGCCGGCGAGGTTGATGCGGGAGTTGATCGAGTCCTCGGGGAAGCCCGAGACGATCGGCCGCACAGCTGTGATGGTCTGGCCGTTGTACAGCCAGTCCGCCGCGTGGTCCTCCGACACCAGGCGGGCGGCCTCGGCGAGGAGCTTCGCGGAGGCGCCGGCGTCGGTCTCGGCGAGAGCCTGGGTGTACAGGCCCTGCACCTCGGGGTTGTCGTAGCCGAAGTAGTAGTCCGGGTTGGCGAAGTTGCCGAAGTCGCGCGGCTCGACGTGCAGCACGAAGCTGAGCTCGTAGTCCTTGTTCGTGTAGACGTCCTCGAGCCACGTCGGGAACTCGACCGGGTTGACGTCGAGGGTGACGCCGACCTTCGCGAAGTCCGAGATCAGCACCTGCGGCACCGTGGTGCCGTAGAACGACGGGATCGTGAGCGTGAGCTCGAGGTCCTCCTGGCCGGCTTCGGCGAGCAGCTTCTTCGCCTTCTCCGGGTCGTAGGGTGCGACATCGGAGAGGTCTTCGTAGCCGGGGTCGAGCTCGGGGATCGGGCCGTACAGCGGTTCGCCCGCTCCGACCGCCTCGATGAGGCCTTCGTGGTCGATGGCGAGGCGCAGCGCCTCACGCACGCGGACGTCGTCGAGCGGCGCCTTGGCGTTGTTGAAGGCAAGCGTGGCCTTGTCGGTGGTGCGACCGGTCGTCAGGGTGAACTCGCCGGAGCTCTCGAGCTCGGGCGCGAGGTTCGGGTCGACGGCCGTCAGCACATCGAGGCTGCCGTCGAGGGCTGCGTTGACTCCGGCGGTGAAGTCCGGAATGTACTCGAAGACGACCTCCGCGACACCGGCCGGCTCGCCCCAGTAGTCGGCGTAGCGGTCGAATGTGATGCTGCTGCCGCGGCTCCAGTTCTGCAGGACGAACGGACCGGTGCCGTTCTCCGCGGTCTGCAGATCCGTCTTGTCGCCGTTCTTGAAGACGAGACCCGCGGGCCCCGTGAGAGAGAACAGGAAGTTCTGGTTCGGCTCGGTGAGGGTGATCACGACGGTCTTCTCGTCCGGAGCCGTGATCGACTCGACCGTGGCGAACTCGGCGTTCCCCTGCAAGGACTCGTCGGTGCGGACCGCGTCGTAGGATGCCACGACATCCGCGGACGTGAGAGCCGCACCATCGTGGAACGTGACGCCCTCGTTGAGGGTGAACGTGTAGGTCAGGCCGTCGCCGGAGACCTCGTAGTCCGAGGCGAGACGAGGCTCGATCGAGTTGTCCTGGGCGCGCGTGACGAGGCCCTCGTAGATGTTGTCGACGAGCACCTGCTCGAGGGCCGCACCGCTCGTGTGGCGGATGTCGAGGTTGGTGGGTTCGAGAACCAGCCCGACCGTGAGCGTGGCGGCTGGGTCCGGCTCGCCGACCGAGGTCTGAGTCGGCTCGGGGGAGGACCCCCCGCACGCGGTGAGGATGATGGCAGTCGCGGCGAGCGCGGAGACGACGCCGAGGCGTCTGGTGCGGCGGAACATGATGGGTGCTGGGTCCTCTCGGGCGGCGGGTGCTGTGTGCCGGGCGGATGATGTCTGGTCGGAGATGAAGATCAGGCCGGAGAGACCAAGGCGGCGCGGATGAGCTCGGCGAGCTCGGTCGGCGCGGTCTCCTGGACATTGTGGGTGGCGTCGATGGCGACGATGCGGGAGCCCGGCACGCGACGCCGGAAGTCTTCTGCGTCTGGTTCTGTGACGAAACCGCGTGCTGCCCTGACGAGGGTGATCGGCGCCGCCGCGGCGGCGAGGTCATCCCAGCCGCCGGCATCGAGAACGGCGCCAGGGCCGGCATCGCCCGACGAGGGCATCGCCAGTGCCCTCGCGGCGAGATGGGCGAAGTGGTGCTTCCACTCGATGCGCCCGTCGGGGCGGACCCGAGTGTTCAGGAACACTCCGCGTGCGGTCTCGGGGCGGGTGCTGCCGAAACCCAGTGACATGGCGCGGTCGACGAGCTCGTCCCTCGTGGCGAAGTCGGTCGGGCCCTCGTAGAAGGCACGCAGGGCCGAGGGGCCGCCTGAGGTGTCGATCCCCGGCGTGATGTCGACGATGACGAGCTCGCGAACGAGTTCAGGATGCGTGGATGCCACGGCCGCCGCGGTCAGCCCACCCAGGGACTGCCCGACGAGGATCTGCGGCTGCGTGGTCCACTCCTGCAGCGCCAAGGCGATGTCGGGGGCAAGTGCGCGGCCCGAGTAGTCGGCGTCGTCGCGCCAGCTCGAGTCCCCGTGTCCTGCGAGGTCGATCGCGAGAACCGGCTCCTTGAGCAGCAGGACGGTCGTGTCCCAGGTGTGTGCGTTGAGACCGGCTCCATGCAGAAGGGTCACGGCGGGTGCGCCGGTGCCGTAGCGCAGCGCGCTCAGCTCGCGACCGTCCGGCAGCGTGAGCGTCAGCCGCTCGACGGCGGGAACAGATACACCGAGTGCCTCCGCCTGGAGCGGGAGGTAGTGAAACTCGCTGATCTCAGTCGTCACGCCCATATTCTGCTCCGAACCGCTGCCCAGTGTGAAACTCTGAAGCAATCTGTCAGTCCTTGGTGCGGATTGAGTGCGCGAAAGTGGAGGAAAAGACGCGTCCGTCTTGTCGTTATGCGTTCCGGGTGTCTGAAGCCGGTTCCCAGCGGAGGTTGTTAGCGTCGTGGCGTATGCGGTCGTCCATTCTCTCTCCCCGCTTCCGACCTGGCAAGCAGTTCGCACTGACGTGGAGCATCCCTGAGCCGTTCAGCGGCATGACCGGAGCGCTCATGCATCGGTCCCGTTCCTTCGCGCTGCTGGCCGATCGCCCGGTGGACATCCTCACTCTCGATGACCGCGTCGACTATCCGGAGCTCGAGCAGCGCCTGCGTGCCAGGGGCGAGCTGATCGACGGCATCCGCATCATCAACATCTGGGACTGGCTCCGCGACCGCGAAGACTCCGGCGAGGACGCCGGTGGGGCGGAGACTGCGCCTCGCCACATCCATGACCCGATTCCCGTTGACGCCGACTCCGTGGAACACCGGCACGGCGACGTCGTCCTGCTCAGAGAGGTTCGCGCGGCTGACGGCGGGGCACTGGCTGCGGATCGGTTCCGTCGTGACGGCACCCTGCTCGTGACGGACCGCCGCGATCCGCAGACCCGCAAGCGGAGCGTGGTGCTCTACGACCGGCGCGGCCGGCCGGTGCGCAGCTGGGGGAGTGCCTGGGGCCTCTATCGCCACTGGCTGGACGAACTCGTCGGCGACGACGAGAGCTTCCTCATCGTCGATTCGAAGACCGCCGCCCGGTTCGCCCGCACCTACCGTCGGCGCAACGTCGTCACGATGCACGTGCTGCACGGGTCGCACCGCACGGCGGACGGTTCAGGTCTCAGCTCCTCCCGACGGAGCGTGCTCGAGAACCTCGGGGACTTCGACTCCGTCGCGCTGCTGACTCGGGCGCAGCGGGCGGACCTGATCAGCGACCTCGGACCTCACGAGAACGTCGCCGTCATCCCGAACGGTTTCAATGACGTCATGTCCGGCGGTCCGGCCGCGCATCGCCGCGGCCGAGGCCTCATGCTCGCTTCCTTGACGGCTCGCAAGCGCGTCTCGCACGCAGTGAAGGCGGTGGCACGTGCATCCAGAGAGGCCGATGTGACACTCGACGTCTTCGGCGAAGGGGTGCGGCGCCCCCTGCTGGAGAAGACGATCAGGTCGCAGCGGATGCAGCAGCGGGTGTCGCTGCGCGGGCACGACGATGCGGCCAGATCAGCATTCGCCACGGCGGATTTCATGCTGCTGACCTCGAAGGCCGAGGGGCTTCCGCTCGCGCTCGTCGAGGGCATGGCGGCCGGCTGCGTGCCGATCGCCTACGACATCCCCTACGGACCCGCCGACGTGATCGCGCACGGGTCGAACGGGTTCCTCGTGCCGCCGGGGGACGTCGACGGCCTGGCGCAGCGCATCGTCGAGTTGCAGCGGATGCCGCGTCACCGCGTCGAGACGATGCGGCGGCGTGCCAGGGCCACCGCCGCGCAGTTCAGCGATCGAGCAGTCGTTCGTGCCTGGGCGCGCGAGATGGAGCGCGCGTACGAGCGCAAGCACGCCGCATCCTCGCCGCAATCCACGATCCGACGTCTGCGCCGAGCCATCGGCCGCGCGAAACGACGGATCATCCGACTCAGCGGCCGATACGAGCGATCAGACGCGTGAGCGCATCCGCTCGAGCGGCGCGGCACCCGCCCCGGCGGCTCGCGCCAACCGGTGAGCTGGTGCCTCGAGGACGCGATGGAACAGGGCGCCGAGAAAAAGACTTGCTGGGATGCCGACGGCCGCGACCAGCGCCCAGTTCTCGCTTCCCCACAGGTAGGCGAGCGTTCCGATCAGCGGGACATGGACGAGATACAGACTGTACGAGGTGCGCCCGAGCCACTGCGGCACAGGAGACTCCAGCCCCGCGCGCAGCCGCGGCCAGCCCATCGCGACAACGATGACCAGGGCGGCACCGATCCCGGCGAGCCCCCACATCGCGCGCCCCACGATGCTCGACGGCTCCGCGAACGGCCGCGTCAGCCAACTGGCGATGAGGAGCGTCAGCGCGATCGTGGTGACACATGGCCAGAACGCCCGGGGGCGGGGTCTGCGCACCCAGGCGAGCAGATCGTCGAGGCGTACGGCCATCAGCGAGCCCAGCATGAACACGGGCAGGTACACGAGTGCTTCCACATCGATGATCCGCCCGACGACAGTGAGTGCGCACGCGGCGGTCGCCGCCAGCATCGCGTGACGACGCAGCACCACGGCAAGGACGACGAACAGGGGGAGTGCGAGGGAGAAGATCAGCTCCCACCGCAGCGACCACAGCACGTTGTTGATGTCGTAGCTCTTCGTCAGCAGGAGCGCTTCGTCGAGGAACGAGCCCCAGCTCACGCTCGACGCCTGCGCGTTCTGCATCCACGAGCCATCCGGCATGCTCGCGGGGCCGCGCGGCACGAGCGCGATGAGCGCGGTGGCCAGCACGACCGATCCCCAGACGGGCAGATAGAGCCGCAGCACGCGGGTGGGATAGTAGCGAATCCAGCTGAATCCTTCGCGCAGCACCGGCAGGGTCACCACGAAGCCGGAGAGCACGAAGAACACCAGGACGGCTTCCGTCCCGGCGAACGCGAGCTTGACCGGGCTCTGGGTGAGCCAGGCGGAGAGCGTCTCGTCCAGGTGCGGCATCGCCACGAGGCTGCAGTGATAGATCACCACCACCAGCGAGGCCATTCCACGGACCCCGTCGAGACTCGCTATGCGCTGAGAGTTCGCCATCTGCACCAACGCTAGACAGGGGGTCTGAGCCTAAGCTGAGGGCATGAGCGAGACGCGAGTGCACCTGTCGAAGACCGAGCCGGCGGCGTACGAGGCCCTGGACCAGTTCTCCCGCACCGTGGGGCAGATCTGCCGCGACAACGGCATCGACGATCGTCTCAAGGAGCTCGTCATGATCCACTGCTCGCAGCTGAACGGATGCGCGTACTGCACGCGCATCCACCTCGACCGCGCGGTCAAGGCCGGACTCGACGCGGACACGCTCCTCCAGATCGCCACCTGGCGCGAGAGCGGGGTGTTCTCCGACCGGGAACGTGCAGCACTCGAACTGGCCGAATCCTTCACCTTCATCCACGATGAGGGCGTCTCGGACGACGTGTACGACCGGGTGGGCAGCGTGTTCACCGAGAAGGAGTACGCGGCATTGAGCTGGGCGTGCGTGTCGATCAATGCGTTCAATCGCGTCGTGATCGCCGGCCGCTATCCGGTCCTGCCGCGGGTTGAGAAGGCGACGGCGTGACGGTTCTCGATATCGAGGGCGTCTTCAACGTCCGGGATGTCGGTGGAATGGCGACCGCGCGGGGGCGTGTCCGTGAGGGGGCGCTTCTGCGATCGGGGAGTCTCGTCGCTGCGACGCCGTCGGGCATCGCCGAGATCGAGCGCAGGGTCGGACACATCGTCGACCTGCGCGACGGGCAGGAGGTCGCTGAGGCGCCGTCGGCGGTGACCTCCATCGCCACCACGCACCTGCCGCTGTTCCTCGGGTCCGTCGCCTCGTTCTTCGATGAGGACATGGGGCTCGGCGAGATGTACCGCCATCTGCTCGACGAGAGCGGCCAGCGGCTGGCCGACGCCGTACGCGTCATCGCCACAGAGAATCGCACCCTCGTGCACTGCACAGTGGGCAAGGATCGGACAGGCGTCACCGTGGCGCTCGCGCTGTCGGCTGTCGAGGCCGATCGGGATGCCGTGGTCGCCGACTACGCCCTGACGGCGTCGCTTCTCCCGCAGGAGAGGAACCGCCGCATCACGGCGTTTCTGCGGGCGCAGCATCCGCACGCCGAGAACGCGGTCGCGCTCGCCACGCTGTCGCCGGCGGAGGTGATGCGCAGCCTGCTCGACCAGGTGGACGCGCGCTGGGGTTCGGCCGCCGACTACCTGCGCGCGCACGGTCTCGCCGACGACGAACTCGCGGCGCTTCGCGACAGTCTCGTCGAACGGTGACCTCCGACGGGCAAGGTAAGGCAACCCTTCATCGGTGATATGATGAAGGAATCATGACGATGTCCATCGACGTTCGCAGCGGCCGCGCCCAGCGCCGGGCCGCTCGTCTGCGCTCGCACCACCTGGTGACGGCCGACGAGAACTCGCTGCTCGAGCTCGAGACGTTCCTGGCGACGCTCCCGCTGTGCGCCTCCGGACGCGTGTTCATCGAGGTGCCTGACGCGAGCGACATCGGCGTCATCGACGCGCCGGCCCGGATGACGGTCACCTGGCTCGCGCGCTCGTCGCGCTCCGGGGCGCCTGGCACCGGTCGCTCCTGCGCACCGGGGGCCGCCCTGGCGCGAGCCACCTGCGCGTGGGCGGACGAGATGCTCTGCGACAGCGAGCTCCCGACGCATGTGACGCTCTTCGGCGGTTACCTCGGCACGGCCGACATCGTCGAGCACCTGACCGGAACGCTCGATGTCCCGGCATCCACGATCAGCGCCCCAGAACGCTTCGGTCTGCTGCCTGCGCCTTCGACAGGCTCAGGGACCGCTATTTAGAGCGGACGTAGTTCCCGTCCTCGAGACCCGCCTCGATCTCGAACCTGTTCCGCAACGGGTTCCGCCCGGCGAACAGATACAGCACGGGCATGAGGAATCCGTACGTCAACCACTGCGCCTTGTGCACGGCCTCGTGCCGCAGCACCGCGTCGGTCGGGTTCGTGTCCCCTGTCAGGTAGCAGCCGCCGACGCACACCCCGCCGCGGTTGAAGGTCCACTTCGGCATGCCCCGGAAGACCCACAGGCCCGCTCGTCGCTCGACGGGACCCGTGCTCCACAGGGACCCCCATACCCATCCGACGGCCGTTCCCCAGGCGTAACCGATCCGGCTGATCGGTGAGCGGAGCAGGAACGACGGGATGCGGCGGTCGAATCTGCGACCCCGTTCCACCGCGGCGTCAGCGGCCGGCTGCCAGTCGGGCACGGTGTGCGACGTCGGTGTCATGCCACGGCCGCCACGAGTCGGAGGATAGCACCGAGGTCGTCGACCGCATCCAGCGGGGAGCGCGGAGCGAAGCCGGCGATCGTCGCGCCGGCGAGCGGAACACGCTCGCGGAGTGCACGAACGGCGGATGACAGTGCGGCTGCAGTGGCGCCGAACGGAGCGGCGGTGGAGACGCCTGCCATCTCGGCAGGATCGAGGACGTCGACGTCGATGTGCACCCACACGCGGGACGCACCGGTGCGCTCGACCGCGTTCGCGAGCGACTCCGCATCATCGAGCTCGTCGACGGAGAGCTGCGTCAGGCGTGACAACGGATCCTCTTCGGCGTCGTCGAGGACGCGCGCGCCGGCGACGATCACGCGCTCGGCCGGGAGCCCGGGGGACAGGGCGAGCTGCCGCTCGCCTTCGCCGAGGATCGCGCGCAGCGCCATGCCCGAGAACGCCCCGGACGGCGAGGTCTCATCCGTGTGAAGGTCGGGATGCGCGTCGAACCAGACGAGTGCGACGTCACTCAGATCGATCGTGTCGAGAGCGGCGACGGTGACGCTGCAGTCGCCGCCGACCAGAACGGTGTCGGGTGTCATCGCTTCGGCGATCATCGCCCGGATCCGCTGCAGCGAGCTCAATCGGTGCACGCCGGTGCCCAGGGCTTCGCCGGCCTCCAGCGGGATGTCGAGCACGGTCGTGGCGTTGCGGGGCAGGTCGCCGGCGATCGCGGATGCACCGTCGACGAGAAGCATCGCCCTGGCAGATGGAGACCCCTGCCATTGCGGGACGACGAGGAATCGGGCCACGGGGACCTCCTGGGATGTGACGGTGATGCGGGGGTTAACGGAGATGCCCCGGGCACGAGGCCCGGGGCATCCGGAGCCTCAGGACTCGAGCTGCGCCCGCGACTGCGATGAGCCGCCGGCCTTGAGCTCCGCGAGGCGGGCTTCGACCTCGGTGAGCTCGCCAAGGTCATCCAGGCTCTCGAACTGCGCGTCGAGGCTGGACGCCGCGAGCTCCACCTTGCCCTGGGCGAGAGCCTCCTGCCGGCGGACCTTGTCCTCGAAGCGTCCGAGCTCGCTGGTCGGGTCGAGTAGGTTGATCGACGAGACCGCGTCCTGCACCTTGGTCTGCGCCTCGGCGACCTTCGCGCGGGCCAGGAGTTCGCTGCGCTTGGCCTTGAGTTCGCCGAGCTTCTCCTTCATGCCGTTCAGGCCGCTCTTGAGCTTGTCGACGACTTCGGTCTGCGAGGCGATGGTGGGCTCGGCCGCGCTCGCTTCGCGCTCCTCGCCGATCTGGCGCTGCAGGGCGATCTTGGCGAGGTTGTCGAACTTGTCGGCGTCGGCGGTGTTGCCGGAGCTGCGCAGCTCGTCGGCCTTGCGGCTCGCAGCGATCGCCTTGTTGCCCCAGTCCTTGGCCGCCTGGACGTCTTCCTCGTGGTCGCGCTCGAGCAGGCGCAGGTTGCCGATGGTCTCGGCGATGGCGGCCTCGGCGTCAGCGACGTTGTTGGTGTAGTCGCGGACGAGCTGATCGATCATCTTCTGCGGGTCTTCGGCCTGATCGATGAGGGCGTTGATGTTCGCCTTCATGAGTGTCGAGATGCGACTGAAGATGGACTGCTTGGCCATGGTGTTTCCTTTCGGTTGGAACGGGGTCGTTCGAGTTCGTGCTGTTCGTGAGCGTGCGAAGAAGGAGCGGATGCTAGAACCGACCCCCTCGTGACCGGCCTCCGCTTCGGGAGCTGCTGCGTGAGCCGCCGCCGAAGCTCGATGGGCGACTGCTGCGGCTGCTGCCGCTGGAGCGCCACCCGCCACCGGAACTCCAACCACCGCCTCCACCGCCTCCGCCTCCGCCGCTGAACAGGCCGCCGAGAATGCCGCCGAGGATGGCTCCGCCCAGGTCGCTGCCGCGGTTGTTGTAACCGCCGCCGTAGCCGCCCCCGAGGCCGCCGGACCACCCGCCGGTGTTGAATGTGTCGACCTCACTGCGCGCCGACGCGAGCGCCTCCGAGGCCAGGCTGTACGCGCGCGTCGCGCGGTCGAGGGCGAGGACCGGGTCAGCACCCTGCGCGGCGATGGCTTCGGCGTAGGCCGAGTTCGCCTCGGACAGCCGGGTGCGTGCCATGGCGCCGATCGCGCCGCGTCGGGTGCTGATGAAGTCGTTCGTCGTGGCGATCTGCGCCTGCGCCTGGGTCAGGCGCTGCTCGAGCATGCGCGCCGTGCGCTGCGCCTGCTCGCTCGTCTCACGTGCGTGGCCGAGTGCACCGTCGATCTCGGTGTTCACGGCGCCCAGAGCGTCCAGAACCTGTTGCGGATTGCGCGACGTTCCCTGCAGAGCGGTCTGGGCCGCGTCGATGTTCGAGCGGGTCCTAGCGACGATCGGGGCGAGCTGGCCCTGTGCATCCGGCATGGCTCCGGCCGCGGCGATGTCGGCTTCGAGATCGGTGATCATCGCGCGTGCCTGATCCTCGACAGCGGTCAGGTTCGATCCGAGGGTCGTCACGGCGTCGATCAGATGCTCGGACTGCTCGACGGCCTCCTCTGCCGTGCGGATCGAGAAGGCGGCTTCGCCGTTCTTGTTCGCCGCGATCGCAGCGCCGGCTTCGGCGATCTCCGAATCGGCGAGTGCGAGACGCTGCTGTGCCTGGTAGGAGTTGTCGCGCACCGTCGCGAGGGCCGCGCCGTCGTACGTCTGCCCGAGAGCCGCGAGCGCGGGTTCGACCGTGGCCAGAGTCTGCTCCGCCGTCGCGCGTCGAGCCTTGATGCGCTCGAGCGCCTGCGGTGCCTCTGCCTCGAGCTTGCGCAGCTCTTCGAAGGCCTCGATGTTCTCGTTCAGCAGATCGTCGGCTTCATCGCAGAGCTGGATGATCTGGATGTGCCAGGCGCGGCGCTGCTCCACCGTGTCGGGCACCTCGTCGTCGATCTTCTGCTTGAGCGAGAAGGCCTCGGCGACCTTGGCGTGAGCCGACTCGACGACGTGCGTGAACTCCTGGGTGGAGTCGTCACCGTACTGGGCCACGGCGAAGCCGAGCTCCTGACGGCTCGAGGTGATGGCGTCGTCGGCCTGCACGAGCGCGGTGCCCGCCTGCTTCTCGAGCTCTTCGTCGTTGACCGAAGAGTACGGGTCGTCGGGGTCGGGGATCGTCGCGACGGCGCCCCGCTTCTTCTTGTTCCGCGAGCGAACCGCGAGCACGATGATCAGGATCACCGCCGCGATCGCGACGAGGATGACGACGATCCAGACGATGCCGCCTCCGTCGACACTCGCTCCCTGCCCGGGGAAGGCATCGGCGGCGGCGATCACGGCGCCGTCCCAGTCGCCGGCTCGCAAGCCGTTCTCCATCGCCTGCACGACGCGGTCGACCTCACCGTCGCTGAGCGGACCGTTCGCATCGGCCGAGATCGCGTACTGGCCGGCATCCACCGCGACGGCGATCAGATACTGGTCGACGGCCAGACCGTTGTCGACGGCGGTCCGGTCGGTCCACGCCACGCTGTCCGACGGATCGGAGAACTCATCGACGAACACGACGTAGAGGTCTCCGCCGTTCGCTTCCGCGAGGGCGGTGAGTCTGCTGTTCAAGGCTTCGAGTTCGTTGGACGAGAGCACGCCCGCCTCGTCGGTCACGAAACCGGAGTCGAGGGTCACCGGCGGCGCGGCGAAGGCGGCGGAGGCTGCCCACCCCGAAGCGAACATCGCCACGATCAGCCCCAGAACGACCGTAAACCGAGTCCGCATTGCACTCCCTCCGCGAGGCCACTGGCCCCGTGCGCTCCGAGTCTATTCACTACCGACGACAGACGATAGCGACTCTAGGGAAACAGTCTGTGTCGCCGCAGGGAAGCCCGCACTGACACATACCCTGGATGGCATGGACGATATGTACGGCTCTGACGTGCTCGCTGCTGGGTGGCGCGATCGCGGCGCGAAGAAGGTCCGTGACATCGCGGCCGAGCGCGATCTGGTCGTCGAGGTCGCCGACGACGGGTACTGCGGAGCGGTGACCCGTGTGCAGGGCGGGCACGTCGAGCTCGAGGACCGAGTCGGGCGCAAGCGGGTGTTCCCGCTCGGGGGCGGATTCATGATCGACGGTGAACCGGTGCGGCTCACCGTCCCGGCCGCATCGAAGCAGGGGGTCAGACGCACGGCATCCGGATCGTTCGCCGTCGCCGATCATCGCGCTCGAGTCGCGCTGCCCAGTCGCATCCTCGTGGAGGGCAAACACGATGCCGAGCTCGTCGAGAAGGTCTGGGGTGCGGACCTGCGTGTCGAGGGAGTCGTCGTCGAGTATCTGGAAGGCGTCGACAAGCTCGACGAGCTGCTCGCGAGCGAGCCGCCGAGCGCGACGCGCCGCTATGGCGTGCTGGTCGACCACCTCGTGCCCGGGTCCAAGGAGACGCGGCTCGCGGACGCCATCCTGCGCGGCCCGCACGGCAGGCACCTGAAGATCGTCGGGCATCCCTTCATCGACGTCTGGCAGTGCGTGAAGCCGCAGACGCTCGGCATCGGTCGCTGGCCCGAGATCCCGCGCGGCACCGATTGGAAGACCGGCATCTGCAAGGCGTTCGGGTGGCCGTACGAGTCGCAGGGCGATACCGGCAGGGCCTGGCAGCACATCCTCAGCAAGGTGCGTACATACCGTGATCTGGAGCCCGCGCTGCTCGGCCGCGTCGAGGAGCTCATCGACTTCGTCACAGAGCCCGCCCGGTAATCTGGACACATGCCCGAACCCCGTACTTTCCGCGATGAACCGGTCTCCTTCGTGCGCCGGAGCGGACGGATGTCGGAGGCACAGGAACGCGCTTTCGACGAACTCGCCCCAAACTATCTGCTCGAGGTGCCTCGTGACATCGCGTGGACGAGCGTGCACCCGGAGGCTCGGATGGATCCGGCGGCCGAGTACGGGCGCCGCGCGCCGCTCATCGTCGAGATCGGCTCCGGCCAGGGGCACGCCATCGTGTCGGCGGCTTCTGCTCGCCCCGATGATGACTTCCTCGCCGTCGAGGTGTTCCGTGCGGGGCTCGCGCGCACGATGCTGGATGCCGACAAGGCGGGCGTCCGCAATCTGCGACTGATCGAGGCGAACGCGCCGGAGGTGCTCTCGACCTACCTGCCGGAGGGCGGCGCAGCCGAGGTCTGGATCTTCTTCTCCGACCCCTGGCACAAGAAGCGCCACACCAAGCGGCGACTGATCCGCCCCGGCTTCGGGGATGCTGCGGCCCGCGCCCTCGCCGATGGGGGCCTGCTGCGCCTCGCAACGGATTGGGAGGACTACGCGCTCCAGATGCGCGAGGTGCTCGACGCCGAGCCCCTGTTCGAGCGGGCGTTCGAGGGGGAGTGGGCGGCACGATTCGACGGTCGCGTCATGACAGCCTTCGAGCGGAAGGGCATCGCCAAGGGTCGGGAGATCCGCGATCTGGTCTACCGGCGAAAGCACCGAGGGTGACCAGCGCCGGCGAGCGCTGGATGCCGAGCCTCGCCCCTGCGCTGCTCGTGTGCCTCGCCGCTCCCGCGTTCTTCGTCGCGCAGGTGCCGTGGCTGGGCTGGCTTCTGATGGCCGCCGGCGTCGGAACCGCATGGATCATCGAGCGGAGTGCGGTCACGGCATCCGGTTCGTCGCTCACCCGTGATCTGTCGCTGATCGCACTGGGGATGCTGATCGTCAGCAGCATCCCGCTGGCGGCCGAGCTCGACGATCTGGCGATGCTGCGCTTCACCCTCGCCCTGGGCGGCGCTGTGGTCATCCCGTACGTGATCTCTCGGTTCGTCTACCGCGACCGCGCGATCTCCTTCCCGTGGCGTACGCGCAAGCGCTGGGGTCGACTGCAATGGGGCTGGCTGGTCGCCGTGCTCGTGCTCGGCTGGCTGATCCTGCCGTTCTACTTCATCACCAGCGGCGTCTATCAGAACTGGCCCGTCGTCGATTCCCCCGACCTCGTCGCACGCCTGTTCGTCGGCGTGGGCGCCGTCGGCATCTGGGACGAGCTGTTCTTCATCTGCACGGTCTTCGCGCTGCTCCGCCGGCATTTTCCAGATGCTGCGGCGAACGTGCTGCAGGCCATCGTGTTCGTGTCGTTCCTGTGGGAGCTCGGCTACCGCGAGTGGGGTCCGGCGCTGACCATCCCGTTCGCGCTGCTGCAGGGCTACATCTTCCTGCGGACCCACTCGCTCGCCTACGTCGTGACCGTGCATCTGCTGTTCGACGCCGTCGTGTTCGCCGTCCTGGTGCACGCGCACAATCCGGGACTGCTGCCTGTCTTCCTCGTCTGAGGCCCGATCAGGGTGCAGAATCAACGCATGCTCTTCGTCGGTCTTCTGCTCGCCGCGCTCGCGGCTGCCTTCCACGTGTCCATCTTCGTGCTCGAATCGGTGCGGTGGACCGAGCCAGCGACCAGGAAGATCTTCGGGGTCGCCAGCGAAGCGGATGCCCAGGTCACCAAGCCGCTCGCGTTCAATCAGGGCTTCTACAACTTGTTCCTCGCGATCGCGGCGCTGCTCGGGATCGTCCTGGTGCTGTCCGGTCAGGCGACCGTCGGTCTCACCCTGATCTTCGCCGGTGTGGGAATGATGCTCGCAGCCGCGCTCGTCCTCGTGCTCTCCAACCCGAAGATGGCACGCTCCGCGCTGCTGCAGGGCGGACTGCCGCTGCTGGCGGTCATCGCGCTCGCCGTGGCCGTCGCGATCAGCTGACCGTACGAACGGGCTGACGCAGCAGCGTCCGGCGATTGGCCGGGTCGCCGCGTCTGGGGTCGCTGAAGTAGATCTCGTGGTGCGTTCCCGTCAACCGCAGGCCGTGCTCGGGGATGAACTCGTCATGCATCGTGGCGAGCACCGGCGCCTCATCGTCGTAGCTGCCGACGTGCAGCGTCTGGGCGCACAGGCCCTCGTGCAGCGACTCCAGGCGCACCTCGTCGGCGCGGACATCCGGATTCTTGGCGGATGCCCTGGCGACGGCATCCGCGAGCATCGCATGGTCGACCCATTCGGGCTGCATGATCATCAGCGTCCAGTGCCACGCCGACTTGTCGCGCGACGATGTGAACGAAGCGTGGTCGTCCGCCCACCACAGGCCTTCGAGCGGCATGACGGTGTAGTCGCGGTCGAGGTCGCGCTTGCTGGCGAACTTGAGTCCGTAGGCGATCGGGTAGAGCGCCTCGATGGCCGTCGTGAACTCCGGTGACGTGTTCGGGTCGCCTTGCCCGTCGATCATCAGGTACGACATCGCCGGCACGTCGACGAGGTCGAAGCGGCCCTTTCGCGCACGATACGCGTCGAGCGTCTTCTTGAAGTCGACCTTCGTCATGCCAGCACGTCCCTGAACAGTCCCATGATCTGATCGCCCATCTCGACCTGCGTCAGCACGAGGCAGAAGGATCCATCAGGCGAGATGGAGAGGTCTGTGCCGAGGCCGCCCGACCAGCCGTAGCGCCCGGAGTGTTCGCCTGCGGTCTCGACGGCGACCCCGTAGCCCCATCCGACGCCGTTCCAGAAGCCGGGGAAGAAGCTGTCGTCGGTCTTGACGGATGCCGGCACCTGATCGGTGCGCATCTGATCGACGAGCTCCGGCTCCAGGATCGCGTCGGCGCCGTGGCGTCCGTCGTTCGCGAGCATGCATGCGAACGCTGCGTAGTCGGCCGCCGTGGAGACGAGCTCGGCGTGACTGAGATCGAAGGGCGCCGGAGCCACGTAGAAGCCCCCGCCGGCGGGCTCGACCTGCGCCAGACTTCCTGACTCGTCGTGGCGGTAGGTGGCAGGCAGTCGGTGCGCCTGATCCTTCGGAACCGTGTAGCCGGTATCCGGCATACCGAGCGGATCGAACAGGTCTGCACGCAGATGATCTTCGAGCGGCGCCTGGACCACGCGGGAGAGCAGGATCCCGAGGATGCCGAACGAGTGGTGGTAGCGCCATCCGGTGCCGGGGTGAAAGGCGAGCGGAAGTTCGGCGAGGGCGTCGAGCCAATCCTGGGCTCCGAGCGCGACGGCATCCGAGCCCGCCTCGGTGAGATTGTCGACCATCGCCTGCTTCAGCGGAGACTCCGACGTCATCATGCCGAAACCCGATGTGTTGGTCAGGAGGTCTCGGACCGTGATCGACCGGTGCGCGGGCTCGGTGTCGGACAGCGGCGAGTCGGGCGCGCGCAGGACAAGTCGGTCGGCGAGCTCGGGAAGCCACCTCTCGACCGGGTCGCTCAGGTCGATCAGGCCGTTCTGGACGAGCCGGAGGGCGGCGACGGCGAGAACCGGCTTGGTCATCGACTGAATCCGGAAGAGGGCGTCCTGCTGCACGTCGCCAGCAGCGGTGAACTCGAGCGGGTCACCTGCTCGGCCGGTGACGGCGAGGATGCTCGGTGCCGTGCCCTGCGCGACGTGCCTGTCGAGAATTTCTGCGAGCGTGTCGACCATGCCTCGAGTAAAGCGCCGAACGCCCTTCTCGTAAACCGGAGCGGCTACGCGTGCAGGGCACGCTCGGAGATGTAGGCCCGCAACTGCTGCTCGTCATCCGGCATCTCGACCACGCGCTGCGGCGCATCCAGCAGGGCTCGCGTGTCGGCATCCAACTCAGGACTCTCGCCGAGTGCCTCCTGGATGAGGTCGGCGAACTTCGCGGGCTTGGCGGTCTCGAGCACGAGCATCGGGATGCCGTCCTCGAGCTGCTCGCGGGCGATCTTCACGCCGTCCGCAGTGTGCGGGTCGATCGTGACGCCGGTCCGCTCGTGGACGTCGCGGATGGTTGCGAGTCGGTCGTCGTGCGTGCTCGTGCCGCTGACGATGCCGAACTCGGCCTCGAAACGGCCGAGCTCTGCCGACAGGTCGATCTCGTCGCGTTCTTCGAGCTCGTGCCAGGCGGCGGCGGTGCGCTCGGGGTCGCGGCCCAGCAGGTCGAACACGAATCGCTCGAGGTTCGACGCGCGCGAGACGTCCATCGACGGGCTCGATGTCGCCAGGGTGTCCGCCGAGGTGCGCGGGCGGTACTGACCGGTGCGGAAGAACTCGTCGAGCACGTTGTTCTCGTTCGTGGCGAGCACGAGACGGCGGATCGGGACGCCCATGGTGCGGGCGTAGTGGCCCGAGAGGATGTTGCCGAAGTTGCCCGAGGGGACAGCGAACGAGACGTGATGGGATGAGCGGTCGGCTTCGGCGATGGCGTCCGTCGCGCGAAGCCACGCCCACACGTAGTAGACGATCTGCGCCGAGATGCGTCCGAAATTGATGGAGTTCACGGCGCCGATGCTGTGCGCTCGTTTGAAGTCCAGGTCGGTGTTCAGGCGCTTGACGAGGTTCTGGCAGTCGTCGAAGACGCCCTCGACGACGATGTTGTGCACGTTCTCGTCCTGCAGTGAATACATCTGGGCGCGCTGGAACGCACTCATGCGCCCCTGCGGCGAGAGCATGAAGACGGAGACGCGGTCGAGGCCGCGCAGGGCGTGCTCGGCGGCGGAGCCCGTGTCTCCGGAGGTCGCGCCGACGACGTTGAGCACGCCGTCGCGGTTTTCGAGGACGTACTCGAGCGCCTGACCGAGGAACTGCATCGCCATGTCCTTGAACGCGAGGGTCGGGCCTTCGGAGAGCCCGACGAGCGTCAGATCGTCGATCGCGGTCAGCGGTACGACCTCTTCGGCGGCGAACTTGCCGTCGCCATAGGCGGCGTCGGTGAGACGGGCGAGATCCTGACGGGGGATGTCGGTGGCGAACAGGCCGATGATCTCGGTCGCGAGCTGCGGGTAGGTCAGCACGCGCAGGCGCTCGAGATCGTCGGCGCCGAGCCGGGGGAGGTGCTCTGGAACGGCGAGGCCGCCGTTGGGGGCGAGCCCTTCGAGGAGGACGTCGCTGAACTGTCCGAGCGTGCCGCCGCGTGTGGAGATGTACTGCACGTCAGGAACCTCGTTCGTGCTCGGGGATGGATGCCGGGTCGTGCTTCCATCGTAGATCGTGCGGTGTGCGTGCTGACGCCCGTTACGGTGCTCCACGCGCCGGGCGTCAGCGGGCGAAGCCGGCTTGCAGTCTGCCGCCCGCAGCGTCGAGTTCGCGTTCCACGGCATCCGCCAGCTGGTCGAAGTCTCCGCTCAGATACGGCACGGCCAGCTCGTCGACGCGCTCAGCCGGCAGTTCACGAAGTCGCCTGGGCAGGTACTTGCCCGTGCCGATCCACCGGCCGGCGGTGAGGAGCATGAGCTCTGCCGTGCGCTCGAAAACGGTCGCGGCGATGACGCGACGCTCGAGCGGGTCAGTCGCGTCGCGCAGATCGTCCAGCACGTCGGTGATGACGTATCGGCGGAAGTCCAGCTCGTGGGCGTCGACGGATGGGCCGCGATCGAGTCGTTCGGACCAGGTGGCGCGCAGCGTCACGAGTTCGATGCCTGCCCGAACCGGGGTGCCCTCGACGAGCATGTGGACGATGACCGGACGGTGCTGCGCGACGCTGCGTTGCGCCCACTCGTCGAATCCCTGCGGCGTGTAGGCGAACACCTCGAAGGCCTCGCGCTCGAACTCGAGGGTGAGGGCAGCGCCGATCTCACCGTCGGGCAGCAGATCGTCGCCGATGAGGAGGAGATCGATGTCGCTCGTCCGAGTGCGCTCGCCGCGAGACGTGCTGCCGCCGATCACCGCGATGGATGCCTTCGGAAATCGGGCCGCGATGAAGCGCTCAGCGAGGTCGACGTAGTCCATCCGGTGATTCTAGGCAGAGCGGAAGGGCTCGGGCACAATGGGACGATGGCACGGGAAGCGGACGTCACACTCGAGGACATCGCGACCGAGCTGTACGCGCTGCCGCCGAAGGAGTTCACCGCGGCGCGCGACGCTCGTGCCAAGCAGCTGGCGGATGCCGCGCGCGCGAAGCGGGTTCGTGCGCTCCGCAAGCCGTTGCTCGCCGCGTGGGTCGTGAACCTGTTCGCGCGTGAACAGGCAGCGGCCCTGCGCGGTGCTCTCGAGTTGGCGAGTGAGCTACGCGAGGCGCAGGACGACTTGGATGCACGCGCACTCTCGGCGCTGGGGCGGCAGCGTCGTGCGCTCGTCGGCGCACTAGCGCAACAGGCGAGCGAGCTCGCGAGCGCTCGAGGGGAGAAGATCACGCCGGCCACGACGGATGCCGTCGAGCAGACGCTGAACGCGGCGATGTTCCGTGCCGATGCGGCGCTCGCCGTGGCGTCCGGAAGGCTGATCCGCCCGTTGGACGCCGCGGGCGAAGACTCCGCAGAGGTGTCCGATGCCGTCGCCGGTGACCTGGATGTCGCGTCAGCAGCCGTACCGGCCCCGACCAGACCGGATGAGTTGGCGGCACGCCGCGCACGCAAGGCCGCCGAGGACGAGCTGCGCTCCGCAGAGCGCGCGCTGAAGAAGGCGGAACAGGACAGAGACGCACTGGAGCGCAAGGCGAAGTCGGTCGCCGAGAAGTCCGAGCGGCTCAGCGCGCGGATCGAGGAACTCGAGCAGGAACTCGAGCGCACGCGGCAGGAGCTCAAGGGGCGGGAGCAGGAGAGCGATGAGGTCGACGCGCTCCGAGGCGATGCCCGCGAGCGCCTCCATGAGGCGCAGCAGGACGTGTCGACCGCTCAGAAGGCGATCGATCGCCTCTAGAAACGACGAAGGCCGCTCGATGAGCGGCCTTCTGCACGTGCCCCCGACAGGAGTCGAACCTGCGACCTACGGTACCGGAAACCGGCGCTCTATCCACTGAGCTACGGAGGCGTACCGAACGACGATATCACTGACCGGGGGTGGTCTCCGCACCGCCCGCTTCGGTCACGGGGGCGGCCTCGATATCCGCGAGAGCGGCGGCAACCTTCTCGGCGAGGTAGCGGTGGCCGTCGGTGGACGGATGCTTGTTGCCGAGGTCGACGTCGATGACGTCGAGGTAGTTCTGATCGGTGATCCAATCCTGCTTGACGGGGGAGATGTACCACCAGCCCCGCGCGCCGGCGAGCGCCGCAAGGTCCGCGTCGATCCGGGCCGTCTCCGCACCGACCGGGAGCTCATGCGGCGCCGGACCCAGGACGACGATCGCCGTCTCGGGGAACTTCGCGGCCAGAGCGTCCCATGCGGCCGTCACCGCGTCCCGATAGCCCTCCGCGCCCTGCGCACGGTCATTGATCGACCCCTGGACGATGACGAGATCGGGAGCGATCGAAGCATCCAGCGCGGTGATGCGCTCGCCGAAGGCCGGACCGTCGAGACCGGGCTTCAGGTAACCGCTGCCGCGCACGCCGTCGACGATCGTCTCGCCCTGCAGCAGATCGGCGAGAACGTAGGCGTATCCGAGGGTCGGGTCGCTGGCCGCTGAGCCGTACGTCCACGAGTCGCCGAACACGAGCACTCTAGGGTTCTCAGGGAGTACGAGCGGCGTCGGAGCGACGACGACGACCTCGTCGGACGCGAGAAGCGGCGCGTCCAGAGCCTGTGGCACCCACGGCCGCCAGACGCCCAGAATCGCCGCTGACACCGCCGCCACGAGGACGACGACCATCACTGTCGCGCGGCTCCGCCGACGCGTACCTCCCCAACCCATGGGAAGAGGGTAAGCGAACGGAAGGTGAACACCAACTCCCGCCCTAGAATCGAGGGGATATGAATCCCGACACTCTCGCCGAAGCCATCCTCGCCGTCGTCACGCCGATCGCGGCATCCTTGCGACCCGACGAGGCGCTCGACATCGATGCGTCCGACATCCCGCTGGAGCGCCCCCGCAACCGCGACCACGGCGACTGGGCGTCGAATCTCGCGATGCGCCTCGCGAAGAAGCTCGGCACGAACCCGCGCGAGCTGGCTCAGCAGATCGCGGACGGCCTCGTCGTCATCGACGGCGTCGCCAGCGCAGAGGTCGCCGGCCCCGGATTCATCAACATCCGTCTCGACGCGGCCGCGGCCGGCGTGCTCGCCAAGACCATCGTCGAAGCCGGCGACGCGTACGGCCGCAACGATTCGCAGCAGGGGGTGAGCGTCAACGTCGAGTTCGTCTCGGCGAACCCGACCGGCCCGCTGCACATCGCGCACACGCGCTGGGCGGCCCTCGGCGATTCCATCGTCCGCCTGCTGCTCGCCAGCGGCGCGAACGCGGTCCGTGAGTACTACATCAATGATGCCGGCGCGCAGATGCAGAGGTTCGCGGCTTCCGTCGTCGCGGCGGCCAAGGGCGAGCCGACGCCGGAGGGCGGCTACCCGGGCGAATACATCGCGTCGCTCGCCGCGCGCGTGCTCGAGTCGCGTCCCGACCTTCTCGACCTCCCCGAGGCCGAGAAGCTCCGCGTGGCTGAGGATCTCGGCTACGAGTACCAGCTCGCCGAGATCAAGCATTCACTCGATCGCTTCAACGTTCCCTTCGACGTCTGGTTCTCCGAGCGCACCCTGCACGCCAAGAGTGCAGCAGGCACCAGCCTCATCGACCAGGCGCTTGATCGACTGCGCGAGCAGGGTCACGTCTTCGACGAGGAAGGTGCCGTGTGGGTGCGCACCACAGACTTCGGCGACGACAAGGATCGCGTCATCCGGCGCTCCAATGGCGAGTACACGTACTTCGCTGCCGACGCGGCCTACTACCTGAACAAGGGCGACCGGGGCTTCCAGAACAAGATCTATCTGCTCGGTGCCGATCACCACGGCTACGTGCACCGGTTGAAGGCCGTCGCGGGTGCCGCCGGTGAGGACCCGGAGAAGAACATCCAGGTGCTCATCGGTCAGATGGTGTCGATCAACGGCGCTCGATTGAGCAAGCGCGCCGGAAACATCATCGAGATGGATGATCTGCTGGACTGGCTCGGCACCGACGCGCTCCGGTACTCCTTGGAGCGCTCGCCGGCCGATTCGCCGCTTGACCTCGACCCGGAGCTGCTGCAGAAGCGCACCAACGACAACCCCGTGTTCTACGTTCAGTACGCGCACGCCCGCACGCACAACGCGAGCCGCAACGCCGCAGACTCTGGCATCGAACGCAGCGAGTTCGCCCCCGAGACCCTCTCCCACGAGACGGAATCGGCGCTGCTCGGTGCCCTGCAGGAGTTCCCGCGCATCGTCGCGTTCGCGGCCGAGGTTCGCGAGCCGCACCGCGTCGCGCGCTACCTCGAGGAACTCGCCGGCCTTTACCACCGGTGGTACGACAACTGCCGGATCACGCCGCTCGGCGACGACCCGATCGAGAGTGTGCACCGCACGCGTCTGTGGCTGAACGACGCCACGGGGCAGGTCCTGCGCAACGGCCTCGATCTGCTCGGCGTCTCGGCGCCCGAGCGCATGTGACATCAGGAGCAGCGAAGCCATGAGCGACGAGCACCAGACCCTGCCTTACCCGGAGCCGTCGTCGGAGCATCCGACGCTCGTGATCCCCGGCAGGGGAGACGAGCCGCGCCCCGCCAGGCGTCGCGCGCGCTGGCCGTGGGTCGTGCTCGTCATCGTGCTGGTGCTGGCCGCACTCGCTGTCGCCGGAGAACTCCTGGCCAGGGCCATCCTGCCCGGCGTCGTACGCGGAATCGTCATCGACCAGCTCGAGCTGCCCCAGGACCAGCAGCTCGACGTGGACGCGGCGGGGATCCTGCTGCCGCAGCTGATCGGCGGAAGACTCGACGAGCTGCACCTGTCGACGGACGCGGTGACATTCGGCGGCATCACAGGGTCCGCCGACGTGACGGCCACCGGCATCCCGCTGCGCGGCGGCGACCTCACCGATGCGCACGGCACCGTGCGGATCGACCAGGAGCAGTTCACGGCGCTCGTCACGGCATCCGATCTGCCCATCGACACGGTGACGTTCGCGGAGCCCGATGTGACGGCGTCCGGCAGCTTCGAGGTATTCGGCATGCCGGTGCCGGTCGCACTCACCGTGACGCCTGGCGCGGATGCCGGTGACATCGTGCTGACCCCGGTCGAACTGGAGGTCGCCGGTCTCACTCTGAACGCCGCGGACATCGCTGAGCGCTTTGGCGACGCGGCGTCGCGGATCACCGAGCCGCAGCGCGTGTGCATCGCCGATCAACTGCCCGCAGGTCTTACCGTTACCGGCTTGAAGATCGACGGCACGGAGGCCGTGATCGACGTCGACGTGGACGGTGCCATTGCGACGGACGAGAGCCTCCAGCAGAACGGCTCCTGCGACTAGCTCTTCTGCTTCTCGCCGGAATTCCGTTCGGCGGATTCCGCTTCCTCCGCCGAACGCAGGGCCCGTGTCGCGATCGCGACCTCCTGCTGAGCGCGCTGCACGCGCCGTTGCGCGAACGTCCGCGCCCCGTACGTCGCCGAGATCCGATCGTGCGCCTCCTCTGCTCCGGTGGTGATGAGCGCGCACGAGATGAGGATCACCTGGCTGGAGAGGTTCATCCAGATCAGCAGCGCCAGGAGCGAGGCGAACGTCGCCAGCAGCGGGTTCGAGGTGGCCCCGCCGACGAACAGGCTCGAAAGCTCCTGCAGGACGACGAGCCCGATGCCTCCCAGCAACGCGCCTCCCCACATCGCCTTCGCCGGCGCGCGCAGACCGGACAGCAGCAGGAAGATCCCGATGATCAGGGCCACGTCGAGGGCATACACGACAAGCAGCGAGACGACGCGGATGCTCCACTCGGCGATGACGGAGTCGTCTGCCAGGCCGAGCAGGTCGGTGACGAAGCCGAGGCCGATACGGGCGAGGAAGGTCACCGCTGCCGCAGCGATGAACGCGACGGCGATCCCGAGGGCCAGCGCGAGGTTGCGCAGGATCACCCAGACGAAGAGCACGTCGTCCTGAACGGTGCCCGCGATGCTGCGCACCGCCGTCCGCAGGGCCCCGATCGCGCCCAACGCGGCACCGATGAGCGCGACGAGCGAGATGATTCCGGTGATCGTGAACCCGGCCGGCTCGATCTCCGTCGGGTCCTTCACGACACCGTCCGGCCCGACCAGGCCCGGCACGGCCGAGTCGATCGCATCGAGGATCGGCTTCCACGCGTCCGGGTTGCCGGCGAGCCAGATCGCAGCGATGGAGAATCCGAGCAGGAGCCCGGCGAAGACGCTGAACAGAGCGCGATAGGTGACGCTGTCGGCGAGCATCGGACCGCGACGCTCGGAGTACAGCAGATACGCTCGAACGACCCTCAGGCGCAGCACCCAGGCGATCACGGACTTGATAATCTCCATGCCTTCACCGTAATGAATCTCGGATTGAGGCGGCGAGGGGGTTGCGCGGTGCCAGGTCGCCCTGGCAGGTGCCATAGAATCGGGGCAACCTCGAGTGGCCCGTCTTCACCGGGGTTTCCCTCCCATGATTGGTGCTGTGTGCTTCCCCCTGCAGATCCGCTCGCCCCGGAATGGCTCGTCGTGCCAGACGACGCGAATGCGCTCGCAGCAGGAGTGTGGCCGGCATCCGCGAACCGCGCTGCCGATGGAGAGATCGTCCTCGGCGGGATGCCGGTGTCCGAGATCGTCCACGAACACGGAACACCGGTGCTGGTGCTCGACGAAGACGAGGTGCGCAGTCGGGCGCGCGAGTTCCACGACGCATTCGCGGCGGCTACCGCCCAGCACGGCACGACGGCTCGCGTCTACTACGCGGGCAAGGCATTCCTGTCCACCGCAGTCGCTCGCTGGGTGACCGAAGAGGGGCTGGGCGTCGACGTGTGCACGCGCGGTGAGCTCGAGGTCGCACTTGCCGCCGGCGTGGATGCTGCGCGGATCGGTTTCCACGGGAACAACAAGCTCCCGTCCGAGATCGAGCGGGCTGTCGCCGCCGGCGTCGGCACGATCATCGTCGACAGCGCGATCGAGATCGAGCGCATAGCCGCCGCCGCCTCCCGCCTCGACATCGTGCAGCGCGTTCTGGTGCGGGTGAACAGCGGTGTGCACGCCGAGACCCATGACTTCCTCGCGACGGCGCACGAAGACCAGAAGTTCGGCATGCCGTTCGCGGATGCCGAGACCGCCGTCGCTCGCATCCGTGAACTGCCGTCGCTGGAGTTCGCCGGGCTGCACTGCCACATCGGATCGCAGATCTTCGGCGTCGCGGGGTTCCGCGAGTCAGCTGCCCGTGTGCTCGAACTCCACCAGGCGCTGCGCGCCGGCGGCGAGATCCCGATCCTGAACCTCGGCGGCGGCTTCGGCATCGCCTACACGAGCGTCGACGACCCGACGCCCATCGCCCGTCTCGCCTCGGAGATCGTCGACGCCGTGGCGTCCGGATGCGCCGAACGCGGCATCCCGCTGCCGACGCTCGCGTTCGAACCCGGCCGCGCCATCGTCGGCACTGCCGGAGTGACGCTGTACGAAGTCGGCACGACCAAGCCGGTCAGCCTCGACTCCGGCGCCAGCCGTCTGTACGTGAGCGTCGACGGCGGCATGAGCGACAACGCGCGGCCGGCGCTGTACGGCGCGCAGTTCTCCGCCCGCATCGCCTCGCGCACCAGTGACGCCGAGCCGACGCTCTCCCGCGTCGTCGGACGGCACTGCGAGTCGGGAGACATCGTCGTCGACCACGAGTACCTCCCCGATGATGTCGCCCCTGGCGACCTGCTGGCCGTCCCGGCGACGGGTGCGTACTGCGCCTCGCTGGCCAGCAACTACAACCATGTCCCGCGTCCCGCTGTCGTCGCGGTCTCCGGTGGGAGCTCGCGCGTGATCGTGCGCGGCGAGACCATCGATGACCTGCTCGCGCGGGATGCCGGAATCAGCACGAACGAAGGAGCACGATGACCCAGCCCCAATCGAGCGACCAGTATCGACGACTTCGCGTGGCGCTTCTCGGCGCCGGCGCCGTGGGCTCACAGGTCGCCGACCTGCTGCTGCGCCACGGCGACGAGCTGGCAGACCGTGCCGGCGCGTCGCTCGAGCTCGCCGGCATCGCCGTCCGCGACGTGGATGCTCCGCGCGATGTGGAGCTCCCGAAGGAGCTGTTCACCACCGATGCGGACAGCCTCATCGTCGGCAGCGACATCGTCATCGAGCTCATGGGCGGCATCGAACCGGCACGCGGCAACCTGCTGCTCGCTCTGAACTCCGGAGCAGACGTCGTCACGGCCAACAAGGCGCTGCTGGCGACCCACGGCACCGAGCTGTTCGAGGCGGCCGATCAGGTCGGCGCCTCGGTGTACTACGAGGCGGCTGCGGCCGGCGCGATCCCGATCATCCGGCCGCTGCGCGATTCGCTCGCCGGCGACCGCGTCGTCCGCATCATGGGAATCGTCAACGGCACGACCAACTACATCCTCGATCGCATGGACAGCGAGGGCGCCGACTTCGCCGAGGTGCTCGCCGACGCGCAGCGCCTGGGCTATGCCGAAGCCGACCCGACAGCCGACGTCGAAGGCTACGACGCCGCGCAGAAGGCGGCGATCCTGGCATCCCTCGCCTTCCACACCGCCGTCCCTCTCGACGCCGTGCACCGCGAGGGCATCACCGCCATCACGCCGGCGATGATCGAAGAGGCCCGCGCGGCCGGATTCGTCATCAAGCTGCTCGCCGTGTGCGAGCGCATCACGGTCGACGGATCCGAGTCGATCTCGGTGCGCGTCTACCCCGCGCTCGTGGCTCGTACACACCCGCTCGGCTCGGTGCACGGTGCCAACAACGCCGTATTCGTCGAAGCCGAGGCCGCCGGTTCACTCATGTTCTACGGCGCCGGTGCCGGCGGCGTCCAGACGGCGTCCGCCGTTCTCGGCGACGTCGTCTCGGCAGCGCGACGCCACATCGCCGGCGGCGTCGGGGTCGGGGAGTCGACGCGAGCGAACCTGCCGACCGTTCCGATCGGGCACGTCATCACGCGCTACCAGATCACCCTCGAGGTGAACGACCAGCCAGGTGTTCTGGCCACTGTCGCCGGCATCCTCTCCGAGGGCGGCGTGTCCGTCGCGACCGTCGTGCAGACGGTGCAGGGCGAGGACGACCCCACAGCGCGCCTCATCATCGGCACGCACCGCGCCGCAGATCAGGCGCTCAGCGACACGGTCGAGAAGCTCGCCGCGAGTGACGTCGTCGAGCGCGTCGTCTCCGTGCTGCGCGTGGAAGGCGAGTGATGGCGGCTGTCGAGGGGCGCACGGTGCAGGTGCAGGTTCCAGCCACCAGCGCGAACCTCGGCCCCGGGTTCGACACCCTCGGACTCGCACTGAGCGTGTACGACGAACTGACCGTCACGGCGCTCGACGGCGACCGCCTCGAGATCGACGTCTCCGGGTCGGGTGCCGATGAGATCGCGCGCGACGAGTCGAACCTCGTCGTGCGTTCGATCGAGCATGTCTACAAGTCCGTGGGTCGCGAGATGCCAGGGCTGCGGATCACGGCCAGGAACGGCGTCCCGCACGGTCGAGGGCTGGGGTCGTCCGGCGCCGCGGTGACGGCGGGGGTTCTCGCAGCAAAGGGACTCCTCGCCGGTGACGTCGAGCTCTCCGATGCCGACCTGCTCCGACTGGCGACAGAGCTCGAGGGACACCCGGACAACGTCGCTCCGGCATTGTTCGGCGGTCTGACGATCGCCTGGACTGGCGAGAGCGGACCGCAGCACAAGAAGCTGCTCGTTCACCGTGGTGTCGCCCCGCTCGTACTCGTCCCTGAGCGGACGATGTCGACCACGCTCGCCCGTTCGCTGCAGCCGCCGCAGGTGTCCCGCGAGGATGCCGTGTTCAACGTCTCTCGCACAGCACTGCTGATCGCTGCGCTCATGCAGAGCCCAGAACTGCTGCTCGATGCAACAGCGGACAGACTGCATCAGGACTACCGTGCCGAGGCCATGCCAGAGACTCATGCGCTCGTGCAGGCGCTCCGCTCGGCCGGATTCGCGGCCGTCGTCTCCGGTGCGGGGCCCAGCGTCCTGGTCCTCTGCGACGGTCCTGGCGGTCGCCAGGAGGCGAAGGAACTCGCCGATTCCGTCACTGACACTCCGTGGGAGGGCCTCATGCTGGCCGTCGACGTGCGTGGTGGTACAGTAAGGGAACGAGCGGAGGGTTCCACGTAATTTCGTGACTCTGACCCCCATCGCAATTCTGCGAGACCCGCACGCAACCCCCAGTACTGCTTTTCCGGTGCTGGCTGGCGGACGCCGAGCGTCTGTCCGTGCGATCGCGCACAGCACCCGTTGTGCGCGAGACATGCTCATTTCCCACGACATATAAGGGAGTACTCGTGGAGAATTTCTCCGAGACCCAGAACGACCAGTCGGCAACCGACGCTTCGGCTCCAGCCGCCGACAGCACCGCAACCGAGACCACGGCTCCGCGCAAGCGCGCTCCGCGTCGGGCGACGACGGCGACAGCAGCTGCCAAGGGCGCCGAGGCGGCTCCTGCCGCTGACGCAGCACCGGTCGCTGCACCTGCCGCTGCTGAGGCGGCACCTGCTGCCGACGCGCCGGCCGCTGACGCGCCCAAGGCGAAGGCACCGCGCCGCAGCCGCGCGAAGAAGGCTGACGCCGACACCGCGTCCGCCGAGGCGGACGCACCAGCGCCGGCAACCGAGAGCGCAGCATCCGACGCAGCCGAGGCACCCGCCGAGGCCGCTCCCAAGTCGGGCCGGGGACGCCGCACCAAGAAGACCGAGCCCGCAGCAGACGCAGCACCCACCGGTGAAGACGCGAAGTCCGACGCCAAGTCCGGTTCCCAGCCCGAGGCCGCTGACGCAGGCAAGTCCACGAAGTCGGAGAAGCCGGCCGAGGCGGATCAGACCCAGAATGACAAGCAGAGCGATGCCGACGGCTCCGACGCCGGTGACGGCGACGAGGGCTCCGGCCGCAGCCGCAGCCGTAACCGCAGCCGCAGCCGTGGCCGCGGCGGAAACGCGCAGAACGGTCAGAACGGCCAGGACGCCCAGCAGAACGCCTCCTCCGATGACGAGGGCAACGGCCGCGGCCGCCAGCGCAACAAGCGCCGCACCAGCGGTGGCGCATCCGACGAGTTCGAGACCGAGATCGGCGAGGACGACGTCCTGATCCCGATCGCCGGCATCCTGGACGTGCTCGACAACTACGCGTTCGTGCGCACTACCGGCTACCTCGCCGGCGCCAGCGACGTCTACGTCTCGCTCGGCCAGGTGAAGAAGTACAACCTGCGCAAGGGCGATGCGATCGTCGGCGCCATCAAGCAGCCCCGCGAGGGCGAGCAGCAGGGCCGCCAGAAGTACAACGCGCTGGTGAAGGTCGACTCGATCAACGGCCTGTCCGTCGAGGACGCCGCCACCCGCGTCGAGTTCGGCAAGCTCACGCCGCTCTACCCGCAGGAGCGCCTGCGACTCGAGACCGCTCCTGAAAAGCTCACGCAGCGCATCATCGACCTCGTCGCTCCGATCGGCAAGGGGCAGCGCGGTCTCATCGTCGCGCCGCCGAAGGCCGGCAAGACGATCGTCCTGCAGCAGATCGCGAACGCGATCGCTCAGAACAACCCCGAAGTCCACCTCATGGTCGTGCTGGTCGATGAGCGCCCCGAAGAGGTCACCGACATGGAGCGCACCGTCAAGGGCGAGGTCATCGCCTCGACGTTCGACCGTCCGGCAGAAGACCACACCACGGTCGCCGAGCTCGCCATCGAGCGCGCGAAGCGCCTCGTGGAACTCGGTCGCGACGTCGTCGTGCTTCTCGACTCGATCACCCGCCTCGGCCGTGCCTACAACATCGCCACGCCCACCTCGGGCCGTGTGCTCACCGGTGGCGTCGACGCTGCAGCGCTCTACCCGCCGAAGCGCTTCTTCGGAGCCGCTCGCAACATCGAGAACGGCGGATCGCTCACGATCCTCGCCACGGCTCTCGTCGAGACCGGATCCAAGATGGATGAGGTCATCTTCGAGGAGTTCAAGGGCACCGGCAACAGCGAGCTCCGCCTGTCGCGCGCCCTCGCCGACAAGCGCATCTTCCCGGCCGTCGACGTCAACGCGTCGTCCACCCGCCGTGAGGAGATGCTCCTGTCGCAGGATGAGGTCAAGATCACCTGGAAGCTGCGTCGCGCCCTCGCCGGCCTCGACACCCAGCAGGCCCTCGAGGTCGTGCTCGGCAAGCTCAAGGAGACGCAGTCGAACGTCGAGTTCCTCGTGCAGATGCAGAAGTCGATGCCCGCTCCTGTCGCCGGTGGACACAGCCACGGGCACGAGAACAGCATCCGCTGATCCGCTCAGGAGATACGGCGTGTTCGAGTCCGTTCAGGCTCTGATCGACGAACACCGCCGGGTGCAGGAGGAGCTCTCCGACCCGGCGGTGCACGCCGATGCTGCCCGCGCGAAGCGCGTCAATCGGCGCTACGCCGAGCTCAGCCGCATCGTCACCGCGCATGACGCGTGGATCGCGGCAGTCGACGACCTCGATGCGGCTCGTGAGCTCGCGAAGGACGACGACGCGTTCGCCGAGGAGATCCCTTCCCTCGAGGAGAACGTGCAGCAGACGCAGGAACGACTGCGTCGCCTGCTCATTCCGCGCGACCCGGATGACGCCCGCGACGTGATCATGGAGATCAAGGCGGGGGAGGGCGGCGCCGAGTCCGCACTGTTCGCGGCCGACCTGCTGCGCATGTACACGCAGTACGCCGCTCATAAGGGATGGAAGACCGAGCTGCTCGACCGCAACGAGTCGGACCTCGGCGGCTACAAGGACGTCCAGATCGCGATCAAGGGCTCGAGCTCCGACCCTGCGCAGGGCGTGTGGGCGCACCTGAAGTACGAGGGCGGCGTGCACCGCGTGCAGCGCGTCCCGGCGACCGAGTCGCAGGGCCGCATCCACACGTCGACCACCGGCGTGCTCGTGTTCCCAGAGGTCGATGAACCTGAAGAGCTTCAGATCGACCAGAACGACCTGAAGATCGACGTCTACCGTTCGTCCGGCCCTGGCGGGCAGTCCGTCAACACGACCGACTCTGCGGTGCGCATCACGCACATGCCGACCGGCATCGTCGTCTCGATGCAGAACGAGAAGTCCCAGCTGCAGAACCGCGAGGCCGGTATGCGCGTGCTGCGCGCCCGCCTGCTCGCCAAGCAGCAGGAGGAACGGGATGCCGCGGCATCCGATGCCCGCAAGTCCCAGATCCGCGGCATGGACCGGTCGGAGCGGATCCGCACCTACAACTTCCCCGAGAACCGCATCGCGGATCACCGCACCGGCTTCAAGGCGTACAACCTCGATCAGGTCATGGACGGTGCACTCGATCCGATCATCGAGTCCGCGATCACGGCGGATGAAGAGGCGCGCCTCGCCGCTGTCGGCGGAGACTGACCTTGCGCGCCGTCCGGGTCTAGGATCGGCGGCGTGATCACCTTTCTCATTCGACTGTTCGTCTTCCTCGCCTCTGCGGCGATCGGACTGATCGTCGCGGATCTCGTCCTGCCCGGCTTCATGATCCAGTGGGATCGCTGGTGGGGCTTCGTCATCTGCATCGTGATCTTCGCGATCCTGCAGAGTGCGTTGAGCCCGCTGATCGCGAGACTCGCTGACCGCTACGCCCCGGTGCTGACCGGGGGCATCGGCATCGTCTCGACGCTCGTCGCCCTGATCGTCGTCGTGCTGCTGCCGATCGGCGGCCTGCGGATAACGGATGCCGCCGGTTGGATCGTCGGCGCGGTGATCGTCTGGATCGTGACAGCGCTGTGCACGCTGCTGCTGCCGATGATCTTCCTCAAGCGTGACGCGAAAGAGCGGCGGAAGGGCTGAGTCAGATCGAGTAGTCGGAGGCGAGGCGCAGGTCGCTGAAATCGTCGTGGCCACGTCGCTTGCGAGCACGAGCGGGGACGCCGGTGAGGATGCTCTCCTCCGGGGCATCCTTAGTCACGACGGCGTTCGCGCCGACCACGGTGTTGCGTCCGATCGTGATCGGCCCGAGGATCTTCGCACCAGCTCCGACGACGACGCCGTTGGCGAGGGTGGGATGCCGCTTGCCGGTGTCGTCGCTGGTACGACCGCCGAGAGTCACCCCGTGATACAGCATCACGTCGTCGCCGATCTCTGCGGTCTCCCCGATCACCACGCCTGAACCGTGGTCGATGAAGAACCGCCGGCCGATCTTCGCGCCGGGGTGGATCTCGATCCCGGTCAGCGCCCGAGCGAGCTGCGAGTTCGCGCGTGCGGGAAGACGCAGTCCGCGACGCCACAGCGCGTGCGAGGCGCGGTGCGCCCAGACGGCGTGCAGCCCCGGGTACAGCGCAGCGACCTCGAGGCCCGTACGAGCGGCGGGGTCGCGCAGACGCGCGGCGGCGATGTCCTCGCGGAGGCGCGAGAGGGGACTCATGTGGGGGATCAGCTCTCGCGCAGATCCTCGAAGAGCGCGGTCGAGATGTAGCGCTCACCGGTGTCCGGCATGACGACGACGATGGTCTTGCCTGCGTTCTCCGGCCGAGCCGCGACCTGCAGAGCAGCCGAGAGAGCCGCACCGGAGGACATGCCGACCAGCAGGCCCTCCTTCGCCGCGAGCTCGCGCGCGAGGCGCAGCGACTCGTCGAACTCGACGGCGATGACCTCATCGAGCACCTCGCGATCGAGGACGTCAGGAACGAAGTTCGGGCCGATGCCCTGGATCTTGTGCGGACCGGGGTGGCCCTCGGTCAGAACGGGAGAGTCCTTCGGTTCGACGGCGATGACCTTCACGTCGGGCTTGGCCGCCTTCAGCGCCTGACCGGTGCCGGTGACCGTGCCGCCGGTGCCGACGCCCGCGATGAAGATGTCGACGTCGCCGTCGGTGTCGCGGAGGATCTCCTGCGCCGTGGTCTCGCGGTGGATCTGCGGGTTCGCCGCGTTCTCGAACTGCTTGATCCAGATGGCGCCGGGGGTGTCGGCGACGATCTTCTTCGTCTCCTCGATCGCTCCGCTCATGCCCTTGGTCGGATCGGTGAGGACGATCTCCGCGCCGAACGCCTTCAGCAGCACTCGACGCTCCTTCGACATGGATGCCGGCATCGTGAGAATCACCCTGTAGCCGCGGGCAGCCCCCACCATCGCCAGCGCGATGCCGGTGTTGCCGCTGGTCGATTCGACGATCGTGCCGCCGGGCTTCAGCTCACCCGATGCCTCCGCGGCGTTGATCATCGCGATGCCGATGCGGTCCTTCACGCTCGACGCGGGGTTGTAGAACTCGAGTTTCGCGAGCACGGTCGCCCCGACGCCCTCGGTGACGCGGTTCAGGCGCACCAGGGGGGTGTTGCCGAAAGCGGTCGTGATGTCGTCGTGGATGCCGGGCATGGCTGGCCTTTCGTTCGCGGAACGGGTGCGCTCTCAGCCTATGCGAGCGGATGCAGCGCCGGGGTCAATATGACGGGCTGCCCGATGCGAGGACGTACGCTGAAGGGATGCCCGAACAGACCCTCGCAGCCGCCGTCCGCGCCGCCGCAGAGCGCCTTGCAGCAGCCGGCGTACCGGACCCGGTCGTGGACGCCGAGCTGTTGATCGGACACATCCGCGGGCTCCGTCGCGGTGAGGTGCAGGCCGGGATGGTGCGCGGCGATCTGCTCAGCGAGCCGGAGGACGCCGCGCTCCAGCAGCTGGTCGCCCGGCGTGCCGCCCGCGAACCTCTGCAGCATCTGACGGGCACCGCTCCGTTCCGTCACATCGAGCTCGCCGTCGGCCCCGGAGTGTTCGTGCCTCGGCCGGAGACCGAGATCGTGGCGCAGTTCGCGATAGACGCGCTGGCGGCGGATGCCGACCCGTCTCCCATCGGGGTCGACCTCTGCACCGGCAGCGGAGCGATCGCGCTGGCGATGGCGACGGAGGTGCCGCACTCGCGCGTCTTCGCCGTCGAACTCTCACCCGACGCGCACGTCTGGGCGGCTCGCAACACCGCTGGAGCCGAGAACCTCTCCCTCGTCCACGGGGACCTCGCCGACACGCTCGGCGAACTCGACGGCACGGCATCCGTCGTCATCTCCAATCCACCGTACGTACCCGATGACGCGATCCCGCGGGACCCGGAGGTGCGCCTGCACGACCCGGCGATGGCGCTGTACGGGGGACCGGACGGACTCGACGTCGTGCGCGTCCTCAGCCGACGGGCGCTCCGGCTGCTGCGTTCGGGGGGAACCCTCGTGATCGAGCACGGCGAGCTGCAGGGAGCGGAGATCCGCACTCTGCTCGAGGCCGACGGCTGGCGTGCGACGACCACCCACCGCGACCTCGCCCAGCGAGACCGCGCGACCACTGCTCTCAAACCCTGACGCCGAGCCGGGGAGTCTGCGGTTCGAACCCGTAGACTGTCGACGTCATGTCCTCTCTCTTCGACTGCGGCGACGAGGCTCAGCTGCTCGCCGGAATGCGTCACGCGCGTCAGGCGATCGCCCGCGGTGAGCTCATCGTGATGCCCACGGACACCGTCTACGGCGTCGCTGCCGACGCTTTCGCGCCGGCTGCGGTGCAGCGTCTGCTCGATGCGAAGGGACGCGGCCGCGATCAGCCTCCGCCTGTTCTGGTGGCGGGGCAGTCGGCACTCGCAGCCCTCGTCGAGGAGATCCCCGAACCCGTCCAGCGTCTGGTCGACGAATTCTGGCCGGGCGGACTGACGATCGTGCTCCCGGCGCAGCCCTCCCTTTCGTGGGACCTCGGAGACACGCTCGGCACCGTCGCGGTTCGCATGCCCGACCAGCGGGTCGCTCTCGAACTGCTGGCAGAGACCGGTCCGCTCGCGGTCTCGAGCGCCAACCTCACCGGCAAGGCCGCAGCGATCTCGGCCGCGGACGCGCAGGGCATGCTCGGCGACAGCGTCGCGGTGTACCTCGACGGCGGATACAGCGAGACCGGCGTCGCCTCCACGATCATCGACGCGACGTCGCTGGTACGACGGGGCGCGGATGCCGCGATCGAGCCGCGCGTGCGGGTGCTGCGAGAAGGCGCCGTCACCCGGCGCCGACTCGAAAGCATCCTCGGCGATCTGCTCGAGCCGGAGGACGCGGCGGACGGCGCGGCGTGAAGCAGTACCTCTTCACGATCATCCTGACGGCAACCATCACGTTCGTGATGTCCTGGGCCGTCTGGCAGCTCAGCCTCCGATTCAAGCTCTACCCCGGCATCAGGGAGCGCGACGTCCACACGACCCCGACGCCGCGGCTCGGGGGAGTGGCGATGTTCCTCGGCATCGCCGCCGCCATCGGCGTATCAGCGGCCAATCCCTTCTTCAGCATCATCTGGGTCCCGCCTCAGACCATGTGGGCGATCCTGGGCGCCGCGCTTCTGATCGCGATCATCGGCGTCATCGACGATCTGTGGGACCTGGACTGGATGATCAAGCTCGGCGCGCAGTTCCTCGCGGCGGGGATCATCACGGTCGTCGGCGGTCTGCAGATCCTCTCGCTCCCGCTGGGGGAGATGGTCATCGTCTCCAGCTGGTTGAGCATCGCCGTGACGATGATCGCGATCGTCGTCGTCATGAACGCGGTGAACTTCATCGACGGACTCGACGGCCTGGTCGCCGGCGTCTGCCTCATCGCGAACGGCGTGTTCTTCGCGTACTCGTTCATCCTCACGCGCGACTCGGGCGCTTCGAGCTACTTCAACCTCGCATCGTTCATCGCTGCAGTCCTGATCGGCGCGTGCATCGGCTTCCTGCCGCTGAACTGGAGCCCCGCGAAGCTGTTCATGGGCGACTCGGGCGCGCTGGTCATGGGACTGCTCATGGCGACGTCGGCGATCTCCCTGACCGGCCAGATGTCCTCGGCCGCGATGGACCCGGAGGAATTCGGGCGCTCCCAGCTGCTCGGTGCTTTCATCCCGATCCTGCTCCCGCTGGTCGTCGTGATCCTCCCGCTGCTGGACTTCGGTCTCGCCGTCTTCCGGCGGATGAGCGCCGGTCGCTCGCCGTTCGCACCTGACCGCAAGCACCTCCATCACCGCATGCTGGATCTCGGGCACCGCGACCGCGACGCCGTCCTGATCTTCTACGCCTGGACGGCAGTGATCTCACTCGCCGTGCTGCTGATGTACGTCGGATCCCGCGAGGACTGGCCGGGCCAGTACCTGCCGGGCGTTGCGTTCGGAGTCGTCGGCGCCGCTGCCTGTCTGACAGTGACCCTTCTGCCCTCCCATCGCGCATCGAGCGCGCCGGAGCCGACCCCATCCCTGGAGACCCGATGAGCGATTCACCCGCCCAGCCCACCGCCCCGGCCATCAATCCGGTGCTGCGGACCGTCCTGCTCTGGACGGGCATCGCAGCAGCGGCGCTGATCATCCTCGGGGGAGGCATCGGCTATCTCGTCGCCGGCTCTGACGGGCTCTGGAGCGGTCTGACCGGTGTCGGACTCGCCGTCGTCTTCCTGGCGCTCACGCCGATCAGCGTGCTCATCGCCAACCGCTTCTACGGTCGCGAGATGTTCGCGACCGTCTTCTTCGGGATCGTCATGGGCGGGTGGCTGCTCAAGCTCGTCATCTTCATCGTCGCCATCGTGATCCTCCGCGGCCAGAGCTGGGTCGTGCCCGCCGTCATCTTCCTCTCGCTCGTCGCGGGGATCGTCGTGAGTCTCGTCATCGACGCTGTCGCATTCAGCCGACTCCGAGTGCCGCACGTGTCGGACGTGACGCTTCCGACGAGCGATCCGGAAGCGCGCGAGGATTCGTGAGCCTGAAAAAATCTTGATAGTCTGAATCCGGGTTCGCTGAGCGACTTCCTGCGTCGTGCGAGAAATCCCGACTCAGCTCGAATCCCTCACCAAATCTTCGCGTCGATCTTGATCGATGCCCAGAAGCTGGAGCAATGTTGACTCACGCCGGGAGCCTCCTCGTCCGATTCGCAACGGATGAATTCCACCCACCGTCGATCGCGGAATTCTTCCCGGAGATCCTCTTCAACATCGGCCCGCTCGCGGTGCACCGCATCCACCTGGTGCAGTTCCTCGCGACCCTCGTCGTCGTGCTCATCCTCTGGCTCGGCACCCGCAAGCTGAAGCTGGTCCCCGGTCGTGGACAGGCTCTGCTCGAGATGGGCTTCGACCTCGTCCGCGTCAACATCGCGCACGACATGATCGGGAAGAAGGACGGCGACAGGTTCCTGCCGCTGCTGACCACCATCTTCTTCATGGTGCTCTTCTTCAACATCACCGGCGTCATCCCGTTCCTGAACATCGCAGGAACGAGCATCATCGCAGTTCCGCTCCTGCTCGCGGTGATCTCCTACGTCACCTTCATCTACGCCGGTGTGCGCAAGAGCCCGTGGGGCTTCATCCGCAACTCGCTCTTCCCTCCCGGCGTTCCGCCGGCGCTGTACATCATCGTCGCGCCGCTGGAGTTCATCTCGACCTTCATCGTCCGTCCGGTCACGCTCACGCTGCGACTGCTGATGAACATGATGGTCGGCCACCTCATGCTGGTGCTCTTCTTCGCGGCGACCCAGTTCTTCATCTTCTCGATGGGCGGCTTCTGGACGGTGCTGGGTGCGGGAACGCTAGCCTTCGGCTTCGCCTTCACGGCCTTCGAGATCCTGGTGGCCTTCCTCCAGGCGTACGTCTTCACCATCCTCACCGCGGTCTACATCCAGCTCGCAGTCGCGGAAGAACACTAAACACAGCTAGCGGGGAGCCCCGGCTCCCCAACAATGAAAGGAAGATCCAGTGGATCCCATCTCTGTTCTCGCCCAGATCAACGTCGACATCACCGGCTCGATCGCCAACGTCGGCTACGGCCTGGCAGCCATCGGCCCGGCCATCGGTGTGGGTATCGTCGTCGGCAAGACGATCGAGGGCATTGCTCGCCAGCCTGAGCTGTCCGGCAAGCTCCAGGGCACCATGTGGATCGGTATCGCCTTCACCGAGGCCCTCGCGTTCGTCGGTATCGGCGTGGCGTTCCTCTTCGGCTACTGATCCCTCCCACCACACGTAAGGAGACAGGATGCTGAACGCTCTTGTCACGCTCGCAGCCGAGGAGGCGGAGCACAATCCGCTTCTTCCGGCGATGTACGACATCGTCTGGTCCGCGGTCTGCTTCGTCATCATCCTGCTCGTGGCGTGGAAGGTCGCACTTCCGAACGTGGCGAAGATGCTCGACGAGCGCTCCGCCGCGATCGAGGGCAACATCGCCAAGGCCGATGAGGCGCAGAAGCAGGCGGAGGCGGCTCTTGAGGAGTACACCCGTCAGCTCGCCGAGGCACGCACCGAGGCCGGTCAGATCCGCGAGTCCGCTCGCGAGGACGGCAAGAAGATCATCGCCGAGGCCAAGGAGTCAGCGACCACCGAGGCTGCTCGCGTCACCGCGGCTGCGCAGACCCAGCTCGAGGCAGAACGTCAGTCGACGCTCGTCGCCCTGCGCTCCGAGGTAGGCACGCTCGCGATCGACCTCGCCGGTGGCGTGGTCGGAGAGACGCTGTCCGATGACGCTCGCGCCACCGCGGTCGTGGACCGCTTCCTCGCAGACCTCGAAGCCTCAGAGAAGGCGGCCAAGTAATGGGCAGCGCGACCACTCAGGCACTCGCGGCTTCGACGGCGGCCCTCGCTCAGGCGAAGGGCGTCACCCTCGATACGGCCGGTGAGCTGTTCACCGCTGCGCGTCTTGTGGGCGAATCCGGTCAGCTGAGCGGCGCGCTTGCGGATCCTGCTGCTCCAGCAGGCCTGCGCGAGAAGCTCGTCGCGTCGGTCTTCGCCGGTATGTCTGACGCGACCCGGCAGGTCATCACGACCGCTGTCGGGCAGCGCTGGTCGGATGCCGACGGACTCGTCGACGGCATCGAGGAGCTCGCCATTCGCGCAACGGCGATCGCAGAGCCTTCTGCCGACATCGAGGGGGAGCTGTTCTCCTTCCTCGGCGTCGTCGCCTCGAACGCGGAACTCGAGCTCGCGCTCGGCGGCCGTCTCGGTGACAACACCGCGAAGGGCGCCCTCGTCGAGAAGCTGCTCGGCGGCAAGGCGGGAGCACCGACCGTGCTCATCGTCTCGTCACTGGTGCGCCAGCCCCGCGGACGCCGCGTGCGCCAGCTGCTGAACCGGGCGATGAAGATCGTCTCGGCACAGGGCGGTCGCATCGTGGCCACGGTTCACACGGCTACGCCGCTGTCGACCACGCAGCGCACCCGACTCAGCGACGCACTGGCAGCCCGCTATGAAGGCGCTGTCTCGATCAACGAAGTGATCGACCCCACGGTCGTGGGCGGACTGCGTGTGCAGGTCGCCGACGACGTCATCGACGGCAGCATCTCCGCGCGGCTCGCCGAACTTCGACAGAAGCTCGCGGGCTAATACGACTTCGCGCGGGAAACCGCGCACCCAGATACAAAGGGAAGACAATGGCAGAACTTTCGATCAGCCCCGACGTCATCCGTGACGCGCTGAAGGACTTCGCCGCTGCGTACGAGCCCACCGGCGCGGCAGCTACCGAGGTCGGCACCGTCGTGGACGCTGCGGACGGCATCGCCCACATCGAGGGCCTGCCCGGCGTCATGGCGAACGAGCTCCTCACGTTCGCCAACGGAACGCAGGGCCTCGCACTGAACCTCGACGAGCACGAGATCGGCACGGTCGTCCTCGGCGACTTCGCCGGCATCGAGGCCGGTCAGGAAGTTCGCCGCACCGGCGAGGTCCTCTCGGTCGCGATCGGCGACGGCTACCTCGGCCGCGTGGTCGATCCGCTCGGCAACCCGATCGACGGCCTCGGCGAGGTCGCCACCACGGGTCGCCGCGAGCTCGAACTGCAGGCGCCTGGCGTCATGCAGCGCAAGAGCGTGCACGAGCCGATGCAGACCGGCATCAAGGCCATCGACGCCATGATCCCCGTCGGTCGTGGTCAGCGTCAGCTGATCATCGGCGACCGCCAGACCGGCAAGACGGCCATCGCGATCGACACGATCATCAACCAGAAGGCCAACTGGGAGTCCGGAGACGTCAACAAGCAGGTTCGCTGCATCTACGTCGCCATCGGTCAGAAGGGCTCCACGATCGCCTCCGTCAAGGGCGCGCTCGAGGACGCCGGTGCGATGGAGTACACCACCATCGTCGCTGCTCCCGCTTCCGACCCGGCCGGCTTCAAGTACATCGCGCCCTACACGGGCTCGGCCATCGGCCAGCACTGGATGTACGAGGGCAAGCATGTCCTGATCATCTTCGACGACCTGTCGAAGCAGGCCGAGGCGTACCGCGCCGTGTCACTGCTGCTGCGTCGTCCGCCGGGACGCGAGGCGTACCCCGGTGACGTCTTCTACCTGCACTCCCGTCTGCTGGAGCGCTGCGCGAAGCTGTCCGACGAGCTGGGTGCCGGTTCCATGACGGGTCTGCCGATCATCGAGACCAAGGCAAACGACGTCTCGGCGTACATTCCGACCAACGTGATCTCGATCACCGACGGCCAGATCTTCCTGCAGTCCGACCTCTTCAACGCCAACCAGCGCCCGGCGGTCGACGTGGGAATCTCGGTTTCGCGAGTCGGTGGTGACGCTCAGGTCAAGAGCATCAAGAAGGTCTCCGGAACGTTGAAGCTCGAGCTCGCGCAGTACCGCTCGCTCGAGGCCTTCGCGATGTTCGCGAGCGACCTCGACGCGGCATCCCGTCGCCAGCTCGACCGCGGCGCGCGACTGACCGAGCTGCTCAAGCAGCCTCAGTACTCGCCGTACCCGGTCGAGGACCAGGTCGTCTCGATCTGGGCCGGCACCAACGGCAAGCTCGACACGATCGAGGTCTCGGACGTGCTGCGCTTCGAGCGTGAGCTTCTGGACCACCTGCGTCGCAACACCACCGTGCTCGACACGCTGCGTGAGACGAACGTGCTCAGCGACGACACCGTCGCAGAGCTCGACAAGCAGGTCGATGCGTTCATCCTCGAGTTCCAGGGTGGCAAGGGCCAGTCCATCGGCGCCGTCGGCAACGAGGAGCACGCCGCGCAGGATGTGGACGACGTCAACCAGGAGAAGATCGTCAAGGGTCGTCGCGCGTAAGGCGCGGGTACTGAACCATGGGCGCTCAACTCCGGGTCTACAAGCAGAAGATCTCTTCTGCTCAGACGACCAAGAAGATCACGAAGGCGATGGAGCTCATCGCGGCTTCGCGCATTCAGAAGGCGATGGCGCGCGTGCGCGCGTCGTCGCCCTTCGCGCGCGCAGTCACGCAGGCCGTCTCCGCCGTTGCGACGTATTCCAACGTCGACCACCCGCTCACCCGTGAGCCCGACACGATCCGTCGCTCCGCCGTCGTGATCTTCTCGTCGGACCGCGGCCTCGCCGGTGCGTTCAACTCGCAGATCCTTCGCGAGGCGATGGAGCTCGGCGAGCTGATCCGCTCCCAGGGCAGCGAGCCGGTGTACTACCTCGTCGGACGCAAGGCTGTCGGGTACTTCCAGTTCCGCGGCATCCAGGCAGCGGCGGAGTGGACGGGCGACACGGATACCCCGCATTTCAAGACCGCAGAGGAGATCTCGGCCACGCTGCTCGAGGCCTTCAACCGCGGTGGCGAAGACGGCGGTGTCGACGAACTCCACCTCGTCTACAACCGGTTCGTCAGCATGATGACGCAGTCTCCCGAGACAGTGCGCCTGCTTCCGCTCGAGATCGTCGAGAACGAGGCATCCAGCGAGCCGTCGGGGACGGTCTACCCGCTCTACGAGTTCGAACCGGATGCCGAGACCGTGCTCGACGCGATCCTGCCGGTGTACATCCAGAGCCGGGTCTTCAACGCCCTGCTGCAGTCGTCGGCCGCCAAGCAGGCCGCGACGCAGAAGGCCATGAAGTCCGCAAGCGACAACGCCGACAAGCTCATCACCGACTACACCCGCCTGCGCAACAACGCGCGTCAGGCGGAGATCACGCAGCAGATCGCTGAGATCGTCGGCGGCGCCGACGCCCTCTCGTCGAGCAAATAGACCATCAAGAAAGAGACGAAGATATGACCCCCACCGCCACAGCTGAGGCTGGGACCGCGGTCGTCGGGCGCGTCGCACGCGTCACGGGCCCGGTCGTCGACATCGAGTTCCCGCACGACTCGATCCCTGACATCTACAACGCGCTGAAGACCACGATCACGATCGGCTCCGAGTCGACCGAGATCACGCTCGAAGTCGCACAGCACCTCGGCGACGACCTGGTTCGCGCCATCTCGCTGAAGCCGACCGACGGCATGGTCCGCGGCCAGGAAGTTCGCGACACCGGAGAGGCCATCTCGGTCCCCGTCGGCGACGTCACCAAGGGCAAGGTCTTCAACGTCATCGGCGAGGTGCTCAACGCCGAGCCCGGTGAGCAGATCGAGATCACCGAGCGCTGGCCCATCCACCGCAAGGCTCCGAGCTTCGACCAGCTCGAGTCGAAGACGACGATGTTCGAGACCGGCATCAAGTCGATCGACCTCCTGACCCCGTACGTGCTGGGTGGAAAGATCGGTTTGTTCGGCGGCGCCGGCGTCGGCAAGACCGTCCTCATCCAGGAGATGATCCAGCGCGTCGCTCAGGACCACGGCGGTGTGTCCGTGTTCGCCGGTGTCGGTGAGCGCACCCGTGAGGGCAACGACCTCATCGCCGAGATGGAGGAGGCGGGCGTCTTCGACAAGACCGCGCTCGTGTTCGGCCAGATGGACGAGCCGCCGGGAACGCGTCTTCGCGTCGCCCTGTCGGCTCTGACGATGGCGGAGTACTTCCGTGACGTGCAGAAGCAGGACGTGCTGCTGTTCATCGACAACATCTTCCGCTTCACGCAGGCCGGTTCCGAGGTCTCCACGCTGCTGGGCCGCATGCCCTCCGCCGTGGGTTACCAGCCGAACCTCGCCGACGAGATGGGTGTGCTCCAGGAGCGCATCACCTCGACCCGCGGTCACTCGATCACCTCGCTGCAGGCGATCTACGTTCCCGCCGACGACTACACCGACCCGGCACCGGCCACGACCTTCGCGCACCTCGACGCGACGACCGAGCTGAGCCGTGAGATCGCATCGAAGGGTCTGTACCCGGCCATCGACCCGCTGACCTCGACGTCGCGCATCATGGACCCCCGCTACTTGGGCGAGGACCACTACCGCGTGGCGACCACGGTCAAGCAGATCCTTCAGAAGAACAAGGAACTGCAGGAGATCATCGCCATCCTCGGTGTCGATGAGCTCTCCGAAGAGGACAAGATCGTCGTGTCGCGTGCACGTCGCATCCAGCAGTTCCTCTCGCAGAACACCTACATGGCGAAGAAGTTCACTGGTGTCGAGGGTTCGACGGTTCCGCTCAAGGAGACCATCGAGTCGTTCGACGCGATCGCCAAGGGCGACTTCGACCACGTCGCAGAGCAGGCCTTCTTCAACGTCGGCGGCATCTCCGACGTGGAAGAGAAGTGGGCGCAGATCCAGAAGGAGAACGGCTGATCATGGCATTGCAGGTCAGCCTCGTCTCCGCGGACGCGGAGGTCTGGACGGGAGAGGCGTCGCTCGTCGTCGCCAAGACCGTCGAGGGCGAGATCGGCATCATGACCGGCCACGAGCCGATCCTCGCGATCCTCGCCGAGGGCGAGGTCCGCATCACGCAGCTCGACGGAACGAAGGTGCTCGCCAACGCTCAGGACGGCTTCCTCTCCATGGAGGGCAGCCAGCTCACGATCGTCGCCGGCAACGCGGCGCTCATCGCCTGATACACCCACCGCGAACGCGCTCGTCCGTCACCCATCCGGGTGGCGGACGGGCGCGTTCTCGCCTGTGCGAGGAGACATGAAGGTACTTCTCCCTCCGTCGGAGACCAAGCGCCCTGGTGGCTCCGGTGCGCCGCTCGCGTTCGACGATCTCGGTCTGCCCGTGCTCGCGCCTCAGCGCGAGGCGGTCGTGGAAGCGCTCGTCGCGCTTGCGGCGGATGCCGGCGAGTCGCAGCGCGTACTGAAGCTGAGCGACCGTCAGGTCGGCGACATCGAACACAACCGGATGCTGCGCGCCTCAGCGACGATGCCGGCCGTCGATCGCTACACCGGCGTCCTCTACGACGCTCTGGATGCCGGGACGCTGAGCGCTCCGTCACGGCGATGGCTGGGCGCGCACGCCTGGGTGCATGCGGCGCCGTTCGGTCCGGTCGGCGCGTTGGACGGCATCCCGTCCTATCGTCTGGCTGCCGGGACGTCGCTTCCGGGGTTCGCGCCCCTGCGACGGCACTGGGCCGAGGCCGTAAGTTCGGCGATCGCGCAGGAAGCACCGGCATTCGTGCTCGATCTGCGGAGCGAAGCGTACGTCGCGCTCGGGCCGGTGCCGGCATCCGTCCCCTCGACGTACGTCCGCGTCGTGACCGCCTCAGGACGGGCGCTGAACCACTTCAACAAGAAGGCGAAGGGTGAGCTCGTGCGGGCCCTCGCGGAGGATCGGCCGCGGGTGCGCTCGCTCGCAGGCCTGCGCAAGTGGGCTTCCGGTCGCGCGATCGAGATCCGCGATGCTGCTGAAGACGGCATCGTCGAACTGGTCGCTTCCTGACCAGGACAGCGTGTGCCTGTTGCGCTATGCACCGGTCACGCTAGTGTGTTTCACGCGATGCGGAACGCGTCGTTCACTACGGAGGGGCTCATGAACTCTTACTACGACGACGGCGGAGCGTTCGCGTTTCTCGCTTTCCTGCTTCTGATCGTTCCGATCATCGCGCTGGTCATCTACGTGATCTCGTCGCTGTTCCTGATGAACATCTTCGAGAAGGCAGGGGTGCAGGGCAAGTGGCGCGCCTGGATCCCGGTCTACAACAGCATGATCTTCCTCAAGCTCGGCGACATGAGTCCGTGGCTGATTCTGTACGCGGCTGGGGCATCCATTCTGCTCAGCTGGCTTCCGGTCATCGGTCAGTTGCTCGGCCTTGCCTCGTTCGTATTGATGGTGCTCGCGGCGTACCGCGTCGGACTCAAGCTCAACAAGGGCGCTGGGTTCGTGGTCCTCTACGCGCTCGGCATCTTGACCGCGGGGATCACGACGCTCGTCTGGCTCGGTATCAACGCCTTCGACAAGTCGCGCTGGAACGCGCAGATCGCTCCGGCACAGTGGGCCGGCAACGGCTTCTTCGGCGACCGCACGGTGTGGGACGGCGTACCCGTCCAGCCGTCCGCCGCCGCAGCGCCCGGTGCGGCGCCCGGCTATGGTGCTCCGCAGGGCTACCAGCAGCCCGGTGGTTACCCCCAGCAGGCTCCCGGATACCAGCCTCCGACTCCCGGTTACCAGCAGCCCGGCTACCAGCCCCCGGCCGCTCCGCAGACGCCTCCTGCAGCTCCGCAGACGCCTCCGGCAGCGCCGGGAGCGCCCACGCCGCCTCCCTCGGCGCCGGCTGCTCCTCCGGCGGCTCCGACCACTCCGCCGACCACGCCGCCTCCGGCAGCACCGCCTGCACCGCCGACTCCGCCCGCGGACCCCAACCAGCCGCCCGCCTGATGGCGCACGAAGGGCCCTCGAGCAATCGAGGGTCCTTCGTCATGTGAGAGCCGTGGCTCCGATAACGTAGACGTATGGCTCGCAACGCCGCATCGACCCCGGAGGATCCCTTTGTCTGAGACGACCACGCATTCGCACAGCGTCGCCGTTGCAGATGATGATGAGATCAGCCTCACCTGGGCGGGAGCGACCGACACCGGTCGCCGCCGCGACAACAATCAGGACGCCTTCCTCGCCGAGTTCCCGCTCTTCGTCGTCGCCGACGGTATGGGCGGACACGCAGGTGGAGAGATCGCAAGCCAGAGCACGATCACGCGTCTGAAGGACGTCGTGGACTCGGGCGGTGTGACCACGGACGCGATCGAGGCCGCGCTGGAACACGCGGTGGAGGACATCGCCGCGCACCCCGAGACCACGGACGAGGGAACCGGGACGACGCTCACCGGTATCTTCTTCGACATCACCGACGGCGAGCCCCGTTGGGTGTCGCTGAACATCGGCGACTCCCGCGTCTACCTGATGCGCGATCAGCGGCTGGTCCAGGTCACGACCGATCATTCCGTCGTGCAGGAACTGATCAGCTCGGGTCGCCTCAGCCCGGAGGAAGCGGAGAGCCACCCCTACAGCAACGTCATCACGCGTGCGGTCGGCGCGAGTGAGCTCACGCCGCCGGACTACCTCGGCATCGAGGCACTGGACGGCGACCGGTTCGTCATCTGCTCCGATGGGCTCACGAAGGAGCTCACGGACTACGGCATCCAGCACTTCCTTCGCGAGAACGCCGACCCGGCAGCAGCCGTCGACGCGATGCTCGCAGCCGCCCTCGAGAACGGCGGGCGCGACAACGTCACGTTGATCGTCGTGAAGATCGAGCGCACAGGACAGGACGATGAGGCGGATGCCGTCACCGCCAAGGTCGACACGATCGACGCGCCCGCAGCAGCGGACTCGCCCTCCACATCCGACGAATCGGCCGAATAGCCCGAACGGCTGTGCACAACAGCATCCGCTGATCGCGGTTCCCCTCAGATGGGGGGATGGACCTCCAATCCCTTTCGCTTCCCGCCGCGGCTGAAGAACCCCCACGGCAGCCGGTGCCCTTCCTCGCAGCCGTGGTGCCCATTGCCGCAGGCGTCGTCCTGTGGCTCATCACCGGCTCGATCTTCTCGCTGTGCTTCGCCGCTCTCGGGCCGCTGATGATCGGCGCTTCCCTGCTGGATGGCATCCGCAGTCGGCGCAGAGCGCGCCGGCTGGCCGCTGAGCGCGAGATGCACGCCTGGAGCGCGGCGGAGCAGGAGCTCCAGCGCAGACACCGCCGGGAGCGGCGTGAGATGCGACGCAGCTTCCCCGACGTCGCGTCGTCTCTGCGGGAGCCGCCGTTGCGCGACCTGCAGCCGGTCGACGCGGGCACGCCCGTCGTCATCGGTTCGGGGGACCGTCCGAGTGCCCTGCGCGTGCACGGCGACGACACGGAGCGTTCGCGCGACTTCCGTGAGCGTGCCGCAGCGATCTCCGACGCGCCGATCGCGGTGCCGATGGGGCGGGGCGTGTGCCTGCGTGGTCCGCTTCCGGTCGTGACCGCTGCAGCGCGCGCACTGGTCGTGCAGCTGTGTCTGCAGCATGCTCCCTCGCAACTGGCACTGTCCGGCGGCGCCCTCGAACCACTCGGCCTCGCCGGCTTTCCGCACGCCGGACGAGCACGGCGTGGTGCGTGGCGGCTCGCCGTCGTGATCGGTGACGAAGAAGTGCCGGATGCTGCAGCCCAGATCCGACTGCGTGACGTCGACGGTGACGTGCCGGAGGGCGTGACCACGATCATAGACTGCATCGATCCGTCGCGGGCGCGGCTGCGTACGGCGGCGGGGCTGGAGGACATCGCAGTGGAGTGCCTGTCGCGGCCGCAGACCGTGGCGATCGCGGCTTCGAGTGTCGAGCGCGAGGGGGAGGTCGCGCAGCTTCCCGACCATGTGGCCCTCGGCGACCTGACCCCGGTCGGGGACGCGACCGGTCTCCTCGCCGTGATCGGGCAGACCGAGACCGCATCGCACGCGGTCGACCTCGTCGAGGACGGGCCGCATGCGATCGTCACGGGAATGACGGGCTCGGGCAAGAGCGAACTGCTCGTGACCTGGGTCACTGCGATCGCGCACGCGCACAGTCCCGAGCAGGTGGCGTTCGTGCTCGCCGACTTCAAGGGCGGCACAGCCTTCGACCCGCTGCGCGAGTTGCCGCATGTCACCGCCGTCATCACGGATCTCGATGACCACGGTGCTCGGCGCGGAGTGCAGAGCCTCACCGCCGAGCTGCGCCGACGAGAGACTCTGCTCGCCGATCTCGGGGCACGCAGCATCACAGAGACGGCCGGACGCATGGGCAGGCTCGTCATCGTCGTCGACGAGTTCGCTGCGCTGCTGCAGGAGCATCCCGATCTCGCCGTCGTCTTCACAGACATCGCCGCGCGAGGCCGTGCGCTCGGCATGCATCTGATCCTGGGCACGCAGCGCGCCGCCGGAGTGATCCGGGACGCGCTTGCGGCGAACTGCCCTCTGCGGGTGAGCCTGCGTGTCGCCGACGCCGCAGACAGTCGTCTGGTGATCGGCACGGATGACGCCGCCGAGCTCTCCGGTGGCGCGGAGTCGCGCGGACTCGCATTCGTCCGGCGATCTCAGGACGAGCGACCGATCGCCACGCGCATCGCCCTCACCGGCGTTTCAGATCTGCGTGCAGTCGGAGCACGGTGGGCGGATGCCGTCCCTCCAGCCAGCCCGTGGCTGCCGTCACTTCCGCATCGACTCCCTATCGAGCAGCTCGAGCTTCAGCACCCCGAGGTGACCGGCAACGCCGAGGACGGCGTACTGCTCGTCGGACTCGGTGACGAGCCGGAGCAGCAGTGGCAGCGACCGGTGATCCTTCATGCGGGGCGCGACAGAGGACTCGCGATCGTCGGCGGGAGCGGATCAGGCCGTTCCGGCGTGCTGCGCGTGCTGGCGGCGCAGAGCCCCGATGCGCTGTGGGTGACGGCGGACCCAGAGCAGGCGTGGGATGCTGTGGCCGACCTGTCCGCCGGGCGTGCGTCGCCGCGGCTGGTGCTGTGCGACGACCTGGATCAGCTGGTCGGCCGGTTGCCCTCCGATCACAGCATGGCGTTCGTGGAGCGGCTGGAGACGCTCGTCCGCGCGGGTGCGGCACGGCGGATGACTTTCGCGCTGGCGACGGGGCGTGTGTCAGGGCAGCTGGCGCGGGTCATGGACGCGCTGCCGACTCGTATGATACTGCGCACGGGCACGAAGCTTGAGCATCTGGCCGCGGGGGGAGACAACGACGGATACGTTCGCGGCCGCTTGCCGGGGCGTGCGCGCGTCGGGGACACCGAGGTTCAGATCGCGTGGACCGATCGCTCGCCGAAGGTCGCCTTGGGCGACGAGGGGCACCGATGGAAGCCGTCGGCCGAACTCGTCGGTGTCGTCGCACCCGGTGTGCGCCGAGCCGTGGAATGCCTGCGGCGTGCACATCCGCAGAGCGAGGTCGCACCCGTCGGAGACTCTGCGGCCGATGCTCACGGTACGCAGATCATCGTCGGCGACGCCGAGAGCTGGCAACGCCAGTGGGCGCTCTGGCAGCGTGTACGTGCGGAGGGCGAGATGCTCGTGCTTGCCGAGTGCGCATCGGAGCTGCGATCACTCGCCGGATGCCGTGAACTGCCCCCGTACGCTGAAACGCACAGGGGCAGAGCCTGGAGCATCGTCGACGGCCGGGCACCTGAGCGCGTGATCATCCCCGAGCTCGACCCGAGCACTGCCGGCGCTCAGGCGGGAGCAGACTCAGAGCACTGAGCTCACAGGCTGCGCACCCAACCCGTGCGCGACGGCGACGCCCTCGTTGACGACAGTGCCGCTCGTCACGTTCAGGCCGGCAGCGAGAGCGGGGTCGGCGCCGAGTGCGCTGCGCCAGCCGTGCGCGGCGATCCTCCGCACGTACGGCAGCGTCGCGTTCGTCAGCGCTGACGTCGAGGTGTTCGGCACCGCGCCTGGCATATTCGCTACGCAGTAGAACACCGTGTCGTGCACGGCGAACGTCGGGTCGGCATGGGTCGTGGCATGCGTGTCTTCGAAGCATCCGCCCTGGTCGACGGCGATGTCGACGAGGACGCTGCCTGGCCGCATCTGGGAGACCATCTCGTTCGTGACCAGTTTCGGAGCGCGTGCACCGGGGATGAGCACGGAACCGATCACGAGGTCCGAGTCCAGCACGGCACGCCGTAGATCGAGGGGATTGGATGCCGCGGTCTTCACCCGCCCGCCGAAGTGATCGTCCAGCATCCGCAGGCGCGGGATGTTCGTGTCGAAGACCGTGACGTCCGCGCCCATGCCGCTCGCGATGACCGCTGCATTGGCGCCTGCGACGCCACCGCCGATCACGGTGACCGTTGCGGGGCGCGTACCAGGCACGCCGGACATCAGCAGGCCGATGCCGCCGTTCGAGCGCATCAGAGTGTTCGCACCGACCAGGGGAGCGAGGCGACCGGCGACCTCGCTCATCGGCGCCAGCAGCGGCAGGCTGCCGTTCGGCAGCTGCACCGTCTCGTAGGCGATGGCCGTGATCCCGCTGGCGATCAATCGCTCGGTCAGCGGACGATCGGCGGCGAGGTGAAGGTATGTGAAGAGGGCGAGATCGTCGCGGAAGTACTCGTACTCGCTCGCGATCGGTTCTTTGACCTTGAGCAGCAGCTCCGCGCGGGCCCACACCTCGGCCGCGTCGTCCAGCAGTGTCGCGCCGGCGTCGGAGTACTCCTCATCCGGCATGGACGAGCCGATTCCGGCGCCGGACTGCACGAAGACCTCGTGACCGGCGGAGACCAGATCGTGCACGCCCGACGGGGTGAGCGCGACGCGGTACTCGTTGTTCTTGATCTCGGTGGGGACGCTGATCCTCATCGTGATTTCCTCTCCACCCCTCATCGTCGAGGGGATCGTACGGCCCAGGGTCAGGGCATCAGATACCGGCGCCGGGACGGATCATCCCGACGTCGCTCCCACCGCCGAGGACGGCGAGGGGAAGTGCTTCGGCCAGCGAGGCCGCGTCGGCGTCGCTGACTGCTCCTGCGCGTGCGAGAAGCGTCGCGGCGACGATCGTCGAGGCCCGCGCCGCACCGTCGAGCATCTTCAGCGCGACCGTCGCGCCGCTCGGGGCGATCATGACCATGACACCCTCGGCGCCGCCCTTGGCGAAGACGCCGAGCTTCTCGATCGCGACCGTGTCGGGCTTACCAGGGCCCTCGATCGTCCAGGGGTTCTCCTTCACGGCTCGCACCAGAGTTCCGGCGACACGGTGCAGGGCGAAGGGGGAGCGCTCCGACGCCGTCCCGATGCGGTGCATGGCCCGTGCGAGACCGGTGAGGGTGATCGCGTGAACGGGCGCGCCGCAGCCGTCGACAGACGTGTGCGCGATCTTCTCACCGGTCAGCCGTTCGACGACCTCGCGGATGTGAGCCTGCATGGGGTGCAGCTGATCCAGGTAGCCATCGGTTCGCCAGCCCGTGGCGACACAGGCGCGCAGCATCGCCGCATGCTTGCCGGAGCAGGTCATGCGGATGCGGGAGGGCTGCCCGTGTTCGCGCACGAGTTCGTCACGAGAAGCGCTGTCGCTCGGCCACGCCGGAGGGCATGCGAGATGGTCCTCGGTCAAGCCGCCGCCGGTGAGGATCTCGCGAACGACGTTCGCATGACGTTCGGTGCCGACATGGCTCGCCGTCGCCAGCGCGAGCTGCTCGCCGGCGAGTTCGGCGCCCGCGGTGATGCAGGCGATCGCCTGCAGCGGCTTCAGGCTTGAACGCGGCAGGAACAGCGAATCGGGGTCGCCGAGCTTGCGGACCACCTCGCCGTCCGGCGACATGACGATCGCGGCACCCGCGTGGCGGGATTCGACGAAGCCGCTGCGTTCGACGACAGCGAGTTCAACGGCATCCGCGACGGTGAGAGTCTCCAGCACGGCTCCAGCCTAACGGCCACACCAGCGCCACGAGGTCTACGGCGTGCGAGACTGGCGCCATGACTCTCGGCGAACACCGCTACGCACTCACCGCGACCTGGAACGGCAACCTCGGCACCGGCACGAGCGGCTACCGCGACTACTCCCGGGATGTGACGCTCTCGGTCGATGGCAAGCCCGACGTGCTGGCATCCGCTGACAAGCCCTTCCGGGGAGACCCGTCGCGATGGAACCCCGAGGACATGCTGCTCGCGGCGTTGTCCGAGTGTCATCTGCTGTCGTACCTGCACGCGTGCGTGACCGCCGGCGTGGTGGTCGTCTCTTACCAGGACCGCGCCACCGGCGTCATGACCGAGGACGGCCGCAGCGGTGCGGCGTTCACGGATGTGCTGCTTCGCCCAGAGGTCGTCGTGGCTGATCCGTCGATGATCGAACGGGCAGAGCACGCTCACGCCGAGGCGAACCGCATGTGCTTCATCGCGAACTCGGTGAACTTCCCTGTGCGCCACGAAGCAGTCGTGACGTCGCGCTGACCCGTCAGCGGCGCTCGTGGGGGAGCGCCTGCTTGATCTTCTCGATCGGGGTCTGCGCCGGCGGCTCGTTGTACACGCCGGCGAGCTCCTGCTCGCTGAGGGCGTGGATGCCGGCCATGATCTCATCCGTGGCCAGTCGTCGCGCCTTGCCGCTTGCGGCCGGTCCGTGCACTGAGACGTCGATCGGGTCTCCGAAGCGGACCGTGATCCGTTCCTTCATGGAGGGAATCGTTGCGCCTTTGGGCATCACCTTGTCCGTGCCGATGAGCCCGACCGGGACGACGGGAGCGCCCGTCTGCAGCGCCAGGAAGGCGACGCCGGTGCGGCCCTTGTAGAGGCGTCCATCCGTAGACCGGGTGCCCTCGGGGTACAACGCGACCGTGAGACCCTCGTCGAGCAGCCGACGCTGCTGATCCAGCGCGTCGAGAGCAGCCTGACCAGCGCCGCGGCGCACCGGGATCGCGCCGATCGACTGGAAGAAGTTGCGCTTGACCGCCCCGGTGAACCCATGGCCCTCGAAGTAGGAGGACTTCGCGAGGAAGTGCACCGGCCGAGGAGCGGCGACGGGGATGGCGATCGAGTCGATGAAGGAGAGATGGTTGCTCGCGAAGATGACGGGCCCGTCGACCGGGACCTTGTCGCGCCCTTCGACACGTGGCCGGTAGATGAGGCGCGCAAGGGGTCTGATCACCGCACGACCGAGCGCGTAGGTGAATCCGGCACGCCGGGGAGCAGCGGTCTCCTCCGGCGTCGCGTCTGCGGGTGTCTCGGCGTTCGGTTCGGGAAGGTCGGACTGCGCAGAGCTCATCGGATCAGGCTACTCCGCGGTCCATTCCATCTGCGGAATGCGGACGCGGCATGCCCATACAGCGGGGGCAAAGGCGCGTGCGGCAAGATGGGATGGTTCCCTTTCTCGATCCGAGGTATCACTGTGCGCACTCGCCCGCTCGTCGCCCTGTCCACCATGGCCGCTGCCGTTCTGCTGCTCGCCGGCTGCACCGGCACTGACGGGACCACGGGTGATGACGCAGAGTCCGCATCGGGCGACCTGTGCTCCGCGACGGTCGAATCCGGCGCTGCCGCCGAGAGCGTCAAGGTCGACGGCGACTTCGGCACGGCATCCACGGCGACGTTCGATCTCGAGCAGAAGGTCGACGAGGCGCAGCGCTCGGTGCTGTCCGAGGGGGACGGCGAGAAGATCGCCGACGGCGATTACGTGCAGTACGCGCTCAGCGCCTTCGACGGCGACTCCGGCGATCGACTGGGTGATGCCGGCTACACGGAGGGAGAGCTGCTCCCCGTTCAGCTCACCGCTGATGTACCGATGGGCCAGCTGATCGGCTGCGCGACCGTCGGCTCCCGTCTGTCGATCGTGTTCCCGACCACGGAGGACGCAGCCGCGCAGTACTACGTCCTCGACGTCCTCGACGTCGTGCCGACCGCGGCTTGGGGCAAGGACAAGGAGCCGACCGCGGGGATGCCGGCTGTGACTCTGGCCGAGGACGGTCAACCGAGCGTCGAGATCCCCGAGGGGGATGCTCCGTCCGAGCTGCAGGTCTCCGTGCTCAAGGAGGGCGATGGCATCGCGGTCGAAGACGGCGACACCACGCTTCTGCAGTACTACGGGGTCGACTGGTCGACCGGCGAGAGCTTCGACTCCTCGTGGAAGAACGGGGCGCCGATCTCGATCGACGGCAACACCTACGTTCCCGGTTTCGTCGAGGCGCTGAAGGGCCAGAAGGCCGGCTCTCAGGTGCTCGTCGTCATCCCGCCGTCGCTCGGATACGGCGAAGAAGGCAGCAGCGACCACGAGCTGGCCGGCAAGACCCTGGTGTTCGTGATCGACATCCTCGCCACGATGCACCCCGCCGCGGCTGCCCAGTAGGCCGCAGCGCCGGGCATAGGCTGGCGGCATGCGTCGCATCATCGTCCTCGGGTCCACCGGCTCCATCGGCACGCAAGCGCTGGATGTGATCCGCGCGAATCCGCGCAGGTTCGAGCTGGTGGGTCTTGCGGCGGGCACCAATGCCGAGGTCCTCGGGCAGCAGGCCGATCTGTTCCAGATAGAGCACACCGCACTCGGAGCCGCTGAGGCCGAGCAGCTCGTTCGCGACGTCGAGGCGGACGTCGTCCTCAACGCCATCACCGGTTCGATAGGCCTGGGTTCGACCCTTGCAGCCTTGAAAGCCGGCCGAACGCTCGCGCTCGCGAACAAGGAGTCGCTGATCGTCGGCGGCGAGCTCGTGAAATCCGCTGCTGCCGAAGGGCAGATCGTCCCCGTCGACTCCGAGCACTCCGCGCTCGCGCAGGCTCTCCGGTCGGGGACGCACGCGGAGATCCGGCGGCTGGTCGTCACGGCATCCGGCGGGCCGTTCCGCGGGCGCACGCGCGAGCAGATGACCGGCGTCACTCCGGCGGAAGCGCTGGCGCACCCGACCTGGGACATGGGACGCGTCGTCACCACCAACTCCGCCACGCTCGTGAACAAGGGCCTCGAGGTCATCGAGGCGCACCTGCTGTTCGACGTCGACTACGACGACATCCAGGTGGTCGTCCATCCCCAATCGATCGTGCACTCGATGGTGGAGTTCATCGACGGGTCGACGATCGCGCAGGCCTCGCCTCCGGACATGCGGCTGCCCATCTCGCTCGCGCTGGACTGGCCGCACCGCATCGGCGGCGTCGGACGCCCCCTGGACTGGACTCAGGCGACCAGCTGGGACTTCGAGCCGCTCGACGATGAGGCGTTCCCGTCCGTCGTGCTCGCGAAGAGCGTCGGCCGTGCCGGTCGGACGTTCCCCGCCGTGTTCAACGCGGCGAACGAGCAGGCCGTGGACGCCTTCCACGAGGGACGGCTGTCATTCCTCGGCATCGTCGACACGATCGCTCGGGTCGTCGACGCGCACGAAGCGCCGGATGCCCTGACGGTCGAGTCGCTGGCGGACGCCGAGGCATGGGCTCGCACGATCGCCGACCGCCTGATCGCCTCGGCATAGCCGTTTCGGCTCGTCGTCTGACGCCGAGTCTCAGTCCGGGTAGGGCACCGGCCAGTGCGGCTCCGGCACGGGCCATCCGGCCTCACGCACGGCTCGCCGGGCGAGCTCACGCGCCGAGTACGGAGTCCGAACGCCGCGGATGTCGCGGTAGTCCTGGTGGCCGGGGCCGGCCCACAGGATCGCATCGCCGTCCGTGACCATGCCGACGGCGGCGACGATGGCCTCTTCCGGCGGCGAGAACTCGTGGATCTCGGCATCCGGCTGCGCCGTGCGCGCACCATCGAGCAGCGTCGCGCGGATGGATGTCGGATCCTCGAAGCGCGGGTGGTGATCGGTGATGACGAGGATGTCGCTGCCCTCGACGGCCGTGCGTCCCATGTCGCGCCGCTTGGTGGCGTCGCGGTCGCCGTCGGCGCCGAACAGCATCAGCACCTTCCCGGGGGTGACGCGACGGACCGCGGCGAGCGTCTTCACGAAGGCATCAGGTGTGTGTCCGAAGTCGACGTAGACGGCCGGCCCCCGTTCGCCGGAGACGAGTTCTGTGCGTCCTGGCAGATACGCATCGATGCGTCCATCGCGGGTGAGTGCCCCGGTGATGCGCTCCCAGGCGTATCCGCCCTCGAGCAGCATGATGATCGCGAGGGCCGCGTTGGCGGCCATGTGGGGGCCGATCACGGGAACGACGGTCGTGAGGGTGCGTCCTTCGGGGCCGGTCATCGTGAACCGCGTACCGCGCTGGCGCTCCTCGTCGATCGTGACGACCCAGTCGGCCTGTGCGGCCTCGTCGGGGTTCGCGGCGATGGCCGGGGTGCCGACCGTGACGACGGGCACCTCGGATGCTGCGACGACGTCGGTGCCGAATACGGAGTCGAGCGAGATCACGGCCCGCCGAGAGCGGTCGGGCCGGAACAGCGGCAGCTTCGCCTCGAAGTACTCGATCATGTCGGCGTAGTCGTCGAGATGGTCGTGCGAGAGGTTCGTGAATCCGGCGACGTCGAAGACGATGCCGTCCACCCGGCGACGGGACAGCGCCTGCGCGCTGACCTCGACGGCGACGGCCTCGACGTCGCGCTCCCGCATCAGTGCGAGCAGGGCGTGCGTCTCCGACGCCTCGGGCGTGGTGAGCCGCGAGATGATGACCTCTCCGGCGATGTGACGCTCCGCTGTGGAGGACAAGCCGGCGACGACACCGATCTGACGGAGGATCCCCTCGAGCAGGTGCGTGACGCTCGTCTTCCCGTTCGTCCCCGTGGTGCCGAACAGCAGCGGCAGGTCGTCGTCGGCTCCGGTGCCGTACACCCAGGCGCTGAGCGCTCCGAGCACTCCTCGGGGGTCGTCGACGATCACGATCGGCAGACCGGCATCCTGCGCGAGGTCGGCGCCGTCGGCATCGGTGACGATCGCGACGGCACCCTTCTCGGCGGCGGTGGCGGCGAACACCGCACCGTGCTGGTTGACGCCGCGGATGGCGACGAAGACCTCACCTGCTCGCAGGTCGGCGGTCGCGAGGGTGATTCCGGTCAGGGTGACGCCGTCGATCTCACCGCGGGTGGCGGCGCCGAATCGGGCGGCGAGGTCCGTCAGGGCCCGCTGTGGCGGAGCTTCAGGACGGAGCACGGGGGGAAGGCTGGGCTGAGTAGACATAGCCTTCACATGATCTCACGCGCGATCTCGGGAGCGCGCTGGGCACCTTGCCCGGCGCGCCCCCGAGGTCAGCTCAGCGCTTCGCGCGGCGGGATGCCCGAACCGCGATCACTAGGGCGGCGAAGCCGGCGAGCAGCCCGGCTGAGCCGAGGACGATGCCGACGGCGGGTGCGGGGTCGGCGGTGTCGGTGGTCGCTTCGGCGCCGGCATCCGTGGTCTGCGCGTGGTCGCCGTGACCGGTCTCCGAGCCGGCATCCGTCACCGTGACGACAGGAGCCGGCGACTCGAGGTCATGCGGGTCCTGACCCTCATCCGCGATCTCGACCCACTCGTTCACACCGGTCTCGCATCGCTGTTCGACGGGGAAGGCGAGCGTCTCCGGCGCATCCTCGCCGACTCGGACGGCCATCGTGACCGCGCCGCGCAGGTCGTGGGCGACGGGTTCGGTGGCCGTGTACGTGACTGCGGAGACGAGACCGTTGTCTGCACGCTCGACGTCGATGTCCCACATGGCGTCGATCGTGGGCGAGACGGAGGTGAGCCCCTCGGGCATCGTGATGCGCAGGGCGGCGGTGGGGGAGTTCTCGCAGCCGTGCGTGAACGAGAACGTGAGGACGGCGGAGCCCTCCGGTGTCACCGTGTCGGGGGTGACACCCACGTGCGCCTGGGCTGCGGCGGCTGGGACGAGGACGAGGCCTGCGGCGAGGGCGGCGATCAGTGCGCCGCGAGGGGTCTTCAGCATGGTTTCTCCTTGAACGTGTGCAGAGTCGTCTCTGCGTGCGGGCGCGCCGATGGCGCGCGGAATCCGCGGTGTATGAGTGGCACGTGTGCGCCGATAGCCGCCGAAAGCGGTTCTCAGACGCAGGAGAGCGTTGGGGGTCCTCGGCGTCGCACGTCGCCGACGAGGATCGTCGAGACGAAGACGCGGGTCGTGTCCGCGATCGATGCCGGCACCGGCCAGTCCGCGTGCGGTTGAAGGGCCCGGCGGCGCAGCACGGCTCGCACCCACCGGTGGATCGCGCGCAGCACGGTCTCGCCGCGCCACAGCAGCGCGGTCGTCAGGACGGCGGCGACGACGTGGGCGCCGAGCATCGCGGTGTCGGGGGCGGCGGCTTCTTCAGCCGAACCGAGCGTCTCCACGAATACGAGACTCAGCGTGTGCTGGTGACCCGCATTCGCGACGGCCGGGGTGACGGTCGCGTTCAACGCGACGAACAGAACGTGGAAGACGCTCTGCGACAGCAGCACGACGGCGATGAGACGCACGATGCTGGCGCGCCGGCCGATCAGCAGGGCGGCGATCGGGGTGAGGAACACGCTCAGCGCGGCGATCAGCAACGGGTGCGGTGCCGCGCCGCCGCCGACCGTGTGCGATACGGCGGCGATGATCGTCGCGACAGAGGCGGCGGCTGCTCCACGCAGGAGTCGCAGCTGCCGGGAGGTCACCCCCTCAGCCTACTGCGGGCACCCCGGTTGCTCGTGCGGCGGATTCCTAGTTCGCTGGCAGTAGTTTTGGGGAGTGGAAATCCTCCTCTACATCCTCGGCATCGTGTTCATGCTGATCGGCCTCGGACTGTCGATCGGGTTGCACGAGATCGGGCATCTCGTCCCGGCGAAGCTGTTCGGTGTGCGGGTGGGTCAGTACATGATCGGATTCGGGCCCCGACTCTGGTCCAAGCGCATCGGTGAGACCGAGTACGGCTTCAAGGCTCTGCCGGTCGGCGGCTTCATCTCGATGTCGGGCATGTATCCGGCATCCGACGGCAAGCAGGTGCGAGGGCTCTTCGCGTCGCTGGTCCAGGATGCTCGGACCGCGAACGACGAGACGATCGCGGAGGGTGCCGAGGAGCGCGTGTTCTACCGGTTGCCGGTCTGGAAGCGGATCATCGTCATGCTCGGCGGCCCGGTGATGAATCTGGTTCTCGCTGCAGTGATCTTCACGATCCTGGCATCCGGGATCGGTCTGCAGCAGGGCACGACGACGATCGCCAGTGTGACGGAGTGTGTTCTGCCGGCCGGGACCACGCAGACCGAGTGCGAACCGGGCGATCCGGCATCCCCCGCTGCTGAGGCCGGCATCGTGCCGGGTGATGTGCTCGTCTCGATCGACGGTCAGCCGGTATCGGATTTCGCCGACGCGACGGAGATCGTGCAGGCGTCGCCGGGGAAGACCCTCGCCCTCGTGGTCTCGCGCGACGGCGGGCAGCAGCACCTGTCGATCACTCCGATCGCTGCGAAACGAGAGCTGACGGACGCCGGGGGACAGCCGCGGCTGGATGCGAACGGCCAGCAGATCGTCGCGGAGGTCGGGTATGTCGGCATGGGCGCGCAGATGGGATTCGTACCGCAGCCCATCGGCACAGGTGCGGAGCTGACCGGCCAGAACGTCGCACGCGTGGGTGAGCTGATCGTTCAGCTGCCGGTGAAGCTCTGGGACGTCGGCGTCTCCCTCGTCACCGGATCCGATCGTGACCCGGACGGCCCCCTGAGCGTCGTCGGCGTCGGGCGCCTCGCCGGCGAGGTCGCCGCGACGGATGCTCCGATCCTGAACCGCTTCGTCGTGCTGCTGACCCTCCTCGGCTCGCTGAACGTCGCACTCTTCGTGTTCAACCTCATCCCGCTGCTGCCGCTGGACGGAGGTCACGTCGCGGTGGCGCTGTGGGACGGCATCCGGCGCGCGTGGGCGCAGCTGTTCCGTCGCCCGCCGCCCGTACCAGTGGATGCGACCAGGCTCGTGCCGCTCACGGTCGTCGTCGCCGTCGTGCTGATCGCGATGGGCGCGCTGTTGATGATCGCCGACGTCGTGAACCCGGTGAACCTGTTCCAGTAGTCAGGTGCGCAGTAGTCAGCCGAGCGCGTGCGCGATCAGCCGCTCGAGGGTGCGGATGCCGTCGCGCGACAGGATCGACTCGAGGTGTCCCTGGACGCTGGCGAAGCGCTCGCCGCGCAGGGCGTACACGTCGCCGGTGACGGGGTCGGCTGAGACCGCCGCCGCTCCCACCCGCTCCGTGCCGGGGGCGACTCGGGCGGTGAATGTGTTGTAGAAGCCGATCGAGGCATCCTCTCCGAAGATCGGGACGGTCTTCTGCAGTCCCTGATGCGGACTGCTCAGCGGTACGAGATCGATGCCCAGCGAATCCGCGAGGATCTGATGGCTGAGGCACACCGCCAGCAGTGGGCGGCCCTGGTGGTTCCGGCGCGTCACGATCTCGCGCATACGCGAGATGCGCGGCGAAACCACGTCCCGCGGGTCGCCGGGACCGGGCCCGGCGACGACGAGCTCGGCCGCGTTGACATCGGCATCCTGCACCTCGCTCCACGGCACGATCCTGGCGTCGAGTCCCAGGTGTCGCAGCTGGTGGGCGAGCATGGTGGTGAAGCGGTCCTCGGCGTCGATCACCAGTGCGCTCCGGCCGGCGAACGGGCCGGAAGCGCCGTCGCCCTGCGGGTTGATCCAGAACTCGGCCAGGCGCGAGTTGCGCGAGGCGAGCAGTTCGGCCACCTCGGGGTCGTCCGCGAGCGTCACCGGAGCGGCATCCGGCTGGTCCGGGTCGGCCGTCGTCTCCGCCACCGTGTCGCGGGGGATCGCGCCGATGGCGCCGAGGACGCCGGCGGCCTTGCCGTGCGTCTCGCTGACCTCGCCGTACGGGTCGGAGTGACGCACGAGCGTGGCGCCGACGGGAACGCGGAGGCGGCCGTTCTCGAGATAGACGGTGCGGATGAGGATCGGCGCGTCGACGTCGTGCCCGCCCTCGATGTTGGGGGTGAAGAGGGCTGCGACGCCGGAGTAGTAGCCGCGCGGGCTGGTTTCGTGCCGCCGGATCACGGCGCACGCGTTCTGCATGGGGGAGCCCGTCACGGTCGGGGCGAACATCGTCTCGCGGAGGATGTCGCGCGGGTCGAGGCGACTGCGGCCGCGCAGCATGTACTCGGTGTGCGTGAGGCGCGACATCTGCTTCAGGTGCGGGCCGGTGATGCGGCCGCCGTCCGAGCAGACGGCGCTCATCATCTTGAGCTCCTCGTCCACGACCATGAAGAGCTCTTCGGTCTCCTTGGTGGAGGAGAGGAATCCGATCAGCGTCTCCTTGGTCGCGCCGCCCGCGGGGTGGCGGAAGGTTCCGGAGATCGGGTTCATGGTGACGATCCCGTCGCGGGCGACGACGTGGGCCTCGGGACTCGCACCCACGGCGATGTACCCGGGCGTGACGACCGCGAACGTCCAGTACGCTCCGCGCTCGTGTTCGAGCAGGGCGCGGAACCAGGTGAGGGCGGCCCGTCGTTCGTCGGCATCCACTGTCGCGGTGTAGTCGCGGCGGATGACGAAGTTCGCGCCCTCGCCTCGTCCGATCTCGTCGGAGATGACGCGGGTGACGATCTCGGCGTAGTCGTCGTCGCTGATGTCGAACCCGGCGTCTGTCAGGGGCACGGGTTCGGCGGGCAGGGCGGCGAGCGCCTCCCTGATCGGGAGGTGCCGGTGATCGTCGACCATCAGGCAGCGCAGGGGAGTGCCGTCGTCCACGGCGTCGAAGCCGCGCTCGCGCACCTGCCGGTACGGGACCATCGCGAACACCTCGCGGACGATGCCGTCGCGGGTGAGCGGGATGTCGCCGAGCAGGTCGACGTCGTGGATCTGCCCGGTGAGGATCTCGACGGTCTGCGCGCCGTCGCGGGCGATCAGCACGAAGGAGGCGTCCGGGTCGTCGGCGAGCGCGGCGAGCAGGGGTTCGGTCATCGATGTCTCCTGTGGAGTGCTCCGGCTCGGACATACGAAAAGACCGCCCCGGAGGCGGTCTGGATTCGAGTATCTGCGAACGCACCGCCTAGAAGGCGGGCCACCAGGTGATCGTTCGCATGCGCTGAAACTATCACAGTGCTGGGTGGCATCCAGCCCCTGTCGATGAGAGCCGCGTAACCTTGAGTCGTGCCTGCAGTCAATCTTGGGATGCCGAGCGTCCCCGAAGTCCTGAGCCCTCGTCGCAAGTCCCGTCAGATCAAGGTCGGCAAGGTGCTGGTCGGCGGTGACGCGCCTGTCAGCGTCCAGTCGATGACGACGACCAAGACGACCGACATCAATGGGACGCTTCAGCAGATAGCCGAGCTGACTGCATCCGGTTGCGAGATCGTGCGCGTGGCTGTGCCGCATCAGGACGATGCCGACGCGCTGAAGATCATCGCGATGAAGAGTCAGATCCCGGTGATCGCCGACATCCACTTCCAGCCCCGCTACATCTACACCGCTATCGACGCCGGCTGCGGCGCCGTGCGCGTGAACCCGGGCAACATCCGGGAGTTCGACGGCAACGTCGGCAAGATCGCGGCGGCGGCCAAGGCTGCCGGCGTCTCGCTGCGCATCGGCGTCAACGCCGGCTCGCTCGACAAGAGGATCCTCCAGAAGTACGGCAAGGCGACCGCTGAGGCGCTCGTCGAGAGCGCCGTCTGGGAGGCATCGCTGTTCGAGGAGCACGACTTCCACGACTTCAAGATCTCGGTCAAGCACAACGACCCGATCGTCATGGTCAAGGCCTATCGCCAGCTCGCCGAGCGGGGCGACTGGCCGCTGCACCTCGGCGTCACAGAGGCCGGGCCCGCGTTCCAGGGCACGATCAAGTCGGCCACGGCCTTCGGCATCCTGCTCTCGGAGGGCATCGGCGACACGATCCGCGTCTCGCTGTCGGCGCCTCCTGCGGAGGAGGTCAAGGTGGGCCACCAGATCCTGCAATCGCTGAACCTGCGCGAGCGCAAGCTCGAGATCGTGTCGTGCCCGTCGTGCGGCCGCGCACAGGTCGACGTGTACTCGCTTGCCGATTCGGTGACCGAGGGGCTCAAGGACGTCACCGTTCCCCTGCGCGTCGCCGTCATGGGCTGTGTGGTCAACGGTCCCGGCGAGGCGCGCGAGGCCGACCTCGGAGTGGCTTCCGGCAACGGCAAGGGGCAGATCTTCGTCAAGGGCGAGGTCATCAAGACCGTCCCCGAGGCAGACATCGTCGCCACCCTCATCGAGGAGGCGAACCGCATCGCCGACGAGATGGGACCGGACGCAAAGCCGGGCACCGCTCAGGTGATCACAGCCTGATGCGCTCCACGAACGTCACTTTCCCCGCAGGGTCTCTCACCGGGGATGCCGAAGTGCTTCTGGTCGACCGTGCGGCGTCGATCGTCATCGTCGATGCGACACCCTTCCACCCGGTGGACCACACCTGGCCGGACCAACCGGGCGATTCCGGCGCGATCGTCGCCGGTGATCACCGGATGCCGGTGGCAGAAGCCGTCATGGCGGCCGTGAGCGACGAGGGTCTGCTGGCCATCGGAGCCGATATTCCCGTCAAGCGGGGCGGTGAGGGCTGGACCTGGCTGGTCGGTCACCGTGTCGACGGCGACATCCCGATTGACGTCGCCCCGGGGCATCGTGTCGCGCTCGAGGTGGATGCTGACACCCGTGCGGGTCTCAGCCGCGGGCACACGGCCTGCCATCTCGCCTCACTAGCACTGGACGCCGCGCTCGCCGATCTGTGGCGCAAGGAGGTCGGCGTCGACCCGCTGGGCAACCCAGACTTCGAGGGCCGGGCGAATCAGTCCAGCCGGATCCAAGCGAACGGCAGCGTTGACGAGTACCGGCTCGGCAAGAGCCTGCGCAAGGCTGGGTTCGACACCGAGGGGTTGGCCGCGTCGCTCGGCGAGCGTGTGGCTCGCATCAACGAGCTGCTCGCCGGGTGGGTCGACGCCGGCTCCGCGAGCCGGATCGATGTCGACGGCCCGACGATCGTCGACCTCAGGCGCTGGGTGTGCGAGCTGCCCAACGGCGAGGTCTCCTTCCCGTGCGGCGGCACGCATGTGCGCTCGCTCGCCGAGTTCGCGTCGATCTCCGTGTCGTTGGATCTCTCCGACCCTCAGCTTCTCGTGATGACGACGTCGGTGGTGCCGTCCGAGTAGGCAGCAGCCCTCACGCCCGCTTCTCATCAGGCGGCTTCGCGTTCAGGCGGCCTCCGGCCGGAATCGTTTCGGCGGTGGGTCTATTCCCGCCCACGCATACGCGAGAACCGCACGAGGTCTCAGTTCATGCTCTTCGCCGGAACGATGTCGGAGGCGGAACTCCTCGGTGCCGTCGCGCAGGATGCGCCACTGCCCGTGATGCGGCTCCATATGGTGGAACCGGCACAGCAGGATCCCGCGATCGATGTCTGTTCTGCCGCCCTCCGAGAACGGATCGATGTGGTGCGCGGCGAATCCGTGGATCACCGCTTCCGCAGCCCCCTCCGGGGTCGGGGGCTCGCCGAGGCCGCGCCGGATCGCATCGTGCTGCTGATTCGAGATCACTCGCTTGAACAGGGCTGTTCGCAGCGGTTCGTCCCAGCGTGCGGGAGCAGCGGCATCCATGTGAATCGCATTCTCGTCTGCCCCGTCGCCGGGGCGCTCGCCATCGGGCGATTCGCCAGGTGATGGTGTCTCTTCCTCGGCGTCGAGAAGGGATTCGCCGACGCGGCTCTGGCGCACAGCATCCGCTCGAGAGGTTCCGGTGATGTCCTGGATGAGGGAGGTCGCGTTGCGGTGCCCGTGCGTCTGGGCGAGCCCGGAGTGACCGGCTTCTCGCCGGGAGCGCCGAGAGATCACGCCGGATGCCACCAGGCTCATCTGCTCCACTGCCTGAACGATCTCATTCGCCTCCCGGAGGACCGAGATCACGGATTCGTCCGCGAGGGATTCGATGCGGTCGGGCAGTTCTTCGGCCTCGGCGCACTCGCCGACGAGATCGCGCATCGCGCTGATCCTGTCGGTGATGTCGGTGAAGAAGGCCATGACTCATGTTCTCGCAGACCACCGACATTCGAAGAAGAATTCGACATCGCAGCGCGCTGACACGGGTGGCGAATGCCCAACACTCGGCATTCCGCGCTAGGTTGCCCCGATGAAGTGGATTCTCTACGACATCGGCGGCGTCCTCGAACTCGTCGACGATCACACCTGGCCGCAACGACTGGAGGAGAGCTGGAGCGATCGCCTCGGCATCCCCGTCGATGAACTGCGTGACCGCTTGGATGCCGCAGACCTTCCTGACACGACGGTGCAGGCGGGCGTCGCGGGGGAGTACTGGCGGAAATTCGGCATCGCCCTGGACATCGACGACGCGGAAGTCGCCGCGATGCGGGAACAGATGTGGGACGCCTACTGCGGCGAGGCGAACATCCAACTCCTCGATCACGCGCGCTCTCTGACGGGGCGCGCGGGTCTGGCGATCCTGTCGAACTCCGGCGATGGCGCGCGCGAGGAGGAGGAACGGCGTTTCGGCTTCTCATCGATCTTCGATCCGATCTGCTACAGCCACGAGCAGGGTGCGGCGAAGCCGGATGCCGGCGCATACGAAGCCGCGCTCGACAGGATGGGCGCGTCCCCGGAGCAGGTCCTCTTCATCGACGACAACGAAGGTCCGAAGCGCGGCGCCGAGCGGTGCGGCATCCGTGCTGTTCTGCATCGAGATAACGTCTCGACGATCGCCGCGATCGAGGACTTCCTGGCGGAATGACCCGTGCCGATACCCTCATGACTGTGAGGATGCACGACGACGAGGTGTCCATCGACGACGGGACCCTCAGGAAACTGGTCGACGATCAGTTCCCGCAGTGGCGCTCGATGCCGATCCGACGCGTCGCCGGTTCGGGCACCGTGAACGCGATCTTCCGCATCGGGGAGGATCACGCCGCGCGTCTCCCGCTCACCGGGGACGATCCGGATGCCGCGGCCGAGACGCTGCGCCGCGAGGCCGCTGCGCTCGCCGCGTTCGCCGGTGCCTCTCCGTTCTCGGCTCCCCGCCCTGTCGCGCTCGGACAGCCGGGCGCCGGCTACCCGCTGCCGTGGTCGGTTCAGACGTGGATCCCCGGCATTGTCGCGACACCGGATGCCGTCTCGCATTCGCCGGAGTTCGCCACGGACCTGGCAACGCTCATCCGCGCCGTGCGCGCGACGGACACCGGGGGGCGCGGATTCTCCGGCGTCGGTCGTGGTGGGAACCTGCAGGACGCGGACGAGTGGATGGACCTCTGCTTCACGAAGAGCACGGGACTGCTCCCGGTCGACGATCTGCGCGCCCTCTGGGAGGAACTGCGAGAGCTGCCCGATCCGGGCGCGCTCGCGATGACCCACGGCGACCTGATCCCCGGCAACCTCCTCATCGAGAACGGCCGACTCGTCGGCGTCCTAGACGGCGGCGCCTTCGGTCCGGCCGACCCATCCCTCGACCTCGTGGCGGCCTGGCATCTGCTCGAGGCCGATGCGCGTGCCGTGCTCCGTGCGGACCTGGGATCCGACGACCTCGAGTGGAACAGGGGCAGAGCGTGGGCGTTCCAGCAGGCCATGGGTCTGGTCTGGTACTACGCGGACTCCAATCCGACGATGAGCGCTCTCGGGCGCAGCACGCTGCGACGGATCCTCGACGAGGACGAGATGGGCGACTAGCGGGCGTCAGAACTCCGACAGAATCTCGGCCAGCATCCGATGTCCCTGGGCCTCGAACTCGACGTCACCCACTGCGAAGGCCCAGCACGCGGTGCCGACGGCTTCCTGTAGGCGCTCCAGCCGCCACTGGTTGCGCTCACGCGGATCGTTCCCATACCCCGCGAAGAATGCGGACTCCAGATCGGGGCGGTTGCGCCACTGCTTCGCCGCGAGCCGAGTGAGATCCGTCGCCGCGGGACGGAATCCGAATCGCCCGAAGTCGATGACGCGCACGACATCGCCGTCGATCAGCCAGTTCCGCGGCTGCCAGTCACCGTGGGTGGGCACCACGGCCGCCGAGGTGAGGCAGGAGGACAGCAGGATGCGCCGGGCTTCAGCCGAAGCCTCGGCGTCCAGACGGTTCGGCTTGTCGAGCCAGGACAGGGCCCGCGCGATCGTTCGCGTCCAGTACTCCGCGTCCTCCCGGGTCTCCTGCTCGTGCAGTCGGCGCAGGAGTGCGCCCGCCTGCTCGTACGCCGCTGGCTGCTGTTCAGCATCAGTGCCTTCCAGTAACTGGCCGGGCAGATGGTCGAGAATCATGACGCGCAGATCCGCGTCCGCCGCGCGCAGTCTCGCGGCATGTCCGGAGGCGACGAGCGGCCCGGTGTGCCTCGGATGGGCGGACAGCTCCCGAGCGATGTGGTGGTTGTTCGCATCCCCGGCCTTCACGACCACGTCGCCTGCACTTGTGCGCACGTGGAGCACGATCGATTCGACGAGGTTCCATGACATGTCGCGGACGACTTCGGCGGTTCCCAAGTGTTCGAGCGCCCATGCCTGCTGCACAGGCGAGAGTCGGCCCCATTCGCTCACAGCGCGAACTCCACCTCGCCCTTCGCGATATCCGCGGACACGACCGTCAACGTCACGGTGTCGCCCGGCTTCGTGCCCGCAGGAACGGGGGCGGATGCCGCCACAGCCGGATCCGCGATCTGGATGCCGGCGCGCTCGCCGCCGTCACGGATCTCGATGATGGTCGCCTCGATGGTCTTGCCGATCAGCGGACGAAGAAGCGCCGCCTCCACGCGGTTGACCGTGTCTGCGTTCAACCGCGATGCCCGCTGCGACGACTCCTGCATGAGATCCGGCAGGTCGTTCAGCGACTCGCGTGCCCACGCGGGCACCTCCGAGCCCTCTGAGATCGCGAGGCAGATCGCCAGGGACCAGCGGTCGACGAGGCGTCGCAGGGGAGCGGTGGCATGTGCATACGGGGCGGCGATGGCCGCCTGCTCGATGCCTGAGGGGACGGAGCCGTCGAAGCTCACGTAGCCGGCGCCGCGGAACAGGGAAGCCGCGGCCTCCAGCACGGGCAGCGTCAGCGGGTCGTCGCGGTCGAGGCTGCGCAGGTACTCTCCGTACTCACCGGTCGTCCACGGCCTGCCGAGCGCTTCGGTCTGACGGCGGAAGGCATCGAATGCCTGCTCGTCGGGCGCGGGCATCGTGCGCAGCACGCCGACCTTTGCGTCGACCATGAGTTCGGCGGCCGCCATCCCGGTCATGAGGGAGAGCTGCGCGTTCCACTCCTCGACCGGCAGCGGGGTTCCGCGGACGATCGAGTAGGTGCCGTCCGCACTCTGAACGACCTCCTCGTCGGGCATGTTCAGGCTCGCGCCTCCGCGCTCCTGCTCCTTCGCGATCCGCAGTTCGCCGATCTCGCGCAGCAGTGACGCGGGGGAGTCCTCCCCACGATCGAGCGCAGCCTGGGTGGTGACGTAGTCGAGTTGTGCGCGTGAGCGGATCAGAGCGCGTTCCAGGCGGAACGCCGAGACCGACCCGTCAGAGGTGAGATCGAACGTCCACACCAGAGCGGGGCGATCCACATCCGGCAGCAGGGACGCGTGATCCTCGCTGAGGATCGGCGGATGCAGCGGGATGCGCCCGTCCGCGGCGTAGAGTGTCTGCCCGCGCTCACGAGCGGCGGCATCCACAGCTCCGCCCGGGGCGACGAACGCCGGCACGTCAGCGATCGCATAACGCACGACGTAGCCCGTGCCGTTCTTCGACAGATGGAACGCCTGATCGAGATCCTTCGCGCCCGCCGGGTCCAGAGTCGCGAACGCCACGCCGCGCAGATCGAGTTCGGGTGCCGGTGGGGACGCCGCCGCAGCCTCGGCCTCGGCCTCGACGGAGAACTCGCGAGGCGCATCCAACCCGGTGCGCAGTGCCGCGAGCGCGGCGGCGAGCTCGCTCTGGGCAGCGGACGGGGCGACATGGGCGCGACGCTGAGGCATGACCCCACCCTAATTCCCGCCCTGCAGCGTGCGAACAGGGCTAGCGTGAAGCCATGACCGTTGCAGAGAAGGCAAGCACCCTCCGTTCGCTCTACGCCGCCCCCGAGATCCTCCGGGTCGTCAACATCTGGGACTCCGTCTCGGCCAAGGCCGTCGCAGCCCTCCCCGAGACCACTGCGCTCGCCACCGCCGGCCACTCGATCGCCGCTACCTTCGGCTACGCCGATGGGCAGATTCCGCGCGATCTCATGATCGACATGGTCGGCATCATCGCGGCATCCACCGACCTCCCCGTCAGCGCGGACCTCGACGATGCGTACGGCGACGCGGGGGAGACCACCCGCCTCGCCATCGGCGCAGGCATCGTCGGCGCCAATGTCGAGGACCGTCTGAAGCCCCTCGGCGAATCCGTAGCGGTCGTCGAATCGATCGTCAAGGCAGCAGAGGCCGAAGGAATCCCCTTCGCCCTCAACGCACGTACCGACGCGTTCGTGCGTGCGGGAGAACGGCCGATCGATGAGAGCATCAAGGACGCGATCGAGCGAGGTCGTGCCTTCCTCGACGCCGGCGCGACCTGTGTCTTCATCCCCGGCATCCTGAATGCGGACGTCACGACCCAACTCGTCGACGGCATCGGCCGCGGCAAGATCAGCGTGATCGGCCTGCCGGGTGCGCTCACCGCGTCCGAGTACGAGGCTCTCGGCGTCGCCCGCATCTCGTACGGTCCGATGATCCAGCGCGTCGCCCTCACCGCCGTGCAGGATGTCGCAACCAGCCTGTATGCCGACGGCGTGATCCCGGAGGGCACGCGCGCCCTGAACTGACCGTACGGATCGTGTGATCACGCGTCACTAGACTTGACGCGTGGTCACACGTCTATCGAACTTCTTCCTCCGCACGCTCCGCGAAGACCCGGCCGGCGCCGAGATCGCCAGCCACAAGCTGCTGATCCGCGCCGGATACATCCGACCGCAGGCAGCAGGTATCTTCGCCTGGCTGCCGCTGGGCCTCAAGGTCAAGGCGAAGATCGAGGCCGTCGTCCGTGAGGAGATGGCTGACGCCGGCGCGCAGGAAGTCCACTTCCCGGCGCTCATGCCGCGCGAGGCGTACGCCGCAACCGGGCGCTGGGACGAGTACGGCGATCTGCTGTTCCGACTCCAGGATCGCAAGGGCGGCGACTACCTGCTCGCACCGACGCACGAAGAGGCCTTCACGCTGCTCGTGAAGGACCTGTACTCGTCGTACAAGGACCTGCCGCTGACGATCTTCCAGATCCAGGACAAATACCGCGACGAGGCGCGCCCGCGCGCAGGCCTGCTCCGCGGTCGCGAGTTCACGATGAAGGACGCGTATTCGTTCGACGCATCCGATGCCGGCCTCGACACGAGTTACATGGCTCAGCGCGACGCCTATGAGCGCATCTTCCAGCGCCTCGGGCTCGAGTACGCGATCGTGCAGGCGGATGCCGGCGCCATGGGCGGTTCGCGCTCCGAGGAGTTCCTGCACCCGACGCCCGTCGGCGAGGACACGTTCGTGCGCAGCGAGGGCGGGTACGCCGCCAACGTCGAAGCGTTCACGACAGCGGTTCCGGATGCCGTCCCCTTCGATGACGCGCCTGAGGCTGTGGTCTTCGACTCCCCGAACACCCCGACGATCGAAACGCTCGTCGCGCACTCGAACGCGGTCCTCGACCGTGAGGTCACCGCGGCGGACACGCTCAAGAACGTCGTGCTGGCGCTGACCCATCTCGACGGCACCCGCGAACTCGTCGTCGTCGGCATCCCCGGCGACCGCGAGGTCGACGACAAACGCGCCGAAGTCGCCTTCGCGCCCGCCGAGGTGTCCACGGCGACGCCCGACGACTTCGAGGCGAATCCGCTGCTCGTGAAGGGGTACATCGGACCCTGGTCGCCGACCGGAGCCGTCCTCGGCGAAGAGTCCGCCACCGGTATCCGCTACCTCGTGGATCCCCGCGTCGCCGACGGCACGCAGTGGATCACGGGCGCCAACATCGATCAGAAGCACGCGCACACGGTCATCGCCGGTCGCGACTTCATCGCCGACGGCATCGTCGAGATCGCGAACGTCCGCGACGGCGACCCCGCCCCCGACGGCTCCGGCCCTGTCTCGCTCGCGCGCGGCATGGAGATCGGACACGTCTTCCAGCTCGGCCGCAAGTACGCCGAGGCGCTGGGGCTCAAGGTGCTCGACGAGAACGGCAAGCTCGTGACCGTGACGATGGGCTCGTACGGCATCGGCGTCACCCGCATCCTCGCGATAATCGCCGAGCTCAACAACGACGAGCGGGGCCTGATCTGGCCGGCATCCGTCGCGCCGTTCGACGTTCACGTCGTGGCCGCAGGACGCGACCAGGTCGCCTTCGACGTCGCAGCGCAGGCGTCGGCCGACCTCGAGGCGGCAGGCCTCGACGTGCTCTACGACGACCGCCCGAAGGTGTCGCCCGGTGTGAAGTTCGGCGACGCCGAGCTCGTCGGCATCCCGCGGGTGCTCGTCGTCGGCCGTGGCGCCGCCGACGGCCAGGTCGAGCTCTGGGACCGCCGCTCCGGGGAGCGCGAGAGCCTCGCGCTCGCTGACGCCGTCGCACGACTGACACGCTGATCATGACGGACGGGCAGCACGACGCACTGAACGAGGCCATCGAGCGAATCATGGCTGAGACGGACGTGGCTGCGAACCGCTCGCTGATCCGAAGGATCGTGCGCACCGGCATTCAGCTCGGCGAAGACGGCACGGAACGGCTCAACCTCAAGATCGCGTCTGCGGCGCTGGCCGAGATGCGCGACGCCTTCCGGCTGTTCCAGCCCTACGCGGACGTCCCCAAGGTGACCGTGTTCGGTTCGGCGCGAACACGGCAGGACGATCCGCTGTACAGCCAAGCCCGATCCGTCGCCGAGGCGCTCGCCCAACGAGGTTGGATGGTCGTGACGGGCGCGGGGCCCGGGATCATGCAGGCCGCAGCAGAGGGCGCGGGAGAGAGGATGGCACTCGGAGTCTCGATCCGCCTGCCGTTCGAGGAGAAGCCCAGCGCGGTGATCGCCGATGAGACCCACTCGGTCGAGATGAAGTACTTCTTCACGCGCAAGCTCATGCTGGTCAAGGAGTCCACGGGTTTCATCTGCCTGCCAGGCGGCTTCGGCACGCTGGACGAGATGTTCGAGCTGCTCACGCTGCAGCAGACCGGCAAGGCCGAGCCCATGCCGATCGTGCTGCTCGACGAACCGGGTGGTACGTTCTGGCGCGGCCTCGAGCGGTTCATCATCGACACGCTGATTCCCGCAGGCGTCATCTCGCCCGACGACTTCGAGCGCGTGCTCGTGACCGACTCCGCCGAAGACGCAGTGACCGAGATCACCGGCTTCTGGCACAACTACGACTCGCTGCGCTGGGTCGACGACCTGCTGGTGCTTCGACTGAAGAACCAGCCCACGGATGCCGAGATCGAGCGCCTCAACGAGGAATTCTCATCGATCGTCGCCGAGGGGCGCATCGAGCGCTCCGGAGCCCTGCCCGTCGAACGTGCGGACAACGATCGAATCGAGCTCCCGCGTCTGGCTCTGCATCTCGGTCAGCGCGAGGTGGGGGGCCTTTACCGGCTCATCGACGCGATCAATCTTCTGGGGTCGGCCCGCGGCTGACAGCTCTCGCGCGGAGCGGGTATCGTTGTACGGATGCCGCGCGTGCACGATGCCGCGGCGAAGAGCTGAATACGGAGGCCGTCATGGACATTGAACTCGGGCTGTTACGAGGGATCGAGAAGGAGAAGGGGATTCCCTTCGACGAACTCGTCACGATCATTCAGCAGGCCATCCTGACCGCTTACGGCAAGCACGTCTCCGCTGACGGCGCGGTTCCGGCCGGTGCGCGAGTCGATCTCGACAGCAAGACCGGTCACGTGACCGTCATGCAGCCCGTCACCGACGACGAGGGCGCCGTGATCGGCGAAGAGGATGCCACCCCCGACGACTTCGGCCGCATCGCTGCGTTCGCCGCGAAGCAGGTCATCAGCCAGCGTCTGCGCGATATCGCCGACGACGCCGTTCTCGGCGAGTTCCGCGGCAAGGAGGGCGACATCGTCGCCGGCGTCATCCAGCAGGGACCGAACCCGCGGATGATCCACGTCGACCTCGGCAGCGTCGAGGCGATCCTGCCGCCGGAGGAGCAGGTGCCGGGCGAGGAGTACGCTCACGGTTCGCGTCTGCGCGTCTACGTGACCAGCGTCGCCAAGGGTCTCAAGGGACCGCAGATCACGGTCTCGCGCACACACCCCGGTCTGGTGCGCAAGCTGTTCGCGCTCGAGGTTCCCGAGATCGCGGCCGGTCTCGTCGAGATCGTGTCGCTGGCGCGCGAGGCCGGCCACAGGACCAAGATCGCCGTGAAGGCCAACGACCCGTCGATCAACGCCAAGGGTGCGTGCATCGGAGAGCTCGGGCGCCGCGTCCGCGCTGTGACGGAGGAGCTCGCCGGCGAGAAGATCGACATCGTCGACCACGACGGCGACCTCGCGACCTTCGTCGCGCACGCGCTGTCGCCCGCGAAGGTGACGAGCGCATTCGTGCTGGATGCGAACACCAAGGCGGTCCGCGCTCTGGTGCCCGACTACCAGCTGTCGCTGGCGATCGGCAAGGAGGGCCAGAACGCCCGCCTCGCGGCCAAGCTCACCGGCGCCAAGATCGACATCCAGCCCGACAGCATCTTGGACTGACGTCCGCGTCGCGGAGTCGTCACCCAGCGGTGCGGTGTAGGATGGATCCCGTACGGACATGCGTCGGCTGTCGCATGCGTGCTTCCCGATCTGCTCTTCTCAGAGTGGTGGCATCCCCAGACGCTCTCATCTTCGATGATCGCGCTGTGATGCCGGGGAGGGGCGCGTGGGTGCATCCGACGCGAGAGTGCCTGGAGAACGCCGTACGGCGCCGGGCCTTCGCACGAGCACTACGCGTGCCGGCATCCATCGGATTCTCCGAGGGCGCCGTCTCGCAGACCATCGAACAGCACCTTCCGCAGAACAAAGGCTGAACGGCTATGGAAACAAAGTGAACGGCTCGAAATGAGACCCGTCCGCGACTAGTGGTCTGCCCTGTCTGGGCAGACCGACCCAGACAGGAGAATTGTGGCTGGTAAACCACGCGTACATGAGATCGCCGCTGAACTCGGCGTCGACAGCAAGGTCGCACTTGCAAAACTGAAGGAGCTCGGCGAGTTCGTCAAGAGCCCCTCGTCGACGATCGAGCCGCCGGTGGCTCGCAAGCTCCGTGCTGCCATCGAGGCGGACGGCGCGATCAAGCCCAAGGCGGACGAGAAGCCGGCGGCGAAGCCCGCGGCCTCCTCGTCTGCGGCCAAGCCCGGCCCCAAGGCGCCGACCCCTGGCCCCAAGCCCGGGCCGAAGCCGGCAGCCGAGAAGCCCGCCGCTGAGGCACCCGCTGCCCCGGAGGCCGCGGCTCCCGCCGCCCCCGCAGCCGGCACCCCGGCTCCGTCCGCCGACAAGGACGCACCGAAGCCCGGTGCGCCTCGCCCCGGCAACAACCCGTTCTCGTCCTCGCAGGGCATGGGCCAGCGTCCCGCCGGTCCCCGTCCTGGCAACAACCCCTTCGCCTCTGCGCAGGGGATGGGCCAGCGTCCGACGCCGGGCAACATCCCGCGTCCGCAGGCTCCCCGCCCCGGTGCGCCCCGTCCGGGTGCTCCGCGTCCGGGCTCGCCTCGTCCCGGCGCCCCTCGCGGCGGTCAGGGCGGTCGCCCAGGTGCTCCGTTCCAGCAGCGTTCGGGTGGCCCAGGCCGCCCGGGCGGCGGTCCGGGTGCAGGCGGCCCCGGTGCACGTCCTGGTGGCGGCTTCGCAGGTCGCCCGGGTGGCGGCGGCGGCCGCGGCCGTGGACCCGGTGGTGGAACCGCGGGCGCCTTCGGCAAGGGAGGCGGCAAGTCCAAGCAGCGCAAGTCGCGTAGGGCGAAGCGGCAGGAATTCGAGATGCGGGATGCCCCCGTCGTCGGTGGCGTCAACGTCACCCGCGGCAACGGGGAGACCATCCGCATGCGCCGCGGCGCATCGATCTCGGACTTCGCGGACAAGATCGAGACGCTGACCGGATACACGGTTCAGCCCGGAACCCTCGTCACGATCCTCTTCAACCTCGGCGAGATGGCCACGGCCACCGAGTCGCTGGACGAGGCGACCTTCGAGGTCCTCGGTGAAGAGCTCGGCTACAAGATCCAGATGGTCTCGCCCGAGGACGAGGACAAGGAGCTCCTCGAGGGCTTCGGTCTCGACCTCGAGAAGGAGCTCGACGAGGAAGACGAGGGCGACCTCGAGATCCGTCCTCCTGTGGTCACCGTCATGGGTCACGTCGACCACGGTAAGACCCGACTGCTCGACGCGATCCGCAAGACCAACGTCATCGAGGGCGAAGCCGGAGGCATCACCCAGCACATCGGTGCGTACCAGGTCTGGACCGAGCACGACGGCCACGAGCGCGCTGTCACGTTCATCGACACCCCGGGTCACGAGGCCTTCACGGCCATGCGTGCTCGTGGTGCGCAGGTCACCGACCTCGCGATCCTCGTGGTCGCAGCCGACGACGGCATCATGCCGCAGACGGTCGAGGCGCTGAACCACGCCCAGGCGGCGAACGTGCCGATCGTGGTCGCGGTGAACAAGGTCGACAAGCCGGAGGCGAATCCCGCCAAGGTGCGTCAGCAGCTCACCGAGTACGGTCTGGTCGCCGAGGAATACGGCGGAGACGTCATGTTCATCGACGTCTCGGCTCGCCAGGGCACCGGAATCCAGGAGCTCCTGGACGCCGTGCTGCTCGTCGCAGACGCGGGCCTCGACCTCACCGCCAACCCGAACAAGGCTGCGCGTGGTGTCGCCATCGAGGCCAAGCTCGACAAGGGTCGCGGTTCGGTCGCAACCGTCCTCATCCAGTCCGGAACGCTGCGCGTCGGCGACTCGATCGTCGCGGGAACGGCCTACGGTCGCGTGCGGGCGATGGCTGACGAGAATGGCGAGGCCGTCGAAGAGGCGGCGCCTTCCCGTCCGGTCCAGGTGCAGGGTCTGAACTCCGTGCCCCGTGCCGGCGACGTCTTCATCGTCACCGAGGAAGACCGCATGGCCCGTCAGATCGCCGAGAAGCGTGAAGCCGTCCAGCGCAACGCCCTGCTGGCCAAGGCCCGCAAGCGCATCTCGCTCGAGGACTTCACCCGCGCTCTCGAAGAGGGCAAGGTCGAGACGCTCAACCTCATCATCAAGGGCGACGTGTCCGGTGCCGTCGAGGCGCTGGAGGAGTCGCTGCTCAAGATCGAGGTCGACGACTCGGTGCAGCTGCGCATCATCCACCGCGGTGTCGGTGCAGTGACCGAGTCCGACGTGAACCTGGCGACGATCGACAACGCGATCATCGTGGGCTTCAACGTCCGGCCCGACCCGAAGGCCCGTGAGGCCGCGGCCCGCGAAGGCGTGGACGTGCGCTTCTACTCGGTCATCTACGCGGCGATCGACGAGATCGAGAGCTCCCTCAAGGGCATGCTCAAGCCGGAGTTCGAAGAGGTCAAGTCGGGTGTCGCCGAGATCCGCGAGGTGTTCCGCTCCTCGAAGTTCGGCAACATCGCGGGTGTCATCGTCCGCTCGGGCACGATCACCCGAAACGCCAAGGCCCGTGTCATCCGCGATGGCGTCGTGCTCGCCGATGGCCTGGCCATCGAGTCGCTGCGCCGCTTCAAGGATGACGTCACCGAGGTGCGTACGGACTTCGAGGCCGGCATCGGCCTCGGCAAGTACAACGACATCCAGATCGGCGACGAGATCGAGACGACCGAGATGGTGGAGAAGCCTCGCGGCTGATCCGATCGATCGTGAGGGGCGCCTACGGGCGCCCCTCATTCGTCACAAGAGGAGAAGGAAATGGCTGGAGAACGACAGGCCCGTCTGGCGGACCGCATCCGCGTCATCCTGGCAGAGCGTCTCGAGAAGGGACTGCGCGACCCGCGCCTGGGCTTCGTCACGCTCACCGACGTGCGCGTCTCCGGTGACCTCCAGCACGCGTCCGTCTTCTACACCGTGCTCGGCACGGAAGAGGAGCGCGTCGCCAGCGGAGCCGCACTGGCGTCCGCGACGGGGATGCTCCGCAGCGAAGTCGGCCGTCAGCTGAGCACGCGTCTGGTGCCGACGCTGGAGTTCATCCCCGATGCGCTCCCGGAGAACGCAGACAACATCAGCGCACTGCTGCGTCAGGCGCAGGAGCGGGATGCCGAGGTCGCCAAGCTCGCATCATCGGCGCAGCACGCCGGCGATGCCGACCCGTACCGCGTCGAGCCGACCGACGACGAAGAGCGCTAGCCGTATCGCCCCTCCCTTGATACCCTGAACGGCACTGTCGGCATGCCGGCGGTGTGCGATCAGGATTTCGGGGGGAATCGATCCGGTGACGACGGTGTGGCAGGACGACCTGCGGCTCGGACAGCATTCGACCGATGAGCGCGAGCTCACGGCCGACATCGCGGCCGGACTGCTGTCGGACGAGCTGCCTACGGCTCCGCACGTCATCACCCGTCTGCTGCGCGGACTGAACGGCGACGTCCTCGCCGTGCGCGAAGCAGCAGCGGCACTCTCGGGCGCTCATCGCTCCGGTCAGCGGATGCTCCCATCCCCGTTGCCGCTGGTGCCGTCGATCGAGGGTGCCTTCTCCCGCGTCGCTTTGGACGCGGATACGCGCGCGGTCCTGCTGACGGCGGCGCTGAGCATCGATGACCGCGTCGAGCCGCTGCTCGACGCTTGCGGCTGCACCGCCGATGAGCTCCTGCAGGGCGGTCTCGCCGAGCACCTGACAGCATCCAACGGCCGGTTCGCTCTTCACGATCCGCGAATGGGCATTTGGCTCGATCACACGGCCGCACCGCTCGAGTCGGTGAACGCGCACGCGCGATTGGAGCGTGCGCATCGAGAGCACGGCAACCAGGCGGCCGCGGACTGGCATGCGGCCTGCGGCGCTGTCACGCGTCGCCCTGAGGTCGCGCGCGCGTTGACCACCGCGGCCAGGGAACTGAGCCTGCTCGGTTCGATGGAATCGGCGTTCGCGTTCGCGACTGCCGCGGCCGAGCACGCGGATGACCCGCAGCGCGAGACGGCACGTCTGATCGCCGGGACGTCTGCGGCAGCGGCGGGATGCTTCGACGACGCGAACGAGCTGCTGGCGGGGCTCCTCCAGAGCGAAGACGCGGCCACGCGCATCGGCGCACTCCCCGGCGTGCTCCTGGCGCAGACCTGCGCGCGCGGATGGGTACCGGCGCTGGAACCGGCCGAACTGCGCCCGCAGGTCTCGGATGCTCACCACTGGTGCGCTTGGGCGCGGACGGCAGGGCTGGCCGCGCTGATGTGCGCCGAGCGCGGCGCGACGCCGGCCATGCGCACCTGGCTGGCCGAGGTCCGCGAGGCGGACGCTCGCGCCGGCGCCGGGGGCGAAGTGCGCGACCCGACGGCCGCACTGTGCTGGATGCTGACGGGGGACGCCGACGACGCGAACCCGTACGCCGATGGGCCGTTCTCCGGGACGATGAGCGCAGCGCTGCGAGCTGCTGTCACGGGCGATGTCGACGAGGGGCTCCAACTGATGGCTGGCACTCACACGAGCCTGATCGATGAGCACGACCCGCTGGTACCGGGCTTCGAGCACAGCCCGCTCGTCGAGGCGTATCTGGCCGTGACGGAGTCGCTCCTGCTGTTCTGGCGCGGCGACATCGAGGTGGCGCGGGAGCGTCTATCGACGGCGTCGCTGTCGTTGCCCGTCGGCATCCCGTTCGCCGGACTCGGTGCGACTCTGGCCCAGCGCCTGGACACCGCGACGCTCGGAGCACCGGGTCCGCTGTCGCAGGCGCTCACGGTGACGCTGCCGGACGGCATCCGGATCGACGGCCTCGTTGACGCCGGCCTGAGCGCCTACCTCGACGGCGAGTCCGAGCAGGCTGCCACCGATCTCGCGCTGTGGCGGGACCGCGGAGCTCCTGAGCCTGCCCTGTCGGTCGCCGGGCTCGAAGAGGTCGGGCCGTTCGTCGACCGGGTGCGCGTCGAGCCGCCGGAGTCGAGCGAGGCCCGTGAGCTCATCCACCGCATCCGCAGTCTCCCTGAGACGTCGTGGCGCCACGCCCACTCGGAGATCTCCGAGGCGTGCCGTCGCCTCGGTTCCTCCTTCGACCGGGGCAGGGTCGAGGCTCTGCTGGGCTCCACCTGCCTGCTCCATGGCGATCTGGCGGCAGGTCGCCGCCATCTGCGGGCCGCGCGGCGCCTGTTCGACGATTCGGGCGCGCACGCATGGCGCGATGCGATGGACGCGCGGATGTCGCGACTCCACGTGGCGCAGGCGGCAGCGAGCGACCCGATGACCGATCCGATCACAGTGATACGCGACGATGACCCGCTCGCGGCAGGGCGCGCGGCGTGGGAGACGCTCCTCACCCAGCGCGAACTGGAAGTCGCGATGCGGGTGGCCGCCGGCGGTGAGAACCGTGAGATCGCGAAGGCGCTCGACGTCTCCGTCCGCACGGTCGAGGTTCATGTCGGCCGTCTCTTCGACAAGCTCGGCGTCCGCAATCGTGTCGAGCTCGCTGTGATGGCGCATCGCGCAGGCCGGGTCTTCTGAAGCGGTCAGCGTGGCAGGCGCAGCATCCCGTCGATCGCCTCGGCGAGGCCGTCAGCGATCAGCGAGTCGATGGCGCGATCGCGCTGGGCGGCATCGGCCCAATCGTGGATCACGCTCGCAAGGGGAACACCATCGGCGACAGCACTGCGCAGCTCCTTGAGAACCGCTCCTCTCGCCTGACGGTCCGAACCCTCGTATCGAGCCTGTCGCGGGCGGGCGTCGCCGGTGTCAGGGCGCCCCGCGGCGACCCACGCGCAGGAGTCGGCTATCGGGCACCGTTCGCATCGGGGCGTCCTGGACACGCAGACGACCGCACCGAGCTCCATGATGGCGGCGTTGAACACGGCGGACTCGGCGTCCGAGTCCGGTAGGAGCGCGGACATCGCGAGCAGGTCGCGGCGCGCGGCAGGACCGGGCTGCGATCGGCCGTCCACGGCACGCGCGATCACCCGGCGCGTGTTGGTGTCGACGACCGGATGCCGGTCTCCGAACGAGAAGGCGGCCACAGCCCGCGCCGTGTAGTCGCCGATGCCTGACAGAGCGAGCAGCGCAGGGACGTCCCGGGGCACCTCGCCGCCGTGCCGCTCGGTGATCTCGATCGCGGCACGGTGCAACCAGAGCGCCCGGCGCGGATAGCCGAGGTTAGCCCACTCGTGCACGACCTCAGCCGGCGTCGCCTGCGCCATCCTCGCCGGCGTCGGCCAGCGGTCGAGCCACGCCTCCAACCGCGGGATCACGCGGGTGACCGGCGTCTGCTGCAGCATGAACTCGCTCACCAGCGTGCCCCATGCGCCGTAGCGGTAGTGGAACTCGGGCCTGCGCCACGGCAGGTCTCTGGCGGTATCGCGATACCAGTCCGACAGCTCTGCGGCCAGATGCACAGGGGGTGTCGAACGGAGAGTCATCTCGTTAGCCTATGTGGAGCGCTCGGCACAGGACGCCGAGGGGATGGGCGCTCCGGGGGGAAGCAGAGGAGTTTCCGCGTGTCACGCAGAACAGCAGGCCCAGTCGTCCTCGCAGCGCTGAGCGCGCTGCTGCTCGCGGGATGCGCAACCGCGACGACCGATCCGGGTGCGACGTCGAACCCGACGCCGACTTCGACGGTCGGCGAACCATCGTCCGAACCATCTCCGAGTCCCGAACCGTCCCTGGATCCCGACGATCCGGCGACCTGGCCCGTCACCGCCGCGGGCATCGGCCCGATCGAGACCGGCGGAGACTTTCAGGGGACTCTCGCCGAGCTTCCCGACTCGTGGAACAACGACGAGAACTGCTCCTGGGCCGCATGGTGGAAAGCTGATGACAACAGCTACTCGATGAGTTTCGTCCGCGGAACGGAGTCGGATGACGCGCCGATCGTGCTGGCGTCGGCATCCGCCGCGGATCCTGTGACGGCAGGGGTCGGGCCGCGCACCGAGGAGGGCCTCGGCATCGGGTCGACGAAGGACGAGGTGCTCGCGCAGTATCCGGATGCGAGTGAGGGAGATGCGCCGATCGGCGACGGCACCTGGCTCAGCGTCCCCACGGACGGCGCGACCATGTTCTTCGAGTACTACACCGGAGACCAGGCGAACGCGGTGACCGTGACGACGCTCGAGGCACCTCCGTACGAGACCTGCGGCTGACACGAGGTCGCGCTCTGCCTCGGTAGGCTGGGGGCATGGTCTCACCCGGCATCCTTCTCGTGGACAAGCCCGGTGGGCTCACCAGCCACGACATCGTCGCGCGGACGCGCCGTGCGTTGGGCACGCGCAAGGTCGGCCACGCCGGCACGCTCGACCCGATGGCCACCGGCCTGCTCGTGCTCGGCATCGAAGGGGCGACGCGGCTTCTGACGTACATCGTCGGCGCGGACAAGACCTACCTCGCCACCATTCGCCTCGGTCAGGCCTCGACCACGGACGACGCAGAGGGCGAGATCACCGTGCGTGCCTCGGCCGAGGACGTGGATGCCGTGACGCCCGTCCGGCTGGCGGACGGGATCGCCGCCCTCACCGGCCCCATCTCGCAGGTGCCGAGCTCCGTGTCCGCGATCAAGGTCGACGGGAGGCGCGCGTACGACCGTGTACGCGCCGGCGAAGAGATCGAGCTCAAGGCGCGGGCGGTCACCGTCTCGCGGTTCGAGGTCCTCGCCGAACGTCGCGGAAACGGCTTCCTGGATCTCGATGTGGTCGTGGACTGTTCGTCCGGCACGTACATCCGCGCGCTCGCACGCGACCTGGGGGAGGCCCTGGGCGTCGGCGGGCACCTGACGGCGTTGCGGCGCACCAGGGTCGGACCGTTCGACGTCGCGGATGCTGCTGATATCGAATCCCTCGAGGGCGCGAGCACGCTCACGGCTGCTGAAGCCGCGGCGAGAGTGCTCGACCGACTGGACGTGTCCGCACAGGAGGCTCGCGATCTGCGCCACGGCAAGCGACTCATCGATCACGCGGAACGGCTGCGAGGCCGGCAGGCCGCGGCGATCGACGAGGACGGCGTCCTGGTCGGCGTCGTCGAACGTCGTGGCCGCGACCTCAAGAGCGCGATGAACATGCCGGAGGAGACTCGGTGATCCTGTGGTTCACGAACGTCCAGATCGTCGTGGCGGTCGCAGCGGGGCTGTTCGCCGTCATCGCCGGGCTCATGGGCCGACGCCCGAGCGACTACACGGTCGGTGCGCTTGCGCTGGTCGAGGTTCTCCTGATCGTGCAGGTCGTCATGGCGATCATCGCCCCCTTCGCGGGCAATCCGCCCAGTGGCGACCTGCTCGAGTTCTGGGTGTACCTGGTCTCTGCGGTGCTGCTGCCCATCGGCGGTGTGATCTGGGCGCTGCTCGAGCGCAGCAGGTGGAGCACCGTCATCCTCGGCGTCATCGCCTTCGCCGTCGCGATCATGCTGTGGCGCATGGAAGTTATCTGGACGGTCCAGGTCGCCTAGCGCCCGGCATCCGGCGGCATCGCGCGCGCTTAGGATGGAAGACGCTATGACCACCACCGAAACCCGACAGCGGATGACCGGCATCGGCCGCGTTCTCGTCATCGTCTACGCGGTCATGGCGCTCGCCGCCACCGGCCGGAGCTTCGTGCAGATCATCCGCCGGTTCGACGAGGCGCCGCTCGCGTACTCGCTCTCGGCTCTCGCCGCCGTCGTCTACATCATCGCGACGCTGGGTCTCGTTCTGGCCGGCCGGCGCGGCTGGTACACCGTCGCGTGGGTGGCGATCGTCTTCGAGCTCGCCGGCGTCCTCATCGTCGGCGCTCTCAGCCTGACGGCCCCGGAACTCTTCCAGCACGACTCCGTGTGGTCGGTCTTCGGCCGCGGGTACCTGTTCATCCCGCTCGTCCTGCCGATGTTCGGCATCTGGTGGCTGCGTACGCATCGCCCCGTCGTGCGCACGACGGCTCCTGCAGAGGTCATCGCGTGATCGTCTTCCGTGGCCCGAGCGAGGTACCGGCGGACTTCGGGAGGTCGGCCGTCGCGATCGGCAAGTTCGACGGCGTGCACGCCGGACACCGGGCTGTCATCGAGCGCTTGAAGGCGGATGCCGCGGCATCCGGTGCACGCTCCGTGGCCGTGACGTTCGATCGCAACCCGCTCGCGCTTCTGCGCCCCGAGCTGTGCCCTGACAACGTCGTCTCCACCGATCGCAAGCTCGAGCTCCTCGGAGGTCTCGGCTTGGACGCCACGCTCTTGCTGACATTCGACAGCGAACTCGCTTCGCAGTCGCCTGAGGCGTTCGTCGAGCAGATCCTGGTCGGCGCTCTGCACGTGTCGACTGTTCTCGTCGGAGAGGATTTCCGGTTCGGCCATCGGGGTGCCGGGACGCCCGAGCTGCTTCGAGAACTGGGGCCGCTGTACGGATTCACCGTCGACGTGGTCGATGACGTGTACCTGGAGGGTTCGGACCGGCGCGTCTCGTCGAGCTGGATCCGCGAGCTTCTCGCTGAAGGCGATGTCGCGACGGCGGAGCGTGCGCTCGGTCGGGCCGTCGACGTCCGTGGAGAAGTGGTGCACGGCCTCAAGCGCGGGCGCGAGCTCGGATTCCCCACGGCGAACCTGTCGGAGACCGTCGACGCTTTCGTCCCGGCCGACGGCGTCTACGCCGGCTGGCTCGAAGATCACGACACGGGCATCCGGTATCCCGCTGCTGTCTCGGTGGGAACGAACCCGACCTTCGACGACGTGCTCGTGCGTCAGGTCGAGGCGCACGTGATCGACGAAGACGCGCTCGACCTGTACGGTCACGACGTGACGGTGGAGTTCACGCAGCGCCTCCGCGGCATGGTCGCCTTCGAGGGAATTGACGCTCTGATGGTCCAGATGACAGCGGATGTCGACGCCGCGCGCGCGATTCTGGGCTCAGATGCTCTAGGATGAGTGTGGTTCTCGACGTTGCTGGTGCGGATTTCGCGCATCGCTGAGCGCGAGAACGACGTCCGCACGGTCCTGGCTCACGCCACACGCGGGCGACTCGTACGGCACGGACCGCCTCCGACGGCGATCCGGTATTCACGCTCAGGAGGAGCATGCCGACTTCGGCAACTGCCGCGACGCGGCGCAGGAAGACATCTCGTCGTGATGACGAGGCCCCGCTGATCCCGATCCTGGCCCGCAAGGTCCGCGAGATCGAGGCGAAGGCACAGCGCGGCAAACTCGGCCCGACGAACAGGGTCAAGTTCCAGGTGATCGCATTCCTGGTGCGCGAGGAGCGCGCCAGGGTGAAGACGGATGACGCGTTCAGCGACTCCGCGCGCGCCGAGCTGCTCAAGCGGCTCGACGGCGTGGCGACGATCCTCGCGAAAACCGCAGCACGCGACACCTCGCTGATCCAGCTGCTCGAGGCCGATCAGGCCACGAGTCCAGTCGCGAAGCGCATGCGCCGCGATTGGCTGCTCGAGTCGGGTGCCGAGCTGGCGCCCGAGGAGCTCATCATCACGGACATCGCTCCCGTGCAGACCCCCGTCGTGCCGGCCGCTCTCGCCGAGAAGCAGGTGACGCCCCCATCGGTCGAGTCCCGCCAGCTCGCGAATCCCTTCCTCGCCCCCGATCTCACCCCGCGACCCGCGACCACTCCGCGTCGTCGCTTGGACGGGTGGGAGCTCATGGGCCCGCTGTACAAGGCTTTCGAGACGGGGGCCGGAGGTTCGTCGGCGACGATGGAACTGCCGCCGCTGCCCGAGTACGACCACATCTCGCCCAAGGGGCTCGAGGTGATGGTGCACCAGTCCCGCTTCCTCGAAGCGGTGCGCGCCGGTCACCGCAGCTTCCTGCTGGCGGACGAGCCCGGCCTCGGCAAGACGGCGCAGTCCGTGCTCGCAGCATCCCTCGCGGACGCATACCCGTTGCTGGTCGTCGTCCCGAACGTCGTCAAGATGAACTGGGCGCGCGAGGTCGAGCGGTGGACACCGCAGCGCCGTGCGACAGTCATCCAGGGCGACGGCACCGACATCGACGCGTTCGCCGACGTGTTCATCGTCAACTACGAGATCCTCGATCGGCATCTGTCGTGGCTCGGTTCGATCGGCTTGAAGGGCATGGTCGTCGACGAGGCGCACTTCATCAAGAACCTCTCGTCGCAGCGTTCGCAGAACGTGCTGGCGCTGGCCTCCCGGATCCGGGAGCACACGCGCAACCCGCTCATGATGGCCCTCACCGGGACTCCGTTGATCAACGACGTCGAGGACTTCGACGCGATCTGGCGGTTCCTTGGGTGGACGACGGGAGACAAGCCGGGCTCCGAGCTGATGGGCAAGCTGGATGCCACCGGCCTCACGCCGGCGGACAAGGCGTTCTACGGTGAGGCGCGAGACGCCGTCATCTCGATGGGCATCGTCCGGCGCAAGAAGAAGGACGTCGCCGCCGATCTGCCGGACAAGCTGATCGCCGACCTGCCAGTGCAGCTGGACGACGAGTTCGGCCGCGGCATCCGTCAGGCGGAGCGCGAGCTGGGCGAGCGCCTGGCAGCCAAGTACCGTCGCATCATCGAGGCACGTGGCGACCGCGGGCTAGCCGAGGGCGAGATCGACGAGGACATCGTCCGTCTCGTCGCGCACAACGAGCTCGAGGAGTCGAAGGCCGCTGGCACCGGTGGAGACAACGTCTTCACGATGGTGCGCAAGATCGGTCAGGCCAAGGCCGTGCTCGCCGCCGACTACGCGGCGCAACTGCAGCGCTCGGTCGGCAAGGTCGTCTTCTTCGCCAAGCACATCGATGTCATGGATCAGGCCGAGGCGCACTTCGCGTCATCCGGCATCCGGTACGTCTCGATCCGAGGCGACCAGACGACGCCCGCTCGTCAACAGGCGATCGACGATTTCAACGGCGACGAGAGCGTCGGCATCGCGGTGTGCTCGCTCACCGCAGCCGGTGTCGGGCTCAACCTGCAGGCGGCGTCCAACGTCGTGCTCTCCGAGCTCAGCTGGACCGCGGCCGAGCAGACGCAGGCGATCGACCGTGTGCACCGCATCGGCCAGGACGAGCCGGTCACGGCGTGGCGGATCATCGCCGCGCACACGATCGACACCAAGATCGCGGAGCTGATCGATCAGAAGCAGGGCCTCGCTGCCCGCGCTCTCGACGGCGAGGCCGTCGATGAGACGGCGAGTGAGCCCGTGCAGTTGGCTGCTCTGATGCATCTGCTGCGCGAGGCGCTCAGCATCTGAACCACACGGATTCGCCCGCAAGAATCGTCATTCTTGCGGGCGAATCCGGTGCCTATCGGACGGTTGACCGTGGAACGCGCCCATCCCGTCGAAAGCGGGTGCAAGATCGGGCATTCTCGCGCCTCGTGAATGGCATCCGGCACTGATGCCCACTAGGGTCGAGAGCAGGCAGCGTCGCCGATTCCCCCACCCGAAACGTCCGAAGGCATCAGCATGAAGATCGGCATCCTCACCAGCGGCGGCGACTGCCCCGGCCTCAACGCAGTGATCCGCGGCGTCGTGCTCAAGGGCACCACGTCGTACGATCTGGAGTTCGTCGGCATCCGCGACGGCTGGCGAGGCGTCGTCGAAGGCGACTTCATGCCTCTCACGCGACACGAGGTGAAGGGTCTGTCGAAGGTTGGCGGCACCATCCTCGGCACCAGCCGGACGAACCCGTACGAGGGCGAGCGCGGCGGAGCCGACAACATCGCCAAGACTCTCTACGGTCACAAGATCGACGGCATCATCGCGATCGGCGGCGAGGGAACGCTCGCTGCTGCTGACCGACTGTCCAAGGACGGCATCAAGGTCCTCGGTGTGCCGAAGACGATCGACAACGACCTGAGGGCCACCGACTACTCGTTCGGCTTCGACACGGCGGTGAACATCGCGACCGACGCGATGGATCGCCTCCGCACGACCGGCGACTCGCACCAGCGTTGCATGGTCGCCGAGGTCATGGGCCGCCACGTCGGATGGATCGCACTCCACGCAGGCATGGCCGCCGGTGCGCACGTCATCTGCATTCCCGAGGTGCCGATGTCGATCGACGAGATCGCCGCGCTCGTTACCAGCGCTCATGACCGCGGACGTGCGCCGCTGGTCGTCGTGTCGGAGGGCTTCAAGCTCAAGGGCATGGACGAGGCGTACAGCGACAAGGGGCTCGACGCGTTCAACCGCCCGCGCCTGGGCGGCATCGGTGATCAGCTCGCCCCTCTGATCGAGCAGATCACAGGAGTCGAGACCCGGGCGACGATCCTCGGGCATATCCAGCGCGGCGGATCGCCCTCCGCCTTCGACCGCGTACTCGCCACGCGACTCGGTCTGCACGCGGCAGACGCGATCGTCGAGGGAGCATGGGGGCAGATGGTCGCGATGAAGGGCACCGACATCGTCCGCGTGCCGTTCGAGGAGGCCCTCGGCGAGCTCAACACCGTCCCGCGCTACCGCTACGACGAGGCTGCAGCGCTCTTCGGCTGATTTGTAGAGCGCTCTCGCGGCGCCGAGCCCCCGTCTTCGCATCGAGACCCCGTCGTACGCCGGTGCCTACGACGGGGCGTCGGCCATAAGGCGGGGGCTCGAAGCCGGGCGGCGACGGAGCCGCGACGACTCAGGCGAGCCCGAGGCGGTCCAGCATCCAGGAGAGCTCGAACGAGCGCTCGCGCCACGCGTTGTAGCGACCGCTGACCCCGCCGTGTCCGGCGGCCATCTCGCACTTGAGCAGCACGTCCTGCGCACCGACGTGCCGGAGAGCAGCCACCCACTTCGCCGGCTCGACGTACAGCACCCTCGTGTCGTTGATCGACGTCATCGCGAGGATGGGCGGGTAGGCGGCATCCGTCCGCACGTTCTCGTACGGCGTGTACGTCTTCATGTACGCGTACACCTCGGGGTCGTGCAGCGGATCGCCCCACTCATCCCACTCGATGACCGTGAGCGGCAGCGACGGATCGAGGATCGACGTGAGCGCATCGACGAACGGCACGGATGCCAGGATGCCGGCGAACGACGAAGGAGCGAGGTTCGCCACCGCGCCCATCAGCAGGCCTCCGGCGCTGCCGCCCTCTGCGACCATCCGTTCGGGCGACGTCACGCCGCTGGAGATCAGATGCTCGGCGCACGCGACGAAGTCGGTGAAGGTGTTGCGCTTGTGCTGCAGCTTGCCTTCCTCGTACCAGTTGCGGCCCATCTCGCCGCCTCCTCGCACGTGGGCCACCGCGAAGATCACGCCTCGGTCGAGCTCCGAGAGCCGGGCGACAGAGAATCCGGGATCGATCGAGTGCTCGTACGAGCCGTAGCCGTACAGGTGCAGAGGGCGGACCTCAGCGCCCGGGTCGCCGAACGACTTCTTCCACACCAGCGAGATCGGCACCTTCGTGCCGTCGGCCGCCTCGGCCCAGCGCCGCTCCTGCCCGTACTCCGCCGGTTCGTACCCGCCCAGCACCGGTTGCTGCTTGCGCAGCACCAGTTCGCGTGTGGCGAGGTCGAGGTCGTACACGGTCGCCGGCGTCACGAACGACGTGTACGACAGGCGCAGGAACGGCGAGTGCCACTCCGGGTTGCCCGTAGGGCCTGCCGAGAAGAGCGGCTCATCGAAGCGCAGCTCCTCAGTGGTGGCGGATGAGTAGTCGAGCAGGGCGACCCGCTCGAGTCCCTCGCTGCGGTACCCGACGACGCCGAAGTCGCGGAAGCAGTCCACACCGAGGATGCGTCGGCCCGGCTCGTGCGCCATGACCACCCGACGCCCGCCCTGCGGGTCGGATGCCGCCACCGAGACGAGCTCGAAGTCCAGAGCGTCCTGGTTGTGCAGGATCAGCAGCCGGTCCTCACCGTCGACCACGGCGTGCTCGACCTCGTACTCGACTCCCTCGATGCGCGGCCAGATGAGTCGGGGCTCGGCCGTGATGTCGCCCTGGAGGTCGACGAGGTACTCCTCGCTGGTGATGCTGGAGCCGACGCCGATCACGAGGTAGCGGCGGCTGCGTGTGATGCCGGCTCCCAGCCAGAAGCGCTCGTCCGCCTCATGGAACAGTTTCACGTCGTCCTCGACTGGGGTGCCGAGACGGTGCAGCCACAGGGTGTCGGGGCGCCACGCGTCGTCTCTGGTGGTGTAGACGATCGCACTGCCGTCCGGAGTGAAGAACCCTCCGCCCGTTCGCGGGATCTCGTCGGCGAGCGTCTCGCCGGTCGCGAGATCCCGAACCCGGATCGTGTACAGCTCGTCGCCGTCGTAATCCGGGGCCCAGAGGAGCCTGGTCGCATCGTCCGACACGTCGAACGAACCCAGCGAGAAGAACTCATGGCCCTCGGCTTCGACGTTGCCGTCGAGCAGGATCTCCTCGCCGGGGACGGGCACGCCCGGCTCCAGGGTCGGGGGAGTCCAGTCTCCGGGTTCGGCCGCAGCTCGGCAGTGGATGCCGTACTGCGATCCTTCCTCGCTGCGGCTGTAGTACCACCAGTCGCCGCGTCGCGACGGCACGGAGAGATCTGTCTCCTGCACGCGGCCCTTGATCTCCTGGAACAGCTTCTCGCGGAGCTCCTCGAGGTGGGCGGTGGCGGTGTCGGTGTAGGCGTTCTCCGCCTCGAGATGGGCGACGACCTCGGGGGAGTCCTTCTCACGCAGCCATTCGTACGGGTCGTCGAACGAGTCTCCGTGGTGTGTGCGGATATGTGAACGGCGTGGGGCGTGCGGAGCGTTGGTCACGGTTCAACGCTATCCCGTGTCGAGTTGACCGGTAGAGAGGTCGGTGCGAGGATTGTGCGGGCCCGGTAAACGGATGTGAAACCCACGATGAACTCTTCGTTCGTCACGCCGATCACGTCGGCACAATCCTGCTTCGTCGACCTGAAAGCGAACGGTGGAAACCGCAGCCCTCATTGTCGTGCTGGTGATCGCACTGGCACTCTTCTTCGACTTCACCAACGGATTCCACGACACCGCGAATGCGATGGCCACTCCCATCGCAACGGGCGCTCTCAAGCCCAAGACGGCGGTCCTGCTCGCGGCGGTATTGAACCTCGTCGGCGCGTTCCTCTCCACGGAAGTCGCCAAGACCGTCTCCGGCGGAATCGTCAACGAGGGTGACATCTCGCACGCGTTGCTCCCGTCGCTGATCTTTGCCGGACTCATCGGCGCGATCACGTGGAACATGCTGACCTGGCTGCTCGGCCTCCCGTCGAGCTCGTCGCACGCCCTGTTCGGCGGACTGATCGGTGCGACGCTGGTCGGCGTCGGCGTGGCAGGGATCAACTTCGGCGTCGTGATGTCGAAGGTCGTTCTGCCGGCGCTGATCGCGCCCCTCACCGCCGGCCTCATCGCCTTCGCAGCGACCAAGATCGCGTACGGCATAACCCGGCGCTACGACGGAAAGCCCGACGGACGATCCGGCTTCCGCCTCGGCCAGATCTTCACCTCGTCGATGGTCGCCCTCGCCCACGGCACCAACGACGCGCAGAAGACCATGGGCGTGATCACTCTCGCGCTCATCACGGTCGGGTGGCAGTCCGGCGAGCGCCACGAGCCGCAGCTCTGGGTCATCGTCGCGTGCGCCGTCACGATCGCGCTCGGCACCTACCTCGGTGGATGGCGGATCATCCGCACGCTCGGCAAGGGACTCACCGAGGTGAAGCCGGCTCAGGGCTTCGCAGCGGAGAGTTCGACGGCGGCCACGATCCTGGCGTCCAGCGCGCTCGGCTTCGCCCTGTCGACCACGCAGGTCGCATCGGGATCGGTCATCGGCTCGGGGCTCGGACGTCGCGGCTCGCAGGTGCGCTGGCGCACAGCGGGACGCATCGCACTCGGGTGGCTGCTCACGCTGCCGGCTGCCGGCGCCGTTGGAGGGCTGGCCGCGCTGCTCGTGGTGTGGCTCGGCACAGTCGGCGTCCTCATCGACGCCGTCCTGGCCGTTGCCATCATCGTCGGGCTGTTCCTGCGCTCGCGCCGCAACGAGGTCACGCACGCCAACGCGATGAGCGACGTCGCCGACTCGGGACACGCCGTCGAGCATCCCGACGTGCCGCCGCCCACGCGGCGCCAGTCGCGCATGGAACTCGTCCGCGCGCTCGATCGCGCGGAGCGCAAGGCAGAGGAAGCCGAGAAGGCGGGTCGTCGCGCACGCAAGCTGAAGAAGAAGGGCGGCTCCGCCGCCGAGGTCAAGGCGGCTCGGAAGGCCGCTGATCGCGCCAACCGCAAGCTCGCCGAGGCGCAGAAGGCCGCGCAGGACTGGGAGACTCTCAGCGCCAGTCGGCGCGCTCGCGCCGAACTCGCAGAATGGGACGTCTCTGAGGAAGAGGCCGCGCGCAGGGAGGCACAGCGATGAGCGTCGAGATCGATTGGATGGCCTTCGTCAGCGTCTTCGTCGCTGCGCTGGTCGGCGCCCTGCTGATCGTCGGCTTCTACGCGACAGGCGTTCGGCTTCTCGTTCGAGCGGGTCGCGTTCCCGTGGTCACGCCGGCGGAGTTCACCGACGCGATCACGATCATCTCCGACAAGGAGGCGAAGCGGGCCGCGAAGCACGCGGCCAAGGCTGCGCAGAAGAGCCCGCTCTCCGAAGGTCAGAAGACGCTCGCGCTCATCGGCGCCTACATCTGCTTCGTCTTGTGCGGCGCTGCTGTGCTGTCGGGCGTCCTGCTGATCGTCTTCAACCACTGACGGCGGCAATAGGATGGTGGCATCCCCCGTTTCACTGTTCCGCCACCACCCACAAGGAAGTGACATGGCATTTGCCGCGCCCGCATCGACCCGCACAGAGACCGACTCGCTCGGGAGCATGGAGATTCCCGCAGACGCATACTGGGGAATCCACACCGCTCGCGCCGACGCGAACTTCCCGATCTCGAAGCGCCCGATCTCGGTGTACCCGGACCTGATCCGCGGTCTCGCGATGGTCAAGCAGGCCAGCGCGCGTGCGAACAAGGAGATCGGGGTACTCGATCCGAAACGCGCCGATCTGATCGACGACGCAGCGCAGCGCGTCATCGACGGAGAGTTCCACGACCAGTTCACCGTCGGCGTCATCCAGGGCGGCGCCGGAACGTCGACGAACATGAACGCGAACGAGGTCATCACCAACATCGCGCTCGAGATGGCAGGGCGCGAGAAGGGCGACTACGACTTCCTCTCGCCGATCGACCACACCAACCGCAGCCAGTCCACGAACGACGTGTACCCGACGGCCATCAAGATCGGTCTGTCCCTCAACCTGCAGTCGCTCCTCGACGAGCTCGACCTGCTTCGTCGTTCGTTCCTCGGCAAGGCCGTCGAGTTCCACGACGTGCTCAAGGTGGGCCGCACCCAGCTGCAGGATGCCGTGCCGATGACGCTGGGTCAGGAGTTCCACGGATTCGCGACCACCCTCGGCGAGGACCACTCGCGCCTCACCGAGAACGCCTCGCTCATGTTCGAGATCAACATGGGCGCCACCGCGATCGGCACCGGCATCACCACGCACGGCGACTACGCGCCGGCAGTGCTCAAGCATCTGCGCCGGATCTCCGGTCTCGATCTCGAGACCGCGAGCGACCTCGTCGAGTCCACGAGCGACACCGGTGCGTTCATGTCCTTCTCGTCGTCGCTGAAGCGCAATGCGGTCAAGCTGTCGAAGATCTGCAATGATCTGCGTCTGCTGTCGTCCGGCCCGCAGGCGGGTCTCGGCGAGATCAACCTCCCCGCGAAGCAGGCAGGTTCCAGCATCATGCCCGGCAAGGTCAATCCGGTCATCCCCGAGGTCGTCAACCAGGTGGCCTTCTCCGTCGTCGGCGCCGATACGACCGTGACGATGGCGGTGGAAGCAGGGCAGCTTCAGCTGAACGCCTTCGAACCGGTCATCGCGCACTCGATCTTCCAGTCGATCACGTGGATGCGGCAGGCGATGTGGACCCTGCGCGTCAACTGCGTCGACGGAATCACCGCGAACGAGGATCGCCTGGGCGCCATGGTCGGTGCATCCGTGGGCGTCATCACGGCGCTGACGCCGTTCATCGGCTACGCCGCGGCTGCTGCTCTCGCGAAGACGGCACTGCTGACCAACCGCAACGTCGCGGACCTCGTGGTCGAGGCCGAGCTCATGACGCGCGAGGAGGTCACCAAGCAGCTCTCGCCTGCGCGCCTGTCCGGCCTGGAGGCCGTGACGGCGGCGATCAGCGTGATCCCGCCGGAGGACATGATCCAGATTTAGTCGTAGATTCGGCAGTGCGTGGTGAGCTCGCCGATGCCGTCGATGCCGACCGTCACGGTCGAGCGGTCCCGCAGGAAGATCTGAGGGTCCCGCGAGTAGCCGGCGCCGCCAGGACTGCCGGTCGAGATGAGGGTCCCTGGCTGCAGCGTGATCGACTGCGACAGGTGGGCGATGAGCGTCGCCACCGATCGGACCATCTGCCCGGTGCTGGCATCCTGAACGGTCTGACCGTCGACGACCGTCCAGATGTGCAGATCCTGCGGGTCGGGGATCTCGTCGGCTGTCACCACGAACGGACCAGTCGGGGTGAAGCCGTCGAACGACTTGCAGCGCGACCACTGCGCTTCGGCGAACTGGATGTCGCGTGCAGTGATGTCGTTGACGACCGTGTAGCCCCAGACGCTGTCGAGCGCGTCGTCGACTGAGACATCCTTCGCCGGGCTGCCGATGAGCACGCCCAGCTCCGCCTCGTAGTCGACGGACTCGCTGAGGGAGCGCGGCCAGCCGGTGGTCGCATCGTGGCCGGTGAGAGAGTTCGGCCACAGTGTGAAGACGGTCGGCGCGGTGTCGGTCTTCAGGCCCAGCTCGCTGGAGTGGGCCGCGTAGTTCAGCCCGACCGCCAGGACCACGGGCGGGGCCACCACGGCCGACGCGAACCCGAAACCGGTGAGCGGATGCCGCGGCGCCGTGCCCTCGGCGACCGCCGTGCGCAGGGCCCCGAGCAGATCATCGCCACCCTCGATGAGCTGCTGCAGCGTGGCAGGAGCGGGGGAGACGAGATCGGAGACGAGGATCGCGGTGGACTCTTCGATGACGGCGAGCTGGAAGTCGGAGGAGTCAGAGCCGCGCAGATGGGCGAAACGCATGCTTCTACGCTACCGGTCGCGCATCCGTGACGGCGTACCGTCGACCTCTAGGCTTTGGCTATGACTTTCGGAGGATCCGCCGAACCGAGCAACAGGCGACCGCAGTACTCACCGCCGGCCTACGGGCAGCAGCAGGCCTATGCCTCCGCACTCGCCCAGCCGACCGCGTACGCACCGCCCGCGCCCGTGGTGACCGCGCCGGGCCCTGCGCTGCCGGCGCTTCCGGTGCCGGCCAGGCGGGGCCGCACCGTGTCGATCTGGCTCTTCGGCATCCTCGGCTTCGTGCTCGTCGCGCTGATCGGGTACTTCGTGTGGGCCCTGGGTGCCGTGGCGTCCGGCATCGGACTGGTCATCGCTCTCGTGCCGCTGGCGATCGTGTTCCTCGGTGTGTACATCATCGACCGCTGGGAGCCGGAGCCGAAGCTGATGATCGCCTTCGCCATCGCGTGGGGTGCGATCGCTGCGATCGGCATCACGCTGCTCGTCGACCTCGCGATCACCCTGGCGATCGGTCTGCGCGCCGAAGTTCTGAGTACGGTCATCCAAGCACCGATCATCGAGGAGATCGCGAAGGGCATCGGAATCTTCATCATCTTCCTCATCGGCAGGCGCGCGTTCGACGGGCCCATCGACGGCATCGTCTACGGAGCGCTGATCGGCGGCGGGTTCGCATTCACCGAGAACATCCAGTACTTCGCGATCAGCCTCATCGAGGGCGGCGGGACTCAGCTGACGGCGACCTTCGTCATGCGCGGCCTGCTCTCACCGTTCGCTCACGCCATGTTCACGAGCCTCACCGGGTTCGCGATGGGGCTCGCGGCGCGCCGCCACGCTTCCAGGAGCGCCGTGTTCGGCACCGGGCTGATCGGGCTCGTGGGCGCGATGCTGCTGCACGGATTCTGGAACGGTTCCGCCGTCTTCAGCGACTTCTTCGCGGTATACATCACGCTGCAGGTGCCGCTGTTCATCGGATTCATCCTGGCGATCGTCGCGCTGCGACGCGAGGAAGCGCGACTGACGCGGGAGAGGCTGGGGGAGTACGCCGCCGCAGGGTGGTTCACACCGGAGGAGGTGACGATGCTCGCGACCCCTGCGGGACGCAAGGTGGGCATGAAATGGGCGTCGACGCTCAGCGGCGACCGCCGAGCCTTGATGAAGCAGTTCATCAAGGACGCCACGGCTCTGGCCGCCGTCCGGCAGCGCGCCATCACCGGTCGGGATGCTCTCGCTGCCGACGATGAGCGCGCTCTGCTGACCCGGAGCACGGCGACGCGGGCGGCCCTGCTGGCTTATTGACGCGCGCACCCTTGACACACGCCACGAGTGGGTGCACCCTGGTTTCAGATCAACTCAGCGCCCGGGAGTCTCGCAGGCATCGCCGCAGCACCGGGCGCTGAGTCTTGCTGTGGAGCAGCTCCCACCCGGTCCGTGTTCGCTGTCGGCTGTCGTCATCGCGTTGACCGAGAGTGACGGCGCAGGGTTGTATGGAGGCATGACTGATCGCACAAAGCCCGAGTTCGACGCCCCTACCGGCCCTGCTCCCGCAGAGCTCGTCATCCGAGACATCATCGAAGGCGACGGAGCCGAGGCGCAGCCCGGCGACACCGTGACCGTGCACTACGCGGGTGTCGAATTCGACACCGGCGAGGAGTTCGACTCCTCGTGGGGTCGTGGCGAGACCATCCAGTTCCCGCTGCGCGGCCTGATCCAGGGCTGGCAGGAGGGGATTCCCGGCATGAAGGTCGGCGGACGCCGTGAGCTCACGATCCCGCCGCAGCTGGCGTACGGTCCTGCTGGCGCCGGCCACTTCCTCTCGGGGAAGACCCTCATCTTCATCATCGACCTGGTGGCCGTCGGCTGAGCCGGCGCCCGCTGAGAAGACCCTCGTCCATCGCCCGGGCGGGGGTCTTCTGTAATTTCGAGAATTTCGGAATACATGCAAACGCATGCGAGTTGTGTCTGTGTGAACGCCGCGAAGCGGCACAGACCTGATCTCGAGGAGAAACCCCGCATGACCACGATCGACGTCCCCGGTTACCGTTCCGGCACCTGGACCCTCGACCCCGCTCACAGCGAGGTCACCTTCAGCGTCCGCCACATGATGATCTCGAAGGTGCGCGGCACATTCGGAATGAAGAGCGCGACGCTCGTCGCCCCCGAGAACCCCCTCGATGCCAAGGTCGAGGCATCCGTCGACGTCACCTCCGTCGACACCAAGGACGAGGGCCGCGACACGCACCTGCGCTCCGCTGACTTCTTCGACACCGAGAACTTCCCGACCATGGAGTTCGTCTCCACCGGCGCACGCGTCGAGAACGGCGACTTCTTCGTCGACGGAGATCTGACGATCCGTGGAATCACGAAGCCCGTGAGCTTCGAGTTCGAGTTCGGCGGCTTCGGCGCCGACCCGTGGGGCAATTACAAGGCCGGTGCCTCCGCGACGACCGTCATCAACCGCGAGGACTTCGGCCTGACCTGGAACGCAGCCCTCGAGACCGGCGGTGTGCTCGTCGGCAAGGACATCACGATCAACCTCGATCTGCAGGGTTCGCTCCAGCAGGACTGATCGCCGGTTCGCGAACCCCGCGTCCGCTCAGGGCGCGGGGTTCTCTGCGTCGTACTCACGGAAATGCGGCGTGAGGCGCACCAGCAGAGCGACGAGCGCGATGACGGCGAGGCCGCCAAGCAGGGGCGGGAACCAGAGCGCCGTGAACGTCGCGAGCGTGCCGGCGTACAGGGCTCCAAGCCGCGGTCCGCCTGTGACGACGACGACGAAAACGCCCTGCAGCCGACCCCGGATGCTGTCGGGCACGGCGGCCTGCATCATCGTGTTGCGGTAGATCGAGCTGACGTTGTCGGCGGCGCCCGATGCCGCGAGAACGATGCAGGCTGCGACGATCAGGCCGAGGTTGACCGCGGTCTCACTGGCCGGCGGCATCCACACCCCGATCAGCAGGATGACGCCGAACGCGAGAATCGACGCTCCGTAGGCCTGGATGGACCGCTGGATGCCGCGACCGTGCCACCGATAGCGCACGACGCGACCGGAGAACAGGCTCGACAGGAAGGTGCCGGCGGCGACCGCTGCCGTCAGTGCGCCGGTTGTGACGGCGCCACCGCCGAGCAGCAGGGTGCCGAGAGCGGGATAGAGGGCCACTGGTTGCCCGAAGGTCATCGCGACGATGTCGAGGATGTACTGCATCCGGATGTTCTTCGCCCGCTTGAGGAAGCGCCAGCCGTCGACGAGCGATTCGAGTCCGGGGCGGACTATGGTGCCTTCCGGCCGCAGCGGAGGGAGGGTCCAGAGCCCCAGGAACATCGCCAGCATGAGGACGACGTCGATCGTGTAGGTCCATCCGTAGCCCGTCGTTGCGACGAGAACGCCGGCGAGAGCTGGGCCGACCATGACCATGATGCCGATCGTGATGCCGTTCAGGGCGGATGCCGGCGCCAACAGTTCGCGAGGGATCAGGCGGGGGATGATGGCTGTCCGCGTCGCCATTCCGACCGAGTTGGCTGCCGCGTTGATGATGCTCAGCGCATACAGCCACCAGATCGTCTCGAGGTGCGTCCAGGTGAGGATCGCCAGCATCAGAGTGGAGACGAAGGTGATCACGGCGGCGATGAGACCGACGATGCGGCGATCGAACGCATCCGCCAGCATCCCGCCGTACAGGCCGGCGAGGATCATGGGCACGAGCCCGGCGACGGCGACCATCGAAACGGCGAACGTGCTCTGCGTCAGCTCGAATACGTGCAGCATGATTGTGACGAGTGTCAGCTGGCCGCCCATGCCGGCGAGGGTCGATCCGATCCACAGGCGAGTGAACGCCGGGCTCGCGCGGAAGGGGCGAAGATCGATCAGGGCGCTGCTCACCAGTCGAGGCTAGCCGGTCTCCATCGTTCCCTGAGCCTGTCGAAGGGCTGGTAGACTCTACAGGTTGCCGTTTGATCGGCCGCGGATAAAGAGAGCCCACGCATCAGGCGTCGGGCGCCGCGCAATGACTGAAAGGGGATCGAATCTATGGCACTGGAAGCAGACGTCAAGAAGGCGATCATTGAAGAGTACGCGACGCACCCCGGTGACACCGGATCCCCCGAGGTGCAGGTCGCAATGCTGACGCAGCGCATCAAGGACCTCACCGAGCACCTCAAGGAGCACAAGCACGACCACCACTCGCGTCGTGGCCTGTTCCTGCTCGTCGGTCAGCGCCGTCGTCTGCTCGGCTACCTCCAGGATGTCGACATCGAGCGTTACCGCTCGCTGATCGAGAAGCTCGGACTGCGCCGATAACGACCAGCGTTCAATCGCGCAAAACTTCTTGGAAGGCCGCCCCGGGTGTGGGGCGGCCTTCGTCGTATCCCGGTCGCGCCACCGCGTGCCGAATCCCAGACGTTGCGCTCCGCTCGCGGCGTGTCGCGGGGGCTCCACGCCGGGACCGACGCGGTTCGTCTGGGATTCGGGCCGAGGCGGGACTCAGGACGTGGGGCTGAGCAGATCCGCGTGGTGGATCTCCACGACGTTCGGGTGCGCGCGCAGCCGGTAGCGCAGGGCGTTCTCGCCGTACACGCCGTCGATCGGATTCTCGCCCTCCCCGGAGACGCCGCGCGATTGTGCACGCAGGTCCTCTGGGAGGTCGATGACCGGCACCTGCGAGTCCAGCGCGGGGTTGAAGAAGAACGGCACCGAGACCCGGTCCTCCGGAGCCTTCGGCGAGATCACGCGATGCTTGGTCGCCTTGAGATAGCCCCCGGTCGCGTACTCGAGCATCTCGCCGATGTTCACGATGAACGCATCGTCAACAGGCGGGGCGTCCACCCATTCACCCTCGCGCTCGACCTGCAGGCCGCCCTTGCCCGGTTCGACCCACAGCAGAGTGAGAACCCCGCCATCCTTGTGGATCCCGACGCCCTGCTGGGGCTCGGCGGCGTCCGTGCCGGGATACCGCACGATCTTGAGCAGGCTCTCGGCGTTTTCGAAGGCGGCGTCGAAATGAGTGGGGTCTGCGCCCAGGGCCTCGGCCCAGCTGCTCAGAAGCTTGCGTGAGATGGCGGTGAGGTGCCCCTGCCAGGTCTCTGCGACCTCGCGAAGCTCCGGCTGGGCTTCGGGCCAGAGGTTCGGGCCGATCAGGCGGTTGAACGCGGGGCCGCCTTCGACCGGCGTCCGCTCCGGTCCGATGTCGATCTGCTCGCGCCAGTCGATCTTGCCCTGGGTGAGCTCTCCGCCGACGCGGGTGTACCCACGGAAATGCGGGCTGTGAACATTCTCGATGGCGAGCTTGGCGTCATCGGAAAGGGCGAAGAAGTCCCGTGCGGTCTGCTGCAGGCGGCGGAACAGCTCGTGCTCGATGCCGGTGCCGACGAGATAGAAGAACCCGACGTCGTGGGCGGCCACGGCCAGGTCCTCACGGAACTTCTCGGCGGCCGCAGGGCCCTGGTCCAGCTGGGACAGGTCGAGGATGGGGAGGTTCAGATCAGCCATGACCCGAGAGTAAGCCGGATTTCGAGAGGGAAGGGCGAGTGTTACGGACAGCCTTCATCGCCTCGAGTGCAGCTCAGCTGCGCGGTCGACGCGAACCCGTCGGGTCGTCCCTGCGCGACGTCTCGGCAAGGCGCGCGTCCGAGAACAACCATCGTGCGCGCGGTTCGATGAATGGGCGGAACACCCAGCGGACTGGCTTGGTGGCCAGCGCCAGGGCGATCACCACGGAGAGCACGATCACGGCGGGCAGCCAGAGCCAGGTCGGCTCCGCGTTGCGCAGGATGCCGGTTTCGCGGAACGGATACAGCACGAACGAGTGCAGCAGATAGACGTACATCGTGTACTGCCCGAACTTCGTCCACCAGTGCTCGCTGCGGGGGATCAGCGCGAAGAAGGCGACGCTGAGGACGAGGCCGATGACGATCAGCAGGAGACGGATGCCGCCGGACCACCACACGTGCGCGCCGAGGTCGGCGTACGAGTCGTTGTAGAAGAACCAGGTGTCGAGGTCGACGCGCTTCCAGAGGTTCACCCAGTTCCAGGCGACGTAGATGTCCACGGCGAAGATGACGATCGCAATCGCGCGCAGCCACCAGGGGCGGAAGTCGATCAGCCGCAGCCGATTCACCAGGTCCTTCTCGCGCACCCACCAGCCCAGGACGAAGAACGGCAGGAACCCGAGTGTCCGCGACAGCGAGAACGTGCTGTCGACGTTCGGAAGATAGCCGGCGCCGACGGATATGAGCAGGGCCCAGACGAGCGGCCATCGCAACAGGGCGAGGTAGGGGAGGATCAGTCGGAAGATGCCGAGTGCGAGCAGGAACCACAGCGTCCACGACGGCTGCGTCAGGTTCGGGTTGGCCTGCCCCTCGAATGCCCACTTCGTCAGGGTCCACAGCACCTCGAAGATCACGTAGGGCACGAGGATGTCGGTGATGACGCGGGCCATCTGCTTCTTCGTCGGCGGCGCGGACTTCGAGAAGTACCCGGCGATGATCGCGAACGCAGGCATGTGGAACGCGTAGAACGACAGGTACAGAGCCATCGCGATATCGGAGTCGTACGTCAGGCGCTGAATCGCGTGACCGAGGACGACGAGGACGATGCAGGCGTACCTGGCGTTGTCCCAGAACGGTACTCGGCGGCGAGGACGGGCGACGGATCCGGTGATCGGACCGGTCAGCGGGGTACTGCTCATGAATGAAGGCTACCGGCCGGGAATAAAGTTGCCTGGGCGGCGTTCTACCATATACATTCAATTGCATAGAAACGGATGCCACCCGCATCCGCCTCGAGAAACCCGGAGCACCCACGATGAGCGACCAGGCCGAAACCTCAGGCATCCAGTTCGGACTCTTCAGCGTCAGCGACGTCACCCAGAACCCGGTCACGGGTGAGACACCCAGCGAGCGTCAGAAGATCAAGGACGCGATCACGATCGCGAAGCACGCCGAAGAGGTGGGGCTCGACGTCTTCGCACTCGGTGAGCACCACAACCCGCCGTTCTGGTCCTCATCTCCGACCACCACTCTTGCCGCGATCGCCGCGCAGACAGAGCGCATCATCGTCTCGACGTCGACCACGCTCATCACCACGAACGACCCGGTGAAGATCGCCGAGGACTTCGCGATGCTGCAGCACGTATCGGACGGCCGCACCGACCTCATGCTGGGCCGCGGCAACACCGGTCCCGTCTACCCGTGGTTCGGCAAGGACATCCGGCAGGGACTGCCGCTCGCCATCGAGAACTACGCGCTGCTGCGCAAGCTCTGGGACGAGGACGTCGTCGACTGGGAGGGAAAGTTCCGTACGCCGTTGCAGGGCTTCACCTCGACGCCGCGGCCACTGGACGGCGTGGCGCCGTTCGTGTGGCACGGCTCGATCCGCACGCCCGAGATCGCCGAGCAGGCCGCCTACTACGGCGACGGCTTCTTCGCGAACAACATCTTCTGGCCCAAGGAGCACTACCAGCGTCTCATCGAGCTCTACCGTCAGCGCTTCGCGCACTACGGCCACGGAACGCCGGAGCAGGCCATCGTCGGCATCGGCGGTCAGGTGTTCATGCGCGCCAACTCGCAGGACGCGGTGAACGAGTTCCGTCCGTACTTCGACAACGCGCCGGTCTACGGCCACGGCCCGAGCATGGAGGACTTCACCGAGATGACTCCGCTGACCGTCGGCTCGCCGCAGCAGGTCATCGACCGCTACGCGGCGATGCGCGACACGTTCGGCGACTACCAGCGCCAACTGTTCCTCATCGACCACGCCGGACTCCCGCTGAAGGTCGTGCTCGAGCAGCTCGACATCCTCGGTGGCGAGGTCGTCCCTGTCCTGCGCAAGGAGCTGGCGAAGAATCGTCCGGCGAGCGTTCCGGATGCGCCGACCCATACCGCACGTGTCAAGGCCGCGTACGGGGACGGTCCTGCGCGTGAGGCGCGGCCGCGCGCGAACCGCGGTGACAACCTCACCGGCGGATCGCCCTACCAGGACTCGGCTGCACCCGCCGGTGCGGCATTCGGCCTCGGCCGGACGGAGGCATGATCATGACAGAGCGTCGCATCGCCGTCATCTCGGCAGGACTCTCCAACCCGTCATCGACCAGGATGCTGGCCGATCGACTGGCAGGTGAGACCGTGAAGCAGCTGGCGGAGCTCGACATCCAGGCGACCGTCGACGTGATCGAGCTGCGTGACCTCGCGCACGACATCACGAACAACCTGCTCACCGGATTCGCGCCCGCCGCACTGGAATCCGCGATCAATTCGGTGTACTCCGCCGATGCCCTGATCGCGGTGACGCCGATCTTCTCGACGAGCTATTCGGGGCTGTTCAAGTCGTTCATCGACGTGCTGGACCCCGACGCTCTCACCGGCAAACCAGTATTGATCGGCGCGAACGCCGGCACGCCGCGGCACTCGCTGGCGATCGACTACGCGATTCGTCCGCTGTTCGCGTACCTCCACGCCGAGACCGTCTCGACCGGCGTTTTCGCCGCATCCAGCGATTGGGGCGGCGCGGGCGACGACGTGGCACCGCTCAGCCGGCGCGTCGAGAAGGGTGCGCGGGAGCTCGCTGAGGCCATCTCGCGCAAGGAGGCGGCGACCTCGAGCGACCCGTTCGATCCGGCCAACTACCTGGGTGACGGGCGGTCCTTCGGCCATCTGCTCGGCGGGCTGGCAGGGGAGTGATCCGCGCAGACGCACCGACCGAGAAATGAAGGCGCCGGGCCCCAATGGGCCGGCGCCTTCTCGGTGGTCAACCGCTCTTACGTCGGAACTCGCGCCGCGTCTGCGGAGCATTCACCGAATGGACGGCTGAGTCGCCGTCCAGATGCGACTCGCCGTCGCGGTGGTGAGCGTTCTTCTTCTCGAGCGCTTCCTTGAACTTGCGCTTCATGTCCTCCGAGGGGGACGCTGCGCCTTCTTCGGTGCTCATGCGGTCAGCCTAGTCGGGCCGGACCGATGACCGAAAGCGTGCTCGTGCGCGATCGCGACGCCGGATGAGCAGATCGACCAGCGCGCCGATGACGATCGCGACGACGACGGAGACGAAGATGGCGACCATCGGTCCGCCGGGCAGGATCGCGGCGAACAGGGCTCCGACAGCGGCCTGATAGCTCGCCCAGCCCGCCGCTGCGAGCACGACAAGTGCGCAGTAGCGGGGGATCGGGATACGTGTCGCACCGGCGACCAGGTTCACGGCCAGACGCGCGAACGGAATGAATCGTGCGGTGAAGAGCACCACCGCAGTGCCGGACTGGAGTCGCTCGTGCGCCCACCGGCGAGCCTGCTGCACGCGTGCGGCGCGCATCCAGCGCCAGCGTTCGAGGCTGACCCACCGGCCGATCGCATAGCAGAGCATGTCGCCGCAGGCTGCGGCAGCGGTGGCGCAGAGCACCACCGCCCACAGCGGGGGAGCACCGGACTCGATCGACAGCGCCCCCAAAGCCGTGACGGCGACCTCGCCGGGGACGACGACGAAGAACGCGTCGCCGAGGACGAGCAGTGTCATCGCGATCAGCGCCCACGGGCCGTGGACGGCGTCGAGGAGGACGTCGGGGATCACGCCTTCACGATGCGCTTCGGAGGTGAACGGAAACGGAAGCGGGGACAGCCGGTGAAGGAAAGTCGTGCAACCGGTGAACTCTCGGCGTCAGGGGCTGTCGTGGCCCAGCCGGGCGCGTGTCGCGGGGCATCCTGACATCGTGAGAGTCGCAATCGTGACCGAATCATTTCTGCCGCACATGAACGGGGTGACCGGATCTGTGCTGCAGATCCTGCGACACCTCGAACGCACGGGCCATCAGGCTCACGTCATCGCCCCAGATGCCACGGGCATCCCGACCGCGATGCACGGCGCGACCATCGAAGCCGTCACCAGCCTGGCTCTGCCCGGGTATCGCAATGTCCGCGTCGGAGCTGTGACCGCTCAGCGCGTGGCATCCTCGCTGGCGCGCTTCCGGCCCGATGTCGTGCATCTGGCGTCGCCGTTCGCGCTCGGCTGGCGCGGCGTTCTGGCCGCCGGCCGACTGAACCTCCCCGCCGTCGCCGCGTACCAGACCGACGTCGCCGCCTACACCGAGCGCTACCGGCTCGCCGCCACCACGAACTTCGCGCAGAACCACATCACCCGACTGCATCGCCGTGCCACGCTCACACTGGCTCCGTCGTCTGAGTCGGAGCAGCAGCTCACTGCTCTCGGCGTCGACCGCGTCCGCCGGTGGGGCCGAGGAGTGGATGCCGAGCGATTCCACCCCGGAGCCAGGGATGAGCGGTGGCAGCGCCTCGGAGACGAGGCGATCGTCGGGTACGTCGGCCGCCTCGCAGCCGAGAAGCAGGTGGAGGACCTCCGGGTGCTGCACGGCGTGCCGGGTACCCGGCTCGTCATCGTCGGGGACGGTCCGTCACGCGCCCGCCTGCAGGCGGCCATGCCGGATGCCGTGTTCCTCGGCCACCTCGACGGTGACCGCCTCGCCACTGCGTTGGCGTCGTTCGACATCTTCGTGCATCCAGGCGAGAGCGAGACGTTCGGACAGACGCTGCAGGAGGCGCACGCCAGCGGCGTTCCCATCGTCGCCACCGGTCGTGGCGGACCTCTCGACCTCGTTCGGATGGGCATCGACGGCTGGCTGTACCGCCCGGGGGACCTCGAGGATCTGCGCATGCGCGTGACCGATCTCGCCGGTGACGCGCGCAAGCGGCGCGCCTTCGGTGCCGCTGGACGCGCCGCAGTCGAAGGGCGCAGCTGGACCGTCGTGTGCGATCAGCTGCTCGAGCACTTCGACCAGGCGCAGGAGCTCCAACGCGTCGATCGCTCCCTGCGCGCCCCGCGACTGCGCCGGCCCGAGCCGTCGACGCCGGCGCAGACGCGTCAGTGGCGGCGGTACGTCGCTCTCGGCGATTCGCTCACCGAGGGGCTGTGCGATCCGGGAACAGACGGAGCGCTGCGCGGGTGGGCGGATCGTCTTGCTCTGCTGCTCTCCGCCCGCGGCGGCATCCACTACGCGAACCTCGCCGTGCGCTCCAGGCGCGTGCGCGACGTGCACGGCGAGCAGCTGGCCAGGGCACGTGAGCTCCGACCCGACCTGGTGTCGATCCTGATCGGGGCGAATGACCTCGTGAAGTCCCACGCGGACGTGCCTGCTCTCGCAGCACGTGTCGACGAGACGGTTCGGGTGCTGCGCGAGGATGGTGCCGACGTGCTGCTCGTCACGCCGTTCCTTCCCGATCGCCGCGCCGCTGGTCTCTTCTCCGCCCGGTTCGCCGCGTTCGCCGTCCGGCTCGCCGAGACTGCGGCGCGCCATGGCGCCATCCTGCTCGACACCGATCTGCATCCGTCGCTTGCGGCGCGTCCGAACTGGGGCGAGGATCTGGTGCACCTCGGGAGCAGAGGACATCGCTTCCTCGCGTACTGCGCCGGTGATCTGCTCGGGGTGCCGCACGCCGAGACCCTCGGAGCGCTCGATGCGGTGCTGCACGAGGTCGACGCCACGACGAAGGCGACCTGGTGGCGTGAGCATGCCCTGCCGTGGGTCTGGCGCCGCATGCGCGGACGGGTCGCCGGCGACGGGCGGGTCGCCAAGCACGACGACTACGTGTACATCGGACGCTCGTCCAGCATGCGCAACGTCGAGGTCCGTTGAGGCTGGACCTTCGACGAGGCCAGGGAAGTCGGGCCTCGCGCTGATAGGCTGACATTGGATTGCTGTGCGCAATCCGCGTGCGCTGTGCGCACGGGTACGTATGACCTCGGTCGTCACACGGACGAACGAGTCTAAACAAAGAAGGAGAGACCTCTTGGAAGGTCCTGAAATCACTGCCGCCGAGGCCGTTCTCGACAACGGCCGCTTCGGCACTCGCACTGTCCGCTTCGAAACCGGTCGCCTCGCTCAGCAGGCACAGGGTTCGGTTGCGGCTTACCTCGACGGAGAGACGATGATTCTCTCCGCAACCAGCGCCGGCAAGCACCCGCGCGAAGGCTTCGACTTCTTCCCGCTCACCGTCGACGTCGAAGAGCGTTCGTACGCAGCGGGCAAGATCCCCGGTTCGTTCTTCCGTCGTGAGGGTCGTCCCTCGACTGAGGCGATCCTCGTCTGCCGTCTGATCGACCGTCCGCTGCGTCCGTCGTTCGTCGACGGCCTGCGCAACGAGGTCCAGATCGTCATCACCGTCCTGTCGATCGCCCCTGGCGAGTACTACGACGCACTGGCCATCAACGCGGCATCCGCGTCGACCCAGATTTCGGGTCTGCCGTTCTCCGGCCCGATCGCCGGTGTCCGCCTCGCGCTGATCCCCGGCCACGGCGAGAACGCCGACCAGTGGGTCGCGTTCCCGAACCAGGCCCAGGTCGAAGAGGCCGTGTTCGACCTCATGGTCGCCGGCCGCGTGGTCAAGAAGGCTGACGGCACCGAAGATGTCGCGATCATGATGGTCGAGGCCGAGGCCACCGAGAACAGCTGGAACCTCATCAAGGGCGGCGCCGTCAAGCCGAGCGAGGACATCGTCGCCGGTGGTCTCGAGGCCGCCAAGCCGTTCCTGAAGCAGCTCGTCGAGGCGCAGGCCGAGATGGCGTCGCACTCGTCGAAGGAGCCTGGTGTCTACCCGGTCTTCCCGGCGTACGAGCAGGCCACGTACGACTTCATCGCCGCATCAGCGACGGCAGACCTCGAGAAGGTCTACCAGATCGCAGACAAGGTCGAGCGTCAGAATGCCGATGACGAGGTCAAGGACCGTGTCAAGGCCGAGGTCGCCGCAGCCGTCGAGGCAGGCACGCTGCCCGAGTCCGCCGCAGGCGAGGTCTCCGGCGCGTACAAGTCCGTCACCAAGGGCATCGTCCGCGGACGCATCCTCTCCGAGGGCGTTCGCATGGACGGCCGTGGCCTCGCCGACATCCGTCCGCTCGACGCAGAGGTGCAGGTCATCCCGCGCGTTCACGGTTCGGCGATCTTCCAGCGCGGTGAGACCCAGATCATGGGCGTCACCACGCTGAACATGCTCAAGATGGAGCAGCAGATCGACTCGCTTTCGCCGACGACGAGCAAGCGCTACATGCACCACTACAACTTCCCGCCCTACTCGACCGGTGAGACCGGCCGTGTCGGGTCGCCGAAGCGTCGCGAGATCGGGCACGGCTTCCTCGCCGAGCGCGCCCTCGTGCCGGTGCTGCCCAGCCGTGAGGAGTTCCCGTACGCGATCCGCCAGGTGTCTGAGGCTCTCAGCTCCAACGGCTCGACGTCGATGGGCTCCGTGTGCGCGTCTACTCTGTCGCTGCTGAACGCCGGTGTGCCGCTGCGTGCGGCCGTCGCGGGCATCGCGATGGGCCTCGTCTCCGACGAGGTCGACGGCGAGACCCGTTACGCCGCGCTGACCGACATCCTCGGAGCCGAGGACGCCCTCGGTGACATGGACTTCAAGGTCGCAGGCACGAGCGAGTTCATCACCGCCATCCAGCTCGACACGAAGCTCGACGGCATCCCGTCCGATGTCCTCGCCGGCGCTCTGACGCAGGCCAAGGACGCACGTCTGACGATCCTGAGCGTCCTGAACGCCGCCATCGACGCTCCTGACGAGATGGCGCCGACCGCGCCTCGCGTCATCAGCGTTCAGATCCCGGTCGACAAGATCGGCGAGCTGATCGGCCCGAAGGGCAAGACGATCAACGCGATCCAGGACGAGACCGGCGCGCAGATCTCCATCGAGGAGGACGGCACCGTCTACATCGGCGCGACCGACGGCCCCTCGGCCGAGGCTGCTCGTGCTCAGGTGAACGCGATCGCCAACCCCACCAACCCGGAGGTCGGCGAACAGTTCCTCGGCACCGTCGTGAAGATCGCCTCGTTCGGCGCCTTCATCTCGCTGCTGCCCGGCAAGGACGGCCTGCTGCACGTCACCGAGGTGCGCAAGCTCGCCGGTGGCAAGCGCGTCGAGAACGTCGACGACGTCCTCTCGGTCGGCCAGAAGCTGCTCGTCAAGATCACCAAGATCGACGACCGCGGCAAGCTCTCGCTCGAGCCCGTGCTCGACGACGCTCCGGCCGAGGCGGCGGGCGACGCTGCTGAGACCGGGTCCGCAGACGCTTAAGTCATCCGAGAACGGCCCGGATTCCACCCGTCAGGTGCGGAATCCGGGCCGTTTCTCTGCCTGACGTGACCGAAACGTTATCGGAAGTTCCTCTCTCGTTAGCGCCAATGGACGGCGCCTTCGCCGTTCTCGCTTACCCTTTGAGTACGCACCCGCAGGGTGTGCACCTCGGGGGTGGTGAGGATGGGATTGTTCGGCGCAGGAACCGCTGATGCTCAGTCCGCACGTGCCCAGACCGGGGCACAGCACCCCTCAGCACCCATCCCGGTGGTCGGGCCGGGGGTGGGGGAGAGCATCCGGATCTCGCTCGGTGAGAGCGGCATTCAGATCTTCCCTCTCATGCTCGGGGCGGCGGAGTTCGGCTGGAACGTCGATCTCGAGACGAGCCACGCGATCCTCGACCGCTACGTGGAGTTCGGCGGCAACGCGATCCACACCGCTGACGGGTTCTCGGGCGGTCGCAGCGAGCACATCATCGGGCAGTGGCTGCGCTCACGCGGCCTGCGCGACCGCACCGTGCTCAGCGTGCGGATCGGCTCCCACGCCGACAACCCGGGGCTGGGGTCCACCAACCTCGTGCGCGCCGTGGAAGCATCCCTCACGCGGCTCGGTATCGAACGCATCGACGTGATCTATCTGGATGCCACGCTCGACCGCGACACGAACCTCGAAGACACTCTCGCCACAGTCGAGTGGCTCCGCGATGCCGGCAAGGTCGGCACGGTCGGGGCCTTCGGGCTCGCCCCGGAACGGCTGGTCGAGGCCCGGATCCTGGCATCGGCCGGGTACCCGCGCATCGAGGCGCTCGATGAGCCGTACAACCTCGTCCGTCGTGAGGCGTTCGAGGGCGACCTGCGGCTCGTCGCCGGGGCTCAGAGCCTCGCCGTGACGCCGTCGCATGCGCTCGAGCACGGGTTCCTCTCCGGACGGCATCGCAGCAAGGCGCACATGTCCCGGGGTGTGCGGGGCGAGCAGCTGCGTGGACACCTGAATCGTCGAGGCATCCGGATCCTCCGCGCGCTCGACCAGGTCGCGGCCGAGGTGGAGGCGCCCGTCGCCGCGGTGTCCATCGCGTGGCTTCTCGCGCAGCGCAGTGTCGTGGCACCGATCGTGAACACGTTCGCCACCGACCATGTCGACGAGCTCATGCAGGGCGCGGGGATCGCATTGTCGCGTACCCAGGTCGCCGAGCTCACTCGCGCCGGCAACTGATCGACACGAGCCGAGGCTCTCCGAACTCCGGCTAAGGTGGAATCGCCTCTGTAAAGGCTGGCGACGAAGCGAGCGGGTTGTGACGCACTACATATATCTGGTCAGACATGGTGAACATCAGGATGCCGAGCACGGTGTCGACGACGGACCCCTCTCCCCGCGGGGGCAGCGTCAAGCCGAGCTGATCGCCGATCGGCTCTCTGGGCTCCCGCTGGACGCCGTCTGGCATTCGCCGCTGCTGCGGGCAACCGAGACCGCTCGCGCGATCGCAGAGCGACTCCCGTCCGTGACGCCCGAGCCCTCAGCGCTCCTGTTCGACTGCGTGCCGACCGGCATGACGGAGGACACCCCAGCGGTGTACGAGTCATTCTTCGGCTCGGTCACCGACGCCGAGATCGAGGCGGGCAGCGCTCAGATGGCGGATGCCGTCAACGAGTTCCTCGTGCGCAAGCAGGGCGACGTCCACGAAGTCCTCATCACGCACAACTTCGTCATCGCGTGGTTCGTCCGAGAGGTCCTCGGCGCGCCGGACTGGCGCTGGATGACTCTCAACCAGGCGCATTGCGGGCTCACCGTGATCGGGCAGAAACAGGGGCGCCCCTGGACCCTGGTCAACCACAACGAGTTGAGCCACCTCCCGATGGAGCTGCGCACCGGCCTGCCGGACGCCATGCCGGTCTGAGCGCAAATAGACTGGTCGCATGACCAAGCAGGTTGCACTCGTCGGCGGCTCTGGCAAGCTCGGCACGATCATCCATCAGGTGATCGGCGAGCTCGACGGCTTCGACGTCGCCCGGGTGCTGAACTCGTCGAGCGACCTCCGTGAGCTCGACGGTGCCGACCTCGTCGTCGACGCCTCGACTCCGCAGGTGAGCGTCGACGTCGTCCGTGCGGCCATCGAGCGCGGCATCAACGTTCTGGTCGGAACATCCGGATGGTCGGCCGAGCGCATCGCGTTGATGCGTCCTCTTGTCGAGTCGGCCGGCACCGGAGCCGTCTTCATCCCGAACTTCTCGCTCGGCTCCGTGCTCGGTTCAGCCCTGGCCGCCGCCGCTGCGCCCTTCTTCGCCTCCGCCGAGATCATCGAAGCGCACCGGGACACGAAGGTGGACTCCCCGAGCGGCACGGCCGTGCGCACGGCCGAGCTGATCGCCGCAGCTCGAGGAGAGCAGGGCCCCGTCAGCGCGCCGCACGCCGACCAGCGTGCCCGTGGCCAGCAGGTCGCGAGCGTGCCGGTGCACTCCCTTCGACGCCCAGGAGTGATCGCCAGGCAGGATGTGATCCTCTCCGGCCCCGGCGAGTCTCTGATCATCACGCACGACACTGTCGAGTCCGCTCAGGCGTATGCCCCCGGCATCCGCCTCGCTGTGCCGTACGCCGCAGAGGCCCGCGGCGTCGTGGTCGGCCTCGAGAACATGATCGACATCGGAATCCAGGCGCGCTCGTGATGGCCAGAGCCGGTGTCATCGTCGTCGGGCTGTGCCTGATCCTTTATTTCGTCCTCACCGGCCAGTGGTCGTATCTGTACCTGACCAGCGGCGAACCCATCGGCATCGCCATGGGCGTCGCGCTCATCGTGCTGCCGTTGATCGGAGCATGGGCCCTCGTCCGCGAGATCCAGTTCGGCATCAGCGCGGATCGGCTCGGCACGCGGCTGGATGCCGAAGGCGGGATGCCGGCAGCGGAGACGGAGCTGAGCCCGAGCGGGCGCCTGGCGAAGTCGGACGCCGAGCCGCTCGTCCAGCGCTACACGGCCGAGGCTGAGGCTTCTGCGGCCGACTGGCGAGCCCGTTACCGCCTCGGTGTGGTGCAGGATGCCGCGGGGCGCCGCAAGGACGCCCGCGCGAGCATCCGCGAGGCGATCAGGCTCGCGAAGGTCCGCTGAATCGGTCCCTGAGCCTGTCGAAGGGTCAGGCGAGTGTCGCCTCGAGGGTGATCTCGATGCCTGAGAGCGCCTGAGACACCGGGCACCCTGTCTTCGCGCCCTCGGCGATCTCCTGGAACTGCTCCGCCGTGAGCCCTGGCACCTTCGCATTCACGTTCAGGTGGCTGCCGGTGATTCCGGTTCCCGGCTTGAACGTCACCGACGCCGTGGTGTCGACGCGCTCCGGCGGAGTGCCGTTCTCGGACAGCGCGTGCGAGAGCGCCATGCTGAAGCACGATGCGTGCGCTGCGGCGATGAGCTCTTCCGGCGTGGTGGTCGTCTCGGAGCCCTCGCTGCGCGACTTCCAATCGATGGGGAAGGTGCCGAGGTTCGACGACGAGAATCGAACGGTTCCCGATCCCTCCGTGAGAGAACCGGTCCAGGTCGTGGCTGCTTCGCTGGTGACGGGCATGATTCCTCCAGGGGTCGTGGCTGGTGTTCGGCCAGCCTATCGACCACGCGACCTGCGGGGAACCGGCGCTCAGACCGCGGGAGCCCGGCGACCGACCACCCCGGCACGCTGCAGCAGCAGGTAGATCTGGCATCCGAGGCAGAACGAGAAGGCGGCGTTGAGGAAGGCAGCGATGAAGGCGGCGCCGGTTGCGATCGGGAGCGCCAACGGAACCCCGATCAGATGCAGGACGAGTCCGATGCCGACAACCGCGAGTCCGACGCCCTGTGCGAAGCGCGGCGGCCGGGGGTCTTCCAACTCTGCGGGAGCCGACAGCCGTGGCCGGACGAACCGGCGGAAGATCGCCCCCCAGGGCGCCGTGCGCGGCCACGCCGCGCCCCAGAGGAACAGCAGGGCGATGATGAGGAGCAGCACGAAACCGGGGCCGAGGGCCCTGGGCGCCTCCGACAGGCCGACGAGGTTCAGCACCAGGGCTGCGAGCAGCAGCACGGACGTGATCGTCGCGGCGAAGCGGGGGCCTCTCGGATCGATTCCAGCGGGACCGGTCATGACTGCTCCTGATTCTGAAGGGGGGCCGACGGAGCGCCGACAAGAGCGCTGACGGCCTCATCGATCGACCGTCGATCCGGAACGCCTCCCCAGCGGGACACGACTCTGCCGGATGCATCGATGAGGATCGTCGTCGGTGTCTGCAGGACGTGGTATCTCGTCGCGAGGTCGCTGCGCGTGGTGAGGTCCACCTCGAGGTGGGGGATGCTCCGATTTCCGGCGATCTCGCCGAGCAGGCGCCGTACCTGCGGGCACCGCGCGCACAGCTCGGTGCTGAACTGCACGAGCGCGGCCGATGCAGGAAGCCCGCCGGGCAGGTCGTCGGCACGGACCAGGACGCCGCCGCCGGTGCGCGTGCGTCCGTCCTGCGCGCGGAGCGCGATCCCGGCCACGGCGGTGAGCACCACGAGAGCGCCGGCGATCAGAAGCGCGGTCGTGACGGACATGCTCCGAGGATAGGGCGACCACGCGGACCAGGGCGCGGATATGACCGCTCATGACGGACGCCGGGTATCGTGTGAGGCATGAGCGAAGCCGTCCCCACGCCGTACGAAGATCTGCTCCGAGACGTGCTCGAGACCGGCACGCACAAGGACGATCGCACCGGAACCGGCACCACCAGTGTCTTCGGTCGTCAGATCCGGTTCGACCTGTCGCAGGGCTTCCCGCTCATCACCACCAAGCGCGTGCATTTCAAGTCGATCGCCTACGAGCTGCTCTGGTTCCTGCGCGGAGACTCGAACGTGTCCTGGCTGCAGGAGAACGGCGTCACGATCTGGGACGAGTGGGCCGATGCCGACGGCGAGCTCGGGCCGGTGTACGGCGTGCAGTGGCGTTCGTGGCCGACACCGGACGGCGGTCACATCGACCAGCTGTCCCAGGTCGTCGAGCAGATCGGCGCGACACCGGATTCCCGGCGCCTCATCGTCTCGGCGTGGAATCCCGCCGACATCCCCGACATGGCCCTCGCGCCCTGCCACGCGCTCTTCCAGTTCTACGTCGCGGACGGCAGACTCTCGTGCCAGCTGTACCAGCGGAGCGCGGACATGTTCCTCGGCGTGCCGTTCAACATCGCCAGCTACGCGCTGCTGACGATGATGATCGCCCAACAGGCAGGTCTCGAGCCCGGCGACTTCGTCTGGACCGGCGGCGACTGCCACGTGTACGACAACCACGTCGACCAGGTGCGGGAGCAGCTCTCGCGTGAGGCATATCCGTACCCGACGCTGCGGTTCGCGCGGAAGCCGGAGTCCATCTTCGACTACGCGTACGACGATCTCGTCATCGAGGACTACCAGCACCACCCCGCGATCCGTGCGGCGGTGGCCGTATGACCTGGGTCGGTCTCATCTGGGCCGAGGCCGCCGGCGGCGTCATCGGTGCAGAGGGCGGGATGCCGTGGCACGTCCCGGAGGATCTGGCGCACTTCAAGGACGTCACGATCACCGCCCCGGTCGTGATGGGGCGCAAAACGTGGGACTCGTTGCCCGAGCGCTTCCGCCCGCTGCCCGGCCGCGAGAACATCGTGATCACGCGCCAGCAGGACTGGGAGGCGAAAGGCGCCAGCCGCGCGGCGGATCTGCCCGCCGCCGTCCGCGGTCTCGACAAGGTGTGGATCATCGGCGGGGCCGAGATCTTCGCCCAGGTGATCGGCGACGCCGACCGACTGGAGGTCACCGAGCTCGATCTCGAGGTGGCCGGAGACGCCTATGCACCTTCGAAGGAGGGTTGGCGGCTCGTCGACGAGGGGGAGTGGCGAACGTCCCGCAGCGGCATCCGCTACCGGTTCCTGGGGTACGAGCGCTGATGCCCGTCGCGCTGATCACGGGTGCGAGCGCCGGCCTCGGCGCTGAGTTCGCACGCCAGCTCGCCGCACGCGGTGCCGATCTCGTCGTCGTCGCACGCTCGGCCGGGTCGCTCGAGGCGTTGGCAGCGGAACTCCGCGAAGCGAACGGCATCGCCGTCGAGGTCCTCGCCGCAGACCTGGTGACCGCGGAAGGGATGCAGAGCGTCGTGACCCGCGTCAGTGACACGGAGCATCCGATCGACGTCCTCGTGAACAACGCCGGATTCGGACTCCCGCTGCACTTCGCAGACAACGACATCGAAGACGAGGTGCGGCACCTTCGCATCCACGTCGAAGCGCCGATGCGGCTCATGCACGCCGCGCTCGGCGCGATGCGCGGTCGCGGCGGGCGGATCATCAACGTGGCATCCGTCGCCGGATTCATCTCCAGGTCGACCTATTCGGCGTGCAAGCAGTGGCTGATCGGCTTCAGCCGATGGGCGAACGCGGAGTACTCCCGTGACGGCGTGACGGTGACCGCGGTGTGTCCAGGATTCACGCACACGACCTTCCATGAGCGGATGGGCCTCGCACCGGGTCACGAGGGGATCCCCGCAATCGGGTGGCTGAACGCGCCGGACGTCGTCCGTCAAGGGCTCAGAGATGCCGCACGCGGCAAGGCCGTGTCCGTCCCTTCGCTCCGCTACAAGGCGGTCGTGGCGCTGACGCGCGTGCTGCCGTCGGCGCTCACGGCAGGCGCCGCTCGCCGCGGGCGCGTCTGAACCGCGGGCTGCCCCGTTACACGAATCGTCCGAGATGGATGCCGGCGTATGCCAGCGCAGCCACGGTCTCACCGTCGGTGATGCGGCCGTCGGCCACCATGGCCAGCGCGTCTGAGAACGGCACCCATGACACCTCTTCGATGCCTTCGTCCTCGGCATCCTCCACGTCGGCGGCGGCGCCGCTCAGGCCGCGCGCGAGGAACACGTGCTCCGGCGCGACCGTGACTCCGTTCAAGGCGTTCATGGTGCCGATCGGCGTCCACTGCTCAGCCTGCAGGCCGGTCTCTTCGCGCAACTCTCGCTGCGCGGCGGTCAGCGGATCCTCGCCGTCGCTGCCGCCGGCAGGGACCTCGATGGATCGCCCCACCGTGTAGCGGTCGAGGGTGACGAGGCAGACCCGGTCGGTCTCATCCAGAGCCACGATGAACACGGCGGGGTTGCGCAGGGTCACGACGCCGTAGATGCCGTCGCCGGCAGGCCCGGTCACGGCGTCCTCTCGAACGGAGATCCACGGATTCTCGTACACGACGCGGGAATCCTCGGTCTGCCAGGTCATGAACGCGAGCCTATCCGGCGCGGTCAGGCAGGGCCGAAACCGATACGCTGGGAGCATGACGCACTCGGACAACCCCTTCGGTCAGGTCCTCGTCGCGCTCGTCACTCCGATGACGGCAGACGGCGAAGTCGATTGGGCCGCCACCGAGAAGCACATGGATGACGTGATCGGCGCCGGTGCGGACGGCATCGTCGTCACCGGCACGACGGGGGAGACATCGACCCTCACCGACCCGGAGAAGCTCAAGCTCGTCGAGGTGGGCCGATCGGTGTCCGCCGGACGCGCGAAGATCATCACGGGCGGTGGATCGAACGAGACGGCGCACGCCATCGAGCTGTACAAAGCCAGCGAGAAGGCCGGCGCCGACGGCATCATGATCGTCACGCCTTACTACAACAAGCCCACGCAGGCCGGCATCCTCACGCACTTCCGACTCGTCGCCGATGCCACCGATCTGCCGGTCATCCTCTACGACATCCCAGGCCGAACGGGCGTCCCGATCAAGTACGAGACGATCCTGCGCCTGGCCAAGCATCCCAACATCCTCGCCGTGAAGGACGCCAAGGGCGACTTCAGCGAGGTCAGCCGAGTGCTGAACCAGACCGACTTGATGTACTTCTCCGGTGACGACGCCAATGTGCTCCCGCACCTGGCGATCGGCGCGTCCGGTCTCATCGGCGTGACCGCGAACATCACCGCGGCGCCGTATCGCACGATCATGGATGCCGTGAACCGCGGCGACCTCGCAACCGCGACGGCCGAGCACAAGCGCCTGGAGCCGCTGGTGCGGGCCACGATGACCCACGTGCCCGGCACTGTTTCGGCGAAGTACATCCTGCACGGCCTCGGCCGCATCTCCAGCCCCCGCGTCCGCCTGCCCCTGGTGGGGCCGGAGGAGTGGGAGGCCGCTCTCATCGAGGACGAGCTGGCTCTCGTCAAGGATGTGACCGGCGCTGATTTCTCGAACTTCCGCCCCGACCGCAATGCGGCCGCCGGCGGCGCGCTTCCGAAGGTGCACGGCACCACCCGCTGACACATACGTGAAGGCGACGGGCGCAGAAGGCGCCCACAGCAACACGAGCACCGCAGGTGCTCGACTGAGGAGACATGAATGTCCATGCCCATCGCCGCCCCTGAACAGCTCGCGGAGGGAACGCTCCGCATCATCCCGCTCGGCGGGCTCGGCGAGGTCGGCCGCAACATGACGACCTTCGAGTTCGACGGCAAGATCCTCATCGTGGACTGCGGAGTGCTGTTCCCCGAGGATCACCAGCCAGGTGTCGACCTGATCCTGCCGGACTTCGAGCCGATCAAGGACCGCCTCGACGACATCGTCGGCGTCGTGCTCACGCACGGTCACGAGGACCACATCGGCGCGGTCCCGTACCTGCTCCGCCTGAAGAGCGACATCCCGCTGATCGGCTCGGGTCTGACGCTGGCTCTCGTCGAGGCGAAGCTCAAGGAGCATCGGATCAAGCCCTTCACCCTCACGGTGAAGGAGGGGCAGCACGAGAAGGTCGGACCGTTCGACCTCGAGTTCGTCGCGGTGAACCACTCGATTCCGGACGCCCTCGCCGTCGCGATCCGCACTCCGGCCGGCCTCGTCCTCGCAACAGGCGACTTCAAGATGGACCAGCTGCCGCTGGACGGTCGCATCACCGACCTGCGCGCCTTCTCGCGTCTCGGTGAAGAGGGCGTCGACCTGTTCCTCGTCGACTCCACCAACGCCGATGTCCCTGGCTTCACGCCGACGGAGCGCTCGATCGGGCCGGTGCTCGATCAGGTGATCGCCAAGGCGCAGCGGCGAGTGATCGTCGCGAGCTTCTCGAGCCACGTTCATCGCGTGCAGCAGGTGCTCGACGCCGCTCACGCGAACGGCCGCCGCGTCGCACTGCTCGGCCGCAGCATGGTCCGCAACATGGGCATCGCCGCAGACCTCGGCTACCTGAAGGTGCCGGAGAACGTGCTCATCGACTACAAGAAGGCCAAGGACCTGCCAGACGACAAGATCGTCTACATGTCGACGGGATCCCAGGGCGAGCCGATGGCCGTGCTCAGTCGCATGGCGAACCTGGATCACGCGATCGAGCCGGGGGAGGGGGACACCGTCATCCTCGCCTCGAGCCTCATCCCCGGCAACGAGAACGCGGTGTACCGCGTGATCGACGGCCTCACCAAGCTCGGTGCGAACGTCGTGCACAAGGCCAACGCCCGTGTGCACGTCTCCGGTCACGCCGCCGCCGGCGAGCTGATCTACTGCTACAACATCCTCAAGCCGAAGAACGTGCTCCCCGTGCACGGCGAGTACCGGCACCTGATGGCGAACGCCAAGCTCGCCCAGGAGACAGGGATCCCGGTCGAGAACACGTTCCTCGCGTCGAACGGCACGATCATCGACCTCAAGGCCGGTGACGCGCGCGTCGCCGGCCAGTACGACATCGGCTTCGTGTACGTCGACGGCTCCACGGTCGGCGAGATCACGGACGCCGACCTCAAGGACCGCCGGATCCTGGGCGAGGAGGGCTTCGTCTCGATCATCGTCGTGGTGGATGCCGCCACCGGGCGCATCATCACGGGCCCTGAGATCCACGCCCGAGGGATCGCCGAGGACGATGCGGTGTTCGAGGACGTCGTGCCGAAGATCGTCGCAGCGCTCAAGGAGGCGTCCGGCAACGGCGTCCGCGACACGCACGCGCTCTCGCAGGTCGTCCGTCGCACGATCGGACGCTGGGTCAACCAGAAGCTGCGCCGTCGTCCGATGATCGTCCCTCTCGTCATCGAAGCCTGATCGTCACGGTTCGTTCGGGCTGCCGGATCGTCTGGAAAGCCGCGTCATTACGCGGCTGTGTCGGCACCCGAACGTAGTCTGTGGGTATGGCCAGGAGCACCACGAAGACCTCGCGCGCGTCGGAGAAGACTCAGGCGCGCGCCAAGGGGCAGACGGCTCCGACGAAGAAGATCCCGGCTGCTCCGAAGAAGTACATCGACGAGGACGACAAGCCCGCGCTCATCGTGCGCGCATGGACCGGACTCGCGCACGGCGTCGGCGGGCTGTTCCGGGCGTTCGGCCCCGAGGCTCTCGAGAAGGACCAGCGTCGTGACGGGTTCCCGTTCCTGCTGGTGATCCTGGCCTGCCTCGGCGCGGTCGACGAGTGGTTCTTCATCGGCAACGAGATCGCGCAGAACATCAGCGCGTACACCGTCGGCGGGCTGATCGGCCGCACCGCGTTCCTCATGCCGGTGATGCTGCTGATCCTCGCAGGGTGGCTGTTCCGGCATCCGTCTTCCGTCCACGACAACGGTCGCATCGGCATCGGCTTCGGCCTGTTCGTCATCTCGATCGCCGGCATCTGCCACGTGGCCGGCGGACAGCCGGAGCCCAAGCAGGGCATGCCGGCGCTCAGCGCCGCAGGAGGACTGTTCGGCTGGATGCTGGGCGAGCCGCTGTCGTATCTGACCGACATTGTCGCCTATATCGTTCTGGGGCTGCTGGCGCTGCTCAGCATCCTGATCATCACCAAGACTCCGCCGAACAAGATCGGCGCGCGTCTCGGCGATCTGTACGCCTGGATGTTCGGCGCCGAGCGCCCGGAGAGAGCGGAGAGCGGCAGCGCCGATGGCGATTCGGGTGACCTCGTCGAGATCGCCGAGGACGAGTCCCTGCCGTGGTGGCGTCGTAACAAGAGCGGTCGCGAAGAGGACCCGGACGAAGGGATCGGCTCGCAGGATCTGACCGAGCTGCTCACGCCGACGGACGAGCCGTACGACAACAACGCCTACGACCAGGCCGTGATCCTGGCCGACGCTTCGGATGCCGCTACCGAAGTGCTCACCGACGTCGAGGGCGTCATGGCTGGCCTCGGCAAGCACGGCAGCACCGCGCTGCTCGACGACTCCGGTGACACCGGCGAACAGCCGGAGCTCCCAGGCCTCTCCGGTTTCGGCACAGAGGGCCCCGGCGACCGGGGTCTGCAGGCGCCCAGCACTCCGTACGTCCTCCCGTCGCCCGGCGTACTGAGCGAGGGCCCCCCGTCCGTCGCACGCTCCGAGGCGAACGACAGGATCGTCGAGCAGATCACGAGCGTGCTGACCCAGTTCAAGGTCGACGCCAAGGTGACCGGCTTCTCGCGCGGCCCGACGGTGACGCAGTACGAGGTCGAGGTCGGCCACGGCGTCAAGGTCGAGAAGATCACTCAGCTCAGCAACAACATCGCCTATGCCGTGGCATCCAACGACGTGCGCATCCTCTCGCCGATCCCCGGCAAGAGCGCGATCGGCATCGAGATCCCGAACACCGACCGCGAGACCGTCGCCCTCGGCGACGTGATCCGCTCCGCAGCCGCGCAGAAGAGCGCTCATCCGCTCACAGTCGGCGTCGGCAAGGACGTCGGCGGCAACTTCGTCGTGGCGAACCTCGCCAAGATGCCGCACCTGCTGGTGGCAGGGTCCACGGGATCGGGTAAGTCGAGCTTCGTGAACTCGATGATCACGAGCCTGCTGATGCGCGCGCGCCCGGCTGACGTGCGCATGGTCCTGATCGACCCCAAGCGCGTGGAGCTCACCAGCTACGCGGGTGTGCCCCACCTGATCACGCCCATCATCACCAATCCGAAGAAGGCCGCAGAGGCTCTGCAGTGGGTGGTGAAGGAGATGGACATGCGGTACGACGACCTCGCGTCGTTCGGATTCCGTCACATCGATGACTTCAACAAGGCCGTCCGCGCCGGTGAGGTCGAGGTGCCGGTCGGCAGTGAACGCGTGCTCAAGCCGTACCCGTATCTGCTCGTCGTGGTCGACGAGCTCGCCGACCTCATGATGGTCGCCCCGCGCGACGTCGAGGACTCGATCGTGCGCATCACGCAGCTCGCCCGCGCGTCCGGTATCCACCTGGTCCTCGCGACGCAGCGTCCGAGCGTCGACGTCGTCACCGGTCTCATCAAGGCCAACGTGCCCTCCCGCCTGGCATTCGCCGTGACGAGCGTCACGGACAGCCGGGTCATCCTCGACGCGCCAGGTGCCGACAAGCTCATCGGCCAGGGCGATGCCCTGTTCTCGCCGATGGGATCGTCAAAGCCGTTCCGGCTGCAGGGCGCCTGGGTCGAGGAGAGCGAGATCGACGCCGTCGTCAAGCACGTGACGGCCCAGGCGCGACCCGAGTACCGCGCTGACGTTCAAGAGGCGATGGATCCGGCGAAGAAGAAAGAGGTCGACGAAGACATCGGCGACGACCTCGAGGTGCTGCTCGCCGCGGCCGAGCTCGTCGTGTCGTCGCAGTTCGGCTCGACGTCGATGCTGCAGCGCAAGCTCCGCGTCGGCTTCGCGAAGGCGGGCCGCCTGATGGACCTGCTCGAATCCCGCGAGATCGTCGGGCCGTCCGAGGGGTCGAAGGCGCGCGACGTGCTCGTGACCGCCGAGCAGCTGCCTGCGGTGATGGCGAAGCTCCGCGGGCAGGATGCCCCGGCTTCTGCCGCGCCCGCTGCCCCTGCTGCCGCTGCTGCGGCCCCGGCTGCCGAGTCCGTCGACTACGGGCGCGATCCGATCGAGGCGCAGTTCGACGGGAAGCCCGTAGTCGACGAGGACCAGGGCGATGAAGACGCCTGGGGTCTGACGGGTCGCGATTGATGGCCATCCCACGGCAGTTGCCGAACGCGATCACGATCGCCCGCATCCCGCTCGCCGTCGTCTTCTTCGTGCTTCTCCTGCTCGGCGGCACGTACGGGGCCGAGGACGTGGTCATCCGCTGGGTCGCCGGCGCCCTGTTCGTGCTGGCGATCTCGACCGACTGGGTCGACGGATACCTTGCGCGCAGGTACGACATCGTCAGCGACTTCGGCAAGCTCTGGGACCCGATCGCTGACAAGCTGCTCACCGGTGCCGGATTCGTCGGACTCGCCATCCTCGCGGAGTGGCCCTGGTGGGTCGTCATCGTCATCCTCATCCGCGAGTGGGGCATCACGGTGCACCGCTTCATCGTCGCCGGCAATCACATCGTGGCTGCGGCGTGGATGGGCAAGCTCAAGACCGCATTCCAGGGTGTCGCGCTCGGTTGGTGGCTCCTGCCGCTGCATCAGTGGATCGGCATGGACTGGTGGACCGGCATCGGCATCGTGCTGATGTACGCCACCCTCGTGCTCACCGTCGCAAGCGGCGTCGACTACGTCATCTCGCAGGTGCGCGGATCTCGCGCAGACCGAGCATGAGCGAGGCCGCACGGCTGATCGCGGCGCTGACCGCGCGTGGTTGGACGCTCGGAGTGGCCGAGTCCCTCAGCGGCGGAGCGCTCACGGCTGAGATCGTCTCCGTACCGGGCGCCTCCGCTACGCTGCTGGGCGGAGTGGTCGCCTACGCGACGCCGGTGAAGGCGTCTCTGCTGGGCGTGGATGCTGCCTTCCTGGACGAGTACGGACCTGTGCGCGCCGAAGTCGCCGCGCAGATGGCGATCGGCGTGCGGACAGCCGTTCAGGTGGATGGTCGCCCGGCGGACATGGGCATCTCGACCACCGGTATCGCCGGACCGGACTCGCCGGACGGACAGCCGGTCGGTACCGTCCACATCGCCGTCGCGACGTCTGACGGCGTGCGCACCGAGGAGTTCCGTTTCGCCGGCGATCGGGCAGCCATCCGTGCCGAGTCGGTTGGCGCAGCGATCGCAATGGCACTGGCGACGCTCGGGGAATAGCCGACCGGAGGTTCGCGTTCTCACACATGTGTCGTTCTCAACGAAACCACAGCGTGAAACGGTAGCGTTTTCAGCAGGGAGTCGCGTTAGACTGGCGATCCGCTCGGAGGAGACTCCGGTGACGCGAATGGAGAGGAGGTTCCGATGATTCTTGTACGGCAGGAAATCGGCGATGTGCTGAGGGACTTCCGCCTGCAGAAGGGTCGCACGCTTCGGCAGGTCGCGAGCAAGGCCTCGGTCGCGCTCGGATACCTCAGCGAAGTCGAACGCGGCCAGAAGGAAGCATCCAGCGAGATCCTCGCCTCCGTCGCAGAAGCGCTCGACGTTCCCATCTCCATGATCATGCGTGAAGTGGGCGACCGCATCTCGGTGCTCGAGGGCATCCAGGTCTTCCCCGATGTGGTTCCCGACGACCTCGTGGCGTCGGTCGAGCCCGAGCTGTCGCTGCACTGACGCGACGACGGATTCTGAGAGCGGATGCGACGAAGCGAGTTTCTTCGTGCGGTCGAAGATGAGTTCGGTGCGCGTGCCGTCGCGATCATGAACGACCTGGTGCTCGGCGCGGTGGGGAACCGGACCGCCGCTGAGGCCCTCGATGCCGGTGTTCCCCCGCGCGACATCTGGTTGGCGCTCTGTGCGGAGACCGACGTCCCCGCCGAGCGCCGCTACGGTGTCGGACGGCTGGAGCCGCGCCGCCGCTGAGCCGACGCGCGGCCGGATCGGCGTGTCGTCGAAGATGTGTTCGAAGTGCGCGTATCGTTCTGCACAAGTGGTTTGGACGTGCTGTCATCCACTGTTCGTGGAGTTTCCGACGCGATGTCGGAGGTGCCTCTTACGGTGATCACAGGCCGAAAAGCCATACGCCTTGTCGGAGAGTGCGCCCCAGCCGGGGCGGCCGCGACAGCCTACAGGCGGCACCACGCGAACACATGAGGAGCACGTCATGCCAACCACCGCAGACCGCGAGAAGTCTCTGGAATCAGCTCTCGCCCAGATCGATCGGCAGTTCGGAAAGGGCTCGGTCATGCGACTGGGCAGTGATGAGCGCGCGCCTGTCGCCGTCATCCCGACAGGCTCCATCGCCCTCGACGTCGCCCTCGGCGTCGGCGGTCTTCCGCGTGGACGAATCGTGGAGATCTACGGCCCTGAGTCGTCGGGTAAGACGACGCTGACCCTGCACGCGATCGCCAACGCACAGCGCGCCGGCGGTATCGCGGCCTTCATCGACGCCGAGCACGCGCTCGACCCCGAGTACGCCAAGAAGCTCGGTGTCGACATCGACGCGCTGCTGGTGTCTCAGCCGGACACGGGTGAGCAGGCGCTCGAGATCGCCGACATGCTGGTTCGATCCGGCGCCATCGACCTCATCGTCATCGACTCCGTCGCGGCCCTCGTGCCGCGCGCCGAGATCGAGGGCGAGATGGGCGACTCGCACGTGGGTCTGCAGGCGCGCCTCATGTCGCAGGCGCTGCGCAAGCTCACCGGTGGCCTGAACCAGACCAACACGACCATGATCTTCATCAACCAGTTGCGCGAGAAGATCGGCGTGTTCTTCGGCTCCCCCGAGACCACCGCCGGTGGAAAGGCGCTGAAGTTCTACGCGTCGGTCCGTATGGACATCCGTCGTATCGAGACCCTCAAGGACGGCACCGACGCGGTCGGAAACCGCACGCGCGTCAAGGTCGTCAAGAACAAGATGGCCCCGCCCTTCAAGCAGGCCGAGTTCGACATCCTCTACGGTGTCGGCATCTCACGCGAGGGCAGCCTGATCGATTTCGGCGTCGAGCACAGCATCGTGAAGAAGTCCGGCTCCTGGTACACCTACGACGGCGATCAGCTCGGACAGGGCAAGGAGAACGCCCGCAACTTCCTGATCGCGAACCCCGACATCGCGCTGACGATCGAGACGCAGATCAAGCAGAAGCTCGGCATCGGCGGTGCCGCGGCGGCCGAGGCCGCACCGGCTGCTGACGAGCTGGCTCAGCGTCGCCCGGCCTGATGACTCAGGATCACGATGACGGGGGCGTGGACCGCCTCGCCCCCGTCATTCCCCTCTTCGGCGACCGTGTCGTTCGGGCTTCCGCATTGCCTGCCACCGATGCGATCGAGGAGCCGACCCAGACCCCGGCGAAGCGCTCTGTCATTCATGAGCAGCATGCACCGGCTGTCTGGTCGGGGGAGCGCGTTCCCGACCAGACAGCGCAGAAGGCAGAAGAGGCACTGGTTCGCAAGCTTCGCGCGCGCTCGCTGTCGATCTCCGAGGCCAGAGGCGTGCTCCGGGGCCACGACCTCAGCGCCGCGGCCGTCGACGACATCATCGACCGGTTCTGCGAACGCGGGTACCTCGACGATGCGCTCCTGGCGGAGCATCTGGTGATCTCCGGTGTCGAGCGCAAGGGACAGGGGCGAGTGGCGCTATCCCGAGCCCTGGCGCAGCGCGGTATCGCACGCGATGTCATCGATACTGCGCTCGGCGACCTCCCGGATGATGACGCCGACCGGGCCCTCGAGTTCGCGCGGACGAAAGCGCGGTCCCTCTCCCGCCTCGACTTCGACACGGCACTGCGTCGACTCATGGGGCAGCTCGCCCGTCGCGGCTACGGAGGCTCGGTGGCGATGTCAGCCGCGCGCACGGCGTTGACCGAAGCATCACTGGGCGCTCGCCCCTCCGGAGTGCGATTCGTCGACTCGGATTGATCGTCAGCATCCGCTCGTAGAATGAGAGCACCATGACTATTCCCCGCAGCGAACCGACGATCATCTCGGCATCCTCTGCAGCCGTCGACGCCGACGGCCGCCGGCGAACGTACGAGGTGCGCACCTTCGGATGCCAGATGAACGTGCACGACTCGGAGCGTCTTTCCGGGTCTCTCGAGAGCGCCGGGTATCTGCGCGCGGATGCCGGCACAGAGGCCGACGTCGTCATCATCAACACCTGCGCTGTACGTGACAATGCAGCCGGCAAGCTCTATGGGACGCTCGGCCACCTCGCGTCGGTCAAGCGTCGCAAGGACGGCATGCAGATCGCGGTCGGCGGGTGCCTGGCCCAGATGGACAAGGACGCCGTGCTCGACAAGGCGCCCTGGGTCGACGTGGTCTTCGGAACGCACAACATGGGCTCGCTGCCGGCTCTCCTCGAGCGGGCCAAGCACAACGGCGACGCCGAGCTCGAGATCCTCGAGTCTCTCGAGGTCTTCCCCTCGACGCTTCCGACCAAGCGCGACTCCGCCCACAGCGGCTGGGTCTCGATCTCCGTCGGCTGCAACAACACCTGCACGTTCTGCATCGTTCCGAGCCTGCGAGGCAAAGAGAAGGACCGCCGGCCGGGCGACATCCTGAACGAGATCCGCCTCCTCGTCGATGACGGAGCCATCGAGGTCACCCTGCTCGGGCAGAACGTCAACTCCTATGGCGTCGAGTTCGGCGATCGTCAGGCCTTCAGCAAACTGCTGCGAGCCGCTGGACAGATCGATGGGCTCGAGCGCATCCGGTTCACGAGCCCTCACCCCGCGGCGTTCACCGACGACGTCATCGAGGCCATGGCCGAGACGCCGTCCGTGATGCCCCAGTTGCACATGCCGCTGCAGTCCGGCAGCGACCGCATTCTCAAAGCGATGCGACGCTCGTATCGCAGCGAGAAGTTCCTCGGGATCCTCGACCGCGTGCGTGAGCGCATGCCGGACGCGGCGATCTCCACGGACATCATCGTCGGTTTCCCCGGTGAGACGGATGAGGACTTCGAAGACACCCTGCGCGTCGTGGAGCAGGCGCGGTTCGCGAACGCCTTCACCTTCCAGTACTCGATCCGCGAGGGAACCCCCGCAGCGACCATGGAGGACCAGGTTCCCAAGGAAGTCGTCCAGGAGCGCTACAACCGTCTGATCGCCCTGCAGGAGCGCATCTCCCTCGAAGAGAACGAGAAGCAGGTCGGCCGCGAGGTCGAGGTGCTGGTCTCCGTCGGCGAGGGCAAGAAGGATGCCGAGACGCACCGCCTCACGGGTCGCGCTGAGGACAACCGGCTGGTGCACTTCGAGGTCACACCGGGTTCGGACCTGCCGCGCCCCGGCGACGTCGTCACGGTCACGATCACCCACGGTGCGCCGTTCCATCTGCTCGCCGATGACCCATCCGGCGCTCCGCTGCGCATCCGTCGCACCCGTGGTGGCGACGCGTGGGATCGCGCGCAGACCGAATCCTGCGGTGTTCCTGCGCCGGCGGGCGAGTCTGGAGCGCCGCGCTCGGTATCCCTGGGTCTTCCCGCGCTCCGCGTCGGTGTCTAGCTCCAGCGGGGCTGACAGCCGCGTCTGGGCCATCGTCGGCGCGACCGGCACCGGCAAGAGCGACCTTGCACTGTCGCTCGCTGAAAGGCTACGCGACGAAGGCAATCCGGCGGAGATCGTGAATGCTGATGCGATGCAGCTGTACCGCGGCATGGACATCGGCACGGCGAAGCTGTCCGTCCCCGACCGTCGCGGCATCCCGCATCACATGCTGGACGTCCGTGACGTCACGGAGGACGCCGCCGTCGCCTGGTACCAGCCCCTTGCGCGCGCCGCCATCACAGATATCCATGCCAGAGGCGGCGATGCGATCCTCGTCGGCGGGTCCGGCCTCTACGTGTCCAGCGTGATCTTCGATTTCCGGTTCCCACCGCGTGATCAGGCCGTCCGTGAGCGTCTGGAGCGCGAGCTCGATGAGCAGGGTGCTGCGGTGCTGTTCGCGCGGCTGCGCGAGGCGGATGCCGCGACAGCGGCCCGCGTCGACCCGAAGAACGGTCGCCGCATCGTCCGCGCGCTCGAGGTTCTCGAGCAGGGCTCCCAGACGCATGGGGCGGCTCTTCCAGACGAACCGCAGCTGTGGCATCCGAACACCCGCATCCTGGGTCTGCATGTGGAGCGTGCTGAACTGGTCGAGCGGCTCGACCGCCGTGTGGGACAGATGTGGGAAAGCGGGATGATCGACGAGGCTGAGCGACTGCGCGCCGCCGGCATCGAGAAGGGCACGACGGCGCCGCGGGCGATCGGCTACGCGCAGGCGCTGGCGCAGCTCGCGGGTGAGAAGAGCGAGGCAGAAGCGATCGCTGAGACGCAGGCGCTCACGCGCCGATATGCCCGGCGTCAGGTGTCGTGGTTCAAGCGCTACCCCGAGATCGAGTGGATCTCTCCGATGTCCGACCCCCGTGACATTCTGACGGGATGACGACCCACTACTACACGGCCAGCAGCCTGGACGGATTCATCGCCACCAGCGAGAACTCGCTCGACTGGCTGCTCAAGCAGGACATCGACGACAACGGGCCGATGGCGTACGACGGCTTCCGCGCGATGCTCGGTGCGATGGCATTGGGGGCCACCACGTACCAATGGGTGCTCGATCACGAAGGCGCCTGGCCGTACACGCTCCCCACGTGGGTTTTCACGCATCGTGAGCTGGCGGTCCCCGATGACGGTTCCGTACATCTGACGCAGGCCGACGTGCGCGACGTCCACGCCGCCATGGTCACTGCGGCCGACGGCGACGACCTGTGGATCGTGGGCGGGGGCGATCTCGCCGGTCAATTCGCCGACGCCGGACTCCTGGACGAGGTCTGGGTGCAGTACGCCCCGGTGACCCTGGGCAGCGGAGCGCCGGTCCTGCCTCGAGCCCTCGATCTCGAAGTCATCGACATCGCGCGCAACCGTGCATTCATGTGCGGTCGCTACCGGGTGCTGAAGTGAACGGCGCCGGCAGCGGGCATCCCTAGACTGGAAGCATGGTCGCATTCACCAAGGGGCACGGCACCGGCAACGACTTCGTGATCATCCCCGATGCCGATGGTGAACTCGATCTCACCGTCGAACAGGTGGCGGCGCTGTGCGACCGGCACTTCGGCATCGGCGCAGACGGCGTGCTGCGCGTCGTGCGTTCGACGGCGATCGCCGAGGGTGCGGCAGCGCTGGAAGAAGAACCCGCCGCGGAGTGGTTCATGGATTACCGCAACGCCGATGGCTCGATCGCCGAGATGTGCGGCAACGGAGTCCGCGTCTTCGCGCATTATCTCGTCAGAGCGGGGCTCGCGACGATCGAGCCCGGCACGACGCTGCCGATCGGCACCCGTGCGGGCGTGCGCGACGTCACAGCGAGCGCGAACGGGTATCAGGTGGACCTCGGTCGGTGGCGGCTGTCCGGCGACGATTCGCTCGCCAACGCCCGTGGTCTCGACGTGCCCCGCCCCGGTCTCGGCATCAACGTCGGCAATCCCCACGTCGTGGTCGCACTGGCTTCAGACGAAGAGCTCGCCGGGCTCGAACTCGAGTACATCCCCGAGCTCGAGCCGGCCCTGCCCGGTGGTGCGAACGTCGAGTTCGTCGTGCCGGGGGAGCCGCTCGTCCGCGACGGCATCGGGCACGTGACGATGCGCGTCTTCGAACGCGGTGTCGGCGAGACCCTCAGCTGCGGTACCGGTGTCGCAGCGACGGCCCTCGCCGTCCGGTACTGGGCCGGAGACCGCGCGCCCGACAACTGGCGCGTCGATGTCCCGGGCGGCACTCTGGGTGTGCGGATGTTCCCAGCAGAAGACGGCGAGCACGTCGCTCTGTCGGGGCCGGCCCAACTGGTCTACAGCGGTAACGTCGATCTCGTCTGAGAAATGCTCGCTCGTCCCCGTGCCGGGCATCGAGGACGCGCTCGATCGGATCCCCTGGACGACGTGTGGGGCTTCGAGCGGATCACACGCGAAGCTTCGGCGTACTCTCGGGATCACGGCTCTGTATTCTCGGTTCGAAGGTCGAATCTTCAGCGCCACAGAAGTAGCGGCCGGCAAACCGGCACCGGACCTTTTCCTCCACGCGGCCGCACGTCTCGGTGTGTCTCCGGATCGCTGCGTCGTTGTCGAAGACAGCCGTTTCGGAGGTGTCCCACAGCTGTGAGTCTCTCTGTGACACCGGATGCGGCGTAGGCAGGAGACATCGTTCACGATGGATCGCATGAGCAAGCAGATCCGCTTCAACGCCTTCGACATGAACTGCGTCGCCCACCAGTCCTCGGGCATGTGGCGGCATCCTCTCGATCAGTCAGCGCGATACAAGGAGATCGGGTACTGGACCGAACTCGCGCAGCTGCTCGAGCGCGGCCACTTCGATGGTCTGTTCATCGCGGACGTGCTCGGCACCTACGACGTCTACGGCGCGTCGAACGAGGCGGCGATCCGGCACGGAGCGCAGGTCCCCGTCAACGACCCCATCCTGCTGGTCAGTGCCATGGCGGCCGTCACCGAGCACCTCGGCTTCGGAGTGACCGCCGGTACGGCGTACGAGCACCCGTATCCGTTCGCGCGGCGCATGACCACGCTCGACCACCTGACGAACGGCCGCGTGGGCTGGAACGTCGTCACCGGCTACCTGCCCTCCGCCGCCCGCAACATGGGACACGACGACCAGCTCGAGCACGATCAGCGCTACGACGTCGCCGACGAGTACCTCGAGGTCACCTACAAGCTGTGGGAGGGCTCCTGGGAGGACGACGCGGTCGTCCGCGACCGCGAGTCCGGTGTGTTCACCGATCCGGCGAAGGTGCACGAGATCGGGCACCACGGCGAGCACTTCACCGTTCCGGGCATCCACATCTCGGAGCCGTCGCCTCAGCGCACGCCGGTGATCTTCCAGGCCGGCGCCTCGCCGCGCGGCATCGCGTTCGCAGCGGGCAACGCTGAGGCGATCTTCGTCGCGGCTCCCACCAAGACCGTGCTCGCCGGGACGGTGAAGCGCATCCGCGACGCTCTCGAAGCCGCCGGTCGCGACCGCTACTCGGCGAAGATCTACACGCTGCTCACGATCATCACGGACGAGACGAGCGAGAAGGCGCACGCCAAGCACGAGGAGTACCTGCAGTACGCCAGCGACGAGGGCGCGCTCGTGTTCATGTCGGGCTGGATGGGCATCGACCTGTCGCAGTTCGACCTCGACGAGCCGATCGGCAACGTCAAGAGCAACGCGATCCAGTCCACCGTTGCGAACTTCCAGCAGGCGAATGATGACGGCAAGGAATGGAAGGTCCGCGACATCGCCCGCCTCGGCAACATCGGCGGCCTCGGCCCGCGAGTGGTCGGATCGCCCGAGGAAGTCGCCGACTTCCTGCAGGAGTGGGTCGATGAGACCGACGTCGACGGGTTCAACCTCGCCTATGCGATCACGCCGGGGACGTTCGAGGACATCGTGACGTTCATCGTTCCCGAGCTGCAGCGACGCGGTGTCTACCAGACCGATTACACGCCCGGAACGCTCCGTCACAAGCTGCACGGACGCGGGGACCACCTGCCGCGCGAGCACCGCGGGGCGGGCTTCAAGGTCAGCAGTGCGGTGAACGCCTGATCAGAGCGTCGTGATCGGCTCGGTCGCAGGGGTCCCGTGCCGACGGACCTTGAGCACCCGGTACCCCTTGCCCGTGGCCGAGCGGTAGACGCTGTACCCGGGGCTGAACGTGGCAGCGATCCATCGCTGCAGCGAATCGGCCCCGAGGTTGCGCTGCACGACCATCCAGGCGTCGCTGCGCTCGTCGAGACGGGGGATCCACCGTTCGAGCATGTCGTGCAGCACGTTCTTGCCGACGCGGATCGGCGGGTTCGACCGGATCGTGCGGAACACGATGTCGTCGGGAACATCGTCCGGCAGCACGGCGTTGACATTGGTGAGGCCCAGCGCCTCGGCGTTCCGCCGTACCAGATCGAGAGCACGCTCGTTCACGTCGACCGCCCAGATGGTGGCGTGCGGAGACGCGATCGCCATGGCCAGGCTGATCGGGCCCCAGCCGCAGCCGAGGTCAAGGAAGTGCCCGCTCGGTGGCAGTGGCGGCATGTTGGCGAGAAGCACTGCGGTTCCGGCATCAAGGCGGTCGGGACTGAACACGCCTCCGGCGGTGGTGACCTCGAGGTCTCGACCCGCGAGAACCACACGAATGGTCCGAAGGTTCTCCGCACTTGCCGGGGTCGCAGAGAAGTAGTGATCGGACCCCATACGGTGAGCGTACCGGACGGGCGGGTTAAGGTTAAGACGCCGAACATAGAAGGCAGAGGATGACGAAGACCACAGAAGACACCCACGGCGACGAGACTCTCGACCGCGTGCTCGCCAGCGCAGAGAAGCGCACAGAGGCTCGAGTCTTCGGCGCGGCGCAAGCGCTGCAGGACAAGGCGACGGCCTCCTACGGCGATCGCGACGGCGAGCAGTGGGACCTCGATGACCGGCATGCGCTGCGGCGCGTGGCCGGTCTGTCGACCGAGCTCGAAGACGTCACCGAGGTCGAGTACCGCCAGCTGCGGCTCGAGAACGTCGTGCTCGTCGGCGTCTACCCGCAGGGTGCGCAGACGGATGCCGAGAACTCGTTGCGCGAGCTGGCGGCCCTGGCCGAGACCGCGGGCGCCGTCGTCCTCGACGGCGTCCTGCAGCGGCGCCCGCACCCGGACCCCGCGACGTACCTGGGCCGGGGCAAGGCGCAGGAGCTCAAGGACCTCGTCGCAGCCACCGGCGCAGACACCGTGATCGCCGACACCGAGCTCGCACCCAGCCAGCGCCGTGCGCTCGAGGACGTCGTGAAGGTGAAGGTCATCGATCGTACGACCGTCATCCTCGACATCTTCAGCCAGCACGCGAAGAGCCGGGAGGGCAAGGCCCAGGTCGAACTCGCCCAGCTCGAATACCTTCTGCCGCGGCTGCGCGGCTGGGGCGACTCGATGAGCCGCCAGGCCGGTGGGCAGGTCGGCGCCGGCGGTGCCGGCATGGGATCTCGTGGACCGGGTGAGACGAAGATCGAGCTCGATCGTCGTCGCATCCGCACCCGCATGGCCATGCTTCGCCGGCAAATCCGCGACTTCGCTCCAGCCCGCGACGCGAAGCGCGCTGAGCGCAAGCGCAACACGATTCCCTCGGTGGCGATCGCCGGATACACGAACGCCGGCAAGTCGAGCCTGCTCAACGCGCTCACGAGCGCAGGCGTGCTGGTCGAGAACGCCCTGTTCGCGACCCTGGATGCCACGGTACGACGCACCGCGACCGATGACGGCCGCGTGTACACGTTCACCGACACGGTCGGTTTCGTGCGAAACCTCCCTCACCAGCTCGTCGAGGCGTTCCGATCGACGCTCGAAGAGGTGGCGGACGCCGACATCGTGCTGCACGTCGTCGACGGCTCGCACCCCGATCCCGCAGGACAATTGCAGACCGTCCGTGATGTGATGGGCGACGTCGGCGCGAGGGACCTCCCGGAGCTCGTCGTGTTCAACAAGGCCGACCTCATCCCGGCCGACGATCGTCTGGTGCTGCAAGGGCTCGAGCCGAAGGCGCACTTCGTGTCGTCGCGCTCCGGCGAGGGCATCGAGGAGCTGCGCGCCGCGATCGATGAGGCGCTGCCGCTGCCGGCAGCCGAGGTCCATGCGCTCGTTCCCTACGACAGGGGAGATCTGATCGCAGCCGTGCACGAGACCGGCATCCTGATCTCTGCGGAGCACACTGAGCACGGCACGCAGATCCACGCGCATGTCTCAGAGCGCCTCGCGGCCGACCTGGCGCCGTTCGCGCACGCTTGACGCGAGCACGAGTCGCAACCTGCATGCTGTATCACTTCAGTCGGTTGTGATCGCTGAGAACCGACCGAAGTGATACGGCATCGACTGCGGATACCCCGTGCTGTGCGCGGTCGTGAGCGCGCGCAGCGTCAGCGCGCGATGAACCGCGCCTCGACGGTCGCGGAGATGACGATGTCCTCCGGCTCGTACTCCATCGCCGGGGCAGAGTCCGCTGACATCGCGAACGCAGCGCCACGCGTCTTCATCATCTGAGGCGCGGGGGACTGCTCGCGGGAGATGAGCCCGGTGTCGGCGATCTCGACCGGGGTAACCGAAGCGAGCCCGAGCGCCGCCGCGTATGCCTGAGCACGCTGCACGGCGACGCCGACGGCCGAAGAGGCGACCTCGCGCTCCGCGTCCGCCCGTGTCTGCGGAGTCAGGTGCCAATTCACCCAGCCCACCTCGACGCCGTCCCACGCCGAGATCTCCGAGACCCAGATCGAGAGCTCGGATGCTTCGATGAACGTCGCATTGAGGTCGATGCTCGCGTAGTACACGGGTGCCAGCTGCTTGCCCTCGCTGTTCCACGGACGCTCCGCGCGGACGGACAGCCGCTTGCTGTTCCACTCGACGATGCTCCCGGCCGCCTCGCGCTCGGAGACGCCCTGTCGAACGGGCTCCGCATAGGTCATCGCCCGCTCGACCACGGCGGAGCGTTCTGGGCCTTCAGCGCGCACGGTGACGTGGATCGTGGCGCGTTCGGGCGCGATGCGCGTCTCGTTCTCGCCGCGGACGGTGATGGTGACGTCGCTCATGGCAGCGACTCTACGCCAGGAATGGCGTGGGGCCCGGATACGTTGTAACCTGTGATGCTCGGATGATGTGTTGTCCGAGGTGGTAAATCAACAGAGTGACAGCGGCTCCTTCGCAAGAAGGTCCACGGGGCTGATCGGTTTCGACAGCGCCTGTGTATCCACGAGAAGCGGGCCGAGGATGCAGGGTTATCTCGTGAACGCTCCCTGCAAAACAATAGTTGCCGAAACAAAGCGCAACGACTTCGCCCTCGCTGCATAAGCGAGCCCGATAGTCCGTCAGACCGTATGTGATTCCGATACGGACCCTGGCGTCATCTAGGAATCTTGCTGCGTGACGGCGTCTGGACGTCACGCGGGACTCTTCCCAGGCTGGGCTCGTCGACTTAGGTGTCTGTGACAAAGGTCGGAGCCGAGTAGAACGTCTGCACAGACTGCGCCCGGAGAAGGCGTGGATTATCAGCGTTGGACGGGGGTTCGATTCCCCCCAGCTCCACCACCCGCTGTCACGACGAAAGAAGGCCCGCCACCCGGTGAACTCCCGGTGGTGGGCCTTCGTTCGTGACGCGAGTTGTGTCGTCAGGGCAACTGGATCAGCACCAGTCCCTGGCGGGTGTCGGCCAGGGTCGCCCAGCCGTCGCCGAATTCGTACGTCATGCCGTAGCCGTCCTCGTCGACCGCGAAAGCGAACGACGGATCCTCGGTGATGTACGTGTGGCCGTCCTGATCGGCCCGCAGCCATCCCTGCGAGAGGAGCTTCTGCTGAGCTGCGACGGATGCTGACGCATCGAGCGGTGCCCACCCGAACACCTGGACATGATCGGACGCCACGGAGTAGTCGCCCCACACGCACTGGAAGCCGCCGTCGACGACGTCTTCACCGAACCGGAACTCCTGCTCGCGGTACGTCCAGCCGTGCTCGTCGAACATCGCGAGCGTGCTCGGGGCGAGGAGCGTCTCGCAGGTCGGATCCTCCGGCGCCGGTTCCTCGGTCGGCTCCGTCGCGACGGGCTCCGGTGACGGGCTGGGGTCGGCCGCGGCGGTCGGCGTCGGCGTTGACGTCGGGGCGATCTCCGGCTGCGGTGCGCAGCCTGCCAGTAGCGAGAGCAGGGCGGCGGACGCGAGCGAGACAGCGGGCAGTCGTCGGTTCATCACGGGCTTCAGTCCTTCGTGTGCGTCAGGTCGAGGAAGGCGTCGTGGAGGATGCCGTTGGTCGCGAGCACCGAGCGCTCGGAGATGCTGTCCGCGCCGTCGAACGAGGTGAATGCGCCACCGGCCTCGCGCACGATCGGGACGGCTGCGGCGATGTCGTACTCCTTGACATCGAACTCCGCGACCATCTCGAGGCGGCCCTCGGCGAGCATCATGTACGAGTACACGTCGCCATATGCGCGATCGCGCCACACCCGGTCGGCGATGCGGAGCAGCGCGGGCAGGTGCCCGGCATCCGCCCACTGCGTGATGCTCTGAAAACTGACCGCTGCGTCGTCGACGGAGGCGACAGCCGACGTCTCGATGCGTCGCGGCTGGGCGTGCGTGGCGGTCCATGCCCCGTTGCCGGTCGATGCCCACCACCGTCTGCCCAGAGCAGGCATGCTCACGACGCCGACCTGCGGGACCCCGTCGATGGCGAGGGCGATCATCGTGCCCCACAGAGGGATGCCGCGCATGAAATTCGCGGTGCCGTCGATCGGGTCGATGATCCACTGCCGACGCGCGTCGCCGGAGACGCCGAACTCCTCGCCGAAGATGCCATCGGACGGCCGCTCGTCCGCCAGGATCGCGCGGAGTGCGCGTTCGGTGGCGAGATCGGCGTCCGTGACATGCGACCGATCGGACTTGGTCGAGATCCTCAGATCGCTCGCGTCGAAGCGGGGAAGGGACTCGCTGTCTGCGGCGTCCGCGAGCCGGAGAGCGAGGTCGAGATCGGCGGCCAGATCATCGGCGGCGGGGGTTGCGGTCACGTTCTCAGGATAGTCGGCGAGTTGCCACGCCGAATGCCGCCTCGATTTCGCATGAGCTCATGAAACTGGTAATGTAATTCCTCGGCCGGGGGTAACCCGGGCCACGCACCTCTAGCTCAATCGGCAGAGCAATTGACTCTTAATCAATGGGTTCAGGGTTCAAGTCCCTGGGGGTGCACGGATCAGCCTCGGAACACTCTCGCCAGTGCTCCGAGGCTTTTCTGCTTTCCGACCCCGGCTCACACGACCGTGATGACCCGACCGTTCGTGAGGCGCTGCAGGGTCTCGAAGGTCAGCGGCATGACCGTGTGCGGATGACCCGCCGCAGCCCAGATCTCGTCGAAGTCGCGCAGCGCCTCGTCGATGTATGTGGGCAGTCGCGCAGGATGACCGACCGGGGCCACGCCGCCGATCGCCTGTCCCGTCGCCTCCCGGACGATGGATGCCGGCGCCATCGCGACATGCTCGGCACCGATGGATGCTGAGACGACGGCGAAGTCCGCGCGGTGCCCTCCACTGGTCATGACCAGCACTGGTTCGCCATCGGCGAGGACCACCAGGCTGTTCGCGATCGCCGCGACGTCGCAGCCGATCGCGGCAGCGGCCTCGACCGCGGTACGGGCAGAATCAGGCAGCACCCGGATCGCGGGTTCGAGACCGGCGTCGGCCAGATGCTGCCTGACCAGGCGACTGCGCTCGGGAAGTGGTTCGCTCATGCGCCCCAACGTACCGGGTGGATCAGGCGGCGTCGCCGACCGTGATCGCCTCGGCGTCTTCGGCGACGGCATCCACCGGCTCGTCGTCGATGCGCGCGAGCACCTTGCGACCCAGGAAGACGGTGAGCGTCGCGACGAGCACGGATGCTGCGGCGAACAGGTACGGCACCGTTGCGTTGAACGCGTGCCACAGCAGCGCTGCGATCGGCGGAGCCATCGCGCCGCCGATGAAGCGGACGGCGGAGTACGCGGATGAGGCGACGGAGCGGGGGAGATCCGTCGCCTCCATGACCGCCTCGGTGAGGACGGTGTTCATGACACCGAGGAGCAGGCCGCCGATGACGATGCAGACGACAAGTGCGGACGGCGTCTCCGCGACCAGACCGGCGGCGATCAGGTCGACGGCGAGCAGCGGCAGGACCGTGAGGATGATCGCCGTGCGCGACATCCGCCGCATCATCCACGGGGCCACCCAGATGCTGGTGATGGCCAGAGCCACACCCCATCCGAAGAACGTGAACCCGATGCCCATCGCTCCGAAACCCAGCGGGAACGGGGAGAACGCGAGCAGCACGAAGAAGCCGATGTTGTAGAAGAGAGCGGCGACGGCGAGGATCGCCAGGGCCGGGCGGCCGAGCGCCTTGAACGGAGCCGAGAACGGCACGGGCTGACGCTTGTCGAGCGGGCCCCGCAGCAGCGCGGAAACGGCTATGAACGCGATCGCCATGAGAGCGACGACGCCGAAGAACGGGCCGCGCCAGCTCACTTCGCCGAGCAGACCGCCCAGCAGCGGTCCGATGGCGATGCCGAGCCCGAGGGCGGCCTCGTACAGAACGATCGCCGCACCACTGCCGCCAGACGCCGAGCCGACGATGGTGGCGAGGGCGGTGGAGATGAACAACGCATTGCCGAGGCCCCAGCCGGCGCGGAAGCCGATGATCGCGTCGACGCTCCCGCTCATCGCGGATGCGAGCGAGAAGAGGATGATCAGACCCAGACCGATCATCAACGTCGCCTTGGCGCCGATTCTGCTGGAGATCCAGCTGGTGACCAGCATCGCGAGGCCGGTGACCAGCAGGTAGCTGGTGAACAGCAGTTCCGTCTCGGTCGGCGTCGCCTCCAGCGACTCGGCGATCGCGGGAAGGATCGGATCGACGAGTCCGATGCCCATGAAGGCGACGACGCTGGCGAAGGCCACCGCCCACACTTGGGCCGGCTGCTTCCAGATGGATCCGCTGGTACTGGCGCTGTTCACTCGCCGACTCCTGACTCTGGATGCTGTTCGATGCTGTGCGCGGCGAGGATCTCGGCCGAGCGATGCAGTGCATCCCAGTCCGCGGCATCCAGATCCGCGAAGCGAGGTGCGAGCGTGCGCCGGAAGGCTTCACGCCATTCCTCGAGAGCGGTACGGCCGGCATCGGTGATGTCGACGACCGTCGCCCGAGAGTCCGACGCGTCGGGGGAGCGGCTGACGAGTCCGGCACGCTCGAGCTCTCCCAGCAGGCGCGTCATCCCGGGCTGTGTGGTCCGCGACGCGCGAGCCAGAGCGCCGACGCGCTGATCGGGCTCTCTTTCGAGCAGGGTCAGCGCGCGCCACTGCGCTGCAGGGGCGTCGTTCTCGGCATCCTGCGCCGCAATGCGAGCCAGCGCATGTGCCGAGACCACGATCGAAGAGACGATGTCCGCACGGTTCATACCAGCAAGTATATACCCACTGGTATGTATCGCGGACTTGACGATCGACAATGCCGCGCTTTAGAGTTCAAGTAACCTGAATCAGCTTTCAGGTTCAGCATCAAGACCTTCCAAGGGCGAAAGGCATTCACATGCGAGTTACGAAGAAGTTGCTCCTGGGCTCCGTGGTCGCCACGGCCGCCCTGGTTCTGGCGGCCTGTGCGCCGCAGGCGGCCACCGGCGGTGGCGGCGAAGGCGGCGGGGACGGCCCCGCCGAGATCGTCGCCGGCGTCATCACAAGCGAGACCGGGCCGCTCGCCGGCTACGGCAAGCAGTACCTCGACGCGTTCAAAGCGGGGCTCGACTACGCGACCGATGGAACGAACGAGGTCGACGGCACGAAGATCACAGTCGAGTACCGCGACGACGCCGGTGATCCCGACACCGCCGTGACCGCGGCGAAGGAGCTCATCGGAGACGGCGTGAACATCCTCCTCGGCAGCGCATCGTCCGGGGTGGCACTCGCGATGGCCGAACAGGCAGAGCAGAACAAGGTGCTCTTCATCTCCGGCCCTGCGGCAGCCGATGCCGTCACCGGCATCAACGACTACACGTTCCGCTCCGGCCGTCAGTCCGCTCAGGACGTCGCGACCGCAGGTACCTTCCTCGACGACATCGACGGCAAGACCGTCGCGGTGTTCGCGCAGAACAACGCGTTCGGCCAGGGCAACGTCGCAGCGGTCGAGGCCATCCTCGGCGGCCAGGGCGCGACCGTCACGCCCGTCCTCGTCGCCGAGGACGTCACCGAGTTCACCCCGTTCGCGCAGCAGGTGCTGAGCGCCGAGCCCGACCTCGTGTTCGTCGCCTGGGCCGGCGCCACCTCTGGTGCCATGTGGCAGGCGATGAGCCAGCAGGGTGTGCTCGAGAGCATCCCCGTCGTCACCGGTCTCGGCGACGCCGCGACGTTCGGCGCATACGGTGAGGCGAGCGAGAAGATCAACTTCCTCAACCACTACTTCCCCGCAGCCCCTGACAACGAGGTGAACACCGCGATGGTCGAGGCGATCGAGGGAGCGGGGGGTACACCCGACCTGTTCAGCCCCGACGGCTTCAACGCCGCCATCATGCTCGTGCAGGCCGTGAAGGAGGGCAAGGGCGACGTGGATGCCATGATCGCAGCCCTCGAGGGCTTCGAGTTCGAGGGTCCGAAGGGCACCAACACTGTGCGCGCCGAGGACCACGCACTCCTGCAGGACATGTACCAGGCGAGGCTCGTCGCGGATGGCTCCGGGTTCGTTCCCGAGCTGGTCGCCACGGTCGACGCCGCCGACGTCGCTCCGTAACCCGAAGGGCGATCCGCGTTCATGAACGACACCCCAGTCCTGTCCGATGGCAAGCCCGAAGGCGCGGCACTCCGCGTCGAGGGCCTCGGCCTCCAGATCGGCGGAGCGACGATCCTCAAGGACGTCGACCTCGATGTCGCTTCCGGCTCCCTCGTGGGAGTGATCGGACCGAACGGCGCGGGCAAGACCACGCTGTTCAATGCGATCTCTGGGGTGATCCGACCCACCGCCGGCCGGATCCTCCTCGACGGCGAAGACATCGCTGGCCTGTCCGTCCCGAAGCGGGCGCGGGCAGGACTGGGGCGCACGTTCCAGACTTCGAGCCTGTTCCCCAAGCTCAGCATCCTCGAGAACGTCCGGGTGGCCGTCCAGGCCGCGCACGGCGGCAGTTACTCGCTGCTGAAGTTTCCGCGTCGCGACGACAGCGCTACCAGGCAGGCCATCGAGGTCCTCGAGAAGGTCGGACTCGCTCACCGGCTCGACACCCCGGCCGGTGACATCAGCCACGGCGACAAGCGCAAGCTCGAGATCGCGTCGCTGATGGCCACGGACTCCCGGCTCGTGCTGCTCGACGAGCCGATGGCGGGCGTCGCATCCGGCGATGTCGCGGGGCTCGTGGAGAACATCCGCGAGATGCAGCGGGCGAGCGGATGCACCGTGCTGATGGTCGAGCACCACATCGACGTCCTGATGGGGCTCGTCGACCTCGTCGCGGTGATGTACTTCGGCACGATCATCGCGTTCGACACCCCGCAGAACATCATGGAGAACCCCACGGTGCAGAGCGCGTACCTCGGAACGGGGACGGCAGCATGACCGACCCGATCCTCCAAGTCCGCTCACTGCGGGCATCCATCGCCGGCCAGCAGGTTGTCGAGGACGTCACCTTCGATGTCCCGGCTACCGGCATCACCGCCGTGCTCGGCCGCAACGGCGTGGGGAAGACCTCGACGCTGCGCGGCATCCTCGGCCTCATCTCCCGTCGCGGCGAAGTGCTCCTCGAGGGAGAGCGGATCGACAGCCTCCCCACCCACAAGATCGTCCAGCGCGGCGTCGGCTACGTTCCTGAGGACCGCGAGGTCTTCGCCGGGCTCACGGTCGCCGAGAACCTCGCCCTCGCGGAGCGCCAGCGCACACCGCGCCGCGAGTTCGTCGCCGAGCTCTTCCCCGACCTCGTGCAGCGCAAGGATCAACGCGCGGGCACCCTCTCGGGCGGCCAGCAGCAGATGGTCTCGGTCGCCAGGGCCCTCCTCAACGACAACCGCATCATCCTCGTCGATGAACCGACGAAAGGCCTCGCACCCAAGATCGTGCAAGAAGTGGCCGAGGCCCTCGCCGAGGCGGCCAAGACCGTACCGATCCTGCTCGTCGAGCAGAACCTCGAAGTCGTCCGTCAGCTCGCCGGCGGCGCCGTCGTGATCGCGGGCGGCCGTGTCGTCCACACCGGCGACGCCAGCACGATCCTCGACGACCCCGATCTCACCCGAAGGCTCCTCGGAGTCAGTGCGGAGGCCCACGCATGAGCGCGCTCATCCTCACCCTCGTGATCGGCGTCGGGCTCGGCGCCCTGTACTTCCTCGTCGCCAGCGGACTGAGCCTCATCTACGGTCTCATGCACGTGCTGAACTTCGCGCACGGCGCGTTCCTCACCCTCAGCGCCTTCGTCGGGTGGGGCGTCGCACAGGCGATCGGCGCGAACACCTGGGCGGGTTTCCTGCTTTCGATCCTCGTCGGCGCTGTGGTCGGCGCGGTGTTCGCCACCCTGACCGAACTAGTGCTGATCAGGCCGCTGTATGAACGGCATATCGAGCAGGTGCTCGTCACCGTCGGCCTCTCGTTCGCCGCGATCGCCCTGTTCGAGGGCATCTGGGGCACGGACGCGATCAACGTGACCGGCCCGTCGTGGCTCGGACAGACGACGGATGTTCTTGGCGCCAGCATCCCGAACAAGTACTGGGTGCTGATCATCGCCGCAGGTCTCGTGCTCACGGGGCTCGTGCTGTTCCTGACGAACACCCGCTACGGCATGATCATCCGCGCCGGCGTGGAGAACCGGTCGATGGTGACGGCGCTGGGCATCGACGTGCGCCGCTCGTTCACGCTCGTCTTCGCGATCGGCGGGGCGGCCGCAGGCATCGGCGGCGTGCTCGCCATGCACGCCATGACCTACGTCTCGGCCCACCTCGGCTCGACGCTGCTGATCTTCGCCTTCATCGTCACCGTCGTCGGCGGTCTCGGGTCCCTCACGGGGGCCGCGATCGCGTCGGTGCTCGTCGCAGTGCTCCAGCAGGTCGCCAACACGTATCTCGGCGGCACGGGCGACTTCATCGTCGTCATCCTGCTCGCCGTCGTCCTGCTCGTGCGACCCGCGGGCCTCATGGGGAGGAAAGCATGATGGCCCTTCGACAAGCTCAGGGACCGAAGCGCTTCGCGCCCGCGATCGTCGGCGGCGTCCTCGTCGTCGTGATGGCGATCCTGCCGCTGCTCAACCTGTCGCTGCCCGGCATCCTGCCAGGGCCCACCTACACGCCTGGATCGCTCGCGCTGCTCTCGCTGTGCATGGTGTTCGCGGCTCTGGCGCTGTCGTACAACCTGCTGCTGGGCTCGGCCGGAATGCTGTCGTTCGGCCACGCGCTGTACTTCGGCGCCGGAGCCTACGGGCTCGGCATCCTGCTCGACGCCTTCCGCCTGCCGCTCTGGCAGGGCGTGTTCGTCGCCCTGATCGGCGGGATGGTCATCGCTCTGGTCACAGGGGCGGTGGCGATGCGGGTCAACGGCATCCCGTTCGCCATGGTGACCCTGGCGTTCGCGCAGGCGGGTTCGGTGCTCGTCCGGCGCAACCAGGCGATCACCGGAGGTGAGGAGGGCCTCGGACTGCACACCGAGAGCGTCCCCGACTGGCTGGTCGGCGTGATCAACACCCGCAACCTCTACTGGTTCGCGCTGATCGTGCTCGTCGTCGTCTACCTGATCGTGCTCTGGGTCGACACGTCCCGCCTCGGTCACCTCGCCGCAGCGGCGCGCGAGAACGAACTGCGCGTGCAGGTGCTGGGCCTGCGCCCCGCTCGTGCGAAGCTCATCGTCTTCGTGATCGCTGCCCTGTGTGCCAGCCTCGCCGGCGTCGCGTACCTCCTGCTGCAGTCCGGCACGCAGCCGAGCGCCGTTGGCGCCGACCTCACGATCACCGTTCTGGTGATGGTGGTGCTCGGCGGCGTCGGATTCCGATGGGGTGCCATCGTGGGCGGCGTTCTGTACACGATCCTCGATCAGCGCCTCACGGTGCTCGCTCGCGCAGAGGGCATCCAGGCGCTGCCGGACTTCCTGCGCATCCCGCTTTCGGAGCCGCTGTTCCTGTTGGGCGTACTCTTCATCCTCGTGGTCATGTTCCTGCCCGGCGGCATCGCCGGAACCGTCGACAGCCTGCGTCGCCGTCGCCGTGGCGCCGCACCGGCGGCCGGCTCGCTGGCCGCGCTCGAAGACAGCGAGACGCTCGAGGCCGAGGTGAGCGTGCGATGAATCCCGACGTCGACGGCCCCCACACGGTCGGGAGATGGCTGCGCGATCGCGCGGCATCCAATCCGGCGAAGATCGCGATCGACGATCGCGGTGTGGCCCTCGACTACGCCACGCTCGCGCGTCGAGCCGAACTGCTCGCGCAGCGACTGACGGACGCGGGGTACGGCCCTGGTCAGCGGATCGCGACGGTGTCCGGCAACTCGGCGGATCACGTGGTCGCCTTCTTCGCGTGCGCGTTCCTCGGCATCGCGTTCATCCCGCTGTCGTGGCGGCTCACGCCGACAGAGCTCGCCGAGCTGGTGCGCCGGAGCGACCCGGTCCTGGTCCTGGTGGAGGACGAGTACGTCGCCCTGGCCGGGGCGGCTCTGCGGATGCTGGGTGACGATGCTCCGGCGTACGTGTTCCTGGGGAGCACCGGCGTCGAGACCGATGTCCCAGTGGCCACGGAGTCCGCGGCGCAACGCGCGGTCCGCGACGACGACCCGTTGCTGGTGATCTTCACCTCCGGCAGCGAAGCGGCGCCCAAGGGCGTCGTGCTGACCCACGCGAACTGCTTCTGGACGAACATGGCGCTCTCGCAGGCCATGCCGATGGTGCCGACGGACGTGGTTCTGGCGATGCTGCCGCACTACCACGTCGCGGCCTGGAACGTGCAGCCGCTGCTCGCCTGGTGGACCGGCGCGACCGTCGTCCTCGAGCGGTCGTTCCAGCCGAGTCGGGTGCTGCAGCTGATCTGCGATCGGCGCGTCACGACCATGATGGGCGTACCCACCCAGTACCGGATGCTGCAGGAGACGGCCGGTTGGGCCGACGCAGACCTGTCGTCGCTGCGGCACGTCCTCGTCGGCGGAGCCACGATGCCCGTCGACCTCGCCGAGGTGTGGTCTGCGCGCGGCGTGGCCCTCACTCAGGGATACGGCCTCACCGAGGCAGGACCCAACGTGCTCGCGCTGCCGGCATCCGAGCTCGCATCGCACCCAGGAGCAGTCGGACGCCCGTACCCCTCCGTCGACGTCCGCCTCGTGGATGTCGCGACATCGCTGCCGCTCGAGGGCGTCGCCACCGGCGAGCTGTGGGTGCGCGGCCCCAGCACGTTCAGCGGGTACCTCGACGATCCGGTTGCCACAGACAGGGCGCGCTCGGACGGCTGGCTGCGCTCGGGGGATCTCGCGCACCGCGACGCCGACGGCATCTACCGGATCGTGGACCGACTCAAGGAGATCTACGTCTCGGGGGGCGAGAACGTCGCACCGGCCGAGATCGAGCGGGCTCTGTCGGAGCATCCGCTCGTGAAGGCTGTCGCCGTCGTCGGAGCGCCGGACGCCGTCTGGGGTGAGCGCGGTGTCGCGTTCGTCGTCGCCCGTGAGGCGCTGTCGGCCGACGAACTGCTCGCGTTCGCGCGTGATCGACTGGCGGCGTTCAAGCTCCCGGCGCGGATCGTCTTCCTGGACGAGCTGCCCCGTTCCACCATCGAGAAGGTCGCCCGTGCCCGTCTGCGGGCGATGGCCGCACAGCTGACGGCGCGACGAGAAGAGGACGCAGATGACCGAGTCCGTTGAGACCACGTCCGTTGAGACCATGGCCGACGAGCTGGTCTCGCCCGCCACTGGCCGTCCACTGACCAAGCGCGGAGAGGCCACCAGACGCCGGCTGCTCGAGGCCGCCGAGGGCGTGTTCGCCGACCTCGGGTACCACGAGGCGTCGATCGTGAAGATCACCGAGCGAGCAGGCGTGGCTCTCGGCACCTTCTACCTGTACTTCGACAGCAAGCAGACGATCTTCGAAGCGCTCGTCATCGATCTCAACCGTCGCGTCCGGCACTCCATGTCCGAAGCGATGGCTGAAGCGAAGAACCGCATCGAGGCGGAGCGACTCGGATTCGAGGGATTCTTCCGATTCACCGCCGCGCACCCGGCGCTCTATCGTGTCGTCCGCGAGGCGGAGTTCGTCTCGCCTTCGACCATGCGACTGCACTACGAGCGGATCGTCGAGGGCTACCGCGCAGGTCTGCGCGCCGCGCAGCAGGACGGAGACATCGATCCGACGCTCGACCCAGAGGTGGCCGCCTGGGCGCTCATGGGCGCCGGCGAGCTGATCGGCATGCGATACCTGCTCTGGGAGCGGGACGCCGACGGGCGACCGCCCGCGCAGATCGACGCCGCCGTCATCGACGGCATGACGCGGTTCATCGGCAATGCACTGCGGCCGCACGCCGCCGCGGGTGCGGGGGAGAAGGAGAACGACAATGGCTGATCAGGATCTGGCCGGACGCCGAGCCGTCATCACCGGGGGAGCGAGCGGCATCGGCCTCGCGTGCGCTCGGGAGTTCGCCTCGCGCGGCGCGCACGTCGTCATAGCCGACCTGAACCGCGACGCGGCCGAGGAGCACGCGGCGGCCCTCGGCGGTGAGGCCTGGGCGGTCGACCTCTCGAACACGTCGGCGCTCGACGACCTCGAGCTCGAGGCGGACATCCTCGTCAACAACGCCGGGATTCAGCGCGTGAGCCCGATCGCCGAGTTCGATCCTGACGCCTTCCGCACCATCCAGCGCATCATGCTCGAGGCGCCGTTCCTGCTCATCCGCGCGGCACTTCCCGGCATGTACGAGCGGGGGTGGGGGCGTGTGATCAACATCTCCAGCGTCCATGGATTGCGCGCTAGCCCCTTCAAATCCGCGTACGTCACCGCGAAGCACGGCCTCGAGGGCCTGTCGAAGGTCACGGCTCTCGAGGGCGGGCCGCACGGAGTGACCAGCAACTGCATCAATCCCGGCTACGTCCGCACGCCGCTGGTCGAGAAGCAGATCGCCGATCAGGCCAAGGTGCACGGCATTCCCGAGAACGAGGTCGTCGAGAAGATCATGCTGACCGAGAGCGCGATCAAGCGTCTCGTCGATGCATCAGAGGTGGCGTCGCTGGCGGGATGGCTCGCGTCGCCGCACGCCGCGATGGTGACCGGCTCGTCGTACACGATGGACGGCGGGTGGACGGCACGATGAGCACGCACACGTATCGCACCGTCGATGTCCCGGTCAGCGGTGGCGACCTGCGCGTCGGCGTGTGGGACCCGGTGGATGCCGTAGGCGACATCCTCACGGTTCTCGCGATCCACGGTGTCACCTCCTCCCATCTGGCGTGGCCGTTCCTCGTGGAGCAGCTGCCTGGTGTCCGCGTCATCGCCCCGGATCTGCGCGGCCGCGGCGCGAGCAACGAGCTCGCCGGCGCGGCCGGCATGGTCGCCCACGCGACCGACATGGTCGCGGTTCTCGACGCGTTCGGCGTGAGCACTGCACCGGTGATCGGACACTCGATGGGAGGATTCGTCGCCGTCGTGCTCGCGCACCTGCATCCGACGCGGGTGCAGCAGCTGGTTCTGGTCGACGGCGGGCTACCGCTGGACGTCCCGGCCGGGGTCGAGCCGGACCAGCTCGTGTCGATCATCCTCGGACCGACCGCCGACCGCCTGTCCAAGCGCTGGACGAGCGTCGAGGAGTACATCGAGGTGTTCTGGCGGCACCACCCCGCCTTCGAGGCGGACTGGAGCGACGACCTCGAGCGCTACATCGCCTACGACCTCGTGCCCCATGGTGATGGGCTCCGTCCCGCCACGAGCTACCAGACCACCGTCGAGGACACGATCGATCTGAATCTGGGATCGGCGCTGCCCGAGGCGCTGGCCGCGCTGACCGTTCCGACGCTGTTCATCACCGTGCCCCGCGGCCTGCAGAACGAGACGCCCGGCCTCTACCCGGCCGGGCACCGCGAGAAGCTGCTGGCCGAGCACCCGGACATCCGCCATCGCCACCTGGACGGACTCAACCACTACACCGTCGTCATGAGCGACCGCGGCGCCCTGGCGCTCGCTCCTCTCGTGCAGGCCGAGGTCGGCGTCGTGGGAGCGCAACCGGACGCACTTCGACAGGCTCAGTGACCGGTCCGGTTGGCGATTCGGGACGACAGCTGGTGGGCGTGCGCCATCAGTGTCCGACCGAGCTCGGCGATCCGATCGGGGCCGAAGCGGAATTCGACTCCGGTGAGGCTCAGAGCCCACTCCGGACGCCCGCTGCGGTCGAACACGGCGGCGCCCATGCCCCAGCTGCCCTCGACGATGAGGCCGGGGTTCACGGCGTAGCCGCGCTCCTTCGTCTCGGCCAAGCGGCGGCGCAGGGGAGCCGCGGAGTGCGTGCGCCCCCATCGGCTGCTGAGCTCAGGATGCCTGTCCAGATAGGCATCCACATCGTGGGCAGGGAGGAACGAGAGAATCGCCAGCCCGGCGCTCGCGACGCCCAGGGGGAACCGCACACCTTCGCTGAGTACGAACGAGCGAATCGGGAAGGCACCCTCCTCGCGGAGCAGGCACACCGTCTCGTCGGCTCGGCGCACCGAGAGGAAGGCACTCTCCTCGGTCTTCACCGCCAGCGACCGCACGATGTCACGCGCCAGAGCCGTGACGTCGTACCGCGCCGCGGCCACTGATCCCATGAGGAACAGCTCCGGTCCAGGCATCCATCGGCCGCTCTCCTCGTCGCGATCGACGAGACCTTCGGCGCGCAGCGCGCTGAGCAGACGGTGCGCAGTCGAGCGTGTCAGGTCGGCCGCCTTCGCGAGGTCCTGCAGGGCGGCTCCGTCGTCGCCTCCGGCGGTCACCAGACGCAGAAGCCTGGCAGCGCGCGCCACGGCCTGAGCGCCGGGCACGGAGCGAGCCGGGGTGTCCATAATGTGGACGCTACCTTCCCATTCGCCCATATCGCAAGACCCGGCTTCACCCGGCGCCGCAGATGGCGGATGCTGGAGGAAGACCTCACACGAAGGAGTGCTGCGTGATCGACAAGCAATGGGCATCGGCTGCTGACGCCGTCGCCGACATCCCCGACGGGGCGTCCCTGGCGGTCGGAGGCTTCGGACTCTCCGGCAACCCGATCGCCCTCATCGAGGCCCTGCTCGCGCAGGGAACGACCGACCTCAGCGTCGTCAGCAACAACTGCGGCGTCGACGACTGGGGGCTCGGCATCCTGCTGGGCGCGCGGCGCATCCGCAAGATGACGTCGTCGTACGTCGGCGAGAACAAGGAGTTCGAGCGACAGTTCCTCTCCGGTGAGCTCGAGCTCGAACTCACACCGCAGGGGACGCTCGCCGAGAAGCTGCGTGCAGGAGGATCCGGCATCGCGGCGTTCTTCACGCAGACCGGCGTCGGAACGCAGGTCGCGGATGGCGGCCTGCCTCGTCGCTACGACGCCGACGGCGGGGTCGCTGTGGCATCGCCGAAGAAGGAAGTTCGTTCCTTCGATCTGAACGGCACGCCGAAGGACTTCGTTCTCGAGGAGGCGATCTCCACCGATTTCTCGCTGGTGCACGCCGCGGTCGGCGACCGGCACGGCAACCTCGTCTTCAACAAGGCCGCCCGCAACTTCAACCCGCTCGCCGCGATGGCCGGTCGCGTCTGCATCGCACAGGTCGAACGGCTCGTCGAGCCGGGCGAGATCGACCCGGACTCCGTCCACCTGCCCGGGGTCTTCGTGCACCGCATCATCGAGGTCGGCACCGAGATCGAGAAGCGCATCGAGCGTCGCACCGTGTCCCAGCCGAGCACCGCCACGGAAGGAGCCTGACCATGGCACGCACCCGAGAGCAGATGGCCGCCCGCGCCGCCGCCGAGCTCACAGACGGCTCCTACGTCAACCTCGGCATCGGTCTGCCGACGCTCGTCCCGAACTACGTCCCCGAGGGCGTCACCCTCGTGCTGCAGTCCGAGAACGGCATCCTCGGCGTCGGCCCCTACCCGACGGAGGATGCGGTGGATCCCGACCTCATCAACGCCGGCAAGGAGACGGTCACGACTCTGCCTGGCACCGCGTTCTTCGACTCGGCGACGAGCTTCGGCATGATCCGCGGCGGCAAGATCGATGCCGCCATCCTCGGAGCCATGCAGGTCTCGGCCTCAGGCGACCTGGCGAACTGGATGATCCCGGGGAAGATGGTCAAGGGCCCCGGAGGTGCGATGGACCTCGTCCACGGGGCGGGTCGCGTCATCATCCTCATGGAGCACGTCGCGAAGGACGGCTCCGCCAAGATCGTGAACGCGTGCTCGCTGCCGCTCACCGGCAAGGGTGTGGCGCATCGCATCATCACCGACCTCGCCGTGATCGACGTGACCGATGATGGACTCGTGCTGGTCGAGACCGCACCGGGGGTGAGCGTGCAGGACGTGATCGACGCGACCGAGCCGGCACTCATCCTGTCGCCTGAACTGAAGGAGCTGTCATGACCGACGTCGTCATCGTCGCCGCCGCCCGTACCCCGCAGGGCCGTCTGAAGGGGCAGCTGGCATCTTTCACGGCGCCCCAGCTGGGATCGCTCGCCATCAAGGGCGCGCTGGAGCAGGCGGCCGTCGACCCCGGGGCGATCGACGCGGTCATCGTCGGGCAGGTGCTCGCCGCCGGCTCAGGGCAGAACGCCGCGCGCCAGGCGTCGATCGGCGCCGGCATCGGGTGGGACGTGCCAGCGCACTCGGTCAACAAGGTGTGTCTGTCGGGCCTCACGGCGATCATCGATGCCGCTCGTATGATCCGAACCGGGGATGCCACGACCGTGGTCGCTGCCGGCATGGAGTCGATGACACGAGCCCCGCACCTGCTCATGGGCTCGCGCGACGGCTGGACCTACGGCACCGTCGAGGTGCTCGACCACATGGCGTACGACGGCCTCACCGACGCGTACGACAGGGAGAGCATGGGGGCGTCGACCGAGCGTCACAATGCGCGCTTCGAGCTCACCCGTGAGGCGCAGGACGAGGTGGCTGCGCTGTCCCATCAGCGAGCGGCCGCTGCCGCAGACGCCGGTGCCTTCGACGACGAGATCGTCACCGTCGAGGTTCCGCAGCGCCGCGGGGAGCCGGTCGTGGTCAGCCGCGACGAGGGCGTGCGCCCGGAGACCACAGTGGAAACGCTCGGCAGACTGCGTGCCGCATTCGCCGAGGGCGGGTCGATCACGGCGGGCAACTCCTCGCAGATCTCCGACGGCGCCTCGGCTGTCATCGTCACGACTCGTGAGAACGCCGAAGCGCAGGGCTGGCCCGTGCTCGCCGTCATCGGCGCGAGCGGTCAGACCGCCGGCCCGGACAACTCGCTCCAGGCGCAGCCGGCGCAGGCGATCACCCGCGCGCTCGAGAAGCAGGGGATCGCGGCGGCCGACCTCGACCTCGTCGAGATCAACGAGGCCTTCGGCGCCGTCGTCGCCCGGTCGCAGACCGAGCTCGGGATCTCGAGCGACATCGTGAACATCCATGGCGGCGGGATCGCGATCGGCCACCCGATCGGCGCATCGGGCAACCGTCTGGTCGTGCACATGGCGCATGAGCTCGCCAGACGGGGGACAGGTACGGTCGCCGTCGGTCTCTGCGGAGGCGGCGGTCAGGGCGAGGCGCTGATCCTCACGCGCTGAGCAAGCCGTTCAACGGCGGGCTTTGGCGTGTCCCTGCGCGTCGGCCAGCGCCTTCTGAGACCGGAACTGGAGCCGCTGCGCCTTCTTCGCCTTCTTCACTGACTGGGGCGAGTCGGCATCGACGAGGTCGCCGCGACGCTCGCGCCTGAGGTCGACGACAGCGCCGACCGCGAGCGCGAGGGTGATGCCCCAGCTGACCCACGAGAGGGCAGCGCGCCACGTGATCGGTTCATCGCGCGTTCCGCGCAGGAGCGATACTCCCGCCGAGATCGCTGCGACGAGTCCGGTGCTGAAGAGGTAGCGCATGCAGCCACGCTACCCCTTCCAGCCGCGAGGTAGCTGGCCCTGGAAACCATCAGGCTCGGACGCTAGGATCAGTGCGGCGCGTGAGCGCTTGAAGCTGTGTATCTACCGGCCGTCGGCGCCCCGACGGACAGCGGCGGCACCTGATCCCCGCGTCCTCGGGCGCGCGAGAGTCATGACACAGACACACGCATCTGCTCCTGCGAGCCTGCTCAGACAGGCTGGGATTCCCTATTTCGTGATCGCCTTCGTGGCACGGCTGCCGTTCGCCATGATGGTGGTCGGCGTCCTCACGATCGTCGTCTCCGCACGCGAGTCGCTGTCGCTCGGCGGACTCACCTCGGCAGCGGTCGGCCTCGGCACGGCCTGTTTCGGCCCGCTGCTCGGTGCGGCCGCCGACCGGTTCGGGCAGCGCCCGGTGCTGATCCTTCTGACGATCGCCAACAGCGCGGTGCTGATCGTGTTCACGCTCGTCGTCTACAGTGCGGCCGCTGACACGCTCGTGCTGCTCGCCGCCGTCGGAATCGGTGCGACGGCTCCTCAGGTGGCGCCGATGTCCCGCTCCCGTCTGGTGACGATCATCAACGAGCGGATGCCGGAAGACCAGCGTGTGCGGACGACCTCCGGCACGATGGCGTACGAGTCGGCAGCGGACGAGACTGTCTTCGTCTTCGGCCCGTTCCTGGTCGGCATCGCGGCATCCGTCATCGCCCCCTGGGCGCCTCTGGTCGGCGCCGCAGTGCTCACGCTCGCGTTCGTCGGCGCCTTCGCGCTGCACCCCAGCGCCAGGCATGTGTCGGCTGAACGGGGGAGTGATGGTCGTGCGCCGTCCTCCGTGTCCGAGCTCGTCCGTCCGCAGCTGCTCGTCGTGGTCATCGGCATCCTGGGGGTCGGGCTGTTCTTCGGTGCGACCCTCACCTCGCTCACCGCCTTCATGGCGGACCGAGGGTCGCCGGAGCAGGCCGGTCTGCTGTACGGCGTCATGGGGATCGGTTCTGCTGCACTCGCACTCGGCGTCGCATGGTTCCCCCCGCGCTTCTCGCTGCGCGCGCGATGGCTCGTGTTCGCCGGCATCCTGCTGCTCGGCGCGCTGCTGCTGGCCTTCGTCGATTCGCCGGGCGGCATCACCGCGGTGCTCGCCATCATGGGGATCGGGATCGGCCCGACGCTGGTCACCCAGTACAGCTTCGGCGCAGCGCGCAGCCCGCTCGGCCGCTCGGCGACCGTCATGACGATGCTCGGATCGGCCGTCATCGTCGGCCAGTCCATCGGAGCCGCCGTCACCGGCGAGGTGGCGCAGAACCTGGGCACCACGACCGCGCTGCTGCTGCCGGCGTGCGCAGCCGCGATCGTCTTCGTCACCGGCATCCTGAACTGGTTCGCCAGCCGCACGCGGTCGCGCACTCGATAACCTGGAGGCTCACCCCTGGTGCGAGGAGCTCCCATGACCGCCGCAGAATTCGTCGTCGTCGCGAACCGCCTTCCGGTGGACAGGGTCGTCAGCCACGACGGTGAGGAGACCTGGCGCACGTCGCCCGGCGGGCTCGTCGCCGCCCTCGAACCGGTGATGAGATCGGTCGACGGCGCCTGGGTCGGCTGGGCAGGGCAGGCCGACCTGGAACTCGAACCGTTCGTGGCGAACGATCTGAAGCTGATTCCCATCGCGCTCAGCGAGCAGGAGGTCGCGGAGTACTACGAGGGGTTCGCGAACGACACGATCTGGCCGCTCTACCACGACGTGATCGCGCCGCCCCAGTACCACCGGGAGTGGTGGGACTCGTACGTCACCGTCAATCGACGGTTCGCCGAGGCCGCCGCCGATGCGGTCGCGCCGAAGGGCACGGTGTGGGTGCACGATTACCAGCTGCAGCTCGTCCCCGAGATGGTGCGGGCGCTGCGGCCCGATGTCACGATCGGGTACTTCCATCACATCCCGTTCCCGGCGCACGGCCTCTATGCCCAGCTGCCGTGGCGCGATCAGGTCCTCCGCGGACTCCTCGGGGCCGACGTGATCGGCTTCCAGCGAGCGCAGGATGCCACCTACTTCCTCGCTGCCGTCCGGCGACGTCTGCAGTACGGGGTCAAGGGCTCGATGGTCGATGTGCCGGCCGAGACCGGGTCGAGGCCAGTGCTCGCCAAGGCGTTCCCGATCTCGATCGACACATCGCCCTACCTCGAGCTGGTCGCCAAGCCGGAAGTGCGCGCGCGCGCGGCGGAGATCCGCCAGAGCCTCGGAAACCCGAAGCGGATCCTGCTCGGCGTCGACCGACTCGACTACACCAAGGGGATCAGGCACCGCATCAAGGCATACGGCGAGCTGCTCGCCGAGGGCAGGCTGCAGGTGGAGGACGTCACGCTCATCCAGGTCGCGAGTCCGAGCCGTGAGCGCGTCGATGCCTACGTGCACCTGCGGGACGAGATCGAGCTGTCCGTCAGCCGCATCAACGGCGACACCGACACCATGGGGCATACGGCCATCCGGTACCTGCATCAGGGATTCCCGCGCGAGGAGATGGTCGCCCTCTATCTGGCCGCGGACGTCATGCTCGTCACGGCCCTGCGCGACGGCATGAACCTCGTCGCCAAGGAGTACATCGCCAGCAGGGCCGACAACAGGGGTGCGCTGGTGCTGAGCGAGTTCACCGGCGCCGCGGACGAGCTGCGACAGGCGATCCGGGTCAACCCGCACGACATCGAGGGCCTGAAGGACGCGATCATGACGGCGGTCGAGATGGACCCGGCCGAACAGAGCAGGCGGATGCGATCGTTGCGCAAGCGCGTGCTCGAGCACGACGTCAGGGCCTGGTCGGCCTCGTTCCTCGACGCGCTGGCGGCGGTCCGCTCACGGCACGCCTGAGCGCCCGTCATGTGGCGGTTCGCCGTCGCGCCCGCGTGAGAGGCTGGTCGGGAATCGGACCCCGACGAGGAGACACGCAGTGACCCGCACCTGGACCCCCGGAACCGCAGACGACGCGCTGACCGCCATCGCGGCGACACCGCGCCTGATCGTCGCCCTCGACTTCGACGGGACGGCATCCCCGCTCGTGCCCGACCCCATGGCCGCACGGGCTCTCCCCGCCGTCGCCGAGCAGGTCAGTCGCCTCGCCGCGCTCCCGGACACGCTCGTCGCCTACGTCTCCGGGCGCAGCATGCACGATCTCAGAATCATCACCGAGCACACCGACGACTCGGTCGTCGCCCTGGCCGGATCGCACGGGGCGCAGTACTGGTTCCCCGGCACCGGTGACGAGGATGCGCCTGGCGCGGCCACCGAGGACGGCGCGCGCGAGGAGCTGTGGGCCGCGGCACAGCCGATCGTCGACCGCTACGAAGGCGTCGGGCTCGAGCCGAAGACCTTCGGCATGGGCATCCACAGCCGCCGCGCCACGCGCGAGACCGAGCTCGCCGCGTTCGCCGCCGTCGACGCCCTGGTCGCCGAACGCTTCCCGCACTGGCGCCGCCGCCTCGGCCATCGCGTCCTGGAGTTCTCCTCCCGCGTGGAGGGCAAGGACACGGCGATGCGCGTGCTGCGCGAGCACTTCGACGCCACCGGCATCCTGTTCGCCGGCGACGACGTGACCGACGAGGACGCCATGCAGGTGCTGCTCCCCGGTGATCTGGGCGTTCGCGTCGGACCGGGCGATTCCGCCGCGACGCTGCGTGTGGACACCCCACAAGACATGGCCGTGCTTCTGGAGGCGGTGGCGTCAGAGCGCTCCGCCGGACGGGAATAGACTGCCGTCATGTCCCCGCAAGATCCTTCTTCGAACGCGTCCATCGACATCAAACCCCGCAGCCGCGTCGTCACCGACGGCATCGAGGCCACGACCTCCCGAGGCATGCTCCGCGCCGTCGGAATGGGCGATGCGGACTGGGACAAGCCGCAGATCGGCATCGCCTCCAGTTGGAACGAGATCACGCCGTGCAACCTCAGCCTGGACCGGCTTGCACAGGGGGCGAAGGAGGGCGTGCACTCCGGCGGGGGATACCCGCTGCAGTTCGGCACGATCTCCGTCTCGGACGGCATCTCGATGGGCCACGAGGGAATGCACTTCTCCCTAGTCTCCCGTGAGGTCATCGCCGACTCGGTCGAGACGGTCATGATGGCCGAGCGTCTGGACGGCAGCGTCCTGCTCGCCGGCTGCGACAAGTCGATTCCGGGCATGCTCATGGCCAGCGCGCGCCTCGACCTTTCGAGCGTGTTCCTGTACGCCGGATCGATCGCCCCCGGCTGGGTGAAGCTGTCGGACGGCACCGAGAAGGACGTCACGATCATCGACTCGTTCGAGGCCGTCGGCGCGTGCCGAGCGGGCCTCATGAGCGAAGAGGACCTCAAGCGCATCGAGTGCGCGATCGCTCCGGGTGAAGGCGCCTGTGGCGGCATGTACACCGCCAACACGATGGCATCCGTGGCCGAGGCGCTCGGACTGAGCCTCCCCGGATCAGCAGCCCCGCCCGCCGCGGACCGCCGCCGCGACTACTTCGCGCACCGCTCAGGTGAGGCCGTGGTGAACCTGCTGCGTCAGGGCATCACCACGCGTGACATCCTCACCCCCGAGGCGTTCGAGAACGCGATCGCCCTCGCGATGGCGCTCGGCGGATCGACCAACGTCGTACTGCACCTGCTCGCCATCGCCCGCGAGGCCGAGGTCGAACTGAATCTGCACGACTTCAACCGCATCGGCGACAAGGTCCCGCACGTGGCCGACATGAAGCCGTTCGGCAAGTACGTCATGAACGACGTCGACCGTCACGGCGGCATCCCGGTGATCATGAAGGCGATGCTCGACGAGGGCCTGCTGCACGGCGACGCGCTCACCGTGACCGGCAAGACGCTCGCTGAGAACCTGGCGGACCTGGACCCGGACCCGATCGACGGCGAGGTCATCCACACGTTCGACAACCCGATCCACGCCACCGGCGGTCTGACGATCCTGCACGGTTCGCTCGCCCCGGAGGGCGCGGTCGTCAAGACCGCCGGCTTCGACGCCACGGTGTTCGAGGGCCCTGCTCGCGTGTTCGAGCGCGAGCGCGCCGCGATGGATGCTGTCGCGAACGGCGAGATCAACGCCGGCGAAGTCATCGTGATCCGCTACGAGGGTCCGAAGGGCGGCCCCGGGATGCGGGAGATGCTCGCGATCACCGCCGCCATCAAGGGCGCTGGGCTCGGAAAAGATGTACTACTCTTGACGGACGGACGATTCTCAGGCGGCACAACCGGCCTGTGCATCGGCCACATAGCACCCGAAGCGGTGGACGAAGGTCCTATCGCCTTCGTGCGCGATGGTGATCTGATACGGGTCGATATCGCAGCTCGCTCGCTCGACTTACTCGTCGATGACGCAGAGCTCGCCTCCCGCCGTTCCGGCTGGGAGCCGCTTCCCCCGCGCTATACCCGTGGCGTTCTTGCCAAGTACTCCAAGCTCGTGCGCTCCGCCGCCGAAGGCGCGACCACGGGCTGACCCTGCGGATCACCAAGGAATGACATGACTGCTGACGCTGTATCGGCCGTGCCACGGCCGCCGTCCCCGAAGAACTCCGCGCCGGAGATCACCGGCGCGGAGGCCGTTGTCCGCTCACTCGAGCTGCTCGGAGTGACCGACGTGTTCGGTCTCCCCGGCGGCGCGATCCTCCCTGTCTACGACCCGCTGATGGACGCATCAGAGCTCCGCCACATCCTCGTCCGTCATGAGCAGGGAGCAGGCCACGCCGCCGAGGGCTACGCCTCGGCGTCCGGGAGGGTCGGCGTATGCATCGCCACCTCCGGGCCCGGCGCGACGAACCTCGTCACGGCGATCGCCGACGCGTACATGGACTCGGTGCCCATGGTCGCGATCACCGGCCAGGTGTTCTCGACGCTGATGGGCACGGATGCCTTCCAGGAGGCCGACATCGTCGGAATCACGATGCCGGTGACCAAGCACTCCTTCCTCGTGAAGGACGCTCGCGACATCCCCGGCGCGATCGCGGCGGCGTTCGAGATCGCCTCGACCGGTCGTCCAGGGCCCGTGCTCGTGGACATCACGAAGGACGCCCAGCAGGACACGGTGCCCTTCATCTGGCCGCCCAAGATCGACCTGCCGGGCTACCGGCCCGTCACGAAGGCGCACGGCAAGCAGATCCAGGCGGCCGCGGCGCTGCTGGCAGAGGCGAAGAAGCCCGTGCTGTACGTCGGCGGCGGCGTCGTGCGCGGTCGTGCGTCCGCCGAGCTGAAGGACCTCGCAGAATCGACGAATGCGCCGGTCGTCACCACGCTGATGGCGCGCGGGGCGTTCCCCGACTCGCACGAGCAGCACCTCGGCATGCCGGGCATGCACGGAACGGTTCCCGCTGTGCTGGCACTGCAGGAGGCGGACCTCATCGTCTCGCTCGGCGCCCGGTTCGATGACCGCGTCACCGGCAAGGCCGCGCTCTTCGCTCCGTTCGCGAAGGTCGTGCACGTCGACATCGATCCGGCCGAGATCTCAAAGATCCGCACGGCGGACGTTCCGATCGTCGGTGATGTGCGCGACGTGCTCATCGACCTGGATGCCGCGTACCGCGGTGTCATCGGGGGAGACCGGCCTGACATCTCGGACTGGTGGTCGTACCTCGACGGTCTGCGGGATGAGTTCCCCCTCGGGTACACAGAGCCCAGCGACGGTCTGCTCGCCCCGCAGTACGTGATCTCGCGGATCGGCGAGCTGACCGGACCCGAGGGCATCTACGCCGCCGGCGTCGGTCAGCACCAGATGTGGGCAGCGCAGTTCATCAAGTACGAGCGTCCCAACGCCTGGCTGAACTCCGGGGGAGCGGGGACGATGGGCTACTCCGTCCCGGCCGCCATGGGCGCCAAGGTCGCCGAACCCGACCGGGTCGTATGGTCGATCGACGGCGACGGGTGCTTCCAGATGACCAACCAGGAACTCGCCACCTGCGCGATCAACAACATCCCGATCAAGGTCGCGATCATCAACAACTCGTCGCTCGGCATGGTGCGGCAGTGGCAGACGCTGTTCTACGACGGCCGCTACTCGAACACCGACCTGAACACCGGGCACGACACCGTCCGCATCCCGGACTTCGTGAAGCTCGCCGAGGCGTACGGGTGCCTGGCCATCCGCGTCGAGAAGCAGGAAGAGGTGGATGCGGCGATCCAGCTCGCGCTCGAGACCAACGATCGCCCCGTCGTCATCGATTTCGTCGTCTCGGCGGATGCGATGGTGTGGCCGATGGTGCCGCAGGGCGTCAGCAACAACTACGTCCAGTACGCGCGCGATCACGCCCCCGCGTTCGATGAGGAGGTCTGACCCATGTCCAAGCACGTGCTGAGCCTCCTCGTCGAGGACACGCCAGGTCTGCTGACCCGCGTCGCCGGTCTCTTCGCCCGACGCGGCTTCAACATCGAGTCGCTCGCGGTGGGCGTCACCGAGGTGCCCGGCATCTCGCGCATCACGGTCGTCGTCGACGTCGAGGAACTGCCGCTCGAGCAGGTGACCAAGCAGCTGAACAAGCTCGTGAACGTCATCAAGATCGTCGAGCTCGACTTCGCCTCATCAGTGCAGCGCCAGCACGTGCTGGTGAAGGTGCGCACCGACAACTCGACCAGGTCGAACGTGATCGAGGTCGTGAACCTCTTCCGCGCCGCCGTGGTCGACTACGCCTCCGACGCGCTGGTGATCGAAGTCACCGGCGACCGCGGCAAGATCGATGCACTGCTGCGCGCCCTCGAGCCCTTCGGCATCAAGGAGATCGCGCAGTCCGGTCTTCTCGCCATCGGGCGCGGCGGCAAGAGCATCACCGAACGCGTCCTGCGCGGCTGACTGACATCCATATACCTCGATAGGAAAGAGAAACACAACGTGAGCACTGAGATCTTCTACGACGACGACGCCGACCTCTCCCTGATCCAGGGCAAGAAGGTCGCCATTGTGGGCTACGGCTCGCAGGGCCACGCCCACGCGCAGAACCTGCGCGACTCGGGCGTCGAGGTCACGATCGCCCTCAAGGACGGCTCGAAGTCGGCCGCGAAGGCCGAGGAGGCCGGCTTCCCGGTCAAGAACGTGGCGGATGCCACCGCCTGGGCCGACGTCATCATGATCCTCGCACCGGACCAGCACCAGCGGACGATCTACTCCGAGTCGATCGCCCCGAACCTCGCCGCCGGCAAGACCCTCGCGTTCGCGCACGGCTTCAACATCCGCTTCGGCTACATCGACGCGCCCGAGGGCGTCGACGTCATCCTCGTCGCACCGAAGGCTCCCGGCCACACTGTGCGTCGCGAGTTCGTCGCCGGCCGCGGCATCCCGGACATCATCGCCGTCGAGAAGGACGCATCGGGCAGCGCCTGGGCGCTCGCCCTCTCGTACGCCAAGGCCATCGGCGGCACCCGTGCCGGCGTCATCAAGACGACCTTCACCGAAGAGACCGAGACCGACCTGTTCGGCGAGCAGGCCGTTCTCTGCGGTGGCGTCAGCCACCTCGTCCAGGCCGGATTCGAGACGCTGACCGAGGCCGGATACCAGCCGCAGATCGCATACTTCGAGGTCCTGCACGAGCTCAAGCTCATCGTCGACCTCATGTGGGAGGGCGGCATCGCCAAGCAGCGCTGGTCGATCTCCGACACCGCAGAGTACGGCGACTACGTCTCCGGCCCCCGCGTCATCGACTCCGCCGTCAAGGAGAGCATGAAGGGCGTGCTCGCCGACATCCAGTCCGGTGCCTTCGCCAAGCGCTTCATCGATGACCAGGACAACGGTGCCAAGGAGTTCCAGGAGCTTCGCGCCAAGGAGGAGCAGCACCCCATCGAGACGACCGGCAAGGAGCTGCGCTCGCTGTTCGCCTGGAAGCAGCAGGACGAGGACTACGTGGACGGGTCGGCCGCTCGCTGATCCCAACCCCTCACCGAGACCCCGTCTTCGCACCGAGACCCCGTCGCATCCGCGTGATTGCGACGGGGTCTCGGCAATGAGACGGGGTCTCGGCGTGTGTCGATCACTCGGCGGGCGCAGCATCCGGGATCTGGATCGGTGCGTCGGAAGCGTCCGTCCAGACCGGTGCCGGGAGCAGTGTGTCGGTCTGACCGTCGCGGATCGCCCGCAGCGCCTCGACGATCTCGTCAGAGTTCTCGGGCACCGCGAGCCCGCAGGTGCGCATCTCCGAAGCGAACTCGAGCGTGAGGCGCGTCTTGCCGGCCGCTACCGCCTCGGCCGTCGTGCCGGTGCGCTTCTCGCTGCCGGTCTGGATGTCGGAGACCTCTTCGCACACGTGATAGACCGAGCCGCCGTCGACCCAGACGACCTCGTCCTGGCCGAGCAGTTGGATGACGGTTGACTGATCTGCCGTGTACTGCTCGACGGACGACGGGTTGTAATCGATGCCGAGGGCCACAGCGGCGACCGCGAGGACCACGCCGATGATGCCGGCCGTCGTCTTCTGACCCTTGTCCATGTCCTTGTTCAGGAAGATCAGGATGATCAGCGGCAGGAACGCGATGATCGCGATGATCGCGCCGAGCTGGTTCTGGACGAAGAACCGCAGCGTGTCCGACTTCTTCGCCGGATCCAGGCGGTTCGCCTTCTTCCAGAGGAAGGAACCGGTGATCGACAGCGCCGCGATCACGACGAGCAGCACGATGAGCGTGATGAAGGCCCACTGCGGGAACTGGGCTGTGGCCTGCTGGTCTTCGAGCAGGCCCGTCTCCGAGTTCCTTACCAGACCGCCGTCCTCACCTACGAACTCGCGCTGGCGCAGCAGCCAGAAGATGGCGACTGCCTCTGCGGCGATCGCGACTGCCCAGAGGACGGCTGCGATCCAGCGGAACATCGTCGCCTTGCGCTTCGACTCCGCTGTGGGCGTCCAGTTCTTCTCTGCGACGTCCTTCTCCGACTCCGACAAGATGTCCCCCTCGTGGTTCTGTGAATTCCCTGAGCATATCCGGCGCTCGTGGGCATCGCTACGCTGGACACATGACATCGGATGCAGACGACGCGCTGTCCTGGGAGGGCGACGCTGACCCGTCGCCGCAACGACCGGGCAAGCGCGACGAGCCGGCTGCCGCACCTGCCGCTGCACTGCCCCAGGGGTGGAAGGCGGTCGGCAGGGACAGCGAATCGGTCGGCCGGATCGAAGCCGACGGCCGTATCAGCGATCCCGAGCAGCCCGGTCATCTGAGCACCCCGATGCTGCTGCTGGTCGGCATCATCGGCGGCATCTACCTGCTCTACACGGTGGGCTGGATCATCGGCGGACTGAACCTGCAGGCGAGTGCGCTGTTCCTCGTTCCGTCCGTGATGTACCAGGTCGCGGTCTGGTCCGCGGTCATCGCTCCTGCGCTGTGGTTCGCCGCCGTCTGGCTGCTCACGCGTCGCTCTGCCGGGTGGGTGCGCGTACTCGGGTTCCTGGCCGGTGCGGCTCTCCTCGTCCCGTGGCCGTTCGTGATGACAGGGGCGGTGGGCGCATGAGCGAGCAGTCGGTTCTGGCTCGGCCGGCGCTCGGCGTGGTGAAGACGATCATCCTGGGGCTGGCGGGCCTGTTCTACGCCTACGCCGTATGGAACGCCATCGCCTATCTGGTGACGGTCGCGCAGTATGGACTGAACGCGTACGGCTGGTTCGTGCTGATCTTCTCGGTGCTCTTCCCGGTGCTCGTATTCGTGGCGGGGTATGCTCTCGGGCGCCGACGCAGCGCATTCGAGTTCGCGGTCGTGCTGCTCGCGGGGCTAGCGCTGGTCGCAGTGTTCTGGATGAACGTGGTGGCCCTGAGCAGCTTGAACTTCTCGTCGCTGACGACCTGACGGTGCCCGTCACACGGCGCGGGGCACTGTTCCTGCTCCGGTAAGGTTGGTCTCGATCGCGCCCCCGACGGTGTGCGGCGCATCGGTCCCCAATCCGCGCTGTGCCGCTAACCCGAAGGATCCGCCTGTGCCGAAGCCCGTCGTGCTCATTGCCGAAGTTCTCTCGCCCGCCACGATCGAGGCCCTCGGCCCCGACTTCGACGTCCGTCAGGTGGACGGAACGGATCGCGAGGCGCTGTTCTCGGCTCTGACGGACGCGGACGCGGTGCTGGTGCGCTCGGCGACGAAGGTGGATGCCGAGGCGCTCGGCCACGCTCCGAAGCTCAAAGTCATCGCACGCGCAGGCGTCGGTCTCGACAACGTCGACATCCCGGCAGCGACCAAGGCCGGCGTCATGGTTGTCAACGCCCCGACGTCGAACATCATCTCGGCGGCCGAACTCACCTGCGCGCACATCATCAGCCTCGCCCGCCACGTGCCCGCTGCGCACGCGTCGCTCGCGGCAGGGCAGTGGAAGCGCAGCGCCTACACGGGCACCGAGCTGTTCGAGAAGACGCTCGGCATCGTCGGCCTCGGCCGGATCGGCGCTCTTGTCGCGGCGCGCATGCAGAGCTTCGGGATGAAAGTCGTCGCCTACGATCCGTACGTCACCAGCGCCCGCGCCCAGCAGCTGGGTGTCGAGCTCCGGTCCCTCGACGAGTTGGTCGCCGAGGTCGACTTCCTCACGATCCACATGCCGAAGACCCCCGAGACGACAGGGATGATCGGTGCGGCGCAGTTCGCGGCGATGAAGAAGTCCGCCTACGTCGTCAACGTCGCCCGCGGCGGCCTGATCGACGAGGTCGCCCTGCGCGAGGCTCTGGTCGCCGGAGAGATCGCCGGTGCAGGCCTCGACGTCTTCACCTCAGAGCCGCCGGCGGAGGGCGGATCCGCTCGCGACCTGCTCGAGCTGCCGAACGTCGTCGTGACCCCGCACCTCGGCGCGTCGACCGATGAGGCCCAGGAGAAGGCCGGCATCTCCGTCGCGCGCTCGGTCAAGCTCGCCCTCGAGGGCGACCTCGTCCCGGATGCCGTGAACGTCGCCGGTGGCATCATCGACCCGTTCGTGCGCCCTGGTATCGCCCTGGTCGAGAAGCTCGGACAGGTCTTCAGCGGCCTGGCCGGCTCTGCGGTCACCGCGCTCGACATCGAGGTGCGCGGCGAGCTCGCCGACTACGACGTGAGCGTCTACAAGCTCGCAGCGCTCAAGGGCATCCTCTCGAACGTCATCAGTGAGAACGTCTCCTACGTGAACGCCCCGCTGTTCGCCGAGCAGCGCGGGATCGAGGCCCGCCTGATCGTCGAGAAGGAGAGCCCCGAGTACCGCAACCTCACCACCCTGCGCGGCGCACTCGCCGACGGCACGGTGCTCACGGTCGCCGGCACGCTGGCCGGCACCCGGATGGTGCAGAAGATCGTGGGGATCAACGGCCACGACATCGAGGTCCCGATCGAGACGAACCACATCGTCATGCAGTACATCGACCGGCCGGGCATCGTCGCCGTCTACGGACAGAAGTTCGGCGACGCCGGCATCAACATCGCTGGCATGCAGGTCGCTCGTCGCGCAGCCGGAGGAGAGGCGCTCACGGTGCTCACCGTGGACTCCCGCGTGCCGGAGGAGCTGCTCGACGAGGTCGGCGTCGCAATCGAGGCCAGCGTCATGAAGCAGATCGAGATCGAAGAGGTCTGACCGGGCTCAGGTCGCTGCGCGCACGACGAGATCCACCAGTGCGCGCAGCGCGGCGTCACGGGGGACGGGCCGCTCGGGACCGTTCAGCCCCAGGGAGTTGTTGAAGTAGAGCCCGTCGCTGACGAGCATGACGAGGTCGAATGCGGCCTGGTCGCGCACGTGGGGACGGATCGACTCGCCCCAACGCATGTGGATGCCGCGCAGCGCTTCCTTGGCCGTCGTCGACCCTCCCTGCGCCAGGCACGACACGGCGATGATCGCACGATCGAGCGGATCGTTCTCCATGACCGAGGTGCGCACGTAGTACGCGATCGGGCCGTCTGACGCCTTGCCCATCTCGACGAGATCCTCGTCGACGAGCCGTAGCAGTCGATCCGTCATACCCATGGCGAGGTCGTCCTTCGAGCCGAAGTGATACAGCAGGCCGCCCTTCGAGACGCCGGCCGCGGCGGCGGTGGCCTCGAGCGTAGCGGCACGCTCGCCGTCGTCGATGAGTATCGCCTCGAAGGCATCGAGGACTCGTTCGCGGGCTAGTGGTGGTCTCGCCATGTCTGTTACTATACCAGCCGGACGGTATAGATAACTTCTTCGACGACAGGCAGAGACGATGACGCAGACGGCACCGGCTCCGGTGGCCACGAACGACGGCCCGCGCGCGGGGGCGCGCGCCTGGTGGGCGCTGATCGTCCTCATGCTCCCCGTGCTTCTGGTTTCGGTGGACAACACCGTGCTGAGCTTCGCGCTGCCGGAGATCGCTCTCGCGCTCCACCCGTCGGGGGCGGAGCAACTGTGGATCATCGACGCCTACCCGCTCGTGCTCGCGGGCCTCCTGGTGACGATGGGAACCCTCGGCGACAGATTCGGACGCCGCCGGATGCTCCTCATCGGCGCGACCGGGTTCGCGGTCGTCTCGGCACTGGCCGCGTTCGCCCCCACCGCCGGACTGCTCATCGCCGCTCGCGTCATGCTCGGATTCTTCGGAGCCATGCTGATGCCGTCCACGCTCTCGCTGCTGCGTTCGATCTTCCAGAATCGCGACCAGCGCCGGATGGCGATCGCGGTGTGGGCGTCGGCCTTCTCGGCCGGCGCCGCCCTCGGCCCGATCGTCGGCGGGTTCCTGCTCGAGCACTTCGGGTGGGGCTCGGTGTTCCTCATCGCAGTCCCGGTGCTCATCCCGCTTCTCATCGCGGCACCGTTGCTGGTTCCCGAGAGCCGCGACCCCGCACCGGGCCGGGTCGATCCGATCAGCATCGTCCTGTCGATGGGGGCGATGATCCCGGTCGTGTACGCGATCAAGTCGTTCGCGGTCGATGGCCCGACGATCGGCGCCCTGCTGTGGGCGATGCTCGGTGTCGTGCTGGGTGCGCTCTTCGTCCGTCGGCAGCTGCGGTCGCAGTCGCCGATGCTCGACATGGCGCTGTTCCGTCTCGGCACATTCTCCGGAGCGATCCTCGTCAACCTGCTCAGCGTCGTGGCGCTCGTCGGATTCCTGTACTTCGTGTCGCAGCATCTGCAGCTGGTGATCGGCCTGTCGCCGATGGTCGCCGGATTCGCGCTCGTTCCCGGGATGGTCGTCATGATCATCGCCGGACTCGTCGTCGTGCCGATCTCGCGCCGAGTCCGCCCGCACATCGTCGTGCCGGCCGCGCTGGTCTTCTCTGTTCTCGGCTACCTGCTCGTCGCTTTCGCCTCCCAGGACCGGAGCATCCTGACGCTGGTCATCGCGTTCGTGGTTCTCGGCATCGGGATCGGCGCGGCCGAGACGATCTCGAATGAACTGATCCTCTCCAGTGCTCCGCCGGCGAAGGCCGGCGCGGCGAGTGCCGTGTCCGAGACGGCGTACGAACTCGGCGCCGTCCTCGGGACGTCCGTGCTGGGCGGGATCATCACGGCTCTGTACCGGGGCGCGCTCGTCACCCCCGACGGTGTGCCGGCAGAACTGGCGGCGACTGCGCGCGAGACGCTGGCCGGTGCTTACGCGGCCGCCCACGAACTCACCGGCCCGTTGGCGGGCCAGCTGTGGGAAGCTGCGACCTCTGCATTCGAATCGGGTGTCGCCGTGACCTCGCTGATCGGCGCCGGTCTCGTTGTCACAGCCGGTGTCGTCGCCGCCGTCACACTGCGCACGCCCCGTTCGGACTGACCAGTACGCTGGGGGAGACCCGCGCCTGCGCCGAGCCGTGGGCATCCCGATGCTAGGAGTGCGAATGTCGCGTGTCGTGAAACTGGCCGTCATCCCCGGTGACGGCATCGGTCCTGAGGTCGTCGCCGAAGCGGAGAAGGTGCTCGACGCCGTCACGGCAGGCACCGACATCACATTCGACAAGACGCGGTTCTCCCTCGGAGCCGCACGCTTCCTCGAGACTGGGGACACGCTCACTGAAGGTGACCTCGACGCCATCAAAGCGAACGACGCGATCCTCCTGGGCGCGGTCGGCGGCACGCCGGGCGATCCGCGGCTGAAGGACGCGAACATCGAACGCGGCCTGCTGCTCAAACTCCGCTTCACACTCGACCACTACGTGAATCTGCGCCCATCGAAGCTGTACACCGGCGCTCCCGGTCCGCTCAGCGACCCGGGAGAGATCGACTTCGTCGTCGTGCGTGAGGGCACCGAGGGCCCGTACGTCGGCAACGGCGGGGCCATCCGCGTCGGCACGCCTCACGAGATCGCCAACGAGACGAGCGTCAACACCGCCTACGGCGTCGAGCGGGTCGTCCGCTACGCGTTCCAGCTCGCCGAGCGTCGCCGTCAGAAGCTCACTCTGGTGCACAAGACGAACGTGCTCGTCCACGCGGGCTCCATCTGGCAGCGGATCGTGAACGAGGTGGCGCAGGAGTACCCCGGCGTGGTCGTAGACTACTTGCACGTCGATGCGGCGACGATCTTCATGGTCAGCAACCCCAGCCGTTTCGATGTGATCGTCACCGACAACCTCTTCGGTGACATCCTCACGGATCTGGCAGGCGCCGTCACCGGTGGCATCGGCCTCGCCGCTTCGGGCAACATCAACCCCGACGGCACGTTCCCCTCGATGTTCGAGCCCGTTCATGGTTCGGCGCCCGACATCGCAGGCCAGCAGAAAGCCGACCCCACCGCGGCGATCTTGTCCGTCGCCCTCCTGCTCGATCACCTCGGGCTCAGCGAGGAAGCCGCTCGCGTCACCAGCGCGGTCGAGGCGGACATCGCCGCCAGGTCGGGCTCTCGCACCACCACCGACGTGGGCGACGCCATCATCGCCGGGCTCCAGGCGTAACCTGGACCCAGCGCCCGCCCTTCGCAACGAACGCAGGATGTGACATGACAACGATCGATACCGAACTCGCTCCGCTCGACTTCGCCGTGACCAAGAACCTCGCCGCGAAATCGGCTGCCGAGCGCGAGGAGATCCTGAAGAACCCGGGCTTCGGCACGGTCTTCACCGATCACATGGTCGACGTGTGCTGGTCGGCACGCGGAGGCTGGCACCGCCCTCGCGTTCAGCCCTACGGCCCGATCGCGCTCGACCCGGCTGCCGCCGTGCTGCACTACGGTCAGGAGATCTTCGAGGGCATCAAGGCCTACCGTCACGCCGACGGTTCCATCCACACGTTCCGACCGCAGAAGAACGCCGAGCGGATGCAGCGCAGCGCGCGTCGCATGGCGCTGCCCGAACTGCCGGTCGAGTACTTCCTGCAGTCGCTGCGCGAACTGGTCGCCGTCGACGGGGCGTGGGTGCCCTCCGGTGACGATCAGAGCCTGTACCTTCGGCCGTTCATGTTCGCCAAGGAGGCGTTCCTCGGCGTTCGCCCCGCCGAGAAGGTCGCCTACTACCTGATCGCGAGCCCGGCCGGCTCGTACTTCAAGGGTGGCATGAAGCCTGTGCGCATCTGGCTCTCCGAGACCTACGCTCGCGCCGGCAAGGGCGGCACCGGCGCCGCGAAGACCGGCGGCAACTACGCCTCGAGTCTGCTGCCGCAGGCCGAGGCGTACGAGAAGGGCTGCGACCAGGTCGTCTTCCTCGACCAGGACGGCAACGTCGAAGAGCTCGGCGGCATGAACGTCGTGTTCGTGTTCAAGGACGGCCGGATCGTCACGCCGCAGTCCGACAGCATCCTCGAGGGCATCACGCGCGATTCACTGCTGCAGCTCGCCGAAGACCGCGGTCACACCGTCGAGCGTCGGCCCCTCTCGCTGCAGGAATGGCGCGACGGCGTGGCATCGGGCGAGATCGTCGAGGTGTTCGCGTGCGGCACGGCTGCTGTCGTCACCCCGATCGGCGCTCTCGTGACCGCTGCGGGCGAGGAGCCCCAGCCCGAGGGTGACCTCGCTCTGTCGCTGCGCGAGGAGCTCACCGACATCCAGTACGGCCGCCGCGAGGACAAGCACGGCTGGCTGCACCGCCTCGACGCCTGAGTCGTCTTTCGTCGAGCCCCCGTCTTGCTCGCGAGCCCCCGTCGTAGAAGCCGTTCTACGACGGGGGCTCGGTACGAAGACGGGGTCTCGGCGCGCTGGCAGCGCGCCGGCACATCGCCGGCACTTGTTCTGCACAGGTGAGAAAGTGCGGCTTGGCGTGTGGAGCGCTGTGAGAGACGGGTGCCGCGCGGCACGATGGCGCAATGCGCACAAGGATCACCTTCGATCAAGCCGACAGGATGCTGAGATCGCGGACTGCTCTGCTGGATGCCGGTCGCACCCCGCGGAGGCTGCAGGAGGATGAACGTTCCGGCGCGCTCGTCCGAGTGCATCGAGGCTGGTTCGTCGACGCTCAGGCTTGGACGAAGCTGTGGCCTGAGGGGCAGCATCTGCTTCGCGTCATCGCTGTTGCGCGTGCGGGGACGGTGACGGTCTTTACGCATCAGTCCGCTGCGGTGCTCTGGGGTCTGCCGCTACGGGGCGATCGGGATGTTCTGGTCCACGCGCTGATAAACGGTGCCCGGCACAGCCGTGTCGCGGCAGGCGTGGCTCGTCATCAGATGGTGGTGGACGATGACGACGTCACCGTCCGTCACGGCATCCTGTGCACGACGCTTCACAGAACGGTCCTCGATCTCGCGCGGACAACGCGTCTGGAAACGGCGGTCAGCGCAGGCGATGCGGCGCTGCGTCTCGTCGCTGTCGACGGCCAGCTCTACGACACGAATATCGCTGACGAGTGGCGCACCGATCTTGAGCGCATGTGCGATCCGGGTCTGCGCGGCATCCGCCAGGCGCGATGGGTGACGGATTTCATCGACGGTCGTGCGCAACTCCCCGGTGAGAGCGTCAGCCGCATCCAGCTGCATCGGCTCGGGTTCGCGCCGCCGCCGCTTCAGGTTCGGGTGGTCGGAGCAGCCGACGATGAGTACTTCCTCGACTTCGGCTTCACGCGTTCTCGCGTCTTCGGGGAGTTCGACGGTGATGGGAAGTACCTCGAACCGGATCTGCGTCGAGCGGAGACTCCCGCCGACGTCGTACTCGCTGAGAAACGTCGCGAGGATGACATTCGCGGCGTCACGGGCTGGGGCTTCGCGCGGTGGGGCAATGAGGATATCCGCACCCCCGAGAACCTCGGACGGCGCCTGGCCGCGTTCGGTGTCCTTCCACCCGGCTGACCTTCCGCGCCGAGCCCCCGTCTTTCTCGCGAGCCCCCGTCGTAGATACCGTCCTACGACGGGGGCTCGGTACGAAGACGGGGTCTCGGCGCGCGGGACGGCCGGCGCTAGGCTGGGCGGGTGAAGATCGCCCGGTTCAGCCACAACGACGCCATCCAGTACGGGATCCTCGACGACGACGAGCAGGAGCTGGTCGTGCTCGCCGGCGACCCGATGTTCGCCGGTTTCGAGACGACGGGGGAGCGGGTTCCGCTGGCGGATGCCGCGCTGCTCGCCCCGGTGATCCCTCGGTCGAAGGTCGTCTGCGTCGGAAAGAACTACCACGACCACGCAGCCGAGATGGGCGGCGTGGCACCAGAGGAGCCGCTGTTGTTCCTGAAGCCGAACACGTCGGTCATCGGGCCGGGTGACACCATCGTGCGTCCCACGCTGTCCGAACGGACAGAGCACGAGGGCGAGCTCGCCGTCGTCATCGGCCGCATCGCGAAGAACGTCAAGGCGGAGGACGCGCTCGATTACGTCCTCGGCTTCACCGTCGCGAACGATGTCACCGCACGCGACCTTCAGAAGAAGGACGGCCAGTGGACGCGCGGGAAGGGCTTCGACACCTTCTGCCCCCTCGGGCCCGTCATCGAGACCGAGTTCGACGATGAGGATGCCAGCATCGAGACCCGCGTGAACGGCGAGGTCCGCCAACACGCGCCGCTGAGCGACATGATCCACTCCGTCGCCGACATCATCGAGTACGCATCCGCCGTGTTCACGCTGCTGCCGGGCGACGTCATCCTCACCGGAACACCGGCCGGTGTCGGCCCGTTCGTCGCCGGTGACACCATCGAGGTCGAGGTGTCCGGCATCGGCATCCTGCGCAACACGGTACGCGACGCGCTGCCGGTCGCATGACACTGCCGACCGTCGCGCAGCAGCAGGCGGTTCAGCGACGCACGGTCGCCATCCTCTCGGCCGGACAGGTGCTCGGCGGCATCGCGTTCGGCGCAACCGTTTCGCTCGGTGCGCTGCTGGCCGCCGACATCTCCGGTGACGACGCGCTCTCGGGCCTGGCAACAGCATCCGTCACGCTCGGCGCCGCGCTGTGCGCGATACCGCTCGCGCGTCTGGCCACGAAGCTCGGCCGCAGGCGGGCGCTGACCCTCGGCAACCTGTTCGCCCTGATCGGGATCGGGATCGTGATCCTCGCCGCGGCGCTGCGCGTGTTCCCGCTTCTGCTCGTCGGCATCGTGCTGATCGGCGCAGGCAACGCCGGCAACCTTCAGTCCCGTTTCGCTGCCACAGACCTCGCGAGTTCTCACCATCGCGGCCGGGATCTGTCGATCGTCGTGTGGGCGACGACCGTGGGGGGAGTCGCCGGCCCTCTACTGCTCGGCCCGGGTGAGGTGCTAGGCCAAGCGATCGGGATGCCGCCGCAGACCGGCTCGTACCTGTTCTCGCTGGTCGCTCAGGTCGCGGCGTTCGTGCTGTACATCGTGGCGCTGCGGCCCGATCCGCTGCTGCTCGCGCAGCGCATCATGGCCGCAGGCGCCGACCAGAACACGGTGGAGGAGCGGCGCGACCATCCGCTCGTCGCTCGTTACGCCATGTTCGCCATCGCCGCATCGCACGTGACGATGGCATCGGTCATGGCGATGACGCCGATCCATCTCGCACACATGGCCCACGGAGCGCACGGAGGGCATGCGACGCCGGCCGACATCTCGTCGCTCGTCGGTGTGACGATCGCGATGCACGTCGCGGGGATGTACGCGCTCTCTCCGGTCTTCGGCATCCTCGCCGACCGGTGGGGCCGGCTCAGGGTCGTGCTGCTCGGTCAGGCCCTGCTCGCGGCGTCGCTGCTGTTCGCGATGTTCGCGAACGATCAGGCGTGGGGCGTGATGGTTGCGCTGGTCCTGCTCGGGCTCGGCTGGAGCGCGGCCACGGTATCGGGCGCTGCCCTCCTGACCGAGGCCACGATGCCCGCCCTCCGAACCCGTCGACAAGGCCGCAGCGACTCGTTGATGAGCTTCTCCGCTGCGGGGGGAGCGGTGCTTGCCGGCGTCATCCTGTCGAACTTCCAGTACGGCGGGCTGGCTGTCGCGGCATCCGTCCTCGTCCTCGCGATCGTCGTCGCATCCCCGCTGGGGCGGATGCGCGCGGCGTGAGGCTGTCTCCGCGCCGATCCTCGCAGTGACGGCCTCACGCGCACCTCGCTGAGTGCTCAGGTGTACCAGGTGGGTTCCGGCACCTGGTTCAGCAGCACGTACTCGCCGACCTCGCGCTTCTTGTAGGCGATCGGGTCGTGCAGGCTGTGCGTGCGCAGATTGCGCCAGAAGATGTCCAGGCCCACGGAGTTCGCAGAGGCGCGGGCGCCCGTGAGCTCGTACACCTTCGTGGCGACCTCGAGCCCGTCGTCGACGATGCGCAGTTTCCCGGCCGCGATCCGCACGGCGAGCTCGCCCCGTCGCCGCTCGGTGAGTTCGCCACGGGGTGCGTGCAGCACCGCGCTGATCTCCGCTCCGGCCGCATCGAGGAGAGCCTCATCCGCCCACAGCTTCGACTGCAGCGTGCCGTATCCCTCGAGCAGATACCACTCCTCGCTGGCGTGCTTCTTGTCGTCGCCGCCGTAGGGCCACGCGCGGGTGGTGGTGCGGGTATATGCGGATGCCGTCTCCAGCGCGCCCTGCGCGATGCCGAGGTAGAAGTTCGCGAAGACCAATTGGATCGCCGGCACATTGAGGGTGTTGTAGGTCAGCGGCTGAAACACCTTGTCGACGAAGCCTGCCGCCGATGCCCAGGGAACCCGCACGTCGCGGATGTCCACCGAGCCGGATTCTGTCAGACGCTGTCCGAGACTGTTCCAATCATCGGCGAAGACGATGCCCTCCTGAGCTGTCGGAACGATCGCGAAGATGTGCGTCCCGGTGCCCTCGAGCACGCCCTCCAGGACGGTGAGGTCAGAGATCTGTCCGCCGGTTGAGAACGACTTGTGCCCCGAGAAGACGAGGTCGTCGCCGTCCTCGCGGATCACCAGGTCGGAATCGCGCGGGTTGACGGCGCCGCCGAACAGGTAGTTGTTCGTCGTGTACAGCTCTTCGACCACTGCGATCTGCTCATCGGTTGCGACCAGCCGTGCAGCCCATGCCCAGAGGTAGTGATAGCCGAGCAGCTGACCGATGGAGCCGTCACCGCGCGCGATGGTGCGGATGACCTTGTACGCGACGTCCCAGCTCTCGCCGGCTCCGCCGTGGGCTGCTGGACCCAGCAGCGTCACGAGGCCCGAGTCCTTGAGCAGCTGGACCTCAGCACGCGGCGTGGCGCCGACGCGATCACGTTCTACGGCATCGGCGGCGAGAATGTCCGCCACCTCCTGGGCGCGACTCAGCCATTCGTCGCTCTTCGCGGGCCGTGGTGCATCTCGCCAGCGATCGACGAGCGCCGTGGCAGCGGGGGTGGTGGTTGTCATGGTCGTGCCCTTTCGGTTGGTGGATATCGGTGGACTGATCGCCCGAAGTCCGATGGAGTGCGATCGAGTGCGGCAAGACTATGGGCCGGATTCGCTGACGCGACGGTTGTTACCGCAGGTGTGTGCGTGTTACCCCAGGTGTGGGCGTGTTACCGGCTATGACGCCGTTGGCGGCGAACTCGCCTCGATAGGATCGAGGGTCTATGGCGACGCCGCATCCTCTCTCCACCCCCGCATCCGGGGTCGAACCTCCCGTGCCAGGGGAGTTCGCGTCATGAAGGCCTGGCGCGGCGTCGGCGCGGCCTATGCGGCGTCCTACGCGGCGCTCTGCGCCGGCACAGTCGACCGGATCGCGTCCGCTCTGGGCCCGTCGGATTCGCGCCGTCTGATCGACGTCGGCTCCGGCACTGGCACTCTGGCCGCAGCCCTCGCCCGTGCCGGGTGGACGGTGACCGGCTGCGAGCCGGAGCCGACGATGCGCGAGATCGCCGTTACGCAGCATCCGACCCTCGAATTCGTTCCCGGCGCTCTGCCCGAGCTTCCGTATCCGGATGCCGCATTCGACGCGGTCACCGCGAACTTCGTACTCAATCACGTGCCCGATCCGCGTGCGGCCGCCCGCGAGATGGCCAGAGTTGCGGTGGCCGGCGCGCCGCTCGTCGCAACGATCTGGACGGTATCCCCGTCATGGTTCTGGGCCGGGGTCTGCGAACGCGCCGGCCTGACGCCGGCCGCGGGCGAACGGCTTCCACCCGACAAGGACTTCGAGCGCACTCCGCCCGGGTTCGGACGGATGCTGACTGACGGCGGGTGGCATGCCGTCGATATCTCCGAGATCACGTGGACCTGGCAGGCGCATCCTGACGCGCTCTGGGCCTCTGCCGAGGGCGGCGTCGCCTCGGCCGGCGCGTTCTACCTGGCGCTCGATCCGAGCGATCGACCGCTCTTCAGACGCGCGTTCGACGAGCTCTGCGACGAGCGGACCTCGGGCGGTGTCATCGCCCTGGACCACACGGCCGCCCTGGCCATCGGACGGGCCCGTTGAGGGGGCACGCGCACGCGTAGGATTGAGGGGCTATGGCTACCCCGCATCCCCTCACCACCACCGCATCCGGTTCGGACGTCCGCGTCCGCTTCTGCCCGTCGCCGACGGGCCTGCCGCACGTCGGCCTGATCCGCACGGCGCTCTTCAACTGGGCGTACGCGCGCCACAACAGCGGCAAGCTCGTGTTCCGCATCGAAGACACCGACGCAGCGCGTGACAGCGAGGAGAGCTACCAGCAGCTGCTGGACGCGCTGCGCTGGATGGAGATCGACTGGGACGAGGGCGTCGAGGTGGGTGGCCCGCACGCGCCGTACCGCCAGTCGCAGCGCCACGACATCTATCGTGAGGTCATCGACAAGCTGCTCGCCGCAGGGGCCATCTACGAGAGCTTCTCCAACGCGGACGAGATCGACGCCCGCAACGAGGCGAACGGTCGCGCCAAGCAGCTCGGCTACGACAACCACGACCGCGATCTCACCGACGAGCAGAAGGCGGCGTTCCGCGCCGAAGGACGTCAGCCGGCGCTGCGCCTGCGCGTGCCGGACGAGGATCTCACCTACGTCGACCTGATCCGCGGCGAGGTCACATTCCCCGCCGGATCCTTCCCCGACTTCGTCGTCGTGCGGCCCAACGGCATCCCGCTCTACACCTTCGTCAACCCGGTGGACGACGCTCTCATGGGCATCACCCACGTGCTGCGCGGCGAGGACCTCATGCCCTCGACGGCGCGCCAGCTCGCGCTGTACGCGGCGCTCGTCGACGCCGGCGTCACGACCTTCGTCCCGCGCTTCGCGCACATGCCTCTCGTGCTGGGCGAGACCGGCAACAAGAAGCTCTCCAAGCGCGATCCGCAGGCCGATCTGTTCCTGCACCGCGACCGCGGATTCATCCACGAGGGCCTGCTGAACTACCTCGCGCTTCTGGGCTGGTCGATCGGCCCCGACCGCGACGTCTTCTCGCTCGACGAGTTCATCGCCGCCTTCGACATCGAGAACGTGAACCCGAACCCGGCACGTTTCGACCAGAAGAAGGCCGAGTCGATCAACGGCGATCACATCCGGATGCTGGGAGAGAAGGACTTCGCCGAGCGGACCATCCCGTACCTCGCCGCAGCCGGTCTCTTCGACGAGCCGACGCACGAGCAGCTGGTGCTCGCGTTCCGCGTCGCGCCGCTCGTGCAGGAGCGCGTGCAGCTGCTCGGGGATGTGCCGGGCATGGTCGGGTTCCTGTTCGTCGACGAGGTCTCGTACGACGCGGACGCGCTCAAGGGTCTGCCGGCGAACGCGGCCGAGGTCCTGGAGGCGTGCGTGGTGGCTCTGCAGCCCGTCTCGGAGTTCACCCCGGAGAGGATCCAGGATGCTCTCGCCACGGCTCTGGTCGAGAACCTCGAGCTCAAGCCGCGTGTCGCCTATGGCCCGCCCCGTGTCGCGATCACCGGTCGTCGAGTCTCGCCGCCCCTGTTCGAGTCGATGGAACTGCTCGGGAAGGACGAGTCGCTCCGGCGCCTGGTCGCGCTGGCCGAGCACCTGCGCGGCTGAGCCGCACGACTCGCCCGAGAGCCCGGCCGCGTTTTGGCGGCACCGCCGAAGTCGGGTAGAGTAGTACCTCGGTGCGAGGCTCCGGTTTCGCCCTTGGGGTATGGTGTAATTGGCAACACAGCGGTTTCTGGTACCGCCATTCTTGGTTCGAGTCCAGGTACCCCAGCAGTGAAAGAACCCCCGCTCAGGCGGGGGTTTTCTGCTGTTCGGAAGCCCCGCTGCCGCGGGTATGATTCAGGAACCATGAGCCGCACACCCCGGCTGCCGATCACGCGGCAGGACGTTGCAGGACAGACCGTCTATCGCGATGGTCGCCGGCGGATCACCGCCGCGCGCGAGATCGCGCGGATCGAGAAGCTCGCGATACCGCCGGCCTGGACGGACGTCGAGATATCGCGCTCATCGTCGTCCAAAGTGCTCGCCAGGGGCATCGACGCGGCAGGACGCACGCAGACGCTCTACGGACCGTCATACCGCCGGCGGCAGGAGAAGAAGAAGTTCGCACGCGTCCTGCTCTTCGCCGAGCGCCTGCCACGGCTGCGCAAGCAGGTCGAGAAGGATCTGCGGCGTCGACGGCTCGACGAGGACAAGGTCGTGGCCTGCGTGGTCAAGCTGATCGACCAGGAGTTCTTCCGCGTCGGCAATGCCGAGTACGCGCGTGCGTACGGCCACTACGGTGTCACGACGCTCCGGCGGAAGCACACGGACGTCTCCTCGACGAAGGTGACGTTCGACTACGTAGGTAAGAGCGGGAAGCGGCATGTCAAGACCGTGCGTGATCCGCAGCTCGTCCGGGTGCTCGCACAGCTGGAGCAGATGCCCGGGCACGAGATCTTCCGGTTCTTCGACGAGGACGGCATCCTGCACGACGTCGACAGCAAGCGCGTGAACGCATACGTCAAGCGGCATATGGGGGAGGAATTCACCGCGAAGGACTTCCGCACGTGGGGCGGCACGCTGCTCGCGACGTCGGCGCTGCTCGCGCTGGAGAGCGACGACGACACGGCGGGCGCCGCGGTGGTGCGTGATGTGATCGCTGACGTCGCTGAGCGTCTGGGCAACACGCCGGCCGTGACGAGGGACTCCTACATCGATCCGCGTGTGTTCGGCGCGTTCGAGGACGGCGTCACGATTCCAGCCGTGCGCCGAGCGATGTCGCGGATGCGGCCGCGCAAACACCTCACCGTCGAAGAGCAGTGCGTGCTGAAGGTGCTGCAGAAGCGCTGAGCGTCAGCGCACGTTGGCGGAGAGCCAGGGCATCGGGTCGACCGGCGTGCTGTCGACATGCACCTCGAAGTGCAGGCACGAGCCGAAGACGTATCCCGTCGAGCCGACGTCGGCGAGGTAGTCGCCGGCCTGCACGCAGTCGCCGACCTGGACGGCGCGGCTGCCGTTGGTCATGTGCGAGTAAACGGTGCTGACCGAACGCCCGTCGAGGATGCTCTCGATCTGGATCGTCACGCCGTAGCCCTGGTAGCTCTCGGTGGAGCGCGAGACACAGCCGTCCATCGCCGCACGGATCGGAGTGCCGACCGGGGCTGCGAAGTCCTGGCCGAGGTGGGACCGGCCGGGGCGCGAGGCGCCGAAGCCATCGGTGAACGAGTAGGTGCCCGCTGCCATCGGCATGAGAACCTCATCGGCGATCGGAATGTCCACGGCACTGGCCAGAGGCATGCCCGCCGACAACGCTGCGGCGACCGCCTGCGAGCGCGTCTCCTCGATCTCGGCCGGCGTCGTGGCCGAGAAGTTGCCCCGAGGGGCGATCTCAGCGCGGATCTCGTCCGTCGAGCTGTACGACTGGGGGTTCGCGGCCGCTTCGGTCGTGACGTTGAGACCGGTGGTCGCCGCCACGGGATCGGCATCGGGGTTGAGCGCGGGGAGCGCTGCACCCGTGATCATCGCGCCGACGGCGAGCGTTGCTCCCAGCGCCTTCGTCTTGGCCCACGGGCGATGCGTATGGCCCGTGCGGCGCGGCTTGTGCTGTCGCGAGGCAGGAGCCGACGGCGCCGTGCGAGCGGCTGCGCGCGGTGCGGTGGGTGCTGCCGCGGAGGCGTCCTGCTCAGAAGCGGCAGTGGGTGCTGCCGGCCGCTGCGCGTCGGGGGTCGACGAGCGGCGCAGGTCTCGCCGCAGCTGCGGTCGAGGCGTGACGGGGCTGGTGGCCGAGGCGAGTTCGGGCGCGCGCTCGGGTAGTGCTGAAGTCGTGAGGGATCCTTCCGGCAGAGCAGGATTGCTCGTCGTCGATCCCTTCGGGTGGGACCGTTACCGTTCTGTAATGTACGCGTTACCGTCGACGATCGTCAAGTCGAGCCGTGACATGGCAAAGGCCCGGTTCCGCGAAACTGCGGCACCGGGCCTTCAAAAGCTCGGATCAGAGCGGACGAATGTTCGTCGCCTGGGGGCCCTTGGGGCCCTGCTCCGTGTCGAACTCGACCTTCTGCGCTTCCTCGAGGTTGCGGTAGCCGGACGACTGGATCGCGCTGAAGTGCGCGAAGACGTCGGCAGAGCCGTCATCGGGAGCGATGAAGCCGTAGCCCTTGTCGGAGTTGAACCATTTGACAGTGCCAGTGGCCATGCTGTGTTTCCTTTGGTGTTCGGTGGGCCGATCATCGACCCGTCAGCCGCGCGTTGAACTGGTGCGGCGGTGTCAGAAACTCCCGGGAAGCGGCGTAGAAGCGGCGTGGCATGCCCGAGAGGGTGAGGTAGATGAAGGCGGACGAACACGTCCAGCCTAACGGATGCGCCGCTGAACGTCAGCCCCTGGTTCTCTCGGCCGGCATGAAACGATGGTGCCATGACCTCAGCGAACCTGACCAGGGAAGAGACGGCTGCACGATCTGCGCACGTCACCGTCCACGAGATCCGCGTCGAGCTCGACCTCCGTCAGGCACGCGACCTGGCGCGGACGGGCTTCGGATCCACCACCACGCTGAGCTTCGACGCCACGACCCCGGACACCTGGATCGACTTCATCGGCGAAGACATCCAGCGGGTCACGGTCAACGGCGCGGACCAGCCGGTCGAGTACGACGGTGCTCGCGTCACGATCAGGGGCCTCGCGGCATCCAACACGGTGACGATCGAAGCCACAGGCAGCTACTCGCGATCCGGCGAGGGTCTGCACCGGTTCGTGGATCCCGTCGACGGCGAGACGTATCTCTACACGCAGTACGAGCCTGCCGACGCGCGACGCGTCATGGCCTGCTTCGAGCAGCCGGACATGAAGGCCGCATACACGTTCGTCGTCCACGCGCCGATCGGCTGGCACGTGCTGTCGAACCAGAGCGCCGTCAGCGTCTCCGAGCAGGGCGAGGTGCAGACCGTCGAGTTCGCGCCGACGCTGCCGCTGTCCAGCTACATAACCTCCGTCGCAGCCGGGCCGTATCACCGTGTCGACGCGGAATGGACGCGCGGCGACCAGGTCGTCGCCCTCGGAGTGCTGTGCCGGCCATCGCTCGCGGAGTTCCTCGAAGCGGACGAGATCATCGAGGTGACGAAGCAGGGCCTCGACTTCTTCACCGACGCGTTCGCGTTCCCGTACCCCTGGGGCAAGTACGACCAGATCTTCGTGCCCGAGTACAACCTCGGCGCGATGGAGAACCCAGGGCTCGTGACCTTCACCGAGGCGTACCTGTCACGCGGAGCCGCGACCGACGCGCAGCGCGGCGGCAGAGCCAACACGATCCTCCATGAGATGGCGCACATGTGGTTCGGCGACCTCGTCACGATGCGGTGGTGGGACGACCTCTGGCTCAAGGAGTCGTTCGCCGACTACATGGGCGCGCACGCCTCGGCCGCCGCGACGCGCTTCACCGACGCCTGGGTCCGCTTCGCAGCGAACCGCAAGTCGTGGGCGTATCAGCAGGATCAGCTGCCGACGACGCATCCGATCGTGGCTGACATCACCGACCTCGAAGCGGCCAAACTGAATTTCGACGGCATCACCTACGCCAAGGGCGCCGCCGTTCTCAAGCAGCTCGTCGCCTTCGTCGGCGAGGAGAACTTCTTCGAGGGCGCTCGTCGGTACTTCGCCGCTCACGCCTACGGCAACACGACGCTCGAGGACCTGCTGGTCGAGCTCGAAGCGGCATCGGGTCGCGATGTGCGCGCCTGGTCTCGGGCCTGGTTGGAGACCACCGGCATGTCGACGATCCGGCTCGAGGACGCCGGCGACGGGCAGGTCCTCGTGCAGAGCGACCCTCGGTCGCACCGGCTGCGTGTCGGCCGCTACCAGCTCTCAGAGGGGACCCTGACACGGCGGGAGACGATCGAAGTCGATCTGTCCGACGAGCGGGCAGCGATCGACGTCGGAGGCGCCGACCTCGTCCTCATCAACGACGACGACCTCACCTATGCCAAGGCACGTCTCGATGCGCGTTCCCTCGACGCCGTCGAACAGGCGCTGTCGACACTCGAACCATTGCCGCGCGCCCTCGTGTGGTCGTCGCTGTGGAACGCCACCCGCGACGGCGAGCTCTCGACCGCTCGCTACCTGGCGATCGTCGGCGCCCACGCGCCGGCAGAGGACAACATCGGCCTCCTCGCGGGCGTTCTCGCCAACGCTGCGCATGCCATCGGACATTACCTGCCGGATGCTGCGCGCCAGGATGCCGGGCGCGCCTGGCTGGAGACGACCTGGGCGTCGCTTCAGAACGCCGAGCAGGGGAGCGATGCCCAGCTGTCGTGGGCGCGCGCGTTCGCCGCCGCGGCGGCGATGGATGCCGGCAGAGCCGCAGACGTACGAGGCATCCTCGACGGCGACGCCCCTGCCGGTCTGCGCATCGATCCCGATCTCCGCTGGGAGCTGATGATCGCCCTGTGCACGACAGGTCACGCGAATGCCGACGACGTCTCCGCTGAGCTCGAGCGCGACGGCACGGCCAGCGGCCGTACCGCCGCCGTGCGCGCGCTGTGGTCGCAGCCGATCGCCGAGTCTCGTCTGGTCGCCTGGCACGCGGCCTGGGAGGACGAGTCGCTCAGCAACGATCATCTCAGCGCGACGATCGGCGGCGTGCGCGCCGGTGGCCGCCGTGATCTCATCGCATCACTGGATGAGGGCTACTTCGAGCGGATCGCCGGCGCGTGGCAGAACCGGAGCATCGAACTCGCCCGCAGGCTCGTGCTCGGACTGTTCCCGGCCTCCGAGGATCTCGTCCTCGTCGACGGCTGGCTCTCGGCCAATGAATCGGCCCCCGCGGCGCTCCGTCGCCTCGTGATCGAACAGCGGGACAACCTCGCCCGCGACCTGCGAGTGCGTGCCGCGCAGGGGCAGCTCGACGGCTGAGGTTCGACGGTCATCCCCATGACCGTGCGCACGATCCACGGGTGCGCATGGTCATCGGCGATGTGCGTCATCCCGAGGTGCTCTGCGACGCGTCGCGACGCGGTGTTGTCGGGGTGGATGATCGCGGTGAGAAGCGTCGGCGCGAACTCGTCCCTGACGAGCTCTAGGCAGGCAAGGGCGGCTTCGGTCGCCAGGCCCCGTCCCTGGAGGCCGCGGCGGACGTGGTACCCGATCTCGCGGACCGGGGTCTCGTTGTACGACTGCCACGTGATGCCGCAGTCGCCGACGAACTCGCCGCCGTGGGTCTCGACGAGCCACAGGCCATGACCGTCGATCGCGTAGCGCTCCTGCATGCGTTCGATCCACTCGACGCTCTCATCGCGCGTCTTCGGCGCCGGGTAGAACGTCATGACCTCCGGGTCTCCGAGGAGCGCGGCCATGTCGTCGAGATCGGCAGGAGTCATCTCGCGGAACCGCAACCGCGCGGTGGGAGCGGGGAGCAGCCTGTTCACAGGTCGAGTGCATCGCCGGGGTCGAGCTCGAAGAACTCGCCGCCGTTCTGCTCGGTCGCCCACTGCAGCCGCTGACGGTGCATGTTGCGGCCGATGACCGACAGGGTCATGTCGTGCACGGCGAAGGCCCGACGGGGCCGAACCGCCAGGACGAAGTCCATGGCTTCGCCGATCTTGAGCCACGGCGCCCCTGCCGGCGCTGCAAGAGTGTCGACATCGACTCCCTCAGGCACGGCGTACGAGTCGCCGGGGTAATACAGCTGGTCGTTCACCAGCACGCCGACGTTCTGCACGAGCGGGATCGAAGAGTGGATCAGAGCGTGCTCGCCGCCGAAGAAGCGCAGCGTGAAGCGTCCTGCGGTGACAGTGTCGCCGGGGGCGACGACAGTGATCTCGTAGTCGGTCGCAGCCGCAGCCACGCCTGCGGGAGCGAAGATCGGCGTGCCGGGGGCCGCCCGCAGGATGCGGTCGAGGTGCTCAGGCGTCCAGTGGTCCGGGTGCTCGTGCGTGAGCACCACGCCGATCACGCTGGACAGCTCATCGAGCGGTGTGGTGAACGAGCCGGGGTCGATGATCAGGCTTTCGCCGCTCTCATCGAGACGGAGGGCGGCATGTTCGTGCTTCGTTACGCGCATGCCAAGAGTCAACTCCGTTCCGGCGGCCGCGGCAAACATGGTTCGGGAGAGACGCGCCCGGGAATCGCGAGCCTCTCGCCTCGATTTTGCGGACTCGAAAACCTCATGGCATACTTGAACGGTTGTCGCGGGACGGAAACGCTCCGCAAGGCCTGGCCCCATCGTATAGCGGCCTAGTACGCCGCCCTCTCACGGCGGTAACGCGGGTTCGAATCCCGCTGGGGTCACAACACGGAAAACCCCCGGTTCTGCCGGGGGTTTTCGCGTATCCGGAGGCCGCGATCAGGTCGCTCGCAGCGTCAACTCGCGGAACTGCCGATTGCGCAGCGGGAAGACCATCATGCCCACCAGCGCGATGCCGAACACCACGAACGCGATCCAGGTCGCGGTCGCCGCAGCCAGCGCTCCGAAAGCTGCCATGGCCAGTGGCATGAACACGTCGTCGCCGAGCCGGGTGATCGCACTCATCCGGCCCAGGTACGCGGTGTCGATCGTCGCCGCGAACGTGGCGCTCAGCAGCACGGATGCGAAACCAGCAGTGAGGCCGATGACGAGACTGCCGACACCGGTCAGCCACAGCGGCCCGACTCCGATCAGGATGATCCCGACGCCCTGCACGACGAGCGCCGAGAATCCGCCGAGGGCTTCGTGACGCGGCCGCCACTTCGCGACCGTGATCGCACCGAGAGCCGCGCCGAGTCCGATCAGCGCCTCGAAGATGCCCACCGCCTGTGCTCCCCAGCCCTCGTCGTGCGCTCGCAGTGCGATCCCGATGCCCGTCGCCGGCCCGACCGCGAGATTGAGACCGGACAGTGCGATCACGAGGGTGCGTGTCGTCGGAGCATCCTTCAGGTGTGTGAACCCGCGCGCTATGCCGCGCAGCGCCGACTCCCGATCTGCCCTGGCCAGCGCGAACCTGGGCCGAAGCCAGATCGCGATGAAGGCGATGACGAGCGCGAAGGTTACGGCATTGATCGATGCGCTGCCGACGAGGCCGGCGTACGCGACGAGGAATCCGCCGAGCGCCGCGCCGCCCATTGTCCCGAGTCTGGTGGCCGTCTGCATCACCGCGCTGTATGACGGCAGATCCTCCACCCGGACGAGCTGCCGACCGATCGTCGCCGCCGACGGCTCGTAGAACGCGTCGCACGCGCCGAAGGCGATCGCGGCGAGCAGCAGCACCAGCACGGTCGGCGGATGCCCGAGCACCCACAGGGCGACGCCGACCAGCACCGCGACCCGCAGCACGTTGAACGCGATCATCACGTGGCGGGCATTGGCTCGATCGGCGAGGACGCCGCCGAAGAGCAGGATGACGGCGCGCGGCACGGTGCCTGCCGCGACGATGAGGCCGGCGATCGCCGGTGAGGTGATCTGCACCGCGGTCCACGCGAGCGCGATGCTCCAGATCGCATCGCCGGCGTCGGACAGCGCCTTCACGACGATCCACGCGTGGACCGTGAGGTCGCGGGAGAAGCGAGGAGGCTCGCGCAGCAGGGTCGGTTCTGTGGCGGTCATGGTTTGGTGGTCACGGTGCGGTCGGGAATCCGTGTGCGAAGACGAACACCGGGCGCCGTTCGACGCCATCCGTACTGTCGATGGAGCGACGCCACGTCTCGATCGTCGCGGACACGGCTGCCGACAGCGCCGCGAGTTCGTCGGAAGACGCCCAGGTCAGCGTGTCGGAGCTGAAGGCCGCTCGGCTCCACGCCGGGTCGGCGTTCCCGCTGCGATGCCAGGCCGACAGCCTTCCGATCTGCGTGTTGATGTTGGCGCGCTCAGCCCCGCGAGCGAGCATCGCGTCGGCGGGGGAGTCGGCGAAGTCGTCGACCGACCAGCTGAAGCTCGTCCTGGACGGCTGCCACCAGCTGGTGCGTTTGTCGCCCGTCGGATCGTCCGCGCGCTCGATGATGCCCGCGCGTTCCAGCATCCGCAGGTGATGGCTGATGCTGCCGACCTGCTGCTCGAGCGCGCGCGCCAGCGTCGTCACCTGACTCGCGCCGTACAGACCGAGGTAGTCGACGATGCGCCTGCGCATCGGGTGATGCACGGCCGTTATCGCCTCGATGGGTTCCATGGCACCCACGCTAAGCGCGGGAGACAGTTCTCACAAGACTTCTTGTATAGCCCGAGAAATCAGGGAATATCGGATGCTGCGACGGTGCGACGGCGCCTGCGGATGATCCACCACACGATCAGCGCGATCACTCCGGCGACGGCGAGCCACGGCAGCAGGAACCCGAGAGCGATGACCAGGGCGTTGAGCGAGACGATCAGTCCGTTCCACCCCGCCAGCAGTCCGTCCGCGAAGCCGGCAGGCTCGGCCGGTGCCACTGTCGTCGCCTCGGTCAGCTGCACCTGCAGCGACGACATCGCCACCTGATCCTCGAGGGCGACGAGCTGCTGGGTGTACGACTCGAGCTCCGCCTGACGGTCGGTGAGCGCCACCTCGGCATCGATGAGCTCGGAGACCGAGCCGGACTGCGACATCAGCTCCGTCAGGCGATCGACCGAAGCCTGAGTCGCCTTGACGCGAGCACGGAGATCGATGGCCGAAGACGTGACGTCCTGCTTCGCGGTGGACGACGACAGCACAGTGCCCGTGTCGGCCAGAGCGGCGATCACGTCGGTGAGATCGTCCGCAGGCACGCGGACGCTGACCCACCCGTACACGCCCTCGGGCGCCGGCATGCTCACATCGGTCGACGTGCTCCCGTCGGTCGACAAGCCGGATGCCGAGAGGTTCGTGGCTTCGACGTAGCCGCCGTGCTCGTCCGCGAGGCCCGCGATCTCGTCCGCGGCAGCCGCGATATCCCGCACCCGGACGGTCGCCCCGGCAGTGGAGATGATCTCCCGCCCGCTCTGGTCCGCCTCGGCCGCGGCATCCATGGATGCGCCCTCCGGTACTGCCATGCCGGCGCTGTCGCCCGCGGAAGTGTCGGCCGCTCCGCCGGCCGCGCCGTCCGAGACGAACGCGACATCGCCGGAGCTCCCTGCCGTGGTGTTCGTGACGTTCAACAGCGGAGGGGTGATCATGACGCCGACGACGAAGGCCGCGGCGATGCCGACCGCGGTCAGCCACCCACGACGACGTGTGCGACGCTTCGCGGGCACGGCGGCGGATGCCAGAGCCGGTGCGCGGTCGGCGGCGATATCGGCGAGCACCGCCTTCTCGATCCTGTCGATGCTCGCCTGTGGCAGCTCGGGCAGCTCTGCTGCGGCATCCGCTGGAATCTGATCGTTCATGCGTCTCTCACTTCATCGACGGCGCTCCGCAGTTGCGTGCGCACACGGGAGAGACGGTTCCGAACCACACCGGTCGACACGCCGAGCTCGTCCGCTGCCGCCTGATAGGCGTACCCCTCAGCCGCGCACAGCCGGAAGATCTCGCGGTCGAGCTCGCCGAGTGTGCCGATCTCGTCGGCGATGCGCTCGGCCAGCGCCGCTGTGATCACCTGCTCCTCGACGTTCACGGTGTCCGGGAGGCTCTCATCGGCCGCATCCGTCGTGTGCGCCTGATCGGTGCGACGCCTGCGCAGCCGATTGGCCGCCTGGAATCGGCAGATCGTGGCCAGCCACGGCAGCAGGGAGTCGCCGGCGATCTGGAGGCCGGGGAGCTTCCGCCACGCGGTGACGAAAGTCTCCTGCGTCACATCCTCCGCATCAGTGGAGGAGCGGAGGATGCCGTGGGCGATCCAGTAGACCGGACGCACGTGTGCGCGGTACAGCTCGCGGAAGGCGCTCTCGTCGCCTGCCGCAGCGCGCGACGTGAGGTTCTGGTCTTCGGACCGTTCCGACATCCGGTTCCTTTCGGTGTCTCTCACTGGAGAGTGTCGCGCGATGCCTCATCGTCTCAGAAGATCAGTCGCGCATGGAGGCTTCCTCGTGAGCGCCGTCGGCGGATGATGCGATCGGGGCGCCGCTTCGACGGCCGTTCGCCCGGGTCTTCAGCAGGCTGGCGGCGGTCGCGACGGCGATCGTCAGGCCGATGAACATCAGGGAGAACCAGATGGGGATCTCCGGAGCCCAGAGAATCGGCTCTCCGCCGTTGATGAACGGCACCTCGTTGACGTGCATCGCGTGCAGCACCAGCTTCACGCCGATGAAGGCGAGAATGACGGCGAGGCCCTGCGCGAGATACACCAGACGCTCGAGCAGGCCTCCGACGAGGAAGTAGAGCTGACGCAGGCCCATCAGGGCGAACGCGTTCGCGGTGAAGACGATGTACGCCTCCGAGGTGAGACCGTAGATCGCGGGGATCGAGTCGAATGCGAAGACGAGGTCGATGAACCCGATCGCGACGATGGTCAGCAGCATCGGCGTGACCCAGCGCTTGCCGTTCTTCTTCACCGTGAGCTTGTCGCCGTGGTACTCGTCGGTCACCGGCAGGACGCGCCTGACCGATCGGACGAACCAGCTGTCCGTCGGGTCGCTCTCCCCGTGACTGAAGGCCTGACGATAGGCCAGGGCCAGCAGCAGGGCGCCGAATAGATAGAACACCCACGCACCGCTCTCGATGAGCGCCGCGCCGAGGGCGATGAACACGCCGCGCATGATGAGCGCGATCACGATGCCGATCATCAGCACCTTCTGCTGATAGATCTTCGGTACAGCGAACCCGGTCATCACGATCAGGAAGACGAAGAGGTTGTCGATCGACAGCGCCTTCTCGGTGAGGTACCCGGCGAAGTACTCTCCGCCGTACGTCCACCCCGACACGACGCCGATGCCGACGCCGAAGAGCAGGGCGAGACTGATGTAGAAAACCGACCAGCGGGCGGATTCCGCGATGGTCGGCTCATGCGGCTTGCGGACGTGAGCGAAGAACTCGTAGACGAAGAAGGCGACCGTGATGAGGATCGTGACGCCCCAGACGAGCGGGGTGATGTTCAAGAGAAGCTCCAATACCTGGCGTGACGGAATCACTGCCAAGGTCTTCTCCATTCCCGATCGGGAACCGGTGACCCGGGATGCGACATGCATCCGTAATGACGAGCCGACCGTGTCGGAGTACTCCCCTTGCACCCGAAAGGTTACACGAACTCTCCAGGAGTCGGCTGCACGTGAGCCCGCCGCGATTCCTCGGCTAGCATCTACTGAGCGAGAGGGAGTATCCCGATTCTCTGCGTTCGTCATCACGAGCATCGACGGTGTTGCTCCGGGCGCGGGCCGCGTATCGTGCGGGGGAGAGACTTTCGAACCATTGCCGACCCTCTCGAAAGGTGCAGTACGCCCTTGAACATCCCCGTGTGGTTCGAGATCACAGCCCTCGTGGTCCTGAGCGTCATCCTCCTCGCTGACCTGCTCCTCATCCTGAAGCGTCCACACATTCCGTCGACCAAGGAGTCCGCGCTCTGGGTCGCGTTCTACGTGACGCTGGCGCTGATCTTCGCGGCCGTGCTGTTCTTCATCGGCGACTCGAAGACCTCGCTCGACTTCCTCACCGGCTGGGCGATGGAGTACAGCCTCTCGATCGACAACCTGTTCGTGTTCGTGCTGATCATGACCCAGTTCTCGGTGCCGCGGCGCTACCAGCAGGAAGCACTGATGGTTGGCATCATCATCGCCCTGGTGCTGCGCGCGATCTTCATCGTGATCGTGGGCGCCGCCGTCGAGCACCTCAGCCCGATCTTCTACGTGTTCGGCGCCTTCCTCGTTTACACCGCCATTCGACAGGCGATGCCTGAGAAGCATGAGGACGACGAGAAGACAGAGGGATTCATCATCCGTCTGCTGCGTCGCGGCATCGACATCAGCGACGAGTACGACGGCCCGAAGATCCGCACCGTCGTGAACGGCAAGAAGATGTGGACGCCGATGCTCATCGTGTTCGTGTCTCTCGGCGTCACCGACCTGATGTTCGCGGTCGACTCGATCCCGGCGATCTTCGGTGTGACACAGGATCCGTTCATCGTCTTCACCGCGAACCTGTTCGCGCTCATGGGTCTGCGCCAGCTCTACTTCCTGCTCGGCGGTCTGCTCGAGAAGCTGAAGTACCTGCACTACGGAGTCGCGTTCATCCTGGGCTTCATCGGCGTGAAGCTCGTGCTGCACGCGATGCACGAGAACGAGTTGCCGTTCATCAACGGGGGCCAGCCGATCGAGTGGGCTCCGGACATCAACAACTGGGTCTCGCTGGGTGTCATCTTCGCGTCGATGGCGGTAGCCACCGTCGCCAGCCTCATCGCTTCGTCACGCGAGAAGCGCGCGGCCGCACTGACCGAGTGACCGTGCCGACCACCCGCCTTCAGCATGTAAACTGACCGACATGCGGCGGGTGGTTCTTCTCCTTAGCGGCCGCGACGAGACCTCGATCTAGGCCTTCCTCGTCGCGGCGTCCAGCGTGGCCGAACCGCCGAATACTGGAGATACCGACATGACCGAAGCTTCATCGAATCGTCCGCGGACCCTCGCCGAGAAGGCCGCCAAGCGCACGCTGGCGGAAAAGGTCTGGGACGACCACCTCGTCGTAAAGGGCGAGAACGGCGAGCCCGACCTGATCTACATCGATCTGCACCTCGTCCACGAGGTCACCAGCCCGCAGGCGTTCGACGGGCTCCGCTCAGAGGGGCGTCCGCTCCGACGCCTCGACCTGACGATCGCGACCGAGGACCACAACACGCCGACCCTCGAGATCGACAAGCCCATCGCGGATCTCACCAGCCGCACGCAGATCGAGACGCTGCGTCGCAACGCCGAGGAGTTCGGTGTCAGGCTGCACTCGCTCGGCGACGCCGAGCAGGGCATCGTCCATGTCGTCGGCCCCCAGCTGGGGCTCACGATGCCCGGCATCACGGTGGTGTGCGGCGATTCGCACACCTCGACGCACGGTGCGTTCGGCGCCATGGCCTTCGGTATCGGCACCAGCGAGGTCGAGCACGTCATGGCGACGCAGACGCTGCCGCTGAAGCCGTTCAAGACCATGGCGATCAACGTCGAGGGCGAGCTGAAGCCCGGCGTCTCGGCGAAGGACATCATCCTCGCCGTCATCGCGAAGATCGGTACCGGTGGCGGTCAGGGATACGTGCTGGAGTTCCGCGGCAGCGCCATTCGCGCGCTGTCGATGGAAGGGCGCATGACGATCTGCAACATGTCGATCGAGGCCGGCGCGCGCGCTGGCATGGTCGCCCCCGACGAGACGACGTTCGCCTACGTGCAGGACAAGCCGCACGCGCCGCAGGGCCAGGATTGGGAGGACGCGGTCGCCTACTGGCGCACGCTCCCGACGGACGACGGCGCGACCTTCGATGCCGAGGTCGACATCGACGCGGACGAGCTCGAGCCGTTCGTCACGTGGGGTACCAACCCCGGACAGGGCAGCTCGCTGTCCTCGACGGTTCCGAACCCCGCCGAGATCGCCGACGCGAACGAGCGGGCAGCTGCAGAGCGTGCGCTGGAGTACATGGATCTCGTACCGGGCACCCCTCTGAAGGAGGTGCCGGTGGATGCCGTCTTCATGGGCTCGTGCACGAACAGCCGCATCGAGGACCTCAGGGCGTTCGCCTCCATCATCAAGGGACGCACGAAGGCAGAGGGCGTGCGCGTCATGGTCGTGCCCGGCTCCGCGCGGGTTCGGCTGGAGGCCGAGGCCGAGGGCATCGACCAGATCGTCAAGGACTTCGGAGCCGAGTGGCGCTTCGCCGGATGCTCGATGTGCCTGGGGATGAATCCGGATCAGCTGGCCCCTGGCGAGCGTTGCGCCTCCACATCGAACCGCAACTTCGAGGGACGACAGGGCAAGGGCGGCCGAACGCATCTCGTGTCGCCGCTGGTGGCCGCAGCCACCGCTGTGCGGGGGACGCTGTCGAGCCCGAGCGACCTCGAGACCGCACGCGAGCTGGTGGGAGCCTGAGCATGGAGAAGTTCACGACGCACACCGGTGTCGCCGCGCCCCTGAAGCGCTCGAACGTCGACACCGACCAGATCATCCCCGCCGTGTTCCTCAAGCGGGTCACCAAGACCGGCTTCGACGACGCGCTGTTCCACGCCTGGCGCCAGGACCCGGACTTCGTGCTCAACCAGGAGCCGTTCCAGGGGGCGTCCGTACTCGTCGCCGGCTCCGACTTCGGCACGGGATCCAGCCGTGAGCACGCCGTGTGGGCGCTGCGCGACTTCGGCTTCAAGGTCGTGCTGAGCCCTCGTTTCGCCGATATCTTCCGCGGAAACTCCGGCAAGCAGGGGCTGCTGGCGGCCACCATCTCCGAAGACGACCTCGAGCGCATCTGGGCCGCCATCGATGCGAATCCGGGCACGTCCATCACCGTCGATCTCGAGGCGCGCACCGCCGCGATCGCGGATTTCCAGGCCCCCATCGACGTCGACGATTACACTAGATGGCGGCTCCTCGAAGGGCTCGATGACATCGGGCTCACGCTGCGCAACGAAGACAAGATCGCTCAGTTCGAGGCCCGCCGCGAGTCGTGGCGGCCACGTACGCTCCCTGTTCGCTGACACCAGTCCGCCGACACCGAGCATCGTGAGCCTGGGGCATCCTCGCCCCGGCGGCTGCCGCCGCGACCGTGAAGACGAAGTGAGGCTCATCGAATGACCGCTACTGTGCGCGCTGACCTCCAGGATGGGGTGTCTGCTTTGACCGGAGATGTGCTGGCGATCCGCGGCGGACGACCGCTGCGTGGACGAGTTGACGTGAAGGGCGCGAAGAACCTCGCTACCAAGGCGATGGTCGCCGCGCTCCTCGGCGAAGAACCCAGCATCCTCCGCGACGTCCCCGATCTCAGCGACGTCGCCGTGGTCCGCTCACTCCTCGAGGTGCACGGTGTGCGCGTCACCGAGGGGGACGAGCCGGGCACTCTGCACCTCGACCCGAGCGACGTCGAGTCCGCCCACATGGAGGAGATCGACGCGCACGCCGGTGCATCCCGCATTCCGATCCTGTTCTGCGGACCGCTGCTCCACCGTCTCGGCCAGGCCTTCATCCCCGATCTCGGCGGCTGCCGCATCGGCGACCGCCCGATCGACTTCCACCTCGACGCCCTCCGCAAGTTCGGAGCCGTCGTCGAGAAGCTGCCCAGCGGCATCCGCCTCTCCACGAGAGACGGCCGCCTGCACGGTGCGAACATCCACCTGCCGTACCCGAGCGTCGGAGCCACGGAGCAGGTGCTCCTGACCGCCGTCCGCGCCGAGGGCACGACCGAGCTGCGCAACGCGGCCATCGAGCCCGAGATCATGGACCTGATCGCCGTGCTCCAGAAGATGGGCGCGATCATCTCGTACGAGCCGAACCGCGTCATCCTCATCGAGGGTGTCGAGAAGCTCCGCGGCTACGACCACCGGTCGATCTTCGACCGCAACGAGGCCGCGTCGTGGGCCTCCGCAGCCCTCGCCACAGACGGCGAGATCTTCGTCGGCGGGGCGAAGCAGCAGGAGATGCTGACGTTCCTCAACGTTTTCCGCAAGGCAGGCGGATGGTTCGATATCCGCGAGGACGGCATCCTGTTCCGTCGTGACGGCGACGTGCGCCCCGTCGTCGTCGAGACCGACGTGCACCCCGGGTTCATGACCGACTGGCAGCAGCCGCTCGTGGTCGCTCTGACCCAGGCGAAGGGCCGCTCCGTCGTCCACGAAACGGTGTACGAGAACCGGATGGGCTTCACCCAGGCTCTCGTGAAGATGGGCGCCGACATCGTCGTCCACCCGCACGGGCTGCAGGACGGGCCCCGTCGCGTGCCGCGTCGCGAGCTCGAGCAGGCAGCGGTCATCACAGGCCCGACGCCGCTGCACGGCGCCGACATCGTCGTGCCGGACCTGCGCGGTGGGTACAGCCACGTCATCGCGGCGCTCACGGCGACCGGCGAGTCGAAGGTGTCCGGTGTCGACATCCTCAGCCGCGGCTACGAGAAGTTCCTGGCCAAGCTCGACGCCCTCGGCGCCGACTTCGACGTCATCGGCTGACCCGCATGGCCCCCGCGTCGCCGGAGAAGTCTCGGCCGAGCCTGTTCTGGCTTCTCGCCGTCATCGTGGTGCCCTTCGTCTCCTATCTGTCGAAGATGCGCTTCACCGATCGTGAGAAGCTGCCGATGAGCGGCTCGTTCGTTCTCGCACCCAACCACTACTCGGAGTTCGATCCGCTGATCGTCGCCGCCGCCGTGTGGAAGCTGGGCCGCGCCCCGCGCTTCATGGCGAAGGAGAGCCTGTTCCGTGTCCCCGTGGTCGGCGCGGCTCTGCGCGGGACGGGCATGGTTCCCGTCGCGCGGTCGTCATCGCGCACGGCATCCGCTCAGACGATCGCACAGTCGCGCGAGATCGTCGAGAACGGGCGCGGCGTCATCGTCTACCCCGAGGGGACGCTCACCCGCGACCCTGAGCTGTGGCCCATGCGCGGCAAGTCCGGCGCCGTCCGTCTCGCGATGGCCGGCGGCATCCCGCTGATCCCGATGGCGCAGTGGGGCACGCAGAACATCATGGGGCGCTATCAGAAGGGCCTCAAGCTGTGGCCGCCGCGCAAGCCCGTGGACATCATCTTCGGCGACCCGGTCGACCTCAGCGATCTGAAGGATCGGCAGAACGAGCCGGCGGCGATCAACGAGGCCACCGACCGTCTCATGAACGCGATCACCGCCCTGCTCGAACAGGTAAGACACGAGAAGGCACCCGCCAAGCGCTGGAATCCTGCGGACCACGGGCAGAAGGAGACCGGTCGCCTTGACGTCTAGGAAGCCGACTCGTAAGAACGCCAGCGTCCACGGTCCCCGCGTGACGGTCATCGGCGCCGGGAGCTGGGGCACCACCTTCGGCAAGATCCTCGCCGATGGCGGGGCAGAGGTCACCATGTGGGCGCGCCGCCCAGAGCAGGCGCTCGAGATCGCCGAGGGCAAGCGCAACTCGAAGTACCTCCCCGGCATCAACCTGCCGCGGACGATGACCGCCACGCACGACCTGTCCACGGCGATCGACGGAGCGGATCAGGTCTACCTGTCAGTGCCGAGCCAGTCGCTGCGCGAGAACCTCAAGGCCGTGCGTCCGCTGCTCGAGAACTCCGAGATCCCCGTCGTCAGCCTCATGAAGGGCGTCGAACGCGCCAGCGGGCTGCGCATGAGCCAGGTCATCGAGCAGGAGCTCGCCTGCGACCCTGCACGGATCGCCGTGGCATCCGGTCCGAACCTCGCCCTCGAGATCGCCCGAGAGCAGCCCACGGCTGCCGTGATCGCGTCCCTCAGCCAAGAGACGGCCGAGACGATCGCACGCGCCGCGCGCAACTCGTACTTCCGCACCTTCGTGAACACCGACGTGATCGGCACGGAGTTCGGCGGCGTCCTGAAGAACCTCATCGCGGTCGCCATCGGCATCGTCGACGGCGTCGGATACGGCGAGAACACCAAGGCCTCGATCATCACGCGCGGCCTGGTCGAGATGACCGACTTCGCCGTCGCCAACGGCGCCAAGCCCGAGACGCTGCAGGGTCTCGCCGGCCTCGGCGACCTCATCGCGACCTGCCAGTCACCGCTCAGCCGGAACAACACCGCCGGGCGGCTCCTCGGACAGGGATACGGCTATCAGGACGTCGTCAAGCAGATGAACCAGACCGCTGAGGGCCTGGCATCCGTTGCGCCGATCCTGCAGCTGGCGCGCGAATCAGACGTGCACATGCCCATCGTGGAACAGGTGAAGATGGTGCTCGACGGCAGGATGAATCCCCGCGACATCGCACCCCACCTCACCACGGACGACGACACTCCCCAGGAGGAGAGAAGCAATCATGGACAAGCAGACGGTGGTGGTGCTCTTCGGCGGGCGTTCCAGCGAGCATTCCATCAGTTCCGCGACGGCGGGCGGAGTACTGGACGCGATTGATCGAGAGCGCTACGACGTGATCCCGGTCGGGATCACGCGCGACGGGGCGTTCGTCCTGGAGTCTGACGACCCGAAGAAGTTCGCGCTGGATGCCGCGCACCTGCCCGAGGTCGTCGACAACGGATCACGGGTGCTCTGGCCGGAGCCGGGCGGAACACGGACCCTGCGCGTCGTCGACGCGGATGGGACGATCCGCGATCATGGTGCGATCGACGTCGTGCTGCCGATCCTGCATGGAACGCACGGAGAGGACGGCACGATCCAGGGCTTCTTCGACACCCTGGAGGTGCCGTACGCCGGTGGTGGCGTGCTGGACTCCGCGCTGTGCATGGACAAGCACTTCATGAAGGTCGTGCTCGCGTCCGCCGGGATCGCAGTCGCTCCGTGGGAGACGGTTCGCCGTGCGGACTGGGCGAAAGATGCTGCGCAGTCGCGCACGCGGATCGAGAAGCTCGGCCTGCCCCTGTTCGTCAAGCCCGCCCGCGCCGGTTCCAGCGTCGGCGTCTCGAAGGTCTCCGATCTCGCCGAACTCGACGCGGCGCTCGAGATCGCCTTCGCCGAAGACGAGAAGGTACTCGTCGAGACCGGGGTGACCGGGCGTGAGATCGAGGTGGCCATCCTCGAGACAGCCGACGGTGTCAGGGCCTCGCTGCCGGGGGAGATCGTGCTCACCTCGCGCGGGTTCTACGACTTCGAGGGCAAGTATCTCGGCGGAGACGGGGTCGACGTCGTGTGCCCTGCCGAACTCAGCGATGCCCAGATCGCCGCGATCCAGGAAGTCGGCGTTCGATCGTTCGCGGCTGTCGACGGCCGCGGGCTCGCCCGCGTGGACATGTTCTTGACCGACGAGGGCGAGTTGATCGTCAACGAGCTGAACACGATGCCGGGGTTCACGCCGATCTCGATGTTCCCGAAGTGCTGGGTCGCGTCAGGACTCGGCTACGGCGACCTGATCAGCGAGCTGATCGAGGCGGGGCTGCGGCGCTGAGCCGGTCCTAGCTCGATGGCGTGCTGTCGAGCAGGTCCTGCACGTCCTGATCGAGCTCGTCCGGCTTCGTGCACTTGCCATCGGCGCGGATCGAGGTGATCGCCCCGACGAGCGCCCGACTGCTGATGACATCGTTGGAGCTCACGGCGCCGGTGTCGATGAACATCTGCACGGCGGGGTCGCGCCCGTATGTCGTCAGACGCAGGTACGGCGTCTCCGACGCATCCACGAGCCAATCGACCCCTTCGAGGGTCACGCACTGCAGATCGGCGGTGGGTCCCGGCACAGTGACCCCGCATCGCAGGATGATCGCCGAGTCGCCGGACGGCGCGCCCCACGCAGCTGTCGCCTGGGCGTCGGTCCAGCGGCGATCGAGGTCTGCGATGCTGTTCGCGTTCTTCAGCCCGACCGTGACATCCGCGCACTTCGGGTTGTTCGCGTCGGCCGCAGGCTCCAGGTGCACCGTGCTCGAGCAGCCGCCGAGAAGCGTCGCTCCCAGTAGCAGGACGGCGGCGACGGCAAGACGACGGGACATGATTCCAGGCTACCTTTGACTGCATGCCCTCCCGCTCAGCCGACGACGATCCGCGCCTCGGCGACGTCTCGGAAGGCACCGTCCTGCGTGCCATCCTCGCCCGTACAGCGCCCGCCTCTCACGCGATCCTCGGCCCTGGTGATGACGCCGCAGTGCTCGCGACACCGTCCGGCTCCGTGGTGGCGACCACCGACACCCTCGTGCACGGTCCCGACTTCCGTCTCGCCTGGTCGAGCGGGTACGACCTGGGGTGGAAGTCCGCTGCCGTGAACCTCGCGGACATCGCGGCGATGGGCGCTCGGCCGACCGGCCTGCTGGTCGCCCTCGCCGTTCCGCGTGACATGCGCCTGTCGTTCGTCGAGCAGCTCGCGGACGGCTTCCGCGCCGCGTGCGAGGCGCTGGCCCCCGGATGCTCCGTGATCGGCGGCGACCTGACCGTCTCGGATGTGCTGACGATCGCCGTGACCGCGCTCGGCGATCTGGAGGGCAGGAGTGCGGTCACGCGCGCAGGAGCACGCCCCGGAGACGTCGTCGCGGTGGCTGGCGAGCTCGGGCTCGCAGCCCGCGGCCTCGCGGTGCTGTTCGGCCGATTCCGCGATGGTGACACGCCGATCCCGGTGGATGCGGCCCGACTCGCGGATGGAGAGCGCGCAGCCGTCGATGCGCAGCTGCGCCCCGCACCGCCCATCGGTCTCGGCGGCGTCGCCGCGATGGCCGGCGCGACCGCGATGATGGACATCTCCGACGGGCTGGCGCTCGATGCGGGCCGGATGGCATCGGCATCCGCCGTCACGATCGATCTCTCGCGCGTGACGCTGGGCAGCGATCCGCAGCGCGCGCTGACAGGGGGCGAGGACCATGCGCTGCTCGCGACGTTCCCGCCCGACGTGCTGCCTCCCGGCTTCCGCGTCATCGGCGACGTGCGCGAGCGTGCCGAGGACGGCGTGCTGTGCGACGGGCAGCCGGTGGATGCTGCGGGATGGGACCCTTACCGCGACTGGGATGCCGCGACGGGCTGAGCCCACCACACGGCCGTGTCGCCGTAGGCCTTCTCGCGGAAGACCTCCAGGCCGGCTGCGGACACATCGGGTGGCGTCGAACGCCGTGCGCGCTCGATGACGACCACGGCATCCTCGGACAGCAGCGGACCGAGGGCCACGAGGTCAGCGGTCATCGCGACATCGTCGAGGTCGTACGGGGGGTCGGTGAAGACGAGGTCCCACTGTCCGCCGGCGCGCTTCAGGAACGGCAGGACGGCGCTCTCGTGCACACGGGCCGCAGCGCCGGACAGCGCCTTGGCGACCGCTGCCGCATTGCGCCTCACCACCGCAGCCGCGGGGCGGGACCGCTCGACCAGATCCGCACTCGCGGCGCCGCGGCTGAGCGCCTCGAGACCGAGGGCTCCTGAGCCGGCGTAGAGGTCGAGCACCCGGGCTCCGGAGACGGCGTCCGCGGATTCCAGCGCACCGAACAGCGACTCGCGCACGCGGTCACTGGTGGGCCGGGTCCCGCTGCCAGGCACTTCCAGGCGCAGTCCTCTCGCGTCGCCGGCGATGATCCTCGTCACCTCATCAGCGTAGTCCGTGGCGTTCTCTAGACTTCTGACATGGTCTTCTCGTTCGACACGCCGCTGGCGGAGGCCGTCGGCGGCACGGCTGCGAAGAAACTCGAGAGGGCATTCGAGATGCGCACCGTCGGCGACATGCTCGCGCATTATCCCCGTCGCTATGCCGACCCCGCCGAGCTCACGCCGATCCTCGATCTTCCCGTCGGCGAGACGGTCACGATCGTCGCCGAAGTGCTCTCATCGTCTGCGCGTCCGATGCGCAACCGCAACGGCGCGATGACCGATGTGATCATCGGCGACGGCCACGGTCGGGTGTCGCTGACCTTCTTCGCCAAGGGCATCAAACAGGCTGAGTGGCGCAGGGATCAGCTCCGCCCGGGGCGGCGCGGGGTGTTCTCCGGCAAAGTCGGCCTGTTCAACGAGGTCACGCAGTTCTCCCATCCTCAGTACGAGCTGTTCGACGACGACGAGGACCGCAGAACGCAAGTCGAGGAGCGCGCGCACCGGCCGATCCCGATCTATCCGGCGACGTCGGCGGTGGAGAGCGGGCAGTTCCGCGAGCTCGTCGAGAAGGTGCTGCCGGCGCTCGGCGACGTACCGGATCCGCTCACCGATTCGATGCGGGCCGCAGAGGGTCTTCTCGACGCGCGCACCGCACTCATTCAGGTGCATCGGCCCGAGACGAAGAGCGACGTCGCGCCCGCCGTTCGTACGATGCGGATGCACGAGGCGCTCGTGCTCCAGACGGCGCTGCTGCAGCAGCGCGCAGCCGTGCGCGCGCTGACGGCGACCCCACGGGCGGCGAAGCCCGGCGGACTCCTCGAACGGTTCGATGCGACGCTGCCGTACACGCGCACGCCCGATCAGCAGTCCGTCGGCGCCCGGGTCGCGGCCGACCTCACCGGCGAGTGGCCGATGAACAGACTCGTGCAGGGTGAGGTCGGCTCCGGCAAGACCCTCGTGGCACTCAGGGCGATGCTGCAGGTCGCCGAGTCAGGCGGACAATCGGCGCTGATCGCACCCACCGAGGTTCTTGCAGGGCAGCACCTGCGATCGATCACCAGGATGCTCGGACCCCAGCTCGCGCCCGAACTGATGCCGACTCTGCTCACCGGGCAGATGTCTGCTCCCGAGCGTCGGAAGGCCGCACTGCGGGTCGCGGCGGGCCAGGCCCTCATTGTCGTGGGCACGCACGCCCTGCTGGGGGAGAAGACGACGTTCGCCGAACTCGGACTGGTCGTGGTCGACGAGCAGCATCGGTTCGGCGTCGAGCAGCGCGAGGCGCTGCGTGCCAAGGGATCGAGCCCGCACGCACTCGTGCTAACGGCGACGCCGATCCCTCGAACCGTGGCGATGACGGTATTCGGCGACCTCGACACCTCGGTGATCCGCACGATGCCGGCAGGGCGCGCCGGCATCCAGTCGTTCGTCGCACCGCTCGCCGAGCATCCTGGTTGGTTCCAGCGCGTGTGGGACCGTGCGGCGGAAGAGGTCGCGCAGGGCCGTCAGGTGTTCGCCGTCTGCGCCGCCATCGACACCACGAAGACGAGCGGCGCCGCCGAGGAGGACCAAGCAGCCCTGCTGCCGACGGAAGAGGGGGCGACGGGTCCGCGCTGGGGCGTCGTGCAACTCGACGAGGCGCTGGCGACGCACCCGACTGTCGGCGGGCTGCGCCGCGCCGTTCTGCACGGCAAGATGCCTTCGGACGAGAAGGATGCCGTGATGCAGGCCTTCGCACGCGGTGAGATCGACGTTCTCATCGCCACGACGGTGATCGAGGTCGGCGTCGACGTGCCGAATGCGTCCACCATGATCGTGCTGGATGCCGATCGCTTCGGCGTCTCACAACTGCACCAGCTGCGCGGCCGCGTCGGTCGAGGCTCCGTCCCCGGACTGTGCCTGCTGGTGACCGAGGCGGAGGAAGGGACCCTTGCGCGCGAACGGGTCGAAGCCGTCGCGGCCACCCTCGACGGCTTCGCTCTGGCCGAGGTCGACCTCGAACTGCGCGGGGAGGGCGACGTGCTCGGGTCGACGCAGTCCGGCGTTCGGTCCTCGCTCCGCCTTCTGCGCGTCGTCAAGGATTCGAAGCTCATCGCCCGCGCCCGTGAGCTCGCCGAGGGGATCCTGGAAGCCGATCCGACGCTGGCCGACCACTCCGGCCTGCGAGAGGTCATCGCGCGCCGGGTGACGGAGAAAGACCGCGCAGCCCTCGCGAAGAACTAGATGAATGCGTGCAATAGGGTGAAAGGCATGAGCAGCCGGATCGCCGTCGTCCCTGGTTCTTTCGACCCGCCCACTCTCGGTCACCTCGACGTGATCCGTCGCGCTGCGAAGCTGTACGACGAGCTGCACGTGCTGGTCGTGCACAACCCCGGCAAGGAGGCGATGCTGCCGATCGCGCAGCGCCTGTCGCTGCTCGAGCAGTCCATCCAGGAGGACGGCATCGACGGCAACGTCGTCGTCGGGTCATGGAGCATGGGACTCCTGGTCGACTACGCCCGCGATGTGAACGCCGGCGTACTGGTCAAGGGCATCCGCTCGCAGATCGACGTCGCCTACGAGTCGCCGATGGCGATCGTCAACCGCCATCTCGCCGATATCGAGACCGTGTTCCTGCTGCCGGATCCCTCGCATGCGATGGTGTCGAGTTCGCTGGTCCGGCAGGTCGCCGGGCTCGGCGGCGACATCGCTCCGTTCGTCCCGCCTGCGGTCGCCGCTTTCCTCGACACGGGCGCCCGCAACCTCTGACACGCGTAGCATTGTCGTGTGAAGACTCGACTCAACGGACCCTTCGTGGTGCCCGTACGCGACATCGTCCATCACCCCGGCGAGATGCGCGAGCACCAGTTCTCCGTCGCCATCGCCGAGCAGTGGGGTGAGGGGATCGTCTCGTACCCCGCCGGCGCCGAGATCGATCTCGAGGTCCGTCTGGAGTCCGTGCACGAGGGCATTCTCGTCTCCGGAACAGCGGATGCCGAGTACACCGGTGTGTGTGGCAGATGCCTCACGGACATCTCTGAGCCTGTCGAAGTCGAGTTCCAGGAGCTTTTCGCGTATCCTGGACAGGAAGAAACTGACTTCGAGGTTCAAGACGACCACGTGGATCTTGAAACTCTGGTCAGGGAGGCGGCAGTACTGGCGCTTCCATTTCAGCCGGTGTGTCAGCCGGATTGCCCCGGGCTCGACCCGAATACGGGTGAGCGGCGGACAGATGACACCAGGGCAGAGGAAGACGCCCCCATCGATCCTCGATGGAGTGCGCTCCGACAGATCGCAGACCAGGGGAGCGCGGCAGATGGCCGCGATCCCGAGAACACAGAAGAGAGTTAGCCATGGCCGGTAACCCCCCGAAGCGCAAGGTTTCCCGTTCGAACACCCGCTCGCGTCGCGCGCAGTGGAAGGCCGAGCCCACCCCGCTCGTCAAGACCGTCGAGAACGGCAAGGTCGTCTACAGCCGCCCGCACCAGGCGAAGGTCGTCACCGACTCGCAGGGCACCGAGCTGTTCCTCGAGTACAAGGGCCGCAAGGTCGCCGACATCTGATCACGGTCTCACGATCGTGACAGACGTCCCCAGGGGGACGGCGCCTCTCGCAGCTGAGCTCAGGGTCGATATCGACCCTGAGCTGCTTGCGTTGGCGCTGACCCACCGCTCGTACGCCTATGAGCACGGCGGCATCCCGCACAACGAGCGACTCGAGTTCCTCGGCGACTCCGTGCTGGGTCAAGCCGTGACGGTGATGCTGTTCACGACGCACCCTGACCTCGACGAGGGCCAGCTCGCCAAGCGACGTGCCAGTGTCGTATCGACGGTCGCTCTCGCTGAGGTCGCCCGCAGCATCGGCCTAGGGGACCACCTCCTGCTCGGACGCGGCGAGGAGCAGACGGGTGGGCGCGACAAGGATTCGATCCTCGCCGACACGATGGAGGCGGTCTTCGGCGCCACGTATCTGTCGGCGGGCCCGGAGGCCGCAACCGAACTCGTGCTTCGGCTGACCGCGCCTCTGCTCGCCGACCCCGAGCGCTACGGTGCCGCCATGGATCCCAAGACGAGTCTGCAGGAGCTGGCCGCACGATTGGGCGCAGCCCCGCCCGCGTACACGGTGTCGGCATCCGGTCCCGACCACGATCGACGGTTCACCGCGACGGTCACAGCGGCAGGCGTCAGCATGCGCGGCGACGGCACCAGCAAGAAGACCGCTGAGATGGCGGGCGCACTGGCGGTCTGGCGCGCGCTCAGCGAGCGTGCCTGAAAAGCGCCGTGCCTGAACTTCCCGAAGTCGAGGTCGTCCGCTCCGGCCTCGCCCCAGCTGTCATCGGCGCCGGGATCACCAGCGTCTCCGTCGTCGACGAGCGGGCGCTCACGCGGCACCCCGCAGGGGCGGCCGACTTCGTCGGACGTCTCGAAGGCGCTTCGATCATCGCCGCCGAGCGACGCGGCAAGTTCCTCTGGCTCCCGCTCGCGGGCGGCACCGCTGCGCTCACGGCACATCTGGGCATGAGCGGCCAGCTCCTGCTGCGTTCTCCGAACGCTCCACTCGAGCGTCATGAGCGCATCCGCATCGGCATCCTGCACCCGCGCCACGGCGATCTCGCGGTCGTGTTCGCCGACCAGCGGACGTTCGGCTCTCTCGCCGTCGACATCCTCGTCGCCGACGGCGCGGATCTCGTCCCGACACAGGTCAGCCACATCGCGCGCGACCCCCTGGATCCTGCGTTCGACGATGCGGGCTTCATCGCCTCGGTGCGTCGGCGCTCGAGTGCGATCAAGCGCATCCTCCTCGATCAGACCGTCATCAGCGGCGTCGGCAACATCTACGCTGACGAGGCTCTGTGGGCGGCCCGCATCCACCCGGAGACCCAGGGCAGTGCCCTGTCTTCGCAGGCCGTACGCCGGCTGCTCGGTGAAGCGCGTTTCGTTCTCGAGAAGGCCCTCGCTGAAGGCGGGACGAGCTTCGATGCGCAGTACGTGAACGTCAACGGCCAGGCCGGGTACTTCGCCCATTCGCTCAACGCCTATGGTCGCGGCGGTCAGCCGTGTCCTCGGTGCGGTGGCGAGATCCGCCGCGACGCATTCATGAATCGCAGCTCGCACTACTGTCCGCGGTGCCAGAGACGACGCTGGTAGCGGAGCGACTGGTCAGGCGTCCACGAACGCTCGACCCAGCAGCGGACGGGTGAGCCGGGTGCTGAGCCAGACGATCCCGACGCCGGCGGCGAGCACGGCGACGATCGTGAGGATCGAGACGGGTTGGACGATCAGAGCGATTCCGATCAGCGGCAGGACGAGCACGCCGGCGCACAGGGCGGACCCGATCGCAGTGAGCAGCAGCGGTGCCATCACGGCACGGGTTCGCGCGCGGTCGACCGTCTCCACAGGCAGGCCGAGGAAGTGCAGGCTTCGGTGCAGTTCGCGCTGGTCGAGGATGCTCGAGGCCTGGTTCACCCCGACCGAGACGGCGACCATGAGGAACGACGCGATCAGGGTGATGATCAGGCCGGTGCGGATGTCTGCGCCCAGGTACGCCTCGGCACCGGCGCCCGGCGCGCTCATGGCGTCGACCATCGCGACGCCAGTACCGGCGAACACGGCCATGAAGCTCGCCATCGCAACACCGCTCACCTGACGCCACGCCGCTTTCGGCGAGTCGAGGACGAGCCGCGCTGCCAGCAGCTTCGTGGGCACCTCCGCTCGGTGCAGCGTGCGGTTGGCGTGCACCTTCAGCGCCCACGGCCCGATCAGGTTCAGCACGGCGAGCGCAGCGGCGAACATGCCGGCCACGACGACGATCGTGATCATCAGGCCGGCGGTACCGGGGAAGAACTGCATGGTGGCGAAGGCGAGGACGACGACTCCGACCGCGATGACCCAGCGGATCCAGTGCACACGCGGTACCGCAGTCCGCGTTCGCACTCCGAGCGGTGAGATCACGACCAGGCGCAGACCGATCGCCGCGCTCGCTCCCGCCAGCGCGGTGACGCCGGCTGCGACCCCGGTGATCGCCAGGGGAGGGAGCGTCACGGCATCCAGCCCGAGCGGCGATCCGCGGAACGGGATCATGCCGACCAGCGGTGCCGCGGCGAGATACGCGACAGCTCCGAGCACGGCGCCGGATGCCGCCACCAGCGTAGATTCGAGAACCGTCGCGCCCACGACGCCGGCGGGGGAGACCCCCAGAAGACGCAGCGTCGACAGGCGCTCATCCCTGCGGCGCGCTGACAGCCTGGCCGCCGCGCCGCCGAGACCGGCGAGCGGAACGATCAGGAGGACCAGCGCGATCGCGGCGAGCGCCTGGTAGAGACCGGCATCCGGATCGGTCCACGTCCAGAACGCCTGGGCCCCGCCCACCACGACGAGCACGAGCGACGTCACCAGCGCGAAGGCAGTCGCCGGCAGCGCGACGACACCGCTGCGGCCGGGGGCAGGACGCAGCAGCAGGGCGAGCACGCGGGCGTTCACGACCGCGCCTCGTTCACCGCGGCGGACACTTCACCTGCGACGATGCCGCCGTCACGCATGTGCACCGTGCGAGAGCAGCGCGCAGCGACCTCAGCGTCGTGCGTCACCACGATCAGCGTGCGGCCCTGCCCTGTCGTCGACCACAGCAGCGCATCCATGACGTCCGCGGAGGTCTGTGAATCGAGCGCTCCGGTCGGCTCATCGGCGAAGACGAGCTCTGCGCCGGTGACCTGCGATCGCGCGATCGCGACGCGCTGAGCCTGCCCGCCCGACAACTCACCGATGCGGCGCTCCTCGAATCCGGCGAGACCGAGCGATGCCATCCACCCCGCTGCGTGCTCGAGGGCCCGGCGGCGCGGAGTCCCGTTGATCATCAGCGCAAGCGCGACGTTCTCGATCGCGGTGAGCTCAGGAATGAGCAGCCCCTGCTGGAAGACGAACCCGAAGGACTCCCTGCGCAGGCGCGAACGATCGCGTTCATTCATCGCGGTCACGTCGACCGGGGAGCCATCTGCCGGCGTGAACCGAACCTGTCCGGTGCCGGGGGCGGTGATGCCGGCGAGCACATGCAGGAGCGTGGTCTTGCCCGATCCGGATGCCCCCATGATCGCGACGGACTCACCGCCTCGGACGGTGAGGTCTACGCCGGCGAGGGCCGTGGTCGGCCCGAAGGCCTTGACGAGGGACTGCGCTTCGATGACGGGAGAGTTCATGCTTCCAGCATCGTCAGTCGCCGGGTCGACGTCGTCAGCCTGCCGACCGACATGACCGGCCGAAGATACACCGAGAGGATGATCTACGGCCGGTCACGAGGGTCAGGTCATGCCTCAGCGCAGACGCTTCTGCCACGCACCGGCGTACGACGCCGGCACGAAGCCGATCGCCTCGTTGATGTCGAGCATCGGACGGTTCTCCTCTGCGTTGAACGTCGAGATCTTGGGAGACTCGGGGGCGACATCGCGCCAGCGCAGCAGGTTCGCGCACTTCACGATCGTGCCGAGCCGCTTTCCTCGGTGCTCCTTCGTGACGAGCGTTCCCCACTGGTGCGTGACCCCGGTTCTGTCCGCGCCGATCAGAAGCTCGTTGAATGCGACCATGTCTCCTGTCGGCTCGTGGATGACGGCCGCGACCGACATCGTCTGCCCGCCCGCGAGAAGCGTCGCATCGCGACGCGCCACGCGCCCGTCGTCCCAGACCTCCTCATCGATTTCGAGATCGCCGCTCGGCACGTCCGTTGCCATCCGCGCGATGACCCCGCCGTAGCCGCTCCGGAACTCCGGCGGCGTGGGCAGGGTCCACGCGACCACGCGGTACTCCGGCCCGGCGAACGCCGTTGCCTCGGCGAGCCGCTGCTCTGCCATCTCGAGGGGGCCGTCGAGCAGCAGCACGCTGTTGCGCTCCACCTGCTCGAGTGCGTATCCGCTCGCTGCCAGGAGTTCGCTCAGCGACGTCGGAGCCACCTCGCCCCACCCGGTGGCCGGTGACAGCATCCCGTCGGTCCTCGTCGTCGGATGCAGGGTCCACAGGTGCAGCACGGTGCGCCCCAGTGCGTTCGCCTCCTGCTCGGTGCGCTCGAGAAGAGCCCTCCCGACCCCGGTCTGCCAGTGCGGCGGGACGACCATGAGCTCGAGCTCGGCCGCGGTCGTCCCTGCAGCAGACGCGGTGGTGAGCACGGCCGCTCCCACGATCTCGCCTCCGCGTCGTGCGATGAAGCCGCGGCGCAGGCGATCGGTCTGATCGAGCCACCCAGGGAGCACCTGCTCCGGGGTGTCGCTGAGGTCGTCGATGCCGGCGTCGAGTTCCGCCGAGCGATTGCCGAGTTCGACCATGGCGCGGAACTCCGCACCATCGGACGCGTCGGCGCGGGTGGGGACGATCATGTCGGTGATGACGAGATCGACCAGTGTCGTGTCGGTCATTGCAGTTCCTTCTTCCAGGCGCCCTCGTACGAGATGGGCGCGAATCCGATGGCCTCGTTGATGTCGAGCATCGGACGGTTCTCCTCGGCGTTGTAGGTGATAACGCCGGGTGAATCCGGATGCTGATCGTGCCATGCGAGGAGCCCAGCGGTCTTGACGAGCATGCCCAGACGGTGACCGCGATGGGATGCCAGCACGAGCGTGTCTTCCTGATGCGAGGTGTCGCCGGGGTCGGTGTCGATCGCCAGTTCGTTGTATGCGCACAGTTCGCCGGTGGCGATGTGCTCGGCCGCTGTGACCAGCACGGTGGTGCCGCGCTGTGCATATCGCTCGTCGTGCCTGGCGACCCGCTCGGCGTCCCACTTCTCCGGCGGCATGCCCAGGTCGGCGTCCGGGACGTCGGTGGACATGTGCTCCTTCATCCAGGCGTACCCGGAGACGTGCTCGGCAGGCGTCGGCAGCATCCACTGCACCACGCGGTAACCGGCGGACTTCTGCTCGGCGACCGCTCGTGCGGCGCGGATGCGGTCGACCACGGCATCCGACCAGGTGAGCATACTGACCCGCTCGACCTGCTCGAGCGAGAATCCGTGCCGGAGCAGGAAGCGGGCGTGGTGGTCGCGGGGGATCTCACCGAATCCGGTCGGCGCGGCGAGCGCCGGTTCGTCGGATGCCGGATGCTCGACCCAGACGAGAAGACGGACGACACCGGCATCCCTGGCCACGCGCTCGATATGCGGCAGCACGGCGGAGCCGATGCCGCGGCCCCAGGCGCTGCGCAGCAGGCTGATGACGGTGATCGCGGTGCGCCCGTCCGCGTCGGCCATGATGTTCAGAGTCGCGACGCCGACCATGTCTCCGCCGTCCCGCACGCACCACTGGCGCCGCGTGAACTCCGGAGTCGAGCGGAGCAGGGGCAGCAGCGACTCGGCACTCATGTCTTCGTCGGAACGTCCGCTGACTTCGCGGATGGACCGGTTGCGCACGTCGGCGTAAGTGCGGACGAGATCGGTGGGCGCTGCATCCGCCCGAGCGGGAAGCTCGAGCGGATGCAGCGTCGCGGTTTCGTTCAGTCGAATGCTCATCGGGACTCCAGGGTCACAGCATGTGGCGCTGCATGTCGTACGTGAGCATGGCGAGGCTCTCACGGTCGGTGAAGTGTTCGATGCCCGCGTTGCGGCGGGCGCTGAGCAGGCGCAGAGCCTCATCGCGGCTCATCGTGGTGTTCCGGTTGCGGCGCTGGCGCTGCGTTCGCAGCATCAGCCAGAGACCGAGACGCAGCGACAGCCGGTCGGTGAGGGCCAGTTCGGTTCGGTCTGCGGGGACGGCGATCTCGAGGATCTCCTGTTCCTGCGGACATGGTGGGTGGGCGGTGCTGCGAAGCAGCGTTTGGGTACTCACGAGAGTGCTCGTTTCTTGTCGAACGGTGCGGAAGGAGTGATGCGTCTGACCCGCGGGTGGCGGGGGCGCAGGTGCGATCTCGAAGGATGGAGAGGTCACCTGGGGCATGCAGACGGTCGAAGAGACCGACGGATGCACGGGGCTGCGGAACCGGTGGAGGTCAGCCGGAATCGGCGGAGACCTCTGGCTGCGGTTCTACGCGAGCGCGCTGCGACGGACGCCGAATGCCGAGGACGCCTTGCCGACAGTGTGCGCGGTATCGAAGCCTGCAGCTGCTGCGGTGTTGATTGTGGAAATCATGAGCGTCCTCCTTTCGTGAGCGATCCGGGTTGCAAAGTTAGTGCCTGATCCGCCAGGGCGTCAAGCATTTGTTCCTCCATCGGCGTGTCGTGCGCTTCAGGGATCCGGCTCCCCGCAGCGCGGGATGCCGGGGAAACCGCGGAATTCCGATAGCGTTGCCGCGTGATTCTCGCTGGACGTCCTCTCGCTCCCCGGGCGGTGCGCCCATGCATCTGAAGAGCCTGACCCTCAAGGGCTTCAAGTCCTTCGCGCAACCCACGACGTTCGTCTTCGAGCCCGGAGTCACCTGCATCGTCGGGCCGAACGGCTCCGGAAAGTCGAACGTCGTCGATGCGCTCGCCTGGGTCATGGGAGAGCAGGGCGCCAAGACGCTTCGCGGCGGCAAGATGGAGGACGTCATCTTCGCCGGCACCTCCACTCGCGGCCCGCTCGGTCGCGCCGAGGTGCAGTTGACGATCGACAACAGCGATGGAGCGCTGCCGATCGAGTTCGCAGAGGTCACCATCAGCCGCACGCTGTTCCGCAACGGTTCTAGCGAGTACGCGATCAACGGATCCAACTGCCGCCTGCTCGATGTGCAGGAGCTGCTGAGCGACTCGGGCCTCGGCCGTGAGATGCACGTCATCGTCGGTCAGGGCCGGCTCGACACGGTCCTGCAGGCCTCGCCGGAGGACCGTCGAGGGTTCATCGAAGAAGCAGCCGGCATTCTGAAGCACCGGCGGCGCAAGGAGAAGACTCTCCGCAAGCTCGACGCCATGGAGGCCAACCTCACCCGGCTCAGCGACCTCGCGGGCGAGATCCGACGCCAGTTGAAGCCGCTGGGGCGGCAGGCCGAGATCGCCAGAGAGGCGCAGACGATCGCCGCGGTCGTGCGCGATGCCAAGGCGAGGATCTTCGCGGATGACGTCGTCGCGCTTCGGACATCCCTCGCCGATCATGCGCGTACGGAACAGGAGCGCCACACCGAGCGACTCGTGCTCACGGAGCAGTCCGACACCGTCCGGTCAGGGATCGCGAAGCTCGAGGCCGATCAGAACTCGGCCGCCGTCGACGAGGCCCGGCGAGTGGCGTTCGGACTCGAGCAGGTCCAGGAGCGGATGCGGTCCCTGTACACGCTGGCCAATCAGCGGCTCGCGCTCCTCGGCTCCGAGGAGGACGATGCTGCAGTCGCATCAGTGACCGTGACGCAGGCGACCATCGACGAGGCCAAGGATCAGATCACGGAGATATCCGCCGGACTCGGCGACGCGCAGGACGCAGCCTCGGCGGCGAGCCGCGAGGTCATCGGCGCACGAGCCGAGCTCGACACCCTGGATGTCGACATCGCCGAGCAGAGCGCGCTCGTCTCTCAGCACGACATGCGCTTGAGCGCGTTGCGAGGGACAGCCGAGGCCGCGGCATCCGCACTGGCCGCCGTACGCGGCGCTGTCGTGCGCCAGGAGAACGCGCTCGAAGCCGCGAACGAGCGTCGTCGTGAGGCCGCAGAGGCGCTCGAGCACTTCGAGGACGCCGAAGCGCCGGAGGGCAGCGCGGCCGAGCACGCGGCGGCGTATGAGACCGCGCAGCGCAACGCGACGGCTGCGGAGGGCGAGCTGGAGGCGCTGCGTGAGCGGTTGCACTCCGCCGAACGCGAGGCCGAGTCGCTCACGGCTAAGGCATCGGCCCTTTCGAGCGCACTGTCGCTCTCCGGCGGTGCCGCCGAGGTCGTGAAGTCGGCAGCCACCGGCGTACGGGGTCTCGTCGGCGACGCGGTGCAGGTCACCGCCGGCTTCGAGGCGGCGATCGCGGCCGTGCTGGGGCCGCTCACCGAGGGCGTGCTCGTCGATGATGCGGATGCCGCGTACGCACTGGCCGCCTCGGCGGTCGAGCACAAGCGCGGCGTCGTGGACTTCGTGATCGCCGATGCGCTTCGCGGCTCGGTGGATCTGCCAGAGGTCGCAGGTGTCACACCTGCCGCCTCGGTCGTCACCGCGCCGGACGGCGTGCTCGGCGTGCTCTCGCACGTGCTCATCGCCGACGACCTCGATGCGGCCAGGCGTGCACGCACCGCGCTGGACGCGCTCGGTGACACCGCCGTCACGATCGTCACGACGGGTGGAGACGTCATAACGGCACAGACGCTGCGCACGGGCGCCGGGGGAGAGCGTTCACGCCTCGAGCTGACGGCCGAGCGCGATGCTGCGCAGGAGCGCCTCTCCGAGGTGAGGGTGATCGTGGATTCGCTGCGGGAGGCGCGCGAAGAGGCCTCGGAGCGTGTCGACACCACCCGTCGACACGCGAAGGACGCCCTTCGGTCCCTGCGCGAGCACGACGCGGCGCTCGCGACGCACGCCGAGCAGGTCAACCGTGTGACGGTTCGGCATGAGTCCGCAGTCGCGGAGTGCGAGCGTCTCGAGACCGGACTCGTCCAGGCCCAGGCTGCTGTCTCGGATGCCGAGACGGCTGCGGCAGCGGCGACGGCCGAGCTCGAACAGGCAGAGGCCACACCGCGCCCCGTGCTCGATGCCTCGGCGCGCGATGGTCTGCTCGAGGCGCTCGAGAGTGCACGCGAGGGCGAGGTCCGCGCCCGCCTCGAGATCGAGACACTGCGCGAGCGGGTGCGCGCGGCGCAGGCGCGGGTCGCCGGCCTGGAGCGTCAGCGCGAGCAGGAACGGGATGCCGCTGCCGAGGCCGCACGTCGCGCTGTGATCCGGCGTGCGCAGCGGGAGGCGGCATCAGGGGTCGCGGCTGAGTTGCCCCGCATCCTGGATTCTCTGGATCGTTCAGTCACCGAGGCGCGCGTCGCACTCAGCGGTGCCGAGAGCGCGCGGTCGGCGCAGAACGAGGAGCTCACGGCGCTCCGTGCCCAGGAGTCATCCCTGCGCGAACGGCTCGCAGGCCTCACTGAGAGCGTGCACGGCCTCGAGCTGCAGATCCACGAGAAGAAGCTCCACCTGACGAGCCTGCTCGAGCGCGTGGCATCCGAACTGGCCCTCGACGAAGATATTCTCATTGCGGAATATGGGCCGGATGAGCTCGTTCCCCGCGACCCGCTCGCCGAGCCGGTCACAGACGCGATCGATGGCGTCAACCCCACCGCGATCCCGTACGACCGGCGCATGCAGGAGCGTCGGCTCGCCGAGGCGGAGCGAAAGCTCTCGCAACTGGGGCGCGTGAACCCGCTCGCTCTGGAGGAGTTCGCCGCGCTCGAGCAGCGGCATGCGTTCCTCACCGAGCAGCTCGCCGACCTCACGCAGACGAGGCAGGATCTGCTGACGATCATCGCCGACCTCGACGAGCGCATGCAGACGATCTTCGCGAGCGCGTTCGAGGACACCAAGCAGGCGTTCGGCGAGGTCTTCCCGCTGCTGTTCCCCGGCGGGTCCGGCAGCATCTCGCTCACCGATCCGGACAACATGCTCACCACAGGCATCGAGGTGTCGGTCCGGCCCGTCGGCAAGAAGATCGAGCGGCTCTCGCTGCTCTCCGGCGGCGAGAGGTCGCTGGCGGCTGTCGCGCTGCTGGTAGCGATCTTCAAAGCGCGGCCGAGCCCGTTCTACATCCTCGACGAGGTCGAGGCGGCCCTGGACGACGCCAACCTCGGTCGTCTTCTCAGCGTGTTCGAGCAGCTTCGTGAGAGCTCGCAGCTGCTGGTGATCACCCACCAGAAGCGCACGATGGAGATCGCTGACGCCCTGTACGGCGTCTCGATGCGCCAGGACGGCGTCTCCGCTGTGGTCGGACAGCGCGTGGGCGATCGCGCCGCCGCCGCGAGCTGAGCATCCGGCGTCCGCCGCAACTGCACGGGGCCGGCACCGCATAGGCTGGAGGCATGGCGGAGAAGTCCTGGTCCCTCGGCCGCGCGCTGCGCGGCATGTTCGTCAAACCCACGATCGATGAGACGACGTGGGAGGACCTCGAGACAGCTCTGATCACCGCTGATTTCGGGCCCGATATCACTGAGCGCATCGTCGATGAGCTGCGAGACAAGGTCGAGCGCTACCGCACGACCGATCCGAAGGATCTGCAGCGGATGCTGCGGGAGACCCTCGAAGAGCATTTCGCGAAGTTCGACACCACGCTCAAACTCACCGAGCGTCCGGCCGTGGTGCTCGTCGTGGGCGTGAACGGAGTCGGCAAGACCACGACGATCGGCAAGTTCACGAAGTTCCTGCGCGGTTACCAGCGCAGCGTCGTCGTCGGTGCAGCGGACACGTTCCGTGCAGCGGCGGTCGATCAGCTCGCCACGTGGGCGCAGCGCGGGGGAGCCGCCATCGTCCGGCCGCAGCAGGAGGGCCAGGATCCGGCATCCGTCGCCTACCAGACCATCGAATTCGCCCAGCGTGAAGGCATCGAGATCGCGATCATCGACACCGCCGGCCGCTTGCACACCAAGGGCGGGCTGATGGACGAGCTGTCCAAAATCCGCCGCGTGATCGAGAAGCAGGCACCGATCAGCGAGGTGCTGCTGGTTCTCGATGCCACCACAGGTCAGAACGGTGTCATGCAGGCGGAGGCGTTCCTCGAGCATGCCGGCGTCACCGGTCTGGTGATCACAAAACTCGATGGTTCCGCCAAGGGCGGCTTCGTTCTCGCGGTGCAGGAGCGCACCGGCATCCCGGTGAAGCTCCTCGGTCAGGGAGAGGGGATCGACGACCTCACCGGATTCACACCGCATGTCTTCGTGGCATCCCTTGTCGGGCAGTGATCGGACTGGTTTCATAGCGTTATGGCGATCGAACACGACTACTTCGGGCTCCTGTCCTCGGGGCCGGACGGATCGATCTTCTGGAGCGAGACGGTGGATCTCGGCGACCAGACGGTGACTGTCGACCTCACCGCGCCGGACCAGGACGACATCTCGCCCGACGCCCTCGACATCGCCGCCGCGCTGATCTCCGGGATCGAGAACGTGGATGCGACGGCACGCCGCGGCATGCTCGCCGAGGTCGACGATCGCACGAGTGAGGTGACCGAGTTCATCCTGCAGCAGCAGGAGGCCTACGGCGAGGATCTGCCTGACCTGCTGATCGATGTCAGCGGAGACGCAGCCGTCGACATCATCCGCTCGCTCCGCCTGATGAGCATGACGATCCTGGCCGACGAGCACGGCGGCAGCGAACCCTTCGCCGTCCTCGAGTACGCCCTCGATGCGGATGACACAGACGAAGTGCTGCTGGTGAATCTCGCCTCGGACGGCACCGTCCAGTCGGTGATGAGCGCCGACTGACGCTGAGGCGTGCTCAGACCGGAATCTCTTCGTAGTCGTTCAGGGCGATGACGCGGATGCCATCAGCGGCGCCGGCTGCGGCGTGTATGCGCACCGTCTCGTCATCGCCGCGATGCGCGCGATGCGCGGGGCCGAACGTCTCCAGCAGGTAGCCCCGAAGGGCTTCCGCTTCGGCGGCGTCGAGCATCCGTGGGACGGGTGCGCGGGTGGCCGAGGCGACGAGTGCGAGGATGAGGCCGCGAACCCGGGGCATCCCCTCGGAGATGGGCGGCTGATAGTAGGGCATGACGAGTGCGGCCGCTCCGTGTCGTGCGTAGAACTCGATGCGTCGATACGGGTCGCCGAACGCGGTGTCCGCGGGATGCATGTCGGGCCGCTCGATCTCCGCCAGTACGAGGTCTACGTCCGGTGATGCCGACCAGCGCTCGATCCCGGCAGCCAGGAGCGCTGAACCGACGCCGCGGTCGCGCCGGTTCGTTGTCACAGCGAGCCAGGCGATGAGGACGGTCGATCCGACGCGTTCGCCGACGATCGCCCCGCACACTGCGCCGTCCGTACGGGCGACAAGCGCATCGAGATCACCATCCCGCACCTGCTCGAGGAACGCGGCGCGCGGGGTGAGCTCCTTCGCGGGAAAACTCGGCTCGAGGATCTCGAGATAGACAGTCTCGAGCACGCGCGCATCCGCTGTCGGTTCGATGCGCATGCTCATCCGGGCTCGTCTCGGGGTCTGCTGCCGCGGCGGCTGCGGCGGCCGGCACGCGTGACAGCGGCGAGCACCGCACCCGTTAGCGCTGCCAGGCCGAGCACTGCGGCGAACAGCATCCACGCCTCATCGGCGCCCCATTCCGGATGCCCGGCCTGGAGCACCGAGGCGAGACCGGCGAACCCAACGACGGCGAATACGGCCCCGAGCAGCTCGAGCAGCCGTGAGTTGCGCCGCTCGCGCGCCTCGCGCAACTCCTCCATCGCCGCCTGGTGCTCGCGCTGCTCGCGCACCTGCAGCGCCTGCTCCGCGGCGAAGGCCTGTTCCATGCGCCGGTGCACGACTTCGAGAAGCGGCTGCAGCCTCGTACCGAGCACATCGTGCACCGCCCGGGTGAAGCCGTCCCGAAGTCGGGTGTAGCCGTTCGATCTCAGGACGGTGTCGAGGTCGACTCGCAGCGGGGGAGAGGTCACGATCGTCGGCGACTCGATGAACAGCATGATCGCCTCGTTCGACTGCACGAACGATTGCAGCGCCAACTCGGTGCGCTCGACGCGGTTCACGAGTTCGTTCAGCTCGCCGATGGCGCCTGCGCGCGCGTCGGCCGAGTCCGGCGTCGACTCGGCACGGGACAGAAGCAGTTCCGCATCGCGCAGCAACTGAGCGATCTGCTCGGCGAAGTAGCGGATCGTGTCCTGCCAGCCCTGGTACATGCCGTGCATGCTGTGTGCGAACTCCAGAAAGCTCTCGATGTCCTGAACGGCGAAATCCGGAGATCCGAGACTCGCGAGCAGCGAGACGTTGCTGTTGGAGGCGAGGATCTCGCTGTTCAGATGCAGGAGAGACCAGGTGTGGATGCCGTCGAGGTCGTACATCGTCCAGTCGGCGATGCTGGCTGCGCCGCTCGGCAACGGGTGGATGAGCGGCTGGTTTCCCCACACATCGAGGAGCTCGCCAGCGCTCGTGAGCGCCGTCCGTGTGCGCCCACGGACCCTCGACGCTGCGAGCACACTGGTGATCACGCCGAACGATCCTTCGCGTGCGGCGACCGTCGCCTCCGGATCGAGTGCGCCGATGTCGTCGAGGAGATCGTCGACGAGCTGGGGCAGCCCGGCCAGGTCGCCGGCGTCGCTGCGCATGCGCAGCAGTTCTGGAATCTCCCTGAGATCGCCGAAGGAAGGCGTCGCGAGATGGACGGTCTCGGCCACGTGGTGCGCCGCATGGTCGGCCAGATCGATCTCGAAGATGATCGCATTGTTTCCCAGATGAGACAGCTGGACACGCGTTCTGATGATCTGCGGCGTTCGATCGTTACCCGGATGCTCGACCCGGATGTCGCCGAGCTCGATCGTCGCACCGCGATAGCCGCGCCCGAAGCTGTCCGTTCCCTGCCACACGTCGCTCAGATCGAGACGTCGGCGCACCCCCTTGATCGGCACGCCGCCGATCGTCCCGCCGTCGGCTCGTCTTCGCTGCGCAGCGAGGACGAGTGATTCCGTGATCTCGATGTGTGTCTGATGGTGACGACTGCGCACCCCGAACGGGTATATGAAGCGCACGCGCCCCTCGTCGATGTGGAGGCGGTCGCGATCTTGAGAGACGCATACCGTCCCGATGGCCGTCAGATGACCGCGCAGTTCGCTGGCGTCGACGGGGTTGAACGGAGTGGTCGCGACGCGGACGCGCAAGCGTTCGAGCTCTTCGTCAGCGTCGCCGACGAAGCCCTCCAGCATCCTCTGTGCGAGGCGGGCGCCGTCGCGGACCGTGCGGTAATAGGCCAGCTCGTTGGACGCCTCGGCCTCGAGAACACCGTGCCCTCGCCTGGCGTGCTCATCCGCGTCGTCGATCGTCAGAGCTCGGACGGCTTCGACGATGACGGCCGCAGCGTCCACTGCATCGTCCGCCGCTCGGTCCACGATGTCGAGCCGGCCCGCCAGCAGAGCGGATTCGACGCGGAACTCCAGCAGCAGGAACTCCAGCAGGTGCCAGCCGAGCGTGCACAGCGGATCGGCGCGGCGCTTCCGCGCGGCGGCGGCGGCCGCGCACGCGACGCGAATGGCGAGTGCGAGCGTCTCGTGGTCCCACGTGAGCGCCCACGCGCTGTTGACGAGGTTGCGCAGGTACAGGGAGAGGACCAGTCCGCCGGCCGGAAGCCGGTCGGCGGCGCGGACGACCGGCGGCAGCGCGCGTTCGAGCAGCGCGCGCGGCTCTTCGTCGGCGTCGCCCTCGCTCTCGAAGATCGCCTCCCACCACGTGCCGCTGAGCAGGTGAGTCAGATCGGCGCGCTGACTCGCGCTCAACGCGTGGCGTTCGCCGAGCTCGGCCTGCCGTGTGAGGCCGTCAGCGATCCACTGCCGGGCAGCATCCGCGTCGACGTCGACGGATGCGAAGACGGATGCCGGCGACGTCGGGTCGTCGCGGTCCACGAGGCTCCTCTCGATGCGGACCAGTGTAGGGGTCGCGGCGAGAGCAAGCGAGGAATTTCAGACGGCCTGCGCGAAACCCAGGTCCGCGCCCTCGGCGATGTGTGCCAGGTGCGGCGGGATCTCGCGCCCCTTCGAGATCATCGACTGCGCCCACAGGCGCCCGGCACGGTACGACGAGCGCACGAGCGGGCCGGCGAGAACGCCGAGGAACCCGATGCGCTCGGCCTCCTCCTTGAACTCGACGAACTCGGCGGGCTTCACCCAGCGGGCCACCGGCAGGTGCCGCGGCGTCGGGCGAAGGTACTGCGTGATCGTGATGATGTCGCAGCCGGCCTCGTGCAGGTCATTGAGTGCCTGCACGACCTCTTCGGGCTCTTCGCCCATGCCGAGGATGAGATTGGACTTGGTGATGAGTCCGGCTGCGTGCCCCTGCGTGATGACATCCAGCGACCGCTCGTACTTGAACGCCGGGCGGATGCGCTTGAAGATGCGCGGCACGGTCTCGACGTTGTGCGCGAAAACCTCGGGCCGAGCGTCGAAGATCTGACCCAGGAACTCCGGGTCGCCGTTGTGCTCGTTCGCGAGCAGCTCGACGCCGGTGTTCGGGTTCTCGGCGTGGATGCGGCGCACTGTCTCGGCGTTCAGCCATGCGCCGGTGTCGGGGAGGTCGTCGCGGGCGACGCTCGTGACGGTCGCGTACCTCAGACCCATCCGGGTGACGCTCTCGGCGACGCGGCGCGGCTCGTCGGTGTCGTACGCATCGGGCTTGCCGGTGTCGATCTGGCAGAAGTCGCAGCGACGCGTGCACTGCGAGCCGCCGATGAGGAAGGTCGCCTCGCGGTCCTCCCAGCACTCGAAGATGTTCGGGCAGCCGGCCTCCTGGCAGACGGTGTGCAGGCCCTCGTCCTTCACCAACGAGTGCAGGGCCTGGTACTCCGGGCCCATCTTCGCCTTCGTCTTGATCCACTCCGGCTTGCGCTCGATCGGCGTCTCGGCGTTGCGGACTTCGAGGCGCAGGAGCTTCCGGCCCTCGGGGGCAGCGGCGCTCACGCGGAAACTCCTTCGTACTGGGCAGTCGGCACGGACTCGGCATCCGCGTGTTCGTCGACGAAGGCTTCGGCGACGGCATCCACGATGTCAGCGGGGGAGACGTCACGGCCCACGACCTCGCTGATGGTCGTGACGCCGGCATCCGTGATGCCGCAGGGGATGATCCCGCGGAACCCGGAAAGCGTGTTGTCGCAGTTGATGGCGAAGCCGTGCATGGTCACGCCGTTCTGCACTCGTACGCCGATCGCGGCGATCTTGTCCTCGCTGAGCGGCCGGCGCACCCACACGCCGCTGCGCCCCTCGACCTGATAGCCGGCGACGCCCAGCGGGCGGAGGATCTCGATGAGCACGCGCTCGAGCCGGCGAACATGCGCGACGACGTCCATCGGCTCCGGCAGACGCACGATCGGGTACCCGACAAGCTGTCCCGGACCGTGCCAGGTGATCTTGCCGCCGCGATCCACGTCGACGACGGGAGTGCCGTCTTGCGGCCGCTCCTGCGGCTCGGTGCGCTTGCCTGCGGTGTAAACGGCCTCGTGCTCGAGAAGGATGAGCGTGTCTGGGCGGCTGCCGAAGGCCACGTCGTGGTGGACGTTGCGCTGCAGCTCCCAGCCGTCCACATACGGGACGAACCGCGGTGCGAGTCCCGCGGTGAGAATGTCGAGCATGATCGCCTTCCCGGGTTATTGGATGCTGTCTAACAATACCCCTCGACGAGGTGACTCGTCGACGCCCATGCGACGCGGAGTGCCAGCGATGCGAGAAGGAAATCGTGCCTTCCGACGCGTGCGAAGCCGGAAAACTGTTCTTCCATCGCCGTCGCTTCCTGCGGACGCCGGCGCGATACGGTGAATGCGTGAGAAACGAGCCGCGCCCAGGACGCCCTCGCGCGTCGTCGCGCGAGACGCTCGCCGAGGCAGCGTGCGAGCTGTTCCTCGAGCAGGGGTACGAGGCGACCTCCGTCGCCGACATCACTCGGCGAGCCGGGGTGAGCCGATCGAGCTTCTTCAACTACTTCTCCTCGAAGAGCGATGTGCTGTGGTCGGGGCTCGACGCACGGATCGATCAGGCGCTCGAGGCGCTCACCGCGCTGGGTGCGGCAGCCGGCGCCGATCCGGTGCGCGGGATCCTGCTGCACGTCGTGCACGACTTCGCCCCAGACCCGCTCGCACTCGCGCTGCGCAATGCGAGCGCGATGGGGCTGGAGGAGGAGCTGGTCCGCGACACCGGGCTGCGCAGCGCGCGACTCGCCGACGGAATCTCGCAGGCCGCGCGCCGCAGCGGAATCGCTGCGATCCCCGCCGACATCCTCGGTGCGGCCCACGCGACCGCTGTTCTGTCGGCGCTGCGTGTCTGGGCGGAGCGCGGGGCAGGGCACGGCACGCCGGAGTCACTCGCGCAGGAGGCGCTGGGCGGCATCCACGACCTGCCGTGGAAGATCTGACGCGCCGCGGACGAAATCGCCGCTGCCGGACACGTCATGAGTGAACCCACCCCCGACGAGGAGGAACTCATGACCAGGGATGCTCTGGATGATCTGCTGGATGCTGCCGCACCGCCGGCGGCGACGGTCGACGATCGCGACGTGCTCGCGATGGTCACGGACGCTCGTAAGGAGGTTCGCGTCGCCCCGCGGGCCAAGCGGGCCGCAGTCATCACGGGTGTGCTGGCGATTCTCATGGCCGGAGGAGCGGGGGTCGCGACGGCGTCTTCGGACTGGCTCTGGGGCGACGGCTTGGAGAATCCCGACCGGAGCTATGCCTACACCTCACCGACGTGGGGTGAGTGCGAGATCCGTTTCAGCGGATTCGACACCCACAAGCCATTGATCCAGGGTGACGTGAACCGCGTCGTGGACGAGTGGTTCGCGAACACCGACGTCGAGGCCGCGGCCGAGCCCTTCGTCGCGAAGTACCTGGCGGTGATGGCGGACAGCCGGGACGCCGAGAACAGCGCGGACCCGCGGCTGCCGGACCTTGAGGCATGGACTGCCCACGAGCAGGCGCTCTCGGAGGCGCTGCACATGGAGTTGAAGATGCACGGCTACGACAGCGGAGCGCTTGCCGGGACCGATTCCCACAGCCAGCTCCACTGCGAGGGCGAGGACTGGGACGGAACGGGTGCCGCCGAATGAGGCGTGAGCCTGAGAGCCGGGCACTGGTCGGAGCGTTCGAGAGCAATGCCGCCGATCTCCTGGCCTACCTCTCTCGCCGAACGAACGCCGACGATGCGCCCGACCTTCTCGGCGAGACCATGGTCGTCGCCTGGCGCAGGGTGAAGGACCTGCCCGCCGACCCGGAGCGCGCTCGCATGTGGCTGTTCGGCATCGCCCGCGGCACGCTGCAGAATCACACCAGAGGGGAGCGCCGCCGCTGGGCCCTGGCCGATCGCATCCGCGGACGCGTTCGCGAGGGCGCCACGGCGCCGGCAGCCGACGAAGGCGCCGACGTGCGTGACGCCATCGCCCGGCTCGACCCCGAGCTCGCAGAACTCGTCCGGCTCGTGCACTGGGACCGGCTCAGCCTGGCCGATGCGGCCGAGCTGCTCGGCATCCCGGCATCCACCGCCCGCGGGCGTTATCAGAAGGCCAGGGAACAGCTTCGCGCCGCGCTGAGCCTGGAGGCGCCGCTCGCGTAGAATCGAGAGCACCATGGCTACATTTGGCACGCTCTCCGATCGGCTCACCGAGACCTTCCGCAACCTGCGCACGAAGGGAAAGCTCACCGCCGCCGACGTCGACGGCACCGTCCGCGAGATCCGTCGCGCGCTCCTCGACGCCGACGTCGCACTCGCCGTCGTGAAGGACTTCACCGCGAAGGTGCGCGAGCGCGCCCTCGGCGACGAGGTCAACAAGGCGCTCAACCCTGCGCAGCAGGTCGTTCAGATCGTCAATGAAGAGCTCGTCGGCATCCTCGGCGGCGAACAGCGCCGCCTGGAGTTCGCCAAGACCCCGCCGACCGTCATCATGCTTGCAGGCCTCCAGGGCTCGGGTAAGACGACGTTCGCCGGCAAGCTCGCCAAGCAGCTCGAGAAGGACGGCCACACCCCGCTCCTCGTCGCTGCGGACCTCCAGCGCCCGAACGCCGTGAACCAGCTGCAGGTCGTCGCGCAGCAGGCCGGCGCAACGATCTTCGCCCCTGAGCCGGGCAACGGCGTCGGCGACCCGGTCAAGGTGTCCCGCGACGGCGTCGAGCACGCACGTCGTCAGCAGCACGACGTCGTCATCATCGACACCGCCGGGCGCCTCGGCGTCGACGCCGAGCTCATGAAGCAGGCATCCGACATCCGCAAGGCGGTCAACCCCGACGAGGTCCTGTTCGTCATCGACGCGATGATCGGTCAGGATGCCGTGAACACGGCCAAGGCGTTCCAGGAGGGCGTCGACTTCACCGGTGTCGTGCTGTCCAAGCTCGACGGCGATGCGCGTGGTGGTGCGGCGCTTTCCGTGGCGTCCGTCACCGGGCGCCCGATCATCTTCGCCTCGACCGGCGAGGGGCTGGACGACCTCGAGCCGTTCCACCCCGACCGCATGGCGAGCCGCATCCTCGACCTCGGCGACATCCTCACCCTCATCGAGCAGGCCCAGCAGGCGTTCGACGAGGAGGAGGCGCAGAAGGTCGCCGAGAAGCTCGCGAACGAGGCCTTCACCCTCGAGGACTTCCTCGACCAGCTTCAGCAGATGAAGAAGATGGGGTCGATGAAGAAGATGCTCGGGATGCTGCCGGGCATGGGCCAGATGAAGCAGCAGCTCGATGACTTCGACGAGCGCGAGATCGACCGCACAGAGGCGATCATCCGCTCGATGACGCCGGGGGAGCGGCGCAACCCCAAGGTGCTCAACGGCTCGCGTCGCCTGCGCATCGCCAAGGGCTCCGGCATGACGGTCACCGACGTCAACCAGCTTGTGCAGCGCTTCGACCAGGCAGCCAAGATGATGAAGACCGTCGCGCGCGGTGGAACCCCGAACATCCCGGGCATGGGCCCGGTACCCGGCATGGGACGCCCTGGCGCCTCAACAAAGCGCGGCAAGAAGGGGAAGTCGTCCGGCGGCTCGCGCTCGGGCAACCCGGCGAAGCGCGCAGCGGAGAACGCTGGAGTCCCGACCGGCCCTTCGACGGGCTCCGGCTTCGGCCTCGGCGGTCAGAAGGCCCCCAGCGAGGCCGATCTCGCCGAGATCCAGAAGCTCTTCGGCAAGGGCTGAGTCAGGAGCTCACGTCTGCTGCGGCCTCCGCGGCGATGCCGACGCCGTGCGCCTCGCGCAGCTGGGTGAGGGCGTCGTCGATCTCGGCATCCACTCGCACCGAGTCCCAGTCCATGAGAGGCGCGAGCACGGCCGCGATCGTACGCACCACACCGGCGTCGGCATCACCCGTGAACGCGAGACTCGTGCGCCGGAAGATCACGTCCGCGACATGCCGCACCATCTCGTGCTCGACCATCCACGCGAGCTCGCGTGTCGACAGTGCGACGCCCACGAGCGGTGCGTCCTCGCCATCCGCGATGTACGACGCGACCTCCGCTGCCCTGGTCCCGTACCGGGTGAACAGCACGCGACCGCGCTCGTCATCGCCGACGTTCTCGCGCAGCCACTCGAGCTTGCGTCGCGGCGTCTTGGGGTAGCCGTTGCCGCCGCCGATCCGGACGCCGGCGGTGCCGACGCTTCGCCGGCGGCCCAGCTCCTCGAGCACGTGGTCGGCGAGATTCTCACCGAGCGCGCGGAATGTGGTCCACTTGCCTCCGACGAGGCTGAACACGGTCGGGAGCCCAGCGTCCTTGCGGCGCTCGATCCGATAGTCGCGTGACACGAATCCGGGCGCGGTGTCGTCGTGGTGAGGGAGCGGACGGATGCCGGAGTAGCGGTAGACGATCTGCGAACGGTCGACAGCGATCGTCGGGAACACGTGCCCGATGAGGTCGAAGAAGTAGTCGACCTCCTCCTCCGTGCACAGCGCGGGCTCACGAGGATCGGCTTCCAGGTCCGTGGTGCCGACGAGCACGCGGCCCTTGAGCGGATAGATCAGTACGATGCGGCCGTCGGAGTGCTCGAAGAAGATCTCGCGGCCGCCCGTGGCGTCCAGCAGCTCGGGGTGGTCGAGAACGATATGCGAGCCCTTGGTGCCGCCCATGAAAGCCGTATCGGTGCCGAGCGTCTCGTTGGTCAGATCGGTCCATGGTCCGGAGGCGTTGACGATGACGTCGGCCTGCACGGGGAACTCGCTGCCGGTCTCGAGATCGCGCAGGAGGAGTCCTTCGGGAACGAGCCCCGCGGCTTCGACGTAGTTCAGCGCCCTGGCGCCCGCGTGCGCGGCCTGGCCGTCGCGAAGAACGTCGAGCGCGAGGCGTTCCGGGTCGTGGATCGATGCGTCGTAGTACGTGGCGGTGTACTTGATGGCCGGGTCGAGCTGCGGCAGCTGCTCGAGTGACTTCTTGCGACCCACGAAACGGTGCCGCGGCACGTTGCCGCCGTCGCGGGAGAACGTGTCGTAGAGCGTCAGGCCGATCTTGATCAGGAATGCCCCGCGCTCCTGCGGCTTTCCCTGCTTGTGCGTCAGGAAACGCAGGGGGGCGGTGAAGATGCCGGAGAACGTCGAGTAGATCGGAATCGTCGTCTGCAGGGGCTTGACGTAATGCGGTGCGATCTTGAGCAGGCCGTTGCGTTCCTGAACGGACTCCTTGACGAGGCGGAACTCGCCGTTCTCGAGGTATCGGATGCCGCCGTGGATCATGTGGCTCGAAGCTGCCGTCGCACCGGAGGCGAAATCTGCGCGCTCGACGAGCAGAACATCGACGCCCTGCATCGCGAGGTCGCGGAAGGTCGAGATGCCGTTGATGCCCGCACCGATCACGATGACGCTCGTGCGTCCGCTCTCGCGCACTGCCGTGACGCTCGCTCGCTCGTTCGGGATGCTGACCGCGCTCATATCTCTCCTCGTTGGTGCCTCACCGTATATCCTGAGCCGGTCAGCACACCTGCGCAAGCGGGCTGCACGAACGTGCAAGGAGAACGCGATGCCCGATCGATCACCGGATGACCCGAAGGTGGCATCCGCCCTTCGGGCGGCCCAGCTCTACTACCTCCAGGACATGACGATGGATGCCATCGCGACCGAACTCGGAACCTCGAGGTCGTCGGTGTCTCGTCTTCTCAGCCATGCGCGGGAGACCGGTCTCGTCGAGGTGCGCATCCATCCGCCGCAGGGCCAGGAGCTCCGGCTCGAGGAGGCGATCCGAGCCCGTTTCGGGATCGCCGCTCATGTCGTCCCCGCGCCGCGGACGCTCTCGGACGTGGAGAGATTCGAGCGGGTGGCGCTCAGCGCCGCACGACAGCTTCCACTGCACATCGACTCGAACATGACGGTAGGCATCGCCTGGGGATCGACCCTGGATGCCATCAGCAGGCACCTGCCGAAGAAGGAGACGCACAACTCGACCGTGGTGCAGCTCAACGGGGCAGGCAACACGTTCACGAGCGGTGTCGACTATGCCAGCGAGATCCTGCACCGCTTCGGCCAGGCGTTCGGGGCCGCAGTCCAGCAGTTCCCCGTGCCCGCGTTCTTCGACGATCCGATGACGAAGGAGGCCATGTGGCGCGAGCGCAGCACCCGGCGCGTCCTGGACCTGCAATCACGCGCCGACGTCGTGATATTCGGTCTCGGCTCACCGTTCGCTGAGGTGCCGAGTCGCGTCTACATCGGCGGTTATCTCGACCGCTCCGACTATCGGAGCATCCGCGACGGGAGGATCGTCGGGGACGTCGCGACGGTCTTCTACCGTGAGGACGGGAGCTGGAAGGACATCGAACTGAACCGCCGGGCCACGGGGCCCGGCTTCTCGGTGCTCGCTCGTGCCGCCCGGCGGATCTGCGTCGTCTCGGGAACCCAGAAGCTCGCGAGCCTTCGTGGCGCGATCGCAGCGCGGCTCATCACCGACCTGATCCTCGACGAGCATCTCGCGGACCAGCTCGTCGGAACGTGAGCTCGAGCTGCACGTTCGTGCACGCACGCGGGGCGTGAGACGCCGGCCGCCCTAGGCTGTGGATCAGACCAGACAACGCCGTCACCGGCTGGAGAGAACAACCTATGCACATCGTCGCCATCGATCAGGGCACCACCAGCAGTCGGGCCATCGTCTTCGACGACAACGGCACCATCGTCGCAACAGGTCAGCGCGAGCACGAGCAGATCTTCCCGCGCGCCGGATGGGTCGAACATGACGCCGCCGAGATCTGGACCAACACCAGTGCCGTGATCGGCGAGGCGCTCGAGGCCGCAGGCATCGACGCGTCGGAGGTCGCCGGAATCGGGATCACGAATCAGCGTGAGACGGCGATCGTCTGGGACCGCAGCACAGGGGAGCCGATCTGCAACGCGATCGTCTGGCAGGACACCCGCACGCAGCCGCTCATCGACGAGCTCGCGGCGGACGGCGGCATCCGTCGTTTCGCGGACATCACCGGACTGCCGCTCGCGACATACTTCTCCGCGTCCAAGATCGCGTGGATTCTCGAGAACGTCGACGGCGCCAGAGAGCGCGCGGAGACCGGCGACCTGCTGTTCGGCACGCCTGACACCTGGGTGCTGTGGAATCTGACCGGCGGTCCGGACGGCGGCGTCCACGCCACCGACGTCACCAACGCCAGCCGAACCCTCCTGATGGACCTGCGCACGTTGGACTGGGACGACGGTCTGCTCAGCGCGTTCGGCGTGCCGAGGGCAATGCTGCCCAGCATCCGCTCATCGTCGGAGCTCTACGGGGAGGCCAAGGGTACCGCTCTCGACGGCACTCCGATCGCGGCGATCCTCGGAGACCAGCAGGCCGCGACCTTCGGCCAGGCCGCGTTCGAGCGCGGAGAGTCGAAGAACACCTACGGCACGGGGAACTTCCTCATCGTGAACACAGGAGAGGAGATCGTCGAGAGCGAGAACGGCCTCATCACCACGGTCGCCTACCAGCTCGGCGATGAAGCACCCCGCTACGCGCTGGAGGGATCGATCGCAGTGACCGGATCCTTGGTGCAGTGGCTGCGCGACAACCTGGGCCTGTTCGATCAGGCGCCTGACGTCGAGTCCCTGGCGCTGAGCGTCGAGGACAACGGGGGCGTCTACATCGTGCCGGCCTTCTCCGGTCTGTTCGCCCCCTACTGGCGACCGGATGCGCGCGGCGCGATCCTCGGCCTCACGCGGTTCGCGAACAAGGGCCACATCGCGCGTGCGGCGCTCGAGGCGGTCGCCTTCCAGACCAGGGAGGTGCTGGATGCCGTGACAGCCGACACCCAGGTGAAGCTCGAAGAGCTCCGCGTCGACGGCGGCATGGTCGGCAACGACACCCTCATGCAGTTCCAGGCCGATGTGCTCGGCCTACCCGTCGTCCGCCCCGCCGTCATCGAGACGACAGCGCTCGGTGCCGCCTACGCCGCAGGACTCGCGGTGGGCGTCTGGGCTGATTGCGATGAGCTCAGGGCCATGTGGCGGGAGGACGAGCGCTGGGAGCCCGGCATCGACGACGAGAAGCGCGAGCGGCTGCTCGCGCGGTGGCGCAAGGCCGTCACGCGTACATTCGACTGGGTCGACGAGAACTGAGCTCAGACCACAGGGACGCCCGGCCCGGAGCGGAACTCGCGGATCAGATGGTGGACGACCTCGTGCAGGTCGCCGTCGGCGGCATCCGCCACGCGAAGCTGACGCTCGTAGCTCGCACCGGAACTGAGGATGTCGCGCACACCGGCGAACTCCGCACCGCAGTGCAGCTCTTCGGCGACCGGTGAGAGCTCGCTCAGCAGTTCCGACACGTGCTCGCGGATCAGGCGCTGGGAGCCGTCCTCGTGGACGATGACCCGCGCCTCCAGGCCGTATCGCGCAGCGCGCCACTTGTTCTCGCGGTGGAACCACGGCGGCATGGTCGGCAGCGTCTCACCGGCATCCAGGCGGCGGGAGAGATGCTCGACGAGAACCTGCACGAGCGCGGCGATCGCCGCCATCTCGGTCAGGGTGGAGAGGCCGTCGCATGCCCGGACCTCGATCGTGCCCCAGCGCGGGGCCGGCCGGATGTCCCAGCGCACCTCGGTGGCGTCCGCCATCACGCCCGTTCGCACCATGTCGTCGAGATAGCGCTCGAAGTCGGACCAATCGCGCATCGGCCAGGGGAGTCCGGCGGTCGGCAGCTGCTGGAACACGAGGGCGCGGTTGGAGGCGTAGCCGGTTCGCTCACCCGCCCAGAACGGACTCGACGATGTGAGGGCCTGCAGATGCGGCAGGTACGCCGAAAGCGCGCCGATGATCGGCATCACCTTGTCACGATCCTCGACGCCGATGTGGACGTGGATGCCCCAGATCATCATGTTGCGTCCCCACCACTGGGTGCGCTCGATGAGCTTGTGATAGCGGCTCTTGTCGGTGACGCGCTGGTCGAACCACTGCGCGAACGGGTGGCTCCCCGCAGAGAGCAGCTCGACGCCGGCCGGGTCGGTACGTGCCCTGACAGCCGCGATGGCCGCCGCGATGTCGCCGATGGCGTGCTCGACGGAGTCGCCGATGCCGCTGGTCACCTCGATCGTGTTGGTGAGGAGCTCGCCGGTGACGGTGTGGCGTTCAGGTGCGCTCTCGTCCTCGAGCGCAGTGAGAAGCTCCGGTGCGCGCCCGACCAGATCACCCGAGTCGGGATCGGCGAGCATGATCTCCCACTCGAGACCGACTGTCGAGCGCGGCGAATCTGCGAACTCCTGCTTCACGAGCACAGTCTGACACGCCGCCCCGTAACTCCCGACATGCGTGTCGCGTGGTTTCGCGTGCGGCGCGGGATCTGGCAGAATAGAAGGTCGGACGACGTTCTCGACCCTCTATCCAGACCGCGTCCACTCATTTGAGCTTCCGCCGGGTGTGCACCCCACTCTCCAGGCGATCAGTTCGTTCCTTCCACACCATTCAGGAGAATCGTGGCTGTAAAGATTCGTCTCAAGCGCCTGGGCAAGATCCGCGCGCCTTACTACCGCATCGTCGTCGCCGACTCGAAGACCAAGCGCGACGGTCGCGTCATCGAAGAGATCGGCAAGTACCACCCGACTGAGCAGCCCTCGTTCATCGAGGTCGACTCGGAGCGCGCGCAGTACTGGCTGTCCGTCGGTGCTCAGCCGACCGAGCAGGTCGCCGCCATCCTCAAGCTCACGGGCGACTGGGGCAAGTTCAAGGGCGACAAGGACGCGAAGTCCACCGTCCAGGTCGCAGAGCCCAAGGCTCCGTTCGAGGTCGACTCGGCGAAGAAGTCCGTCGTGAAGCCGAAGGCTGAGAAGAAGCAGGAGGCTCCTGCTGAGGAGGCTCCCGCCGCCGACGCGGAGGCCGCTGAGGCTCCCGCCGCCGACGCAGAGTAATCGCCGTGCTCGCCGCCGCGCTCGAACACATCGTCAAGGGAATCGTCGATCACCCGGACGATGTCCGCATCAGCTCCTCCACTTCGCCGCGAGGCGACCTCCTCGAGGTGCGCGTGCACCCCGAGGACCGAGGACGCGTGATCGGGCGCGGCGGCCGCACCGCGAAGGCACTGCGCACGCTCATCTCCGCCCTGGCAGATGGGCAGCGTGTCCGCGTCGACGTCGCGGACGACTGACGTGGTCCAGGGCGACAGGGGCCAGGGCAAGAACCAGCTGCGCGTCGGCCGCCTCGTGAAGGCCCACGGCCTCAAGGGCGCGCTCAAGCTCGAGCTGTACACCGACAACCCGGAGCGACGTTTCGTCCCCGGGGCCGAGTTCACGTTGCAGGTGCCAGAGGCATCTCCGTGGCACGGCAAGTCGATCACCGTCCGCGAGTACCGCGTGATGAACGGCAACCCCGTGGTGTTCATCGACGGCGTCGATGACCGCGAGGGTGCGGAAGGACTCGTACGCGCCATCCTGTGGATCGACCAGGATGCCGACGAGCCCGAGGACAACGCGTGGTACGACCACCAGCTCGTCGGCCTCGATGTCGTCCGGGAGGACGCGGTGATCGGCAAGGTCGTGCGCGTCGAGCACATGCCTGCGCAGGACCTGCTCATCATCAAGGCGAGCGAGCGCGAGGTGATGGTCCCGTTTGTGGAGGCCATCGTTCCGTCCGTCGACATCGCCGCCGGCCGCGTCACTGTCACGCCGCCCCCAGGGCTGTTCGAAGAGCTCCCTGAAGCCGACGGCGCGGCCGCTGCCGAAGACGCCGACTGACGGTGCTGAGTACGATCGCCCCATGCGCGTAGACGTCATCTCGATCTTCCCGTCGTACTTCGACGGTCTCGCGCTCTCGCTGCTCGGCAAAGCGCGCGAATCCGGCATCCTGGATCTGCGCGTCCACGACCTGCGCGACTGGACGAGCGATCGACACCGCACCGTCGACGACACGCCCTACGGCGGCGGCGCCGGCATGGTCATGAAGCCGGAGCCGTGGGCGCTCGCACTGGACGAGCTGACCGGCGAGTCCGGCACCGAACGCCCGACCATCATCTTCCCGTCACCGGCCGGCGAGGTGTTCCGACAGGCGACGGCCCGCAGCTTCGCCGAACGCGAGCATCTCATCATCGGCTGCGGCCGCTACGAGGGGATCGACGAGCGCGTCTTCGAGTACGCCGCCACCCTGGGCGAAGTCCGCCTCGTCAGCCTCGGCGACTACGTGCTCAACGGGGGAGAGGTCGCCGCGATGGCGATGATCGAAGCCGTCGGACGACTCATCCCCGGTGTCGTCGGCAACCCGGAGAGTCTCGTCGAGGAATCCCACGAGGACGGGCTCCTCGAGTACCCGTCGTACACGAAGCCCTCGGCGTGGCGCGAGCGCGCGGTGCCGGATGTGCTCCTCAGCGGCAACCATGCGGCCATCGCCTCCTGGCGACGCGCGCAGCAGCTTGAGCGCACGCGGCTGCGCCGCCCCGATCTGCTCGCTGACTGACGGCGGGGCTCAGCGCCCGCTGTCGACCTCGTCGAGGAGTTCGTCCTCGACGGCGGCATCCCGGTCGCGCCGGCGCACCTTCGGAGCCGCAGCGGGACGGCCTTCCGCCTCTTCGCGATGCTTCTGCACCTCGGTGCGGATCATGTAGAAGATGAAGATGAAACCCATCACGCCGAACAGGATCCACTGGATCGCGTAGGACAGGTGCGGGCCCGGATCGTCGGTCGGCGACTCGAACCCTCCGAGTGCTGTCTCCGGTGACGGGGTCTCGTCGACGAGCCGGCCGTAGGCGCTGGTCACGACGTCGCCGTCGAGGCCGGCTGCGACGGTCGGCAGGTGGATCGTCGGCACCTGTCCCTCGGGGGCGCTGCGTCCCGAAGACGGAAGCTGTTCGCCCGGCCGCAGGCGGACAGTGACCTCCACGGTGCCGGACGGCGGCGCGGGGACGGCATCCGGGGTATCGCCTTCGCCTGCCGGAACCCAGCCGCGGTCGACGATGAGGATCCTGCCGTCCTCGTTCTGGAAGGGCACCAGAACCTCGAACGCGCTTGTCCCGCCGTGCGGACGGTTGCGAACGAGGACCTGTTCGTCGGCGAGGTACTCGCCCTGAAGCAGAACAGGGTGCCATTCGTCGTCGGTGCCGAGCCCGCCGTCGGTTCCGATCAGGTCGTCCAGCGGCACCGGGTCGGCGTCGTAGTTCTGCTCGACCAGCGCGATGTCCGCGGCGCGGGTCTCGTTGCGGTCGAACTGCCACTGCGAAAGGAAGACGCAGGCGATCGCGAAGGCGATTGCGATGAGGAGGTAGACGCCCCAGCGGACGAACCGGTTGTTCACGCAGGAAGCCCCTCACGGACGGCGACGGGGAAGTCCCGCGCCGCCAGATAATCGCGCAGGAACACCGCATGCTCATCGCAGGCGAGCCAGATCTTCTCGCGATCGGCACTGTGGATCCGCGGGTTGCGCCACACGATGTGCTGCGTCGCGTCGCGCCGGCAGCCGGCGCGGGAGCATTCGTGCGTCACTTCTCGTCGTCCTCGCGGCGTTCGGTCACAGCTGGACGCTCCTGGATCGTGATGATGGTCGGATCGGCGGCAGCGGGAGGCGCCGCAGGAGCCGGGGCGCTGAGCTCCTGCGTCGGCGACTCGGCCGGGGGCGTGGCCGTCGGACTCACCGCATTCGCGAACACGACGGCGATGTACGGCAGGATCGCAGCCGCTGCCGCGAACACCCAGGTGTACCAGCCGTACGGCGTCACGAGCACGGTCAGCGCGAAGCACACCATTCGGATCCCCATGGTGATCCAGTACCGGCGCACACGACCGGATGCCTCGTCCTGCGGGGATTGCGGGAGCGAGGTCACAGGTGCGGCATGCGACTGTTTCACGATCTCTCCAGCCTACGCCGCGCGGGCGATGCCGGAGTCGCAATCGCGGCAGGATCGCCGCGTCGGGGCACGCGTGTCAGGACAGCAGGAAGGGCACGAAGCCCGCGCTGCCGATGACGAAGAGCGAGAGGATCCCGAAGATGAGGGTCAAGGCGAGGATCGCGACCCCGACGTACCCGAGGATGAGGCCGGCGATCGCCATGCCTCGTCCGCCGAGTGCCGGGTTGGTGCGTGTCTGCTTGAGCGCCATGTGACCGGTGATCACGGCGGCGATCGAGGCGAGCAGCGGCAGGAAGGCCCAGCTCAGGACGATTCCTGCGATGCCGGTGATGAGAGACGTCACAGCGAGACCGCTGGTCGGCCGGGACGGTGCGTACGGCTGGACGCCGGGGTACTGCTGAGTTCCGGGATACGGCTGCGCGGCCGGGTACTGCTGCTGAGCCGGGTACTGCTGTTGCGGCGGGTACTGCTGTGCCGCGGGGTACGGCGGCTGAGCGGGGTACGGCGGCTGAGCGGGCTGCGCCGGATACTGCGCGGCTGCGGGCGGTGGCGAGTAGGGCGGGGCCTGCGGCGGAAGCGCCGGGTGATCGCCCTGGTTCGTGCTGTCGCTCATCGCGGTACCTTTCATCGGATGCCGTTCGGTGGTCGTATCCATCTTGTCGTGAATCTCGTGTCCCGGGGCGGGGAGATGTGCCCGGATAGGATGGCTCGGGTCCCTTCGAACAGCCCTCCGGGAGTGCACTCATGAGTTCAGAACGCGTCGTCCTCGTCACCGGCGGCAATCGCGGCATCGGCCGCGCGATCGCGGAGCGGTTCGTCCGCGACGGATACCGCGTCGCCGTCACGGCCCGAAGCGGTGAGGGTCCGGAGGGCACGCTCACGGTGCGCGCCGACGTGACGGATGCCGCCTCCATCGACGCGGCGTACACCGAGGTCGAGGACAAGCTCGGCCCCGTCGAAGTCGTCGTGGCCAACGCAGGCATCACCAAGGACACGCTGCTCATGCGGATGAGCGAGGACGACTTCGACAGTGTGGTCGCGACGAACCTCGGCGGCACGTTCCGCGTGGTCAAGCGGGCTTCGAAGGGCATGCTGCGAGCACGGTTCGGCCGCGTGATCCTGATCTCGAGCGTGGTGGGCCTGTACGGCTCCGCAGGACAGGTCAACTACTCCGCGTCGAAGAGCGCGCTGGTCGGGTTCGCGCGCTCGCTCACTCGTGAACTCGGCGCCCGAGGCATCACGGCCAACGTCGTCGCCCCCGGCTTCATCGAGACCGACATGACGGCCGAACTGCCTGAAGAGACCCAGAAGCAGTACAAGGCGAACATCCCTGCTGCCCGCTTCGCGACGCCGGAAGAGGTCGCGGGTGTCGTCACCTGGCTCGCCGGCGACGACGCTGCCTACATCTCCGGCGCGGTCATCCCCGTCGACGGCGGCCTGGGAATGGGCCACTGACCAACGAAACCTAGCGGGCGGCGGCGGCGATCAGCTCGCCCAGCCGTGCGGGCTGCGAGAACTGCGGCCAGTGCCCGCTGCCGACCTTTGTGACGGTGACGTCGCGGAGCGCGCGGTACTCGTCGCCGTATGAGCCCCACTGGTCGAGCTCGCTCTCCAACTCTTCCGCACTCATCCCGCCCATGAGCATGGTCACGGGCACGGTGTGCCGTGCACCGCTGAGCTGGATGGGGTCGGTCGGTACGCGCGCCGGCACGGAACGCGTCAGCGGAAGGGTGCGAGCCCGAGTCTGCTCATCGAGGTCGTAGACGTCCTGATCGGGGAAGAAGTCCCACCCGGGGAACGGGATGACACCGTCGACGAGCGCGAACTCGGAGATGACCGATTCGGGCGGAGGCGGCACGGTGTCGACCAAGATCACCCGCGCCACCCTGTCTGTCCTGGCGTCGGCCGCACCCCACACGACGTTGCCGCCGCCGCTGTGCCCGACGAGCACGACGGGTTCGGACGCCGCATCGATCTGCTGCACCACGGCGTCGACCCAGTCGGAGATGCCGATGCCGGCCGATGTCTCGGCGGGTTCGCCGAGGCCGGGAAGCGTCACCGGGACCGGGCGGAGCCCAGCGGCCTCGAGGGCAGGGACGACATCGTCCCACGAGGAGGCATCCAGCCAGAGACCAGGCACGAGAATGATGTCCATGTCGCGAACGTTACGCGAACCCTCGGACATCGACCAGACATGGGCGATCGAGCCCGGGGAACATCACGGCAGCAGTGGGATGACCGCGCGCAGATCCTGTTGGCCGATCACGAGATCCGCGGACGCGCGCACCATGGGCTTGGCGTTGAACGCGAGCCCGAGCCCGGCAACCGCCATCATCTCGAGATCGTTCGCGCCGTCGCCGATCGCGATCGTCGCGCGCCGAGGAACACCGAGCTCGCGTGCCCAGTCGATCAGCGAACCCGCCTTGACCGTGGCATCCACGATCTCGCCGTCGACAGCACCGGTCAGAGCGTCATCCGTGACGGCCAGGCGATTCGCGCGCCATCGATCCACGCCCAGCTCCGGGGCGACGTGATCGAGGATCTCGTGGAACCCGCCGGAGACGACGCCGACGACACCTCCGCGCTCGTGAATCGCGGACGTGAGCTCGCGGACGCCGATCGTCGGCCTGACCCTGGCGCGCACGCGCTCGAAGGAACGAGTTCCGACACCGGTCAGCGCGTGGACGCGTGAGCGCAGGCTCGTGGCGAAGTCGATCTCGCCGCGCATCGCGGCTTCTGTGGCGGCCTGCACCTCGTCGCGTCGACCCGCCTCATCGGCGAGGAGTTCGATCACCTCATCCTGGATCAGCGTGGAATCGGCATCGAGGACGACGAGGAAACGCGCAGCAGTCACGCGATCGAGCGTAGCGCCGAATCGATGGCCCGCTGATCAGCGTTCGATGAGCTCGCCCTTGCCGACCACGGTGATCCCGGACTCGGTCACGGTGAATCCGCGGTCCAGATCGCGGTCGCGGTCGACGCCCACCGTCGCCCCGTCGAGCATCACGACGTTCTTGTCGAGCACCGCTCGGTGAACCCGCGCTCCCTGGCCGACGACGACCCCGTCGAAGACCACCGAGTCGGTGATCGTCGAGCCGCCTGCGGCGAGGGTGCCTGGCCCGATGACACTGCGTTCCAGGTGCGTGCCCGAGAGCACAGAACCCGGTGACACGATCGAGTCGATCGCGTTGCCGATGCGGCCGACGGCGTCGCGGACGAACTTCGCAGGGGGCGCGTTCACGCTCTGCGTGCGGATCGGCCACAGCGTGTTGTACAGGTTGAACACCGGCAGCGTCGCGATGAGATCCATGTGCGCGTCGAAGAAGGAGTCGATGGTGCCGACGTCTCTCCAGTAGGCGCGATCACGCGGCGAGGAACCCGGCACGTCGTTCTGCTTCATGTCGTAGTACGCCGCCTCGCCTCGCTCGACGAAGTAGGGGATGATGTCGCCGCCCATGTCGTGGTTCGAGGTGGCGACCTCTCCGTCGGCCTCCACCGCCGCGATCAGGGCGTCGGCGTCGAAGATGTAGTTGCCCATGGACGCGAGCACCTCGTGCGGCGAATCGGCGAGACCCGTGGCATCCGTCGGCTTCTCGAGGAATGCGCGGATCCGTCCCGATCCGTCGGGGTCGGCATCGATCACGCCGAACTGGTTCGCGAGGGCGAGCGGCTGACGGATGCCGGCGACGGTCGCCGCGGCACCAGAGGCGATGTGCGCATCCACCATCTGCTGGAAATCCATCCGGTACACATGGTCGGCGCCGATGACGACGACGATGTCCGGCTTCTCGTCGTTGATGAGGTTCAGGCTCTGCAGGATCGCGTCCGCAGAACCCGAGAACCAGCGCTTGCCCAGACGCTGCTGCGCCGGGACCGAGGTGATGTACGAGTCCAGCAGTGCCGACATCCGCCAGGTCTGCGTGATGTGACGGTCGAGGCTGTGCGACTTGTACTGGGTGAGCACCACGATCTGGCGCAGGCCCGAATTGATGAGGTTCGAGATCGCGAAATCGATCAGCCGATACTGGCCGCCGAACGGAACGGCCGGCTTGGCGCGATCCGCTGTCAGCGGCATGAGCCGCTTGCCCTCACCGCCGGCGAGGATGATGCCGAAGACCTTCTTTGGGGCTGCCATGGCTCCACCATAGAACCCGAACGGGTCGCTGTACTAGCGTTCAGACATGCGCGTGGACATGATCAGCAAAGAGTACCCACCGGAGATCTACGGGGGCGCTGGAGTGCACGTCGCCGAGCTCGTCGCCGCGTTGCGCGAATCCATCGACGTGCGGGTGCGCGCGTTCGGTGCCGAGCGCTCCGAGCCGGGGACGCAGTCGTACCGGACGCCTCGCGAGCTTGCGGATGCGAATCCCGCCGTGCAGACGCTCGGCACCGACCTCACGATGGTCTCCGACGTCGCTGGAGCCGACTTGGTCCACAGCCACACCTGGTACGCGAACTTCGCCGGGCACCTCGCATCGCAGCTGCACGGCATCCCGCACGTGCTCACCGCGCACAGCCTCGAGCCGTTGCGGCCGTGGAAGGCCGAACAGCTCGGCGGCGGCTACGCGGTCTCCAGCGGAGTCGAGAAGCTCGCCTACGAGAACGCCACAGCTATCGTCGCCGTGTCCGCCGGTATGCGGGCGGACATCCTGCGCAGCTATCCGAACGTCGACCCCGCGCGAGTGCGCGTGATCCACAACGGCATCGACGTCGACCGGTGGAAGCCCGTCGACGACCCGGAGTTCCTGGCGTCTGTCGGGATGGATCCGACACGCCCGTCCGTGGTGTTCGTCGGACGCATCACGAGGCAGAAGGGCCTGCCGTACCTGCTCCGCGCGGCGGAGCTGCTGCCGCCGGACGTGCAACTCGTGCTCTGCGCAGGGGCCCCTGATACGCCGGAGATCATGGCCGAGGTGCAGGAGGGGGTGCGCCGCCTCCAGCAGTCCCGTGAGGGCGTGATCTGGATCGAACGGATGCTGCCCCGCGAACAGCTCAGCGCGATCCTCGCGGCGGCCACGACATTCGTATGCCCATCGGTCTATGAACCCCTCGGCATCGTGAACCTCGAGGCGATGGCGTGCGGAGCAGCCGTCGTCGGCACGGCCACCGGCGGCATCCCCGAGGTCGTGGACGACGGCGTCACAGGCCGCCTCGTCCCGATCGATCAGGCGCAGGACGGGACGGGAACACCGCTCGACCCCGACCGGTTCGTCGCCGATCTCGCAGCCGTTCTCACCGAGGTCGTCTCCGATGTCGACCGTGCCGCCGAGTACGGCCGCGCCGGGCGGGAGCGAGCCGCACGCGAGTTCAGCTGGGCGGCGATCGCCGACACCACGCGCGCCCTCTACGCGGAGCTGATCGACTGAGCCGATAGGCTGGGTGCATGCCGAGCGCTCTTGATTTCACCGATGTCGTCGTGCGCCGTGACGGGCGCAACATCGTCGATCATGTGACCTGGCAGGTCGCAGACGACCAGCGATGGGTGGTGCTCGGGCCGAACGGCGCCGGCAAGACCACCCTGCTGCAGTTGGCCGACACGCTCATGCACCCGACGTCGGGAAGCGTCGAGATCCTCGGCGAGACCCTCGGGCGCACCGACGTCTTCGAGATCCGTCCGCGGATCGGCTTCGCGTCCACGGCGATGGCCAAGCGCATCCCGCGCGAGGAGAGCGTCCTGAACGTCGTGCTCACCGCCGCCTACTCGGTCACCGGCCGATGGAACGAGCAGTACGAGAACATCGACGAGCGCCGCGCGCTGCGCGTGCTGGGGGAGTGGAAGCTCGACCACCTCGCCGATCGCACTTTCGGCACGCTCAGCGACGGCGAGCAGAAGCGCGTCCAGATCGCCCGCGCGGTGATGACGGATCCCGAGCTCCTGCTGCTCGATGAGCCCACAGCGTCCCTCGACCTCGGAGCCCGCGAAGAGCTGCTCGGGCTCCTCAGCGGTTACGCCTCGTCGCCGACCACACCGGCGATGGTGATGGTGACGCATCACGTCGAGGAGATACCCGTCGGTTTCACGCACGTGCTGCTTCTCCGCAACGGCGGCGTCGTCGCGGCCGGCCCGATCGAGCAGACCTTGACGGCGGATGCTCTCACCGAGGCGTTCGGCATGCCGATCACGTTGTCCGCCGAGGACGGCCGCTACGCGGCCCGCGCCACGTCCTGAGCCGAGGATCTGCTAGAATCGATCCTTGGTGCTTTCGCGCCGCAGACTTCCCTCGCTCCTGGCACAATCCAGGGCACCATCTAAGGAACCCCATGAAGACTGACATTCACCCCGACTACAAGAACGTCGTGTTCCGCGACCTGGGCTCGGGCGAGACCTTCCTGACCCGCTCCACCGTCACCAGCGACAAGACCGTCGAACTCGACGGCGTGGAGTACCCGGTCATCGACGTCGAGATCTCCTCGGCTTCGCACCCGTTCTACACGGGCAAGCAGCGCATCATGGACTCGGCCGGTCGCGTCGAGAAGTTCAACCAGCGCTTCAAGGGCTTCGGCGGCAGCAAGTAAGCTGATCGCACGAAGAAGGCCCCGCTCCGGCGGGGCCTTCTTCGTGTTCAGGCCTCGTGCTGCGGGGCGCGCCCTCTCACGGGCCAGGTCCCGTCGAGCGCCTCCTCCGGCTCGATGCGGCCGATGCGGACGAAGTACTCGGTCAGGCTCTCGGCCTGCGTTCGCGCCCAGCCGATCTGACGGGTGTGCAGTTCCTGCGCGGTCTCGGCGAGCGGAAAGCTGCGCGCGATGGCCTGTGCGACACGCCCTGCGGCGATCGCGTCGGCCGAGGCCTCGTGCGCGCCGTCCAATGAGACGCCGTAATGCTCCGCCACGACTTCGAGCGTGCGTTTGCCCTTTCGGTAGCGGTCGAAAGCCTTGTCGATGACGAGCGGGTCGATGATCGGGCCCGGCGCCTCGAGCGGCGGGATGCCGTGCCGGAGGCACTCGTTGGTCAGCAGTGAGAAGTCGTATGAGGCGTTGTACGCGACCACGGGGAGGCCCTGGTCGAACAGGGCGCGCAGTGATCCGGCGATCTCCGTCACGACCTCACGGGCCGGACGGCCATGCGCACGTGCGTGCTCCGTCGAGATCCCGTGCACGGCGGCGGCGCCGTCCGGAATGGGAACGCCCGGGTCCGCTATCCATGAGCGAGCGGCGATCTCGCGTCCCTTCGCGTCGAGCACTCCGACGTGCGCTGTGACGATGCGGTCTGCCGTGACGTCGACGCCGGTGGTTTCGAGATCGAAGACGCCGATGCGCCCGAGCCAGTTCGGGAGCTCCTGATCGATTGCCATGAAATTCTCCTCTGTCTCGCCCAACGGTAGGGATGGCCACCGACATGGCGGCGAAGGCTCGCCCGTAGACTGAATGCATGCCCATCCCGTCGCCCTACGCCGAACGGCTCAGCCGTATCCAGATCGAACGGCACGAGGTCGATGTGACCGGTGGGCGGACCGCTTACTGGACGTACGGACCATCGACGGAAGCACAGACGCCGAGCGAGGGCGGTGATGAGCGCGCGCCGCTGACCGTGATCGCGGTGCACGGCTTCCGCGGTGAGCACCACGGCCTCGAGCCGGTCCTGGCCCACCTGCCGGAGCTGCGGGTCATCGCGCCGGATCTTCCGGGCTTCGGGGAGACCGCGCCGCTGCCCGGTCGCACGCACGATCTCGACACGTACGCCCAATGGCTCACGGAGTTCGCGGCGGCGGTCGCCCCCGACGCGGTCATCCTGGGGCATTCCTTCGGATCCATCGTCGCGTCGGCCGCCGTCGCCGGCGGCCTCGAGACCCCACGGCTCATCCTGATCAACCCGATCGGTGCGCCGGCACTCGAGGGTCCGAAGGGTGTGCTGACGAAGCTCGCCGTGCTGTACTACGGCCTCGGAGCGAAGCTCCCGGCCGCGTTGGGCACCGCGCTGCTGCGCAACGGGCTGATCGTCCGCGGCATGAGCATCGCCATGGCCAAGACGAAGGACTCCGACCTGCGCCGGTTCATCCACGGCCAGCACGACACGTACTTCTCCGACTTCGCCGATCGTGACGTGCTCCGTGACGCCTTCGTCGCGAGCGTGTCGCACGACGTGCGCGAGTTCGCTCCTGATATCGACGTACCGACGCTGCTGATCGCCGCGCAGGACGACGACATCACCCCGATCGAGGCGGAGCGGCGTCTGGCGACGCTCTTCTCCGACGCCGAACTCGTCGAGATCGCCGACGTCGGCCACCTCATCCACTACGAGACTCCGGAGGAGGCTGCCGGAGCGATCCGCCGCTTCCTCAGGGTTCCCGTCGCGCGAGGCCGATGAGTCCGGCGACACGGTAGGGGATGACCTCGCCCATGGCGAGGGAGGTCTCTGTTCGCTCGACGCCCTCGATCGACAGGATCCGGGCATCCGTGTCGAAGAGATGCCTGGCGTCGCGACACGCGACGCGGGCGAGAAGATCGATCGATCCGCTGAGTCCGTGCACCTGCAGCACCTCAGGGATTCTCGCCAGCTCGGCGGTGATCCGCGGCAGTTCTGTCTGACGCAGTCCGATGCTGATGAACGCCTGGAGCGGGAAGCCGAGTACCTCAGGCGAGAACGATCGCTCGTACGACAGGAAGACGCCGGTCTGTTCGAGTCGAGCCATCCGGGCCTGGATGGTGTTGCGCGACAGGCCGAGGCGTTCGGCGAGCGAGACGACCGTTGTGCGCGGGTCTTCGGACAGGACACTCAGCAGTTCGAGGTCTACACGATCGAGGGCGGACATAGTGCCAAACCATAGCAGGTGCGCACGCTCCGAATTGCGCAACATGCTCAAGTGCGGCGTAGATGCTTGAGCGTGCTGACAAACGGACGTACCCTCGAACTAACCGATGAAGACGTCGGTGCACGGCGTGAACGTCCCCACAAGGGACACACACGACAGGAGGACGAAGATGTCATCGCAGACCACTCCGATCGCAGACACAGCGCAGGATCTTGAACTCGCCGAGCGGCTTCTCGCCCCGGACGGAACCCGACTCAGCAACCCCGAGCTCGACCCGTTCGTCGCCGATGTCGATCCAGCACAACTGCGCTCGCTCCACCGCGACATGGTGATCCTGCGCCGCATCGACGCCGAGGGCGTCGCTCTGCAGCGGCAGGGACAACTCGGACTGTGGGCTCCGTGCAACGGGCAGGAGGCCTCGCAGATCGGCACCGCCCGTGCGCTCGACCCGATCGACTTCGTCTTCCCGAGCTACCGCGAAACCGGTGTGATCTACGCTCGTGGCGCCCAGCCCGGCGATTTCGTCCGCGTCTGGCGCGGCGAGGAGGGTGCTCCGTACGACCCGATGCAGATGCGGGTCGCTCCGCTGCAGATCATCATCGGAGCGCAGTCCTTGCACGCCGTCGGCTACGCGATGGGCATCAAGCACGAGCAGGCCCCCGAGGTCGCCGTCACATACTTCGGCGACGGCGCCACCAGTCAGGGCGACGTCAACGAGGCGATGGTGTTCGCCGCGTCGTACCAGGCGCCGGTCGTGTTCGTCTGTCAGAACAACCACTGGGCGATCTCCGAGCCGGTCGCACTGCAGTCGCAGTACCCGATCTCCGGCCGAGCGCCCGGTTTCGGCATCCCGAGCATGCGTGTCGACGGCAACGACATCCTCGCTTGCATGGCCGCCATGCGCTGGGCGCTGAACCACGCGCGCTCCGGCAAGGGGCCCGCCTTCATCGAGGCCGTGACCTACCGGATGGGTCCGCACACGACGTCCGACGATCCCACCCGGTACCGTGACCCGGCAGAGCTCGAGTCGTGGAAGACGAGGGACCCGATCGCCCGAGTCGAGTCGTACCTGCGCAGCCTCGGCGAGATCGACGACGAGCAGATCGCCGCAGCGCACGCCGACGCCGACAAGATGGCCCGCGAGATGCGTGCCGAATGCCTGGGCATGGTCACCCGCGAGCCGCTCGCCGTCTTCGACGGCGTGTACGCGGAGCCGCACTGCGGCATCGACCGCCAGCGCGACGAGTACGCCGCGTACCTTGCGACTTTCGAGGAGGCCTGAGATGACGCAGCTCACCCTCGGCAAAGCACTGAACGCCGGCCTTCACAAGGCCATGCATGATGACGACAAGGTAGTCATCATGGGGGAGGACATCGGCAAGCTCGGTGGCGTCTTCCGGATCACCGACGGACTCCTCGACGAGTTCGGCGCCGCGCGTGTCATCGATACGCCGCTCGCCGAGTCAGGCATCGTCGGCACGGCGGTCGGTCTGGCCTACCGCGGCTACCGCCCCGTGGTCGAGATCCAGTTCGACGGCTTCGTGTATCCCGCGTTCGATCAGATCGTGTCGCAGGTCGCCAAGCTGCACTACCGCACGCAGGGCCGCGTAAAGATGCCGATCACGATCCGCATTCCGTGGGCCGGCGGCATCGGGGCGGCCGAGCACCACTCCGAGTCCCCTGAGGCCTACTTCGTGCACACGGCTGGACTCCGCGTCATCACCGTGTCCAATCCGCAGGATGCCTACCGCTGCCTTCAGCAGGCCATCGCCTCGGACGATCCGGTGATCTTCTTCGAGCCCAAGCGCCTGTACCACCACAAGGGCGAGGTCGATCTGGACGCCCCGCTCGCCGACGCGCCTCCGATGGGGCTCGCGCACGTCGTCCGGGAGGGCACCGACGCCACCGTAATCACTTACGGTGCCATGGTCACGACGGCGCTCGATGCGGCGGCCGCAGCCGAGGACGAAGGCCTGTCGCTCGAGGTCATCGATCTGCGCTCGATCTCGCCGGTCGACTACGACACGGTGGCGGCATCCGTCCGTCGAACCGGCCGTGTCGTCGTCGCACACGAGGCCTCTCGCGAGGCCGGTGTCGCGGCTGAGGTCATCGCGAGCATCACCGAACGCTGCTTCGAATACCTGGAGTCCGCTCCGGTGCGCGTCACAGGGCACGATGTGCCGTACCCGCCGGCGAAGCTCGAGAAGTTCCATCTGCCGGACCTGGACCGGATCCTGGATGCCGTCGACCGCGTCCTCGACCGTCCCAACAGCCTGACGGGAGCCGAGTCATGATCCAGGAGTTCCGCCTCCCTGACCTCGGTGAAGGTCTCGCCGACGCCGAGATCGTCCAGTGGCTCGTCGCCCCCGGCGACACAGTCACGCTGAACCAGACGTTTGCAGAGGTCGAGACGGCCAAAGCCGTCGTCGAGCTGCCATCGCCTTATGACGGAACAGTGACGACGCTGCATGCAGAAGCGGGTGAGACCGTCGACGTCGGCGCTCCACTGATCGAGTTCGACGTCGCGGGTGACGAGCCGGCGACGGGTCCGGGCGACAATGCCGCTGCCAAGGAACCGGTCGAGGACGCGGCGGAGGAGAAGACGCCCCCGAACCTCGTCGGCTACGGCGCCGCGCCCTCCAGCAAGGCCCGCCCTGCACGTCGCGCCCGTCGTGGCGCCGCAGCGTCCGTCGCCGCCGACACCGCCGTCCTGGAAGCAGCACCGCACGATGCGCTGCCGGAGACCGCCGCTGCCGCCGCGGTCGGCGAGCGGCCCCGCTCGACACCGCCGGTCCGCGCCCATGCCAAGCGACGTGGCGTCGACATCGCGCTCGTCGCGGCTGAGGTCGGCGATCGGGTCATCACGCGCGACGACATCGACGCGTACGCCGAGCGCGTGGGCGGACACGTCGAGGTGCAGGCGGCTCCTGCTGCGCAGCCGACTCTGTTCACCGGCTCGACGGAGCGCGAGACGCGGATCCCGATCCGCGGCGTCCGCAAGCACACGGCCGCAGCGATGGTGCAGAGCGCGTTCACGGCACCGCACGTGACGACGTTCCACACGGTCGATGTCACGGCCACGATGGATCTCATCGCGAGCCTCAAGGCCGACCGCTCGCTCTCCGAGCACAGAATCGGACCCCTGGTCGTCGTCGCGAAGGCCGCGTGCCTGGCGCTCAGTCGCACCCCGGGTCTGAACTCCCGCTGGGACGAGGAAGCGGGTGACATCGTTCAGCCGCACTACGTCGATCTCGGCATCGCGGCAGCGACCGAACGCGGCCTGATCGTGCCGAACATCCGCGATGCTGATCGCATGACGCTGCCGCAGCTGGCCGATGCGCTCGGTGCGCTCACGCAGACCGCGCGGTCGGGCAAGACGTCGCCGGCCGACCTCGCCGGCGGCACGTTCTCGATCACAAACATCGGCGTGTTCGGAATCGACGCAGGCACGCCGATCCTGCCGCCAGGGCAGTCGGGCATCCTGGCTGTCGGCGCTGTCCGGCGGATGCCCTGGGAGTACCGCGGAGAGATCGCCCTTCGCCAGGTCATGACGCTGAGCCTCTCGTTCGATCACCGCATCGTGGACGGCGCCGAGGGCGCGCGCTTCGTCAAGGACGTGGCCGACATCCTCGAGGAGCCCGGCCGCGCCATGCTGCTGGGGTGAGCGCAGGCGATCCTCAGGCGATGAGCGCAGCGTGCGCCATCGCGCTGAGGATCGCCGCGGTCGACTTCTTCGAGCGTGTGGCGCTTCGGGTACTGTGCGGCGTGGAGTTGATCAGGCCGAAGCACGCCTGAACGCGCAGCCGCAGTTCGTCCGCCGGCGCATTGTGCAGCGGCGAGAGTGCCGAGATCCACATGTCGATGTACTCGCGCTGCAGCCGGCGCACGTCGGCACGGTCCTCATCGGAGAGATGCGCGAGGTCCCGGTCCTGCACGCGGATCACGTCGGCGTTCCCGAGGGCGAAGTCGACGTGGAAGCCCACGAGCGCCCGCATCCGATCCTCGGCGCTCTGCTCCTCCTCGGCGACGCGCAAGCCCCCGCTGACGAGGTCCTCGCTGACCTTGATGAGGACGGCGCCGAGCAGCGCCTGCTTTCCGCTGAAATGGCGGTACACGGCTGGGCCGGAGACGCCGACGGCCGCGCCGATGTCCTCCAGGCTCACGCCGGAGTATCCGCGCTCCGCGAACAGGCGTGCCGCTTCGGCCAGGAGCGCATCGGCGCGCTCGGCCTTCGCACGATCCCTGGCGGTGAGAGGGCTTGTCATTTCAGTTAACGCTCGCTAACCTAAATTATCGGGTTAGTGAACACTAACCGAAAACGTGCGATGGATGCCACCACGTGAGTCGAGGAGGACGACACGATGTCAGTGACACAGCAGTCGCTCGCGGCCGAGCTGCATGCGCGCTTGGCCGTAGCGGCCGCCGGGGGGCCGGAGTCGTCGCGCCAGCGCCACGTGGCCAGGGGCAAGCTCCTGCCACGCGAGCGCATCACAAGAGTCCTCGACGAGGGGAGTCCGTTCCTCGAGGTCGCTCCGCTCGCCGCTGACGGCCTGTACGGTGGCGAGGTGCCGGCAGCCGGCGTGATCGCCGGCATCGGGCTCGTCCACGGGCGGCACGTCATGGTGCTGTGCAACGATGCGACGGTCAAGGGCGGCAGCTACCTGCCGATGACCGTGAAGAAGCATCTGCGCGCACAGGAGATCGCGATCGAGAACCGTCTCCCGTGCCTGTACCTCGTCGACTCCGGGGGAGCCTTCCTCCCCAAGCAGGACGAGGTGTTCCCGGATCGGGACCACTTCGGACGCATCTTCTTCAACCAGGCGCGCATGAGCGCCGAGGGGATCCCGCAGCTCGCGGCCGTCCTCGGATCGTGCACCGCTGGTGGCGCCTACGTGCCGGCGATGAGCGACGAGACGGTGATCGTCCGCAATCAGGGAACGATCTTCCTCGGCGGCCCGCCGCTCGTGAAGGCCGCGATCGGCGAGGTCGTCACGGCCGAGGAACTGGGCGGGGGAGAGCTGCACGCTCGACGCTCCGGCGTCGTCGACCATCTCGCCGAGGATGACGAGCACGCCCTCGAGATCCTCCGCGATATCGTGCAGACGCTGCCGGCCCCTGCTCAACCGGCCTGGGAGGTGACGGCATCCAGGGCACCTGACGACGAATCCAGTCTGTACGACGTGGTCCCCGTCGACGTGAACGCCGCCTATGACGTGCACGAGGTCATCAGCCGGCTCGTCGACGGCGACTCGTTCCGCGAGTTCAAGGCCGAGTACGGCACGACGCTCGTCACGGGATTCGCGCGCCTGCACGGGCATCCGGTCGGCATCATCGCCAACAACGGCGTGCTCTTCAGCGAGTCCGCACTCAAGGGCGCGCATTTCATCGAGCTGTGCGACCAGCGCGGCATCCCCCTGCTGTTCCTGCAGAACATCACCGGCTTCATGGTCGGATCCGATGCCGAGGCCGGCGGCATCGCGAAGGACGGCGCCAAGATGGTCACCGCCGTCGCCACAACACGCGTCCCCAAGCTCACGGTGATCATCGGGGGCTCGTTCGGTGCGGGCAACTACTCGATGTGCGGCCGTGCGTACTCGCCGCGCTTCCTCTGGACGTGGCCGGCGAGTCGCATCTCGGTGATGGGCGGGAACCAGGCGGCGTCCGTACTGGCCACCGTCAAGGAGGACCAGCTGACCGCCCGTGGCGACTCGTGGAGCGCCGACGAGCGTACCGCCTTCGAAGAGCCGATCCGCGCCCAGTACGAGAACCAGGGTGAGCCCTACTACGCCACGGCGAGGCTCTGGGACGATGGCATCATCGATCCGGACGAGACCCGCGACCGCCTCGGGCTCGCACTCGACGTCATCGCCCGCAGCCCGCTGCCCGAACCGCGCTTCGGCGTCTTCCGGATGTGAGACCCATGACGACCTTCGACACCGTCCTCGTCGCCAACCGCGGCGAGATCGCCAGACGGATCATCCGCACCCTTCGGCAGCAGGGCCTGCGCAGCGTCGCGGTGTACAGCGACGCCGACGCCGACGCTCCGCACGTCCGCGAGGCTGATGTCGCCGTACGGATCGGCCCCGCGCCGGCGTCCGAGTCCTACCTGGACGTGGACGCGGTCATGCGCGCCGCCCGCGACACCGGTGCGCAGGCGATCCACCCCGGGTACGGGTTCCTGTCCGAGAGCGTGGCCCTCGCCCGGGCCTGCGCCGACGCCGGTGTGGTCTTCATCGGCCCGTCCACGGAGGCGCTGCAGATCATGGGCGACAAGGCCACGGCACGAGAGCAGGTCGCAGCGCGCGATGTTCCCGTCGTCCCCGGCTTCGACGCGACCGGCCTGACGGACGGGCAGATCGCGGTCCGCGCTGCCGAGGTGGGCTACCCGCTGCTCGTCAAGCCCAGCGCAGGCGGCGGCGGCAAGGGCATGGAGGTCGTCGCGGATGAGGCGCATCTGGATGCCGCCCTCGCCTCCGCTCGTCGCGTCGCGAAGGCGGCGTTCTCGGACGACGCGCTGCTGCTGGAGCGCCTGATCTCCCGTCCTCGGCACATCGAGGTGCAGGTGTTCGGCGACTCCTACGGCACAGTCGTCGCTCTCGGCGAGCGCGAGTGCACTCTACAGCGCAGACATCAGAAGGTCATCGAGGAGGCGCCGTCGGCCGGTCTGCCGGACGGAGTGCGCGAGCGGCTGTTCGACGCGGCAGTACGTGCGGCGGAGAGCGTGTCCTACGTGGGTGCGGGGACAGTCGAGTTCCTCGTCGACGCGGATGCCCCCCAGGAGTTCTTCTTCATCGAGATGAACACGCGGCTCCAGGTGGAGCATCCGGTCACCGAAGCCGTCACGGGACTCGACCTCGTCGCGCTGCAGCTCGCGGTCGCGGCAGGAGACGCCCTGCCGGCTGTGCCGCCGGTCACCGGGCACGCTGTCGAGGCGCGCGTCTACGCGGAGTCGCCCTCGACCGGGTTCCTCCCCTCGACAGGTCGAGTTCTGCGCTTCGACGCGCCCTCCGGGGTGCGCGTGGATGCCGCGATCGAGACGGGCAGCGAGGTCAGCGCCTTCTACGACCCGATGATCGCGAAGGTCGTCGCCCACGGGACGGACCGGCGCTCGGCGCTGGAGCAGCTCGACGCGGCGCTGGCCGATGTCGTCATCCTCGGCGTCGAGACGAGCGTCGAGTTCTTGCGCATGCTCGTGACGAACGAGCGCGTGGTGGCAGGAGACCTCGACACCGGGCTGATCGAGACGCTGCTGCCTGTCGCCCCCGCGGTTGTCTCGCCCCGCATGGTCGACGCTGCGAGACTTGCTTTGCGGGGTGAGGATGCTGTTGCCAGCGCAAGTCTCGTCGCGCAAGGCAGTTCACGGGCGGGCGACGTGTGGGCGGCGCTGACGGATGCGGGGGCGCGGGAGGTCGCGTTCTTGACGGACGCGGGTGAACTGTTGGACGGACGGGCGGATGCTGAGACCGGGGCCTCTGCCGAAGCGGATGCCGCCGGCATCGCTGCGGCCCGCGTCCCGGCGGCGATCGACGCGGACGGGGCGGTGTGGGTCAGCGAAGGCGGGCGATCCGTCCGGCTGCGCCCGCTGGATCGTCGGGCACGCATGAAGCATCGACTCGCGGCCGCCGGGCCGACCGACGCCGAGACGAGTCCAGAGGCTCGGGCTCCGATGCCGGGCAACGTCGTCGCCGTGCATGTGGACGAGGGGGCGGCCGTGGCGAAGGGCGAACCCCTCGTCTCGATCGAGGCGATGAAGATGGAGCATCCGGTGCTCGCGCCGCACGACGGCACAGTGCACCTCATGGTTGCCGTCGGCGATCAGGCACGGCGCGACCAGGTCGTCGCGACCGTGACAGAACACTCAGGACCCGCAGACAGCGAAGGAGCATCATGACCATCGATCTCACGGAGGAGGAGCTCGAGCTCAGCGCGATGGTGCGCGAGTTCGCCGACACCGTCGTCGCCCCGCAGGCGTACGAGGCCGACCGCACGCACACGCTGTCGATGGATGTCGTCGGCCAGATGGGCGAGCTGGGACTCTTCGGGCTCCCGTTCCCCGAGGAGGTCGGCGGTCAGGGCGGCGACTACATGGCACTGTGTCTTGCGATCGAGGGTCTCGGCCGGGTGGACCAGTCCATCGCGATCACGCTCGAGGCGGGTGTCAGCCTCGGCGCGATGCCGATCTTCCGCTTCGGAAACGACGCCCAGCGCGAGGAGCACCTGCCCGACCTGCTCGCCGGCCGGGCGATGGCCGGTTTCGGCCTCACCGAGCCCGAGGCCGGCAGCGATGCCGGTGCCACCCGGACCACCGCGCGCTTGGACGGCGACGAGTGGGTCGTCGACGGCTCCAAGCAGTTCATCACGAACTCCGGAACCCCGATCACGCGCTTCGTCACGGTCACCGCCGTCACCGGTGTGCACGACGGCCGCAAGGAGATCTCCACGATCATCATCCCGAACGGCACGCCCGGCTTCACGGTTGAGCCGGCGTACGACAAGGTCGGATGGCACGCTTCCGACACGCACCCGCTCACGTTCGACGGCGTCCGGGTGCCGGCGGGCAACCTCGTCGGAGAGCGCGGTTCCGGGTTCAAGAACTTCCTCAGCATCCTCGACGAGGGGCGCATCGCCATCGCCGCGCTCTCGACGGGCGCCGCCGAGGGATGCCTGGAGGCCGCCGTCGAGTACGCCAAGAGCCGCACGGTCTTCGGCGCCGCACTCAGCACGCGGCAGAACGCGCAGTTCACGCTCGCCCGGATGCGCGCACGGGTGCACACGGCCCGGCTCGCCTGGCACCACGCCGCACGACTGCGCGACGCGGGCAAGTCGTTCGCCGAAGCCGCTGCGATCGCCAAACTCGTCGCCGGCGACGCCGCGATGGACAACGCACGCGACGCCACCCAGATCTTCGGCGGCAACGGCTTCATGAACGAATTCTCCGTCGGTCGGCACTATCGTGACTCGAAGATCCTCGAGATCGGCGAGGGGACGACAGAGGTGCAGCTGCTGGTGATCGCACGCGGATTGGGGCTCATGTGACCGACACGGGTTCAAAAGAGATCCTCCAGCGCGGCCTGTACTTCGAGGAGTTCGAACTCGGTGCGCGATACCTGCATCGTCCTGGTCGCACGGCCACCGAGGCCGACAACGTTCTGTTCACCACGCTCACGATGAACACACAGGCGCTGCACCTGGACGCCGCGTTCTCGGCGTCGCAGGAGTTCGGTCAGCGTCTGATGAACTCGATGTGGACGCTGTCGACCATGGTCGGATCATCCGTCGCCCAGCTCACCCAGGGTACGCTCGTCGCCCAGCTCGGGCTCGGGGAGATCGCCTTCCCGCACCCTCTGTTCACCGGTGACACGCTGTACACCGAGAGCGTCATCACGGAGAAGCGGCTGTCGAGGTCGCGTGAGGGGCAGGGCATCGTCACGATCGCCCACACCGGGCGCAACCAGGACGGCGTCGTCGTCGCCACGGCCACGCGCACGACGCTCATCCACTGCGCACCGCAGGAGGACGGATGACTTTCGACGCCGGGCCCGCCCTGCTGTTCTGCCCCGGCGATCGACCGGAGCGCTTCGCGAAGGCCGCTGAACGCGCGGACGCCGTGATCCTCGATCTGGAGGACGCCGTGTCAGCGGATGCGAAGGCCGACGCCCGGGCGTTCGTCGCGGCATCCGATCTCGACCCGGCACGCGTCATCGTGCGCGTCAATGCGCCGGACACGGCGGACTTCGTCGCAGACCTCGCGATGCTCGCCGGCTCTCCGTTCCGTACGGTGATGGTCGCGAAGACGGAGGACCCGGCCGCGCTCGATGTCTTCGACGCGACGTACTCGGTCATCGCGCTGTGCGAGACAGCGCGCGGTGTCAGTGCGGCCGACCGCATTGCCGCCCACGATCGAGTGATCGCTCTGATGTGGGGCGCCGAGGACCTCGTCGCCTCGCTCGGAGGCACCTCGAGCCGGTACAGCGACGGGCGCTACCGCGACGTCGCCCGGTACGCCAGAGCTCGCGTCCTGATGGAAGCAGGCGCTCACGGCAAGGCGGCGATCGACGCCGTGCACATCGACATCGACGACGCCGCAGGACTCGCGGCAGAGGCGGTGGATGCCGCGGCCTCCGGTTTCCGCGCGACGGCGTGCATCCACCCGGGTCAGGTCGCGACCATTCGGGAGGCCTACGCGCCGGATGCCGAAACCCTGACCTGGGCGCGCGACGTGCTGGCAGCGGCCGAGGGGGAGCGCGGCGTGTTCCGCTTCCGCGGACGGATGATCGACGAGCCGTTGCTGCGACACGCACGTTCCGTCGCGGCGCGCGGGGTCTAGTCCCTCCGGCGGCTAGATCGCGACAGGGTCCAGCAGCCGCAACAGCCCCGGCCCCGCCTCGAACCGGTGCAGGGAGCCGTTGCGCAGCACGTCCCCCTCGCGCGGCAGCGTGCCGCCCGATGCGTGGCCGAGCAACGAGCGGATCACACCGCCGTGCGTGACGACGATGATCGACTCCGCAGTCGGCGCCGAACGACGCCTGGACCCCCGGGCGATCACGTCGAGTGCTCCCAGTGCACGGTCGCGGACGACGTCGAGGCTCTCGGCGCCTGAGGGCGCGGAGTGCCAGTTCTCGAACCGCTCGAGGTACTCCTCGACGAGCATCCCCTCGCCCTCGCCGAACTCGCGCTCACGCAGGTCGTCGGCCAGCCCCGGAGCGTCGAGGCCGAGGTGTCCCGCGATGATCCGCGCCGTCTCGTGAGCGCGCACCAGAGGGCTCGCATAGATGGCGTGATGCGTCACCTCGCCGAGCAGTTCGGCGGCGGCGAGCGCATCGGCGCGGCCGGTCTCGTTCAGCGGGATGTCGGTCGACCCCTGGATGCGTCGCGCGAGGTTCCAATCGGTCTGACCGTGCCGGACGAGTGTGATGAGAGTCACGTGAGCAGCTCCTTGAGGGCCGGAAGCACGTCGCCTGTTCCGCCGGCCAGCACGGCGTGCGCCCACGGATCGGCGCGGGTCGGCTCGCGGTTGACGATGATGAGGGGGATGCCGCGTCTCCGGGCTCGTTCGACCAGCCGCACCCCTGAGTTCACGACCAGGGAGGAACCGGCGACGATCAGGGCATCGCTCCCGCGCAGCAGCGACTCCGCCGAGCGGAAGCGATCGGCCGGTACGAACTCGCCGAAGAAGACCACGTCGGGCTTCAGCATCCCGCCGCAGACCGTGCAGACGGGCACGATGAAGCCGTCGCTGCTCTCCGGCGCGACATCGCCGTCGGGGTTGAGCGCGATGTTCTCGGGAACAGTGATCCAGGGGTTGAGGTCTTCGATCTGTTCCGCGATGTCCCGGCGGTCGAAGACCTGACCGCAGTGCAGGCACAGGACTCGACGCATCGTGCCGTGCACCTCGACCACTCTGGTGCTCCCCGCGCGCAGGTGCAGACCGTCGACGTTCTGCGTGACGATGCCGGAGACGACGCCGTCGCGCTCCATCTCTGCGAGCGCGATGTGCCCGGAGTTCGGCTGGGCGGACGCGAACGCGCGCCAGCCCAGGTGCCCGCCGATCCAGTAGCGGCGTCTGGCCGCCTCATCGGCGAGGTAGCGCTGGCCCGTCATCGGGTCGGCGCGGGTGCGTGCGCCCTCGCCGCGGTAGGCGGGGATGCCGGAATCGGTGGAGATGCCGGCACCGGTGAGAACGGCGATGCGGCGGCCGCGGAGGAGTTCGGCGGACCTCTCGATGCCGGCTGACAGCTCGGCAGTGATCGTCGCGCTCACAGGACCTCCCCGACGAGTCTACGGTGCGGCGTCGCAGGCCGGGGCGTGCTGGCAGAGTTGAGGCATGCGCATCGAGCCCGTCGAGGACGCCGCCGACCCGCGGCTCGCCGACTACCGGAACCTCACCGACACCGTCCTGCGACGCGTGCAGGAACCGGAGGGCGGCCTGTACATCGCTGAGTCCGCGAAGGTCATCGAGCGCGCGATCGAGGCCAATCACATGCCGCGCTCGGTGCTCACGCAGGAGCGATGGGTGACGGGCCTCAAGGCGTTGCTCGCAGACGTCGACGTCCCGGTCTACCTCGTCCCGGATGACGTCGCCGAGCAGGTCACCGGATTCGCCGTGCACCGCGGCGCACTCGCGTCGATGCATCGCCCTGCCCTCCCGCGGCTGAGCGAGGTGCTGCGCGATGCACGGGTCGTCCTGGTGCTCGAAGACCTCATCGAGCACCAGAACGTCGGCGCTGCCTTTCGGGCGGCGGCCGGACTCGGTGCGGATGCCGTGATCGTGACGTCGCGCTGCGCCGATCCGCTGTATCGCCGCAGCGTCAAGGTGAGCATGGGCACGGTGTTCCAGGTGCCGTGGACGCGCATCGACGAGACGAGCGCTGGTCTCGCGGAGCTGCGTTCGGCAGGTTTCGCGATCGCGGCGCTGGCTCTCAGCGACGACGCGGTGCCGTTGGACGCCTATGCGGCGGACCGACCCGAGAAGGTCGCGCTTCTGTTGGGCACCGAGGGCGACGGGCTCTCGCACGCGGCACTGGAGGCAGCGGATGCGATCGTGACGATCCCGATGCGCGGGGGAGTGGACTCGCTCAATGTCGCCTCGGCTGCGGCCGTGGCCCTGTGGGCGCTCACGAGCAGCACGCGCTGATCACTTGTCGTCCGCGACGAGGAGCACCGGCGACGGCTCCGGCCGCTTCGCGGTGATGAGGTCACCCGACGACTGGTGCCGCAGCCGCCGCAGCACCCAGGGGACGAGGTGCTCGCGAGCCCATCCGAGATCCTCGGCGCGCGCTGCGCGCCACGTGCGCATCGGCAGCGGGTCCGGCTGCATCGCCTGCAGGCTGTTGGGGACGTTCAGGGCGCGCAGCACCATCCGGGCGACCTCGTGATGGCCGAGCGCGTTGTAGTGCAGGCGATCGTCGTCGAAGAAGCGCGCGTCCTGGACCGTCTTCAACGCCCACTGGTCGGCGACGATGCAGTCGTGTCGATCGGCGATCGCACGCACGTTCTCGTTGTAGATGGCCACCTTGCCGCGGACGCGGCGGAACACGGGAGTGAAGCCTGTGTCGATGCCGGTGAAGAGGATGATCGCCGCGCCTGTGGATGCCAGACGCGAGACTGCGTCGTCGAGCTGGGATGCGATGTCGTCCGGGTCGGTTCCCGGACGGATCACGTCGTTGCCGCCGGCGCAGATCGAGATGAGATCAGGGCGCAGAGCGACAGCCGGTTCGACCTGGTCGGCGACGATCTGAGCTATGAGCTTGCCGCGGACGGCGAGGTTGGCGTACGCGAAGTCGTCGACCTGGGCGGCGAGCACCTCTGCGACGCGGTCCGCCCATCCGCGGTTGCCGCCCGGAGCGTTCGGATCCGGGTCGCCGATCCCTTCGGTGAAGGAGTCGCCGACAGCCACGAATCGGCGCCACGGGTGCGATCCCTCGTTGGCGATGTAGGGGGTCCGGGAGGATTCTGGATCCGTCATCAGTCTCTCCTTCGACGTGCGCGCGGCCCGGAGTCGTGGTCGCGCAGAGATCGAGCCTACTCCGCGCCGCAGACGGCGCACGTGGGCGGCGAGCGATGTCTGCGACTGCGATTACCCTTGAGTCGATGCTCTCTCCGTCCTTCCCCCAGCGCGCCCCATGGGGGACGGCGGACAAGCTCCGCGCGTGGCAACGGGAGGCTCTCGACCTCTATTTCGCGCGTGATCAGCGGGACTTCCTCGTCGCCGCGACCCCTGGCGCAGGAAAGACGACGTTCGCGCTCACGCTGGCGGTCGAGTTGCTGCGCATGGGCGAGATCAACCGCGTCATCGTGGTGGCTCCGACAGAGCACCTGAAGACCCAGTGGGCCGATGCAGCCGCGCGCGTGCACATCCGGCTGGATCCCCGGTTCCGCAACAGCCATTGGGCCCCATCGCGTCAGTACCACGGTGTCGTCGTCACGTACGCACAGGTGGCGGCGAAACCGTCCGTGCACCGGCACCTGACAGAGGACGCGCACACGCTGGTGATCCTCGATGAGGTGCACCACGGCGGCGACGCGCTCAGCTGGGGCGACGGCATCCGCGACGCCTACGGGCCGGCGAAACGACGGTTGTCGCTGTCCGGAACGCCCTTCCGCAGCGATACCGCTCCGATCCCGTTCGTGACCTACGCGCCCGACGAGTCGGGCGCGCGCATCTCGACGACCGACTACGCGTACGGATACGGCCGGGCCCTCGCGGACGGCGTGGTGCGGCCCGTCCTGTTCCACATGTACTCCGGAAAGATGCGGTGGCGCACGAGCGCCGGCGACGAGCTCGAGGCGCACCTCGGGCAGGACAACACGAAGGACGTCACCTCGCAGGCCTGGCGCACGGCTCTGGATCCGGAGGGCGAGTGGATGCCCGCTGTGCTGTCGGCTGCGGACCGCCGTCTCACCGAGATCCGCAACCATGTCCCGGATGCCGGGGGACTGGTGCTCGCCACCGATCAGACGGTCGCACGCGCGTACGCGAAGATCCTGCACAGCATCACCGGTCAGCAACCTACGATCGTCCTCTCCGACGACGCCACGGCATCCGAGCGCATCGAGAAGTTCAGCGCGAACGATTCGCGCTGGATGGTCGCGGTGCGCATGGTGTCGGAGGGCGTCGACGTCCCGCGTCTCGCGGTCGGCGTGTACGCGACGTCGTCGTCCACGCCGCTGTTCTTCGCTCAGGCGATCGGCCGTTTCGTGCGTGCCAGACGCCGAGGTGAGGCGGCGAGCGTGTTCCTGCCGAACGTCCCCGTGCTGATGGGCCTCGCGAACGAGCTGGAGAAGCAGCGCGATCACGCGCTCGACCGGCAGAGCAAGGACGACGACGGACTCGAGGACTCGCTGTTGGAGAGCGCGAATCGCGAGGAGGAGGCGTCCGACGCGCTCACGCAGGAGTTCACCTATCAGGCGATCTCCTCGCTCGCGCACTTCGACAGGGTCGTGTTCGAAGGGCAGGAGTTCGGGCAGCTCGCAGAACCGGGGACGCCGGAGGAGGAGGAGTTCATCGGCATTCCCGGGCTTCTCGAGCCCGAGCACGTGCACGAGCTTCTCATGCAGCGGCAGTCGCGCCAGTCCAGACTCCGCGAGGCCAGAGAGGCGCAGACCGGGCCGGAGGCGGTCACGACGCTGCCGCAGCCCCTGCACCGCACTCTGCGCGAGCAGCGCCAGCTCCTCAACAGCCTCGTCGGCCTTTACGCACGGCAGGCGGGCGAGCCGCACGGTGCCGTCCATGCCGAACTCCGCCGCCTGTGCGGCGGTCCAGCGGTCGCACAGGCGACAGTCGCCCAGTTGCAGCAGCGGATCGATCTGCTCCGCAAGCGCGTCCGCTCGTAGCGCAGCCGGCACCGGCGAATCTCGAGCCCCCTTAGGAGCCCCGAAATGCTGGCAATCCGGGCTTTTCGAGCAGGTCGCCGTGCCGCCGCAGATAGCGTGGATGTCGCCCGACGGCACCTACGCCACCCCGACTTGGAGGACTCATGAGTGCGCCTGCTCACGCAGAGCCGACCGCAGCGGACCGCAGACGCTGGGCACGCTACCTGGTCGAGGAACGCGCCGAGGGCCTCGTCTACCAGAAGCTCGCCGACAGCAAGGAAGGCGAGGAGAAGGAGATCCTGCAGAGCCTCGCCGATGCCGAGCGGCGTCACGAGCAGCACTGGCTCGATCTGCTCGGTGAGGAGCCGCAGCGCCTGCCCCGCGCCGGTATGCGATCCCGCCTGCTGGGCTGGATGGCCGGCCGATTCGGATCCATCTTCGTGCTGGTGCTCGCGCAGAGCGCCGAGGCACGATCGCCCTACGACACCGAGCTGTATGCGACACCCGCGATGCGCGCAGACGAGAAGATCCACTACGAGGTCGTCCGCGGTCTCGCGGCACGCGGCCGCCGGCGCCTGTCCGGGTCATTCCGCGCAGCGGTCTTCGGTGCCAACGACGGTCTCGTCAGCAACCTGGCGCTCGTCCTCGGCATCGGCGCGACCGGCGTCTCGTCGAGTTTCGTACTGTTCAGCGGCATCGCCGGGCTCCTCGCAGGAGCGCTCTCGATGGGGGCGGGGGAGTTCGTCTCCGTCCGCTCGCAGCGGGAGCTGCTGGCGTCGACCGAGGCCAACGAGGATGCCGCGCAGTCAGCCGGAGACCTCGATATCGACGAGAACGAGCTCGCCCTCGTCTATCGGGCGCGAGGCATGGATCAGGCCGAGGCGCTCACCCGCTCGCGTCGGGTCATCGCGGCAGCCCACGAGGGAGTGCGACGCACCGCTACTGGGCCCGTCCACGCGCACGGCGCCGGCAACGACCACGACATCGTGGGAAGCGACTGGACAGCTGCCCTGTCCAGCTTCTTCCTGTTCTCGTCCGGTGCGATCATTCCGGTGCTGCCGTGGATCTTCGGGCTGCAGGGGCTCACGGCGATCCTCGTCGCGCTGCTGCTGGTCGGCGTCGCGCTGCTGGCCACTGGTGCGACCGTCGGCATCCTCTCGGGCGGGCCGCCGCTGCGACGGGCCATCCGTCAGCTGGCGATCGGCTTCGGGGCCGCGGCGGTCACCTACGTCCTCGGCCTGGTGTTCGGCGTGGGCGCCGTGTGACACGAGCCGAAGCGGATACAAGAAAAGCCCCCATCAGGGGGCTTTTCTGTTTGTGCGCGGAGGGGGACTTGAACCCCCACGCCCTTACGGGCACTACGACCTCAACGTAGCGCGTCTACCATTCCGCCACCCGCGCAGGTGGTGAAGGTCGTTGCCGACCGAAGAGAAACGTTACCAGGTTTCGCGACAGCGGACGAACCAGGGCACCGCTCGGGCGTGCCGCACGCGCTTCGATAGCCTGGAGTCATGTCCGAGCCTCAGCTTCCGGAGGTCGTGCGCCTCGCGCAGGACCTGATCCGCATCGACACGTCGAACTTCGGCGGTGGGAACGCGAAGGGGGAGCGGGAGGCCGCGGAGTACGTCGGGGCCCACCTCGAGAGCCTCGGGCTGCAGACCGAGTACTACGAGCCGATTCCTCGGCGCACGAACGTGATGGCCCGAGTGCCCGGTCGCGATTCCCGCAAGCCGGCGCTGGTCGTGCACGGCCACCTCGACGTCGTCCCCGCGATGGCCGAGGACTGGAGCGTCGATCCCTTCGCCGGCATCGTGCGCGACGGGATGCTGTGGGGCCGCGGCGCCGTCGACATGAAGAACATGGATGCCATGATCCTCACGTCCGTCGCGGAGATCCTGCGCGCGGGTGAGCAGCCGGAGCGCGACCTCGTCCTGGCCTTCTTCGCCGATGAGGAGAACGGCGGTGTGGAGGGCTCCTCTCTGGTCGTGAAGGACCGGCCTGAGTGGTTCGCCGGTGCCACGGAGGCGATCAGCGAGGTCGGCGGCTACTCGATCACCGTCGACGATCGTCGCGCCTACCTGCTGCAGGTGGGGGAGAAGGCGCTCATCTGGATCCGCCTCGTGGCCAAGGGGCGTGCGGGCCACGGCAGCCGCCTGCATGAGGACAACGCGATCGTCAAGCTCGCCGAAGCCGTCACCGCCATCGGGCGCACGCGGTGGCCGATCCGGCTCACCCCGACGACGACCGCGCTGCTGCAGGGGCTGAGCGACCTCACCGGGCGGCCGCTCGACGATCCGGATGCCCTCGCTGCGGCATCCGGCCCCGCCGAGGCGTTCCTGCGCTCGACGTTCCGCACGACGACGAACCCGACGGTCCTCACGGCCGGATACAAGCACAACGTCATCCCCGAGCACGCGGAGGCGCTCATCGACGTCCGCGTGATCCCCGGAACGGAGGACGACGTGCTGGAGGAGCTGCAGCGCATCGTCGGCGACGACATCGCCATCGAGACCGTCGTGCGCGACATCGGCATGGAGACGCCCTTCGAGGGTGAGCTCGTCGAAGCCATGGTCGCATCTCTCGGCCGCCACGACCCCGGCGTTCCCGTCATCCCGTACCTGCTCGGAGCGGGTACCGACAACAAGGCGCTCACGACGCTCGGCATCACCGGCTACGGTTTCGCGCCGCTCCGTCTGCCGTCGGATCTGGACTTCACGGGGATGTTCCACGGGGTCGACGAGCGCGTCCCCGTAGAATCGCTTGTCTTCGGTCAGCACGTTCTGACCGATCTGCTGCGCACGTACTGACGCATCTCGCTCTACTCAGAAGGCCCCTCCATGCACCTGCTCGAAGCGCTGTTCCTCGGCATCATCCAGGGACTGACCGAGTTCCTCCCCATCTCGTCCAGCGCACATCTGCGGATCGTCGGAACGTTCACCGGCTCCGGAGAGGACCCGGGGGCGGCCTTCACCGCGATCACGCAGATCGGCACCGAGGCCGCCGTCGTAGTCTTCTTCTGGCGCGACATCACCCGGATCATCGGGCACTGGTTCCGCTCGCTCGTCGGCAAGCTGCCGCGCAACGACCCGGATGCGCGCATGGGCTGGCTGATCATCATCGGCAGCATCCCGATCGTCGTCCTGGGGCTGCTGTTCCAGGATCAGATCGAGACCGTGCTGCGCTCGATGTGGATCGTCGCGATCATGCTCATCGCGTTCGGCATCCTGCTCGGCGTCGCCGACTACGTGGGTGCCAAGCGCCGCAGACTCGACCAGATCACCTACCCGCACGGCATCCTGTACGGCTTTGCGCAGGCGCTGGCCCTGATCCCCGGCGTCTCGCGCTCCGGCGGCACGATCACCATGGGACTCTTCCTCGGCTACGAGCGCGCCGCGGCGGCCCGCTACGCGTTCCTCTTGGCCATCCCGGCCGTGTTCGGCAGCGGTTTCTTCCAGGTGTTCAAGAGCTGGGACGCTCCCGACCAGTACTTCACGATGGGCGAGACGGTCGCAGCGACCGGCATCGCGTTCGTCGTCGCTCTCGGCGTGATCGCGTTCTTCATGAACTGGATCTCGAAGCACAGCTTCCTGCCGTTCGTGATCTACCGGATCCTGCTCGGCGTCACGCTGCTGATCCTGCTCGGCACCGGAGTGATCGCGGGGTAGGTCGGGCTAGCGTTTGCGGTCGCCCGGCCCGTCGTCGCGGCGACGCAGGTAGCGTTCGAACGCCTGCGCGATGGCGTCGCCGGATGCCTCGGGGGAGTCCCAGGTGTCGCGCGTGCGCTCCAGCTGGTGGATGTACTCGGTCATCTCCTCGTCGTCCGCCGCGGCGGCGTCGATAGAGGCCTCCCACGTGGCGGCATCCGTTCGGAGCCCCTCGCGGGGCATGTCGACGCCGGTGAGCTCTTCGAGCCGGTCGAGGAGTGCGAGCGTGGCCTTCGGAGACGGAGCCGCCGAGGCGACGTAGTGCGGGACGCTCGCCCACAGTGTGGCCGTCGGGATGCCCGCTCCCTCCGCGAAGTGCTCGATGACGCTCAGGATGCCGACCGGCCCCTCGTAGAGCGAGCGCTCCAGCCCGAGAGCCTCTCGCACCTGCTCGTTCGAGCTCGCGGCGAAGATCGAGATCGGGCGGGTATGCGGCACATCCGAGAGCATCGCGCCGAGGAAGATGAACCCGGTGATGTCATCGCGAAGCGCGACATCGATGAACTCGTTCGCGAACGCCTGCCAGGTTCTGGCCGGTTCGACGCCGGTGAGGAGCCAGAACTCCGGTGCGCCGTCCTCTGCGTCACCGCGCGGGCGCCACAGGGACGCCTCGGGCCAGCGCAGGTCGCGCTTGCCGGAGGCATCCATCTTGGATGAGGGGCGCGTGTACTGGTAGTCGAAGTACAGCTCAGGATCGACGGAATGGACGACCTCGTAGTCTCCGCTCTCGCGCAGCGCTTCGATCGCGCCACTGGCGGCCTCGCCGGCGTCGTTCCACCCGTCGAAGGCCACCACGACGATGCGGTCTCCGAGTGCATCCATGCGGTTCTCCCTTCGACGACGGACTTCGGCTATCCCTCCAGGCTAGTCCGCGCTCGGCCGACGCGGCGTACCGCCCCGGATACGATGGTCAGGTGACTCACAAGCCGCAGGCAGTCCTCTGGGACATGGATGGAACACTGGTCGACACCGAGCCGTACTGGATGGCAGCGGAGACGGCGCTGGTCGAATCCTTCGGCGGCACCTGGAGCCACGAGCAGGCTCTGCAGCTGGTCGGAAGCGGGCTTCACGAGAGCGCCGAGATCCTGCGGGCCGCCGGGGTCGACATGGATGCCGACGCGATCGTCTCGCACCTCACGGACGCCGTGCGCGAGCTTCTCGAGACGCAGGGCGTGCCGTTCCGCCCTGGTGCGCGCGAACTGCTGCGCGATCTGCAGGTCGCGGGGATTCCCAGCGCACTGGTGACGATGTCGCTCGGCCGCATGGCCCGCAGCGTCATCGATCTCATCGATTTCCCCGCGTTCGACGTCGTCGTCCCCGGTGATGAGGTCGACTATCCCAAGCCGCACCCCGAGCCGTATCTGAAGGCTTCGAGGCTTCTCGACATCGACATCGCCGACGCTCTCGTCATCGAGGACTCGCCCACCGGTCTGCGAGCCGGCATCGCCTCGGGGGCCGTGACCCTCGGCGTGCCGCACATCGTCCCGCTGGACGGTCTGGGCGCGCACGCCCTCTGGCCGACGCTCGAGGGCCGCACGGCCGGCGACATCGTCGATCTGTACGCGGCCGTCACGAGCGTGGAGGTCGGACGATGAGCACCACGGCACGGCCGAGCGGCCCCTTCCGCGAGGGCGATCGCGTGCAGCTGACCGGGCCCAAGAACAGGCTGCACACGATCACGCTCGCTGCAGACGGCGAGATGCACACGCATCACGGCGTCCTGTTCCACCGCGACCTCATCGGCCTGGCCGACGGGTCCGTCGTGACGAACAGCTCAGGGCACGAGTACCTGGCGCTGCGCCCGCTGCTTCGCGATTTCGCGATGTCGATGCCGCGCGGCGCGGCGATCGTCTACCCGAAGGATGCCGCGCAGATCGTCATGCAGGCCGACATATTCCCCGGTGCCACCGTCGTCGAAGCCGGCGTCGGGTCCGGTGCGCTGTCGCTGTCGCTGCTGCGCGCCATCGGCCCGGCGGGGCGTCTGGTCTCATTCGAGCGACGTGATGACTTCGCCGAGGTCGCGCGTTCGAACATCGAGACCTTCTTCGGCGGGGCGCCCGACACCTGGGAAGTCGTCGTCGGCGACCTGCTGCACGCTCTTCCGGAGACCATGCCGGCCGGCAGCGTCGACCGCGTCGTGCTCGACATGCTCGCCCCGTGGGAGGTCGTGGATGCCGTCGCTGAGGCGCTGACGCCGGGGGGAGTGGTGCTCTGCTACGTCGCCACCGCGACGCAGCTCTCGCGGGTCGCGGAGTACATCCGCGGCACCGGACTCTTCACCGCCCCTGACGCGTCGGAGACCATGGTCAGAGGCTGGCACGTCGAGGGGCTGGCCGTGCGCCCCGATCACCGCATGGTCGCGCACACCGGCTTCCTGCTCACGGCGCGGCGGCTCGCTCCGGGGACGATCGCCCCCGAGGTGAAGCGTCGTGCGTCGAAGTCGAGCTACGGCGACGAGGATGTCGAGCTGTGGACCCCCGGCGCCGTCGGCGACCGGGACATCACGGACAAGAACCTGCGCAAGCGCGCCAGAGAGGCCGCCAAGGCCGCCGAGGGTGCACGTCGCGCCGCCGCGTCGCGCGACGTCGATCACCGATCGGAATAGACTGGAGCGCGTGCGTAAAACCTCAGCCGCTCTGGCCACTCTCGCCCTCGCCGCCCTCGCCCTGACGGGCTGCACGGCAGGGCCCGCGTACGACGGCGTCGCCTGCGATCGAGCAGGGGCCGGCAGCGGCATCGAGGACCTCGCCAACCTCTCCGGCAAGGTCGGCACGAAGCCCGACGTCGAGCTGTTCACGCCCGTCGGCGGGGACACCAGCGCGTTCGGCGACGCCGTGGTCGGCGATGGACGCGCACTCACGTCGCCGGGGCAGAGCGCCGTCATCGAGTTCTCGCTCTTCTCGGGCGAGACCGGCGACCCGATCGCCAGCACGGCCTACGACGCCGAGAAGGCGCAGCTCGCGAGCGTCGGCTACTGGGCGCAGACCGTTCCCGCGTTCGGCACGGCGCTCGAGTGCGCGACCGAGGGCTCACGAGTCGTAGCCGCCGTCACGCCGGAGGACTTCGGCCCTCAGAACCTCACCGGCTTCGGCCTGGCCGAGGATGAGTCGGTGGTCGCCGTCTTCGATGTCGTCAAGGTCTACCCGAGTCGAGCAGAGGGCGCGCTGCAGTACAACGACGCCGCCGGCATGCCGACGGTGGTCCGTGCGCCGGACGGGCGCCCGGGCATCATCGTCCCCGACAGCGCTGCGCCGAAGGATCTGACCGTGCAGACCCTCATCAAGGGCGACGGGGCGAAGGTCGCCGACGACGACAGCATCCTCGTCAACTACACCGGAGTCACGTGGGACGACCGCACCGTCTTCGACTCGTCGTGGGACCGCGGAACCGCTGCGACGTTCGACATGACCGCGGTCATCCCCGGCTTCACGCAGGGGCTGGCTGGCCAGACCGTCGGCTCTCAGGTGCTCATGGTCATTCCCTCCGAGCTCGCCTACGGCGAACAGGGCAGCGGAGCCGTCCCGCCGAACGCGGACCTCGTGTTCGTGGTCGACATCCTCGGCATCGATCCTCCGGCCTCAGCGCAGCAGTGATGGCAGCCCGAATCCCCCCGGAGGAGCGTCAGACGAATCTCGTCGTGGCGCTGATGGCCACGGAGATCGGGCTCACCAAGCAGCAGATCCTCGACAGTGTGTCCGGCTACCGCCAGCGCGCGGAGACCGGCGTCAGGATGGACGCGCTCGAGAAGATGTTCGAGCGCGACAAGGACGAGCTGCGCGCGCTGGGCGTCCCGATCGAGACGATCGGTGACTCCAGCGACCCGAACGATCTTCGTGAGGCTCGGTATCGCATCCCGAAGGCCGAGTACGACCTCCCGGAGGACATCTCGTTCAGCCCGGCGGAGCTCGCCGTCCTGCAGCTCGCCGGCAGCGTGTGGAGCGCGGAATCCGCCTCAGCCGACGCACAGGCCGGCGTACGCAAGATCCGCGCGCTCGGCATCGACGGCGACGAGCCGATCATCGGATTCGCCCCGCGGATCACGCCGCGCGAGAACAGCTTCGCGCCGCTCCAGTCCGCGATCGAGGATTGCCGCGTGGTCGCGTTCGACTATCTGAAGCCGGGGGAGGCGATGCCGCGCCGGCGGACCTTCGAACCCCTGGCCCTGCTGGACTTCGAAGCCCGTTGGCACGTCTATGGAATCGACCAGGATGCCGACGACGAGCGCACGTTCCTGCTCAGCCGCATCGTCGGCGATGTCACCGTGACGCGCACGTCCTTCGCCCCCGGGCTCCGTGACGGAGCGGGCGAGCGTGCTCTCGCCGGTCTCAACGCGGTCGCCGCGCGAAACTCCGCGCTGGTCGAGATCACGCCGGGCACGGAGGCGGCCCTGCGTCTGGGCCGCCGCGCGCGGGCCGAGAAGCAGGGGTTCAGCGTGCCCTTCGTGGATCTGCACATCTTCGCCGACGAGCTGGCCTCGTACGGGCCGGAGGTTCGTGTCGTCGAGCCCGCGGTGCTGCGGGATGCCGTGATCGAGCGACTCGCTGCCATCGTCGCGGCACACGGAGCGGGGGAGTGATGGCGGACAAGCCCAAGACACCGCTCGCGGCCGATCGGGTGCGCGCCTACCTGACGCTGGTGCCGTACCTGCTTGAGCGTGGGCAGGTCTCGCTGGAGGAGGCCGCCAGGGAGTTCGACGTGTCGACCGCCGAGATGCGGGGCATGGTCGAGAAGCTCACGGTCATCGGGCTGCCCGGTGACAGCGGGTACTGGCAGCAGCCGCACGAGCTCTTCGACATCAACTGGGATCTCCTCGATGAAGAGGACGTCATCGAGATCACGAACGACGTCGGACTCCGCCGCGTGCCGCGCTTCACCGCGCGCGAGGCGGCCGCACTGCTCGCAGGCCTGCAGCTCGTGGCATCCGTTCCCGCAGTCTCCGACTCGGGGCTGGTGGCCGGCCTGCTCGCGAAGCTCGCGCGCGCTGCGGCGAATGCCCCGGCTGATGTCGTCATCGCTCCGAGCGCGGTCGACGAGGTGCGCGACGCCGTCGCGGACGCGCTCCGCGACGGTGTGGCCGTGTCGTTCCGCTATCAGGCGCCGGATGCCGCGCCCACGACCCGCACCGTCGACCCTGTTCAGGTGCTGATCACGAACGGTCAGTGGTATCTGCAGGGCTGGTGCCATCTGCGGAAGGCGATGCGCACCTTCCACCTCGACAGGGTCAGCGAGCCGGTTCTGACCGACATTCCGATCACGCATGCCGATGCGCCCGTACCAGAGGGTTTCGGGGGAGAGGGCGACGACCCGGAGGTCACCGTGCGGCTGCCGCACCGCCTCGTGCCTCTTCTCGGCGACTACGTCCGAGCAGACAACGCACGGGAGGACGGCGATGATGTCGTCGTTCGAATCCGGCTGTCCGACTCCCGAGCGATCAAGCGCGTCGCGGCTCGGTTCGGAGGTCAGCTCCAGGTCGTCGACCCGGACATCGCGCGCACCGCGACCCGGGAATGGGCTGCAGCCGGACTCGCGCTCTACGCGAACCCCTGACAAAGGATGCCCGGGTAGACTGCACGAAGACTTCAACCCCGGGAGGGAATCATGGCTGGATTGACCGGTTGGCACCTGCTCGTCCTCGTCCTCATCATCCTGCTCCTGTTCGGTGCGGCGAAGCTGCCGGCACTCGCGAAGAGCATGGGCCAGTCCGCCCGTGTCTTCAAGGGCGAGATGAAGGCGATGAAGGAAGAGGACGGCACACCGCAGCAGAATGCCGGCGACACCACCGCCGCATCCACGGTTGCTGAGCCCAGCACCACTTCGCAGCGGGCAGACGGCAGCGCCCCCAGCAGCCCGACCAGCTGACGACGGTGACCGCGATCGACAAGAAGTCGGCCGCGAGTGACAGACCACGCAATGAACGCCGTATGTCGCTCGGCGCCCACCTCGTGGAGCTGCGTCGACGGCTGATGATCTGCGCCGCGGCGCTCGTCGTCACGATGATCGTGGCGTTCTTCGTCACCGACCCGATCATCGACTTCATCACAGCCCCGGTGGAGGCGATAGCCGACCGTCATCCTGAGGTGATCGTCGGCCTCACGTTCTCCTCCGTGACGGCACCGTTCGATCTGCGCATGCGAATGGCGTTCTCGATCGGCATCTTCCTCGCGGCTCCCATCTGGCTGTGGCAGATCTGGGCCTACATCATGCCAGGGCTGACGCGCAAAGAGATCAAGTACACGATCGGCTTCGTGGCCGCAGCCATCCCGCTCTTCTTCGCCGGCTGCTACGTCGGCTCGCTCGTCGTGCCGCACGTGATCGAGCTCATGGCGGAGTTCACGCCCGAGGGCGCCAACAACCTCTACGAGGGAAAGCTCTACTTCGACTTCATCCTCAAGCTCATGCTCGTGGTGGGCGTCTCGTTCGTCCTGCCGGTCTTCCTCGTCGCCCTCAACCTGTCCGGCGTCATGACCGGTCGCGCGATCCTGAAGGGGTGGCGCGTCGCCGTACTCATCGCCTCGGTGTTCGCAGCCCTCGCGACGCCCGCGGCGGACGTGGTCAGCATGCTGCTGCTGGCCGGCATCCTGGTGGTCCTGTTCTTCGCGGCCGCCGGGCTGTCGATGCTGTTCGACCGTCGCAAGAAGCAGCAGATGGCGGCCGAAGGGCTGCTCCCGGACGCGGACGCATGAGCTCACCGGCCGAGCGCTACGCCGCCGCTCGAGACAGCGCTGCGCACCCGCACACCGCCGCGTTCGCCGCACGTCAGAAGTTCGATCTCGACCCCTTCCAGGTGGAGGGATGTCACGCACTCGAGCGCGGGCGCAGCGTCCTCGTCGCCGCACCCACCGGCGCAGGCAAGACCATCGTCGGCGAGTTCGCGATCCACCTCGCGATGCAGACGCCGGGTGACAAGGCGTTCTACACGACGCCGATGAAGGCGCTGTCGAACCAGAAGTTCCGCGAGCTCGTCGAGGTCTACGGCGCGGAGAACGTCGGACTGCTCACCGGGGACACGAACATCAACGGCAACGCCCGGATCGTCGTGATGACGACCGAGGTGCTGCGGAACATGATCTACGCCGGCTCCTCGGCTCTCACCGACCTCCGCTTCGTCATCATGGACGAGGTCCACTACCTCGCCGATCGGTTCCGCGGCGCCGTGTGGGAAGAGGTCATCATCCACCTGCCCTCCGCGGTGCGGCTCGTCTCGCTCAGCGCGACCGTCTCGAACGCCGAGGAGTTCGGCGACTGGCTCGACACCGTCCGGGGCGACACCGAGGTCATCGTCTCCGAGATCCGGCCGGTGCCGCTCGAGCAGCACGTCCTGGTGCGCGACGATCTGCTGCCGCTGTTCGACGACCGGGCGGGTATCGCCACGGCGACCGTCAACCAGGAGCTCATGCGCATCCGGTCGTTCACCGGGTCACGGTACGACAACAACAAGCGCGCGCAGTCGTACGTCAGCTCACGGCACGCCGGCAGGCAGAGCCCCCGCCCGCAGCGCGGCGGACGCCGCCCCGTGCGTGCATCGAACGCTCAGCGCATCGAGCGGATGGACCGCCCGGACGTCATCCAGCTGCTCGAGCGCACGAACCTGCTGCCGGCGATCTTCTTCATCTTCAGCCGCGTCGGGTGCGACGCAGCTGTGCAGCAAGTGCGACGCTCCGGCATCCGCCTGACTTCGCAGGAGGAACGGCGCGAGATCCGAGAGTTCGTCGAGGAGCGCACGCGCACCCTGCAGGATGAGGATCTCGGCGTCCTCGGCTACTTCGAATGGGTGGACAACCTCGAGCGGGGCGTGGCATCCCATCACGCCGGCCTTCTGCCCGCCTTCAAGGAGGTCGTCGAGGAGCTGTACCGTCGCAAGCTCGTCAAAGTGGTCTTCGCCACCGAGACTCTGGCGCTCGGCATCAACATGCCAGCGCGCACCGTGGTCCTGGAGAAGATGGAGAAGTTCAACGGCGAAGCGCGCGTGGCCATCACCTCGGGGGAGTACACCCAGCTGACGGGTCGCGCAGGGCGTCGGGGGATCGACGTCGAGGGCCACGCGGTCGTGCAGTGGACGGAGGGCATGGACCCTCAGGCCGTCGCCGCTCTCGCCTCCCGGCGCACGTATCCGCTGAACTCCAGCTTCCGTCCGACGTACAACATGGCCGTGAACCTCATCGACATGTTCGGTCGGCCGAGGGCCAGGCAGGTCCTGGAATCGTCGTTCGCCCAGTTCCAAGCCGACCGCGCGGTCGTCGGCCTGGCCAGACAGGTCCGCGAGGCGGAGGAGTCGCTGAACGGATACGTCAAGGCGATGACCTGCGATCACGGGGACTTCCTCGATTACGCCGGCATCCGACGTGAGCTGAGCGATCTCGAGAAGAAGAACAAGCAGGACTCCCACGGGCCGCGGGCCGCCAGAGACAAGCGCCTCAAGAAGATCCAGTCCCTGCGCACCCGGATGCAGCGCCACGGATGCCATCGGTGCCCCGACCGCGAGGCGCACGCCCGCTGGGCCGAGCGGTACTGGAAGCTCAAGCGCGAGACCGATCGCACCCGTCGGCAGATCGAGAACCGAACGGGCACGGTGGCTCGTGTGTTCGACCGGATCGTCGACGTGCTCGCCACGCTCGACTACGTCACGGGAACCGGCGACGACACCGCCCTCACGGAGGACGGTCGCACGATGCGGCGCATCTACGGCGAGCGCGACCTGCTCGTGGCGGAGTCGCTGCGCCAGGGCCTGTGGACGGGGTTGGACGCCCCTTCTCTCGCCGCGATGGCATGCTGCCTCGTGTACGAACCGCGCCGCGACGAGGCGAACTCGGGGGAGCGGGGGCTCCCGCGCGGCGCTTTCCGTGCGGCGTTCGAGAAGACCACCGCCCTGTGGGCCGAGCTGGATGACCTGGAGCAGGCGCACAGCCTGCCAGGGTCCGAGCCGCTCGCGGCCGGTCTCGCCGGCGCCATGCACGCCTGGGCTCGTGGCGCCCTGCTCGATCGTGTGCTCGTCGACGCTGACATGGCGGCCGGCGACTTCGTTCGGTGGGCGAAGCAGACGATCGACCTGCTCGATCAACTGTCGATCGTGGCCGAGGATCTCACCGTGGCTCGTACGGCGAGGCAGGCGCTCGACGGCGTGCGCCGCGGCATCGTCGCGTATTCGACGATGTGAGAATGAGACGGATGCCATCGCCCTCTGCCGAGCCCTCGCGTCGGCCCCGTCCGCTGCTGCCGCTGTGGCTCGCCGTTGCGTCTGCGGCGCTGTCCGGGTGGCTGATGGATCTCGCATACCCGTCGGCGAACGCGTGGATCCTGGCGTTCCCCGCCGTCGCGCTCCTGCTTCTGGCTCTGACCGGGCGACAGTTCTGGGCCGCAGCGCTGGTCGGACTCGTCTACGGAGGCGTGTTCTTCTTCCTGCTGGTGTCGTGGACGTCGCGCTATCTGGGCGTGATCCCCTGGGCGGCGCTCGCCTCACTCGAGGCCGCGCTCACGGCTGTCGCGGTCACGCTCATCGCGCTGGCCTATCGCTGGCTGCCGCGCGCGTTCCCCGGCACGGCCGGCCGCCTGGTGCTGCTCCCTGCCGTCGTCGGAGCGCTCTGGGTGCTCAGAGAGCTGCTCCTCGGTTCGTGGCCGTACACCGGGTTCCCCTGGGCGCGCCTGGGGATGACGCAGTCCGAGAGTCCTCTCGCGACGCTGTCCTCCTGGGTCGGCGTGAGCGGCCTGAGCTTCCTGATGGTGTTCGCGGTCGCGATGCTGATCGAGAGCGTGAGGCTTCGCCTCTGGCGCCGTCCGCTGCGACTCGTCGCACCCGTGGTGATCATCGCTCTGCTGTTCGTGACCCCGGCGTTCCCCACGACGGATGCCGGCACCATGCGCATCGGCGCCGTGCAGGGCAACGGCCCCACGGGGTACTTCGATCATCGGGAGCCCTACGCGGTCGTCCAGGCGCAGACGGACGCCACGGAGCCCCTGTACGGCGAGGATATGGATCTGCTCGTGTGGCCGGAGGGCGGGCTCGGCGGCGACCCGTTCCAGGACAGTGCGCTGGCTCGCCGGATGACCCTGGTCGCCAACCGGGTGGATGCGCCGCTGCTCGCGAACGCCGCCACGGCGCGCGGCGACGAGTTCTTCAACACGTCGATGCTCTGGGAGCCCTCCGGCATCGCGGAGCAGACGCACGACAAGCGCTTCCCCGTTCCCTTCGGGGAGTACGTGCCCGATCGTGATTTCTACTACGCGATCGTCCCCGACCTCATCGGGTTGATCGGGCGCGAGTACTCTCACGGAACCAACGCACCCGTGATGGATGTCGACGGTGTGAAGATCGGCCTCGCCATCTGCTTCGACGTGATCTACGACCAGGTCATCGCCGAGGGCGTCACCGGCGGAGCTCAGGTGCTGGTGTTCCAGACGAACAACGCCGACTTCCGCGGCACCGACGAGAATCTGCAGCAGCTCGCCTTCGCCCGCATGCGCGCCATCGAGACCGGACGCAGCGTCGTCAACATCTCCACGGTCGGCACGAGCCAGATGATCACCCCTGAGGGCCGGACGATCGCCTCGTTGGACGCAGATGAGGCCGGAGCCCTGCTCGACGATGTCGAGCTTCGCTCCGGCCTCACCGCTGGTGTGATCCTCGGCCCCTGGATTCAGCAGGTGCTGATGTGGGGCGGATTGGGCGCGCTCCTGTTCGGGTGGTGGCGCGCCCGTGGTGGGAAGTGACCAGGGCCGTTAGGCGCCGATCTTCTCCCGAGTGGGGTCTTCACCCGCTCCGCGGCGTGCGCGGATGAACGCGAGGCGCTCCTCGAGCAGCTCTTCGAGCTCGGCGCGCGTGCGGCGCTCCATCAGCATGTCCCAGTGGGTGCGGGCGATCTTCTCGTCCGTCGCGTCCGGCGTGATGGTCTTGCCGTCGACGCTGAGCACGGCTTCGGCACCGCACGTGCGGCACTCCCACTTCTGCGGCGGCTCTGCGTCAGCGGCGAACATCAGGGTACTGGTGCTTCCGCACGTGTCGCACTTGTAGGTGGTCTCGCGGCGTTCCATGAAAACGACGCCCTCTTCGCTCTGTAGGCTCTGGGCGCCGAGTCGGATGCCGCGCAGGCTGCGATCTGCCATTTTGTGGTCCTCTCGTCGACCTCAGGTATACCGCTCTCGCCTGTGCGCGCGCTCAACGCACCAATGATCGCGCGGGTATTCACAGTCGAATCCCAGCCCTAGAGGGTAGGGCGTCAGTTGACGGTCTCGATGGCCACGTCGGCGCGGTCGGTGACGATGCCGTCGATCCCCGTGTCGACGAGCCGGCGCATGTCCTGCGGATCGTTGACCGTCCACACGTGGACCTCGACGTCGTGCCGATGCGCCGCGCGCAGCAGAGACGGCGTGAGGACTCGTACGGGCCCGTACCGCTCGGGGATCTGCAGCGCATCGATCTCGCGCAGCACACGAGCGGGGGAGAGGCGCAGCGCCGTCAGCAGCCTGACCCGCATCATGCTCGACCGGCCGGCCGACGTCGCCGGTCGCACGCTCGCACCGGCATCCATCACGGCGTCGACCGCCCGCCTGCGCCTCGCGTCCGAGAAACTGGTCAGCAGCACGCGGTGCGCGTGCGGAGCGACGATGCGGCCCAGGGGAGCGGCAGCGGCATCCGTCTTCACATCGATGTTGAATCGCGTCTCCGGGAACGTCTCGAGGAGTTCGGCCACGGTCAGCAGGCCACCGTGCGGTGCGAAGATCTCCACGAGTTCGGCGGTGCGCACCTGATCGATCCGGCGGGCGTCGCCGACCAGGCGCTCGAGATCGTCATCGTGGAAGAGGATGATGTCGCCGTCGGCGGTGACCTGACAATCCGTCTCGACGTACTCCGCACCGGCCGCGTGTGCAGTAGCGAACGCACCGGCGGTGTTCTCCCAGACGACGGGCCCTGTGCCCTCGAGCGATACCAGTCCGCGGTGTGCGAGAACCCGCGGATGCCGTGCCTTCGCGAAGTACGGGTGCGTCACGCGCCCGTCGTACCAGCCGGCGGCTGGCCGCCCGGGCGCGGAGTGAACGCCCCGCCGATGCCCTTGAGCGCCTCGGTGAGCTCGCTGGGGATGATCCACAGCTTGCTCGACTCGCTGTCGGCGATCTTGGGGAGCATCTGCAGGTACTGGTACGCGAGGAGCTTGTCGTCCGGCGCGCCCTGGTGGATCGAGGCGAACACGTTCTGGATCGCCTCCGCCTCACCCTGAGCGCGGAGGACGGCTGCCTGCTTGTCACCCTCTGCGCGAAGGATCTCAGCCTGACGCGCACCCTCTGCCTCCAGGATCGCGGACTGCTTGGTCCCCTCGGCGGTCAGGATCGCTGCGCGACGGTCGCGCTCGGCACGCATCTGCTTCTCCATCGAGTCCTGGATGGACAGGGGCGGGTCGATCGCCTTCAGCTCGACGCGTCCGACGCGGATGCCCCACTTGCCGGTCGCCTCATCGAGCACGACGCGCAGCTGGCCGTTGATGTTGTCGCGGCTCGTGAGCGCCTCTTCGAGGTTGAGGCCACCGACGACGTTGCGGAGCGTGGTGGTCGTCAGCTGCTCGACGGCGCCGAGGTAGTTTGCGATCTCATACGTGGCGGCGCGGGCGTCTGTGACCTGGAAGTAGACGACCGTGTCGATCGAGACGACGAGGTTGTCCTCGGTGATCACCGGCTGCGGCGGAAACGAGACGACCTGCTCGCGCATGTCGATCAGGGGCCGCAGACGATCGATGAAGGGCACCAGGATGTTCAGACCGGGCGTGAGGGTCTTGTGATAGCGCCCGAGGCGCTCGACGACGCCCGCCGTGGCCTGAGGGATGATGCGGATCGATCGCGCGACCGTCACCACCACGAAGATGATGACGGCGATCGCGAGGATCCATCCGATCGCTGTCGGGATGAACGATGAGTCGTCCACTGCTTCTCCTAGTCGTCGATGGTGCTAGTCGTTGGCGGGGCGGACGATCGCCGTCGCCCCGTTGATCGCGGTGATGAGAACGGGTGCGCCGACCGGGATGGTCACGCTCCCGTCAGCACGTGCCGTCCACGTGTCGCCGTTGCTCACCTTCACCTGCCCTGAGACGTTGGTCACGTCTGCGAGGGCGGTGCCACGGAGGCCGATGAGAGCGTCGACGTTGGATTTGGTCGGGTCTTCGCCGCGATGCAGACGCCGCAGCAGCGGCGGCCGGATGATCAGGATGAACAGCGCGGCGGCGGCTGCGGCGATGATCAGCTGCGCCCAGAGGGGCAGGCCGATGAGGCCCATGATGAGGCCGACCGCGCTGCCGAGGGCGAGCATGAGGAAGGTGAAGTCGAGAGTGAGCATCTCGATCACGAGGAATACCGCGATGAGAACCAGCCAGCCGATCCACGCCCACTCCGTGACCAGCTCGATGAAGACGGATGCGTCGTTCATGGCGCCCTCCTTTGCGGTCAACCTATCACGCAGCAGTGACGCGCAGACGGCCCGTGTCGGGCGGTTGGTAAAGTGAACGGGCCGTGCTTTCCGCGGCGTTCACCACCGCATGAGGAGTCACCGTGACCGACGTTCTGCCCGCAGGTTCCCTGGCCGGAAAGGTCGCGCTCGTAACCGGCTCGTCCCGTGGCATCGGCGCGGACACCGTCCGCTATTTCGCCGAGGCCGGTGCAGACGTCGTCATCAACTTCCGCAACAAGGCTCCGCGTGCCGAGAAGCTCGCGTCGCAGCTGCGCGAGCACGGAGTGCGTGCGCTCGTCGTCGGCGCCGACCTCACCGACCCGGCCTCGGTCGGATCGATGTTCGAGCAGGTCAGTGCCGAGTTCGGCCGTCTCGACATCCTCGTGCTGAACGCATCGGGCGGCATGGAGTCCGGCATGGCCGAGGACTACGCGCTGACGCTGAACCGCGACGCGCAGCTGAACGTGCTGAATGCGGCCCGCCCGCTTCTCGCCGACGGATCGCGGGTCGTGTTCGTCACGAGCCACCAGGCGCACTTCATCCGCACCACGCCCACCATGCCCGAGTACGAGCCGGTCGCGCTGTCCAAGCGCGCTGGCGAGGATGCCCTGCGGGAGCTGATCCCGTCGCTCGAGGAGGAGGGGATCGGCTTCACGGTCGTCTCGGGAGACATGATCGAAGGCACGATCACGGCGACGCTGCTCGAGCGCGCCAACCCCGGCGCCATCTCCGCTCGGCGTGAGGACGCCGGGCGCCTCTACAACGTGTCGGAGTTCGCGGCCGAGGTCGCCAAGGCCGCACTCGACGCGGTTCCCGCCGACAACACCCGTCTTGTCGGCGACACCAGCGGCTTCGTCGCGGAGTGACGCACTGACACGAGAAATGCCCTGCCGATCGGCAGGGCATTTCTCGTCTTTGCGATCAGATTGTGCTGGCGCCGGTGAGGGGCGACGCGATCGTCTGCTCGTCACGGCCCAGCGTGATGGCTCGAACGATCTGCATGATGCCGAGCACGACCATCGCGATGCCGAGGACCCACCAGAGCGCTGCGGCGGCCAGCAGCGGAGCGAACAGTACGATGACGCCGGCTGCGATGCTCAGGATCGCGTACAGGATCGTCCACGCCTTCGATCCGTCCTTGTTCAGCAGCGTCAGGGCGACGATTCCGTCGAAGATCCAGCTGACGCCGAGGAAGACGGCGGTGACGACGGCGAGTGTGACCGTGGCTGCAGCGAGATTGGTGAACGCGACCACGCCGGCGACGATGTAGAGCAGACCGAGGACGATGTGGCCGATGCGGGCCCACCCGCCCTTCTTGCCCGAGAAGATCCCCAGGCCGATGTAGACGAGGCCGGCGATGACCAGGTATGACGCGATGATCCCGGTGACGATGAATGCGGTCTTCAGCGGCCAGGCGAGCACCACGATTCCGGCGATGAGAGCGATCGCGCCCGAGACCGCCAGCGTGACCCGAATGGACTTGAACAGCGACTTCGCTTCCGTGAGCGATTCAGACATGAGAAACGCCTCTCTCTGACGATCCTGCGGAGGATGTGCTCAGCGTAGCGCGCTGAAGGTTCTGGATGGGGGAGGTGCGTGGCAGGATCTTCCTCATGACCGACGCGCCACGCCCCGCCGACTCGCACGATCTGATCCGCGTCAGGGGAGCGAGGGAGAACAATCTCAAGGACGTCAGCGTCGACATCCCCAAGAGAAGGCTCACGGTCTTCACCGGCGTCTCGGGCTCCGGCAAGAGCTCGCTCGTCTTCGACACGATCGCAGCTGAGTCGCGTCGCATGATCGATGAGACCTACAGCGCCTTCGTGCAGGGGTTCATGCCCTCGGTGCCGCGGCCCGACGTGGATGTGCTCGAAGGGCTCACCACCGCGATCATCGTCGACCAGGAGCGGCTGGGTGCGAACCCTCGCTCGACGGTCGGCACTGTGACGGATGCCAATGCGATGCTTCGCATCCTGTTCTCGAAACTCGGTCAGCCGTACATCGGCGGCCCGACCGCCTTCTCGTTCAACATCCCGACGCAGCGGGCGAGCGGGGTGATGACGGGCCCGGGCGGCGAGAAGAAGATCGTGAAGGATGCGATCTACCTCGGCGGTATGTGCCCGCGGTGCGAAGGCAGGGGAGCGGTATCGGATCTCGACCTCGCCCAGATCGTGGACGAGTCGAAGTCCCTCGACGAGGGCGCCATCATGGTGCCGGGTTACACCGCGGACGGCTGGATGGTGAAGGGCTTCTCGGCATCCGGCTTCTACCCGGCAGACAAGCCGATCAGCGAGTTCAGCGACAAGCAGCGCCATCTCTTCCTCTACGGAGAGGTCACCAAGGTCAAGATCAGCGGCATCAACATGACCTATGAAGGTCTGATCCCGAAGATAACCAAGGCGATGCTGTCGAAGGACCTCGACGCCCTCCAGCCGCACATCCGCGCGTTCGTGGAGCGCGTGGCATCCTTCACCACCTGCCCCGAGTGCGACGGGACGCGCCTGACGGAAGGCGCGCGGTCGTCCAAGATCGATGGGATCAGCATCGCCGAGGCTTGCCGGATGCAGGTGACCGATCTCGCTGCCTGGGTCAACGGACTCGATCTGCCGGGAGCCGGTCCGCTCCTGGACGCCTTGAAGGCCAACCTGGACGCGTTCGTGACGCTGGGACTCGGATACCTCAGCCTCGAGCGACCGTCCGGCACGCTCAGCGGGGGAGAGGCGCAGCGGATCAAGATGCTGCGCCACCTCGGTTCGTCTCTGACCGATGTCACCTACGTCTTCGACGAGCCGACCATCGGGTTGCATCCGCACGACATCCAGCGGATGAACTCGCTGCTGCTGAAGCTGCGCGACAAGGGCAACACCGTGCTCGTGGTCGAGCACAAGCCGGAGACCATCGCGGTCGGCGACCACGTCGTCGACCTCGGTCCCGCCGCGGGAAGCAGGGGAGGGGAGATCTGCTTCGAGGGGACCGTCGACGGTCTGCGTGCGAGCGAGACGATCACGGGACGCCATCTGGACGATCGGGCGACGGTGAAGACGACGGTCCGGCAGGGGAGAGGTGCCATCGAGGTGCGCGGCGCGTCCACGAACAACCTGCAGGACGTCGACGTCGACATCCCGACCGGTGTGCTCACGGTCGTCACCGGGGTCGCCGGTTCCGGTAAGAGCTCGCTGATCCATGGGTCGGTGTCCAAGCGCGATGGCGTCGTGTCGATCGACCAGAGCGCCATCAAGGGCTCGCGTCGCAGCAATCCGGCGACCTACACCGGGATGCTGGAGCCGATCCGCAAGGCGTTCGCCAAGGCGAACTCGGTCAAGCCGGCGCTGTTCAGCGCGAACTCCGAGGGTGCGTGCCCGTCGTGCAAGGGCTCCGGCGTCATCATCACCGAGCTCGGCTTCATGGACACGATCGAGACGCCGTGCGAGGACTGCGGCGGCAAGCGGTTCCAAGCGGCGGTCCTCGAATACAAGCTCGGCGGCAAGGACATCACCGAGGTGCTGGACCTGTCTGTCGCCGAGGCGCGCGAGTTCTTCTCGCAGCCGGACTCGAAGATCCCGGCTGCCGTGGCGATTCTGGAACGCCTCGACGATGTCGGGCTCGGGTATCTGTCGCTCGGGCAGCCGCTGTCGACGCTGTCCGGCGGCGAGCGTCAGCGCGTCAAACTGGCCATCCAGATGGGCGGTCAGGGCGATGTCTACGTTCTCGACGAGCCGACCTCCGGCCTGCATCTCGCGGACGTCGACAAGATCCTCGGGCTGCTCGACAGACTGGTGGATGCGGGCAAGACGGTCATCGTGATCGAGCATCACCAGGCGGTCATGGCCCACGGGGACTGGATCATCGACGTCGGCCCCGGCGCGGGCCACGCCGGCGGTCGTGTGGTGTTCGAGGGCACGCCGGCCGAGCTCGTCGCTACGAAGCAGACGCTGACGGGGGAGCACCTCGCGGAATATGTCGGCGCCTGAGCGAGCAGAGGCGGAGGACACAGTGGCAGATCAACAGGATCTCGACGATCGGATCCAGGCGTACTACGGCGGCGCGTTCGATGAGCACGCCAGGCTTCGTTCCCGCTCGGCGCAAGGACGACTGGAGCATCGGCGGGTGCAGGAGCTCGTCTGCGACCGCGTCGCAGCCGGTGCGCGCATCCTCGACATCGGCGGCGGCACCGGCGCGCATGCGATCACCCTTCAGGGTCGTGGGTACGCCGTGTCGCTCATCGATCCTGTTGCGCAGCACGTGTCCGTCGCCGGGGAAGCGGGTCTCGACGCTCAGGTGGGCGACGCGCGTGATCTTCCCTTCGAGGATGCTTCGTTCGCCGCGACTCTGATGCTGGGGCCCTTGTACCACCTGCGCGCCGCATCCGACCGGCGTCGCGCGATCGAGGAAGCGCGCCGTGTGACCGACTCCGGTGGGTGGATCTTCGCGGGGGCGATTTCACGATATGTCGCGTTTGGTCAGATCTTTCTGACGCGGGATCCCGCTGAAGCGGACGTCGAGGAATGGGTCGCTCTGCTGCGAGATGGTGCTCCGTCGAGGCGACTGCGATTTCCGGCCGGACATTTCCACACGGCGGAGTCGCTGGAGCGGGAGCTGCTGGAGGCGGGCGTCGTCGACGTGCATGTCCATGGCGTCGAAGGACCGGCCGGCGTGTTCATGGAGCAGTTGCCAGTCGACGTCGATCCGGAGCTGCAGAGTGCCGCGGCGCGTCTGGCGGATGCTGCGTCCGAGCACGCCGGTGTGAGAGACATGAGCGCCCACCTGTTGGCGATCGGTCGCGTTCCGTAACGAGTGCCCGCTTGATCGCGGTAACGCCGATAATGCACATTATGTCAGTACACGAGAACGACCACCCCTCCCTTCCGTCCCGTAGTCTTCCTCGCATGCCGAAGAATGCCGCAGAGCTGCACCCGCACGATCCTGCGTGGCTGACACGCGCATCCGGGCAGCTGGAAGCGATTGCCCAATCCCCGGCGTGGATGTCGCGATCTACGACCACATCGGATCGACATCCGTACCGGTCTACGGGCGAAGCCATTCATCGATCTGCAGGTTCGATTGCTGCCGATGCCGGACGTTCGGGAGCTCTCTGACCGGCTGGGTCCACTCGGCTACGCGCAGGCCCACGGATCGCGGCCCGACTCCCCTGGTGTCTACCGCGACGTCCCGCGCGGCGACGAGGCGGTACCGGACGAGGTCTGGGACAAGAGCATCTTCACCAACGACGATGTGCAGGCGATCGTGCACATCCGTCGCGCCGACTCTCCCTGGGGCCGGTACACCGTCTGGTTCCGCGACTGGGTGCGTGCCCATCCGCAGGAGCGCGAACGCTACGAAGACCTCAAGGTCCGACTCTCAGAGGCGAACGCGGGAAAGCCCGACTACGACGACTACACCCGCGCGAAGACGGTGTTCTTCGATGAGGTGCAGGACGCGTTCACGGCGTGGGCTCGGAAGAACCATCCAGTCTGATCGCACCGCTCCCCTGGTCGTCACAGTCCACAGCGGTCCGACGGAGGCACCCCCAGCGCGCGAAGAGCCTGAAAGCGCACCCGTTCGTTCGTGTCGGCGACGAGCGCAGCGACAGCGCCGTGCGGATCGTCGAGTTCATGCCGGATGATCACTTTGAGCGCCATCTCCCGAACTCGCCACGCCTCGTCGTTCAGCGCGTGCAGAACAACCTCTGAGTTCGCGGGCGGACCGAGATGCAGAAGTCCTCGAGCACCCCACACACGCGCCCAGTGACTCGGCCAGCCGATTGTGCCGCACAGCCACGCGATGTCGGGATAGCGCGGATCGTCATCCAGTGCGTCACCCCGCAACAGCGCCTCACACCAGTCGATGAGGACGTCCCGCCCGAACAGTTCCGCTGCGTTGCGCGCGTTCGCAGCCGGCCCTAGCCGACGATCCGGGATCGCGTCCATGAGTCGACGGTAGCGCGACCTCGTGCATCCGTAGGATGAGTTGGTGCGGATCCTGACCTCGCTCGCGCGCTTCAACGCCGCCCACCCCTGGTCCCACAACGATGCGTACGCAGCCTTTGTGCTCAGAAACGCCAAGGCCGTTCGACGGCGCGGCGGTGTGAGCGCGCTGGACGTCGGATGCGGTACCGGCAATCTCGTCGAGCGGCTCTCGGCGATCTTTCCGCACGTGATCGGCATCGAACTCGACGTCGACGTCGCTGCGGCCGCGGCCCATCGATTCGAGATGACGGATGCCGTCACCATCCAGCAGCGCCCGTTCGGCGGCGAAGCGGAAGGCGCATACGATCTGATCGTGTTCGTCGCGTCCCTGCACCACATGCGGCTGGAGGACGCACTCCTCGATGCACGAGCATCCTTGCGCACAGGAGGTCGTATCGTGATCGTCGGTGTCGCGAGCGAAACCCGATCCGACAGGCTCCGAAGCGCAGCATCCCTCGTCCTCAATCCGCTGGTCGGATTCATCCGACACCCGCGACGCGCGCCGGCCACTCCCCTGCACATGCAGGCACCCACCGTCGACGCGCGGCAGACTTTCGACCAGATCCAAGCGGTCGCGCATCGCCTGCTCCCCAGCATCCGGATGCGACGGCGTCTGTTCTGGCGGTACACCGCGGTATGGGAGGACCCCCCGATGACACTTGAGCCAGACCAGGTCACCGTGCGCACGTGGGCCGGCGATGCCGACGAGCTCGCACAGGCCGCCGAGCTTTACGCCGTTGTGTTCTCCGAGGCGCCGTACGATGAGGACCCCGCTGCCAGCCGTGCGTCGTTCTTGGCTCGCGTCGACACGTACGGGCGTACCAAGCCGGACTTCCGGTTGGTTCTCGCCACGCGTGACGACGAGATCGCCGGACTCGCGCTCGGCAGCGGGATCAGCGCCGGCGACTGGTGGCGCGACCGCATCACCCCGCAGTTGCCGCCTGCCACCGCCGCGACCTGGTTCGGGGAATCGGCGTTCGCCGTGGTCGAGCTCGCGACCGCGCCGCAGCATCGTCGGGCGGGCGTCGCACGATCGCTCCTGCGCGCACTCACCCATGGCCTCCCCTACTCCACCGCGGTTCTGACCGCCTACTCCGAAGCCAGCCGAGCGCGAGAGTTCTACGTCCGGCAAGGCTGGGCGGAGGTCGCGACAGCGCTGCATCTGGGCGAATCACCCGAACTCTGTCTGTATGGCCTGCGATTGGGCAGCGCCCAGCACGAGTAGCGTGGAAGGGTGCCCGATGTCACCCGCTCCCCTGTCTCCACACCCGGGTGGCGCAGCTGGCTGATCTGGTCGGTCGGCGTCGCAGCGTATGTGCTCGCCATCGCGAACCGGACCTCGCTCGGGGCGGTCGGCGTCGACGCCGCCGAGCGCTTCCAGGCGGATGCTGCGACGCTCTCGCTATTCGCTGTCGTGCAGCTCGCCGTCTACGGCGGCATGCAGATCCCGATCGGCGTCGCCCTCGACCGCTACGGAGCACGGCCGATCATCACCCTGGGCATGGTCCTCATGGCCGCAGGTCAGCTGACGATGGCGCTCTCCCCCAGCATCGGCATCGCGATCCTCGCTCGGGTCCTTCTCGGCGCGGGCGACGCCATGGTGTTCCCCGCTGTCCTGCGTCTGGTCGCGACATGGTTCCCGGCGCAGCGCGGTCCGCTCATGGTGCAGCTCACCGGCGTGCTCGGGCAGAGCGGGCAGCTCGTCGCGCTGATCCCGGTCGCGGCCCTCCTCCACGCCACGACGTGGACGATCACCTTCGGCAGCATCGCCGGTCTCGGCATCCTCTTCGCGATCCTCGTGTTCGCCGTGATCCGCAACCGCCCTCCCGAGGCCGCCGCCGACGTCACCGTCAACACCGACACCGGTGTCGTGCGCGTCGTCACATCAGCCGTGGACACCGGCATCGGAATCCGCGCGGCCTGGGCGCACCCTGGCACCCGCTTGGCGTTCTGGTCGCACTTCGCGACACCGTTCGCCGGCACAGCGTTCGTCCTGTTGTGGGGCATGCCTTTCCTCACCGCCGGCGAAGGGCTCTCCCCCGCTGAAGCAGCGACCCTGATCTCGGTATATGTCGCTGTCGGCATGCTTTTGGGCCCTATCCTGGGCGAGCTCTCGCGGCGCATTCCGAATCGGCGATCGCTTGCGCTGGTGATCCCCACGGTCACGGTTCAGCTGCTCGCCTGGGTGGCAGTCATCGGCTACCCAGGGCCGGCGCCGCTGTGGCTTCTCTACGTGCTCGCGGTCGCGCTCGCGTCGGGCGGCCCCGCGTCGATGATCGCCTTCGATCATGCCCGCACGCACAACCCTGCGCATCGGCTCAGCACCGCGACCGGGCTGACGAACGCGGGCGGATTCATCGCAGCGCTGCTCGCGGTCTTCCTCATCGGCATAGCGCTCGACCTGCAGGGGGCCGGAACCCCCGACACCTACTCGCTTGACGCGTTCCGCCTGGCGTTCCTCATGCAGGTGCCGCTGTGGCTGCTCGGAATGACGTTCATCCTCATCGAACGCAAGCACACCAGGATCCGCATGGGACTGGACCCGGAGCGGACTCGGCGCTCACGGGTCCAGTAGAGGGGTCAGGCCGCTTCAGAGCCCGGCTGCGTCGTCGGGCGCGCTGGTGGTGCGACGGGTCGTCTGCGACCCGGAAGCGGGGTCCACGGTCGTCTGGCTGATGGAATTGCTCTGCCGACGCCGGGCGACCAGGATCAGCCCGATGATGAAGATCACGGCTCCTGCACCCATGAGGATGTAGCCGATCATGTCGAGGTTCGCCCATTCCACCTCGACGTTGATCGCGAACGCCAGAATGGCGCCGATCACGAACAAGACGATTCCTGTACCGATGCTCATGGTCTTCCCTTCCGGTGCCGCGTTTCGGCACACGTCCAGGGGCCACGCCCCTGTGAGACCTCGATACTGGCAGGAAGACCGCTCACGCGGCAACGGGTTGACAGGGTATCGCGACGTACGGCATAGGTCAGTCAGCGCACGAGGGATTGGAAGGTCTCGAGGATCAGCTCGACGCTCACGGGTGAGGGCACATCCGTGTCGCCGTACTCGAACTCCGCGAGTTCCACTCCCCTGACCTGATCACGCAGCGCCGCGAAGACATCCGCGATCTGGTGAGGGCGGAGGCCGCCCGGCACGCGGTAGGCGGCGGGGATGTACCCCGGCTCGAGAACGTCCCAGTCCACGTGGATCCAGACGTCCCGACCAGCAACGAGTTCGGCGACGCGCGCCGCCGTCACCTCTGCGGGGGCGAGCACGCGCACACCGGCGGACGACAGCAGCTCGCCTTCGGCCTCATCGATATCGCGTCCGCCGACGACGATGACCTGCTCAGGATCCAGCCCGGCGCCGTGACCGCTGTCCCACAGGCCGCACGCCGCAGCCAGCACCATGCCCCCGAGATATCCGGACTCCGTGGTCTCGGGCGTGTTGAAGTCTCCGTGCGCGTCGATCCACAGCACGACGGCATCCGGAAAACGCTGAGCCACGGTCGGCAGCGTCCCCAGGCTCGCGGCGCAGGTGTTCGTGAGCAGCACGGGGGTGTCGCCGGCATCCAATGAATCCGCGACGGCATCGCGAAGGCCGTGCAGCGTGTCCTGAGCGGCCGGAAGCGCGGCCGTCCAGTCGTCGATGCGGCCCGCCTCCGGCGATCCGGTGACGACTGCGGTCGTGCCCAGATACTCCTCCAACGCGTCCGCCGCAGCTCGCGCTCCGAGCAGCGCACCGTCCGTGCGGTCGGCGACGCGACCCTGCGAGACGATGAGCCCGAAGTTCCGTGTCGAATCATTCACCTGCGTCATGCTCTCTCCTTCTGCGAACCCGTCATCGTCCGCGTGGCGTCCACCCCGAGGGCAGCGCACCGTCCGTGTCTCCGCGCTCAGCATCCACCGCTGCGGACCAGCCCTGTGCGGCATCGACCGTGTCGAACCCGCCACGCGCGAGACGCATCCCGACATCCTCGTGGTGCATGCGCGGCGCTCCGCCACGGCGGACCGAGGCTCGCACGCTCCACGCGTCGTCGCTGTACCCGCCACCGCGAAACACGCGGTACTCGTCGTAGCGGGCCGGATCCAGCAGGTCCCAGCACCACTCCCACACGTTGCCGAGCGTGTCGAACAGACCGAACAGATTCGGTAGCCGCGCACCGACATTCTGCGGGCTGCTGACGCCATCGGTCGAGGTCCATGCGATCTCGGTCAAGGGTCCGTAGTGCGGTGCTGTCGAACCGGCCCGGCAGGCGTGCTCCCACTCGGCCTCCGTGGGCAGCCGGTACCCGTCGCTGTCGACGTGCCACGTGATCTGCTCGCCGTCGAACGAGTAGGCGCGGTTGAGGCCCTCCCACTCGGATGCCGCGTTGCAGAAGCGGATCGCGCGCAGCCAGCTCAGATCGGATGCCGGACGCCGCGGATGCTGCGCCGTAATGCCGAGCACTTCGGCGAACTGCTCCTCGGTCACCGCGTACGCCCCGATCTCGAAGGATTCGAGATCGACGGTCCGCCGGGTCCTCGTGCGCGCATCGTGCAATGTCACCGTGCCCGCAGGGATGCGTGCCATCTCGAAGTCGCTCACGCTGCGCCGCTCTCGGTACGAGCAGGGACGCGCACGGCGAAGACGCGCATGAAGTACTGGCAGAGCGGCCCTACGAGCAGGGCGAACGCCAGGGTTCCGATCCCCACATTGCCGCCGAGCGACCACCCGACCGCGACCACGACGATCTCGAGGCTCGTGCGCACGATCCAGATCGGCCACCCGGTGCGCCTGTGCAGGCCGGTCATGAGGCCGTCGCGCGGTCCTGGCCCGAAGTGAGCCCCGATGTAGAGACCGGTCGCAGCGGCGAGGACGAGCAGGCCGATCACGAAGAAGCAGACGCGCAGCCAGAGCGGCTGCCCCGTGGGGATGAGGAACAAGCCCACGTCAGCGGATGGCCCGACGAGCAGCGCGTTCAGCAGCGTGCCGATGCCGTACCGCTGCCGCAGCGGCAGCCACAGCAGCAGCACGACGACGCTCGTCAGGATCGTGATCACCCCGAACGTCAACGGCACGTGGCGCGCGATCCCCTGCGAAAGGACGTCCCACGGGGCGGCACCGATCTCGCCGCGAACCATGAAGGCGATGCCGATGCCGTACAGGAAGAGGCCGATGAGCAGCTGCGCGATCCGACGAGGGAGCCGACGGCCGCGCACGCGGCTCACTGCGGAGCTCTTTCCACCCAGGTCGGATACTTGGGTGTTCGTCCGTCGCCGGACGAGGTGCGCGTGAGCCGGCGCTTGACCCAGGGTCCGACGTGCTGACGGTAGTACGCCAGTCCAGAGGCGCCGCCGATCTGCGACGCCGGGGACCACCACGCCGCCGGCGGTTCGTAGCCGAGCCCTTGGAGCACGCGCGCGGCGACGCGGTGGTGCCCGTTGGCGTTCATGTGCAGCCGGTCCTCCGACCAGTAGGCGCCGGTCGAGAGCTCGCGATCGGGCCAGTTCAGGGCGCGGATCACGTCGTCACGGTCGGCGACCCTGCGCAGCACCGCGGCAGACAGCTCGTCGCCACGACGCTGGATCAGGGATCCCATCGGAAGCTGGCCCGCCGGGTTGGCGCCCGACAGCAGGATCAGGGTGACGCCCTCCTCGTCGCAGCGCCGGAGCACGCGCGAGAAGGTATCGGCGATGTGCTCTATACGCGTGCGGGGCCGCAGCATGTCATTGCCCCCGCCGTTGAACGACAGGTGCGTCGGCCGCAGTGCGAGCGCCGGCTCGAGCTGCTCCTCTACGATGGGCCAGGCGAGCTTGCCTCTGATGGCGAAGTTCGCGTACTGGATCGGGTGGCCGACAGCATCCGCCCAGCCCTGGGCAGCGATATCGGCCCAACCGCGTACGCGACCATCCGGCAGCTCATCACCGACGCCCTCGGTGAACGAATCACCGATCGCCACGAACCTCACACCACTCACTCAGCCAGCCTATTCCCGTCCGGGGGGCCGCGCGTCACCGGTCGTCGAGCGCCTGTCCACGGCGATCGACGAGTCCCCATGCTGCAAGCGCTGCGACCACGAAGAACGCGGCGAACACGACGAAGAGCAGCGGCGCTCCCCCGGCGACGAGCAACGAGGGAACGAGCAGTGGCGCCACGATCGACGCGATCCGGCCGACGCCTGCCGCCCAGCCTGACCCGGTGCCGCGCAGCGACGTCGGATAGATCTCCGGCGTCACAGCGTACAGCGCACCCCAGGCTCCGAGATTGAAGAACGACAGCGCCATGCCGGAGCCGATGATTGCGGCTTCGCCGCTCGCCGTTCCGAAGAGGATGGCGGACACGGCCGACCCGACGAGGAAGACGGACAAGGTCGCCCGCCTCCCCCACACCTCGATGAGCCAGGCCGCGACCGCGTAGCCGGGAAGCTGCGCCAGCGTGATGATGAGCGTGAACCCGAAGGAGCGGACGAGGTCGTACCCGGCATCGACGAGGATGCTCGGGATCCAGATGAAGGCGCCGTAGTAGGCGAAGTTCACGCAGAACCAGACCAGCCAGATGCACAGCGTGCGCACGCGGAACTCGGTGGACCACAGCGTGCTGAGCCGTGCCGCCGCCGACGCGGCGATCACCCTGGTCGGTCCGGAACGCGGTGCCGGGCTCGCCACGACGCCGGCGTCGGCCTCGAACTTCGCGACGATCCGCTCCGCCTCTGCGAACTTGCCGCGCGAGGCGAGCCAGCGCGGCGATTCCGGCAGGCCCCAGCGCACGATCAGAGCGTAGAGCGCCGGGACCGCGCCGAGCGCGAAAGCCCAGCGCCAGCCGTCGGCGGATGCCGGGATGACGAAATAGCCGATCAGTGCGGCAGCCGTCCAGCCCACCGCCCAGAACGCCTCGAGGATCACGATCAAGCGGCCGCGGATCCTGGCCGGTGCGAACTCGCTTACGTACGTCGATGCGACGGGCAGCTCGGCGCCGAGGCCCAGTCCGACGAAGAAGCGCAGCACCAGCAGAATCGCCACGCCGCCGGCCAGGGCGCTCGCGCCGGTCGCGAGGCCATAGACGAGCAGGGTGATCGCGAACACCTGACGACGCCCGAACCGGTCTGCCAACAGTCCGCCGAGACTCGCCCCGAGCGCCATGCCGATGAAGCCGACCGATGCGATCCAGCCGCTTTCGGTCTTCGTGATGTCCCAGTGCTGGGCGAGCGCTGCGAGGATGAACGAGATGAGCCCGACGTCCATGGCGTCCAGGGCCCAACCGAGGCCGGAGCCGGTGAGCAGGCGCAGGTGGCGGCGGGTGAACGGCAGGTCATCGAGCCGGTGTGCGAGCGTCGCCCGGCTCGGCACGGCCTCGGTCATGCGAGCAGCTCTCGCACGCGCGGGATGACCTCGGTGCCGTACAGCTCGATGCTGCGCATCATCTGATCATGGCCGAGTGTGCCGGTCGCGTACTTGAGGTCGAAGCGGCCGATCCCGAGCGTGCGGATCGTGCCCGCGATCTTCTCCGCGACGCGCTCGGGCGAACCGGAGTAGATCGCCCCCGCCTCGCCGACGTCGTTCTGGAACCGGGCGCGACTGTACGGCGGCCACCCGCGCTCCTTGCCGATGGTGCTGTTCATCGACTCGAACCCCGGGTACGCGGCCTCCCACGCCTCTTCGTCGGTTGCAGCGATATGGCCGGGCGAATGGACGGCGATCGGATGCTCCGTCGTCCCGAATGTCGTGACCGAGCGATGGTAGAGATCCACGAACGGCTTGAAGCGCGCCGCTGGGCCGCCGATGATCGCGAGCATGAGCCCCAGTCCGTGCCGGGCCACGCGGACGACCGACTCCGGACTGCCGCCCACACCCACCCATGTGCGAAGACCGTTCTCGGTCTTCGGGAACACGTCCGCCCCCTCCAAGCTCGGCCGCATCGTGCCCGACCAGATTACCGGCTGCTCCTTCAGAAGCTCGACGAACAGCTCGAGCTTCTCCTCGAACAACGCCTCGTAGTCGCGCAGGTCGAATCCGAACAGCGGGAAGGACTCGATGAACGAACCGCGACCGAGCACGACCTCCGCACGACCGGATGACACGGCATCCAGCGTCGCGAAACGCTCGAACACGCGGACCGGATCATCCGAGGAGAGCACCGTCACCGCTGTTCCGAGACGGATGCGCTGCGTTTTCGATGCGATCGCGGCGAGGACCATCTCGGGCGCCGACACGGCGAACTCGGTGCGGTGGTGCTCCCCCACTCCGAAGAAGTCCACGCCAACGCTGTCCGCCAGTTCCGCTTGTGCGACGATGTTCCGGATCGTCTGCGCGGCCGTCAGCAGCTGCCCGTCAGCGTCACGGGTGATGTCGCCGAACGTGTCGAGACCGAACTCGATGTCCATGCCTACTTCTTCAGCAGAGCCGTGCGCAGAGTGTCCAGCCCGACACCGCCCATGTCGAGCGCGCGCTTGTGGAAGCTCTTGATGTCGAATCCGTCGCCCTGCTCGGCCTGGTACGCATCGCGGACCTGCTCCCAGATCCGCTGGCCGACCTTGTACGACGGCGCCTGTCCGGGCCAGCCGAGGTATCGATTGACCTCGAACTGCACGAACTCATCCGACATGTTCACGTTCTGGCGCATGAAGTCGAGAGCGTAGTCGGCCTCCCAGATGCCGTCCCCGTCAGGCCGGGCCTTGCCGAGGTGAACGCCGATGTCGAGCACGACGCGAGCGGCTCGCATGCGCTGGCCGTCGAGCATGCCGAGGCGATCCGCCGGGTCGTCGAGGTATCCGAGCTGCTGCATCAGCCGCTCGGCGTACAGGGCCCAGCCCTCTGCGTGACCCGAGGTTCCGGCGAGCAGACGCCGCCAGGAGTTGAGCTCCGCACGGTTGTACACCGCCTGCGCGATCTGCAGGTGATGGCCCGGGACGCCCTCGTGATAGACCGTCGTCAGCTCGCGCCAGGTGTCGAACTCGGTCACGCCCTCCGGCACGGACCACCACATGCGCCCTGGACGCGAGAAGTCGTCTGTCGGGCCGGTGTAGTAGATGCCGCCCTCCTGCGTGGGAGCGATCATGCACTCGATCGTGCGGATCTTCTCGGGGATGTCGAAGTGCGTCGCTGCGAGCTCGGCGACGGCCCGGTCGCTGGTCTCCTGCATCCACTTCTGGAGCGCCTCGGTGCCGTGCAGCTTGCGCGACGGGTCGGCCTCCAGATGAGCGACGGCCTCCTCGACGGTGGATCCGGGCAGAATCTCGTTCGCGATCGCGGTCTGCTCTGCGACCATGCGTGCGAGCTCTTCTCGACCCCACTCGTACGTCTCGTCGAGGTCGATCTTCGCTCCGAGGAACCGCCGGGAATGCAGTGCGTAGACGTCGCGACCTACCGCGTCGACGTCGGATGCCGCTGGTGCCAGTGTTCCGACGAGGAAGTCGCGCAGCTCGTCGTAGGCGACGCGGGCGGCCGACGCGCTGTCGGCGAGATCACGGGCGAGGGATGCGGGAAGCCCGCCCTCGGCCGGTGCGGCATCGGCGACGAAGGAGGCGAAGAATCCGTCATCCGCGGTGTAGCGGACGATCTGACCCGCGACTTCGACGACCTGCCGCCGGGCAGGGACCACGCCGCTGTCGATGCCCTGACGGAGCGTTGCCGCGTAGCCGCGCAGAGCAGCAGGGACCGCCGCGAGGCGCTTGGCGATCGTCTCCCAGTCATCGGCTGTCGCCGTGGGCATCAGATCGTAGACCTGACGGACGTCCTGGGCTGCGGAGGCGATCACGTTCAGATCGCGCAGGTGCCATTGCGCGTCGTCGAACTCCAGCTCGAGGTCGAGCTCGCTCAGCAGATCGGTCTTCGTGACCTCGTCGATGGGGTCGGACGGGTTGAGCGCGGCAAGCTCATCGCGGGTCTGCCGCACGGCGGCGATGTAGCGCTCGTGCCCTTCGGGGCTGAGGTCGCCGTAGCGGTCGTTCCCCTCGTCGCGGCCGATATAGGTGCCGAGAGTCGGGTCGAGGTCTGCGAGGGTGTCGACCCACTTGTCAGCGACCTTGTCGATGGCTGTGGGTGTGCGCGGGGTTTGCGTCATGAAGTTCAGCGTAGCGCCGCGCCGGCTCGCAACGTCTAGTGGGCCGCCTCGTTCCAATCGCGGCCACGGCCCACCTGAACATCGAGCGGGACGGTCAGGTCCGCGGCGCCCGCCATCTGAGACCGGACGATCTGCTCGGCGGCATCCCACTCGCCCGGTGCGACCTCCACGACGAGTTCGTCGTGGATCTGCAGCAGGGCGCGCGAGCGCATGTCCGCGGCGCGCAGGTCGGCGTGGATGCGGAACAGGGCGATCTTCATGACGTCGGCCGCGCTGCCCTGGATGGGTGCGTTGAGCGCGGCGCGCTCGGCGTTCTCGCGCAGCACCCTGTTCGGGCTGGACAGGTCGGGGAACGGCCGACGACGACCGAAGATCGTCTCGGTGTACCCGTCTTCCTTCGCCTTCATCACCGACGCGCGCAGATAGTCGCGCACGGCTCCGAACCGCGCGAAGTACTCGACCATGAGCTGCTTCGCCTCGGACTGCTCGATTCGCAGCTGCTTGGACAGGCCGAATGCGCTCAGCCCGTAGACCAGGCCGTACGACATGGCCTTGACCTTGGTGCGCATCGCCGATGTGACGTCGGCCGGCTCGACGCCGAAGACACGGGCGCCGACGAAGCGGTGCAGGTCTTCACCGCTGTTGAACGCCTCGATCAACCCCTCATCTCCTGAGAGATGCGCCATGATGCGCATCTCGATCTGCGAGTAGTCGGCCGTCAGCAGAGTCTCGTACCCCTCGCCGACCTCGAAGGCGCTGCGGATGCGACGCGACTCCTCGGTGCGCACCGGGATGTTCTGCAGGTTCGGATCTGTGCTGGACAGGCGTCCGGTCTGGCTGCCGGTCTGCACGTACGTCGTGTGGATGCGGCTGTCATCCTTGATCGCGGTGTCCAGGGTCTCGATGATCTGCCGGAGCTTCGTCGCCTCGCGGTGCTGCAACAGCAGGTCAAGGAAGGGATGCGGGTGGCTCTCCTGCAGGTCGGCGAGGACAGCGGCATCCGTCGAGTAGCCGGTCTTGGTCTTGCGTGTCTTGGGCAGTTGCAGATCCTCGAACAGCACCTCCTGCAGCTGCTTCGGCGACCCGAGGTTGAACTCGCGGCCCACCAGCGCGAACGCTTCGGTCGCGAGGCCATCTGTGCGCGTCGCGAGTTCGCCGGAGAAGGTCGAGAGGACGTCGTGGGAGACGGCGACGCCGGCCATCTCCATGTCGGCGAGGGTCAGCAGTGTCGGCAGTTCGATGTCGAGGAGGACGGATGCCACCGACTCTGGCACGTCCTCGCGGAGTGCGGCGGCGGTGCGAAGCGTGAACCACGCCTCCTGCGACGGCGTCGCGCCGTCGGTCTCGGGGACGAGCTGTGTCGGATCTGCGACCGGGAGCTTCTCGCCGAGATAGCGCTCGACCAGGTGCGAGAGCGTCTTGTCGGGGAGGCTCGGGCGCAGCAGCCAGCCGGCCAGCAGCGTGTCGTAGGCGAGCCCGCCGAGGCGGATCCCCGCGCGCAGCAGTGCCTTCACCTGCGGTTTGGCGTCGTTGAACACCTTCGCGGCATCCGATTCGAGCCAGGGCCGGAGCGCGTCGGCTGCGTCGTCGGACCAGTTCGTCTCGCGCAGTTCGGAGAGGCTCGCGACACCGACCCGAGTGGCGAGGCCGCCGTTCGTGACGACGGTCACCGCCAGTTCGCCCTGCTGTGCCTGCAGCCAGGCGACGAGGGCGGTCACGTCGGCTTCGACGGGACTGGGCAGAGCGACAGCGGGCTCTGACTCGGCGGGATCCTCGCCGGTGCCGACGGCGTCGAACACGCGTGGGAGGAGGGTGCGGAACTCGAGACGGGCGAAGATGTCGCGGATCGCCTGCACATCGGCCGGAACCACGACGAGGTCGGCCGGGGCGACGGGCAGCTCGACGTCCGTGAGGAGGCGGTTTAGCTTGCGGTTGCGGCGCACGTCGTCCATGTGATCGCGGAGGTTGCCGCCGACGACGCCCTTGATCTCCTCCGCGCGATCGAGAAGCTCATCGAGCGACCCGAACTGCGTGAGCCACTTGACCGCGGTCTTCTCACCCACCTTCGGAACGCCGGGAAGGTTGTCGCTGGTCTCGCCGACCAGTGCTGCGATGTCCGGATACTGCTCCGGGCGGACGCCGTAGCGCTCCTGCACGGTCGTCGGGTCGTAGCGCTTCAGCTGCGAGACGCCCTGCACGGACGGGTAGAGCAGCGTCACCTCGTCGTTGACGAGCTGGATGGTGTCTCGGTCGCCCGAGACGACGAGCACGTCGAAACCCTGCTCCGACCCCTGCTTGGCGAGCGTTGCGAGGATGTCGTCAGCCTCGATGCCCTCCTTCGTCAGCACCGGGATCGACATCGCGGCGAGGCAGTCCTGCAGCAGCGGGATCTGCCCGCGGAACTCCTGCGGGGTCTCGGAGCGGGTCGCCTTGTACTCGGGGTACTCGTCGGTACGGAAGGAGTGCCGTGACGTATCGAAGGCGATCGCCATGTGCGTCGGCTGCTCTGCCTTGATGAGGTTCACGAGCATCGACAGGAACCCGTAGATGGCGTTCGTGTGCTGGTTGTCCTTGGTCGTGAAATTCTCGACCGGAAGAGCGAAGAACGCCCGGTATGCGAGCGAATGGCCGTCGACGACCATGAGGGTAGGCTTTGCGGAGTCCGTCACTCTGACAGCCTAACGAGGACGGCAGACACCCGCTGAGGAGGATCCGTGACCGAGACCCGGATGACCGGACTGGAGTGGGCCACGCAGCGCGGCATGGGGGCCCTTGCCGAGAAGATGGGCATCGAGTTCACGGAGTTCTCGATCGAGCGCAGCGTCGCCACGATGCCCGTCGAAGGCAACACGCAGCCGGTCGGGCTGCTGCACGGCGGCGCGTACGTCGTGCTGGGCGAGTCCCTCGGCTCGATGTCGGCGAACCTCGCCGCCGGCCCGGGGAAGCTCGCCGTCGGCGTCGACATCAACGCCACGCACACCCGTTCGGCGACATCGGGCATCGTCACGGGCGTGTGCACACCGATCCACCTCGGACGCAGCATGATGGTGCATGAGATCGTCGTGAGCGACGATCAGGGCAGGCGCTGCTCGACGATCCGGATCACGAACATGATCAGACCGCTGCCGGCCTGACGAGTCCGTCTCGAGTGAGGATCCGCTGGAAGAGGTAGTGGTCCTGCCACTCCCCCGCGATCCGCAGATACGCAGGTGCCATGCCGATGCGTTCGAAGCCGTTCGCCGCGAGCACCCGCTGCGATGCGGCGTTGTGAAGCAGCGTCGAGGCCTGCAGGCGGTGCAGCTCCAACGCGGACGCCGCGTGCTCGACGACCGCCGCGACCGCTCTGGTCATCAGACCGTGACCGGCCAGGGCTGAGTCGATCCAGTAGCCGAGGTCGGCGCTGTGGAACGCGCCGCGAACGATGTTGCTGAGGTTCACGCGGCCGACGATCGCGTCGTCGTCCGCGCGGATGAGGACGAACGGGTCGCTGCGTCCGGCATCCCGATCCGCCAGCAGTGCGACGATCAGTCGCCGCTGCTCGCGCTCGCTGAAGAACGACTCGTCCCGCTCTGGATCCCACGGCGCGAGATGCGCGCGGTTGCGGGCGAACGCCGCGGCGAGAGCCTCCCCGTCGTGCGCTTCGAGCGGACGGAGCCGGACGTCCGTTCCGAACTCGATCAGGACTTCTTCGGTGCCAGCTGCTCGATGATGGCCTTGGCGACGTCCTGCATCGTCAGTCGGCGGTCCATCGACGCCTTCTGGATCCAGCGGAACGCCTCGGGCTCCGACAGTCCCATCTTCTCGTTGAGCAGACCCTTGGCCCGATCGACGAGCTTGCGCGTCTCGAAGCGCTCGACCATGTCGGCGACCTCGGCCTCGAGCGTGATGATCTGCTCGTGGCGGGCGAGGGCGATCTCGATGGCGGGCAGCAGGTCGTTCGGCGTGAAGGGCTTCACGACGTACGCCAGAGCGCCGGCCTCGCTGGCACGCTCGACGAGCTCCTTCTGGCTGAAGGCGGTGAGGAGGACGACGGGTGCGATGTTCGCCTTGTGCAGGCGCTCAGCGGCGCTGATGCCGTCGAGCTGCGGCATCTTGACGTCCATGATGACGAGGTCGGGTCGCAGTTCGGTTGCGAGGGCGACCGCCGTCTCACCGTCACCTGCTTCGCCGACCACGTCGAAGCCGTTGTCGCGCAGGATCTCGACGATGTCGAGTCGGATCAGCGATTCGTCTTCGGCGACGACGACGCGTCGCGGGGCGGATGCCGTGGGCTGCTCAGACAGTTCTTGCTCGGTCACAGGTTCCATTCTAGGGGACGGCGGCTCGCAGCCCGCCGCATCCGCCCCAGGTGTGGACGGGAGGGCACGGTGCGCTGCGCTAAAGTCGAAGGCGCGACCACCGCGCCGGCGTGGCGGAATGGTAGACGCGGAGCACTCAAAATGCTTTGTCCGAAAGGACGTGTGGGTTCGAGTCCCACCGCCGGCACATCGCGGAAGGGCCGTCCGGCAAACGGGCGGCCCTTCCGCATAGGGAAGGGAACCGCCATGGTGCAGCCGCTTGGACGCGACGAGGTGCACGCCAGACGCGGCGGGGTCTTCCGCCGCCGCTGGGCGACGGAGTCCGACACTGCGTTCGGCGCCACGCGCCGCACGCGATACGTCGACGACGGACATCTGGTGCTGGCGCCGCGCGACACGAGCGTCGCGGACACCATGACTTTCACGGACGCGGGCGAGGGGCGGACGGCGCTGCTGCTCTATCCCAAGCCGTCGCCGGAGGACATCGCCGAGCTCGCAAGCACCTGGAACCTCCATCCGCTCGTCGTCGAGGACCTCCTGCACGCAGGTCAGCGCCCGAAACTCGAACGCTACGACGACGCTCTCTTCCTCGTCGTCCGCTCCGCGTGGTACGTCGATGCCGCTGAGGACGTCGATTTCGCCGAGTTCCACATCCTCGTGCGACCGCGAGCGGTCGCGGTCTTCTGTCAGGACGGCCGATGGATCGACGGCGTCGACGCCGATGACGCCTCCGGCGCCGCGGACCGCGGGGATCGGACGCTCCTCGACGATGAGCGACTGCTGCAGCACGGGCCCGAGGCGATCGTCTATCGACTCCTCGACGCGATCGTCGACGGCTACTCCCCCGTCCTCCGCGGTCTCGAGATCGACCGGGAGCAGATCGAGCGTCAAGTGTTCAGCGGCGACGCGTCGGTGACCGAGCGCATCTACCGACTCAGTCAGGAGGTCATCGACCTCCAGCAGGCGACGTCCGGGCTCACAGAGGTGCTGGCGGCGCTCCGTGCGGGCTTCCACCGCTACGACATCCCCGACGCGCTCCAGTCGTACCTGCAGGACGTCGCCGACCATCTCAGCAGGGCGGACACGCGGGTCGGAGAACTCCGTGACTCGCTCTCGCAGATCCTCACCGTCAACGGCACGCTGGTCGCTCAGCGTCAGAACGAGGACATGAAGAAGATCTCCGGCTGGGCCGCGATCCTCTTCGCCCCGACGCTGATCGGCGCGATCTACGGCATGAACTTCGACAACATGCCCGAGCTCCACTGGGCCTTCGGCTATCCGCTGGCCGTCGGCGCGATGATCGTGTTCGCGCTCGTGCTCTATGTGATCTTCAAACGCCAGAAGTGGATGTGACGAAGAAGGACCGCCCCGGTGGGACGGTCCTTCTTCGGTAAGGGGGCAGCTCTTACGCGCCGGCCTTGTAGATCGGCGCCGCTCCGTTCACGGCATCCCCGACCTTGTGGACGCGGATGTCGTTCGTGGATCCGACGATTCCGGGAGGGGAACCGGAGATCACGACGACCTTGTCCCCTTCGGCGGCGAGACCGTTGCCGAGCAGGTACTCGTCGACCTGGTGGTACATGAGGTCGGTGTGCTGAACCATCTCGACGAGGGTCGAGCGGATGCCCCACGTCAGCGCCATGCGCCGACGGATGCTGGGCTCCGGCGTGAACGCGATCATCGGGATGCGCGAGCGCAGGCGCGACAGGCGGCGAGCGGAGTCGCCGGACTGCGTGAACACGCAGAGGAACTTCGCGTCGACGAACTCCGCGACCTCGAGAGCGGCGAGCGTGATCGCACCCCCCTGAGTGCGCGGCTTGCTGGTGAGGGGCGCGATGCGCTCCAGCCCGTGCTCCTCCGTTGACTCGACGATCCTGGCCATCGTCTCGACGACGACGATCGGGTAGTCGCCCACGCTCGTCTCGCCCGAGAGCATCACGGCGTCTGCACCGTCGAGGACGGCGTTGGCGACGTCCGAGGTCTCAGCCCGCGTCGGGACCGGGCTGGAGATCATCGATTCGAGCATCTGCGTGGCGACGATGACCGGCTTGGCGTTTCGACGGGCCAGCTCGACGGCGCGCTTCTGCACGATCGGCACGGCCTCGAGCGGCAGTTCGACGCCGAGGTCGCCGCGAGCGACCATGATGCCATCGAAGGCGTCGACGATCTCCTCGAGCGCGTCGACGGCCTGCGGCTTCTCGATCTTGGCGATGACGGGGACCTTGACACCTTCTTCGGCCATGATCTCGTGGACGCGATCGACGTCGGCTGCGTTGCGCACGAACGACAGCGCGATGATGTCGGCACCGGTGCGAAGGCCCCAGCGCAGATCCGACTCGTCCTTCTCGCTCAGTGCGGGCACGTTCACGGCGACGCCCGGCAGGTTGATGCCCTTGTTGTTGGACACGGCGCCGGCGACGATCACCTTGGTCGTCACGACGGTGCCATCGGTCTCGACGACCTCGACGCGGACCTTGCCGTCGTCGATCAGCAGGAAGTCACCGGGCTTCACGTCCTGAGGAAGGCCCTTGAAGGTCGTGCCGCAGATCTCGCGGTTGCCGATGATGTCCTCGGTGGTGATCTTGAAGATGTCGCCCTCGGCGAGTTCGTACGGGCCGGCCTCGAACTTGCCCAGCCGGATCTTCGGCCCTTGCAGGTCGACGAGCACGGCGACCGCGCGCCCCGCGTCGTCCGCAGCGCGGCGGACGTTCGCGTAGTTGGCATCGTGGACGGAGTAGTCACCGTGGCTGAGGTTCAGTCGAGCGACGTCGACCCCCGCTTCGATGATGGCTCGGACGTTCTCGTAACTCGAGGTTGCCGGGCCCAGGGTGGCGACGATTTTCGCGCGTCTCAACAGAATCTCCAGGGTAAGAGGTGGGGGAATTTTATGGCGACAGTGCCGTCGCCAGCCTACGCGGGCTGCAGACCGATTGCGACATCGGACGGGGCGACCGGCGCCGGCAGCACCGTCGTCCCCATCAGATAGCGATCGACGCCCGCTGCGGCCGCCCTGCCCTCCGCGATCGCCCACACGATGAGCGACTGCCCGCGTCCGGCATCCCCGGCGACGAACACGCCGGGGACGGTGGACTCGTACGAGTCATCGCGCAGGAACGCACCGCGATCAGCGGTCTCGGGACGGACATCCGCTGCGAAGCTGTCGGTCTCCGGACCTGTGAAGCCCATGGCGATGAGGACCAGGTCGGCGGGGATCTCACGCTCCGTGCCGCTCTTGGGGACGCGGCGGCCGTCGACGTACTCGGTCTCGGCGACGCGCAGCGCGCGCACTTCTCCGGCCTCGTTCGCGAGGAACTCGACGGTGGATGCCAGGTAGTGGCGCTCCCCGCCCTCTTCGTGCGCGGACTGCACCTCGAAGACGGTCGGCATCATGGGCCACGGCTGGTGCTCCGGGCGGTCGAGGCCAGGCTGCTTGCCGATCGCGAGGTTTGTGACGCTCAGTGCGCCGTGACGGTGTGCGGTGCCGATGCAGTCCGCTCCGGTGTCGCCACCGCCGATCACGATGACGTGCTTGCCCTGTGCGGTGATCTGGTTCGGGACGGAGTCCCCCGCGACGGCCTTGTTGGATTCGACGAGGTACTCCATCGCGAAGTGCACGCCGTCCAGGTGGCGGCCGGGGATCGGCAGGTCGCGCGGGACTGTCGAACCGGTGGCGAGGACGACCGCGTCGTAGCGTGCGCGCAGATCTGCCCAGCTGATGTCCTTGCCGATCTCGACGCCGGCGCGGAAGCGGGTGCCCTCCTCCTGCATCTGACGCAGGCGCGCCTCGAGGTGGCTCTTCTCCATCTTGAAGTCAGGGATTCCGTAGCGCAGCAGACCGCCGATCCGGTCGTCGCGCTCGAACACGGCGACCGTGTGCCCCGCCCGAGTGAGCTGCTGCGCGGCGGCGAGCCCGGCAGGGCCCGATCCGACGACGGCGACGGTCTTGCCGGTGAGCCGCTCAGGAGGCTGCGCCTCCACCCATCCCTGGGAGAAGGCCTCGTCGATGATCGACACCTCGACCTGCTTGATCGTGACGGCCGGCTGATTGATCCCCAGCACGCACGAGCTCTCGCACGGTGCAGGGCAGAGCCGCCCGGTGAACTCGGGGAAGTTGTTCGTGGCATGGAGGCGCTCGATCGCCGAGCGGTCTTCGCCGCGCCAGGTCAGGTCGTTCCACTCCGGGATCAGGTTGCCGAGCGGGCAGCCCTGATGACAGAACGGCACGCCGCAGTCCATGCAGCGGCCGGCCTGTCGGCGCAGCACGTTCTTGTCGCCCGGCTCGTAGACCTCTTTCCAGTCCATGATGCGGACGGGGACGGGGCGGCGAGCCGGCAGCTCGCGCTCGGTCACCTTCAGAAAGCCCTTGGGATCAGCCACCGGTCACCTCCAGGATGCGGGTCCAGACGGCGTCGCCGTCCGGGTCGATGCCGGAGGCCTCGGCCTCCTGGCGCATGGTCTGAACGGCCGCGAAGTCTCGCGGCAGCACCTTCACGAACTCGGCCGCGACGGTGTCGAAGTCCGCCAGCATGCCCGTGGCGAGCGGCGAGTCGGTTCGCTCGACGTGCTCGGCCAGCAGGCTCCGCAGCACCTCGAGATCCGCGCGGTCCAGCGTCTCCAGTCGCAGCTCACCGCTGTCGCGGGACTGCTGGTTGACCTTGTCGGCCGACAGCGCGTGGACGTAGGCGATGCCCCCGGACATGCCGGCTCCGAAGTTGCGTCCCGTCGATCCGAGGATGACGGCGAGGCCGCCGGTCATGTACTCGAGCGCGTGATCGCCCACTCCCTCCACGACGGCCGTCGCCCCGGAGTTGCGCACGAGGAACCGCTCGCCGACGACACCGGAGATGAACATCGAGCCCGACGTGGCGCCGTAGCCGATCACATTGCCGGCGATGACGTTCTCATGCGGGGCCATGTGCGAGTCGCGGTGCGGGCGCACGACGATATCACCGCCGGAGAGCCCCTTGCCGACGTAGTCGTTCGCGTCGCCCTCCAGGCGGAGCATGATGCCCGCGGGCAGGAAGGCCCCGAGGGACTGCCCGGCCGTGCCGTGCAGGATGACATCGATCGTCTCTCGCGCGAGCCCCTCGGCGCCGAAGCGCGAGGTGACCTCGTGGCCGAGCATTGTGCCGACGGCTCTCTCGGTGTTGCGGATCGGAAGCTCGATCATGACGGGAGCCCGCTCCCTCAGCGCGTCCTGCGCCATCGAGATGAGCTGCACGTCGAAGTGCTCATCGAGCTCGTGATCCTGTTCGCGGCCGTGGCGGCGAGGCTCGGATGCCGGGAAATCCGGACCCTCGAGGATCGGCGCCAGGTCGAGCCCGTCGGCCTTCCAGTGCTCGATCGCCGCGTTCGCCTCGATGAGGTCGGCGCGGCCGATGATCTCGTCGAGCGATCGGAATCCGAGCTCGGCAAGGATCTCACGCACCTCCTCGGCGATGAACTCCATGAAGTTCACGACGAACTCCGGCTTGCCGGTGAACCGTTCCCGCAGGGCCGGGTTCTGCGTCGCGACGCCGACGGGGCAGGTGTCGAGGTGGCAGACGCGCATCATGATGCAGCCGCTGACCACCAGCGGAGCGGTAGCGAAACCGAACTCCTCCGCTCCAAGCAGCGCACCGATGATCACGTCGCGACCGGTCTTCAGCTGACCGTCGACCTGGACGACGACGCGGTCGCGCATGCCGTTGAGCATGAGCGTCTGCTGCGTCTCGGCCAGGCCGAGTTCCCACGGGGTGCCGGCGTGCTTGAGCGAGTTCATCGGGCTCGCGCCGGTGCCGCCGTCGTGTCCCGAGACGAGGATGACGTCGCTGAGCGCCTTCGCGACACCGGCCGACACCGCGCCGATGCCGGACTGGCTGACCAGCTTCGTGTGGATACGGGCGTTCGGGTTCGCGCGCTTCAGGTCGAAGATGAGCTGCTTGAGATCCTCGATCGAATAGATGTCGTGATGCGGCGGCGGCGAGATGAGACCGACGCCGGCCGTCGCATGACGGGTCCGCGCGACCCAGGGATACACCTTGGTCGGCGGCAGCTGGCCGCCCTCTCCGGGCTTCGCGCCCTGCGCGAGCTTGATCTGGATGTCGTCGGATTCGGTCAGGTACAGGCTCGTGACGCCGAACCGGCCTGAGGCCACCTGCTTGATCGCGCTGCGGCGCTCGGGGTCGAGGAGACGGTCGACGTCCTCGCCGCCCTCCCCCGTGTTCGACTTGCCGCCGATGCGGTTCATCGCGATCGCGAGCGTCTCGTGGGCCTCGCGCGAGATCGAGCCGTAGCTCATCGCGCCGGTCGAGAAGCGCTTGACGATCGAGCTGACCGGCTCGACCTCGTCGAGCGGTACGGCAGGACGCGCCCCGGTGCGCAGCGTGAACAGCCCGCGCAGTGTCTTCAGCTCAGCAGCCTGATCGTCGACGAGCTTCGTGTATTCGCGGAAGATGTCGTACCGGCGGTTGCGCGTGGAGTGCTGCAGCCGGAACACGGTCTCCGGGTTGAACAGGTGCGGGGAGCCGTCGCGGCGCCACTGGTACTCGCCGCCGGTCCATAGCCGCTCATGTGCGCGAGCAGCCGCGTCCTCCGGGTAGGCGAAGTCGTGCCGTGCCTGGTTCTCGGCGAACACGTCCTCGATGCCTATGCCGCCGAGCTTGGTCTCCGTACCGGTGAAGTACGCGTCGACGAACTCCTGGCTGAGGCCGATCGCCTCGAACACCTGCGCGCCGGCGTAGGAGGACACCGTCGAGATGCCCATCTTCGACATGATCTTCAGCACGCCCTTGCCGAGCGCGTAGATCAGATTGCGGACGGCCTTCTCCGGCGTGACGCCCGTGATGAAGCCGGTGCGAACGAGGTGCTCCACGGTCTCCATCGCGAGGTACGGGTTGACGGCCGAGGCCCCGTAGCCGATGAGCGTCGCGACATGGTGCACCTCGCGGACGTCGCCGGCCTCGACGAGCAGACCGACCTTCATGCGGTTCTCGCGGCGGATCAGGTGGTGGTGGATGGCCGAGACCATGAGCAGCGACGGGATCGGGACGAGGTCCTTGTTCGAGTCGCGGTCGGACAGGATGATGAACTCCGCGCCGCCGTCGATCGCGGAATCCACCTCTGCGCACATCTCTTCGAGGTGCTCCTGCATCGAGTGGGCGCCGGCGTCGAAGTGGTAGAGGCCGCTGATCGTCACAGCCGAACGGCCGGCCAGCGCCTTGTCGATGTGGCGGATCTTGGCGAGCTCGTCGTTGTCGATCACGGGGAAATCGACGGCGACGGTTCGGGTGTGGTCCGGGCCCCAGGCCAGCAGATTCCGCTCAGGGCCCAGCGATGAACGCAGGCTCGTGACGACCTCTTCGCGGATGGAGTCCAGGGGCGGGTTCGTCACCTGGGCGAACTGCTGCGTGAAGTAGTCGAACAGCAGCCGCGGGCGCTCGCTGAGCACCGCGATCGGCGTGTCGGAGCCCATGGCGCCGAGCGGTTCGACGCCGGTCTGCCCCATCGGGGTCAGCAGCAGACGGACTTCCTCCTCGGTGTACCCGAAGGTCCGCTGACGGCGGGTGATGGATGCCGGCGGGTGCACGATGTGCTCGCGCTCCGGCAGATCCGCCAGGCGCACGGCGCCGTCGTCGAGCCACTCCTGCCAGGGGTGCAGGCGCGCGAGATCCTGCTTGATCTCCTCGTCCTCCACGATGCGACCAGCCGCCGTGTCGACGAGGAACATCTTGCCCGGCTGAAGGCGACCGCGGCGCTTGATGCGCTCCGGCTCGAACTCCAGCACACCCGTCTCCGAGCCGATGACGACGAGGCCGTCCGTGGTCTCCGTCCACCGTCCAGGGCGAAGCCCGTTGCGGTCGAGGGTCGCACCGACGAGCGTGCCGTCTGTGAAGATGAGCGCCGCAGGGCCGTCCCACGGCTCCATCTGATTGGAGTGGTACTCGTAGAACGCGCGCAGCTCCGGGTCGATGTCGGTCTGCTTCTCGTATGCCTCGGGGACCATCATCATGATCGCGTGCGGCAGGCTGCGTCCGGTCAGGGTAAGCAGTTCGAGCACCTCGTCGAACGAGGCCGAATCGCTCGCACCGGGGGTGCAGATCGGGAGAAGCGGACGGATGTCGCCGAGCAGCTCCGATTCGAGCTGCGACTGACGTGCCCGCATCCAGTTGCGGTTGCCGCCGACGGTGTTGATCTCGCCGTTGTGCGCGAGCATCCGCAGCGGCTGCGCTAGCGGCCACGACGGGAACGTGTTGGTCGAGTACCGCGAGTGCACGACGGCGAGCTCGGAGGCGAATCGCTCGTCCTGCAGGTCGGGGTAGAACGGCTCGAGCTGGAGCGTGGTGACCATGCCCTTGTAGCCGAGCGTGCGGCTGGACAGCGAGACGAAGTAGGCGCCGACCTCGTGGCCGGCGCGCTTGCGCAGACGGTAGGCGACGCGGTCGAGCGCGATGCCGGAGAGGCGCTCCCCAGCGCGGGATGCGACGAAGAGCTGCTCGAATGCGGGGCGGGCCTCATCGGCGAGCTTGCCGAGATTCTCGTTCGCGGTGGGGACGACGCGCCATCCGAGGACCTCCAGGCCCTCTTCGCGCGCGATCCTCTCGACGCCGGCCTTCTGGCTGCGGCGCTCAGAGGCCTGCAGCGGAAGGAAGGCGAGCCCGGCGGCGTACTCGCCGGCATCGGGCAGTTCGAAGGCGGTGACCTCACGAAGGAATGCGTCCGGCATCTGGGTGAGAATGCCCGCACCGTCTCCGGTGCCGGCATCGGAGCCGATCGCACCGCGGTGCTCCAGGTTGCGCAGCGCCTCGAGCGCCAGCGCGATGATGTCGTGTCCTGCGGTTCCACGCAGGGTGGCGACCATGGCCAGGCCGCAGGCATCCTTCTCGAATGCCGGGTTGTACAGACCCTGCTTCGGGGGGTAGGCGCCGGAGGCACCGTAAGGAGGCTGGAAGTACATCTATTACCGCCCTCAGGTAATCAGGTGACACCGGGGACGCCGTCGGCCCGCTCGTTCAGTGCAGTGGATTCCTCACTCGAAGAGGAGGTGCTTGTCGGGAGCTGCCCTCGCTCTAGGGAGCAGTGCTTGTGGCGGTGGCTCCGACGGTGACTTCAGCGGGAGGCTCGCTCACGTCGACGAAGTCATCGAGATCGTTCTGCGATTGTACATCAGCGGGGGCATCCTTCCGGCCGCGGCCCGGCATGTACGGGCTGGGCTCGACGCCGAGGTGACGTCGCGTCTGGACGATGATAATCACGATACCGACTACCACGCCGAGGATGGCGGCCCAGACGTTGCTGCGCAGCCCCAGGATGATCTCGCTCGGGTCGATGCGGATCGACTCCCACACGATGCGCCCCGCGCTGTACCAGATGAGATACACGGCGAAGAGCTTGCCCCACTGCAGCTTCAGGCGGGCGCCGATCCACAGGATGAACAGCACGCCCAGCACGTTCCAGATGACCTCGTACAGGAACGTCGGGTGGAACAGGGTGCCCTCGGCGAGACCCGGGGGGAACGCGGCGTTGTCCGACTCGATCTCCAGGCCCCAGGGCAGGTCGGTAGGCAGACCGAACAGTTCGTGGTTGAACCAGTTGCCGAAGCGGCCCATGGCCTGTGCGAGCAGGATGCCGGGGGCGAGCGCGTCCGCGAATGTCCAGAACCGGATGCCGGTCCATCTGCAGCCCAGGTACGCGCCGACCGCGCCGCCGAGGAGGGCGCCGAAGATGGCGATGCCGCCCTCCCAGATCGCCCAGACGGAGCCCGGCTCGAACGGGTTCCAGGTGTTCTTGCCCTCGCCGAAGTAGAAGTTCGGGTGGGTGAGCACGTGGAAGATGCGCGCACCGATGATCGCGAGCGGCACCGCGAGGATCGCGATGTCGATGACGACCCACGGCTCCGCACCGCGCTTGGTGAGGCGGTGGTTGGTCAGCAGCGTGGCGACGATGATGCCGGCGATGATGCACAGGGCGTAGAAGTGGATCCGCAGCGGGCCGAGGTCGATGTAGCTGACGTCAGGGCTCGGGATGCTGGTGAGCACGCCGCTGAGTGCAGGGTGGAGCGCGAGGGACATGAGTGCGATTCTAGTTCTCGTGTGAGCGGACTGCGGACGGCGTGCCTGCAGCGAGGTTCCTGGTGACCTCGGCCAGGGCGTCGAGGCCCCCGTCGCCGAGAGCTCTGACCAGAGCGGTGCCGACGATCGCGCCGTCAGCGTAGTCCACCACGCCTGCGATCTGATCGGCGGTGGAGATGCCGATGCCGACGCAGGCGTTCTCGGCCCCGTGCTCGCGAAGCCGCGCGACGAGGCTGCGTGCAGCCTGGTCGAGTGAGGCACGCTCGCCGGTGATGCCCATCGTGGAGACGGTGTAGACGAAGCCGGTCGACGACTTGACGACGAGATCGAGTCGTTCGTCCGTCGACGTGGGAGCCGCGAGGAAGATGCGGTCGAGGCCCGTCCTCTCGCTGGCGGCGATCCAGTCCTCGGCCGCCTCAGGGGTGATGTCGGGCGTGATGAGGCCGGCGCCGCCGGCGGCGAGCAGGTCATCCGCGTAGCGATCGACCCCGTACTGCATGACGGGGTTCCAGTACGTCATCACGACGACGGGAACGTCCGTTGCCGCGGTGATCGCCTCCACCGCGGTGAAGAGGTCGCGCATCTTGAAGCCACCCGCGAGCGCGGCCTGGGTGGCCTGCTGGATGACGACGCCGTCCATCACCGGGTCGCTGTAGGGCGGCCCGAGTTCGATGACGTCCACACCGTTCTCGGCGAGCGTGATCGCGGCCTGGATGCTCGTCTCCAGATCGGGGAATCCGACAGGCAGGTATCCGATGAACGCTCCGCGTCCCGCATCCTTCGCCTTCTGGATCGCGGCGGCGACGCGGCTCATCGTGCCTCCTCCACGCCTTCGTCGTACAGGTCGAAATACTTCGCAGCGGTGTCCATGTCCTTGTCTCCGCGGCCCGACAGGCAGACGGCGATCACGGCATCCGGACCCATCTCCCGACCCAGGCGCAACGCGCCGGCCAGCGCGTGCGCCGACTCGATGGCCGGGATGATGCCCTCGGTGCGGCTCAGCAGCCGCAGGGCCTGCATCGCCTCGTCATCGGTGGCCGGGATGTACTCGGCGCGGCCGATGTCGGCGAGCCAGGAGTGCTCGGGTCCGACGCCGGGGTAGTCGAGTCCGGCGGAGATCGAGTGGGATTCGATCGTCTGGCCGTCCTCGTCCTGCAGGACGTAGGTCTTCGAGCCGTGCAGCACGCCTGGACGCCCTCGCTCGATGGATGCCGCGTGCTTCCCGGTGTCGACGCCGTCGCCGGCTGCCTCCACGCCGTACAGCTTCACGGTATCGTCGTCGAGGAACGCATCGAACATGCCGATCGCATTCGAGCCGCCGCCGACGCACGCCACGACGGCGTCAGGCAGTCGGCCGATCTCGTCGAGAAGCTGCTGGCGCGCTTCTTCGCCGATGATCTTCTGGAAGTCGCGCACCATGGCAGGGAACGGATGAGGACCGGCAGCGGTGCCGAAGATGTAGTTGGTCGACTCCACGGTCGCGACCCAGTCGCGGTACGCGTCGTTGATGGCGTCCTTCAGCGTGCGGGAACCCGTGGTCACCGGCACGACCTCCGCGCCGAGCAGACGCATGCGGGCGACGTTGAGCGCTTGCCGCTCGGTGTCGACCTCGCCCATGTAGATCGTGCACTCGAGGCCGAACAGCGCCGCTGCGGTCGCGGTGGCGACGCCGTGCTGCCCCGCGCCGGTCTCTGCGATCACTCTGCTCTTGCCGAGTCGCTTGGTCAGAAGAGCCTGCCCGAGGACGTTGTTGATCTTGTGGCTGCCGGTGTGGTTGAGGTCCTCGCGCTTGAGGAACACGCGCGCTCCCCCGGCGTGCTCGGCGAACCTCTGCACCTCCGTGAGGGCGGACGGCCGGCCGGCGTACGAGCTGAGGAGGCCTGCCAGCTCTGCGCGGAAATCGGGGTCGGCGATCGCCTGCTCGTAGGCGACGGTGAGTTCGTCGATCGCCGCGATCAGGGATTCCGGCATGTACCGCCCGCCGAACTCTCCGAAGAACGGACCTGGTTGGTCGCGCAGGCTCACAGCGCACGACTCCCTTCGAAGTCTCCCGCGGCGAGGAAGCTCTGCAGAGTGGCGACGGGGTCGCCGGTGACGAGAGCCTCGCCGATCAGTACGACGTCGGCCCCGGCCTCGCGGTAGTGCGCGACGTCCTCGGGGACGAGCACGGCCGACTCGGCGACCTTGATGACGCCTGAAGGGATGCGATCGACGAGACGGCCGAACAGATCGCGGTCGAGGTCGAAGGTCGAGAGGTTCCTGGCGTTCACACCGATCAGCGTCGCGCCGAGGTCGATCGCGACGTCGAGCTCGGCGGCGGTGTGGGTCTCGACGAGCGGCGTCATGCCGAGCTCGAGGATCAGCCCGTGCAGTTCGCTGAGCACCTTCGGCTCGAGCCCTGCGACGATGAGCAGCGCCAGATCGGCGCCGGCGGCGCGGGCTTCGAGCACCTGATACGGGGTGGCGATGAAGTCCTTGCGGAGCACGGGAAGCGCGACGCGCTCCGTCACGGCCTCGAGGTCTGCGAGCGATCCGCCGAACCGGCGCTCCTCGGTGAGGACGCTGATCGCCGATGCTCCGCCCGTCTCGTAGAGCGCAGCCTGGCGCGCAGGATCGGGGATCTCGGCAAGCGCTCCGCGGGACGGGCTCGCGCGCTTCACCTCGGCGATGATCTTGACACGGGATGCCGGCGCGAGAGCGGCGGATACGTCGAGTGCTGCCGGGCGTGCCGCAGCCGCCTTCTCGACCTCGGACAGGGGCCGGGCGAGTGCACGACGTTCCGCGTCCTCGACTGCGCCGGCCGTGAGGTCGGCGAGCACCATCAGTGGCCCTTCGGCGCGTACTTGGGTCCGTTGACGCCGTAACCGGCCTTGGCGAGGATCCAACCCAGCAGCAGCCCGATCACGATGATTCCGACCGAGACCCACACGAAGACGGGCTGCTCGAAGCAGAAGGCGATCGTGCCGGCGAAGAAGCCGAACAGCATGACGATCACGGCAGTCCAGGCCGCAGGCGAGTGTCCGTGGCCGGGGTCGGCGATCGGGTTGGTCATGTTCTCCTCCGAGGCGGTCGTGGGTTTCTCAGCCAGTCTATCGGGGTCACCGTGTGGGGTCCGTGCCACGCGACAGGTCGTCCCAGGAATCGATCGCGTCGACAGGCCCGTCGTGATCACCGTGCGCCGCGGCATCCGTGCGATAGCGGCGTCCACCGCGCTTCCAGCGGTGCGCTGTGATGAGCGCGAAGAGCGCCGACATGATCAGCACGACCCAGCCGATGAGGGCGAGCACCGGCCAGGCGGACGGCTCGATCGATGCGATCATGTCCATCAGCGTGCTGCTGCCTGCGAGCCCGGTGGCCTGCGTGACCGTCGGTGCGACGGCTGGCAGCGGTGTCGAGAAGAGGATGTCGGCTGTCCACCACGTGAGCAGTCCGCCGGCGAGCAGAGCGAGCGCGGCCAGGGCGTATCGAAGCACCACGCCGACGATCGCGAGAGCCGCCCCGACGGCGAGGACGGCGAGACTGAGCGGGGCGAGGAGCGCAAGGGCATCGGCGCCCGCCACGAGGATCGGCTCGCCGGAGTCGGCGCGCGTCACCGTGAGCCACGTCTGGGTCGAGGAGATGATGCCGATGGCTCCGGCCAGGAGGAAACCGATGACGGCGATGCTGCGGCCGCGCTGGGCGATGCTCATTCTGGGCCGACTCATCCGGTCACGCCGTCGACGGCCTCGAGGTCGGCCGCGTCGAAGCACGTCCGGGTGCCGGTGTGGCAGGCGGGACCCGTCTGATCGACGAGCAGCAGGATCGCGTCGCCGTCGCAGTCCAGCCTGGCCTCGCGGATGCGCTGGATGTTGCCCGACGTGTCGCCCTTGCGCCAGTACTCCTGACGCGAGCGCGACCAGTACGTCACGCGACCTGTGGTGAGAGTGCGTCGCAGCGCCTCGGCATCGAGCCAGGCGAGCATGAGCACTTCGCGCGAGTCCCACTGCTGCACGATCGCGGGTGCCAGGCCGTCGGCGTTCCACGCGACCTGGGCGATCCGTGCCTCGAGACCACTCTTCGAAGCCTCGCTCATCGCACGACGATCCCTTCTGCGCGCATGGCTTCCTTGACGTCGCCGACGGTCAGGGCACCGGAGTGGAAGACGCTCGCGGCGAGCACGGCGTCCGCCCCCGCCTTGACAGCCGGTGCGAAGTCGGTCACGGCACCGGCGCCGCCGGAGGCGATGACGGGGACGGAGGACACCTCGCGCATGAGGCCGACGAGCTCGAGGTCGAAGCCGTCGCGCGTGCCGTCGGCGTCGATGGAGTTCACGAGCAGCTCCCCCGCGCCGCGCTCGATCGCCTCGCGCGCCCACTCGAGGGCGTCCAGCGTCGTCTCGGTGCGCCCGCCGTGGGTCGTGACGACGAACCCGGACGCCGTGGCCCCAGCGCGCTTCACATCGAGGGAGAGCACGAGCACCTGAGCACCGAATCGGTCGGCGATCTCGCCGATGAGGTCAGGGCGTGCGATCGCGGCGGAGTTCACGCCGACCTTGTCCGCTCCGACTCCCTGCAACCGGGCGACGTCCTCGACGGAGCGGACTCCTCCGCCGACGGTGAGCGGCACGAACACGTTCTCGGCCGTGCGCTGCACGACGTCGTACGTCGTGGACCGGTCGTCGACGGTCGCCGTGACGTCGAGGAACGTGATCTCATCGGCTCCCTGCGCCGCGTAGTGCGCAGCCAGTTCGACCGGGTCGCCCATGTCGCGCAGGTTCTCGAAGTTGACGCCCTTGACGACGCGTCCTGCGGCGACGTCGAGGCACGGGATGACACGGCTGGTCAGAGTCATCTGGGTCTCCGTGATCACAATCTCGCAGCGTGGATGGCGGTGACCAGCAATGCGCGTGCGCCGATCGAGTACAGATCGTCCATCACCTGGTTGATGCCCTTGCGCGGCAGCATCACGCGCACGGCGACCCAATCCGGATCCTGCAGCGGTGAGATGGTCGGCGATTCACGGCCGGGGGCGATCGCGGCGGCCTTCTCCACGAGGCTGGCGGGGAGGTCGAAGTCGAGCAGCACGAAGCGCCGGGCGACGATCACTCCGCGGAGGCGACGCAGCAACCGCTCGGTCCCGTCGACGTCGCCGGTTCGGCTGATGAGGACGGCCTCGGATTCGATGATCACGGGTCCGAAGATCTCGAGTCCCGCCTGGCGGAGCGTGGTTCCGGTCTCGACGACGTCGGCGATCGCGTCGGCGACGCCGAGCTGAACGGCGGACTCCACCGCGCCGTCGAGCGGCACGAGGGTCGCCTCGACACCGTGGTCGCGGAGGAACGCGTCGACGAGTCCAGGGTAGGCCGAGGCGATCCGGACCCCCGCCAGGTCTTCGAGGGTCTGGAACCGTCCTGGTGGGGCGGCGAAGCGGAACGTCGAGTGCGCGAAGCCGAGCGCTTCGATCTCGCGGGCCTGCTGCGGCACGTCGCGCAGCAGATCGCGGCCGGTGATGCCGACGTCGAGTGCTCCGGATGCCACGTAGGTGGCGATGTCGCGCGGACGGAGGAAGAAGAATTCGACGTCGTTCGCGGCATCCACGACGTGCAGGGTCTTGGAGTCGCGACGGCCGGTGTATCCGGCTTCGGCGAGCATCTCGGCGGCGGTCTCGGCGAGCGAGCCCTTGTTGGGAACAGCGATGCGCAGCATGGGGAACTTTCAGATCAGAGGTACGAGACGGAGCGCATCAGAGATGTCGGTACACGTCCTCGGGGGTCAGCCCCTTCGCGATCATCATGACCTGCAGGTGATAGAGCAGCTGGGAGATCTCCTCGGCGGCCTCGGCATCCGACTCGTACTCGGCGGCCATCCACACCTCGGCGGCCTCCTCGACGATCTTCTTGCCGATGGTGTGCACGCCGGCGTCGAGCTCTGCGACGGTGCGAGAACCCTCTGGACGGTTCTCGGCTTTGGCGCTGAGCTCGGCGAACAGCTCGTCGAAAGTCTTCACGTTTCCAGGCTAGCGGCTCGCGCGCGGTCCCGAAGTCCCGTGACGGCCGCCTCGATGCTGTCGGCGCCGTAGACCGCGGATCCTGCGACGAAGGTGTCGGCGCCGGCCGCCGCAGCCTGTTCGATCGTCGAATCCGAAATGCCGCCGTCGACCTGGAACCAGGTGTTCGAGCCGCGGCGCCTGGCCTCATCCACGAGCGCACGCAGCTTCGGCATCGTCTCGGGCATGAAGCTCTGTCCGCCGAATCCCGGCTCGACCGTCATGACCAGGATCTGATCGAACTCGTCGAGGATGTCGTAGAGCGCGTCGCCGGCGGTACCCGGCTTGATCGCGACCCCGGCACGTGCGCCCATGTCGCGGAGCCGCCTGGCGAGGGCGACGGGGTCGGATGCCGCCTCGAGGTGGAACGTGACGCTGGCCGCTCCCAGCTCGGCGTAGCCAGGAGCCCAGCGATCGGGGTCCGTGATCATCAGGTGCACATCGAGCGGGATGGGGCTGGTCGCCTGGACGCGCTCGACCATCTGCAGTCCGAACGTCAGATTCGGGACGAAGTGGTTGTCCATCACGTCGACGTGCACGAAGTCGGCCGTCTCGATGCGGGCGAGATCGCGCTGCATGTTCACGAAGTCGGCCGAGAGGATGCTGGGGTTGATGCGCGGTGCTTCAGAACGCAGCGAGGACGGAAGGCTCACCGGTCTTCTCCCTTCGAATCGCGCTGGAGCAGCGCGAGGAACATGGCGTCTGTGCCGTGACGATGCGGCCACAGTTGAACGTGACCGCTGCCGTCGCCGGCGAGGTCGATCGGACTCATGGCGACGTCGCTGATGACGGCCGCGGCATCCAGCCGGGTCACGTCGTCACGGGTCCTCAGGACCTCTGCGACGATCCCCGAGGTCTCAGCGAGGTGCGGCGAGCAGGTCACGTAGGCGACGACGCCGCCCGGTGCCAGCGCGTCCAGAGCACCGGCGAGCAGTTCGGTCTGGAGCTCGGCGAGCTCGGCGACGTCGGAAGGCGACTTGCGCCAGCGCGCCTCAGGGCGGCGGCGCAGCGCGCCGAGGCCGGTGCACGGGGCGTCGACGAGGATCCTGTCGAACACGCCCCGGTTCTCCTGGGTGAGGTGCCTGCCGTCCTGCTCGTGGACGATCACCTCGCCGGGCACAGCCTTCAGCGCATTGCGGACGAGCCTGGCGCGTGTCGGGACGACCTCGTTCGCCTCGAGGACGACCTCGTTCTCGCGTGCGATCGACGCGAGCAGCGCGGTCTTGCCCCCTGGGCCGGCGCACAGGTCGAGCCACTTCTCCCCCGCCGTGATCGGCTTCGCGCCGGCCAGCGCCAGTGCGACGAGCTGCGACCCCTCGTCCTGGACCCGGATTGTCCCGCCGGAGGCACTGATCAGCGCGAGCGGATCGCCTCCGGGGGATCCGAAGGCCGTCGGTGCGTATGGCCGGCGCGGTTCTCCTGGTTCGGCGAGCCCGGGCAGCGCCACCAGCGTGACCTCCGGTGAGACGTTGTCGGCGTCGAGCAGCTCTTCGAGCTCCGAGACCCGGCCGTCGGCCGCCAGAGCTCTGCGGAGCGCGCGGATGATCCAGACCGGGTGCGCCGTGCGCAGACCCAGTCGCTCATCGTCGGACCGCGCGCCCTGCTCGATGCGCTCCTGCCACTGACCGGGCGTATCGCGCGAGATCCGCCGCAGCACCGCGTTAGCGAAGCCGGCCGGACCTCTGCCGACCTCGGCGGTGACGAGGTTCACGGACTCGTTGACCGCGGCGTGCGAGGCCACGCGTGTGGCGAGCAGCTGATGCGCCGCGAGCCGCAGGGCATCGAGCACTGCGGGGTCGATGTCCGCTGTCGAACGGCCGGCCGCCGCCTCGATGACCGCGTCGTAGGTGCCTCGTCGGCGCAGCGTGCCATAGGTCAGTTCGGTTGCGAGAGCCGCGTCCTGCGGCGTCAGCCGGGCGTCGCTGATCGCGGACGGCAGCAGCAGGTTCGCGTAGGCATCCGACTCGCTCACTGCTCTCAGCACGTCATAGGCCACTCGACGGGCCGGCTGCACGCGCCGGGTCTGCGGCGCACTGCCGGTGGGGCGTCGTGCTGGGCGGCGCTGCGACGGCCCGCTCATGCGCCCGCTCGCACGGTCTCGTCTCCGCGGAAGCCGCGCCACCAGGCGGTCGCGTCCATCGCCGGCTTGCCAGCCGGTTGCACGCGCGTCACCGCCAGGGGCTGCGTGGCCGTGCCGATCAGCAGTGCGTCCTTGGTCGCCGCGACGGCGCCCGGATCGAGCGGCTCCGCGTCCTGAGACGGTGCGGCTGCCAGGATCTTCACCCTCAGGTCTCCGACGACCGTGTGCGCACCCGGCTCCGGTGTCACACCGCGGAATCGTGCGAAGACGGCGTCGAGCGGCTGCGTCCAATCCAGTGCGCCGTCCTCGACGGTCAGCTTCGGGGCGGTGGTCGGCTCGCCCTCCTGCGGCCGCGACGCGGCGGTGCCGTCGGCGATGCCGGCGACGACGTCTGCGGTGAGCTGCGCCCCGTCCTCCGCGAGGATCTCGAGGGCGATGTCTGCCGTGGCGTCCGGCGGCACCGCGACGCTTCGCGCTGCGAAGACGTCTCCGGCGTCCAGCGCGGGGACGAGCTGGAAGACGCTCGCGCCGAGCACGGCATCCCCGGCGATGAGCGCTCGCTGGACAGGCGCAGCCCCGCGCCACTGCGGCAGCAGCGAGAAGTGCAGATTGATCCATCCGTGCTGCGGGGTCGACAGCAGCGGCTCGCGCACGAGTCCGCCGTACGCAACGATCACTCCGAGCTCAGCGCGGAGGGCTGCGATGCGGCCGGTGGCATCGTCATCGAGCTTGGCCGCTTTGATGACCGGGATTCCGAGTTCCTCTGCGACCTGCGCGACCGGCGACGGGGTGAGCACGCGCTTTCTGCCGAGCGGCGCATCGGGCCGGGTGACGACGGCTGCGATCTCGTGGATCATCGCAAGGGTGCGAAGGGTGGGAATCGCGGCTGCCGGGGTGCCGGCGAAGACAAGACGCATGAAGGTGCTCCGGATGGATGGAAGCTCGGAAACTGTCAAAGCTCAGGATCGAGCATATCCAGACGCACCGAGAGCGGGATCCGATTGCTCTGGCCCCGTCCACGACGACGCCCTGTCGCTTCGGCGACGACGGATGCTCTGAGCCTGGTGGTGACGGCGGGGCCGGCGGCGTACTCGAAGCGGACGAGAGCGCGCACCCGGCCCTCGTCGGTCTCGATCGGCACCGGTCCGAGGACGGCGTCCGCCGGCAGGGGCAGATCGCGAAGCGCAGCGAGTGCTCTGGACACCGACGGCGGCAGCCCCTCGACGAGCGCGACACGCGTCGCAGGCGGCAGATGCAGTGGTTCCCGGCTCTCGAGCTCGCTTCGTGCGTACGCGGCCTGCGTCCACGTCGCGAGTGCTCGGCCGACCGGACCGTCGACCCCGACCAGGTGGATCGGCGCCCCAGGAGCTGCGAGGGCTGCGGCATTCGACCACCAGCGCAGGCACGACTCCGCGATGCGGAGGTCAGGAGCCTGCAGCATCCGTGGACCGTCGAGAAGCAGCACGGCGCGGTACCCGCCATCGGCGAGCGGCTCGGCTCCCCTGGTGGCGACCACCAGAGCCGGTCTCGCAGGCACCGACTCGACGGGGTGCGCGCTGTCTGCGACGATCACGCGCACGCCGGGGAAGGCGCGACCGAGTTCGTCGGCCGTTCGCTCGCTCCCGGAGGACGCAAGGCGGAGCTGGGTCGAGGAGCAGGACGGGCAGTGCCAGGCGCGGGCCGAACGGCCGCACCAGCCGCAGACCGGCACAGCACCGCGGTGCGAAGCTCCGAGCGGACCGCCGCAGTGGGCGCAACGAGCGGGGGCACGGCAGTCGGCGCACACCAGCGTCGGCGAGAACCCGGGGCGCGCGACCTGCACGAGTACGGGGCCTTCCTCGCTGGCCTTCCGTGCGGCGGCGTAGGCGGTGGAATGCACGCGCTGCGCCGGCTGCTCCATCTCCTGCGGACTGCTCAGCACGACACGGGGTGTGACGCGGCGCTCCGCACGAACTTCGGTCAGCCACCCGCGCTGCACGAGACGCTCGACATCACTCGTGCGCGTGTGACCGGCGAACAGCAGCGCAGACCCCTCCTGCTCCTGACGGACGAGCATCGCGTCTCTGGTGTGCACGTACGGCGCCAGCGGTTCGCTGTACAGCGGGTCTCCGTCGTCCCAGATGGCGATGAGACCGGCCTCCACCGGGGCGTACACGGACGAGCGGTTGCCGACGACCACGCACGGAGCGTCTTCGATGGTCCGCAGGAACCCCCGGTAGCGCTCTGGATTGGTCTGCCGGGCGTCGTGGCGCACGATCGCCTCGGCCGGCACGAACGTCTCGAGCGTCGTGAGCAGCCGATCGAGGTCGCGGTGATCGGGCAGCGCGATGATGACGGAGGAGCCGGATGCGAGCATCCGCGTCGCCGAGGCCGCCAGCAGCTGCGTCCACGGCAGCATCCCATCACGGACCCCTGGGACGGCCTCGACAGCGCCTCGCCCGCGTTCGTCGAGCAGACCGGCGAGTCCGGAGTACTCGCCGAGGACGGCCTCCGCCCTCGCGATCGCCTCGTCGGACGGCGCGACGGCCGCGGCGTCCGCTTTCCATGCCTTCTCGACGCGGACCTGACGTTTCGGAATCGCGAGTCGAAGGATGTCGGACGCCGACCCCGCCGCACGATCGGCCACGCGGCGCGCGAGGCGGTAGAGCCGCTCCGGCAGAACGGGCACGAGGGAGGTCACGCTGTCGACGGTCGACAGGGCGCGCTCGGAATCGTCCTCCTCCGCCACCTCTACGACAAAGGCGTCGACCAGCCGCCCGGCCGTGCGCAGCGGCACCCGCACGCGGGCGCCGACCGGAACGTCGCCGAACTCCTCGAGGAGGACGTAGTCGAACAGGCGGTCGAGCTGCGGCAGTGGCGAGTCCAGCAGCACGCGCGCGATGCGCCGGCTCAACGCCGGGCTCCGCGCCTGCGCATCACAGCCCTGCGGCGCGGCGCAGCTCGTCGGCTCGGTCGGTCCGCTCCCACGTGAACTCCGGCAGCTCGCGCCCGAAGTGGCCGTATGCCGCCGTTCGGCGGTAGATCGGACGCAGCAGATCGAGCTGCTCGATGATCGCCTGCGGCCGCAGGTCGAAGACCTCGCGGATCGCGTTCGTGATCACCTCGTCGGACACCTTGCCGGTGCCGAACGTCTCGACGTAGAGGCCGACGGGGCGGGCGACGCCGATCGCGTACGCGACCTGCACCTCGAGCCGATCTGCGAGACCGGCGGCGACGGCGTTCTTCGCGACCCAGCGCATGGCGTACGCGCCCGAGCGGTCGACCTTGGACGGATCCTTGCCGCTGAACGCCCCGCCGCCGTGACGGGCAGCGCCGCCGTAGGTGTCGATGATGATCTTGCGGCCGGTGAGTCCGGCATCCCCCTTAGGGCCGCCGGTGACGAACGGCCCGGCGGGGTTGATGAAGTAGCGGTCGCTCGACGGCATCTCGAGCCCGGTACCCTCGAGAACCGGATCGATGACCAGACGGCGCACCTGATCCTTGAGCTCATCCTGCGAGACGTCGGGGTGATGCTGCGTCGAGAGCACGACCGCATCGATCGTCTTCGGCGTGAAGCCCTCGTAGCCGAGCGTGACCTGCGTCTTGCCGTCCGGACGCAGGAAGTCGAGCTCTCCGGAGCGGCGCACCTCGGTGAGTCGCTCCGCGATGCGATGAGCCGTGTGCCCTGCCATCGGCATGAGCTCGGGAGTCTCGACGGTCGCGAACCCGAACATGATGCCCTGGTCGCCGGCGCCGAGGCCGTCGAGCGCATCACTGGAGGTGCCGTCGCGGTGCTCCTGGGCGAGGTCGACGCCGTGGGCGATGTCGCTGGACTGCTCCCCCACTGAGACGCTCACGCCGCACGAGTCGCCGTCGAATCCGGTGTCGCTGGAGGTGTAGCCGATCCCGTTGACGACCTCGCGGACGATGGTGGGGATGTCGACGTACGCCTCGGTGCGGATCTCGCCGGCGACGTGCACCAGACCGGTGGTGACCAGGGTCTCCACCGCGACACGGGATGCCGGATCCTTGGCGATCAGGCCGTCGAGGATGCTGTCCGAGATCTGGTCGCAGATCTTGTCCGGATGGCCCTCGGTGACGGATTCAGACGTGAAAAGGCGCAGCGCGCTCATCGAGGAGGCCGCCGTCACTCAGCGTGGCGAAGGCGGAGCTTGTCCTCGTTGATCTCGTGCAGCGCGATGGTCAGCGGCTTGTCCTCGACGGACGAGTCGACCAGCGGTCCGACGTTGTCGAACAGGTTGCCCTCGTGAAGGTCGGCGTAGTAGTCGTTGATCTGGCGCGCGCGCTTGGACGCGTAGATGACCAATTCGTACTTGGACTCGACGCGGTCGAGCAGGTTGTCGATGGGCGGGTCGATGATGCCCTTGGTGTGGTGTCCGGCCATGGTGGGACCTCCAGATCAGGCGACGGGTTCGTCGCGAAGTCGAATCGGCGGGCGCGCGAAAGCGTTCAGCGCGCTGGAGCCTCAGACAATTCTACGACCTCGCGCGCTGCTGCGGCGACGTCCTCGTTCACAATGCGGTAATCGAACTCTCCCTGAGCGGCAAGTTCCACCTTCGCGGTGCGCAGCCGACGGGTGCGTTCCTCCTCGTTCTCGGTGCCTCGGCCGACCAGCCGCTGGACGAGTTCGTCCCACGATGGAGGCAGCAGGAAGATGAGCGTGGCCGACGGCTCCGCCGCCCTGACCTGACGGGCGCCCTGCAGGTCGATCTCGAGGAGAACCGTCTTGCCCTCGCTGAGAGCGGCATCGATGGGCGCGCGCGGAGTGCCGTATCGGGATCTGTTGTGCACGACCGCGTGCTCGAGGAGTTCGCCGTCCGCGATGAGACGATCGAACTCGGCGTCGTCGACGAAGAAGTAGTGCACGCCGTCGATCTCACCGGGGCGCGGCGCGCGGGTGGTTGCCGAGACCGACAGATGGATCTCCGGATGATTCTCACGGATGTGCGCGGCGACAGTCCCCTTGCCGACCGCGGTCGGGCCGGCAAGCACGAGCAGGCGGCTGCGCCCGGCGCGGGGCTCCGAAACCGGGAACCGCTCGTCGAGCCAGTGCGTGAGGCTCGCACGCTGGCGCACGCCGAGGCCGCCGAGCCGCTTCACGGGTGAGATGTCGAGGTCGAGGAGGATACGGTCCCGCTTGCCGACGCCGATCGCCGGGAGCGCGAGCAGGAAGTCGGTGATCCGCATCGATCCGGCCACGGAGTCGGCGTCCGCGAAGGCCTGAGCCGCGACGGTCTGCGGGGTCACGACGCGCATGCTCAGGTCGCGCTTGAGCGACGCACGCGCCTGACGGCGTTCCACCGCGCGGCGGGCCGCCGCCGCACGATCGACTTCGGGAACGGTTCGCTCAGCCATCGAGAGCCTTCCGGTAGTCGGCGATGCGAGCGTCGATCGCCGAGACGAGGCCGTCGGGGCCGGCCGAGAGGATGCTCCGGCTCTCCGAGGCGATCACCATCGGGGAGGAGACGCCGAAGCGCGCGTGCAGGTCCGCAGGACCTGCACCCTGAACCCCGAATCCGGGTGCGAGGATCGGGGCGGATGGCGCGAACGGCGCGAGCCCGGCATCCGTCCAGTCGACGGTCGCTCCGATGACGAAGCCGAGACTCCCCCACCTGCCGGCGTCCGTGTGCTGGGCGTTGCGCGTGCTCACCTGGGCGATGATCTCCGCCGACACCGTCTGCGACGCCGCGGTCTCGGCGCGCTGCACGTCTGCGGCTTCCGGATTGCTCGTCGCGGCGAGGACGAAGACGCCCTTGCCGTGCTCATGCGCCAATTCGAACGTGCTCTCGAGCGTTCCGACGCCGAGGTAGGGGTTCACAGTGATGGCGTCCGCCTCGAGCGGCGCCCCCGGAGTCAGCCACGCCGTCGCGTACGCGTCCATCGTGGTGCCGATGTCGCCGCGCTTGGCGTCGGCGATCACGATGAGCCCGGCATCCCTGGCCGCCGAGAGGACGTCCTCGAGAGCCGCGAACCCGGCGGATCCGAACCGTTCGAAGAACGACACCTGCGGCTTGACGACCCCGACGCGGCCGGCCGCGGCATCCACCGTCCGCAGACCGAACTCGCGCGCCCCGCCCGCCGAGGTCCCCAGCCCCCAGGCCGTCAGGAGCTCGGCGTGCGGATCGATGCCGACGCAGAGCGGGCCTCGTGTGGCCAGAGCTGCACGGACCCTCTCTCCGAAGCCGTCTGCGCTCACAGTGCCGCCTGACGGTCGAGTGCGTACTCCTGGAGGCTCTTGACGTCGAAGCCCTCGTCGGCGGCGTCCATACCGCTCACGGCGGCGCCGAGCACGGCGATCGTGGTGAACAGCGCCTTGTCGGCAGCGACGGCGGCCGCACGGATCTCGTATCCGTCGGCACGCGCCGCACCACCGGACGGCGTGTTCACGACGATGTCGATCGCGCCGTCGTTGATGAGGTCGACGATGTTCTGCGCGCCGCTGTCCTGTGTCTCGCTGTACTTGGCCACGACCTGAACAGTGATGCCGTTGCGCGAGAGGATCTCGGCAGTGCCCTCTGTCGCGACCAGTGTGAAGCCGAGCTGCTGCAGACGGTGCGCCGGCAGGATCACGGCGCGCTTGTCGGCGTCGGCCACGGAGATGAACACGGTGCCGGAGGTCGGCATCCCGCCGTAGGCCGCGGCCTGACTCTTCGCGAACGCGGTCGGGAAGTCCTTGTCGATGCCCATGACCTCGCCGGTCGACCGCATCTCCGGGCCGAGTACGGAGTCGACGATCTTCCCGTCCTTGGTGCGGAACCGCTTGAAGGGCAGGACCGCCTCCTTCACAGACACCGGGGCGTCCATCGGTACGCGGGATCCGTCGGCAGCCGGCAGCAGCCCTTCGGCCTTCAGCTCGGCGATCGTGGCACCGGCCATGATGCGGCTGGCGGCCTTGGCCATCGGAATGCCGAGCGCCTTCGACACGAACGGGACGGTGCGGCTCGCACGCGGGTTCGCCTCGATGACGTAGAGCACACCGGCGCTGATCGCGAACTGCACGTTCAGCAGACCGCGCACGCCCACGCCCTCGGCGATCGCGAGGGTCGCGTCGCGGACGCGATCGACGTCACTGCGGCCGAGTGAGATGGGCGGCAGGGTGCAGCTCGAGTCGCCGGAGTGGATCCCGGCCTCCTCGAGGTGCTCCATGACGCCGCCGATGTACAGCTCGTGGCCGTCGTACAGCGCGTCGACGTCGAGCTCGATGGCGTCGTCGAGGAAGCGGTCGACGAGCAGCGGCGTGCCGGGTCCGACGATGACCTCTCCGGCTGTGCGCACGAAGTAGTCGCGCAGGCTCGGGGTGTCGTAGACGATCTCCATGCCGCGGCCGCCGAGCACGAAGCTGGGGCGGACGAGCACCGGGTAGCCGATGTCCTCCGCGATCGCGACGGCGCCGTCGACGCCTGTGGCCGTGCCGTGGCGCGGTGCGACGAGATCGGCCTGGGCGAGCAGCTGCGAGAACAGCTCGCGCTCCTCGGCGATGTCGATGGCGGCGGGGCTAGTGCCGAGCACCGTGTAGCCCGCAGCCTCGATGCCCTTGGCCAGCCCGAGCGGCGTCTGGCCGCCGAGCTGGCAGACGACGCCGAGGATGGTGCCGCTGGCGGCTTCGGCATCGAGCACCTCGAGCACGTCCTCGAGCGTGAGCGGCTCGAAGTACAGCCGGTCGGAGGTGTCGTAGTCGGTGGACACCGTCTCGGGGTTGCAGTTGACCATGACAGTCTCGTACCCGGCATCCGACAGGGCGAACGACGCATGCACGCACGAGTAGTCGAACTCGACGCCCTGGCCGATGCGGTTGGGGCCGGACCCGATGATGACCACCTTGGTGCGCTCGGACGGTGCCACCTCGGTCTCGAAGTCGTAGCTCGAGTAGTGGTAGGGGGTCAGAGCCGGGAACTCCCCCGCGCAGGTGTCGACCGTCTTGTACACGGGACGGATGCCGAGCCCATGGCGCACACCCCGGACTTCGGCCTCGCTGATGCCTCGGATCTCAGCCAGCTGAGCGTCGGAGAAGCCGTGCTCCTTCGCGTAACGGATCACGTCGGCGTCGAACTCCCCCGCGGTGCGGACGGTCTCGGCGACCTCGTTGATCAGCACGATCTGGTCGAGGAACCAGGGATCGATGGCCGTGGCGTCGAACGCTTGCTCGATCGTCGCACCCTTGCGCAGCGCCTGCTGCAGGACGACGATCCGCCCGTCGGTCGGAGTCTTCGAGATCTCGAGCAGCTCCTCCACCGAGCGGGTCTCCTCGCCCCAGTGGAAGCTCGAGCCGCGCTTCTCGAGCGAGCGGAGCGCCTTCTGCAGCGCCGTGGCGTAGTTGCGTCCGATCGCCATGGCCTCGCCGACCGACTTCATGGTCGTCGTCAGGGTGGCGTCGGCCGCAGGGAACTTCTCGAACGCGAAGCGGGGCACCTTCACGACCACGTAGTCGAGCGTGGGCTCGAAGCTCGCGGGCGTCACGCCGGTGATGTCGTTCGGGATCTCGTCGAGCCGGTAGCCCAGCGCGAGCTTGGCTGCGAGCTTCGCGATCGGGAAGCCGGTCGCCTTGGAGGCCAGCGCGGACGAACGCGAGACACGCGGGTTCATCTCGATGACGATGATGCGCCCGTTCTCGGGGTTCACCGCGAACTGGATGTTGCAGCCTCCGGTGTCGACGCCCACCGCTCGGATGATGTCGATGCCGATGTCGCGGAGCCTCTGGTACTCGCGGTCGGTGAGCGTCAGAGCCGGGGCCACCGTGATCGAGTCGCCGGTGTGCACGCCGACGGGGTCGACGTTCTCGATCGAGCAGACGACGACGGTGTTGTCGGCCGTGTCGCGCATGAGCTCGAGCTCGTACTCCTTCCACCCGAGGATCGACTCCTCGAGCAGCACCTCGGTGGTGGGCGAATCGTGCAGCCCGGCACCGCCGATGCGGCGGAGATCCGCTTCATCGTAAGCGAACCCGGAGCCGAGCCCGCCCATCGTGAAGCTGGGGCGCACGACGAGCGGATAACCGAGCTTCTCGGCGCCGGCGATGAGCTCGTCCATGGTGTGGCAGATGACGGATGCTGCGACATCCGCGCCCGCCTCGAGGACCAGTTCCTTGAAGATCTGACGGTCCTCCCCCTTGTTGATCGCCTCGAAGTTCGCGCCGATCAGCTCGATGTCGTACTTCTCGAGGATCCCGTGGTTGTGGAGCTCGATCGCGGCGTTCAGCGCCGTCTGACCGCCGAGCGTCGGGAGGATCGCATCCGGGCGCTCCTTGGCGATGATCGTCTCGATGACCTGCCAGGTGATCGGCTCGATGTACGTCGCGTCGGCGAAGTCGGGGTCGGTCATGATGGTGGCCGGGTTGGAGTTGACGAGGATGACCCGGACGCCCTCCTCGCGCAGCACACGGCACGCCTGGGTTCCCGAGTAGTCGAACTCGCAGGCCTGACCGATGACGATCGGGCCGGACCCGATGACGAGGACGGAGTTGATGTCGTCGCGCTTCGGCATTACTTGGCGTCCTTCTGCGTGGAGATGACCAGTTCTGCGAACCGGTCGAAGAGGTAGTTGGCGTCGTGCGGGCCCGCGGCGGCCTCGGGGTGGTACTGCACCGAGAACGCCGGGATGTCGAGGGCGCGCAGTCCCTCGACCACGTTGTCGTTGAGGCCCACGTGGCTGACCTCGACCTTGCCGTAGCCGTTCGGGCTGTCGAACGTGCCCTCCAGGGGTGCGTCGACGGCGAAGCCGTGGTTGTGGGCGGTGATCTCGACCTTGCCGGTGGACTTGTCGAGCACGGGCTGGTTGATGCCGCGATGGCCGAACGGCAGCTTGTAGGTTCCGAGCCCCAGCGCGCGGCCGAGGAGCTGGTTGCCGAAGCAGATGCCGAAGAACGGCAGACCCTCGTCGAGCACGGAGCGGAGCAGTTCGACGTGATCGCCGGATGCTGCGGGGTCGCCTGGTCCGTTGGAGTAGAAGACCGCCACCGGGTCGATGGCGCGGATCTCGTCGATCGTGGCGTTCTGCGGCAGCACGTGGACCTCGAACCCGCGAGCGGCGAGGTTGTCGATCGTGGCCTGCTTGACTCCGAGGTCGAGCACGGCGAGGTTGCCGATGCGCTCGCCGAGGGCCGTCGTCACCGTGGTCACCTCGACCGACACCTGGGCGGAGAGGTTCTGACCGCTCATCTCCGGCGCCTGCTGCACCAGACGCAGCTGCTCCTCGGCGTCGATCGCAGCGTCTGCGCCCGAGAAGATCCCGCCGCGCATGGAACCGGCGGAGCGGATGTGGCGGGTGATGGAACGGGTGTCGATGCCGCTGATGCCCACGATGCCGTCGCGCACGAGCGTCTCATCGAGTGAGGCGTTCGCGCGCCAGTTCGACACGACGCGCGAGGGGTCGCGCACGATGTAGCCGGCGACCCAGATCCGGCGGGACTCGGTGTCCTCGTCGTTCATGCCGGTGTTGCCGATGTGCGGCGCGGTCTGCAGGACGATCTGCCCTGCGTAGGACGGGTCGGTCAGGGTCTCCTGGTATCCGGACATGCCGGTGGCGAAGACGACCTCGCCGAGCGTGGTGCCCACGGCACCGTATGCGCGGCCGCGGTGGCGCGTGCCGTCTTCCAGCACGAGGACGGCTGGTGCCGGCATCTGGCCCGCGGAAGTGGTTGAGCTTGTCAAGACGCTGCTCCTTTGTCGCCTGCGGGGATGAGCCGCTGAAGTTCAGAGATGAGGGTTTCGGGTGTTCCGCCCGTTGGGCGCAGGTAGGAGTCGACGATGGTGTCGGCATCCACGTTCCAGGACAGGCGGACGAGACCGCCGGGTTCGACGACCCGGTCGATCGTGACGGTGGCGCGGTCGACGCCGGCGAGCTTGTCCTTCGACAGGAACACCGTCGGCGCCCCGTCGAGGCACAGCGCCGCGCCCCGATCGGTCACGGCGAGCTCACCACGCGCCCGGTACGCGAGCGGCGTGATCGCCAGACGCTCCAATGGCTCATCGTGTCGAGTGGTCGACACGTAGAGCACCGCGTGGCGGCTGAGCACCTCGGCGTGCTCCGGAACGCCCAGCGGGGCGCTGGATACGGAGTCGCGTCGGAGTCGTCGTCGCCAGGCGAACGCCATCGCGAGCAGCACGAGGACGGCGACGCCGATCGTGATGGCCACGGCGAGATCCCGCATGCTCACGAGTTCAACTCCTCTACGACGGTTCCGGATGCCACGGTGACCGTGCCGCCGTGGATGGTCCACTCCACGCGACCGGGGAGCTCGCGGCCCAGGTACGGCGAGTTCTCGCTGCGGCCGCGCAGGTCGTTCGTCGTGAACGTGCCGGTGATGTTCGGGTCGTACAACGTGATCTGCGCCGGCTGTCCGACCTCGAGAGGTGTGCCGTGGCCGTCGAGCATGCCGATGCGAGCAGGGGCTGTGCTCATGACGCGCGCGACATCCGCCCACTCGAGGAGCCCCGTCTGCACCATCGACTGGTGCACGACGCGCAGCGCGCTCTCCAGCCCCACCATGCCGTTGGCCGCAGCCTGCCACTCGCAGGCCTTGCTCTCGCTCGGGTGCGGGGCGTGGTCGGTCGCGACGATGTCGATCGTGCCGTCGGCGAGCCCCTCGCGCACCGCGAGGACGTCCTCCTCACGGCGAAGCGGGGGATTGACCTTGTAGCGCGCGTCGTAACCGCGGACGAGTTCGTCCGTCAGCAGCAGGTGGTGCGGGGTGACCTCGGCGGTCACGTCGACCCCGCGCTTCTTGGCCCAGCGGATGATGTCGACCGAACCGGCAGTGGAGAGGTGACACACGTGCAGCCGTGATCCGACATGCTCGGCGAGGAGCACATCCCTGGCGATGATCGACTCCTCGGCGACCGCGGGCCAGCCGGCGAGTCCGAGTTCGGCGGAGACGACGCCCTCGTTCATCTGGGCGCCCTCCGTCAGACGAGGGTCCTGCGCGTGCTGTGCGATGACGCCGCCGAACGCCTTCACGTATTCCAGGGCGCGACGCATGATCAGCGGGTCGAACACGCAGAAGCCGTCGTCGCTGAAGACGCGCACCTTCGCTCGCGAGTTCGCCATCGCGCCGAGTTCGGCGAGGCGCTCGCCCTTCTGACCGACGGTGACGGCGCCGATCGGCTGCACCGTGGCGTAGCCAGCGGCCTCACCGAGGGCGAGCTCCTGTTCGACGACGCCGGCTGAGTCGGCGACCGGCGAGGTGTTGGGCATCGCGAAGACGGCGGTGAAGCCGCCAGCAGCCGCCGCTCTGGTCCCGGTGAGGATCGTCTCGGATGCTTCGTAGCCCGGCTCCCGCAGGTGCGTGTGCAGATCGACGAGACCGGGGAGCGCGACGAGGCCGTCCGCGTCGATGACGCGGGCTCCCGCGCTGCGCACACCGGAACCGATCTCGGCGATCACACCGTCCTTGACGAGGATGTCGGCGCCGTCTGCTCCCAGCATCCGCGCTCCGACGATCACGAGGGTCTCGGTCACAGGTCTCTCCCTCGTTCGTCGTGTCGTTCGCCTGCGAGCAGCAGATACAGTACGGCCATCCGAACCGACACTCCGTTCGTCACCTGCTCGAGCACTGTCGAGCGCGGCGAATCCGCGGCAGCGGAGGAGATCTCCAAGCCGCGATTCATCGGTCCGGGGTGCATCACAATGCTATCGCTCGGCAGGGACGCCGCGCGCACGGCGTCGAGCCCCCAGGTACGGGAATACTCCCGCTCACTCGGGAAATACGCGGCCCCCATGCGCTCGAGCTGGATGCGCAGCATCATGACGGCGTCCGGTCCTTCGGCCAGAGCCTCATCGAGGTCGTAGGCGACTCGCACCGGCCACTGCGAGACGTTCTGCGGGACGAGCGTCGGGGGTGCCACCAGGGTGACCTCGGCCCCGAGCGCGGTGAGCAGCCAGACGTTCGATCGGGCAACGCGCGAGTGCAGCACGTCGCCGACGATGACGACGCGGATACCGGCGAGGTCGCGGCTTCGACTGTCGGCGCCGAAGCGGCGCTTGCGGATCGTGAACGCATCCAGCAGCGCCTGCGTCGGGTGCTCGTGCGTGCCGTCGCCGGCGTTGACGACCCCGGCAGAGATCCAGCCGCTGGTGGCGAGAGTGCGGGGAGCGCCCGATGCCGAGTGCCGGATGACGACGGCATCGGCGCCCATGGCCTGGAGGGTCTGCGCGGTGTCCTTCAGGCTCTCGCCCTTCGAGACGCTGGAGCCCTTGGCCGCGAAGTTGATGACATCGGCGGACAGACGCTTGGCCGCAGCCTCGAAAGATATGCGGGTGCGGGTGGAGTCCTCGAAGAAGAGGTTGACGACGGTCTTGCCGCGCAGGGTCGGAAGCTTCTTGACCTCGCGGGACTGCGTGTCGGACATGTCCTCTGCGACGTCGAGGATCCGCAGCGCGGTCTCGCGGTCGAGCGTGTGGGTGTCGAGAAGGTGCCTCATGCGCCGATCGTCACCTCATCCACGCCGTCGTTCTCGCTCAGGCGCACGTTGACGCGCTCGGTGCGCGCTGACGGGATGTTCTTGCCGACGAAGTCGGGGCGGATCGGCAGCTCGCGGTGTCCGCGGTCGACGAGGATCGCGAGGCGCACGATCGAGGGACGCCCGATCGACTGGATCGCGTCGAGGGCAGCGCGGATGCTTCGACCGGAGAACAGCACATCGTCGACGAGCACGACCGTCTTGCCGTCGATGCCGCCGGCGGGGATCTCGGTGGGCTGCGGCGAACGAGTCGGATGCTTGGCGAGATCGTCGCGGAAGAGCGTGACATCGAGCGAGCCGATCGGAACCTCGGTGTCGGCGATCGAGGCGATCAGTGCCCCCAGTCGCTCGGCGAGGGCGACGCCGCGGGTGGGGATACCCAGCAGCACGAGACCTGCCGCACCCTTGTTGGATTCGAGGATCTCATGGGCGATGCGGGTCAGTGCCCGCGAGATATCGGCCTGTTGCAGCACGGTGCGTGCGCTCATCAGCCGCTCCCTTCTCCGCCTCTCTGGACGGGGTTAAAGGTTGCTTGCGGTTCGAGTCTAGCCGAGCTTCAGTGCGTCCTCCGTGACGGCGCAGCGCTCCGCGCGGATCTCGTGGCCGGTGGTGGTGAGGCACTTGCCGGTCTTCAGATCCCACTTCCAGTCGTGCATGCTGCACGTGAGGATGCCATCTTCGTCGACCTTGCCCGTCTTGGTCAGGTCGGCCCGCAGGTGCGGGCAGCGGCGCTGGACGACCCAGTCGCCGACCTCGGCGTCTTCGGTCTGATCGGTCTGCTCGGAGTACCAGTTCTCGACGTACTCGATCCGGTCGACGGACAGGCACTTGAGGAACGTCGTCAGGAACTCGTTGAACTTGCCGCTGCGACCGACCGAGAACTGCATCGACAGGAAGATGGAGTTCGACCAGTCGATCTCGCGATCACGGATGTTCGTCGAGACGAGATCGGCGGGGATCGTGTACCAGTAGATGCAGTCCTCCCCTGCGTACTCGCGGACCTTGGCACGCGGGAAGTCGACGACCATGTCGAGGTCGCCGATGTGGAATCGGACGCAGCCGCCGACGCCGAGCCGGATGGTGCGGGACTTCTTCATCAGCGGTTCCCACCACGCCTTGAGCTCGGCGAGGATCTCCTCCGACGACAGCACGGGTGCCCGCTCCGCCTCTTCGTCCCGGATCTCCTGCTGACGGCTCGCGCGCTGCTCCTCGAGGTAGTCCCACTTCTCGTCGAAGATGTGCTCGAGCTCCGACGGCGTGTACAGCGTCTGCTCGACAGCGACGAGTTCGCGGTTCTCGAGCGTGACGACCGTGCCAGGAACGAAGAGCCGGCCGTCGTACTGCGGTGCGAGCTCCTTCATGTGCGCGAGGAACTGCTTCTGATCCGTGAAGATCGACTCGCCGTTTCGCCCGAGTCCGTTGAAGTCGAACAGGTCGTCGCGCAGGAACATGGGAGGCCCTGCCATCGGGAACACGTGCGGTGCGTCGACCTTCTCGATGTAGTACATCGCGCGCTTGTTCTGGGCGTCGCGCTTGAGCTTCGCGAAGTTCTGCTTGGCGTCCATCGGGAGGTCGTAGACCATCGGCCACCAGATCGCTCCGGAGACCTGCGTGAAATACGCATCAGGTGTGCCGAAGCTCAGCAGCTTCTCGAGGTCCAGCGGATGCGAATCGTTCTGGTTGAGCACGGATGCCGTGCCGTCGTCGACGCTCAGCGAGGAGTCGCCGATCGGACCGTCACTCGGCGCGCGGAGCGGCGTGATCATGATCTTCAGGTCGCCGCGCTCGATGACCTGACCGGCCGGCGCGTACGTGATGTTCGTGTAGCCGAGCGCCCGGATGTCCCGCTCGAGGTCGTCGATGGGGTACTCCGGGAGGAGCACTTCGATGTCCTTGCGGATGTAGCGCTCGAGCAGCTTCGGGTCGAAGTGGTCGCGGTGGCGGTGCGAGATGTAGAGGAAGTCGGCATCCCGTCCGAACTTCTCCCAGTCGAGGCCGCGGTTGTCGGGGAACGGGAACCAGGAGCCGAAGAACGAGGGTCCGAGGACCGGGTCGCAGATGATGTTTCCGCCGACGGTCTCGATGAACATCCCGGCGTGGCCGAGTCCGGTGATCCGCATTGCACTCCTCCTGAGGTGGACCGCTCGATTCTACCGGCGGCGCCCTTCGCGTCAGCCGAGCACGGCCGTGGAAACCCTCAGCTGTCGAACAGCCCGCGTATGTCGTCCGCTGTGAGCGACTGTGCGAACAGCGCCTCGTCATCCATCACCGCGGTGAACAGGCGCGCCTTGCGCTGCTGCAGCGCGAGAACCTTCTCTTCGATCGTGCCGGACGAGATCATGCGGTACACCATCACGGGGTTGCGCTGGCCGATGCGATGCGTGCGGTCGATGGCCTGGGCCTCGGCGGCGGGGTTCCACCACGGATCCAGCATGAACACGTAGTCGGCCTCGGTGAGCGTCAGCCCGAACCCGCCGGATTTCAGGCTGATGAGGAAGACCGGCTGCTCCCCCGTGCGGAACCCGTCGATGACCTCCTTGCGCTTGCGCGTCGAGCCGTCGAGGTACGCGTACGGGATGCCCGCCTGTTCGAGCCGCGCGGCGGCGAGCTGCAGGAACGACGTGAACTGACTGAACACGAGCGCTCGGTGCCCTTCGGCGTGGAGTTCCATCACGCGTTCGATGAGCGCGTCGAGCTTGCGCGAGCCGATCTTCGCATCGGCCTCGTCGACGAGCCCAGGTGCGAGACTCAGCATCCGCAGCATCGTCAGCGATCGGAACACGATGAATCGGTTGCGGTCGAGATCCTTCAGCAGCCCGAGCACCTTCTGCCGCTCGCGCTGCAGCACGGTGTCGTACACCGCCCGATGCGACGCGCTGAGCTCCACGTGCAGCAGCTGCTCCTGCTTCTCGGGAAGATCGGTGGCGACGAGTTCTTTCGTACGCCGCAGCATGAGCGGCCGGATGCGACGCCGCAGCCGCTCCAGCCGGCGCTGCCGGTACTCCCCGCCCTCTTCGTTCTCCGGCACCTTCCCCTGTTCGATCGGCTGGACGTAGTCCTGCCGGAACTTCCTGGCCGACGCGAACAGCCCGGGCGCGGTGAGCTTGAGCAGCGCCCACAGATCCCCGAGGCTGTTCTCCATCGGGGTTCCGGTGACCGCGAACGTGACGCCGGCCGGAATGGATGCCACAGCGCGGTGCTGCTTGGTCGCAGGGTTCTTCACGAACTGCGCCTCGTCGAGCACGAGCACTGCCCAGTCCGCAGCGGCGTACTCCTCGGCATCCAATCGCGCCAGCGTGTACGACGTCACCACGAGGTCGGCGTCTCGCGCGGCATCTGCGATCGATCCTTCGCGGCGGGTTCGCGTCCCCTCGATGACGCGCACGCTCAGCGACGGCGCGAAGCGCGCGGCCTCCTCGCTCCAAGTCGACAGCACAGACGTCGGCGCGATCACGAGGAACGGCCGTCGTTCGCCTGAGGCGCGGGCGTGGAGCATCAGGGTCAGCAACTGGATCGTCTTGCCGAGTCCCATGTCGTCGGCGAGGATGCCGCCCAGCCGGTGCCGCCACAGGAAGGCGAGCCAGTCGAATCCGGTCTTCTGATACGGACGCAGCTCTGCCTGCAGCCCCGTGGGCAGCGGCGCCGAGGGAACCCCGGTCGCCTCTCTCAGGCCCTCAGCCGTGGCGCGCCAGCTCGTCGCGGGCACCGCCTGATCGGCCAGATCCTCGAACTCCTCCCAGAGGTCGGTCTGGTACCGGCTGATGCGGGGGCCGGTCTCCCATTCGGCGAGCTCGGTGGCCTCGTCGATGAGCTCGCGGAGCGAGTCGAGCGCCGGATGTGCGAGCGAGAACCAGCTGCCGTCGACGAGCAGCAGCTTCGTGCGGCGCATGCTCAGAGCCGTGAACAGCGGGGCGAACGGAATGCTGCGGCCGTCGATCTTCACGATCACCCCGAGGTCGAACCAGTCAGGGTCGGTGCTCTCCACCGTGGACACCGTGATCTCGGGCGCACCGCTGAGCTCGTGATACGTCTTGGGTCTGCCCGTCATGACGACGGACAGACCCTGGGCCTTGAGCGCCGGCACGATGTGTGTCGCGAACTCGGCGGCGTCGACATCGAGGAACGTGCCGGACGGCGCGAAATCCTCCCCGGTCACCGACTCCCACAGCGCAGAGGCCTCTCGAAGAGCCTCCTGCTCGGCGTCCTCGTCGCGGACGGCATCGGCGGTCGGCGTCAGCGGGAAGCGACCGTGACCGCGATACGCCCATTCGACGGCGTAGTCGATGCGGTCTCCGGGTCGGTGGACGAGTACGAGCGTCGCGACGGGCGTCGGCACAGCGGGCAGCTCGACCGCCCCGACGGTTCGTATCGGAACGCGGCGCGCGAGCGCCGGATAGGCGTCGCGCAGGAACGCGCCTTCTTCGGCCGCCGGAACGACCAGCGGCGTCCGCGCCGTGATCAGTGCGTGCACCGTGGAGCTCAGCGGCACCTCGGCGAGCGTCACCTGCGCTCTGGCGCCGAGAGGCGTGACCGCGTAGACACCGGAGTGACCGATCGTCCAAGCCGTCTGGGGATCGACCGCGTGCCCGTCGAGGACGACGTCGGCGGACACGGAGAGGCCGTCATCGGTTCGCTCGATCGCCGCAGTGACCTCACCGGATTCCGCGAACGCGACCGTGAAACTCTTCTGCGCTGTGACCAGCGGAACGCCGTGCGCTGCGCCCGCACGCAGGTGCGGCCACAGCAGACCCGATTCCACGTGGTCGAGGATCAGCCAGTCCCCCGCAGTACCGGAGAGCAGCGAGTCGCGCGCGATGCTCAGCAGCTCGGCGAACCATCGCAACTGCTCCGGAGCGAACTGCGTGCCAGGACGACGCATGGCGTCCCAGGACGCCGTCCCCTGAATCCATGACCCTGTGGCGCCGCTGCGCATGAGCGGGCGGATGCCGAGGAGCAGCTCGCCCCCGCCCTTGACGACATCGCGAACGGTGGCTGTGCGCACAGGGCGCGGCGCCCACTGGTGGACTCCGCGTGCAGCGCGATGCCGGACCTCGACGCCGAGCGCGAGCGGTACGGCACGGGCCGCCGCCGGCGGCGATTCGAGCAGTACACGCCAGGTCGGCGCCGCCGATTCGGGCGGCAGCGGGGAGGCCGGGACCGGAGACGCCTCGATGTCGGCGTTGCTCGTGAGAACGGTCGCGACGATGTGCTTGCATCCGAACCGGACAGGGCACGTGCACGTCGTCGACGATATCTCGGCCGATTCGCGCCCCATGGTGACGCGGACGACGCATCGGTAGTCGCTCTCGCCCGACCCGCGGACCTCGGCCGTGAGCATGGTGAAGTCCGCGTTCCAGGCGGTGCGTCTCACCATGCCGGCGCGTGCATACGCCCGTCCGCGCTCGAGGCTGCCCGCGTCCGTCACCCGTCGCAGGATGGACAGGTCGATGCTCGGGGCGGGCATGTGGAGAGTCAGCTGGCGCGGGCCACCCGGGCGAGCACGCCGTGCACGAACGCGCCGGAGTCGTCCGTGGAGAACTCCTTGGCGAGCTCGACAGCCTCATCGATCGCCACAGCCGTGGGAACCGCCTCGTTGTACAGGATCTCCCATACTCCGATGCGCAGCAGCGCCCGGTCGACCGTCGGCATCCGCTCGAGCTTCCAATCACGGCTGTGCGTCACGATGCTCTCGTCGATGTCATCGCTGTGGTCCAGGATGCCGTCCACGATCTCGCGTGCGTAGAGCCAAGAGGCTTCGCGTGCCGGTTCGCTGGCGGCGCGCTTGGCCTCCGCTGCGAGGGTCACCGCGATGTCGTCTCCGCGGACGTCAGCGGAGAAGAGGATGTCGAGCGCGCGCTTGCGCGCCTTGGTACGGGCGCCCACGCCTTACTTCTCGCGACCGAGGTAGTCGCCGGTGCGGGTGTCGACCTTGATCTTCGTGCCGGTCTCGACGAAGAGCGGCACCTGCATCTCGTAGCCGGTCTCGACGGTCGCCGGCTTCGTGCCTGCGGACGAGCGGTCGCCCTGCAGACCGGGCTCGGTGTACGTCACCTCGAGGATGACGGATGCCGGCAGATCGATGTACAGCGGGTTGCCGTTGTTCAGCGCGATCGTGACCTGCTGGTTCTCGAGCAGGAAGTTCTTGGCGTCGCCGACGGTGGCGGCGCCGACGGTGATCTGGTCGTAGTCCGTGGCGTCCATGAACACGAACCCGTCGCCGTCCGCGTAGAGGTAGGTGAAATCGCGACGGTCGACGTTCTCGATCTCGATCTTGGCACCGGCGTTGTACGTGCGATCGACGGTCTTGCCCGAGACCACGTTCTTCAGCTTGGTGCGCACGAACGCACCGCCCTTGCCGGGCTTGACGTGCTGGAATTCGATGACGTTCCAGAGCTGTCCGTCAATGCTGAGGACGACGCCGTTCTTGATGTCTGCGGTGGATGCCATGCGCGAAAGTTCCGTTTCCGTTGAGTATGCGGGCGATCGACCCTTCGAGCAGGCTCAGGTCGGCCGACAGTCGATTCTACGGGATCAGGGCGGCAAGCCGTGCGACAGCCGTCGCGTAGCCGTCGACGCCCTCCCCGATGATCCGCACGGCGGCGACGTCGTGCAGGTAGGAGAACCGGCGGAACTCCTCGCGGTTGTTCACGTCTGAGATGTGCACCTCGGCGAACGGCAGGCTGATTCCGGTGAGCGCGTCGCGCAGGGCGACCGAGGTGTGCGTGAGCCCACCGGGGTTGATGATCACGCCGACGCAGTCCTCACGCGCCGCGTGGATCGCATCGATCAGCACGCCCTCGTGGTTCGACTGGATGCTGCGCACCTCGAAGCCGGCCTCGGCCGCGGCATCCGTGGCGATCCGCTCCACATCGGCCAGGGTCGATGTGCCGTAGACGGCGGGGTCGCGGACGCCGAGCAGATTCAGGTTCGGGCCGTTGACGAGCAGCAGACGACGAGTCATGCGCCGACCTCCTGATACGCGGCGAACAACAAGGACTCATCCGGCGCCTGCAGGACGGTGGGCTTGGCGATGTCGTCGAGGACGATGAACCGCAGCATCCCGCCGCGTGTCTTCTTGTCACGCTGCATCGAGGCGAGCAGCGTCGACCAGGCGCCGGCCCGATACGTCGTGGGCAGGCCAAGGGACTCGAGGATCGAACGGTGGCGATCGACTGCCGCGTCGGACAAACGGCCGGCCAGTCGCGACAGCTCGGCCGCGTACATCATGCCGATCGAGATCGCGGCACCGTGTCGCCAGCGGTAGCGCTCGGCGTGCTCGATCGCGTGACCGAGGGTGTGGCCGTAGTTGAGGATCTCGCGCTGCCCCGCCTCGCGGAAGTCCTCCGAGACGACGTTCGCCTTCATGTCGATCGCGAGCTCGACGGTGCGACGGAACTCGTCCGTCGACGTGTCGACCGCGCGCGCCGGGTCCGCTTCGATGATGTCGAGGATCTCGGGAGCCCAGATGAAGCCGGCCTTGACGACCTCGGCGTAGCCGGCGGTGGCCTCATGGGCGCTGAGACTGCCGAGCTCGTCGAGATCGCCGATCACGGCACGCGGCGCCCAGAACGCACCGACGAGGTTCTTTCCCTCGGCGGTGTTGACGCCGGTCTTGCCGCCCACTGATGCATCGACCAGACCGAGAACAGTCGTCGGCACCTGGACGACCTGGACTCCGCGCAACCACGTCGCCGCGACGAATCCGGCGAGATCGGTGACCGCTCCCCCGCCGTAGCCGATCACGGCGTCCGTGCGGGTGAAGTCGGACTGCCCCATGATCTGCCAGCAGAAGGCGGCGACCTCGATGCGCTTGCCCTGCTCGGCGTCCGGCACCTCGGCCAGCAGCACTTCGCGCTGTCCGTTCGCGTCATCGGCGAGCAGCCTGTCGCGGAACTCAGCTGCCCGAGCGGCGAGCGTAGGCGGATGCACGACGAGGACCTTGCGCACCCCGGGGTCGAGGACCGCTGAGGCCTGGTCGAGGATGCCCCGGCCGACCGTGATGTCGTACGACGCCTGGCCGCTCACGCTGATCGTGGTGGTGCTCATGCCTGCTCTCTCCTCCATGCCGCGATCTCCTCGGCGATGCGCTGCATCGGCCGTCGAGAAGTGTCGAAAGTCGCGTCTGCGATTTCTTCGTACCAGCCGCGGCGCTGTTCGTAGATCTCTTTCCACCGGGTCACCGGATCCTCATCGCCGGCGAGCATGGGTCTTCCGCCGCCGCCGATCCTGTGCGCGACCGCCTCGGGGCTGACTGTCAGGAACACGACAGGATGCTGTCGCAGCAGCTGTCGCGTGGAATACGACGTCACCGCGCCCCCGCCGAGTGAGATCACGCCGCCTTCGGACAACGCGGTCGCCGCGGCTTCTGTCTCGAGCGCCCGGAAGCCGTCCTCACCGCGCACGGCGAAGATCTCGGGGATCGGTCCGTGTGCGGCGACTATGCGCCGATCGGTGTCGATGAACCCGACGCCGAGCTTCTTCGCGACTCGGCGTCCGACGCTGGTCTTGCCCGCGCCCATCGGACCGACGAGCACGAGTGTCAGCAGCTCAGGACTGCTCATCGTGGGCGATCAGAGCCGCCTCGGAGGCGGGAGCCGTGCGGAGCTCGGCGGGGATCGCCGCCAGGTATCCTTCGAGGTTGCGCCTGGTCTCGCGAACGCTGTCGCCGCCGAACTTCTCGAGCACGGCGTTCGCCAGCTCGATGGCGACCATTGCCTCGGCGACGACGCCGGCGGCGGGAACGGCGCTGATGTCGGAACGCTGGTGGTGTGCGGTCGCAGCGTCGCCTGTCGCGACGTCGATCGTCCGCAGCGAGTGCGGCACGGTCGCGATGGGCTTCATGCCGGCGCGCACGCGCAGGACGGTGCCGGTGGACATGCCGCCCTCCGTACCTCCGGCGCGGTCCGATGCGCGGGTGATGCCGTCGTCGGCGACGAAGAGTTCGTCGTGGGCTGCGGAGCCGCGTCGACGGGTCGTCTCGAAGCCGTCGCCGACCTCGACGCCCTTGATCGCCTGGATGCTCATGAGCGCCTGCGCCAGGCGACCGTCGAGCCGGCGATCCCAGTGCACGTGCGAACCGAGTCCTGGTGGGAGCCCGTAGGCCAGTACCTCGACGATGCCGCCGAGCGTGTCGCCGTCCTTGCGCGCGGCGTCGACCTCGTCGACCATGCGGGCTGAGGTCTCGGCGTCGAAGCAGCGCAGCGGATCGGCGTCCAGCGCATCCACGTCGTCCGGGTTCGGGACTGGGCGGCCCTCCGGCACCTGCACGGGGCCGATCGAGAGCGTGTGGCTGACGAGGCGGATGCCGAGCTCGCTGAGGAACGCGCGCGCGACAGCGCCGAGAGCGACTCGTGCTGCCGTCTCGCGGGCACTGGCTCGCTCGAGGATCGGACGGGCCTCGTCGAAGTCGTACTTCTGCATGCCGACGAGATCGGCGTGACCGGGGCGGGGGCGCGTCAGCGGCGCCGAGCGTCCGCGCGACTTGTCGGTGATCTCGGTCGGCTCGGGGTTCATGACCTCGATCCACTTCGGCCACTCGGTGTTGCCGATGCGCAGGGCGATCGGGCTGCCGAGGGTCCTGCCGTGGCGGACTCCGCCGGAGATCGTGAGCTCATCCTGCTCGAACTTCATGCGCGAGCCTCGGCCATAGCCGAGCTTGCGACGCGCGAGGTCGGCCTGGATCGCCTCGGAGGAGATCGGGACGCCGGAGGGCAGACCCTCCATGACGGCGATGAGTTCGGGGCCGTGCGATTCGCCGGCGGTGAGCACGCGGAGCATTGCTCCAGTCTCCCATGTCTCGGCGCACTGCTTCGCCCGTGTGTCGGGCGTGCGGTCGGCGCGTCAGAGAGCGTCGCGCATGGCCGCGAGGACGCGCTGTTCCTCCGGCAGCTCCACGGCGGGGTCCCCGTGCAGGAACACGCGCACCTGCCGGAGCGCCTGGTGCAGCAGCATCCCGAGGCCGGAGATCACGGGGGCGGCGGTCCACACCGCGCCGAGTGCCGAGGGCCACGGCGCGTAGGCCACGTCGAAGAGCGCGCCCCCGTGGGTCGCGAGCTCCTCGGAGACTGATTCATCGAGAACCGTCCCGCTCGGGAGCGTGGCGATCGTGAGGTCGACAGGCGTCGCGGGAGCGTCGAACGTGTTCGCGGTGACCCGGATGCCCAGGCGGCTACCCAGCTCGACGAGCGGCGCCGAACGCTCAGGGCGCCGCGCACGGATGTCGATGTCCGCTCCGCCGATCTCGCTCGCGGCGACCAGCGCGGACGCCGCTGTCGCGCCCGCGCCGAGGATCCGCACGGAGCGAGGCCGCGTGATCCCCTGCTCGGCGAGGGCGTCGATGATGCCGCCGACATCGGTGTTGAAGCCGGTGGAAGCGTCGCCCAGCAGCAGGGTGTTCACCGCCCCGGTCAGTTCGGCATGCCGGTCGCGCGTAACAGCGGCCAGGTACCCCTGCTCCTTGAGCGGCATGGTGAGCGAGAGCCCGCGCCACGTGTCGTCGAGGCCCGCCAGCGCGTCCCCGAAACCTGCCGCCGCCACCTGACGCCGGTCGTACTGCCAGTCGAGTCCCAGGGCGCGATACGCGGCCTCGTGCAGCTGCGGGGACTTCGAGTGCTCGATCGGGTCGCCCCACACCGCGAAACGCATCGCCGTCGCCGGCGGACGCGTCCGATCAGCCGGCATAGCAGCCGGAGTCAGGATTGGCCTGGCACCACTCGTGGAGTTTTTTCTCGGCCTGGGTCTGCTCCGCGTACGTCGCCGAGAACACCGTCTCACCCGTGTTCAGATTCACCGTGACGAAGTAGAACCACGGTCCGTCAGCCGGGTGCATGGCCGCATCGATCGCGGCGTCGCTCGCGGTGGCGATCGGACCCTTCGGCAGTCCGGGGTGGATGTAGGTGTTCCACGGGTTCGGATCGGTGAGAGCCTTCTCCGAGGAACCGGCGGAGCCGGCGTGGAGCTCCCCGACCCCGTACTGCGCGGTGGAGTCCATCTGCAGCAGACCGTGCGTCTCGTCGTTGCCCGGCTGGAGCCGGTTCACGATGACGCGGGAGACCTTGGGGAAGTCTTCGGTGTGACCCTCGCGCTGGATGATGGATGCGATCGTCAGGACACGCTGCTCGTCGCCCTCCGGCACGCCGGCCGCTGCGAGGGACTCACGCGTGCGATCGACCATGCGCTGAATCACGTCCTTCGCCGTGACCTCGGGGTCGAACGTGTAGACAGCGGGGAACAGCCAGCCCTCGAGGCTGTCGGCTTCCACGCCGTATGCGCTCGGGTCCTTGACGGCGGCCTGGAAGTCCTCGATCGGGATGCCGAGGCTCTCCGCCATGGTCGGCAGGAAGTATTCCAGCGTCGATCCCTCCGGCACGGACGCCGTGTTCTCAGCCTTGCTCGCCGGATCCTGGATCGCCGTGAGCGCGGCCTCGGCCGTCATCTTCTCCTGCAGCTTGTACACGCCGGGATAGAAGGTGACCGCGATGTTCTCGTCGACCAGATAGTCGTAGAACACGTCCTCGGTTCGGGTCACGCCCGCTTCGTAGAGCGCGGTGGACACTGGGCCGCCGGTGTCGCCGTCGCGGATCGTCACGAAGACCTCACCGGTGGCGATGCCGGGCTCCCAGTCCGCGGGCGGGCCCCAGCCCATCACGTCGCTGATCTTGTCGCCGTAGGTGTTCCAGGCCCAGAACCCGCCGGCAGTGAGGCCGCCCAGGATCGCCAGCACGATCGCCAGCGCTACCAGGCATCCGGTGCGACGCTTCTTCTTCGCCTTCTTGGTGTGTCCGACTTCGGTGTGGTCCGCCTCGAACAGATCGTCCAGCGTCGCGGCGCCCGGCACGGCTGCGGAGGTCGAGGGCTCAACGGCAGCGGTCTCAGGAGCAGGGGTCTCAGCGGCAGAAGTCTCAGGGCCGGCCGTGGTCGCCGTCGATTCACCTGTGGGTTGCTGAGCCGCTGTCTGCTCTGGAGCGGGTTCGGGGTCGCCGCCCGTCTTCGGTGTGAACGAGCCGGCCTGCTGGCCGGTCTGCGCCGCCTCTCGCCGGGCACGGCGCGAACCGGGGACGGGCGGAGTGGAGTCTGACGCCGGAGCACGGTGCGACGGCTCTGGGAGCTTCGCGAACAGGTCGTCGGACAGACTGTGCGAACTCGGCTCTGGGTTCTCGCGTTCGGGCATGCTCAGAAGGGCTCCTCGGTCGGGGGCACCACGGACCCGGCCGGGTTGCCGGTGCTCTTCTCCGTGTCGATCGCGTGCTGCAGCAGAACCACAGCGGCGACCTGATCGACAATGCTACGAGAATTCCGCTGAGTTCTCCCCGATGATCTCAGCGCCGCGTGCGCAGAGACCGTGCTCAGCCGTTCATCGACCAGACGCACCGGCACCGAGGTGAGGCGCTGCAGCGCCGCTGCGAATTCCCTCGCGTCCGAGGTCGACGGCGTGTCCTCCCCCTGCATGTTCACAGGCAGACCGACGACGAACTCGAGCGGCTCGTACTCGGCGGCGATCTCCGCAAGACGCGTGAGCGAGACATCCGAACGCGGCACGGTCTCCACGGGGACGGCGAGCATCCCGTCCGGGTCGCAACGAGCGACGCCGACGCGGGCCTTGCCGACGTCGACGCCGAGTCGCACGCCGCGACGGAACCCGGTCACGCGGTCCGCAGGTCGGTCGTGATCGCGTCGAACGCAGCGGGCAGGGCCGCAGCATCCGTTCCACCGCCCTGGGCGACGTCATCGCGTCCACCACCGCCGCCGCCGAGCACACCGGCGGCGCGCTTCGCGAGCACGCCGGCCTTCGCGCCGGCCGCACGGGCTGCGTCGTTGGTGGCGACGACGACAACAGGCCTGCCGCCGACGATTCCGCCGAGGGCGACGACCGCCGGGTCCGAGCCGAGGCGCTCGCGAACGCTGAGCGCCAGACCGCGCACGTCATCGCCCGACGCGACCTCGCCGACGGAGACCGCAGCGACGCGGAAGGCGCCGATGCGTTCGGCAGCTTCGGCGATCGCCGGAACCCGACCCTCGCGCTCCTTCGCCTCGAATTGAGCGATGCGCTTCTCGGCGCTCTTCAGGTTCGCAGCGATCTCTGCGATGCGATCCGGAAGCTGCTCGCGCGGCGTCTTCAGAGCCGAAGTGAGCTGCGAGACGATCGCCCGCTCTGCCGCGAGCTCGCGGAACGCGTCCTGACCGACGAGCGCCTCGATCCGGCGGTTGGATGCGCCGACCGATGACTCACCGACGACGCTCACCAGACCGATCTCGGCGCTGGAGGTGACGTGGGTGCCTGCACAGAGCTCACGCGACCACGGGCCGCCGATGTCGACCATGCGCACGACATCGCCGTACTTCTCGCCGAAAAGCGCCATGGCGCCCGCTTCCTTCGCCTCATCGAGCGAGACGATGCGCGTGGTCACCTCAAGGGCGTCCTGCACGGCGCGGTTGGTGATCTCCTCGATCTCCGTGCGCGTGTCGGTCGACAGCGGCTGCGACCAGGAGAAGTCGAATCGCATGTAGCCGGCGCGGTTGAGCGACCCGGCCTGGGTCGCACCGGTTCCGAGTGTGTCCCGTAGTGCGGCGTGCACCAGATGGGTCGCGGAGTGCGCCTGACGGGCTGCGCGACGGTTCGCTGCATCCACGACGGTCGTCGCACGGTCGTCGATCGCCACTGTTCCCGTGCTCACCTGCACGGTGTGGCTGATGAGGCCGGGCACCGGCTTCTGGACGTCCAGGACCTCCAGCTCGTAGCCGGGGCCGACGATCGTGCCCTTGTCGGCGACCTGTCCGCCGGACTCGGCGTACAGGGTCGTCTCGGCGAGCACGATCTCAGCGACCTGGCCCTCGGTCGCGGACGTGGCCGGCTGACCGTCCACGAGGATGCCCAGAACACGCGACTCCGTCTCGAGATCGGTGTACCCGGCGAAGGCGGTCTCGCCGAGGGCGCGGAAGTCCCGGTACACCGAGACGTCGGCGAGCTGGCGCTTGCGGTTGCGGGCGTCCTCCTTGGCGCGCTGACGCTGCTCCTGCATGAGCGCGTCGAAGGCCGAGCGATCCACGGACAGACCCGCTTCCTCAGCCACTTCGAGGGTCAGATCGATCGGGAACCCGTACGTGTCGTGGAGCAGGAACGCCTCGGGGCCGCTGAGCGTGCTCCCCCCGGCGCTCTTGGTCTGGTCCAGCGCGAGGTCGAGGATCGTCGAGCCCTGTGCGAGCGTGCGACGGAAGGTCTCCTCCTCGGCGAAGGCAGCCGAAGACAGCACCGACCACTCCGTCTCCAGCTCCGGGTAGGTCGCCTTCATCGCATCGCGCGATGCGGAGAACAGCTCGGGGAAGGACGGCTCATCGACGCCGAGCAGGCGCATCGCCCGGACGGTGCGCCGCATGAGGCGGCGAAGGATGTACCCGCGCCCCTCGTTCGACGGCCGGACGCCATCGGAGAGCAGCATGAGCGAGGAGCGCACGTGGTCGGCGATGACCCGGAAACGGACATCGTCCTCGTGGGCGGCACCGTAACGACGACCGGAGAGCTCGATCGCGCGGTCGAGAACCGGACGCACCTGGTCGGTCTCGTACATGTTCTCGACGCCCTGCTTGAGGAATGCGACGCGCTCGAGCCCCATGCCGGTGTCGATGTTCTTCATCGGCAGTTCGCCGACGATGTCGAACTCGGTCTTTCCGCGGATGTTCTCGATGAAGTCCTGCATGAACACGAGGTTCCAGATCTCCAGGAACCTCGTGTCGTCGACCGCGGGTCCGCCGTCCTTGCCGTGCGCGGGCCCGCGGTCGAAGAAGATCTCCGAATCAGGGCCGCCGGGACCCGGCTGTCCGGTGTTCCAGTAGTTGTCGGCCCGGCCGAGCCGCTGGATCCGCTCGGGCTTCAACCCGATGATGTCGCGCCAGATCGCTTCGGCCTCGTCGTCGGTCTCATAGACGGTGACCCAGAGATCCTTCTCGTCGAAGCCGAGACCGCCGTCGGACTCGGACGAGGTCAGCAGCTCCCACGCGTAGCGGATCGCGCCTTCCTTGAAGTAGTCGCCGAAGGACCAGTTGCCCAGCATCTGGAAGAAGGTGCCATGACGGGCGGTGCGGCCCACTTCCTCGATGTCGTTGGTGCGGATGCACTTCTGGACATCGGCGATCCGCGGATGCGGCGCAGGAACGACTCCGGTCAGGTACGGGATCATCGGCACCATGCCGGCGACCGTGAACAGCAGCGACGGATCGTCGCTGACCAGGGATGCCGAGGGAACGACGAGGTGGTCGTTCTTCTCGAAGTAGTTGAGGTAACGCTGCGCGATCTCCGCGGTTTTCATGGGGTTACTGCGTGTCCTTGTCTGAGAAGAGCCGGGCTTCCTGGTCGCGGTACGCATCGCCCAGGATCGCGGTGAACTCGTTGATGCGCGCATCCACGTCAGCCAGGAGATCGTGGCCGCGAGGGTCCTTGTTCATGAAGTGGGCGGCGACGAATCCGCCGATCACGCCGATCAGGAACCACAGCACATTCTTCATGTCGTCATCCTTGCGATTGGGCCCGCAGAGCGCGGTCTTTCCATCGTAGGCGGAAACGGCCAGGGGTACGACGAGAGGCGCCGGGATGAACCCGACGCCTCTTGTCCTGGACGCTGTATCAGCGAGCCGCGTAGTACTCGACGACGAGCTGCACTTCACAGGTCACGGGGACCTCGGCGCGCTTCGGACGACGAACCAGGCGTGCCTGCAGCTTGTCGAGCTCGACCTCGAGGTAGCCGGGAACGGGAGGCAGGACCTCGGCGTGACCGCCGGCTGCTGCCACCTGGAAGGGCTCGGTGCCCTCGCTGCGGGGCTTGACGTGGATGAGCTGACCCGGCTTCACGCGGAAGGACGGGCGGTCGACGAGCTGGCCGTCGACCATGATGTGACGGTGCACGACCATCTGGCGGGCCTGTGCGGTGGTGCGGGCGAAGCCCGAACGGAGCACGAGGGCGTCCAGACGCATCTCGAGCAGCTCGACCAGGTTCTCACCGGTCAGGCCGTCGACGCGGCGTGCCTCGTTGAACGCGATGCGCAGCTGCTTCTCGCGGATGCCGTACTGCTCGCGCAGACGCTGCTTCTCGCGGAGGCGGACGGCGTAGTCGCTGTCAGCCTTGCGCTTGGTGCGGCCGTGCTCACCCGGAGCGTAGGGACGCTTCTCGAGGTAGCGGGCGGCCTTCGGGGTGAGTGCCACGCCGAGGGCGCGGGACAGACGGACCTTGCGGCGGTCCTGGGACTTCGTGACCACGAAGTATTCCTTCCGATGACGTGGACGTGTCTTTCACGTCTCACGGACGTATCTCCCTCGCTCTGCCTGATGCGCGCACGCCGGGGCGCGCAGAAGGTGGGGTGTGAACGAAGAGATGCCCGAAAACTGTGTTTCGAGCCGCTCAAGTCTAACAGACCGGTCATCGCACCGATTCCTGAGCTCGGTCGAGCGGGTCGAAGGGTCAGCGACCGTCGAGGATACGGCGGATGCGCTCGAGTCGTGCAGACACGTCGCGCTCGGCTCCGAGGTTCTTCGGCTGGTAGTACCGCCGACCTTCGAGCTCATCGGGGAGGTACTGCTGCGGCACGATGCCGTGCTCGTTGTCATGAGGGAACACGTAGCCCTTGCCATGCCCGAGTCGCTTCGCGCCGGCGTAGTGCGCGTCGCGCAGATGCGGCGGCACCCGGCCGAAGCTGCCGGCGCGCACGTCGGCGATCGCTGCGTTGATGCCGGCGTAGGCGGCGTTCGACTTCGCCGTGGTCGCCAGATACACCGTCGCCTCGGCGAGCGGGATCCTCCCCTCCGGCATACCGATGAAGGCGACGGCGTCGGCCGCCGCCGTGGCGATTACGAGCCCCTGGGGGTCGGCGAGCCCGATGTCCTCGGACGCGGAGATCACGAGACGGCGGGCGATGAACCGCGGGTCCTCCCCGGCCTCGATCATGCGGGCGAGGTAGTGCAGGGCTGCATCGGGATCAGAACCGCGGATCGACTTGATGAACGCGCTGATCACGTCGTAGTGCTCGTCGCCCTGGCGGTCGTATCGCAGCAGAGCGCGGTCGACGGCCTGCGCGACGTCGTCGTCGGTGATCGACGGAACCGCGTCGTCGTCGGCCGCCTTGGAGGCCGCGACGGCGGCCGCCGCCTCGAGACCGGTGAGCGCACGCCTCGCGTCGCCGGATGCCAGACGCACCAGAGCGCCGCGCGCGGCTTCCTCGATCTCGACCCCGCCGTTCAGGCCGCGGGCGTCGGTGACTGCGCGGTCGACGAGCAGGGCGATGTCCTCGTCGGTCAACGGCTGAAGCGTCAGCAGCAGCGACCGTGACAGCAGCGGGGAGATCACCGAGAACGAGGGGTTCTCGGTCGTCGCGGCGATCAGAATGACCCAGCCGTTCTCGACGCCGGGGAGCAGAGCGTCCTGCTGAGCTTTCGTGAACCTGTGGATCTCGTCGAGGAACAGGATGGTCGTCTGCCCGTACAGGTCGCGCTGATTGATCGCCTCCTGCATCACCTCGCGGACGTCCTTCACACCTGCGGTGATGGCCGACAGCTCGACGAAACGGCGTCCTGATGATCGGGCGATGGCCTGCGCGAGCGTGGTCTTGCCTGTGCCGGGTGGCCCCCACAGGATGATGGATACGGCACCAGGGGATGCGGCATCCGGATCTGCCAGCGCCACGATCGGGGACCCCGCACGAAGCAGGTGCTGCTGACCGGCGACCTCATCGAGTGAGACGGGACGCATGCGCACAGCCAGGGGCGTCTGTCCCGAGAGCAACGGCGCGGATGTCATCCGTCCAGGCTAATGCGCTTCGCCGACACTGCTCGCCGGTAGGCTCGCCTGTGGCGCATGCAGGAAGCGCCGAGGGAAGGATCATCATGGCCGCTCGCGGATCGAAGAGCGCACAGCGCACGAAGGCGTCGAGCGAGCGCGCGCGGCTGTACGCGGCACGGACCTCGTGGCACGAAGGCCAGATCAGCCGCCGCGTGCGCGACAACACCGCCGCCGTGATCATCGGCGCGCTCATCGTCGTCGGTGCGATCGTGAGCCAATCCGTTCACGCCGTGGTCGCCGGCCCGGCGCCGGAGCCGACTGAGACCTCGACCCCCGGTCCGGTGGAGAACCCGTTCGCCGACCTGTTCTCGACCGGCTCCGCGACGCCGTAGCGATCTCACATCACCCGTCGGCCGGTGTGAGCGAATCGCACCGCAGTCGTAACGCAGGGCGCCTCTCCCGGAAACTCCCGTGAGCAACGCTGGAACCAACCCAGCAGCTGTGCTCATCCGATACGTCCGTGGAGGTTGCCCGTGTCCTACGTCAAACCAGCCGAACTCGTCACCCGCATGGTCGACGCCGGCGCCTACAAACTCCAGCTGTCCGCCCGCGACACTCTGATCCGATCCTTCATGGGAGCCGCATTCCTGACCCTCGGCGCGGCCTTCGCCGTGACGATCTCGACGAACACCGGGCAGCCGCTGCTCGGTGCAGTCCTGTTCCCGGTCGGTTTCGTGATCCTGTACCTGTTCGGCTACGACCTGCTCACCGGCGTCTTCACGCTCGGTCCCCTGGCCGTGCTCGACAAGCGTCCGGGTGCGACCGTCGGCGCGATGTTCCGCAATTGGGGTCTCGTGTTCGTCGGCAACTTCGGCGGTGCCTTCTTCATCGCGATCCTGATGGCGATCTACTTCACGTACGGGTTCTCGACCGAGCCCAGTGCCGTCGGCCACGCGATCGGAGAGATCGGCCACGGACGCACCGTCGGATACGCCGACCACGGAGCGGCCGGCATGCTGACGCTGTTCATCCGCGGCGTGCTCTGCAACTGGCTCGTCTCGACCGGTGTCGTGCTGTCGATGGTCTCGGACAACGTCGTCGGCAAGATCCTCGCGATGTGGCTGCCCATCATGCTGTTCTTCTACATGGGCTTCGAGCACTCGATCGTGAACATGTTCCTGTTCCCCTCCGGCCTACTGCTGGGCGCCGACTTCACCCTGATGGACTACCTGATCTGGAACGAGATCCCGACCGTCATCGGCAACCTGGTCGGCGGCCTGCTCTTCGTGGGCCTGCCTCTGTACTTCACCTACGGCCGTCCTGCCGCACGGCGCACACGTCGCAAGAGCACGAAGACGAGCGCTTCGGCCCCGGTGGCGCCAGTGGCCATCGCCGAGGTCGAGACCGCCGCGGGCAGCGGTGTGGAGCGCGAACCGATCAGCGTCGGCTGATCGGACATCGCGAAGGCCCGGTGAGACCGTAGCTCACCGGGCCTTTCCACGCGCCGAGACGGCGTTCAGGAACGGATGGTCGCGGCGCGGAAGCGCTCAGCCACGACCGCGGCGATCCGCGCATCGGGTGCGAGAGGCGCCGTGACGACATCGGCGCCGGCTCGACCGACCAGTCCGGCGAAGAAGCCGGGCGCGAGAACATGGCTCGCCGCGATGACCCGCACCGCTCCGACTGCGCGGGCCGCGCAGACGGCGTCGCCGATGCGAGGCGTGGATGTCGAGGCATAGCCGACGCTGACGGGTACCGGAATGCGGGTCCGGAGGCGTGCTGCGGCGGTCTCGACGTCGCTCATCGCGTCCGGGTTGCTGGAGCCGGCAGCAGCCAGGACGACGTGGTCGCCCGGTCGCCATCCCTGCGGAACAGCGGCGGCGAGCCGGTCGACGAGCACGTCCGTGACGAGCGGGTGGACGCCGAGCGGCGGTGTCTGCCTGGCGTTGGCGTGCGTGGCCACGGCCACCGAGATGTCGACGGCGGTGTGGTATCCGACCGACAGCAGCAAGGGCACGACGATGACGTTGTCGCGCAGCGCTTCGGCGGCCAGCACGTCGCCGATCTGCGGATGCTCGACGTCGACCACGGAGTGCACCACCCGAACGTCAGGCAGCAGCCGCCGGACGTCATCGATCAGAGACTGCACGGCGGAACGCCCAGCACGATCTGCTGTGCCGTGCGAACAGGCGATGAGAGTCGTCAAGCGTGCTCCTCCACAGCGAGGCGATAGCCCCGTTTCACGACGGTCTGCACGAGTTCGAATCCGCGCAGTGCTTCGCGCAGCCGCGCGACGGCCATCTCCACCGCGTGGGCGTTCTGCCCGGCGCGGGGCACGGATGCCGCGATCTCGTCGCGGGAGAGCACGCGCCCTCCCCCGTCGAAGAGCGCACCGAGCGCGCCGGCAGCCGTCCTCGAGAGCGGGACGAACTCGCCGGCGATCACGGCGCCCCCGCTGCGCATCGAGACGACCCCGGCCGTGGTGCGGAGGACGGGCGCATCGCCGCCCACGGCGAAGAAGGCGATGACGCAGCGCGCAAGCGAACCGAGCCTGCCTCGTTCGGCTTGAACGGTCCTGACCCCGGCGCTCTCGAGCGGCGAGGCGGTGATCGGCCCGACGGAGGCGAGCAGCAGTCGCCCTCGGGCTGCGCGCTCGCGGAGCGCGTCGAGGGCGCCGAGCCTGCCGGCCGTGCGCACCCACTCCGACGCTCCTGGCGCGGATGTGAACACCACCGCATCCACCTCGCCGGCAGCTGCCTGCTCTACGGATCGCTCCACGAGTCGCGGGTCAGGGGGCGGCCCCCAGCGGTATACCGTCAGCGGAACCACGTCCGCTCCGGCGGTCGAGAGCAGGGCATCCAGTCCATCGGCGCCCGACCCGTGATGCTGCACGGCGACGCGCATGCCATCGAGAGCAGTCGTCAGCAGGTACTCCCCGACTTCTGCGGCGGTCTCGGACTCTGCCACCCAGTCGGCGACGAACCCTGCCTGCTGGATCGCCCCGTGCGCCTTCGGCCCCCGCGCCACGAACAACGTCCTGCTCAGGGCTTCTGAGAGCTCCTCGGCGAGCCCGTTCTCGTGCGCGGCATCCATCCACCCGCGAAAGCCGACGCCGGTCGTCACGACGACGATGTCCGGCGGCTTCGCGATCAGCTCTCGCGTGCGCCGCATCAATTCTTCGTCGTCGGCGTTCGGCATGATGCTCAGCGCCGGCGCCCGGTACACACTGGCTCCTCGCCGCTCGAGCGCGTTCGCCAGATCTCCGGCGCGCCGATCCGCCGCGATCACGATGGTGCAGCCGGTGAGCGCAGCGTCGAGGAGTCTGCGCTGGGTCACCGACTGGTCTCCCCCGATCGGATGCTGCTCGGCATGAGCAGCCCGGCGCGGGCCACAGCGCCGAAGACGATCACGGCCGGGTTGCGCACGCCGACATCCGCCGCCGCCTCGACCACGGAGCCCAGGGTGCTTCTCGTGGTGCGCTGCTGCGGCGTGTGCCCGTTCTCGACGATGGCGACCGGCAGATCGTCGCCGATGCCGTGGTCGCGCGCGGCACGCACCACCCTCGGCAGCGCGGATACGCCCATCAGCATCACGGTCGTCACCTCAGGGTCCGCCAGGGCTCGCAGCGTCGTCTCCGACACATCCCCCTGTCCGTTCACGACGTGCAGCCCGGATGCCGTTCCCCGGTGAGTGACGGGGATGCCTGCGGCCTGCGGAACCGAGATCGCGCTGGATGCACCGGGGGTCACGTCGACGGGGATCCCTGCCGCCTGGCACGCGATGACCTCTTCGCCGCCGCGGCCGTACACGAACGGGTCGCCTCCCTTGAGCCGCACCACCCTTCGCCCAGCCGTCGCGTGCTCGACGAGGAGCGCGTTGATCTGCTGCTGCGGCACCGGGTGATGATCGGGACGCTTGCCGACGTCGATGACGAGCACATCGGGGTCGAGCTCTGCGAGGACCTCGGCGGTCGGGCCGAGTCGGTCGGCGATCACGACGTCCGCCTCGGCGAGCAACCGACGTGCGCGCACCGTCATCAGATCGATCGGTCCGGGGCCGCCGCCGATCAAGTCGACGCGTCCCATGGTCGCCGCACGCCGTCGTCGGACGGGGATGCGGCCTCCGACGAGCATGGCGTCGATCGCGTCGCGCACGGCGACCGCGCGTCTGGGATCCACGCCCACGTCGCTGGCGACGCCGACGATCACGTCGCCCGAGCCGGTCTGCGCCGTCATCCGCGCACTGCCATGAACGCCGTCCGACGCATTGATGCAGAGCACCCGGTGATGCTCACAAGCGGCTGTCACTGCCCTGTCTGTGACGGCGTCGCCTGTGGCCGTGTGCACGACCCAGGCGTCGGCGACGTCATCGGGGGCGAACTCCCGCTCCACCCATTCGATCTCGTGCGCGAGCACGAGTGCGCTGGTCTGCGGCGCGAGGAGCGGTGCGATGATGCGGATGCGGGCGCCGTCAGAGATGAAGCGCCCGAGCCGACGTGCGGCGACCGCTCCCCCGCCGACGAACACGACCTGCCGCCCGGTGAACGAGACTCCGAGGATGGTCGTCATCTCACGCCACCTCTCCGGTGGATGCGGGCCGCTGCAGGTGTACGTCGTCGCCGTCGATCCGCACCGGCCACACGGTCAGACGAGCGTCCGGCTTGCCCTGCGTGTCCAGACATACGCCGGTGCGGAGGTCGAACACCTGTTTGTGCATCGGCGACGCGACGGTCGGCGCATCGCCCTTCGTGCCGACGATGCCGCGGGAGATCACATGGGCGCCGCTGTACGGGTCGTGGTTCGATACGGCGTGCACGGTGCCGTCGCGCAGCAGGAACAGCGCGACCTGCTCGGATCCGATGAGGGCCGCTCTGCCTCGTTCGACCTCGAGATCGCGGATGCTGCACACGCGGATCGACGTCACGGCCAGGGCGATCCCGGTCATCGCAGCACCGCCAACGTGGTTCCTGCGATGAGTACGCTCCCGTCCTGCCGGTCCTCGGCCGTCGCCGGCCGCACCTGCCCGCGGGTGGCGACGTAGGACAGCGACGGATCGGGTGTGTCGGCGGCGTTGATGAACGAATGGAAGCGGGCCAGCTTGTCCGGATCCCGCAAGGTGGCGGCCCATTCGTCCTCGTAGTCGTCGACGTGGCGGCTCGTCGCCGCATCCAGGTCGTCGCAGATGCCGAGGCTGTCGTCGAAGATGACCGCGCGCAGCCCGTCCAGCCCGCCCTCGAGGTCCTCGCACCACGGCGCTGTGCGCTGCAGCCGGTCGGCCGTGCGGATGTAATACATGAAGAAGCGATCGATGGCCGAGATGAGCTCGTCGTCCGACAGGCCGGAGGCCAGCAGCTCGGCATGACGCGGTGTGAAGCCGCCGTTGCCGCCGACGTACATGTTCCAGCCGGTCTCTGTCGCGATCACGCCGACGTCCTTCGAACGGGCTTCGGCGCATTCGCGAGCGCATCCTGACACTCCGATCTTCAGCTTGTGCGGGGCCCGCAGGCCTCGGTAGCGCAGTTCGAGCCGTACGGCCATGCCGACCGAGTCCAGCACGCCGAACCGGCACCACGTCGATCCGACGCAGGACTTCACGGTGCGCAGGGATTTGCCGTACGCATGCCCGGACTCGAATCCGGCGTCGACGAGCCGTTGCCAGATCAGCGGCAGCTGTTCGAGGCGTGCACCGAACATGTCGATGCGCTGCCCTCCGGTGAGCTTCGTGTAGAGGCCGAAGTCCTCAGCGACCTGCCCGATGACCATGAGCCCGGCAGGGGTGACCTCGCCGCCGGGCATCCTCGGCACGACCGAGTAGGTGCCGTCCTTCTGGAGGTTCGCCATGACGTGATCATTGGTGTCCTGCAGCGTCGCGTTCTCGCCATCGAGGACGTGCGCTCCCACCAGGACCGACAGGATGCTGGCCAGGGCCGGTTTGCAGACGTCGCAGCCGCGCCCGCGCCCGAAGCGCTCGATGATCGCGCTGAAGGTGCCGAGCTCCGACACGCGAACCGCGTCGAACAGCTGCCTGCGGGTCATGTCGAAGTGCTCGCAGAGCGCGTTCGACACGGTCCGGCCGAGGGAGGCGAGCTCCTTCCCGACGACCTTCTTGACCATGAGCACGCACGAGCCGCAGGTCGCGCCCGCTCGCGTACACGCCTTCACCGCGCCGGCGTCCGCGCACCCTTCATCGTGGACCGCCTGCCTGATGCGGCCGGCAGTGACGTTCGAGCAGGAGCAGACGACGGCCTCGTCGGGGAGATCACCGCCCGGGGCTTCGACCCCTCCTGCCGGCAGGAGGTAGGCGGCGGGGTCGGATCCGAGGCGCGCCCCGACCAGTGGGCGCAGCGCTCCGTATGCAGACGCGTCGCCGACGAGGATGCCGCCGAGCAGCGTCTGCGCGTCATCCGACAGCACGAGCTTCTTGTACACCCCGGCCACCGGGTCCGCGTAGACGACATCGAGGGCGCCGGGGGTCCGGGCGAACGCGTCGCCGAAGCTCGCGACGTCGACACCGGACAGCTTCAGTTTGGCCGACTCGTCATACCCGCCGAACGTCGCGTCGCCGCCGCCGAGACGAGTCGCTGCGACCTCCGCCATCGCATATCCGGGTGCGACGAGCCCGACGCTGCGACCGGCGAAGCTGGCGACCTCTCCGATCGCGAGGATCGCCGGATCGCTGGTCCGGCACCGTTCGTCGATCACCACACCGCCACGCGGGTCGACGGCGAGCTGCGACGCGCGGGCCAGTTCGTCGCGCGGGCGTACTCCCACAGTGAAGACGACGACGTCGGCGCGGTGCATGCTGCCGTCCTGGAACTCCAGCGCTGCGACGCTGCCAGACGCGTCGGGGTCGAGGCGGGTGGTGCGCGACTCCGTCCGCACCGCGATGCCCCGGTCCTCGATCAGGCGGCGGAGCATCCCGCCACCGGCTGCGTCGAGCTGCGCCGACATGAGACGTTCGGATGACTGCACCACCGTGCAGTCGACGTCGAGGCTCTGCAGGGCCCCTGCGGCCTCCAGCCCGAGCAGGCCCCCGCCGATGACTGCTCCGCGCAACGGACGACCGAGCTCGGCCGAGCGGTTCTCGACGAACCGGCGAAGCCCCTGCACGTCGTCGAGGGTGCGGTAGACGAAGCATCCGGGCAGATCGGCACCGTCCACAGCGACCCGTGCCGCGTAGGAGCCCGTCGCGAGCACGAGTCCGTCGTATCGGAACACTCGCCGCGATCGAGACGTAATGGTCCTGGCTTCTCGATCGATCCTCATCACGCGGTCTCCGGTGATGACGGTCACGCGCTCGTCGTCGAGCGCGCCCTCGTCGAGCGTGAGCTCGGTCGGGGTGGCTCCGGAGAAGTAGCCGGTGAGCCCTACACGGTCGTACGGCAGCCGGCTCTCATCGCCGATCACGGTGATCCGGACGTTCGGATCAGAAACGCTGAGCATGCTCTCCACGAACCGATGCGCGACCATGCCCGCTCCCACGACGACGATCTCGGTGCTCACGTTCACGGGGTCTCCTGTCGTTCGGGGATGACCAGACACTATGAAGGTCATGTTTCGCGGACCGTGCGGCACCTGTTACGCGCATCGAACGTTCTGCTCACAAACGGATAACGGCGCGGTGAGATCTCGGCACCATCGGGGTCCTCCCCTCGTACTAGGCTGAACGAAGTCCTTTCCACCCTCACGCGGGTTGACCGCGCAAGGAGCACATCGTGTCTGCAGACGAGACCCCGAAGCCGACCCCGCCCGTCCCCGCGCCGCCGCGCGTGCCCATGCCACCGCGCACCCCGGCTGTCGCCGCAGCCCCCGCGGCACCGGCATCGCCCGTCGCCGCCGTCGATTCGGCCGACTGGGGACGTGTGACAGAAGACGGAACGGTCGAGGTCCGCGAGGGCGACGACTGGCGTGTCGTCGGCCAGTACCCGGACGGCACGCACGAAGAGGCGCTCGCCTACTTCGTCCGCAAGTTCGACGACCTGGCGTTCAAGGTGCACACGCTCGAGCAGCGGCACCAGGCCGGTGGCGCATCCGCAAGCGACCTGACCAACCAGGCCCAGAAGCTCGTCACCGAGGTCACCGGCGCCGCGGCGGTCGGAGATCTCGGTTCACTGCAGGGGCGTCTGTCGACGCTCACCGAGACCCTCTCCGAGGCGCGCGAAGCCGAGGCGAAGGAGGCGAAGGAGGTCGTCGACAAGGCGATCGCCGAACGCACGGTGATCGTCGAATCGATCGAGGCCATCGCCGCGCGGGACCTGACGAAGGTTCAGTGGAAGCAGGTCACCGAAGAGGTGTCCTCGCTGTTCGACACGTGGCAGTCCCACCAGCAGAACGGTCCGCGTCTGCCCAAGGGCATCTCGCAGCAGCTCTGGAAGCGATTCCGCGATGCCCGCGCCGTCGTCGACAAGGGCCGCCGCGCGTTCTACGCCGAGCTCGACGAGACGCACAAGTCCGCCCGCGACCGCAAGAACGCGCTGATCGAGCGCGCCGAGGCGCTTGCGCCCAAGGGTGTCGACGGCATCCCGGCGTACCGCGGCCTGCTCGACGATTGGAAGGCCGCCGGCCGTGCCGGCCGCAAGGCTGACGATGCACTCTGGGCTCGTTTCAAGGCCGCTGGTGACGCGCTCTACGCCGCGCGCGCAGAGCAGTCCGCCGCCGAAGAGGCCGAGTCCGCTCCCAAGATCGAGGCCCGCAAGGCGCTGCTCGAAGAAGCGAAGGCCGTCGCGGATGAGTCGAACATCAAGCAGGCCCGTGCACTGCTGACGAAGATCCAGCGTCAGTGGGACGAGGTCGGTCGTATCTTCCCGCGCGAGCAGGAGCGTGCGCTCGACGACAAGCTGCGCGTGATCGAGCAGGGGCTCAAGTCGCGTGAAGACGTCGACTGGAAGCGCAACAACCCCGAGACCAAGGCTCGCGCGAACGACATGAGCCAGCAGCTTCAGGACGCGATCGAGAAGCTCGAGGCCGAGCTGGCTGCGGCGGAGAAATCGGGGAACAAGAAGGCCGCCAAGGAAGCCGCCGACGCTCTCGAGGCGCGGCGCACGTGGCTCAGCGCCCTCGGCAGCTGACCTCTTATCCACAGACGCCCCAGGGCGAAGGACGACGGGCCACACTGAAGGTGTGCATCCATCGCTGTTCTTCCGCCCTGGGGCGCTGCTGTCGCAGCCCGAGCTGGGTGCTGCACGCATCGACGGGGTGCTGATCGAGGTCGGTGAAGGCTACATGCCGCCCGACCTGCCAGAGGACGACGCCGCTCGCGCACGCTCCCTCTCCCCTGTCCTCGTCTCCGGCTACGCCCTGAGCGGGCCGAGTGCAGCGTGGGTTCACGGCGCCGGCGACGCACCGCCGATCCGCCATCATCTCCAGCGCATCGGCGCCCACCGCCCCCGCGTCGAGCGCGCCCTGAACGTCGTGCTGCACGAGCGGACGACTGCAGCGGGCGACATAGAGCTGATCGACGACGTCCCTGTGACCACCAGGGTGCGGACCCTCGTCGACCTGGTTCTCGGCGCCGACGCTGACGAGAGCACGGCCGAGTGGATGCACCGGCTCGCCGCCACGGCACCCGAGCTGGTGCCTCAGGTGCGCGGTATCCTCGCATCACGCCACAGGATGCCGGGCAAGCGCGCGGCGCTCGCGAGGATCGACGAACTGGAGCGCGAACGGGAACGTCAGGAAGAGGTCACCCGGTACACGTCGTAGACGGCGTCGATCCGCCGCACCGCGTTGAGCACCCGATCGAGGTGTACCGAGTCGCCCATCTCGAACACGAACCGGCTGATCGCCAGCCGCTCGGTATTGGTGTTGACGGTGGCGGACAGGATATTCACGTGATGCTCGCTGAGCACGCGTGTGACGTCAGACAGGAGGCCGGAGCGATCCAGCGCCTCCACTTGGATCTGCACGCGGAAGACGCTCTTCGTCGTCGGCGCCCACTCCACCTCGATGAAACGCTGCTCCTGATCGCTGAGCGCCTTCACGTTGACGCAGTCCGAGCGGTGCACCGAGACACCGCTGCCGCGGGTCACGAAGCCGACGATCGGATCACCGGGTACGGGCGTGCAGCATTTGGCGAGCTTGACGAGGATGTCGGCTGCCCCGCGGACGAGGATGCCGGAATCCCCCGCCTTCGGCTCATGCGGCCGCCCGGGGGCGGGCAGCGCGATGGCGCCGGTGCTCGTGTCGTTCGCCGCGACGAGGGAGGTGACCTTCTCGATCACCGACTGCGTCGAGACATGGCCTTCGCCGACAGCGGCGTACAGCGCGGAGACGTCCTCGTAGTGCAGCTGATGGGCGACCTCGGAGAACGAGTCCTGGCTCATCATCCGCTGCAGCGGCAGGTTCTGGCGCCGCAGCGCGCGAGCGATCGCCTCCTTGCCCTGCTCGATCGCCTCTTCGCGGCGCTCCTTCGTGAACCAGCCCTTGATCTTGTTCCGCGCCCTGGTGCTCTTGACGAAGGTGAGCCAGTCCTGGCTGGGACCCGCATCGGGGTTCTTCGAGGTGAACACCTCGACGACGTCGCCGGTTCGAACCTCGGTCTCCAGGGGCACCAGACGCCCGTTGACCTTGGCCCCCATCGTGCGGTGACCGATCTCCGTGTGCACTGCGTACGCGAAATCGACGGTCGTCGCACCGGCGGGCAGCCCGATCACCCGGCCCTTCGGCGTGAAGACGTACACCTCCTTCGCACCGATCTCGAAGCGCAGCGAGTCGAGGAACTCGCTCGGGTCAGCGGTCTCGGCCTGCCAGTCCGAGATGTGGGCGAGCCACGTCATGTCGGTGTCGGACGGACCGTCGACGGCCTTGCCGCCGTTCATCCGCTCCTTGTACATCCAGTGCGCGGCGACGCCGAACTCCGCCTGCTGGTGCATCTCGTGCGTGCGGATCTGGATCTCGACCGTTCGTCCGCTCGGCCCGATCACCGTGGTGTGCAGCGACTGATACAGGTTGAACTTCGGTGTGGCGATGTAGTCCTTGAACCGCCCGGGCAGCGGAGTCCACCGCGCATGGATGGCGCCGAGCACCGCGTAGCAGTCGCGCACGGAGTTCACGAGGACCCGGATGCCGATGAGGTCGTAGATGTCGTCGAACTCGCGTCCGCGGATGACCATCTTCTGGTAGACGGAGTAGAGCTGCTTCGGGCGGCCGACGACCTTGCCCCGGATGCGCAGGTCGTGCAGATCCTCGTTGATCGACTCGATGACCTGCTTGAGGTATTTCTCTCGCTGCGGGGTGCGCTGCGCGATCAGACTGTTGATCTCGGCGTAGATCTTGGGATGAAGGACGGCGAACGAGAGATCCTCGAGCTCCGACTTGATCGTCTGGATGCCCAGGCGATTGGCCAGCGGCGCGTAGATCTCCAGAGTCTCCCGTGCCTTCGGCTCCGCCTTCTCCGGGGGGACGAAGCCCCAGGTGCGGGCGTTGTGCAGGCGATCGGCGAGCTTGATGAGCAGCACGCGGATGTCCTTGGACATCGCGACGATCATCTTGCGGACGGTCTCGGCCTGCGCGCTCTCGCCGTACTTGACCTTGTCGAGCTTCGTCACCCCGTCGACGAGCATCGCGACCTCGTCGCCGAACGCGTCGGTCAGCTCGGAGAGCGCGTAGCCCGTGTCCTCGACCGTGTCATGCAGAAGGGCAGCCGCGATCGCCCGGGGACCGAGACCCATCTCGGCGAGGATCTGCGCCACGGCGAGCGGATGCGTGATGTACGGCTCGCCGCTGCGCCGCTTCTGCCCCTCGTGCTTCTCCTTGGCGACGCGGTAGGCGCGTTCGATGATCGCAAGATCGCCCTTGGGATGGTTGACCCGAACGGAGCGGATGAGGTTGTCGAGGTCGTTGATGCGGGGCGCGCGCGAGAAGATGCGGGGCACGAGTCGTCTCAGGCTCGATCCCTGCGTCGACGTTGTCGCCTCCGCCATCACTTCACCTCCGGGTCAGATCATCCTACGCGTACGGCGGGATCGCAGACCCGCCCCTGAACGCCTCAGGACTGGACCGCTGCGCGCTCGCGCAGCTCCAGAACACGACGGTCGCGCTCGACGATCTGCGGTTCCCGCTCGCGGAACAGCGAGTACAGCGGCGCGGCGACGAAGAGCGTCGAGTAGGTCGCGACCAGGATGCCGACGAAGATCGAGAGCGAGATGTCGGTGAGCGTCTCGGCGCCGAGCCAGAACGCGCCGATGAACAGGATCGCGCCCACCGGAAGGGCGGCGACGATCGACGTGTTGATCGAGCGCACCAGCGTCTGGTTCACGGCGAGGTTGACCGATTCACCGAACGTGCGGGCAGAGTTCTCCCCGTCCTCGGTGGTGTTCTCTCTGATCTTGTCGAACACGACAGTGGTGTCGTACAGCGAGTACGCGAGGATCGTCAGGAATCCGATCACGGCCGCCGGCGAGATCTCGAATCCTGCCAGCGCGTACACGCCGACGGTGATCACGAGCACGTCGAGCAGACCGAGGATCGCCGCCGCAGACATCTTCCACGTGCGGAAGTAGATCGCCAGGATCAGGAAGGTCAGTGCCAGGAAGATCGCCAGGCCCCACAGGGACTGCCGGGTGACGTTCTCGCCCCAGGCCGGCCCGATGAACGAGCTGGTGACCTCTTCCGGGTCCACCGAGTAGGTGTCGGCGAGAGCGTTCGCGACGGCGAGCGTCTCGCTCTGCGACATCTGGGAGGTCTGGACGCGCACATCGGTGCCGCCGACGATGACGACCTTCGCGGTGGAGTCAGGGACGACCGACTGAACGGCATCCGTCGCTCTGGTCTGATCGGTCGACTCCGGCGCGAGGACCGTGAACTGCGATCCGCCGGTGAACTCGATGGAGAACTGCACAGGGCGGATCAGCGGCACGAGAACCGAACCGATGACCAGGATGATCGCGATGATGAACCACAGGCGGCGCTTCGCGACGAACGGGAAGGAGGTCTTCCCCGTATACAGGTTGTTGCCGAACTCATTCATGGAGGCCATCAGCGCTCTCCCTCGCTTCCGGCGTCCGTGGTTCTGTCGCTCGAGGTCCTGTCGCCCGCCAGCGCCTCGGCGCGCTTGCGCTCCGCGATCGTCTGGCGACGCTCCGCCTCACCGCGCGAGCGGCTGCTCTTCGCGGCTCTGCCGCCCGTGGCGGGCGTCACCTGCCGGAACTGCGAGCGGGTGTGGTAGACCGCACCGAGCGCGTCCGGGTCGAGTCCCGACAGCTTGTGTCCGCCGCCGAAGAACTTCGTGCGTGCCAGGATCTGCATCACCGGGTGCGTGAAGATCACGAAGATGAACACGTCGATGATCGTGGTCAGACCCAGAGTGAAGGCGAAGCCCTTCACCGTCGCGTCGGCGAGGATGTACAGCACCACAGCGGCCAGGATGTTGATCGACTTCGAGATGTAGATCGTGCGCTTCGCGCGCCCCCAGCCGTCCTCGACGGCGCTGGTGATGGACTTCCCGTCGCGCAGCTCGTCTCGTATTCGCTCGAAGTACACGATGAACGAGTCGGCCGTGAAGCCGATCGACACGATCAGACCGGCGACGCCCGCAAGCGACAGACGGAATCCCATGCGCCAGGCGAGGATGCAGATGATGATGTAGGTCAGCACACCCATCACCGCGATGGACGCGATGATCACGGTGCCGAGGGCCCGGTAGCTGAACAACGAGTACAGCGCGACCAGGGCGAGACCGATGAGACCGGCGATGAGACCGACCTGCAACTGCTGCGTGCCGAGCGTCGCCGAGATCGTGTCGGAGCTCTCGGTGTTGAAGCTGAGCGGCAGCGCGCCGTACTTGAGCTGATCGGCCAGCGCCTCAGCGGACTCCTGGTTGAAGTTGCCGGAGATGCTGGGGCGGCCGTCGAGGATCTGCGCATTCATCTGCGGAGCGGAGATGACGGCGCCGTCGAGCACGAACGCGAACTGGTCGCGCGGGCTGAGCTGCGCGAGCTTGTTCTGGTAGAGGCGCTGGCTGATCTTGCCGAACACCTCGGTGCCGTTGCCGTCGAGCGTCAGGTTGACTGTCCAGGCGCCGGACTGCTGATCGCGGCCGCTCGTCGCGTCGTCGATCGCATCACCGGTGAGCTCCGTCGGGCCGAGGATGTACTTCACGGACCGCGTGTCATCGCAGGTGATCAGCGGCTGCGTGGGATCCGCGGTGCCGGCGTTGTTCTCCGGGTTCGCGCAGTCATAGGCGAGGAACTCGGCCTGCAGCTTCGGAGTGATCCACGACATGTCGCTGCCGTTCGTCGGCGTGGCCGTCGGCGTCGCCTGCAGCGTGGGGTCGGGGGTCGGGTACGGCGTGGCGTTGCCGTCCTCGCCGACGAACTCGGTCGCGGGGTCACCGGCGTAGAGGACTGTGCGGAACTCGAGCTGTGCGCTCGCCTGGATCCGGTTGCGGGTCTCCTCGTCGGCGACGCCCGGGATCTGGACGACGATGTTGCGGCCGCCCTCGGTGGTGATGTCGGCCTCGGCGACGCCGGAGGCGTCGACGCGCTGGCGGATGATCGACGCGGCCTGGTCGAGCTGCTCCTGCGTCGGATCCGACCCGTCGGCGGTGGCAGCGCTGAGAACGATCTGCGTGCCGCCCTGCAGGTCGAGAGCGAGCTCAGGAGCCCAGGAACTCTTCTGGAACCCGTAGACGCCCAGTGCGTTGATGCCGAACAGAGCCGCGGTCACGAGGAGAAGACCGAGGAGCACCTTCCACGCATGGCGGACAGGAGAGGATGAGGCCACGTACGTTCAGCTTTCTGCGAATCCGATCGGACCGGTCAGGATCAGCGGGAGGTCACTTGTCGTCGGCGTCGCGCTCGAGGCGCGCACGGGTCTGCTCCGGAGTCTCGAGCGTGGCATCGGGAGTGCTCTCCTCGATCACGGACTCGTGCGTGTCGGCCGTCAGGTTTGCGTCGGCGACGGCATCCAGCGGCTCCACGACGCGGAGGATCGCCTGGCTGTGCACCTCGATGACGGTGCCCGGCGCGATCTCGACGAGGGCCGGCGAGTCGAGGTCCTCGGGGTCGTACGCGACGATCTTGCCGTACAGGCCGCCCTGAAGGAGCACCTTGGCGCCGGGGACGGTCTTCGTCGCCTTCTCCTCCTGCTCGGCCTTCATCTGGCGCTGCCGCTTGCGGGTGTTGAAGAACATGAAGACGAGCAGCACGGCGAGGAGGCCGAAGAGGATGATTTCCATCAGGCGGAGCCTTTCAAATGCGCACGCCGACGATGGACGCGCAGAGAGGGGGGTTCGGGGTGAAGTCTTCAGCGATTATAGGTCATCGAACAATGCCGCCCCCTCCGGGTGCGGCAGACCGAGGTGGCGATAGGCTTCCGGCATCGCGACGCGCCCGCGCGGCGTTCGCCCCAGGAAGCCGATCCGCACGAGATACGGCTCCACGACGCTCTCCACGGTCTCCGCCTCTTCGCCCACCGCGACGGCGAGCGTGCTGAGACCCACAGGGCCGCCGCGGAATCGGCGAACCAGAGTATCGAGTACCGCGCGATCCAGCCGGTCGAGGCCGATGGGGTCGACGTCGTACAGTTCGAGCGCGGCGTTCACGTCCGCCACAGTCGCCGTGCCCTGCGCGCCGTGGACCAGGGCGTAGTCGCGCACGCGGCGCAGCAGCCGGTTGGCGATTCGGGGCGTCCCGCGCGAGCGGCGGGCGATCTCGTGCCTCGCGTCGTCCGGCATGGCCACACCGAGGACGGCGGAGGATCGCTCGATCACCTTCTCGAGGTCGGAGTCATCGTAGAACTCGAGGTGGCCGGTGAAGCCGAAGCGGTCGCGCAGAGGGTTGGGCAGGAGCCCGGAGCGCGTCGTCGCCCCGACGAGCGTGAACGGCGCAAGATCCAGCGGGATGCTGGTGGCCCCTGCGCCCTTGCCGACCATGATGTCGATGCGGAAGTCCTCCATGGCGAGGTACAGCATCTCCTCCGCGGAGCGCGCCATCCGGTGGATCTCATCGATGAAGAGCACTTCGCCGGGAACGAGGCTGGACAGCAGCGCGGCCAGATCGCCGGCGTGCTGGATGGCCGGGCCGCTCGACAGCCGCAGAGGTCGCTCGCTCTCGTGCGCCACGATCATGGCCAGCGTCGTCTTGCCTAGTCCTGGAGGGCCGGCGAGGAGGATGTGGTCCGGCGGACGGCTCTGGATGCGTGCGGCATCGAGCAGCAGCTGCAGCTGACCGCGCACCTTCGGCTGCCCGACGAACTCGCCCAGACTCGCCGGACGCAGTGCTCCCTCGATCGCGAGCTCGGTCTCGTCGATGGCTTCGGCCGGGTTGCGACCGTCCGCGATCGCGTCGTCAGCCACGTGCGCCTCCCGCTTTCGCAGGTCCGAGGGCCGCGAGCGCCTGCCTCAACAGCGCGGGGACGGAGGAGCGGTCGGCGTCGCTCGCGGCATCCGCGGTCTCTGCTGCAGCCTCGCCGGCGACCTTCTCCGACCATCCGAGACCGACGAGAGCGGCGGTCACCTGCGCGACAACGGCATCCGCTGCCGAACCGGTCCTGCTGCTCGGCGTCGAACTGGGCGGCTGGAGCTTTCCTGCCAGCTGGACGACGATGAGCTTCGCCGTCTTCGGACCGATGCCCGACACGCGTCGGAACGGCGCATCATCGTCGTCGGCGACAGCGGCGGCAATCTGATCGACCGTGAGGTGCCCGAGCACGCCCAGAGCGGACTTGGGCCCGACGCCCGTGACGCTGAGCAGCTGCCCGAACACGTCGAGCTCGACACGATCGGCGAAGCCGAACAGGGTCAGCGCATCCTCGCGGACGATGAGGCTCGTGTGCAGACGCAGGTTCTCTCCGACCCGTGCCGTGTGCGCGACGTCAGCGGGCACGAACACGAAGAACCCGACGCCTCCGACCTCGACGACCACGTGGTCGGTTCCAGTGGACAGCACGGGGCCGTGCAGCGAGGAGATCATGCTCCCAGCCTACGATCCGGATCGTATGTATGTTCGAGCGACACGCTCGGCATCGGCCCACGCTCGCTGCGCCGGCGTGAGGCCTGTCGTTTCCGTCGCTGCAGCGGCTCCACCGCGCCAGGCATGACAGAGGGCGATCGCGAGCGCATCGGCGGCGTCGGCCGGCTGCGGCGGCGCATCCAGGCGCAGGATGCGGGCGATCATCGCCTGCACCTGCTTCTTGTCGGCGGAACCGTACCCCGTGACGGCTGCCTTGACCTCGCTCGGGGTGTGGGTCGCCGCAGGCAGGCCGGCCTCGGCGGCCAGCAGCAGCGCGACACCGCTCGCCTGAGCGGTTCCCATCACGGTGTGGCTGTTGTGCTGCGCGAACACGCGCTCGACAGCGACGGCATCGGGACTGTGCTGCGCGAGGACCGAGCGGATGCCCTCGGCGACCGCGGCCAGTCGCTCGCCGATCGGAGCCTCCGGCGGCGTGCGGATCACCCCGACGTGGACCAGGCTGGCGCGCCGGGAACGATCGACGTCGACGACACCGACACCGCAGCGGGTCAGGCCGGGGTCGATCCCGAGCACACGCAGAGAAGAAGCCGCCACTCCCCCAGGCTATGCGCGCGGGGAGCGGCGGCTTCGCAGACTCGCAGAGGCTCTGGTCGACTTACTCGTCGTTCTCGAGCTCGGCCTGCACCTCAGGGGTCAGGTCGACGTTGCTGTAGACGTTCTGCACGTCCTCGCTGTCCTCCAGAGCGTCGATGAGACGGAAGACCTTGCGTGCCGTGGCTGCGTCGACCTCGACCTTGAGGTTCGGCACGAACTCGACGTCGGCGGACTCGTAGTCGATCCCCGCTTCCTGGAGGGCCGTGCGCACGGTGACGAGGTCGGTCGCCTCGGTGATCACGCCGAAGCCATCGCCATGCGGCTCGACCTCTTCGGCCCCGGCCTCGAGCACGGCTTCCATGACGTCGTCCTCGGTCGTGCCCTCCGCGCCGACGACGATGACGCCCTTGCGGCTGAAGTTGTAGGCGACGCTGCCGGGATCAGCGAGGTTGCCGCCGTTGCGGCTGAGCGCGGTGCGCACCTCTGCGGCCGCCCGGTTCTTGTTGTCGGTCAGACACTCGATCATGAGCGCGACGCCGCTGGGTCCGTAGCCCTCGTACATGATCGAGGTGTACTCGACGGCTTCGCCGCCGATGCCGGCGCCGCGCTTGACGGCCCGGTCGATGTTGTCCTTCGGGACAGACATCTTCTTGGCCTTGAACACGGCGTCGTACAGGGTCGGGTTGCCTGCGAGGTCAGCACCGCCGAGCTTCGCGGCGACCTCGATGTTCTTGATGAGCTTGGCCCAGGACTTCGCGCGCCTGGAGTCGATGACTGCCTTCTTGTGCTTGGTTGTCGCCCACTTGGAGTGCCCGGACATATGTCTCCGCTCGTCGAATCCGCCCGAGGCCTCGCCAAGGGCGTCGTCCATTCTAACGAACTGCGCGGAGGACGCCTTGTCGCTGCCCGACCGCAGTGGGAGACTGACGCCCATGGACGATCGGGAGCGAGCTCTCGACACCGCGCACCGATGCGCCGCCGAGTTCCTGGACACGCTCGACGACCGTCCGGTGTGGCCGCGTGCGAGCCTCGAAGAGATGCTGACGGCATTCGGCGGGCCGCTGCCGGAAGCCGGGTCGGATCCGGCCGAAGTGGTCGACGAGATCGCCCGTCTCGCAGATCCCGGGCTGGTCGCGATCCCCGGCGGCCGGTTCTTCGGTTTCGTCATCGGCGGCACGCACCCTGCTGCCCTCGCCGCGGACTGGCTGGTGTCGGCCTGGGATCAGAACTCCGGATCATCACGACTGACGCCGACGACCGTGGCCATGGAGCGGATCGCAGGAAGGTGGATGCTCGAGCTGTTCTGTCTTCCTTCGTCGGCGAGCGTCGGATTCGTCACGGGAGGGCAGCTCGCGAACTTCACCTGTCTGGCCGCCGCCAGAGGCGCCGTCCTCGCTCGCGTGGGCTGGGACCTCGCCGAGCGCGGGCTCCGAACAGCACCGCGGATCCGTGTGGTCGTCGGAGCAGACCGCCACGGTTCGATCGACCGCGCAGCGCGCTTCCTCGGGTTCGGCCGCGCCGAGCTGACCGTCGTCGAATCCGACGATCAGGGCCGGATGCGCCCCGATGCCCTCCAGCACACACTGGACCAGGGGCGCGGCCCGCTGATCGTGTGCCTGCAGGCAGGCGAAGTCCACACCGGCGCATTCGACGACTTCGCCGCGCTCCTCCCGATCGCGCACGCACACGGCGCCTGGGTGCACGTGGACGGAGCATTCGGGCTCTGGGCCGCGGCTTCAGAGTCGCTCCGTCCGCTGACGGCCGGTATGGCGGATGCCGATTCCTGGGCGACCGATGCGCACAAGACGTTGAACGTCCCTTACGACTGCGGCATGGCGATCGTGCGGGATCCGGCAGATTCCATCGCCGCATTCCGGACAGGTGGCGACTACCTCATCTACTCGGGGCTCGACCCGTGGGACGTCACGCCCGAGCTGTCCCGTCGTGCCAGGGGCGTGCCGGCGTGGGCTGTCATGCGGAGTCTCGGCCGCTCCGGGATCGAGACCCTCCTCGACCGTCTGCATGCGAACGCCACAGCGATGGCGAGGGGACTCGCCGCGATCGACGGCGTCGAGATCGTCAACGACGTCGACTACACCCAGGTGATGTTCCGGCTGCGTGACGACGACGCGACAGCAGCGCTGGGACAAGCCATCCTCGCTGAGGGGACCGCGGCCGTCACCGGCGCCGAGTGGCGCGGCAGGGCGACGCTGCGCTGCTCGATGTCCTCCTGGGCGACCACAGGGGACGACGTCGATCGCACGATCGCGGCGATCACCCGACTCGTCCTCACCTAGCTGTACTGACCTAGCAGCCTCGGATCAGCCCTCGAGGCTGGTGCTCCCGGATCGTCGCCGCGCGGCATCGACGGCCGGCGTCGACGGGAGCAGCACGGGCACATCCGCTGCCCTGTCCGGCTGCCACTGCGCCCACCCCTCGTCCAGCGGCCAGCCGCCGTCGGCGATGAACTCGCGGACCGCGTACTCGCCCAGGCACCGCACAGCCGCGGCCTGTGCTCCGCTGAAGCGTCCCTGCGCGACGACGGCGTCGAGCTCATCGGCATCCTTCAACCAGATGTCCTCCGAGCCGGCGTGCTCGGCGTCGATCCAGATGTCGAGCACGAGGTCGCGGGAGTACACCGCCGGACTGTCTCCGGCGACCCGCCGGTGCGGAAGCTCGAGGTTCACGTACGCGCCGTCGGGCGTGCCGTCAGGGCGGCGGAAGAACCACACCGACCACGGGCGCCCCGCCGGCGCGACCCTCACCACCCCTGGTCCTGTCCATGCGTTCTCGGCCATCACCCACGGCGTCGTGAAGCGCTCGTCCAACGGCACATCTCTGTGTCGGCGCCCGTCGGCCGGCACCGGCTCCAGCCTGGCCGAACCGGACGGGATCCAGATGACGAGCCCGCGCGGATCGTCGCGCACGACGCGCACCGCTTCGATGTGTCGTCCGTAGCGCCACAGAATGCTGTCGTCCGGAGCGAACCGGGGTGCACCGGCCCGCTCGGACCGCACAGCGTGATCGAATGCGGGGTCTTCGTGCGCTGAGCCGTGTCCTGCGTCCTCGAGGAGCGCGATCGCCTCGTCGATCGACATGTCGTCGTCGCAGATGCGCTCCCAGCCTTCTCCTCGCCGCCCAATGAGCGTGGCGTTGCCACCGCTCGCGCTGACACTCGTGGATCCGATCGGCAGGCGCATCCCGCCACGCTACCGTGGCGCGTGCGGATCAGCCGACCGCGGCCAGCAGTCGGCGATGGAACCGAGCCTCGCCGCTGATCTCCGGGTGGAAGCTCAGCCCGATGAGCGCCCCCTGCTCGACGCCGACGATGCGTCCGTCCTCGAGCTGCGCCAGCACGTCGGCACGCGGTCCGACCGATTCGATGAGCGGGCCGCGGATGAACGCGGCGCGAACGGGTGCACCCGAGATCGCCGGAGCGCGCAGCTCGGCCTCGAAGGAGTCGACCTGCCGACCGAAGGCGTTGCGCCGGACGACGGCGTCGAGCCCGCCGAAGGACTGCTGCCCGTCGATGGCGTCGACGACCGTGTCGGCGAGCATGATGAGACCCGCGCAGGTGCCGAGCACCGGCATCCCGTCTCGGATCGCGTCGCGGATCGGCTCACGGACCTCGAACGCACGTGAGAGCTTGTCGATCACGCTGGATTCCCCGCCGGGGATCACCAGAGCATCCACCTGCGCGAGCTCGCCGGCGCGGCGGACGCGCAGCGTGTCGACGTCGAGCCCCTGCAGGACGTGCTCGTGCTCGCGCACGTCGCCCTGCAGGGCCAGGATGCCGACGCGTGGACTACCAGCCACGCTCGGCGAGCCGGTGCGGCGCCGGCAGGTCGGACACGTTGATGCCGACCATGGCCTCGCCGAGGCCGCGGGACACCTCGGCGATGACCTTGGCGTCGTCGTAGAACGTCGTGGCCTTCACGATCGCCTTCGCCCGAGCCGCCGGGTCGCCGGACTTGAAGATGCCGGATCCGACGAAGACGCCGTCCGCACCGAGCTGCATCATCATCGCGGCATCCGCCGGGGTGGCGACGCCGCCGGCGACGAACAGCACGACGGGGAGCTTGCCTGTGGACGCGATCTCGGCGACAAGCTCGTACGGTGCCTGCAGCTCCTTGGCCGCGACGTAGAGCTCGTCCTTGGGGAGCGCTGCGAGAGCGGCGATCTCTCCGCGGATCTTGCGGATGTGCTTCATCGCCTCCGACACGTCGCCGGTGCCGGCCTCGCCCTTGGAGCGGATCATGGCAGCGCCCTCGTTGATGCGACGCAGAGCCTCGCCGAGGTTCGTCGCGCCGCACACGAACGGAATCGTGAAGTCGTACTTGTCGATGTGGTTGACGTAGTCGGCCGGCGAGAGCACCTCGGATTCGTCGATGTAGTCGACACCGAGCTCCTGCAGCACCTGCGCCTCGACGAAATGCCCGATGCGCGCCTTCGCCATCACCGGGATCGAGACGGCGTCGATGATGCTGTCGATCATGTCGGGGTCGCTCATGCGCGATACGCCGCCCTGGGCGCGGATGTCCGCCGGGACGCGCTCGAGCGCCATGACGGCGACGGCACCGGCGTCCTCGGCGATCTTCGCCTGCTCTGCGGTGACGACGTCCATGATGACGCCGCCCTTGAGCATCTCGGCGAGACCGCGCTTGACGCGTGCCGATCCAGTGGTGGTGTTCTCGTCGCTCTTCTCAGCCGTGGCCATGGTGGATCCTTCCGTGCATCCAATCGTGCTTTTGATCTATGCCAAAAGATATCACCGTGCGGGCGCACCCTAGACTCGGATGACGGGAGGTGTCGTGAACGAGCAGATCACCGGGCGGACGGCCAGCGAGATCGCCACCAGCGTGCGCGCGCTGCGTGAACGCGGTGTGCTCTCCCCCGGCACTCTGCTGCCGCCGGTCCGCGAGCTCGCGGCTCGGCTCGGCGTCAACCGCAACACCACGGTCGCCGCCTACCGCCAGCTGTCGCAGGCCGGAATCGTCGTCACCCGGGGCCGCGCAGGGACGATGCTCGTCGAACACGACGCCGTGGCTCAGGAGGGGTACGCGCAGGACACCGTGCTGCGCGACATCGGAACCGGCAACCCGGACCCCACTCTGATCCCGGATCCGTTCTCGGTGCTCAGCGGCGTGCTCGGTCGCCCTGTTCTCTACGGCGAGCCCGTCATCGATCCGTCGCTCGAGGCCTGGGCGCGTGACTGGATCGCCCCCGATCTGCCGGCATCCGATTTCCGTGTCACGATCACGAGCGGCGCTGTGGATGCCGTGGAACGGCTGCTCGCACAGGCACTGATGCGCGACGACGCGGTCGCGCTCGAGGATCCGTGCTTCCTCGCCAGCATCCACACGGTGCGTCTCGGCGGTTATCGCGCCGTCCCCGTACCCGTCGACGACGAGGGCATGACTGTCGAGGGACTCCGCGCGGCGTTGGATGCCGGAGTACGAGCGGTCATCTCCACGCCGCGGGCGCAGAACCCGACGGGCGTGAGCCTCTCCCCCGAGCGGGCGGCTGCCCTGCGCGCACTGCTCGCGGAGCATCCGTACGTCCTCATCATCGAGGACGACCACTTCTCGATGCTGTCGGAGCGGCCGTACGAGAGCCTGATCGGGCCCGGGCACCGACGGTTCGCGCTGCTGCGATCGGTGTCGAAGTTCCTCGGTCCTGACATGTGCCTGGCGATCGCAGCGACGGATCCCGAGACGGCCGAGCGCCTCGCGATGCGCCTGAGCCCCGGCACCACGTGGGTGAGTCATCTGCTGCAGCGGTTGACGATCGGCATGCTCACCGATGACACGGCTGCGACGACGATCCGCGCGGCCGGCGCCCACTACGCGGAACGCAACCGCGCGTTCGCCGCTCGCCTCCGAGACCACGGAATCGACGCCGAATACGTCGACGGCATGAATCTGTGGGTGCGGCTTCCCCGTCCGGCCCGCTCCGTCTCGGAACGGCTGATGCGACGGGGGTGGCTGGCCCGCACCGGTGACGAGTTCCTCCTCGACGAGGCCGCCGGCCCCTCCCATCACATGCGCCTGACCGTGCACGCTCTGAGCGATGTGGACGCCGAGCAGCTGGCCGCTGACATCAGCACAGCCGTGCGGTGATCGTGCGGCGCAGGTGAGAAGATCGAGGGATGAAGATCCTCTCGATCCAGTCCGCCGTCGCCTACGGACACGTCGGCAACTCGGCCGCTGTCTTCCCGCTGCAGCGCATCGGCGTCGACGTCCTGCCGGTGTACACGGTGAACTTCTCCAACCACACCGGCTACGGGGCCTGGCGCGGTCCGCTCATCGACCCGGACGACGTCCGTGATGTGATCACCGGCATCGAAGAGCGCGGCGTCTTCGAGCAGGTCGACGCGATCCTGTCCGGGTATCAGGGCGGCGAAGGCATCGGCGATGTGATCATCGACGCCGTGGCTCGCGTGAAGGCCGCGAACCCCCGAGCGCTGTACGCGTGCGACCCGGTGATGGGCAACGCGAAATCCGGATGCTTCGTCGCACCGGCGATCCCTGAGCTCCTGCGCGAGAGGGTCGTGCCCGTCGCCGACATCATCACGCCGAACCAGTTCGAGCTCGGCTTCCTCACCCGCACCGAGCCAGACACGCTCGAGTCGACGCTGGAGTCCGTGGACCTCGCTCGCGCGATGGGCCCGCGGACCGTGCTCGTCACCAGCGTCGAACGACCCGATCGCGAGGAGGGCACCATCGAGATGCTCGCCGTCGACGACGCCGGAGCGTGGATCGTGCAGACGCCGTTCCTGCCGATGAAGGCGAACGGCTCCGGCGACGTCACGGCGGCGCTGTTCACCGCGCACTACGTCGAGACCGGCAGCGCGCAGGTCGCGCTCGAGCGCACGGCGTCGAGCGTGTTCGATCTGCTGCAGCTGACCCTGGATTCAGGAGAGCGGGAGCTGCAGCTCATCGAGGCGCAGGAGTCCTACGCCCACCCGAAGCTCCAGTTCACAGCACGTCAGGTGCGCTGACCGGTTCCCGAGCCTGTCGAAGAGTCAGCTCGCCGGCCAGGCGTTGGCGACGGCCTCACGCACTTCGCCGAGGAGCTGCGGGAGCGCCTTCGTCTTCGCGATGATCGGGAAGAAGTTCGAATCGGACTTCCACCGCGGAACGATGTGCTGGTGCAGGTGCGCGTCGACACCAGCCCCGGCGACGGCCCCCTGGTTCATGCCCAGGTTGAAGCCGTCGCAGTTCGACACCTCCCGCAGCACCCGCATGCCCACCTGGGTGAGCGCGCCGATCTCGGCGACCTCCTCGGGCGTCGCCTGGTCGTAGGTGGCGATGTGGCGGTACGGGCACACGAGCAGATGCCCGGAGTTGTACGGGAACAGGTTCAGCAGCACGTACGCCGTCTCGCCGCGTGCGACGATCAGGCGCTCGGCATCAGGATGCTTCGGAGCCTCGCAGAACGGGCATTCCTCGCGCAGCGGCTCCGGGCCCGCCTGGATGTACGCCATCCGGTGCGGGGTCCACAGCCGCTGGAACTCGTCAGGGACGCCGGCGAGGTGCCCGGCATCCTCGGCGGCATCCCCCTCGGTCACGGCAGGTCACCCACGGTGTGCACGAGTGCGTGCGACTCGATCGCCGCGCGGATGCGGGCGACGGCATCCGCGACCGGCACGCCGTTCTCCTGCGTGCCGTCACGGAATCGGAACGAGACGGTTCCGGCATCCCGGTCCTTCTCCCCCGCGATGAGGATCAGCGGCACCTTGCCGGTGGTGTGGTTGCGGATCTTCTTCTGCATCCGGCCATCCGAGGTGTCGAGCTCAGCACGGACACCGCTGTCCCGCAGCGTCGTGATGACCTCGCCGAGATAGTCGGCGAAGTCATCCGCTACGGGGATGCCGACGACCTGCAGGGGCGAGAGCCACACCGGGAAGTCGCCGGCGTAGTGCTCGAGCAGGATCGCGAAGAAACGCTCGATCGAACCGAAGAGCGCCCGGTGGATCATGATCGGACGCTTCTTCTGCCCGTCCTTGTCCATGAACTCGAGGTCGAAGCGCTCCGGGAGGTTCGGGTCGACCTGGACCGTGGAGAGCTGCCAGGTGCGTCCGATCGCGTCGCGGGTCTTCAGGTCGATCTTGGGGCCGTAGAAGGCCGCCTCGCCTGGTACCTCGGTGAGCTTGAGGCCGGATGCCAGTGCGACGCGTCGCAGCGCATCGGTCGAGCTCTCCCAGAACTCGTCGGAGCCGATCCACTTGGACTTCTCATCGTCCTTCATCGACAGCTCGAGTTCGAAGTCCGACAGACCGAAGTCGCGGAGCATCGAGAGGATGAACTCCAGGACCTTGCCGACTTCTTCTTCGAGCTGGTCGGGGGTGACGAACAGGTGCGAGTCGTCCTGAGTGAAGCCGCGCACCCGGGTGAGGCCGTGCAGCGCGCCGGAGAGCTCGTTGCGGTAGACCGTGCCGTTCTCAGCCAATCGGAGCGGCAGGTCGCGGTAACTGCGCGCGCGCTCCTTGTAGATGAGGATGTGCATCGGGCAGTTCATGGGCTTCAGGTAATAGTCCTGGCCCTGCTTGGTGATGTTGCCCTCGTCGTCGCGCTCCTCGTCCATGACGATGGGCGGGAACATCCCGTCCTTGTAGGTGACGAGGTGGTTCGAGGTGAGGAACAGATCCTCCTTCGAGATGTGCGGCGTGTACACGTAGGTGTAGCCGCCCTCGATGTGGCGCTTGCGCGCGTGCTGCTCCATCTCGCCGCGGATCATCCCGCCGCGCGGGTGCCAGACGCTGAGCCCGGAGCCGATCTCCTCCGGGAAGGAGAACAGGTCGAGCTCCTTGCCGAGGCGTCGATGGTCGCGCTTGGCTGCCTCTTCAAGACGGTGCTGGTACGCGCGCAGTTCATCCTTGGTGGGCCACGCCGTGCCGTAGATGCGCTGCAGCTGCGGGTTCTTCTCGCTGCCGCGCCAGTAGGCCGCGGCGATGCGGGTGAGATCCCACCCGTTCCCGATCATGCGTGTGCTGGGCAGGTGCGGACCGCGGCAGAGGTCCTTCCAGACGACCTCGCCGTCGCGCGTGGTGTTGTCGTAGATGGTGAGCTCGCCGGCGCCGACCTCGACGGAAGCTCCTTCGGCGGCTTCCTTGCCGCCGCCCTTGAGCCCGATGAGCTCGAGCTTGAACGGCTCGTTCGCGAGCTCGGCGCGCGCCTCGTCGTCGGTGACGACGCGGCGGACGAAGCGCTGGCCCTCGCGGACGATGCGCTGCATCTCCTTGGAGATCGCCTTGATGTCCTCGGGGGTGAACGGAGTCTCGACGCCGAAGTCGTAGTAGAAGCCGTCGGTGACGGGCGGGCCGATGCCGAGGTTCGCCTGCGGGTTGATGCGCTGCACCGCCTGGGCGAGGACGTGAGCGGTCGAGTGCCTGAGGATCGCGAGGCCGTCCTCGCTGTCGATCGTGACCGGCTCGACCTCGTCGGTCTCGGTCACGGTGGTCGCGAGATCCTTGAGTTCGCCGTTCACACGCATGGCGACGACGGATCGGTCAGAGAACAGGGCGAAGCCGTCACGGGGGGCGGCGTTCGACTCGTCGATTTCAGGCACAGGTCACTCCATCTGGGTCGCCCTCTAGGCTACTCGCCTCGCGGGGGTGGCCCGTGCGCTCACGTGTGCGTCACGAAGTGGTTGCACGCGAGCACGATGCGTCGCAGACAGACTGCCGCCGTGTACGCGTATGCAGGTCCGTAAGCCGATTGCGCGATCGGTGCGGATTCGAGTCGGCGGAGTACCGCATCAGCCGCATCGGCCGCTCGAGCGAGCTTTGCACCGGCCTCCGGGTCATCCGTGACCGCACCGACGATGTCCGCGCACGCGCGAACCGCATCGGCCAGGGCCTGCGCTGTTGCGGCATCAGGAGACTCGCCCTCATCGGTTGCCTGGATCAGGACGACCGCGAGGTCCCGAGCGGCGTCGCTCGTTCGAGCCAGCGCCGACATCCGCAGTGTGTTGAGCTCTTTGTCCGCTGCGCGCCGTCTCCCGCGTGGATTCGCCCGGCTGCTCTCGTCCGCTTGACGGACCTCGTCCTCGACGGTGGAGAGCATCGCAGGCAGATCGTCCGTCGCGCGGGCGAGCCGTTCTGCGTCAACAGGGTCCTCGGCCACGGCATCCGCGATCTCCTCGAGTGCGCCCCGCAACTTCTCGCGCAGGCCGGTGAGCTGCTCGCCGGCTCTTCTCAGGAACAGCGGCGGGACGACGATGAGGTTCATCGCCACTCCGACGAGGACGCCGAATGCGGTCGTGAACAGATACGACAGCGTGAAGTCGTCACCCGCCGGTCCACCGACCAGCAGCACGAACAGTCCGGCGATCGCGACCCAATCCCGCCCATCGCCGAGCGCTGCGATCCCACCGAGGGCGATTCCGACGGCGATGACCATCGCGACCGCGACCACGCCTGGAGCACCGGTCGACACGAGCAGGAGCCCGCCGAGCCCCAGGACGATGCCTATCGCGAGACCGATGAGGGCTTGGACGCCAGCACGCGCGGATCCGACCACGGTCGGATACATGCTGATGAGCACGCCCAGTGGCGCGTAGTACGAGTACTCGCTGTCGGCCAGGGGCACGAACGGCGCGAGGTACCACGCGATCGCGGCGGCGATCGCCGTCTTGGCTGCGAGCAGCAGACGGTCACCGCTGGTGGCCTCGCGGCCCCATCCGGTGAAGGAGGAGGTGACGCGGTTACGGGAGGTCTTCGACGTCGACCTCATCCTCGTCGTTTTCCTCGCCGTCTGCCCGTTCCGACGCAGCTGGATCCTCATCGCCGACGTTGAAGTCCGGGTCGGTCCCGACCACCGTCGGTCGTTCGTCCTTCTGCTCGTCCATGGGGTTCGACATGTCGTGCTCCGTTCATCCTGTGCGGGACATCAGTCTTGCGTTCTGCTTCAGATTCGCCGCGCCCGTTGACTTTCGGCGAAAGGCCACCGCCATTCGCTGACCGCAGGGCTGTCTTCACCGTGCTGCCTCGTGTAGTCGCGCGCACGCTCACGGCGGGCGAGCAGATCCGCGATCAGCGTCGAGTAAGTCGATTCGCCGTCGGGGAGCCGGCGAAGAGCGTCGGCGGCGAGCCGAAAACGATCGAGGTCGTTCAGCATGACCATGTCGAACGGCGTCGTGGTCGTGCCCTTCTCCACATAGCCGCGCACGTGAAGGTTCGCGTGGCCCCGGCGGCGATATGCCAGTCGATGGATGAGCCAGGGATAACCGTGGTAGGCGAATACGATCGGCCTGTCTGCGGTGAAGGTCGCATCGAAGTCATCGTCCGACATGCCATGCGGGTGCTGATCCTCGGCCTGCAGCTTCATCAGGTCGACGACGTTCACGACTCGCAGCGCGATCTCGGGCGCTTCCTCACGGAGGATGGCCGCCGCGGCGAGCACCTCGAGCGTGGGGACGTCGCCTGCCGCGGCGAGGACGACGTCCGCGCTGTGCTCGTCCGTCTCCGAACCTGCCCATTCCAGGATGCCGACACCTCGCGTGCAGTGCCTCACGGCCTCGTCCATGGTGAGCCACTGGGGAGCGTCCTGTTTTCCAGCGACGACGACGTTGACGTAGTCGACCGTTCGGAGACAGTGATCGTATGTGCTGAGAAGCGTGTTGGCGTCGAACGGCAGATAGACGCGAACGACGTCGGCGCTCTTGTTCATCGCGAGGTCGATGAAACCGGGATCCTGATGGGTGAACCCGTTGTGATCCTGACGCCAGACGTGGCTCGAGAGCAGATAGTTCAGACTCGCGACGGGACGGCGCCACTCGATCGACCGGGAGGTCTCCAGCCACTTGGCGTGCTGGTTGAACATCGAGTCGACGATGTGCACGAATGCCTCGTACGAGTTGAAGATTCCGTGGCGCCCCGTCAGGAGGTACCCTTCGAGCCATCCCTGGCACTGGTGTTCGCTGAGCACCTCCATCACCCGCCCGGCGCGGGCGAGATGCTCGTCGAGCGGGCTGGTCTGAGCATTCCATTGTTTGTCCGTCGCCTCGTACACGGCGGGTGCGAGTTTGTTGGACGCGGTCTCGTCCGGACCGAAGATCCTGAAGGTGTGCGGATTGCGGCGGATGACGTCCGCCAGATAGCCGCCGAGGACCTCGGTGGCCTTGGCATCCGAGGCGCCGGGGCGGTCGACATCCACGGCGAAGTCTCGGAACTCCGGAAGATCCAGGTCCTCCCGGAGCACGCCGCCATTGGCGTGCGGGGACGCGGACATCCGCCGGTCGGCGTCCGGGACGAGACCGTCGATCTCCCTGTTCGGGGTTCCCTCGGCGCCGAACAGCTCGACGGGATCGTATGACCTGAGCCACTCCTCCAACTGGTGCAGGTGCCCGACGTTCTCGCGGGCCCCTGGTAGGGGGACCTGATGCGCCCGCCACGTGCCTTCGACGGGAAGTCCGTCCACCAACTCGGGTCCGGTCCAGCCCTTGGGCGAACGGAGGATGATCATCGGCCAGCGAGGGCGCACCGAGTCCCCTTCGCGAGCGGCGGTGCGGATCTCGGCGATGCGATCCGCCGCCAGGTCCAGCGTCTTCGCGAACCGTCGGTGCACGTCGCCGTGCTCATCGTCTGCAGAGAACTCGACCAGCAGCGGATCGTGCCCGTACCCGCGCATGAGGTCCAGCAGCTCGTCGTCAGGGACGCGATCCAACACCGTCGGATTGGCGATCTTCCAGCCGTTCAGGTGCAGGATCGGCAGCACCGTGCCGTCGGTGACGGGGTCGAGGAATTTGTTCGCGTGCCAGGCAGTGGCCAGCGGCCCGGTCTCGGCTTCACCGTCGCCGATCACGCAGAACACCGTGAGTGCCGGGTTGTCGAACGCCGCGCCGTAGGCGTGGCTCAGGGAGTATCCCAGCTCACCGCCCTCATGAATCGAGCCCGGCGTCTCCGGAGCGGCATGACTGGGGATACCCCCGGGGAAGGAGAACTGCCGGAAGAGGCGGGCCATGCCCTCTTCATCTCTTGTGATGCTGGGGTAGATCTCCGAATAGGTGCCGTCCAGCCACGCGTTGGCGACCATGCCCGGCCCCCCATGACCCGGTCCGGTGATGTAGAGCGCATCCAGCCCGCGATCCTGGATGAGCCGGTTGGCGTGCGCGTAGACGAGGTTCAGTCCCGGCACCGTGCCGAAATGCCCCAGCAACCGGGGCTTCACATGCTCTTTCACGAGCGGTTCGGTCAACAGCGGATTCGACTGCAGGTAGATCTGCCCCACGCTGAGATAGTTCGCGGCGCGCCACCACGCCTCCAGTTGCGCGACTCTGGCGTCATCGATCATGCGTTCACGATAGGACCCGAACAGCTATGGTCCACAGGGGTTGCGCAGAGAGCCCGTATGGTCCAAGCTCGCGGAGAACGATCGATGAAACACGAAAACCCCCGGTGAGACCGAGGGTTTTGTCTGTGCGCGATACTGGGATCGAACCAGTGACCTCTTCCGTGTCAGGGAAGCGCGCTACCGCTGCGCCAATCGCGCCCGTTGGGGCTGTTCAGTTGTACGGTGAGGTGGCGACGGGATTCGAACCCGTGTAAACGGCTTTGCAGGCCGGTGCCTAGCCGCTCGGCCACGCCACCGTGTGGATTGACCCCACGTGCCGTGAGCCTCTGGAAGAGACTCTCTGCACTCGAGCGGATGACGAGATTCGAACTCGCGACCCTCACCTTGGCAAGGTGATGCGCTACCACTGCGCTACATCCGCATTTCGTGTTCCGGCGTCCCGGGCACTTGTAAAACATTAGCCGAAGATTCCCGAGGCGCAAAACTCGACACGGATCTCGCGCGTGTCCATAGGAATGGTCCTGGGGCGCTGAAACCGTCCGGTAGTATCGATTCCTGACCCCATGGGTCTTGGGCGATTGGCGCAGTTGGTAGCGCGCTTCCTTCACACGGAAGAGGTCGTCGGTTCGAGTCCGGCATCGCCCACCATCTCATCTCCGTCTCGCACGTCGATGTCGGCATCCGCGCGTATCGTTCTGCGCGTGCCGAAAGTAGAATCACTGCCCGGTCCCTGCTCGCTCTGCGGCGGTCTCCGGGGAGTCCGTACCCACGGCGGATGGACATGCGCCTCCTGCGAGTGGCGCTACGGCGATGTCCCGGACGCCGACCTGCCACTCCCCCGCATCGACGTCGTCTACTACCTGCGCTTCGACCGCCGTGTGAAGATCGGCACCAGCAGACGTCCGAAACAGCGGCTCGCCAGCATCCGGCACGACGAGCTCCTCGCGTTCGAACGCGGCGACCGCAACCTCGAGCAGCAGCGCCACCGCGATTTCGCCGCCATCCGTGAGGGCGGCGAGTGGTTCACGTTCTCGACAGAGCTCGAGGCGCACACGACCGAGCTCCGACGAGCCGGGGAGCCCTGGCTCCTTTACGCCCGCTGGCTCAGCGGCGCCCTGCGAGCGGGTACCGTGAACGGATGATCCGACACATCGCGCGTTGGGCGCTCGCTCTCGGCCTCGCCTTCATGGGTGTACTGCATTTCGTTCAGACCAGAGGCTTCCGCGGACTCATCCCCGATTGGGCGACCCGCGCGACGGGACTCGACAAGGACGGCGTCGTCATCGCGTCCGGCGCCGCTGAGCTCGCGCTCGCAGCAGCGCTCATCGCGCTTCCCAAGGAACGCCATCGCATCGGCTGGGCGACCGCGACGTTCTTCGTGGCCGTGTTCCCCGGCAACGTCGAGCAGTGGCGCACCCACCGCTCCGCTCCGGGCCTCGACACCGACACCAAGCGGTTCGTCCGCCTGTTCCTCCAGCCGGTCCTCATCGCCTGGGCGCTCTGGAGCACGGGCACTCGGCCCACGCGCAGCCGACGCTGATACGGTGGCTGCGTCGGCACGTCGTCGACGTCAGGGAAGACTTCTTGTCGACCAACGGGCCGTATCCGGCCATTTCGTTCTCCGTCGCCTCCTCTGGATGATCATGAGGAGACCCGATTTCAGTGCACTCGCATACCCTGCCCAACAACGTGCCCACAGGCCCTGCGCTTCCGATCGGCTCGACCGCGATCGTGTATTGCGAAGGCCAATTCGGCGAACAGGATGGCAAGACGGCGAACGGCCTTGTCCGACACTCGGAGAAGTACAAGATCCTCAGCGTCATCGACAGCCGCCTCGCCGGTGCGGACGCCGGTGCGCAGCTCGACGGCAAGCCCAGCGGCATCCCGATATTCGCGAGTCTGGCCGAAGCACTCGCACATGCGGGCACGGTTCCCGACTACCTCATCTGCGGCGTCGCACCGGCCAACGGACTCCTCTCCCCCGCCCAGCGAATCGTCCTGCTTGACGGCATCGTCGACGGAATGCACATCATCAACGGCCTGCACGAGTTCTTGAACGATGATGCGGAGTTCGTCGCCGCAGCGCTTCTCGCGGGCGTGACCATCACCGACGTGCGACGTCCGAAAGACACGAAGGACCTCCACCTGTTCTCGGGGCGCATCTTCGATGTGACCTGCCCGCGCATCGCCGTCCTCGGGACCGACGGCGCAATCGGCAAGCGGACCACCGCGACGCTCCTCGTCCAGGCGCTCAACGAGCGGGGTATCCGCGCCGTCATGGTGGGCACCGGGCAGACGACGATCATCCAGGGCGGTCGTTACGGGGTCGCTCTGGACGCGCTCGTCCCGCAGTTCTGCTCGGGCGAGGTCGAGAATCAGGTCGTCGCCGCGTTTGAAGGTGAAGACCCCGACATCATCATCGTGGAGGGACAGGGAGCGCTGAGCCATCCTGCATATCTGACGTCCGCGCACATCCTTCGAGGCAGCAGACCCGCCGGTGTGATCGTGCAGCACGCCCCGGGCAGAGAGGTTCTCGGGGATTTCCCCATGGTACCGATGCCCACTATCGCCAGTGAGGTCGCGCTCATCGAAGCATTCGCCGAGACCCGCGTGATCGGCGTGACGGTCAATCACGAGAACCTGTCGGTCACGCAGATCGCCGCGGCCATCGACGCCATCGAACTGGAGATCGGCGTACCTGCGACAGATCCGCTGACCCGCCCGCTGAGTGCGCTGGTCGACATGGTGCTCGCGGCTTTCCCGATGCTGACTGCGAAAGCGGCGTCCGAGCGCGTCTGACCACGCGGAATCGCGCACCACAACGCGCATCTCCCCTGTCCGATTGACGGGGAGATGCGCGTCGGGCCCCCGATCTCAGGCGCGCGCGGCGGTACGCGTCGCAGTGCTCGCCGGCTGTGGCTTCGAGAAGACCACCACGACGATCACGGCGGCACCGACCACCACGTGCGGGAGCCACACGTTGAATGCCTCACCGGCGAATCCGAAGATCCACGGCGACAGCGCGAGGAACAGGCTCGCGACGATGTCGAAGACGAGGTGCACCGGCATCGGGATGAACCCGAACGGACCCCACTCGTACTTCGTGAAGAGGCTGTACACGATGAGCCCGATGCCCAGCACGATCGGGATGACGACAGCAGCACCGCCGACGCTCGCGAATCCGAAGAGCCAGGGTGCGGCGATCAAGGCGATGCCGACGATGTAGTCGAGGACGCCGTGGACCTTTGTGGGGATGAAGCGCATGATTTCCTCCTTGAGTACCACCGCGTTGCGCGGTGTCACAGAAGGTTCGGTGCGCTCCGGGTTTCGGATCGGATATTCCCGGATCCGCACACCGGCAGAACGCTCAGTCGGCCTCGCCGTCCGCTTCCGGCATGCCAGGCCCCGGGCCAGGACGCACGGCCGCGTCCTCTGCCACGTCGACCCGCTTCACCCCATCGTGCTCCGTAACCTCGACGCGGGGCGCGGCGTCGGCCTCGGTCGCGTCAGGGGCCGCCGTGAGCTGATCGTGGCGCTTCTCTTCGAAAGTCATATCTTCGCCGGACATGTCTCCGAACCTACGCGCCGCTCGTCCGGCTGTTGAGGGGATTGCGCCGGCACGTCCGTGTTGGTAGCGAGCGTCAGGAACTCAGCGCACCGCCCACCCGTACCGATGGACGAGCGCTTCGGACACTCGGTCGTAACGCCCACGGTCGAGGACGGCTGCTTCGCGCCGCATCCCGCGCGCGTGCACGCTGTACAGCTGCTCGATGTCGACCCATGACTCGCGTCCCTGCGAGTCCCAGTCGCCGCGGCCGATCGAGAGATAGTCGCGATCGTGCTCATGAGGCTTGCTCGTCATCCGCACGACGTACACGCGATCGGCGGACTGTCTGCCGATCACCAGGACCGGACGGTCCTTGCCGCGCCCATCGTTCTCCTGGTAGGGCACCCAGGTCCAGATGACCTCGCCCGAGTCGGGCATTCCGTCCTTCGACGGCGAGTAGTCGACCTGGAGCCCGGGTACGCGGTCGGGGTCGACCTGCACGGTCCCGCTCCCCTGCGAGCGCCCCGCTCCTGGCTCCGCCTGCCCCGACGCGCCAGAACGTCCCGGCTCCGTTGCGGGAGTCCGGGACGTTCTGCTCGACAATGCCCTGATGACGAGGTCCGCCAGCTGACGGAGGATGCTCGGGGAAGAACTCACCCCGTCACCCTACCGACCGGCATCCTGCCTGATCATGCGTCGACGAGTGCGTACCCCTCTTCGCCGTGGACGACAGAGTCGACTCCGGCGATCTCGTCCTCGTTCGTGATCCGGAATCCGATCGTCTTCTGGATCGCGAAGCCGATGATGTAGGCCACCACGAACGCGTAGATCAGCACTCCGAAGGCGGCGATGACCTGGACCACGAGCTGACGGGCGTCACCGCCGACGAAGAGTCCGGTGCCTGTGGCGAAGAAGCCGAGGTACACGGTTCCGAGCAGACCGCCGACGAGGTGGATGCCGACGACATCGAGCGAGTCGTCGAAGCCGAGCCGGAACTTCAGCTCCACGGCGAGGGCGCAGACGACACCAGCGAGAGCACCGAGCAGCAGCGACCAGCCAGGCGTCAGATTCGCGCACGCCGGGGTGATCGCGACGAGACCGGCGACAGCACCGGACGCCGCGCCGACCGACGTGGCCTTCCCGTCCTTGATGCGTTCGACGAGGATCCAGCCGAGGATGGCGGCCGCGGTGGCACCGAGGGTGTTCAGGCCGATCAGGCCGACACCGCCCATGTCATCCGCGAGCCATTCCGCACCGGCGTTGAAGCCGAACCAGCCGAACCACAGGAGAGCCGCGCCGAGCAGCGTGAGCGGCACGTTGTGCGGCTTGAGGATGCCCTTCTGGAATCCGATGCGCTTGCCGAGGACGAGCGCCAGAGCCAGAGCCGCCGCACCGGCGTTGATGTGCACTGCTGTACCGCCGGCGTAGTCGATCACTCCGATACCGCTGTCCTCCCCGAACAGGAAGGTGCCGAGGTTCATGATCCATCCGCCGCCCCACACCCATGCCGCGATCGGGAAGTATCCGACCGTCGCGAACACACCGGCGAAGATCAGCCAGCTGCCGAACTTCGCCCGATCGGCGATCGCACCGGAGATCAGGGCGATGGTGATGATCGCGAAGGTCGCACCGTAGGCGACGCCGAGGAGGGCGACGTTGGAGCCGTCTCCCGCAGCCAGGCCGCTGAGGCCGAAGTCCGCGAACGGGTTGCCGGCGAAAGCCGTCGGGCTGTCGACCGCACTCATCGAGAAGCCGAACAGGATCCACAGCACGGCGACGAGACCGATCGAGCCGAAGCTCATCATCATCATGCTGACGACACTCTTGGCCTTGACGAGTCCGCCGTAGAAGAACGCGACGCCTGGCGTCATGAGGAGCACGAGCGCCGTGGCGGTAATACCCCACGAGATGTTGCCGGGAGCATCCATAGGAAAACCTCACATCCGAAGTAGTTGAGAGCTTCAGTGTGTCGAGGCTCCGTTTCCGGAATGCACGTCTCCTGTTTCGGCGCTGTTACACCACGCACCGCCGTGTGAACATCGCGTTACGGGGTGCTCTGCACCTGCGCAGAATGCGTCAGAGCGTTTAGCCGGGATATGGCGCGCAGATACTTCTTGCGGTAACCGCCGCCGAGCATCTCCTCGGCGAACACCTGGTCGAGGCTCACGCCGGTGGCGACGATCGGCACCTGCGCGTCATAGACGCGGTCCACGAACGCGACGAATCGCAGCGCCTCGGACTGATCGGTGAGCACGTGAACGTCGCGCAACCCCACCAGCGAGATGTCGTCGATCAGCCGGATGTATCGCGACGGGTGGACCTTGGCGAGGTGCCGGACCACATCGCCGAAGACATCATCGGATGCCACGCCCTGTGTCGACGCGATCGCGCTCTCGTACTCGGCGTCCGAGAGGACGACGGCCTTGCCGTCGAGCGCCCGCTGCCGGAAGTCGGTGCCGTCGATGCGGATCGTCTCGAAGCTGTCCGACATGGCGTGGATCTCGCGCAGGAAGTCCTGCGCGGCGAACCGTCCCTCTCCGAGTGCGTTCGGCGGCGTGTTCGAGGTGGCGGCGAGTCGGGTGCCGGATGCCACGAGCTCGCCCAGTAGGCGGGTCATGACCATCGTGTCGCCCGGGTCGTCGAGCTCGAACTCGTCGATGCACAGCAGGTCGGAACCTCGCAGCAGATCGACGGTGTTCTTGTACCCGAGGGCGCCGACGAGCGCGGTGTACTCGATGAAGGAGCCGAAGTACTTACGACGGGCCGGCATCGCGTGGTAGATCGACGCCAGCAGGTGGGTCTTGCCGACACCGAAACCGCCGTCCAGGTAGACGCCGGGCTTGAGGTCCGGCTCCTTCTTGGCACGGCTGAAGAAGCCGCCCTTCTTGGCCGGGCCTCCTCGCCCGGCGAACCGCTGCAGCAGCTGCTTCGATTCGGCCTGTGACGGGTACGCGTCATCCGATCGGTAGCTCTCGAACGTGGCGCCGTCGAACTGCGGCGGCGGGACGAGGCTGGCGAGCATCTCGGGTCCGGTGACGACGGGTTCACGCGAGGTGAGGTGGATCGGTTCGGTCATGCGATTCCTGTGTCGAAGTCTTACGGATCCGGCGCCGGGCGCACCGAACGGCTCTAATGTCGAAGGGGACGGCTCAACACTACGCCGTCACCCCTGAGGCCCATCCACCCGAGGAGCGTCACATGACCATCGCGTTCGACACGAGCGTCCCGAAGTTCGCAGAGTACTCCGAGCCCGGCAGGCTCGTCAGCACCGAGTGGCTGGCCGCTCACCTCGGGGAGCCGGGGCTGGTCGTCGTGGAGTCCGACGAGGACGTGCTGCTCTATGAGACCGGCCACATCCCCGGCGCGGTGAAGGTCGACTGGCACACCGAACTCAACGACCCCGTCGTCCGCGACTACGTCGACGGCGAGGGATTCGCCGCGCTGCTGAGCCGCAAGGGCATCTCGCGCGACGACACCGTGGTCATATACGGCGACAAGAACAACTGGTGGGCCGCGTACGCGCTGTGGGTGTTCTCGCTGTTCGGGCATGAGGACGTGCGTCTGCTCGACGGCGGTCGCGACCGCTGGATCTCCGAGGGCCGCGAGATCACGACCGAGGTCTCCACTCCCGCACCGACCGACTACCCGGTCGTCGAGCGGGACGACTCGGTGCTGCGCGCGTACAAGGACGACGTGGTGGGGTTCATCGGACAGGGGCCGCTGATCGATGTCCGCTCGCCGGAGGAGTACAGCGGTGAGCGCACGACAGCGCCCGCGTACCCGGAGGAGGGCACGCTGCGTGCAGGGCATATCCCCACCGCGCAGAGCGTGCCATGGGCGAAGGCCGTCGCCGAGGACGGCGGATTCAGGAGCCGTGCCGAGCTCGACGCGATCTACCGCGACGGCGCAGGCATCGCCGAGGGGGACGACATCGTCGCCTACTGCCGGATCGGCGAACGCTCCAGCCACACCTGGTTCGTCCTCAAGCACCTCCTGGGCTTCGACAGCGTCCGCAACTACGACGGATCCTGGACCGAGTGGGGCAGCGCCGTGCGCGTTCCCATCGTCACGGGAAGCGAGCCCGGCACGCTCTGACCGTGGAATGATTGCTGGAATGAGCAGCACCCAGGTTCCAGACGCCCTCGCGGAGATCCGAGACGACTTCCTCGAGCTCCCCGAGGCCGAGCGCCTTCAGCTTCTGCTGGAGTTCTCGCAGGAGCTGCCCGCTGTCTCCGACGAGGTCGCCGCGCACCCGGAGATGGCCGAACGGGTCGCTGAGTGCCAGTCCCCGGTGTACATCTACGTCGAGGTGCACGACGACATCGTCACGATGCACGCGACGGCGCCGCCGGAAGCCCCGACGACACGCGGCTTCGCCAGCATCCTCGTCCAGGGCATCACCGGGCTCACCGCCGATCAGGTCCTATCGATCCCCGACGACTACCCGCAGTCGATCGGCCTGACCCGCGCGGTCTCACCGCTTCGGATCGGCGGGATGACGGGGATGCTGATGCGTGTCAAGCGTCAGGTCTCGCACAAGCGCTGATCGCGTTCAGCCCGACGCGCTGAACCCGTTGGCGCTCATCCACTCGGTGATCGCGGCGGTCCAGCCGATCTGGTCGTAGTTCCAGATCTTGGTGTGCCTGGCGACGGAGAACGGCGGCATCGTGACGAGATCCGGACGCGCAGCCGCCAGCGCGTGCGAGGCGTCCGCCGGCACGAACCCGTCGTCATCGCTGTGCAGGATCAGCGTCGGGATCGTCAGCTCCTGAGCCCGCGCGACCATGTCGAGCTTGTCGAACGGAATCGCGTCCTCTGCACCGCTCAGTCGAGCGGTGAGAGGTGAGGACAGCGCGTTCATCGCCAGCGCCGGCAGCGGGTCGACGATCCCGGTGGCGTGCGCCTGGAACTTGAGCACGGTGCGCCAGTCGACGACCGGCGAGTCGAGGACGAGCCCTGCTATCGCCTGACGGTTGCCGGACGACAGCGCCGTCTGCAGCGCGATGGCGCCGCCCATCGACCAGCCCATGAGCACCACCCGCACAGCGCCGTGACGCAGGGCGTATCCGATCGCGGCATCCACATCGCGCCATTCCGACGCGCCGAGCGCATAGGAGCCACCGCGGCTGCGGGGCGCTTCGCCGTCGTTGCGGTAGGACACGACGAGGTTCGGCAGCCCCATGGCGTGGAACACCGGAACCGCCCGCAGGCACTCGGCCCGCGTGACACCGCGGCCGTGCACCTGTATCACCCAGGTCGACGACGCAGCGGGGAAGAACCACGCCGGGCACGGCCCGGCAGGCGAACCGATCAGCACCGGTTCCCAGGGCAGATGCAGCTCGGTCGGCGACGAGTAGTACCAGCCGCTGAAACCTGCTGCGCGGTCGATCTGCGCGCCGGGCTCGATCTTCGTCAGGAGCTTGCGGCGCACGCTCTTCGCGTCGGTGCTGAGTACCGCGCCGAGCTTCACGTATCCGTATGTTCCGGTCGTGAACAGGCCGTAGCGGCCCGGGAGCTCGGTATCGGGGGTCCTGCGCAGCTCGATCGTCTGCGCTCCCGTGTCGACGGCGAGGATCTCGGTGTCCGCCACCCGCGACTTCGGGGTGACGACCCGACGCCCGATGGAGAACACCAGAAGGGCCGCTCCCGCGGCGAACGCGAGCAGCGCGGGTACCAGCAGAGCAACGGCGTGCCTGAGACTCTTCATCGCTTCCTGACTCTAGCCTGACACCGTGAGCGCACACCCCGACGCCGGAGCGCAGTTCGAGCGCGTTGCCGACGAACTTCGCGCGACGACGTTCCGCACGGACATCGTGGTGCGCGAGATCACCGCACCGCAGGGTCTCGCGCCGTTCTCGATCGCGCTCGCCGCAGACGTCCGACCGGACGAGCACGGCACGTCGATCTACGGCACCGGCCGTTTCGTGCTGCTGCATGATCCGGATGAACCGTCGGCGTGGGGCGGCCCCTGGCGCATCGTCGCGTTCGCCCAGGCGCCGCTCGAGCCGGAGATCGGCACGGACCCGCTGCTGTCCGACGTCACGTGGTCGTGGCTCGTGGACGCCCTCGATTCCCGCGATGCGCAGTATCACTCGGCATCCGGAACGTCGACGAAGACGATCTCCAAGGGATTCGGATCTCTCGCGTCAGAAGGCGATGGCGCCCAGATCGAACTACGCTCTTCTTGGACGCCGGAAGAGCCGTTCCGGCCGCACGTTGAAGCATGGGCCGAACTGGTCGGCATGCTCGCCGGTCTCCCGCCCGGCTCCGAGAACATCGCCGTGTTCGGCGCGCGAAAGGCAGGTCGTGACTGAGTATTCCGTCATCGACGATTTCTCCCGTTTCGAAGAGGCATGCCGCACCCTGGCCGCCGGCACCGGCCCCGTCGCGGTCGACGTCGAGCGCGCATCAGGGTTCCGGTACTCGCAACGCGCGTATCTCGTGCAGGTCTTCCGCAGGGATGCCGGCGTGTTCCTGTTCGACCCTCCTGCCGTCGGCGACTTCGCACCGCTGCAGGAGGCCATCGCGGACGTCGAGTGGGTCTTCCACGCCGCCAGCCAGGATCTGCCGTCGCTGCGCGAGCTAGGACTCGAGCCGGCGGTGATCTTCGATACCGAGCTTGCAGCGCGCCTGCTCGGCCATGAGCGCGTCGGTCTCGCCGCCGTCGTCGAGGACACGATCGGCATCACGTTGAAGAAGGAGCACTCGGCGGCCGACTGGTCGACCAGACCCCTCCCCGAGTCCTGGTTGGAGTACGCCGCCCTCGACGTGCTGCACCTCATCGACGTCCGCGACAAGATCGCCGCCGAGCTGGAGGAGCAGGACAAGACGGAGTACGCCGCGCAGGAGTTCGCCGCGACGCTCGCCCAGCCGCCTCGACCGCCTCGCGAGGACCCCTGGCGCCGCCTGAGCGGTCTGCACCAGGTGAAGGGTGCTCGAAACCTCGCCGTCGCCAGGTCGCTGTGGGAAGCGCGCGAAGAGTATGCGCAGCAGCAGGACACCTCCCCCGGGCGCCTGGTGCCTGACCGCGCTCTGGTGGCCGCCGTGCTGGCGAGCCCTCAGTCGAAGCAGGCTCTGGCAGGCGTGCAGGCGTTCAACGGCCGCGCAAGCCGGTCGGAGCTCGACCGCTGGTGGAAGGCGATCGTCCGAGGGCGTGAGACGGAAGACCTGCCCAAGACGCGCGTCCCCAGCGACGCATTGCCTCCGCCCCGGGCATGGTCTGAGCGCAATCCTGAGGCCGACGCACGACTGAAGGCTGCACGTCCGGCTGTCGAGGAGGTCGCGGAGGCGCTGCACATGCCCACCGAGAACCTGCTCAAGCCCGAGACGCTGCGCAGACTCGCCTGGACGCCCCCGGCTCTTACGACGGATGCTGTCGCCGGGGCGCTGGAAGCACTCGGTGCTCGCCCGTGGCAGATTGAGCACACTGCACAGAAGATCGTGGATGCCTTTGTAGAAGCTGCTCAATCGCCCGACCCGGCCCTCGCTTCGGAATCGTAGGTTCGATCCAACCGATTCCGTTCGCCATGACCGCGCTCCTAGGCTGAACTCAATCCCAACCCTTGGAGGCAGAGTGGCCGAGATCTCGGACGTCTTCTTCGTCGATGGCATGCGCACCCCGTTCGGGCGCGCCGGCGAAAAAGGCATGTACTGGAACACCCGTGCGGACGACCTCGCCGTGAAGGCGACGATCGGTCTCATGGAGCGCAACTCCGCGGTTCCCGCGGACCGCATCGACGACGTCGCCATCGCAGCGACGTCGCAGACCGGTGATCAGGGGCTGACTCTCGGACGATCCGTCGCGATCCTCGCCGGTCTCCCCAACACCGTCCCCGGCCTCGCCGTCGAGCGCATGTGCGCCGGCGCCATGACCAGCGTGACGACCATGGCCGCGTCGATCGGCATCGGCATGTACGACTTCGCCCTCGCCGGCGGTGTCGAGCACATGGGTCACCACCCGATCGGCGGCAACGCCGACCCGAATCCGCGTTTCGTCGCCGAGAAGATGGTCGACCCCGGTGCCCTGAACATGGGCGTCACCGCGGAGCGTATCTTCGACCGCTTCCCGCACCTGACCAAGGAGCGCTCCGACCGCTTCGGCATGCTCAGCCAGCACAAGGTGCAGGCCGCGTACGACGCCGGCAAGATCCAGCCCGATCTCGTGTCGGTCGCTGTGAAGGACGCCGCAGGCGCGTGGGGTCTGGCAACGGAGGATGAGGGCCGACGCCCGCAGACGACCATGGAGGATCTGGCTGCGCTGAAGACGCCGTTCCGCCCGCACGGCCGTGTCACAGCGGGTACCTCATCGCCGCTCACCGATGGTGCGACCATGTCGTTGCTCGCCGGCGGCGGCGCCGTCAAGGAGTTCGGTCTGCAGCCGAAGATGAAGCTCGTCTCGTTCGCGTTCGCGGGCGTGCAGCCCGAGATCATGGGCATCGGCCCGATCCCGTCGACCGAGAAGGCGCTGAAGAAGGCTGGTCTCGACATCTCCGACATCGGCCTGTTCGAGCTGAACGAGGCCTTCGCGATCCAGGTCATCTCGCTGCTCGACCACTTCGGCATCGCCGACGACGATCCCCGTGTCAACCAGTGGGGCGGCGCGATCGCGCTCGGGCACCCGCTGGCGGCATCCGGTGTGCGCCTGATGATCCAGCTCGCCGCGCAGTTCGCCGAACGGCCCGATGTCCGTTACGGTCTGACCGCCATGTGCGTCGGCCTCGGCCAGGGCGGATCGGTCATCTGGGAGAACCCGTTCTACGACGGCAAGAAGCGCAAGTGAGGGATGCAGGAATGACTGATTACGAAACGATCGACTTCTCCCCCATCCAGGCGCTCGCCGACGACGAGGTCGTCACGCACTCCACGGTGCGCGACATCCGCCTCGCGTCCGGCAAGACACTGGCGCTCATCACGCTCGACAACGGTCGTGACCACACGCGCCCCAACACGCTCGGTCCCGGCACCTTGACAGAGCTCGGCGAGACGCTGGCGACGCTGAAGGCCCGCGCCTCGTCCGGCGAGATCCAGGCTGTCGGCATCACCGGCAAGCAATACATCCTGGCTGCTGGCGCCGACCTGTCCGACATCAGCCGTGTCGGGTCGAAGGACAACGCACGGCTGATCGCCCAACTCGGACACAAGGTCATCGGATCGCTCAGCGATCTGGGTGTCCCCAGCTTCGCGTTCGTGAACGGTCTGGCCCTCGGCGGAGGCCTGGAGATCGCGCTGAACTCGACATACCGGACCGTGGATGCCTCGGCCGCCGCCGTCGCTCTGCCCGAGGTGTTCCTCGGTCTCATCCCCGGATGGGGCGGCGCATACCTGCTGCCGAATCTGATCGGCATCGAGAACGCCCTCGAGGTCGTCATATCGAACCCGCTGAAGCAGAACCGCATGCTGAAGCCGCAGCAGGCGTTCGACCTGGGGATCATGGATGCGATCTTCCCCGCGGCGAACTACCTCGAGAACTCGCTTGCGTGGGCCGACGGCGTGCTCAGCGGCAAGACCAAGGTCGACCGCAAGAACGAGCCGGGCAAGATCGAGCGTCTCACCAAGTGGCCGATCGCCATCAAGATGGCGCGCGGCATGCTCGAGTCGAAGATCGGCACCATGCCGCGCTCGCCCTATGCGGCGCTCGAGCTGCTCGACAAGGCCAAGAGCGGCACGAAGTCCGAAGGCTTCGCCCGTGAGGACGAGGCGCTGGCCGAGCTCGTGGCCGGAGATCAGTTCGCGGCATCCATGTACGCGTTCGATCTCGTGCAGAAACGCGCCAAGCGCCCGGTCGGCGCACCCGACAAGGCGCTGGCGAAGAAGGTCACGAAGGTCGGCATCATCGGTGCCGGTCTCATGGCCAGCCAGTTCGCTCTGCTGTTCGTGCGCAAGTTGCAGGTGCCGGTCCTGATCACCGACCTCGACCAGGCTCGGGTCGACAAGGGCGTGGAGTACATCCATGAGGAGATCGGCAAGCTCGAGCAGAAGGGTCGTCTCGACGGCGACTCGGCGAACAAGCTCCGCGCGCTCGTGACCGGGACGACCGACAAGAGCCTGTACGCGGACTGCGACTTCGTCGTCGAGGCAGTGTTCGAGGAGGTCGGCGTCAAGCAGCAGGTGTTCGGCGAGATCGAGAAGATCATCGCCGAGGACGCGATCCTCGCGACCAACACCTCGTCGCTTTCCGTCGAGGAGATCGGCGCGGGGCTCGCTCACCCCGAGCGTCTGGTCGGTTTCCACTTCTTCAACCCTGTCGCGGTCATGCCGCTGATCGAGGTCGTCAAGACGCCCGTGACCGACGAGCAGACGCTGTCGACCGCGTTCGTCGTGGCGAAGGGGCTCGGAAAGAACGCCGTCCTCACTGCAGACGCTCCCGGTTTCGTCGTGAATCGCCTGCTCGCGAAGGTCATGGGCGAGGCGGCCCGAGCAGTCTATGAAGGCACTCCGGTCGCCGACGTCGAGAAGGCGTTCGGACCGCTCGGACTGCCGATGGGACCGTTCCAGCTCATCGACCTCGTCGGTTGGAAGGTCGCCGCGCACGTGCAGGACACGATGGTGCGGCACTTCCCCGACCGGTTCTACGCGAACGAGAACTTCCACGCGCTCGCGGAACTCGCCCAGGTCGTCGAGAAGGACAAGGGCGGTCGCGTTACCGGCTGGACCAAGGCGGCGGAGAAGGCTCTCAAGGGTGCCGTCGGATCGACGCCGGCGTCAGCGGAGACGATCCTCCGGCGCGTGCAGGACGGCCTCGCGCAGGAGATCAAGCTCATGCTCGACGAGAAGGTCGTGCCGGAGGTCGAGGACATCGACCTCTGCCTGATCCTCGGTGCGGGCTGGCCGTTCATCGACGGTGGAGCCTCACCGTACCTCGACCGCGAGGGTGCATCGGAGCGCGTGTTCGGCGCGAGCTTCCACACTCCGCAGATCCGCGGCATCGGCGACTGACACATGCTGGCGAAGGGTGGGGTCGGGCGGTGAGCCCGGCCCCACCCTTCTTGCGTAACGCCGGGGAAAATGATGGTGAACTCCTCGGCTCGAGGGCGCTTGTGGTCTGCTGGGGATTGCCGGATGCGCGACAGTGGAGCCATGGACGCGTTCTTCTCGATCTTCAGCAGTTCAGGGATGTCCACGCTTGTGAAGAGCGGAACCGCGGTGCTGACCACGCTGCTGGTGGTTCCGATGCTGCTCAAGCTCTTCATCGTCACGGTCGACGAGGGGTGGGCGGCGATCCGGACGCGGAACGGGAAACCCATCATCCGCAAGGCCGGCTCTCGGATGGTGCGCACCGGCCGCGGCACCGCCGGAGAGGTCGTGGTGCTGCAACCAGGCACCCATGGCGCGTTCCCGATGTTCTACTGGTACAAGCTCATCGACGTGCGTGTTCGCTCAACAGACCTCCCGGCGCGGCAGCTCACCGGCGCCACAGGGCACCAGCATCTCGTGCACGCGTCGTTCGAGTGGCGTCCCATCGCGACGGGTCGTGATCTGCGCGTCTTCGAACTCGACGTCGTGAACGTGAAGGAGCGCGCCGCGAACATCGTCGGGGCGGCCCTGCGCGACGTCATCCGCACGCTGGACGGCAATGAACTCCCCCACAACTCCGAGCTCGGCATCCGAGTGCTTCAGGAATGCGCCGAGAAGACCCTGCACGCCTGCGGTGTCGAAGTCCTCTCGGTGATGATCACCGGTGACGCGCTCACCGACGGTCATCTGCTCTCGCAGGCCATGCGCGCAACAGACCGCAACCACGAGGCCGTCGCGGCGCTGCACGCCCTGAACTGAGCGGCACGCGAGGGCTCAGCGCCGCTCGTGCAGCGGTAGATCGATCGCACCGGTCTCGCCCGCGTTGCGTGCGACGGGGATGCGTGTGCCGAGCACCTGAGCGACGACGTCCTGCGCGATCTTGGAGGCGGTCAGCCCGGCATCCGCGAGGATCTGTTCGCGCGACGCATGATCGATGAACTCATCGGGAAGACCGAGCTCGTCGACGGCGGTGTCGATGCCTGCTTCGCGCAGCACCTGCCGCACGCGGGTGCCGATGCCGCCGACGCGGATGCCGTCCTCGAGAGTGATCACGAGACGGTGATGCCGCGCCAGCGCGACGATCGACGGCTGCACAGGGATCGCCCAGCGCGGATCGACGACGGTCGCGCCGATTCCCTGCGCGCGCAGCCGAGTGGCGACATCCATCGCGAGTGCGGCGAACGGGCCGATCCCGACGATGAGAACATCTTCGCTCTCGCCGCGCGAGAGCACGTCGACGCCGTCATCCAGACGCTCGATCGCCTCGATGTCTGCCGCGACGCCGCCCTTCGGGAACCGGATGACGGTGGGCGCGTCGTCCACGGCAACAGCCTCATCCAGCGCCTCGGCGAGGCGCGCGCCGTCACGCGGGGCTGCGATGCGGATGTGCGGGACGATCTGCAGCATCGCGAGATCCCACATGCCATGGTGACTCGGACCATCGGGGCCGGTGACACCCGCGCGGTCGAGGACGAAGGTCACACCGGCTTTGTGCAGCGCGACATCCATCAGCACCTGGTCGAACGCGCGCCCCATGAAAGTCGCGTACAGCGCCACGACCGGATGCAGCCCGCCGTAAGCGAGGCCGGCAGCCGAGGCGACCGCGTGCTGTTCGGCGATTCCCACGTCGTAGACCCGCTCGGGGAACCGCTCGGCGAACGGGGCGAGACCCGTGGGTCGCAGCATCGCCGCGGTAATGGCGATGACACGCGGATCGCGCTCCCCCACGCGCACGAGCGCATCGGAGAACACATCGGTCCACCCAGTGCTGCTCGACCCCAGCGGCTCACCCGTTGCGGGGTCGATGCGGTTGACCGCATGGAACTGGTCCGCCTCGTCGTCTCGGGCCGGCTGATACCCGCGACCCTTCTCGGTGATCGCGTGGACGATGACCGGCGCACCGTAGGACTTCGCCAGCTCGAGCGTCTCGATCAGCGCCGGGATGTCGTGGCCATCGACGGGGCCGAGGTACTTGATGTCGAGATTCGAGTACAGCGCCTCGTTGTTCGTGAAGCGCGAGAGGAAGCCGTGCGTGCCGCCTCGCACGCCGCGGAACAGCGCACGGCCCGCCGGGCCGAACAGGCGGAAGAAACGGTCGGAGCGGTGGTGCAGGTCCTTGTACGCCGCTGCGGTGCGCACCCGGTTGAGATAGCGGGACATCCCCCCGATGGTCGGCGCGTAGGACCGGCCGTTGTCGTTAACGACGATGACGAGGTTGCGGTCGTTGTCGTCGGAGATGTTGTTGAGGGCTTCCCAGGTCATGCCACCGGTGAGAGCGCCGTCTCCGACGACGGCGACCACGTGCCGGTCGTCGCGGCCGGTGGCCGAGAGGGCACGGGAGATCCCGTCCGCCCAGCTGAGCGAACTCGAGGCGTGCGATGACTCGACGACGTCGTGAGGGCTCTCACTGCGCTGCGGGTAACCGGCCAGTCCCCCTCGCACGCGCAGCGCGGAGAAGTCCTGTCGCCCGGTGAGCAGTTTGTGGACGTACGACTGGTGCCCCGTGTCGAAAATGAACGGGTCGTCCGGGGATTCGAACACGCGGTGCAGGGCGATCGTGAGTTCGACGACGCCCAGATTCGGCCCGAGATGACCACCGGTGCGGGAGACGTTCTCGACGAGGAACGATCGGATCTCGGATGCCAGATCGCTCAGCTGCGCGGAGCTGAGGGTGTCGAGATCGCGCGGTCCGTTGATGCCGGGAAGAATGGGCATCAGCACCTCCTGAACGTCTTCACTGGTCGTCTCCTCGTGATGGACGACGACCTTCCGATGGTACCGCCGACGCCAGGGAATACCCCGAGGACGAACCGCTAAGGGGCCCGGATGCCGAAGCACCCGGACCCCTCGATCGGTGTCAGACCAGCGACCGCAGCACGTACTGCAGGATGCCGCCGTTGCGGTAGTAGTCTGCCTCGCCGGGGGTGTCGATGCGGACGACGGCGTCGAACTCGATCGTCTGCTTGCCCTCGGGCGAGTGCTCGCTCGGCTCCGCCGTGACGCGGACCGTCTTCGGCGTGGTCCCGTTGTTGAGCTCCTCGAGGCCCGTGATCGAGACGACCTCGGTGCCGTCAAGACCCAGCGACTCCCAGCTCTCGCCGGCGGGGAACTGCAGCGGAACGACGCCCATGCCGATCAGGTTCGAGCGGTGGATGCGCTCGAAGCTCTCCGTGATGACGGCCTTGACGCCCAGCAGGCTGGTGCCCTTGGCCGCCCAGTCACGTGATGATCCGGAGCCGTACTCCTTGCCGCCGAACACGACGAGCGGCGTACCGGCAGCCTCGTAGTTCTGGCAGGCGTCGAAGATGTAGGACTGCGGAGCATCCGGCTTCGTGAAGTCACGGGTGAAGCCGCCCTCGACCTCCGCGCCGTCGTTGACGGCGCGGACGAGCTGGTTCTTCAGGCGGATGTTCGCGAACGTGCCGCGGATCATCACCTCGTGGTTTCCACGGCGCGATCCGAACGAGTTGAAGTCCTTCTGGCGCACTCCGTGCTCCTCGAGGTACTTCGCGGCCGGTGTACCGATCTTGATGTTTCCGGCCGGGCTGATGTGGTCGGTGGTGACCGAGTCGCCGAGCGTCGCCATGACGCGGGCACCGGTGATGTCCGCGACGGGGGTCAGCTCCATCTTCATGCCCTCGAAGTACGGAGGACGGCGCACGTAGGTCGACTTCTCGTCCCATTCGAAGACCGGCCCGGTCGGGGTCGGCAGGCTCGTCCAGCGCTCGTCGCCGTCGAAGACCGTGGCGTACTGCTTGATGAACTGCTCGCGCGAGATCGACGAGTCGATGACTTCCTGGATCTCGGCGGGCGTGGGCCAGATGTCCTTCAGGAAGACATCGTTGCCATCGGTGTCCTTGCCGAGCGCATCGGTCTCGAAGTCGAAGTGCATGGAGCCGGCTAGCGCGTACGCCACCACGAGCGGCGGCGAGGCGAGGTAGTTCATCTTCACGTCGGGGCTGATGCGACCCTCGAAGTTGCGGTTTCCGGAGAGGACGGCCGTCACGGCGAGGTCGTGGTCGTTGACCGCGGCGGAGACCTCATCGATGAGTGGACCGGAGTTGCCGATGCAGATCGTGCAGCCGTAGCCGACGGTGTAGAAGCCGAGGCCCTCGAGGTCCTTGTCGAGACCGGATTTCTCGTAGTAATCGGTGACGACCTTGGAGCCGGGTCCGAGCGTCGTCTTGACCCACGGCTTCTGCTTCAAGCCCTTCTCGCGCGCCTTGCGGGCGAGAAGGCCCGCGGCCATCATCACCGAGGGGTTGGACGTGTTGGTGCACGAGGTGATCGCCGCGAGCGTGACCGCACCGTGGTCGAGGATGTAGCTCTCGCCATCAGGAGTGGTCACCGGAACCGGCTTGGAGGTGCCGTTGACCCCGCTGGAGATGTGCACAGGACGGGTGTCGTGGTCCTCGTCGCCGGGACCGGCGCCGGGGTCGGATGCCGGGAACGAGTGCTTCGACTCGAGGTCGACGAGCGAGTCGGAGGTGGACGGGTCGGCGTAATTGACGATGTCCTGCTCGAACTGCGTCTTCGCCTCGGACAGGAGGATGCGGTCCTGCGGGCGCTTGGGGCCGGCGATCGACGGCACAACGGTGCCGAGGTCGAGCTCCATGTACTCGCTGAAGACGGGCTCGTTGTCCGCGTCGTGCCACAAACCCTGCAGCTTGGCGTACTGCTCGACGAGGGCGACAGCCTGCTCGTCGCGGCCGGTCAGGCGCAGGTACTCGGTCGTGACGTCGTCGATCGGGAAGATCGCGGCCGTCGAACCGAACTCCGGCGACATGTTGCCGATCGTGGCGCGGTTGGCCAGCGGCACCGACGCCACACCGGCACCGTAGAACTCGACGAACTTGCCGACCACGCCGTGCTTGCGCAGCATGTCGGTGATCGTCAGCACGACGTCGGTCGCGGTGACGCCGGCAGGGATCTCGCCGGTCAGCTTGAAGCCGACGACGCGCGGGATCAGCATGGAGACGGGCTGGCCGAGCATGGCCGCCTCCGCCTCGATGCCGCCGACGCCCCAGCCGAGAACGCCGAGGCCGTTGACCATCGTCGTGTGAGAGTCGGTGCCGACGCAGGTGTCGGGGTAAGCCTGCAGAACGCCGCCGTTGGTGCGGTCGTAGATGACCTTGGCCAGGTGCTCGATGTTGACCTGGTGGACGATGCCGGTGCCGGGGGGCACGACCTTGAAGTCGTTGAACGCGGTCTGGCCCCAGCGCAGGAACTGGTAGCGCTCGCCGTTGCGCTCGTACTCGATCTCGACGTTGCGTTCGAGGGCGTTCTCGCTGCCGAACAGGTCGGCGATGACCGAGTGGTCGATGACCATCTCGGCGGGCGAGAGCGGGTTGATCTTGTTCGGGTCTCCGCCGAGAGCGGTGACGGCCTCGCGCATGGTGGCGAGGTCGACGATGCAGGGGACACCGGTGAAGTCCTGCATGACCACGCGGGCAGGCGAGAACTGGATCTCGGTGTTGGGCTCGGCCGCGGCATCCCACGAGCCGAGAGCCTCGATCTGCGCCTTGGTGACGTTCGCGCCGTCCTCGGTGCGGAGCAGGTTCTCGAGGAGCACCTTCAGGCTGAACGGCAGCTTGTCAAAGCCGGGAACCGTGTCGATCCTGAAGATCTCGTAGTCGGTGCTGCCGACCGTCAGGGTGCTTTTGGCACCGAAGCTGTTCACCGTGGACACGAATCCGTCTCCTTCTAGTCTGATGCGAGCGACAGGCGCTTCCATCTTGCTCGCCTGGGCTGCCGGAGGCTAGCAAGGCGCACCTAACAGTGTGCGCCCGTTTGAGCCTCGGCGAAAGTCCGCAATTTATCTTGATGTCAAGATAAATCTATCACGCGCTGGGTGCCGGGTCCTGCGGCGACGCGCGCGGATAGAGCGCTCGCACCACCAGCCAGGTGACGGCGATGAGGGGCGCGAACAGCGGGAGGCCCATGATGAGCTTCAGGGTTCCGAGCGCTGTCACCTGGTCGGTCAGATACAGCGGCAGCTGAACCGCCAGGCGTGCGAAGAACAGCACAGCCCAGGCGATGCCGAGCCATCGGAACGCCCGGCGCTTCCGGCGGTCGGAGCGCCAACCGCTGGCATCCCCCATGAGGAACCCGGCGGCGATGCCGATCAGCGACCAGCCGATGAGCGCGGAGACGAGGAACACCGTGCCGTAGACGGCGTTGGTGATGAGCCCGGGGACGAAGTTGTCGGCACCGCGCCCGGTCCACAGCGCGAGCGCGGCGGCCGCAGCGGCCGCGATCAGTCCGCCCAGAGCAGCCGAGGGCGGCGACTTCTGCACGAGCCGCACGATCGTGAAGACCGCGGCGAGCCCGACCGAGACGCCGAGGGACAGGATCAGCGGATCGGGGGCGAGGGTGAAGAGGATGACGAACGCGAGGCTCGGCAGTACCGATTCAAGGATGCCGCGCCACCCGCCCATCGCCGACCAGACGACCTTCTGCGTGCTGGACTCCTCGGTGGGGTCGAGCCCGGCCTTGCGCGCAGCAACTCCGAGGGCGGCCCCGATGACCTCGGACGCCGAGGACGGTGCCTGCTCCGGGCGCTGCTCGTCGGCCGCGCTCACGCGGAGCCCGGCGTGGCCGGCATCTTCAGCGGAATGAGGTCGCGCGGAGGCATGGGGGAACCGCCGCGGACGACGACGATCGAACGGAACAGGTCTTCGACCTTCGCCCCGGCTTCGGGGTCGGACGCCGCCGCTCCCCCGATCACGCCGCGCAGGAACCAGCGGGGTCCGTCGACACCGACGAAACGCGCGAGCCGCAGATTCGATCCTTCGGAAGCGGGGCCGGGGACCTCGGCGAGCAGCTCCTTGCCCAGTGGACCATCGCGCTCCTCGACACGACCGCCCTGCTGACGGACCTGGTCGACCAGCTGCATGCGCGTCTCGTGCCAGAGTCCGAGCGTCCGGGGCGCGGCGAACGGCTGCACCTGAAGCGACGAGTCGGCGTAATCGAGCCCGACAGCGACGATCCGCTTGGACTGCTCCTCGACCTCGAGGCGGAGGTTCAGCCCCTCCCGAGGGAGGATCTTGATGCCGCCGAGGTCGATGTACGGGCGAACCGGGTTCGCCTCGGATTCATCGAACGGGCCCTCACTGGCACGGTTCGCCGGCGCCGACTTGGACGACGGCTGGGTGGTTTCTTCTTCAGTCATTTCGTTGTTCCTGCCTGCTCGGCGCTGGGCGCCTGGTATCCCGTCGAGCCGAACCCGCCGGCACCGCGCGCACTGTCTTCGAGCTCGTCGACCGGGATGAAGTTCGCCCTGGTGACCGGCATGATGATCAGCTGTGCGATCCGGTCCCCGACCGCCACATCGTACGCGCTCGACCTGTCGGTGTTGAGCAGACTCACCTTGATCTCGCCCCGGTACCCGGCATCCACCGTCCCGGGAGAGTTCACGATGGTGATCCCATGCTTGGCGGCCAACCCGCTGCGAGGCACGACGAATGCGGCGTATCCGTCCGGCAGTGCGATGCGGACGCCGGTGGGCACCAGCGCACGTTCTCCTGGCTCGAGATGAACGGCCTCTGCGGCGACGAGATCGGCGCCGGCATCACCGGGATGGGCGTAGGAAGGCATCATCGACGCGATAATGGGGAGATCAACGGAATCGCTCACCCCACGAGGCTAATGCAGAACCCCACCACCGATACGCGCGTTCGCTACCGCGAGCGTCTCTCACCGAGCCTGTGGATGCTGGTGACCGCGGCCGTCGCCGCACCGATGCTGACACTGACGTTCACGCCGCTCGGGTCGCTGCCCGCGCTGCTGATCGGCGTGGCGGTCGCGCTGGCACTGATCGTCCTGATGATCGCCGGCTCTCCCGGCATCCGCATCGACGGGACCATCCTGCGTGCCGGACGCGCGCACATCGACGCACGGTGGCTCGGTGAGGTCACCGAGCTCTCCGGCGAAGACGCGCGCATCGCGCGCGGAGCCGGGCTCTCCGCCAGGGGATGGCATCTGATCCGCGGCGGAATCGACGGCGTGGTGGTCGTCGAGAACATCGATCCGGCTGATCCGGCGACCAACTGGACGATCTCCACGCGCACGCCCGACCGACTGGCCGCCGCGATCCGCGAGGCACGAGAAACGACAATGCGACCCTGAAAACGACAATGCGCCCCTGACCGAGAGGCCGGGGCGCATGAGCGTGAGTGCGTCTGCTGTCAGGCGGCGCACTCCTTGCAGATGGGACCATCTGCACCTTCGTGGTCCAACTGCGAGCGGTGCTTCACGAGGAAACAGCTCATGCAGGTGAACTCATCCTGCTGTGCCGGGAGAACGACGACGTCGAGCTCGAGGTCAGAGAGGTCTGCACCAGGGAGGTCGAAGCTCGACGGGTTGTCCGAGTCCTCATCCCCGGTCGTGCCGGACAACTTGTCCGGCACACGCTCCTTCAGGGCTTCGATCGACTCGGAGTCGTCTTCGCTCTTTCGGGGGGCGTCGTAATCGGTTGCCATGCGGTAGATCTCCACTTTCATGGTGCTAGTGGGCGGGGCGCCGTCGGGTAAGCGGCGGCCATAGTTTGCACGATGGCGGCGCGATAAGCAAATGCCGGTCCGTGCGACAGATCAAACTGACGGCGCGCCCGGTGTATTCCCGGCGTCCTGAGTGCGCCCGTGGCACCATGATCGGACAGCCATCAGAGGGGCATTCGCATGGAAAACGTCACGATCGTCGGCACGGAAGACGACCTCCTGATCCTCGCCACCGGTTCAGGCGAGAGGTTCGCGCTCGCCATCGATGACGTGCTGCAACGAGAGATCCGCCGTGCGCGCCGGCGCGACGACGATGAGAAGCCGCGCGTCACCGTCAGCCCTCGCGAGATCCAGGCGCACATCAGGTCCGGCCTGTCTGCGGCAGAGACCGCTGAACTGCTCGGCGTCGGCATCGACGTGGTCACGCGATTCGAGAGCCCGGTGCTCGCGGAGCGCGAGCACGTCGTCGGCCAGGCCCTTGCTGTTCCCGTTCTCATAGGCAGCGAAGTCGAGCCCGACGCTCAGCCCACCTTCGGCACGGCCATCCGCACCAAGCTCTCCGATCTCGACGCGAGCGCGGAGCGCTGGGCGAGCTGGAAGGAGGATTCCGGCTGGATCGTCAAGCTGGAGTTCACCGCCAACGAAGTCGCCCACGACGCACGATGGAGCTTCGACCCGCGCCGCAGCGCCCTGTCTCCGCTGAACGCGGATGCCACGCAGCTCTCCCGCCAGGGCTCGCTCCCCGATGGGCTCATCCCCCGTCTGCGCGCCGTGGAGGGCGCTCGGACGGAATCTCCCTACAAGGACGACAGCCGCTTCGACTCCGGCGCCTTCGGTCCCCGGCTTCTGCCTGCTCCAGAGGGCGACGTCGACGAGCCCCTCATGCCGGAGCGCTCCGGGCCCGCCGCACAGGCGGCCGCCGTCAATCGCGCTCCCGATCAGACGACGACCAGCGCCGAGACAGCCGACCTTCTGGAGGCGCTCCGGCGTCGTCGTGGCCAGCGCGAGAGCGCCCCGGTCGTCTCGGACATCGACGAGGACGCCGAGCCGGCGCGCGCATCCGATCCGATCGCGCTGTTCGACTCGCTCGAGTCCGACGATGAGCCCGAGGAGCGCCCCGTCGCCCACGAGACGCCTCAGGACGCCGGCGGTCGCAAGCGTCGCCGCAATGCGATGCCGTCGTGGGACGAGATCGTCTTCGGCGCCCGCACGGACGACTGACGGTCAGATCGCGAACACCCCTCGGCGGATGTAGGGCACCTGCCGCTCCTCCGGCGTGAGAGCGCCGTGCTGGCCGATCATCCCGCGCGAACGCTGATCCTCGGCCGTGCCGTCGTAGAACGCCTTGTTCCCGCGCGCGATGACGACGAGGTCGCCGATGCGGCGATCCGCATCGGGCGCGACCGTGGACCCGTAGATGCCCGATGACACCGCCTCCGCCCGGCTGAGAACATCGGCGTCCCCTTCGCTCAGCCGGCGCCAGGTGTCCAGCACCGCGGAACGATCGGCGTCTGCTTCGAGATAGACGTGCAGCATCCTCGGCTCTCCGCCGACATGACGGATGCCGTCCAGACGCGCATCCCCTTCGTCGAGCACGACGTGCCGGTGCGCGGGGACGTCGACCATGCCGTGGTCGGCCGTCACCAGCACGCCGACCTGTCGTGGCGGGTCGACTGCGAGGGCGTGATCGACTTCCTCGAGAGCCGCGATCCACTCCGCCGAATCGACACCGTGCTGGTGGCCGGCCTTGTCGACCTCGGGCAGATAGCAGTAGACGAGCGAACCCGGATCGTCTGCGGCGAGCTGATAGGCCACGGCGACCCGCTCGGCTGCGGTCCTGGCTGCGACGAACTCCGCGCCGCGCAGCGTGGCCTTCGTGAAGCCGCTGCGCGCGTACTTCGCGATCCCCAGGGCGTACGCGGGGTGTCCAGCGGCTGTCGCGCGCTCGAAGATCGTCGGCTGCGGCTGCCAGACGAGCGGATCGATTCCGTCCGACTCCCAGCCAGACAGCAGATTGACGAGCCGATCGCGGTCACGATCCAGGACGCGGTAGCCGACCAAACCATGGGACCCGGGCTCGACGCCGGTGAGGATCGAGGTGAGCGCCGCGGCGGTCGTCGTCGGGAACACCGAGTGGGCCACGTCCTTCTTGCCCACCCCCGCCACGAGGTGCCGAGCATGGCCGGCGTGCGCGCGGAGCTGGATCGCCCCCAGACCGTCCACGATGACGACCACGACGGATCGCGCGGGTGCGAGAGCGCCGGATCCACCCTCCAGCGCGGCAAGCAGGTCGTCCGCCACCCCGCTGATGATCCGGGCTGTCGTCGGCACGGTCGGTAGAATCGAAGACATCCGAGCCAGTCTTCCACAGGCTCAGCGACGTCCCAGGAAGTCCATGCCCCGCACCGAATCAGCCGAGCCCGCCGAGGAGCGCATCCAGGACATCGACCTGTCCAACGAGATGCAGGGTTCATTCCTCGAGTACGCCTACTCGGTGATCTACTCCCGCGCGCTGCCCGATGCACGCGACGGCCTCAAGCCAGTCCAGCGACGCATCCTGTACCAGATGGCCGAGATGGGCCTGCGGCCCGACCGCGGGCACGTCAAGAGTGCGCGCGTCGTCGGCGAGGTGATGGGAAAGCTGCACCCGCACGGCGATTCGGCGATCTACGACGCTCTCGTCCGTCTGTCCCAGGACTTCGCCCTGCGCGTGCCCCTCGTCGACGGCCACGGGAACTTCGGCTCGCTGGACGACGGACCCGCGGCCTCCCGCTACACAGAGGCGCGTCTCGCTCCCCCCGCGCTGGCTCTGACCGAGAGCCTCGACGAGGACGTCGTCGACTTCATCCCGAACTACGACGGGCAGTTCCAGCAGCCATCGGTGCTGCCGGCCGCCTTCCCGAACCTCCTCGTCAACGGCGCCAGCGGCATCGCGGTCGGCATGGCCACGAACATGGCGCCGCACAACCTCATCGAGGTCGTCGCCGCAGCCATCCATCTGCTCGAGAACCCGGATGCCACGACGGAGGAGCTCATGGAGTACGTGCCGGGCCCGGACTTCCCGTCCGGCGGCATCCTCATGGGTCTCGACGGCGTCAAGGACGCCTACGCGAACGGGCGCGGCGCGTTGCGCGTGCGCGGCAAGGTCTCGGTCGAGCAGATCGGACCGCGCCGCACCGGGATCATCGTCACCGAGCTGCCCTACATGGTCGGTCCTGAACGACTGATCGAGAAGATCAGGGATGCCGTGCAGGCGAAGAAGCTGCAGGGCATCAGCGACGTCAACGACCTCACCGACCGTCAGCACGGCCTGCGGGTGCAGATCGGCATCAAGACCGGTTTCGACCCGAACGCGGTTCTCGAGCAGCTGTACCGGCTGACCCCGCTGGAGGATTCCTTCAGCATCAACAACGTCGCTCTGGTGGAGGGGCAACCGCGCACGCTCGGCCTGAAGGAGATGCTGAGCGTCTACGTCGGCCACCGTCTCGAGGTCATCACCCGCCGAAGCCGGTACCGCCTCGCTCGCCGCGAAGAGCGGCTCCACCTCGTCGAGGGCCTCCTCATCGCGATCCTCGACATCGACGAGGTCATCCAGGTCATCCGCTCGTCCGACGACTCCGATCAGGCGCGCGGTCGCCTGCGTCAGGTCTTCGACCTGTCGGATCTGCAGGCGGAGTACATCCTCGAGCTGCGGCTGCGTCGACTGACCAAGTTCTCGCGCATCGAGCTCGAGGCCGAGCGCGACAAGCTGCAGGCCGAGATCGCCGAGCTGCGGGAGCTGCTCGGCAGCGAGGTGCTGCTGCGTGCTCAGGTGGCACGCGAACTGGATGCCGCCGCAGAGGCATACGGCACCCCGCGGCGGACGCTGCTGCTGAACGCCGCTCCCCCGAAGCCGCGCAGCTCGAAGGCGCCGGTCGACCTGCAGATCGCCGACAGCCCCACCGTCGTCGTGCTCTCCACCACGGGGAAGGCCGTGCGCGTCGACCTCGCCGACGGGCAGACGCTGGCTCCCGCTGCACGTCGAAGCAAGCACGACGCCGTCCTGGCGACCCTCACCACGACCACCCGAAGCGAGATCGGCGCGGTGACCACAGCGGGTCGCGTGCTGCGCTTCTCCCCCGTCGATCTGCCATCGGTGCCTTCGTCGTCCGTGCACCTGTCCGCTGGAGTCGCGCTGCGCGACTACGTCGGACTGCTCGACAAGAGCGAACGCGTCATCGCCCTGCTCCGCTTCGACGACGACACCCCGTTCGCGATGGGGACACGCACCGGCGTCGTCAAGCGCATCATCCCCTCAGCGCTCCCCGTGCGCCCCGACACCGAAGTCATCGGTCTGAAGGCCGGGGACAGCCTCGTGGGAGCGGGAGCCGCGCCCGACACCGCTGAGCTCGTCTTCGTCACCTCGGATGCCCAACTGCTGCACTACTCCGCCTCGGCGGTGAGGCCCCAGGGCGGCCCGGCCGGCGGCATGGCCGGTGTCAAGGTGGCGTCTGGCGCCGAGATCATCACGTTCTCGGTGATCACGAACCAGGAGGACGCGATCGTCGTCACCATCTCGGGTGCCGACGGCACGATCGCCGGGACGGATGCCGGGCGCGCGAAGGTCTCGCTGTTCGGCGAGTTCCCCGCCAAGGGCCGTGCGACAGGAGGCGTTCGCGCGCATTCGTTCCTCAAGGGTGAGGATCGGCTGCGACTCGCGTGGGCCGGCCCTCGGACTGCGCTGGCAGTCGGAACCGACGGTGCTGCTCGTGCGCTCCCCGAGACGGGCGCGAAGCGCGACGCGTCCGGTCAGCCGTTGGACGCGGTCATCGGTTCGGTCGGCACACAACTCGGCGCCTGAGCCGGGCTCGAACCCTGCCGACGCTCAGGCGTCGATCGACTCGCGGGACAGCTGATCCGACGAGTCGACGATGAACTCGCGGCGCGGGGCGACCTCGTTGCCCATCAGCAGCTCGAAGACGCGGCCGGCCGCCTCGGCATCCTCCATGCGCACTCGGCGCAGCAGACGACCTGCCTTGTCCATCGTCGTGTTCGCGAGCTGGTCCGCATCCATCTCGCCCAGCCCCTTGTAGCGCTGGATCGGCTCGTGCCAGCGCTTGTTCGCCTTGCGGAGCTTGGCCAGCAGCGTGTGCAGCTCCTGCTCGCTGTAGGTGTAGATCGTCTCATTCGGCTTGGAACCGGGGTTCATGACGATCACCCGGTGCAGCGGCGGAACGGCGGCGAAAACACGACCCTCTTCGATCAGCGGCCGCATGTAGCGGAAGAACAGCGTGAGCAGGAGAGTGCGGATGTGCGCGCCGTCGACGTCGGCGTCGCTCATCAGGATGATCTTGCCGTACCGCGCCTGATCGAGGTCGAAGGTCCTGCCGGATCCGGCGCCGATCGTCTGGATGATCGCTGCGCACTCCGCGTTGGAGAGCATGTCCCCGATCGATGCGCGCTGCACATTGAGGATCTTGCCGCGGATCGGCAGGAGCGCCTGAACCTCGCTGTCGCGGGCGCGACGTGCCGTACCGAGCGCGGAGTCGCCCTCGACGATGAACAGTTCGCTGCGGGACACGTCGTTGGAGCGGCAGTCGACCAGCTTGACCGGGAGCGACGAGGACTCCAGGGCGGTCTTGCGACGCTGCGTCTCCTTGTGGGCGCGGGCAGAGACTCGAGCCTTCATCTCGGCGACGACCTTGTCGAGCAGCTGGCTCGCCTGGTTCTTGTCGTCGCGCTTGGTGGAGGTGAAGCGCGCACCGAGCTCCTTCCGGAGCACCTGCGCGACGATCTGACGGACAGCAGGGGTCCCGAGGACCTCCTTGGTCTGCCCCTCGAACTGCGGCTCCGGCACCTCGACGGTGAGCACGGCGGTGAGACCGGCCAGCACGTCGTCCTTCTCGAGCTTGTCGTTGCCGACCTTCAGGCGCCGGGAGTTCTGATCGACCTGCGCCCGCAGAACCTTGAGCAGCTCCTGCTCGAAGCCCTGCTGATGCGTACCGCCCTTGGGCGTCGCGATGATGTTGACGAAGGAGCGGGTGACCGTGTCGTAGCCGGTCCCCCAGCGCATGGCGAGATCGACGCGGCACTCGCGCTCGACCTCGGTGGAGACCATGTGACCGTCCGCCTGCAGCACAGGGACGGTCTCCTTGAACGTGCCCGACCCCTGGATGCGCCAGGTGTCGGTCACGGGAGCATCCATCGCGAGGTACTCGACGAACTCCGAGATTCCGCCCTCGTAGTGGAAGGACGTCTCCTTGGCCGCACCGTCCTCGCCGCGCGATTCCTCGCGCTCATCGCGGATCGTCAGTTCCAGCCCAGGGACGAGGAACGCAGTCTGACGTGCACGCGTCTCGAGTTCGCCGAGCTGGAACGCGGCATCCTTCGTGAAGATCTGACGGTCGGCCCAGTACCGCACCCGCGTGCCGGTGACACCGCGCGCGGTCTTGCCGATGACCCGCAGCTCGCTGCTCTTCTCGAACGGGGCGAACGGGGCGTCGGGCCGCTTCTCACCGGAGTCCGTGAACAGGCCGGGCTCACCGCGGTGGAACGACATCGCGTACGTCTTGCCGCCGCGATCGACCTCGACGTCGAGACGCTCGGACAGCGCGTTCACGACGGAGGCGCCGACGCCGTGCAGACCACCCGACGCCGCGTAGGATCCGCCGCCGAACTTTCCGCCGGCGTGGAGCTTCGTGTAGACCACCTCGACTCCGGTGAGCCCGGTGCGCGGTTCGATGTCGACGGGGATGCCTCGGCCGCTGTCCTGCACCTCGACGCTGCCGTCGGCGTGCAGGATCGTCTCGATGCGCGTGCCGTTCCCGGCGACGGCCTCGTCGACGGCGTTGTCGATGATCTCCCACAAGCAGTGCATGAGTCCGGGAGAACCGTTCGACCCGATGTACATGCCCGGGCGCTTGCGGACCGCTTCGAGCCCTTCGAGGACTTGAAGATGATGGGCGGAGTACTCGGCGGTCACAAGGATCGATTCTATTCGCGGAGCCGTCTTCGGCCTCGCAGACACTCCCCTGTGCAGCCGTACTCAGCGCGCCCGCGTACGCGGTGAGCGAAACACGCCGCCATCCGGGCATGACTCCCAGCCCGGCGTGGTTGTATTGAGCACATCCCGAAACGGACGCCGATACCCGAGGAGGCACCGAGATGAACGCTACAACCGAACGTGAGACCTCCACCGTCGAGTACCGCCTGACGGCCATGGATCGTTGCGACTCCTGCGGAGCGCAGGCCTACATCGCCGCAGAGGTGAACGGTTCCGAGCTGCTGTTCTGCGCACACCACGGACGCAAGTACGAAGAGAAGCTGCGCAGCATCGCGACCTCGTGGCACGACGAGACCGCACGCCTCGTGGACACGGTCTGATCCGACCCGAGTCTTCACCGACGCGCGGAGCAGACGCTCCGCGCGTCAGCTGTATCTGCGGGCGATCAGCGGTGACACGCGGGTGAGGATCTCCTCGCCGACGGTGTCGATCCTCTCGGCGAGATCGGTCGCGCTCGGACCGCCATCGCCGAACACCGTCACAGTGTCCCCGACGGCAGCCGCGTCCCAGCGGGCGAGGTCGGTCCAGGTTCCGTCGATGTGGAGGATGCGCCGCGTCGCCGGATCGCCGAGGTGCGCTCCAGCAAGGGTCGACGGGAGTCCGTCCAGGGCTCCGATGTCGATCCGAACGCGATCGTCGCTGACGTCGACGACGTCGGCTCGGAGTGACGCGACAGGACGGATGCCGTCGAGCTCCGGTCCATCGGCAGAGCGAATGCCGTAGCAGAACGCGCCGATCCGGCTCAGCGATCCTCGTAGCTCCGGTCGCGCCCAGGATGCAGCGGACGCGGTCAGATGCAGCTGCTCAGGTGAACCTCCGGCCTTCTGGAGCGCGTCGACGGCGGTCAGGAACTCCACTTGAGCCGCGTCGTCCTCGCCGTCGCTGGCCTCGGCGAGATGACTCCACACGCCCGTGACGTGGAGCAGGCCGGCGTCTTCTGCGCGACGTGCTTCAGCGACCGTGTCGCCCCAGTCCTCCGGCCTGATGCCGTTGCGGTGCAGGCCGGTGTCGATCTTGAGGTGCACCCGCGCCCGACGCCCAGCGCGATCGGCCTCGGCGATCACCCGTCGCAGATAGGCGGCAGTGCCGACGCCCAGGTCCACGTCCGCACGGATCGCCTCGGCGACCTCGTCAGCCGCAGACGTCGCCCAGGCGAAGATCCGGGACTCGGGAGCCGCCGCACGGATCCGCAGAGCCGACGGCACATCGTACGAACCGAACCATCGGACTCCGGCGGACAGCGCCGCCGGCACCGCCCAGTCCAGCCCGTGCGCGTACGCGTCGTCCTTGGTGACGAGCATCATCTCGCCGGGGGCGATGCGCTCGGCTACCGCCTGGATGTTGTCGAGGAAGGTCTGGGTGCGGACCTCGAGGCGGGCGGACATCAGTCCTCCTCTGCTCTCGCGGCACGGAGGCCGACGGCGCAGGCGAGTTCCGCTGCGGTGAGACCTGTCACCGCGGACCACTCGGCGAGGAAGCCGGCGGCTGGGCCGCCTCCCCCGAAGTAGGTGACCTCTTCGCCTTCATCGGCCGCCGCGTCCGTCGCACCGAGGTCGACGACGCACACATCCATCGCCACGCGTCCGACAATCGGATGCACGCGTCCTCGGAGTTCGACATGCGCGCGGTTGCCGAGTGCCCGCACGACGGCCTGAGCGTAGCCGCCCGTGACGAGGGCCACCGTGGTGTCGCGCTCCGCGCGGTGCGTGTAGCCGTACGAGACGGCCTCCCCTCGTCGCAGGGGCTTGATCGACATGACACGTCCTGACAGCCGCATCACCGGTCGATCCACGGAGTCAGCGCCTGCGCCGGTGGGGAACCCGTAGAGCGCCGCAGGGTCGATGTCCGGTTCAGTTGTCGCGCTCGCATCCAGGCCATCGGCGCGCAGCATCCGCGCCGTCTCCGCATCGTCGACGCGCACACCGTCGGCCCCCGCCAGCAGCACAGCGTCGGCCACCTGATGCAGGCCGTGTCCGTACGCGTCACGACGCAGATCCGCGACGCGGCCACCGGCCGCGACGGCCGCCTTCGCATGAGCTGTCAGCGCAGAACGAGAGATCACGGCGCGGGTTGCCGTGCTGCGAAGAGTGACCACTCATCGAGTCTACGGGCCGTGTCGTGCGCCGCCGCTGAAGGCGGGCGTTCGGGCGTCGCCGCCTAGAATGGTGTGTCCGCGACGAATCTGGAGAACGAATGCCTGCCAACGGCCTGGGCGTCATGCCCCGCCTGCGATACCTCGCCAACCGCGCACGCCGCATCGATGTCGGATCGGTGTTCACGCGCGCCCGCGAGGTTCGCGACCAGCACGGCAAGGCCGTCCCGGTGGTGGTCGTCGACATGCTGTGGAGTGCGGCATTCAAGAACGTGGGTTTCCAGGATTACGTCGACTACGACTTCGCGACGCTGAACAGCGCGGAGCGCGCGACCTATATGACTCACCCGGTGTCGAATCAGCTCTCGCAGCGGTACGACGCCGAGCCGTACCGCCCGACGTTCCACGACAAGCTCGCGTTCAATCGCGTATTCGACGAGTTCCTGCGTCGTGAGTGGCTCGAGGTCACGAGCGACAACGCAGCCGAGTTGGAGGAGTTCACCCGCCGGCACGGCACGATCATCGCCAAGACGCGCATGGGCCAGGCCGGCAGCGGCGTCAAGCGGTATCACGCCGCAGACGTGGACGACTGGTCCGAGTTCCACCGCGGCCTGTTCACGCGCGGCGAGGTGGTCATCGAGCAGGTGATCCCGCAGCACGCCGACCTTGCGGCCGTTTGCCCCGGGACGGTCAACACCACCCGCGTGACCGCATTCTTCGACGGACAGAAGACCCACATCCTGGCCGTCGCGCAGAAGTTCGGGCGCGGCGAGGTCAGCGACCAGATGTCCTTCGGCGGCTTCTACACGATGCTCGACCCCGAAACAGGGCGTGCGCGCTCGGCCGGGTACGATTCCCACGGCCACGTGCACGTCGACCACCCGGACTCCGGGTTCCGCATCGCCGACTTCCAGCTCCCCCTCTTCGATGAGATGGTCGCGTTCGTCGACACCGTCGCGCGCGTGGTCCCCCAAATCCAGTACGTGGGCTGGGACATCGTGATCGGCCCGGACGGCCCTGTGCTGGTCGAGGGCAACTGGGGCGCCGGCGTGTACGAGAACAAGCCATCGGTGTCGGGCATCCGCACCGGCAACAAGCCCCGCTACCGCGCCGCGATCGGGTTCTGAGCCCCGCGCTCGCCGACGCCGTCCTCAGCGTCGACGCAGCATCCGTACAGCCGTCGTCAGCTCCGGCACGCGGAACAGTGCGAGCAGCGCCACGAAGACGACGCCCGTCACGACGGCGATCAGGGCAGCGCCCAGGGCTCCCTGCAGCATGCCGGAGAGCATCCAGCTGTCGACTCCGCCGACGAGAAGGAAGACGCCCCAGCCGGCCGCAGCAGCTGGCACGGCCAGCAGTACGAAGCGACCCAGGGCGAGGATCGTGCCGCCGAGACCGAACGATCCGAACTTGCGCTTCAGCATGATCGCGGCGATCACGGTCTGAACGGCACTCGCCACCGACTGCGCGAGGGCGACCATCGCGGCCCGCTGCTCGAGGGGCGTGGTGGCTGCCACGACCAAGGTCAGAACGACGAGTAGAGCGGCCTGTATCAGCGTGTAGATGAAAGGGGTGCGCGCGTCGCCGTAGGCGTAGAAGGTGCGTTGCACGACGAACAGCACCGCCAGTGGCAGGAGACTCACAAGATATGCCAGTAGCAGGGGCGCAATGAGGACGGCCTCGGCTGCCGACTTGCTGAAGATGCGGGAGGCGGGGATCGACGCCACGGCGATCGCCGCCATCGCGACGACGACGAGCAGGCCGAGGATGCGGATCGCCTGGCGAACGGTCTCCCGGACCTCATCCCCCTTTTCAGCCGCGACCTCTTCGCTGATCCTCGTGAAGTACGGCGTTCCGATCGCGAGAACGATCGTGGAGTAGGCGACCATGAACACGAGCCAGGTGTACTGGGATGCCGCGACCGACGCGTTCTCGCCCGATGCCGGCGTGACGACCCTGGACTGGACGAGCCCGACCAGCTGGCCGGCCAGCGTCGTGAGGAATGTCCAGAACGCGAGCTTGCCCATGCGACCCAGCCCCATGCCGCGCCACTGGAAGTCGAGCCGCAGCGGGATGCCGATCCGACGCCAGAAGAGCACGAGGACGACCATCTGCGCGATCACGCCGAGGGTGGCCGTGCCGCCGAGCAACGCGATCATCTCCGTGTTCCAGCCGCCGAGCCCGCTGCGACTCTGGCCGAACAGAACCATGAACAGCACGAAACCGGCGATGGATACGGCATTGTTGACGATCGGCGCCCAGGCATACGGGCCGAATACACGCCGCGCATTGAGGATCTCGCCCAGCAGAGCGAACATGCCGTAGAAGAAGAGTTGCGGCACGCACCAGTATGCGAACTGGATCGCAAGCGCCGACTGCGCCGGCCCGAAGTCGGAATACAGGTCGATCAGCACGGGCGCGCCGAGCGTCGCCACCAATGTGATCGATCCGACGATGATGGTGCCGAGCGTCAACAGCTTGGCGAGGAAGGCGTGCCCGCCGTCGTTGTGTGCGGTGGCTCGGACGACCTGCGGCACGATGACGCCCGTGAGGACACCGGCCGAAATCACCTGGTAGATGCTGTTGGGAAGTTGGTTGGCGACGGCGAAGGCGTCAGACGCCATGCCGACAGAGCCGATCGCCGCGACCAGCACGACTGCACGCAGTAGACCCGTCAATCGAGACACGAGCGTCCCGGCAGCGATCATCGCGCTGGCGCGTCCGATTCCCATCGAGACCCTTCCCAGTGAAGTCCGAGCGCGGCCTCTGCGGCCTCAGCACATCAGACGGCGCGGATGATGCCCATCGGGGTCGACTGATGCCCTTGCCCGAGCGGGTTGTCCTCGAGGATGCGGACGAGGCGGTCCTCGCCGGCGCGGTCGAGCGTCGAGCCGAGGATGTTGCCACCCAGGTCGTTGATGTCGACGACGGCGACCTCGGCCTTCCCGCCGATCAGCGTCTGAACATGCGCGGCCACGCCGCGCGGGTTCTTCGGGCCGAGCACGACCGCCTGGTTGTACGGCGGGATCGTGCCGGAGGTCGGGCCGTCGATGGCCCTGGCCTTGTCACCGGCGATGCGGTAGAAGTCGCCCTTGCGTCCGAATGCCTTGGTGACGGCCGCCACGGCAGCGGCCAACAGGATGCGCGGAGTTCCGCACTCACGCAGCGCCATCTCCATCGTCTCGGGCATGCCGAGGCCGATGCCGTATGGCGTGCGGGTGACGTACTTCGACAGGAACAGCGCGAGCTTGCGGGGCTTGATCTCGTCGAGACGGTACGACCGGCCCTGCGTGATCGCCACGATCTTCTCGGTCACGAACAGCACGTCGCCCGGTTGAACGGCATCCGCCGCGTACTCGGTGATCACGGCATCCAGGTCGTCCTCGGGCATGACGACCTTGGTCTTCAGCGGAATGCGGGCGTAGCTCGTGCCGTCGACGTCCGTCTCGAGCGCCTTGCCCTCATTCGCCTTACCGTCGCTCGCCTGCATCACTCGAGGTAGTCCCGCAGCGACTGCGAGCGGCTCGGGTGGCGCAGCTTCGCCATCGTCTTCGACTCGATCTGGCGGATGCGCTCGCGCGTGACGCCGAACGTGTCGCCGATCTGGTCGAGAGTCTTGGGCTGGCCGTCGCCGAGGCCGAAGCGCATGCGGATGACGCCTGCTTCGCGCTCGGACAACGAGTCGAGCAGCTGCTCGAGCTGACGCTGCAGCATGGTGAATCCGACAGCATCGGCCGGAACGACCGCCTCGGTGTCCTCGATGAGGTCACCGAACTCGCTGTCGCCGTCCTCGCCGAGCGGGGTGTGCAGCGAGATGGGCTCGCGACCGTACTTCTGCACCTCGACGACCTTCTCAGGGGTCATGTCGAGCTCGCGGCTGAGCTCCTCAGGAGTGGGTTCGCGTCCCAGGTCCTGAAGCATCTGCCGCTGAACGCGTGCGAGCTTGTTGATGACCTCGACCATGTGCACCGGGATGCGGATCGTGCGGGCCTGGTCGGCCATGGCACGGGTGATCGCCTGACGGATCCACCACGTGGCGTACGTCGAGAACTTGAAGCCCTTGGTGTAATCGAACTTCTCGACGGCGCGGATGAGGCCGAGGTTGCCCTCCTGGATCAGGTCCAGGAACTGCATGCCACGACCGGTGTAGCGCTTGGCGAGTGAGACGACGAGGCGGAGGTTCGCGCCGAGCAGGTGGCTCTTGGCGCGCTGACCGTCGCGGGCGACCCACTGCAGGTCGAGTCCCAGCTGGCCGGTCTTCTCGGCAGCGGACATCGCCGACAGCTTCTCCTCGGCGAACAGACCGGCCTCGATGCGCATCGCGAGCTCGACCTCTTCGGCCGCGTTCAGAAGCGCGACCTTTCCGATCTGCTTCAGGTAGTCCTTGACCGGGTCGGCAGTCGCACCGGTGATCTGCGTCGAGTAGACGGGGACGTCGTCCTCGTCCTTGGACGTGAGGACGATCGCGCCGGTGGGCAGCGGCTCGGTGAAGGCCGGCTTCTTGTCGTCTTCCTCGGAATCCTCGGGGACGACGTCCGCCTCGGCCTGAGCCTGATCGACGATGTCGTCGGCCTTCTTGCGGCGAGCGGGAGCCTTCTTGGCTGCGGGAGCCTTCTTCGCAGCAGGAGCCTTCTTCGCAGCCGGCTTCTTCGCCGCAGCAGTGACGGCTTCGGTCTCGACGACCTCTGCTTCAGGTTCGGTCGTCTTCTTCGTCCGGGAGTTCTTGGTCGCGGCAGGAGTCACGTTTCGCCTTTCACGGGGCGGGCGCGCAGCCCCGGGACATTTCGGACACTAGTAAGACCCTTGTCAAGTCCGCAGCGCGAGCGCGAACCATTGACAACGGGTCGGATTACCAGTATCGCACACGAATGAACGGTCGGATGCATCCGGCCGAAAGTCGCGTCAGGAGCGCGAGCGCTTGTCGTCGTCACCTGGAGGACGAGTCGCGAGATAGCGCTCGAGCTCGGCCGCCAGCTCGTCCGCGCTGGGGAGGTCCCGCTCGTCGAAGCCGCCTTCATCGAACCGGTCGGTGTCCTCCGGATCGCGCCCAGCCATGTACGCGTCATAACGGTTCTCGAGCGTGTGCACCATCTGACGCAGCTCATCATTGCCCGCGACCTGCTCCTCGACCTTGGCGAGGAACTCGTCGCGGCTCTCGCGAAGATCGTCGAGCGCGAGGACGAGACCCGTCGCACCCATCACGCGATCTGCCGCGGCGATCACCGCCTCGGGGTTCTCGGTCTCTGCCAGGTAGTGCGGAACGAGCAGAACGAAACCGACGATGCGGTCGCCTCGTTCGGCGAATCGGTACTCGAGCAGGTGCCCTGCGGTTCCGGGCACCTGCGTCCGAGGGCGCCACACCGACAGGCTCGCGGTGATCTCCTTGCGATTGCCGCTCACCGTCGTGCTGATGGGGCGCGTGTGCGGAACAGGCATCGCGATCGAATGCACCCAGCTCACACCCGACACGGCGAATTCGTCGGCGAAGTCGAGGACGGACTGCGCGAAAGCGTTCCAGGCGAAGTCCGGCTCGTAGCCGGAGAGCAGGAGGAATTGCTGCCCCAGCGCGTCGTGCGCGACAGACAACTCGAGTCTGGCAGGGCGGTACTCGGTCAGGTGGTCCTGCTCGAACACGAAGATCGGCCGGCGCGCGCGGTAATCGAGCAGCACATCGTTGTCGTAGACCGCGATGGGCTGCGGGTCGGCGACGTCGCGAAGGTGATCGATCAGCCCCGACACTGCACTGCCGGCATCCGTGAACCCCGTCAGCAGGATCACAAGAGGCAGCCCGTGCGGGACGGCGGGTGCGCCTACGACGCGTTCGTACAGCTCTCCGGAGACGGGCATGACTCCATGCTACGAGCCGGAGCGGACCGGGGGCGCGGCTCGGTCTTGCTCAGAGCGAACACGGGCTGAGGCTCGCGGGGCACTCGATGCCTAGGATGGAACCATGACGCTTCCTGCGCTCTCGCACACCGATAATCCATTCCCAGGGAGCGCTGCCGACGCCGCAGTGCTCGTCGTCCCGGATCTCGAGGCGTTCCCCGATGCGCTGGACGCATACTCCGGATTGAAGGACGTGCTCACCGCCGTCGGATTCACCGGCGGCACCTCGTCGTTCACCCGCGTGCACGCGCCGGACGTCACCGATCTGCCGTTCGCCGTCGTCGGTGCGGGCAAGACAGCAGACGCCGCTGCGGTGCGTGACGCCGCAGGCGTCGCCCTCCGCTCCCTGACGGGCTTCGCGAACGTGGCATTGGCCGCGGCCGGTCCGCTGGAGGAGCACGCCGCCGCTGCCGCAGAGGGCGCCGCGTACGGCGGATACCGCTTCGAGGGGTACCGCGCCAAGCCCGGCAAGAGCCGTGCCGATGCCGTCACGATCCACAGCACGACCGTCGGCGATGCGGACATCGAGCGCGCCAGGGTCCTCGGGGAAGCCCTCGCCCTGATCAAGGACCTCGTCTCGGTGCCCGCCGAGTGGCAGAGCCCGGCAGACCTGGCGCAGAGCGCCGTTGATGCCGTCGCCGATCTCGACGTCGCCGTCGAGGTGCTCGACGAAGAAGCACTGGCCGAACAGGGCTTCGGCGGCGTGCTCGGCGTCGCGCAGGGGTCCGACCGTCCGCCGCGCGTCGTCCACCTCGACTACGCCCCCGCAGAAGCCGCGGCCCACATCGCGCTGGTCGGCAAGGGAATCACCTTCGACACAGGCGGTCTCTCGCTCAAGCCGGCGGCATCCATGGTGGGCATGAAGTTCGACATGGCAGGATCCGCGACCGTCCTCGCGACCCTCCGTGCGATCGCGGAGCTGCGACTCCCCGTCCGCGTCACGGCGTGGATGTGCATCACCGACAACATGCCCTCGGGCAGCGCGATCCGCCCCGGCGACGTGCTCCGGATGCTGGACGGCCAGACCGTCGAGGTGCTCAACACGGATGCCGAGGGACGACTCGTCCTAGCCGACGGCCTCGTCGCCGCCAGCCGAGAGAAGCCCGACGTGATCTTCGATGTCGCCACTCTCACCGGCGCGATCCTCGTCGCCCTCGGCCACCGCCACACCGGAGTGATGGGCGACGACGACGCGGTGGCCGAGTACCTGACTGCGGCCGAGTCTGCGGATGAGCTCGCCTGGGCGCTCCCCCTGCCGGAGTACATGGAGGACTCGCTCGACTCCCCGATAGCCGACATGATCAACGCCAACATGGGCGACCGTGCGGGCGGATCGATGTTCGCGGGGCTCTTCCTGCAGCGTTTCGTCGGACGCGACGGCGACGCGGACGACGCGCCTCGCATCCCCTGGGTGCACCTGGACATCGCCGGCTCGTCCGAGAACGGCGGTTCCCCGTACGGATTCACGGACAAGGGCGCTACCGGCGCGACCGTCCGCTCACTCGTCGCGTTCGCTGAAGCACGCGCCAAGGAGGCTCGATGACCACGCACACCTTCGACATCGTCGTTCTCGGCGGAGGCAGCGGCGGGTACGCCGCAGCTCTTCGAGCCGCCGAACTCGGCAAGAGCGTCGCCCTGATCGAGAAGGACAAGGTCGGGGGCACGTGCCTGCACCGAGGGTGCATCCCGACCAAGGCACTCCTGCATGCAGCGGAGGTCGCCGATCACGTACGTGATGCCGCGTCCGTAGGCATCGGCGCGACATTCGACGGCGTGGATGCCGCCGGGGTCCGGACGTACCGCGAGAACATCGTCGCGAAGAAGTTCAAGGGTCTCGAGGGTCTGATCAAGGCCCGCGGGATCACGACGGTCGCCGGTACCGGTCGATTGAACGCCGACCGCACGGTGTCCGTCGGCGACGATGTCTACGCCGGCACTGATGTCGTTCTCGCGACGGGCTCGTACAGCCGCTCACTGCCCGGTCTCGACATCGGGGAACGCATTCTCACCAGTGAGCAGGCGCTCGCGCTCGACGAGGTACCAGAGCGCGTTCTCGTGCTCGGCGGCGGCGTCATCGGCGTGGAGTTCGCCAGCGTGTGGCGCTCGTTCGGCGCAGAGGTCACGATCATCGAGGCGCTGCCGCACCTGGTGCCCAACGAGGACATCGCGCTGAGCAAGGGACTCGAACGCGCGTTCCGCCGTCGCGGCATCCAGTACTCGCTCGGAACCCGCTTCCAGACCGCGACGCAGGATGACGCGAGCGTCACCGTGACGCTCGAGGACGGCAAGACGTTCACCGGCGACTACCTGCTGGTGGCCGTCGGCCGGGGCCCCGCGACGGCCGACCTCGGCTTCGAGGAAGCCGGGGTCACGCTCGATCGCGGCTTCGTCACCGTCGACGACGAGCTGCGCACCGGCGTCCCCGGTCTCTGGGCCGTGGGCGACATCGTCCCTGGGCTCCAGCTCGCTCACCGCGGATTCCTGCAGGGCATCGCCGTGGCCGAGCGGATCGCCGGACTCTCCCCCGCGCCGATCCCCGAATCGCAGATCCCGAAGATCACGTACTGCAACCCAGAGGTCGCGTCCGTCGGCGTCTCGGAGGAGGCGGCCGTGAGCGAGCACGGCGCAGAGGCTGTCGTCGCGTACGAGTACAACCTCGCGGGCAACGGCAAGAGCGAGATCATCGGCACGACGGGTCTGGTCAAGGTCGTCCGCCTGAAGGACGGTCCCGTCCTCGGTGTGCACCTGCTCGGAGATCGTGTCGGCGAGCTCATCACCGAGGGGCAGCTCGCGGTGGCGTGGGAAGCTCACCCTGAGGACATCGCCCCGCTCATCCACGCGCATCCGACGCAGAGCGAGGCTCTCGGCGAGGCATTCCTCGCACTCGCCGGAAAACCATTGCACGCCCTCTGAACACCAACCGGTGTCAGGGTCACTAAGCTGAATACGTCATAAACATTCTTGAAGGAGACTCCGTCATGAGCACATCCGTGGTCCTCCCCGCTCTCGGTGAGAGCGTCACAGAGGGTACGGTCACCCGCTGGCTGAAGCAGGTCGGAGACACCGTTCAGGCGGATGAAGGCCTGCTCGAGATCTCGACCGACAAGGTCGACACCGAGATCCCCTCGCCGGTCAGCGGCGTCATCGAGGAGATCCTCGTCGCCGAGGACGAGACCGTCGAGGTCGGCGCGCTGCTCGCGCGCATCGGCGACGGCAGCGGCGCAGCGCCGGCATCGGATGCCCCAGCGGCAGCGGAATCCGCCCCCGCCGAGGCCCCTGCTGAGGCCGCCCCCGCTGAGGAGGCCGCCCCCGCGCAGGAGGCACCGGCCGAGCCCGCACCGACCGCAGAGGCACCCGCTGCTGAGGCGGCACCCGCCGCTGCCGCCGGCGACGCCACCGACATCCGTCTCCCCGAACTCGGCGAGAGCGTCACAGAGGGCACCGTCACCCGCTGGCTGAAGCAGGTCGGCGACGAGGTCGCCGTCGACGAGCCGCTGCTCGAGATCTCGACCGATAAGGTCGACACCGAGATCCCTTCGCCGGTCGCCGGCATCCTTCAGGAGATCGTCGCGGGCGAAGACGAGACCGTCGAGGTCGGCGGCGTCCTGGCTCGCGTCGGCTCCGGTGCGGCTCCCGCAGCGCCTGCCGCCGAGGCACCGGCACCGGCCGCTGAGCCGGCACCGGCCGCTGAGGCTCCGGCTGCCGAGGCTCCGGCACCGGCCGCTCCGGCACCGGCCGCTCCGGCCCCGCAGGCCGCTCCAGCACAGGCCGCTCCGGCACAGACTGCCCCCGCAGCCGAGCCGACCGCCGAGGACAAGGCCGGCGACGACAAGGGTTCGCTCTACGTGACCCCGCTCGTGCGTCGCCTCGCCTCGCAGCAGGGTGTCGATCTGTCGACGGTCACCGGATCCGGTGTCGGCGGGCGCATCCGCAAGGAGGACGTGCTCAAGGCCGCCGAGTCGAAGGGCGCGGCCCCGGCTGCAGCCGCGGCTGCTCCGGCCCCGGCTCCGCTCGAGATCTCGCCGCTGCGCGGCACCACGCAGAAGATGTCGCGTCTGCGCAAGGTCGTCGCTGAGCGCGCAGTCGCCTCGATGCAGCAGACGGCGCAACTGACCACGTTCGTCGAGGTCGATGTCACCGCTCTGGCGAACTACCGCAACAGCGTCAAGGACGATTTCCAGAAGAAGACCGGCGACAAGCTTTCCTTCCTGCCGTTCTTCACCCTGGCCGCCGCCGAGGCGCTGCAGGCGTTCCCGGTCATCAACGCGACAGTCGACGGCGAGAACATCGTCTACCCGGCGACTGAGAACATCTCGATCGCCGTCGACACCGAGCGCGGACTCCTGACCCCTGTCGTCCGCGACGCGGCGACGAAGAACCTCGCTCAGCTCGCTCACGAGATCGCGGACCTCGCCGCCCGCACGCGCGACAACAAGCTGAAGCCCGACGAGCTCGCCGGTGGCACGTTCACCGTGACGAACACGGGCTCGCGCGGTGCCCTGTTCGACACCCCGCTGGTGTTCCTGCCGCAGTCGGCGATCCTCGGCACCGGTACGGTCTTCAAGCGCCCCGGCGTCGTGACCGTCGACGGTGTGGATGCCATCGCCATCCGTTCGTACGTCTACCTGGCGATCTCGTACGACCACCGCATCGTGGACGGCGCGGACGCCGCGCGCTTCCTCGGCGCGGTCAAGGCCCGCCTCGAAGCGGCGAACTTCGCCGGCAACCTGGGCGCCTGAGTTCAGACACCGCTCAATCCGGCTGGTGCGCGACGTCGTAGACGTCGCGCACCAGCCATTTCTCTTCCCTGCGCTCGAGCACGAGCATCTGCGCGGTCGAGCTCTCGCCGGAATCGTCATCGGCTGAGACGAGCTTGATCACGGCGACATCTCCGTAGTCGTCGACGAGCGTTGCCACGCTCGCCTGAGCTCCACGCGTCGCCAGGCCGCTGTCGGGTGCGACGAGTCCGTCCACGAGAGCCGCGGGGCAGTCGGGGGCCGCCGCTTCTGTGCATTCGGCGATCACGTCGAGAAGGGCCGGTACAGCCGACAGGCCGTCTTCAGCGGGCGGGGTGGTCTCGGCCGGCGCTGGAGTCTCGACGGGCTTCTCCCCCGGATCTTCCACGGCGCCGGCGTCGCCCACGGTCTCCTGGTCGTGCGTCTCCGAGGCTGGAATCGTGAGCTGGGCGGCCTCCGCAGGATCGGCATCGTCGCCCTGTGGCCACAACAGTCCCACGGCGAGGATGACGGCCACGAGCGACCCGGCGAGGATCAGCGGACGCCGGTGCGAGCGCCGGGGCGCCCCTCGAGCCGATCCTGCCTTCGCCGCCGCCGCGCGGGTCCGCCCATCTGGGCCACGTTCACGCCGAACCCGCTCGCCCCTGGCCCGCTCGCTCCGGTCGCGCAGCGCCACGACCCGCGCGACGACTGCTGCGGGCGCTGCTCGCAGCGCTGCCCAGAATGAGTCCGGCTCGGCGCGCTCGACTGACCGGCGCATACGCACTCGCGACGCAGCATCCGGGGTCGCACGAGCCGAGCGACGCGAGGCGAGATCGGCGACTCTCTCCGGGGCGAACACATCCAGACGCAGTGCCCGCGGGGCGGCGATCGTGAGCAGCGCCTGCTCCCAACGCGCATCGTCGTCGACATGGTGCCGTCGCTCCCTGAGAGCCGAGGCGATCTCCTCGAGCACCCTCATCGTCGGGCGGTCGGATGTGTGATCGCCGATCCGGCCGATGAGGCCGGCGGTGTGGGCACGTGCGCTCCCGCCGTCGCCGATCACGAACAGCGGCCGCCCGTCGCCCGTGAGCCACCACTGGCCGCAGTTGTCCGACGCGCTGTCGCCGAGCTCACGAATGCCGCGGAGCAGACTCACGACAAGTGTGCCGAGCTCTCCGGCCGACAGCGGTTCGTCCGCGCCCCGCCGTCGTCCGAGGAATTTCTCCACCTGTTGCGTGCACCACGGCAGGAGGGCATCGTGCCCGTCTGCCCGTCGTCGCACGTCGAGAACGCCGCACACGTGCTCATCCCCGGAGTGCGCCCATCCACGCCAGTCGACGAGGTCGGCGACGTCGATGCAGACCGCGACCCCGTCATCGTGGCCGACCAACGCGCCGCTGAACGGGCCCTCCGCACTGCCGACAGCACGGATCAGACGGTGGGATCCCGGCACCAGAGCACCGCGATCGACATCGGCATCCATCTCAGTCATCGCATCATCGAACCGCACTGACGCCATCGCCCGCGCTGCGTCGGACGCGAATGTGCACAGCCTGCGACGCGGCATCGATGTGCAGAGCGAGTGCGCCGCCCGCGAACGCGCGCATCGGGGCGCGCCGGACTCGGTATCCTGGTACGCATGGCTAAGCGTGCTCCCGAACCCGAAAAGCGTCCTGGGTTCTTCTCCCAGATCAAGTCCCTCTTCCGGTTCACACGTGAGGTCTACCCGTGGCTGCCCTGGGCGCAGATCGGGATCCTCATCGGCGGCATCCTCATCGGGCTCGTCGTCGGCTACCTGATCCCGCCGTTCCAGATCTGGTCGCTCATCCTCTGGGCCATCACGGGTCTCATGCTCGGCGTGCTCGGCTCGCTCTTCCTCATGACCCGCCTGTCGACGACGGCGATGTACAAGAAGATCGACGGCATGCCCGGCGCGACGGGTCACATCCTCAGCACGAGCCTCGGACGCAAGTGGCAGGCCTCGGAGACCCCGGTCGGCATAAACCCGAAGACGCAGGAGGCCGTCTACCGCGCGATCGGTCGCGGTGGGATCGTCGTCGTGGGCGAGGGCGCACGAGGTCGCCTCACCCGGCTCATCAACGAGGAGCGCTCCAAGGCTCAGCGCGTCGCCAACGGCGTTCCCGTCAACGTCTACTACGTCGGTCACGGCGACGACGACGTCACGATCGCCGACCTCTCGAAGACGATCAAGAAGCTTCCCACCGCCATCGACAAGACGACGATGGCCGCAGTCATCCGTCGCATCGACTCCGTCTCGCAGTCCGTGAGCTCACTGCCGATCCCCAAGGGCATCGACCCGACCAAGGTCCGCGCCCAGCGTCCGCGCTAGCGGTCAGTTCAAGGGCTGCTTGGGGAGCCTGCGCACCTTCGCCCGTCGGCGCCGGCGCTCGGGGATCATCGACCGCATCTCGTCCAGCTTGCCGAAGCACAGCAGACGATCGTCGGCTTCGAGCACGACGTGCTTACGAGGGTTGGGGATGACGCTCACACCGCGGTGCAGCGTCAGAACGGTGATGTCGCGCTCCCAGAGGCCCGACTCCCCCAGGGTCTTTCCGACGAGCTCCACGGCGCTGTGCACACTCAGCTCGGCGACCCCGTAGCCCGTGGAGACGGTCAGCCGCTGGCGGACGTCGATCTCGGGGAAGGAGACCTGCCCGGCGATGTAGTCGATGATCGCGCCCGCGACGTCGAGCTTCGTCGCCTGCTCGATGCCCTGCAGCCCCGGTGACGAGTTCACCTCCATCACCAGCGGTCCGTCATCGCCCTCGAGCATGTCGACACCGGCGACGCGCAGGCCCATGATCTGCGCGGAGCGGACGGCGACCTCCTCGTACGCCGGGTCGAGCTGCACCGGCTCGACGCTGCCGCCGCGGTGCACGTTCGAGCGGAACTCATCCCCGGCGGCGACGCGTCGCATGGCTGCGACGACGCGGTCGCCGACGACGAGAGCGCGGATGTCGCGTCCACGGCTCTCGGAGATGAACTTCTGGATGAGCACGTTCTGCTTCGTCGAATGCAGCGTCTCGATGATGGCCTCAGCCACCTTGACCTGGGGCGCGAGGATCACGCCGATGCCCTGCGTGCCCTCGAGGAGCTTGATGACGACCGGTGCTCCGCCGACCCGTTCGATCGCCGGGCGGACGTCCGCCCGGTTGCGCACGAACGCGGTCGCCGGCATCGCGATGTTGTGTCGCGACAGGATCTGGCTCGCGCGCAGCTTGTCGCGCGCGCTGGAGATGCCGTTGGCCGTATTGGGCGTGTAGACGTCCATCTGCTCGAACTGACGCACCACGGCGGTGCCGAAGTAGGTGATCGAGCTGCCGATCCTGGGCAGGATCGCGTCGTAGTCGCTGAGCGGTCTGCCCCGGAAGTGCAGATCGGGCTCATCGGCTGTGAGATCGATCGCGAACTTCAGAGTGTTGAGCACCTTCACGTCGTGTCCGCGCTGAATCGCTGCAGCACGCAGCCGCTGGGTCGAATACGCCTGAGGGGCACGGGAGAGAACGGCGAGCTTCACGTAGTTTTCCTGCCAAGATGTATCGCGTGGTTAGGACATCTCATTCAAACACTCTTACGGGGTGGCGTGAATGGGTGAGCCTGCCCGATGCCGGTGTGGACTGGATCAAGGCCAAGATCGACACCGGTGCCCGCACGTCTTCGCTGCACGCCTTCGACGTCGTCGAATTCGACCGCGAGGACGAGGCGTGGGTGCGGTTCAGGGTCAACCCGTGGCAGGACACCGACGCGGATGCCACGATCGTCGAGTGCCCGGTCCATGATCGGCGCGAGGTGCGCAGTTCGTCGGGCCATACGCAGCAGCGACTTGTCGTGCTGCTGGCGATCCGTCTCGTCGACCAGCTCGTGGTGTCGGAGGTGACGCTGAGCAACAGGGATGAGATGGGCTTCCGGATGCTGATCGGTCGCGAGGCGCTGCGACGAGGCTTCATCGTGGATCCTGCCCGCTCGTTCCTGGGGGGACGAGCACCGAAGGAGACGCGCCGCCGCAATCGCGGGCGCGGCTGACCTTCGACAGGCTCAGAGACCGTTCAGGCCCTGATCAGCGCCGTGCCCGCAGCCTTGTCGTGGAGGCCTCGCTGGTCGGGATCCCAGATGACGGCGGGGATCACCACGGCGAGCAGCACGGTGCGCACGATGGGTCGCCACAGGCCGACCCAGGCGCCGTTGACCTGGACGACGCGCATGCCGAGGATGCGATGACCGGGGCTTCCGCCGATCGTCGGGATGAAGAGGATCTGCACGACGACGAAGATCACCAGTGTGGCCAGCGAGTCGTATTGGAAGAACGCGATCGAGAGCACGACGGCGGCGGCCCAGTCGATGGCCAGAGCGCCGATCCGACGACCGACACGGGCAGTGCTGCCCGGCCCCGCCGCGGGGTAGCCGAGGCGCTCTCCTGGATAGGTGTTCACCGCGTCTGCCACAACTCGATCCTACCGGCGGTCTGTAACATGGCGGAAACAAAGCGGACACGGGAGGGAAATCCCCTCGCCCTACTGTTCAGGAAGGCCTCAAGGCCCCGATCCGCGTCATCCAGGAGTGATACATGTTCACCGATTCGTCCGAGGTGCTGAGCTACATCAAGGAGAACGACGTCAAGTTCCTTGACATCCGTTTCACCGATCTGCCGGGGGTGCAGCAGCACTTCAACATCCCCGCATCGACCGTTGACGAGGCGTTCTTCACCGATGGGCAGCTCTTCGACGGATCCTCCATCCGAGGGTTCGCCAGCATCCACGAGTCCGACATGCAGCTCATCCCCGACGTGACGACGGCGTACGTCGACCCGTTCCGCGAGGCGAGCACCCTCGTGATGATCTTCGACATCTACAACCCGCGCACCGGCGAGATCTACTCGAAGGACCCGCGTCAGGTCGCCAAGAAGGCCGAGAAGTACCTGGCGTCGACCGGCATCGCCGACACCGCATTCTTCGCCCCCGAGGCGGAGTTCTACATCTTCGACGACGTGCGCTACTCGGTCACATCCGGCGAGAGCTTCTACAAGGTCGACTCCGAGGAGGCCGCGTGGAACACCGGCCGCGAGGAGGAAGGCGGAAACCTCGCCAACAAGACCCCGTACAAGGGCGGCTACTTCCCCGTCTCCCCCGTCGACAAGACGGCCGACCTCCGCGACGACATCACCCTGCGACTGATCGACGCCGGCTTCGTGCTCGAGCGCTCGCACCACGAGGTCGGAACCGCCGGCCAGCAGGAGATCAACTACCGCTTCGACACCATGGTGCACTCGGCGGACGACATCCTGAAGTTCAAGTACATCGTCAAGAACACCTGCGAGGAGTGGGGCAAGGTCGCGACCTTCATGCCCAAGCCGCTCTACGGCGACAACGGCTCCGGCATGCACACCCACCAGTCCCTGTGGAACGACGGCAAGCCGCTGTTCTACGACGAGGCCGGCTACGGCCAGCTCAGCGACATCGCCCGCTGGTACATCGGCGGCCTGCTCAAGCACGCCCCCGCTGTGCTCGCGTTCACGAACCCGACGCTGAACAGCTACCACCGCCTGGTCAAGGGCTTCGAGGCCCCCGTCAACCTCGTCTACTCGGCCGGCAACCGCTCTGCCGCGATCCGCATCCCGATCACGGGCTCCAACCCGAAGGCCAAGCGCATCGAGTTCCGCGCTCCCGACGCCTCCGGAAACCCGTACCTGGCCTTCGCAGCGCAGCTGATGGCTGGCCTGGACGGCATCAAGAACCGCATCGAGCCGCACGAGCCGGTCGACAAGGACCTCTACGAGCTGCCGCCTGAGGAGGCGAAGAACATCCCGCAGGTGCCCAACTCGCTGCTGGACTCGCTCGACGCGCTGCGCGATGACCACCAGTTCCTCCTCGAGGGCGGTGTGTTCACCGAGGAGCTCATCGAGACCTGGATCTCCTACAAGATCGAGAACGAGATCCTGCCGATCGCCCAGCGCCCGCACCCGTTCGAGTACGAGCTGTACTTCGGGGTCTGATCCTCGAACGCCGAGAGTGACGCCGGCCCTCACCCAAGGTGAGGGCCGGCGTTCCCTCGTCAGCAGGGCTCGGGATACCCTTTCAACATGGGAAGACTGAAGTACGACAACACCGCGGGTCCCATCCACATCGAGGACGAGACCCTTGCTCATCTCAAGGTGATCATCGCGACGAAGCTGCGTCGCCAGGAGAGCTTCATGATGACGTGGTCACCGATCGACGGCGGCCCCGACAAGCGCATGACTGCGTGGATCCACCCTTCAGTGCCCCTGCTGTTCTCGTTCGACGACGAGGAGGCTCCGGCGATCGATCCTCAGCGCCTTGAGGAGATGATGCACGCGACGAACGCGACGGGCGAGCTGGTGCTCGACCACCTCACCCGTCCCGCGGACTGAGCGGCGCTCAGAGCACGCGCAGCGCGCCGGCCTGAACGCGCACCTCGAACGATGACACGGTGCCGACCTCCTCGCCGTCCACCTCGAACTCGAGGGGACTCGCGAGCTCGACCCGCACGCGCTCGGCGGAATGGAACCGCGTCGAGTCCGTGCTCACCGCCTTCTCACCGCGGGTGAGCAGCCGCCGTATGCCGTTCTCCCACACCACCGACCGCACGGTGTCCAGCCACTGCACGGCGCCGTCGGCGCTCACCAGCAGCAGGTCGAGCAGTCCGTCGTCGAGCTTCGCGTCCGGAAGCAGCCGCAGACCGCCCTGCACCATGCCGCAGTTGCCGATGAGCATCGTGTGACCGCGGAGTTCCCTCGGCTCCTCGTCATCGAGGGCGACGGTGATGTCGGTCATCTCGGTACCGGCCATCGCCCGACCCATCGCCTCGACGTAGGCGAGCCATCCGGCTCGAGCCTTCAGGTCGTCATCGGTCTCCACGAGCATCTGCGCATCGACGCCGAACCCGACCATCACCGCGAACGCGCGCTCGTCGTCGTCGATGCGCACCCACCCGAGGTCGATGCGCCGTGACTCCCCCTCGTTGATCCGTCGCAGAGCTGCGGGGACGTTGTCCAGCGGCACCTCGAGGTTGCGGGCGAGCAGATTGCCCGTGCCCTGCGGAACGATGCCGAGCGCGACGTCCGTCCCCGCGAGAGCCTCAGCGACCGCACGGACGGTGCCGTCGCCGCCGACGGCGATCACCGTCGTGCAGCCGGCCTCGACGGCCTCCAGCGCCATCCCACGGCCGGGGTCGTCGGCCGTGGTCTCCCACCACCGCACGTCTGCGTCGGCAGCGTCAGCAGCCAGGTGCTCCTCCACGGAAGGCCGCAGAACGTCCCCGTCGATCTTGGACGGGTTCCAGATGATGCCGTACGAAGTCGCAGTCATGACGTCAACCGTAGAACAGCTGCTCGAACACGCGCCGTGCGCGGCGTGTCGTTCCGAGGTAGTCCTCCTCGACGGCGCTCGCTGAGCGCTCCGGATACCCGAGGAGGCGCCCCAGCGCGTCGAGCTCCCGTCGATCCCATGGCAGCTCGTCGCTGGTCTTCCCGGTGCGCAGCGTGATCGCCGAGCGGAGCCTGCTCGCGAGCCGCCAGGCATCATGCAGCAGTTCAGCATCGTCGGCTTCCACGAGATCGGCGTCCACGGCTGCCTGCAGAGCATCCAGCGTCGACGTCGTCCGGAGCCCCGGCACCCGGTGCGCGTGCTGCAACTGGATGAGCTGCACGAGCCACTCCACGTCGCTGAGCCCGCCTGGACCCAGCTTCAGATGACGGTGCGGATCGGCTCCCTGCGGCAGCCGCTCCCCTTCGACGCGCGCCTTGATCCGCTTGATCTCGCGCAGGCCCTGTTCATCGACCTCTTCCGGGTAGCGGATGCTGTCCGCCATCGCCATGAACCGCTCGAGGAGCCTCGTGGTCCCGGCGACGCCCCGAGCTCGCAGCAGCGCCTGCGCCTCCCAGGAGACCGACCAGCGCCGGTAGTACTCGGTGTACGCGGTCAGAGAGCGCACCACGGCGCCGTTTCGGCCCTCTGGGCGGAGGTCCGCATCCAGATCCAGCGGCACCTTGTTGTCGGTCAGGTGCTCGCGCAGCCCGGCGACGATCTGGCGCGCCAGCTGCTGCGCCCGATCCGGGTCTATGCCGCCCGGGTCGTAGACGTACAGGATGTCGGCGTCCGATCCGAACCCGAGCTCGGCGCCGCCGAACCGGCCCATGCCGATGATCGCGAACTCGAACGCTTCGTCCTCGGGGGGCACGACCTCGCGGCGAACGGCGCGGAGCGCCGCTTGGATCGTCGCATCCGTGATCGCGGTGAGCGATGCGGCGACCTCCTCGATCGTGACGACGTCGAGCACGCCGCCCATGGCGGTTCGCAACAGTTCGCGACGGCGGAGCGCCCGCACCGCCTTCAGGGCGGAGCCGACGGAGCCGTGCCTGGTCTGGATCGCCCTGGCCTCCTCGTCGAGCTGCTCAGGGCTCCGAGGGCGCAGGCGCTCGGCTCGATCGAGCCAGGCCACGGATTCGGGGATGCCCTCGAGGAGCTCGCCGATGTAGCGCGACGACGACAGCAGCATCGTCAGGCTCTCCGCCGCGCCGGACGAGTCGCGCAGCATCCGCAGGAACCAGGACGTGTCGCCGAGGCGCTCGCTGATCCGGCGGAAGGCGAGCAGTCCGTAGTCCGGGTCGCTGCCGTCGGCGAACCAGCGGACCATGATGGGCATGAGGTGACGCTGGATGGTGACCTTGCGGCTGATGCCGGATGTGAGCGCACCGATGTGACGCAGTGCGCCGGCCGGGTCGCGGAACCCGATCGCGGAGAGGCGGTCGTGCGCCTGCTCGGTGGACAGCGTCCGCTCCTCCTCCGGGAGGCCTGCCACGGCGCTCAGCAGGGGCCGGTAGAACAGCCGTGTGTGGATGTCGCGCACCTCCCGCCGCACGCGCTCCCAGAGGCCCCAGACGCCCTCGGCGGAGTCGGCCAGGCCGCTCGCCCTTGCCAGCTCGCGCTGGCCATCCTGGGTCCGCGGCATGAGGTGGGTGCGGGACAGGTCCTTCAGCTGCAGGCGATGCTCCATGAGGCGCAGCGTGCGGTAGTCGGCGGCGAAGGCTGCGGCATCCGCACGTCCGATGTAGCCGCCGGCGACGAGCGCATCGAGGCTCTCCAGCGTGCCGCGGGTGCGGAGACTCGGATCGGTGAGACCGTGCACGAGCTGCAGCAGCTGCACGGTGAACTCGATGTCGCGGAGTCCCCCGACGCCGAGTTTGAGCTGGTACGGCGCGTCCTCGGGGTCGACGTGCTCCGTCACGCGCTCGCGCATGCGCTGGACGCTGTCCACGAAGTTCTCCCGAGCGGCGCTGGACCAGATCTTCGGCTGCACGGCCTCGAGGTACGCCGTGCCGAGCGCCTCATCGCCGGCGATGGGGCGCGCCTTCAGCAGCGCCTGGAACTCCCAGCTCTTCGCCCAGCGGTCGTAGTAGGCCAGATGCGAGCCCAGCGAGCGCACAAGCGCTCCCTGCTTGCCCTCCGGGCGCAGGTTCGCGTCGACCTCCCACAACGCGGGCTCCACCTCGATGCCGGAGATGCCCTGGATCGTCTCCCGTGCGAGCCGGGTGGCGATGTCTATCGCACGCCCTTCGTCGAGCTTCTCCTCATCGGCCGTGCCGCCGACGAAGATGACGTCGACGTCGCTGACGTAGTTGAGCTCTCGCGCCCCGGACTTGCCCATGCCGATGATCGCCAGTCGGGCCGACGCGACGTCCTCGGCGGGGAAGGACGAAGACACGCGGGCCCGCGCGACCGCGAGGGACGCCTCGAGCGCGGCCCCGGCCGCATCGGCGAGCGCCGCGGAGATCGCGGCGATCCGCGATGCCGGCTCGGGGGTCGTCAGATCGATCGCGGCGATCTCGGCGAGCGAGCGTCGGTAGGCGATCCGCAGGGCCACCCATGCCTCCTCGCCCCCGGAGCTCGCCACGCCGTCCACAGCCTCGACGGCTGAGAGCATCCGCTCTCGGAGCGTCGGTGCGCTGGGGACCAGCGGGCCGATGTCGGCGAGGATCGCGAGCTCCGCCGGATGGCGGTAGAAGAAGTCGGCCAGTCCGTTGGAAGCGCCGAGCACGCGCCACACGATCGTGCGGGTCTCCCTGTCACCGAGGAGCGAGCGGAGCACGGTCGCATCACGTCTCGCGATCCGCAGCATCCGCTCGACGGCCGCGTCAGGATCAGCAGCGACCGCGCCGTCCAGGAGCTCGGCACCGTCGATCCCGAGCAGCGATGAGAGCTCGTCGACGTCCGCGGCTCCCGTGCTCAGACCCGTGAACCCGAGTCGCGCCAGCGCCGACCGCGACAGGGCAGATTCTGATCGAGCCATCCGATCAGAGCAGCTCGAGGTTGCTCTTCAACTCGAACGGCGTGACCTGACCCCGGTACGCCTCCCACTCCTTGCGCTTGTTCAGCAGCACGTAGTTGAAGACCTGCTCGCCCAGGGTCTCGGCGACGAGCTCTGACCCCTCCATGAACTCGAGCGCGTGGTCGAGGCTGGCCGGCAGCGACGAGTATCCGAGCGCGCGGCGCTCGGCATCGCTCAGCGACCACACGTTGTTCTCGGCCTCTGCGGGCAGCTCGTACTCGTTCTCGATGCCCTTCAGGCCCGCGGCCAGCAGGAGGGCGTAGGCGAGGTACGGGTTCGCCGCCGAGTCCAGTGCCCGGTACTCGACGCGGGACGACTGGCTCTTGTTCGGCTTGTACATCGGCACGCGGACGAGGGCGGACCGATTCGCGTGCCCCCACGTGACGAAGCTCGGCGCCTCGTCGCCGCCCCACAGCCGCTTGTACGAGTTCACGAACTGGTTGGTGACGGCGGAGATCTCGTGGGCGTGCCGCAGGAGGCCGGCGATGAAGTGACGGCCGACCTTGGAGAGCTGGTACTTGGCCCCCTCTTCCCAGAACGCGTTCTGGTCGCCCTCGAACAGAGACATGTGCGTGTGCATGCCGCTGCCTGGTTGATCGCTCATCGGCTTCGGCATGAACGTGGCGTACACGCCCTGCTCGATCGCGACCTCCTTGACGACCGTGCGGAACGTCATGACGTTGTCCGCCGTCGTCAGCGCATCGGCGTAGCGGAGGTCGATCTCGTTCTGACCGGGGCCGCCCTCGTGGTGACTGTACTCGACGGAGATGCCCAGATCCTCGAGCATCCGCACCGAGCGCCGACGGAAATCGTGCGCCGTGCCGCCCGGCACGTTGTCGAAGTACCCGGCCGAGTCGACCGGTACCGGCCCCTCGGGCCCGATCACAGACGACTTCAGCAAGTAGAACTCGATCTCGGGGTGCGTGTAGAACGTGAACCCGGCATCCGCGGCCTTCGCGAGCGTGCGCTTGAGCACGTTGCGCGGGTCGGCGACGGCGGGCTGGCCGTCGGGCGTGGTCAGGTCGCAGAACATGCGGGCCGTCGGATCGATCTCGCCGCGCCACGGCAGGATCTGGAATGTCGTGGGGTCGGGCTGGGCGAGCAGATCGGACTCGTACGTGCGGGTGAGTCCCTCGATCGCCGAGCCGTCGAAGCCGATGCCCTCGGCGAAGGCGCCCTCGACCTCGGCAGGGGCGATCGCGACGGACTTGAGTGTTCCGATGACGTCGGTGAACCAGAGTCGGACGAACTTGACGCCGCGCTCCTCGATTGTGCGGAGCACGAAGTCCCGCTGCTTGTCCATGCTCATATGAGGCCGCTACTTCCCATCCACGTCACTGGCCCTGCGCCAGTCGTCGTCGATCCGCTCCTCGACCGCCCAGGCCTCCGAGCGCTCGCGCAGCGTCTGCAACGCGTTCGAGGCCGCCTCGGCGGTGTCGAAGGGCCCGACACGATCGACGGACGGTGAGATGTACCCGTACTCGACCTCGCCCGAGGTCGTGTTGTACCAGTACTTGCGCTCGCCGCTTGACATGTACGAATCTTCTCCCCGAGACATGGCGTATCCCTTCGTAAAGGCTTTGTCACGATCCTAATGGCGACACCCGCTCTCGCTAGGCTATTGCGCATGGCAAAAGCGATCGGCGTCGACATCGGCGGCACAGGCATCAAGGCAGGAATCGTCAACCTCAAGAAGGGCACGCTCGAGTCGGATCGCATCCGCGTCGACACCCCGAAGGGCGCGTCGCCTGAAGACGTGCTGAAGGCCGTGCACGAAGTGCTCGATACCCTCGGCGTCCGCGACTCCGATCTCCCGCTCGGAGTGGCGTTCCCCGCCATCGTCAAGCGCGGTCGCACCCTCTCGGCTGCCAACGTCTCGAAGGAGTGGGTCGGCTTCGAGGCCGAGAAGTTCTTCGAGGACGGCCTCGGCCGCGACATCACCTTCGTCAACGACGCGGATGCCGCCGGCATCGCGGAGTCGCGCCACGGAGCGGCCCGCGACACCGACGGGCTCACGATCATGACCACGCTCGGCACCGGCATCGGCTCCGCATTCCTCTACGACGGCGTCCTGCTGCCGAACACCGAGCTCGGCCACCTGCTCTACGACGGCACCACGATCGGTGACGCGTCGATCGAGAAGTGGTGCGCGTACTCGGCGATGGAGCGCGAGAACCTCAGTTGGGAGGACTGGTCGGCTCGCCTGCAGGTGTTCTACAAGCTCGTCGAGTTCCTGTTCAGCCCCGACCTGCTCGTCGTCGGCGGCGGCGTATCGAAGCACCCGGAGAAGTTCATCCCGCTGCTCGAGCTCGACACCCCGATCATTCCGGCCATCCACCGCAACTCGTCCGGCATCATCGGCGCGGCGTCGCTCGCGGCCGACTGACAGGTCGACGGGCTCAGCGACCAGTCGGTTGCTGAGCCCGTCGTGGTGCGAATGGGGCGGCCTGTACGCCGGGTTCTGTTCCGGGGCCTCTCTCGAGGACTCCCTTCGACGGCCATCTCTCTCGGCGACACGTTGCCGTGCCGCTCCAGCGGTCTACCCGAGGACTCGGCGAGCCGCGTCATCATCCTCTGTCTGACCTTGCTCCGGACGAGGTTTACCTGGCAGGCCGTGTCACCACGGCCCCCGGTGGTCTCTTACTCCACCCTTTCACCCTTACCCCACGCGCCGAAGCACGTGCGGCGGTCTGCTCTCTGTGGCACTTTCTCGCGGATCACTCCGGGTGGGCGTTACCCACCGTCCTGCCCTGCGGAGCCCGGACGTTCCTCGGTGCGGTCGCCCGCAACGCGACCGTCCGGCCGCCCCATTCGCACGTTCAGTCTACTTCTCGGCGCTCTATTTCTCGGCCGTGTGCACGATGCGGAGGTCGAGCGGCACATCGATCGGGAACGTCCCGAACAGGCGGCGCGTCGCGACCGCCGCCGCCTCGCGCACGGCGGATGCCGCGGCATCCGCCTGCTCCGCCGGCACATGCAGGATCACCTCGTCGTGCAGGAAGAACGCCAGATGCGCGTGCCGGGCGAACGGACCGGATGCCGGTGCCGGTGTCTCCGCCTCCGGAAGCTGTCGCAGACGATGACGGATCTCGGCGAGCCAGATGAGCGCCCACTCGGCGGCGGTCCCCTGGACGACGAAATTGCGCGTGAAGCGTCCGCGGTCGCGTGCTCTGGCCCGTGCGCGCTTGACGTCGGCGGGGTCGACGTCCGCTCCCGTCGCCGCGGCCTGTTGAGCCCGCCAGTCGGCGTCCGGCTTGGGAGATGACCGGCCGAGCCAGGTCGAGACCACTCCACCGTCCTCGCCCAGGCGAGCAGCCTCGTCGACACGATGCATCGCCCGCGGATACACTTTGCGCAGGCGGGGCACGAGACGGCCGCTGTCACCCGTGGTGGCCCCGTACATCGCCCCGAGCACCGCGTACTTCGCCTCTTCACGCGTAGCCACCGCACCGGACGCGACGACCCCGGCGTAGAGGTCCTGACCCCTCGCCGCCTCGGCCATGGACTTGTCCGATGCCATCGCAGCCAGCATCCGCGGTTCGAGCTGGGCCACGTCGGCGACGACGAGCATCCACCCTGGGTCTGCGCGCACGGCCGGTCGCAGCATCCGGGGCACCTGCAGCGCTCCCCCTCCCGAGGATGCCCATCGCCCCGTGACGACGCCACCGGGGATGTACACGGGACGGAACCGCCCCTCTCGCACCCACTCCGTCAGCCACGCCCAGCCGTTCGCGCTCATGAGCCGCGAGAGCTTCTTGTAGGCGAGCAGAGGTGCGATGACCGGGTGCGAGATCTCGCTGAGCTCCCGCTGGCTGGTCGACTCGACGTTGACACCGACCCGATGCAGGGCACGGAGAAGCTTGACGTGGCTGTCGAGGTGGAGGCCCGGATCACCGAGGTGGAACCGCACGGCGTCGGCGTAAGTGGCCATGTGCGCCGGCATCCCGCCGCCGGACGGGCGGGCACCGAGCACCTCGGTCAGAATGCGTTCGTGCTCGGCCGCATCCCATGGAAGCCCGCCGGCCCGCATCTCCTCGGCGACGAGTCCACCTGCGGATTCGGCGGCGCACAGCAGCGCGAGCCGCCCTGTGCGGTCGGAGTCGATGACCCGCTGCTGCGCCTGGTACTGCTCGAGGAGCTCGTCGACGGATTCCGGTGTGCTCCGATCGTCGGCGTCGAACAGCGCGGGTTCGCCGGCCGCCGGCTCGTGCGGCAGCCATTCAGGCGAGGGTGCGAGCGGGCGCGCGACCACGTCGGTGTCGCGGAGGATCGCGTGGCACAGCAGCAGATCGTGCGTTTTCGTGAGCTGGACGCCCGCCATCAGAAGCGGCGGATAGAGCTCCCGCGCGCTGCGGATCACCCACCGGGGGTGCTCTCGCACCTCGACCCGTCCGACCCACTCGGCGACCTCTGCTGCCGGGACGTCCGTCGTCTCGAGCGCAGCGCCGTCCGGCGCGAGGCGCACCGCGATGACGGCCGAGCCGATCTCGGCCAGCAGGATCCGGGAATCGGCTGCCGGCCTGATGCTCACAGCCCTGATTCGTCGGTGCGCACGAGGATCGCACCGCACTCGGGGCACGAGACGACGGCATCCGGTGCGGCCTGCCGGACCTCGTTGAGATGCGTGCCGGAGAGCATCATGCGGCAGCCCTCGCACGTGCCGCGGCGCAGCAGTCCGACGCCGATGCCGCGCGAAGCGCGACGGGTGTACTCGGCGAGCAGGTCAGCGGGGACGTCGGCGGTCACGGCATCGCGGTCGCGCGTGAGGTGCTCGATCTCGGTGGTCGCCGCCGCGATCTGCGCCTTCGCCTCAGCCGTGAGCTGCTGCCCCTCGGCGGTCGTCGTATCGATGAGCGCCTGCTGCGTGGCGACTGCAGCCTCGGCATCCTCCAGTCGACCCATGACGTCGAGCTCGGCGTCCTCGAGATCGCTGATGCGCCGCGCGAGGCTGGCGAGCTCGTGCTCGAGGGCCTGGGCATCCTTGGGGTTCGTGGAGCTCGCGAGGCGGTCGGCATCCCTTGTCCTGCGCTGCTCGGTGACCTTGACGTCGGACTCGAGTCTGGTCAGCTCGGTGCGGATGTCGTCACGCGCGCCTGTCAGCGCGGTCAGCTCACGGAGCTGTTCCTGGCGTTCCTTGGCGAGCTCGTTGATGCGCGCGCCCTGGGCGGGAGCGGTTCGCTGTCGCTCGGCCTGCTGAAGGCGTCGATCGAGGTCTGCGACGTCGAGAAGGATGCGCTGGTGCTCGGGGCTGGCGTTCACGATTCCAATGTACCGCTCACGTACATCCACGCCCTCTTCCCGCCGGCGTTCTCGCGGACGAACCGGCTGCGCTCCCGCATCGATCCGCGAGTGGCGCCTTCTCGGTAGAACGCCTCGAACGCGACGACGCCGTCCGAGTCGAACGGCCCGCCGGCGGTGGTCTCGATGATGTCGAGCCTGATCCAGCGGGTCTCCGAGTCGAACTCCAGCTCGGCGGGCCTGGTCGTTGGATGCCACGACCGCAGAAGGTATGCGGCATCGCCGGTCGCGAACGCGGTGAATCGCGAGCGCATGAGTCGCTGGGCCGTCGGCGCGGCGATCGTGCCGTCCAGAATCGGGCCGCAGCACGCTTCGTAGGTGTCTCCGGAGGTGCAGGGGCAGCGCATGCGTCAATCATGCCTGCACCAGTTGCAGAGCCCGTACGCTGGAAGGATGACAGCTCTTCCCGTCCGCACTGCGCACAACGGTTTCACCCTCCCCGCGATCGGACTCGGCACGTACCGCCTCAACGGCGAGGCGGGTGCCGCCGCGATCGCCGCAGGAATCGACGCCGGCTACCGCCTGGTCGATTCGGCGTTCAACTATGAGAACGAGGGTGCCGTCGGCCGTGGCGTCGCGGACGCCGCGACCGATCGCTCAGCGGTGATCGTGACCACGAAGCTCCCTGGTCGGCACCACCCGACCGACAAGGCCAGGACGAGCATCGAGGAGAGCCGCTTCCGCCTCGGGGTCGACGCGACCGATCTGCACCTCATCCACTGGCCGAACCCGAGTCAGGACGAGTACGTGCAGGCCTGGGCTGCGCTCGTCGACGCGCAGGAGCGCGGCATCGTCCGCCAGATCGGCGTATCGAACTTCCTCCCCGAACACCTGGAGCGCATCGAGCGCGAGACCGGTGTGCGGCCGGTCGTGAACCAGATCGAGGTCCACCCGTACTACCCGCAGGCCGAGCAGATCGCGTACCACCGCGAGCAGGGCATCATCACAGAGGCCTGGAGCCCGATCGCCAGGGCGAAGGCGCTCCTCGCCGAGCCGGCGATCGTCGAGGTCGCTGACTCACACGGCATCAGCCCGGCTCAGGCCGTGCTCGCCTGGCACGTGGCTCGCGAGGTGGTGGCGATCCCGAAGGCGTCGTCGATCGAGCACCAGACGGCGAACCTCGACGCGGCGTCCGTCGTCCTCGACGACGCGGAGGTCGAGGCGATCAGCGCTCTCGGCCGTGCGGACGGGCGCATGTTCGACGGAGACCCCCGCACCCACGAGGAGTCCTGAGCCAAGACGCTCCTGAGCGCGGTGCGCTCAGATCACCGAGGTGAGGACCCCGCCATCGGCGCGCAGAGCGGCGCCGTTCGTGGCGGATGAGAGCGGACTCGCCAGGTAGAGCGCGAGCGCGGCGATCTCCTCCGGAGTAGGTCGGACCGCCCAGGATCGTGTTCACTGTGACCCCCGTGCCGCGGGTGAGCTTGGCGAGGCCATTGCTGAGGGCCAGTGCCGCGGCCTTCGTCACCCCGTAGTGCACCATGTCCGCTGGGACGTTCACGCCGGACTCTGTGCCGATGAATACGATGCGCCCCCACCCGCGATCGAGCATGCGCGGCAGCAGACCGCGAGACAGCCGCACGCCGCTCATGACGTTGACATCGAAGTACCGCTGCCAGTCCTCATCATCGATATCGCCGAACGCCGACAGTTCGAAGAGGCCGACATTGTTCACCAGGATGTCGACCTCGCCGAGTTCGTCGAGCATCCGCTGTACCTGCCGTGGGTCCGCGACGTCGGCGACGATCCCCGAGACCGGCGCATCAGGATCGCCTGCCTTCAGGTCGCGGAGCGCGCGGTCGACCCTGTCGCGGTCCCGCCCGTTGATGACGACGGATGCTCCTTCCGCGAGGAGACCCCGCGCGATCGTGAATCCGATCCCCTGCGTCGACCCGCTCACGAACGCTCGCCGGCCGTTCAGTTGCAATTCCATGATACTCCATTCACTTTCCCAGTCAAGTGTCACTCTATCAATATCACTTGACTGGGAAAGTAACGTAGTCTGCTGGCATGACGGATCAGACTTCTCGCGCGACCCTCACAGGCGATGACCTGGAGACCTGGTCGTCGCTGGCGACTGTCCTGGAATGGCTGCCAGCCGCACTCGACGCTCAGCTGCAGGTGGACTCGGATGTGACTCACTTCGAGTACGGGATCCTGTACGCCCTGGGCGATGCTCCGGAGCACCGGCTTCGGATGAGCGTGCTCGCGGGCTACGCGAACAGCTCGTTGTCACGTCTGTCGCGCGCGGCCGCACGCCTGGAGAAACGCGGCTGGATGCAGCGGATGCCGGACCCGACCGACGGCAGGTACACGCTCGCGATCCTCACAGAGCCGGGTCTGGCCCAGGTCGAGCGGGCCACGCCCGGGCATGTGCGCACGGTGCGTCGCCTCGTCCTCGATCCGCTGACATCGGCACAGAGGAAGCAACTGCTCGAGATCAGCAGACGCGTACAGCACGCGATCCGCGGTTCGTCAGGGTGGACTCCGGCAGCGACGGAATAGTCCCCCGGCGACGCGGCTTGCATCACGTATGAGAGCAATCGTCTACGCGAGCAAGGGCGACTCCGCGACGCTCACGCTGACCGAGCGCGAAAAGGCAGAGCCGGGCGCGGACGAGGTCCGGGTGCGGATCCTCGTCTCCGGCGTCAACCCCACGGACTGGAAGGCCCGTGCTTCATCCGGAGCGCCGATGCCGTTCGACGAGGTCGTTCCCAACCAGGACGGTGCGGGAATCGTGGATGCCGTCGGCGACGGGGTCACGGGGTTCAAGGTCGGAGACCGCGTCTGGCTGTTCCTCGCAGCGCATCAGCGTCCGACCGGCACCGCTCAAGAGTTCACGGTGGTCCCCGCCGCCAGAGCGGTCCGCCTCCCCGAGGGGATCGAGTTCGACGTCGCTGCGAGCCTCGGCGTCCCAGCGATGACCGCGCACCGTGCCCTGACCGTCCACGAGTTCGGCCCGTCACGCCTGTCGTCCGGAAGCCTGACGGGTCGGACCGTGCTCGTCCACGGCGGCGCCGGCGCCGTCGGGCACGCCGCCATCCAGCTCGCGGTGTGGGCGGGAGCCACGGTGCTCACCACGGTCAGCAGCGATGACAAAGAGCGTCTGGCGCGTGCAGCAGGCGCTCATCACGTCTTCCGATATCCAGACGACCGTCTGGCCGAGCGCATCCTGTCGGCGGCCCCCGACGGCGTCGATCAGATCGTGGAGGTCTCCCCCGCGATGAATGCCGAGCTCGACGTCACGGTTCTGGCCAACCACGGCTCGATCGCGTTCTACGCGAACGACAAGGGCGAGTCGTTCACGGCACCCATCATGGCGAGTTTCGCGAAGAACGCCCGCTGGCAGGGACTCCTGTTGTACACGGTGGGCGACGAGGCGATGGCTGCCGCCGCCGATGACATCACCGCGGCGCTCGCGGACGGCGCGCTTCCCGTCGGCGCGGACGCCGGGCTGCCGTTGACCTGGTTCTCGCTCGACGAGACGGCGGCAGCGCACGATGCCGTGGAGAGCGGCGTGATCGGCAAGGTGCTCATCAGAGTGGCGTCCGACGATGCATGATCGAGTGCGAGTGGGCCCTGCCGGGATCGAACCGACGACATCCACGGTGTAAACGTGGCGCTCTACCAGCTGAGCTAAAGGCCCTGACCTCTCCATTGTAGGCGGGTGGCCGATGCGCGACGCATCCTCCGAAGACGGCTAGGCTGAATACAGCGCGCGTTGTGCCGAGACGACAAGACTCCCCCGCGTCGCTTCCCGTTTCATTGGCAAGACCTGCCAGCTTGACGAAAGGCTCCACGTGACCGTCCACGATCAGGATCCGTACTCCCAGGGCCCCCTCGACAGCGATCCGGACGAGACCGGCGAATGGCAGCAGTCGCTCGACGAGCTCGTCGACGCCAAGGGTCACGGCCGCGGGCGCGAGATCATGCTCAGCATGCTCAAGCGCTCCAAGGAGCTGCACCTGAATGTGCCCATGGTTCCGACCACGGACTACATCAACACCATCGCGTCGGAGAACGAGCCCGAGTTCCCCGGTGACGAAGAGCTCGAGCGCCGCTACCGCCACTGGATCCGCTGGAACGCAGCGATCACCGTGCACCGCGCGCAGCGCCCCGGCATCGGAGTCGGCGGCCACATCTCGACCTACGCCTCGGCTGCGTCGCTGTACGAGGTCGGTCACAACCACTTCTTCCGCGGGCAGGACCACCCCTCCGGCGGCGACCAGATCTTCTACCAGGGCCACGCCTCCCCCGGCATGTACGCCCGCGCATTCCTCGAGGGCCGCCTGACCGAGGCACAGCTCGACGCGTTCCGCCAGGAGAAGTCCGGCGCCCCGAACGGCCTCCCCTCCTACCCGCACCCGCGCATGATGCGCGAGTTCTGGCAGTTCCCGACCGTGTCGATGGGCCTCGGCCCGATCAACGCGATCTACCAGGCGATGACCAACAAGTACCTCGCCAACCGCGGCATCAAGGACGTCGCGGACTCGCACGTCTGGGCCTTCCTCGGCGACGGCGAGATGGACGAGGTCGAGTCGCGCGGTCAGCTCCAGGTCGCCGCCAACGAGGGTCTGGACAACCTCACCTTCGTGATCAACGCCAACCTGCAGCGCCTCGACGGCCCTGTGCGAGGCAACGGCAAGATCATCCAGGAACTCGAGTCGTACTTCCGCGGCGCAGGCTGGAACGTCATCAAGGTCGTCTGGGGACGCGAGTGGGACGACCTGCTCGCTCGCGACACCGAGGGCGCGCTCCTCAACCTGATGAACGTCACCCCCGATGGCGACTACCAGACGTACAAGGCCGAGAACGGCGCGTTCGTGCGCGAGAACTTCTTCGGCCGCGATGAGCGCACCGCAGCCCTGGTCAAGGACTACACCGACGACCAGATCTGGAAGCTGCGCCGCGGTGGTCATGACTACCGCAAGGTGTACGCGGCGTACAAGGCCGCGATGGAGCACAAGGGCCAGCCGACCGTCATCCTCGCGAAGACCGTCAAGGGCTACGGCCTGGGTCCGCACTTCGAGGGACGCAACGCCACGCACCAGATGAAGAAGATGACGCTGGACGACCTCAAGCTGTTCCGCGACACCATGCAGATCCCGATCACGGACGCGCAGCTCGAGGAGAACCCGTACCAGCCGCCGTACTTCCACCCCGGCGCGCAGGACGAGACGATCCAGTACATGCTCGAGCGCCGTCGTGAGCTCGGAGGGTTCCTCCCCGAGCGCCGCACGAAGCACGTCGACCTCGCCCTCCCCGAGGAGAAGGACTACGCCTTCCCGAAGAAGGGCTCGGGCAGCCAGGAGGTCGCCACCACGATGGCGTTCGTCCGCATGCTCAAAGACCTGCTGCGGGTCAAGGGCTTCGGCGAACGGATCGTTCCGATCATCCCGGACGAGGCCCGCACCTTCGGCATGGACTCGTACTTCCCGTCGGCGAAGATCTACAACCCGAACGGCCAGAACTACACGGCCGTCGACCGCGAGCTGCTCCTGGCGTACAAGGAGAGCCCGCAGGGTCAGATCATGCACGTCGGCATCAACGAGGCCGGCGCCACAGCAGCCTTCACCGCCACGGCGACGTCCTACTCGACGCACGGCGAGCCGCTGATCCCGATCTACATCTTCTACTCGATGTTCGGCTACCAGCGCACCGGCGACGCGTTCTGGGCCGCTGCCGACCAGATGGCCCGCGGCTTCGTGATCGGCGCCACCGCCGGACGCACGACGCTCACGGGTGAGGGAACACAGCACGCGGACGGCCACTCGCCGCTGCTCGCTTCGACCAACCCCGCGACCATCAGCTACGACCCTGCCTACGGCTACGAGGTCTCGCACATCGTGCAGGCCGGTATCGAGCGCATGTACGGCGGATCGCACCCCGACCCCGACGTCATGTACTACCTGACCGTGTACAACGAGCCGCTGAAGCAGCCCGCAGAGCCCGAGGACGTCGATGCCGAAGGCATCCTCAAGGGCATCCACCGCGTTGCTGAGGGCACCGGCGACGGGCCCCGCGTGCAGCTGCTCGCCTCCGGCGTCGGCGTGCCGTGGGCGATCGAGGCCCAGGAGCTCCTCGCGAAGGACTGGGGCGTCGTCGCCGATGTCTGGTCGGTGACCAGCTGGAACGAGCTGCGCCGCGACGGCCTCGCCGCCGACGAGTACAACTTCCTGCACCCCGAAGAGGAGCCCCAGGTCGCCTACCTGACGCAGAAGCTGCAGTCGGCGGAGGGCCCGTTCATCGCCACCAGCGACTACATGCACGCCGTGCAGGACCAGATCCGCCAGTGGGTGCCAGGCGACTTCTACACGCTCGGTGCCGACGGGTTCGGCTTCGCCGACACGCGCGCGGCCGCTCGTCGATTCTTCAAGATCGACGGGCCGTCGATGGTCGTCCGGGCCCTGCAGGGTCTCGCCGATCAGGGCAAGCTCGACCGCTCGGTCATCGCTCAGGCGATCGCGAAGTACGACCTGCACAACGTGAACGCCGGTACGAGCGGAAACGCCGGCGGCGAGAGCTGAGTCGCGTGTGACCGCATCGTCTCAGGCGTCGATGGACAAGGCGGCGACGCTCGCCTGGCTGCGCCGCATCTCGGGTGATCTTGCGACGGCGACGATACAGCGCCTCGAGGACACGCTCCCCTGGTACGCCGACATGCCACCGGCCCGCCGCTCAGCGGTCGGGCTGGTGGCGCAGGCCGGCATCACGTCCTTCATCCAGTGGTACGACGACCCCACCTCGACGCCGTGGATCGCCGCCGACATCTTCGCCGCGGCGCCCCGCGAACTGCTGCGCAGCGTCAGCCTCACCCAGACCCTCCAGCTCATCCGCGTCACGGTCGAGGTGACCGAGGAGCGCGTCGCAGGGAAGGGCGAGTACCTGCGCGAGGCGATCCTGCTCTACTCGCGCGATGTCGCATTCGCGGCGGCCGACGTCTACGCGCGTGCCGCCGAGGCGCGCGGTCTGTGGGACGCCAGGCTCGAGGCCCTCGTCGTCGACTCGATCCTCACGGGTGAGGCCGATGAGGAGCTGCCCAGTCGCATCGCGGCGCTCGGCTGGCACGGCCACGGCGAGGTGTGCGTGCTCGTCGGCACGACTCCCCCGCAGTTCGATGTGGATCACGTCCGGCGCACCGCGCGCAAGCTCGCGGTCGACGTGCTGATCGGCGTCCAGGGCTCCCGCCTCGTGCTGGTGCTCGGACGCGCCCACGTGCCGGGCAAGGAGGACGAGCAGGACGAACTGGCGTTCAATGAGATCGCCACGCGCCTCGAGTCCTCGTTCGGGCCGGGCTACGTCGTGCTCGGCCCGCCTGTCGCCGCTCTTGTCGACGCAGGGCAGAGCGCTCGCGCGGCGCTCGCGGGCTTCGCCGTGGCCCGCGCCTGGCGCACGGCTCCTCGCCCCGTGGAGGCGGACGATCTGCTGCCGGAGCGCGCTCTCGCCGGCGACCCGCTCGCCAAGCAGACGCTGATCGACCGGATCTACCGTCCGCTTCAAGCGCACTCAACGGACCTGGTGACGACGCTGTGGAGCTACCTCGACAACGGCCGCTCTCTCGAGGCGACAGCGCGCGAGCTGTTCGTCCACCCGAACACGGTCCGCTACCGGCTCAAGCGCGTGAGCGAGGTCATCGGCTGGGACGCCACAGGCCCGCGCGAGGCGCTGATCCTGCAGACGGCGCTTATCCTCGGATCCATCGGCACAGCCGAGACGGTGCGGCGTCGCACTCCTGCTCGCCGCACGCGCTGACGTCCACGGTGCACGCCACGCACAAACGATTCCGCGAATCTTGTGAGGGTACATCCACCGTTTCGACGTGATCGTTGGCAGACTGGGTAGGTGATTGTCGCCGCATGCCCCGGACAGGGCTCTCAGACTCCCGGCTTCCTGGCCCCCTGGCTCGAACTCGATGGCGTGGCCGACAGCCTCGCCAGGTACTCCGAAGCCGCTGAGATCGATCTGATCTCGCACGGCACCGAATCGGACGCCGACACGATCCGGGACACCCGTATCGCGCAGCCGCTCATCGTCGCGGCGTCGCTGATCGCCTGGCAGGCTCTCGTCGAGCGCGCCGGACGCTGCTCCGACGGGATCGCCGGGCACTCGGTCGGCGAGCTCGCGGCCATCGTCGGGGCCGGAGTGATCTCCGCAGAGGAGACCATGCGGCTGGTCGGCATCCGCGGGCGAGCGATGGCGGATGCCGCAGCGCAGACCCCGACCGGCATGAGCGCCGTGCTGGGCGGCGACGAGCAGGCCGTGCTCGATCGACTCGCCGAGTTGGAGCTGACCCCGGCCAACCATAACGGCGGCGGGCAGATCGTGGCCGCGGGCGCCCTGCCGGCCCTCGCCTCCCTCGCCGAGGAGCCGCTGAAGGGCACCAGGGTGATCCCCCTGCAGGTCGCGGGTGCTTTCCACACCACGTACATGGCCTCGGCCGTCGACGCGCTGCGCACCGCTGTCGCCGACGTCACGCCGAGCGAACCGGATCTGACCCTCTGGACGAATCGCGACGGCTCCGTCGTCTCCTCCGGAACCAGGGCACTCGAGCTGATCGTGAACCAGGTGTCATCGCCTGTTCGGTGGGACCTGTGCATGGCATCGTTCGCGGATGCCGGCATCACCGGCATGATCGAGCTCGCACCCGCCGGCGCCCTGACGGGCCTCGCGAAGCGCGGACTGCGCGGCACACCCGTCGTCGCCGTGAAGACACCCGATGACCTCGATGCAGCAGCCGAGCTGCTGAACGGAGCAGCAGCATGACCGCAACGCTGAAGCAGGCCACCGGCCCGCAGTTCACCCGCATCCTCTCGTACGGCGCCGCACGCGGCGAGAACTTCGTGCCGAACGACGATCTGGTCGGTCCCATCGACTCCAGCGATGAGTGGATCCGTCAGCGCACCGGCATCGTCACCCGCGTCCGTGCCGACAAGGGCACGTCTGCGATCGACCTCGCCGCGATCGCCGGCGCAGAGGCGATCGAGAAGTCCGGCGTCGCGGCATCCGACATCGATCTCGTGATCGTCGCGACGATCAGCAACCCGAAGCAGACTCCGTCGGCCGCGGCGATCGTCGCCGACCGGGTCGGGGCGAACCCGGCAGCCGCCTACGACTCCAATGCTGCCTGCGCCGGCTACGCCTACGGCATCGCGCAGGCCGACGCGCTCATCCGCGCCGGTGCCGCGCACTACGCCCTGGTGATCGGCACCGAGAAGCTCTCGGACGTCGTGGACCCCACCGACCGCAGCATCTCCTTCCTGCTCGGCGACGGCGCAGGCGCCGTCGTGATCGGGCCGAGCGACACGCCGGCGATCGCGCCGGTGGTCTGGGGTTCAGATGGCTCCCGAGCGGATGCCGTCACCATGAACGGTGACCTGACGCAGTTCCGTGACGGAGAAGTGCCCTGGCCGACGCTGCGCCAGGACGGCCCCTCCGTCTTCCGCTGGGCGGTGTGGGAGATGGCGAAGGTCGCCAGAGAAGCCCTCGAGGTCGCCGGTGTCGAAGCCGCAGATCTCGCCGCCTTCATCCCCCACCAGGCGAACATGCGCATCATCGATGAGTTTGCCAAGCAGCTGAAGCTGCCGGAGTCCACGATCATCGCGCGCGACATCGAGACCACGGGCAACACCTCGGCGGCGTCGATCCCGCTGGCGACGCACCGGCTGCTGCAGGAGCACCCCGAGCTCTCCGGGGGTCTCGCGCTGCAGATCGGCTTCGGCGCTGGCCTCGTCTTCGCCGCACAGGTCGTCGTCCTCCCCTGAACTCCGCATGCCGTTCCCTAGACTGGGCATCGGTTCCGAACACAACCGCAAGAAAGAGGAAATCCACATGGCTTTCACCAACGATGAGGTCCTCGCCGGCCTCGCCGAGCTCGTCACCGACGAGACCGGCATCGACAGCTCCGAGGTCGCTCTCGAGAAGTCCTTCACGGACGACCTCGACATCGACTCGATCTCGATGATGACGATCGTCGTCAACGCCGAGGAGAAGTTCGGCGTCACCATCCCCGACGACGAGGTCAAGAACCTCAAGACCGTCGCGGATGCCGTCAACTTCATCGTCGCCGGCCAGGAGTAACACCTGAGGGATGCCACCCCGCGATGGGGTGGCATCCTCCTGCCCCTCACCTAAGGAACCACACCCCATGACCAAGCGCATCGTCGTCACCGGCATCGGCGCCACGTCCGCCATCGGCGGAACGGCTCCCGAGAACTGGACCAACCTGCTCGCGGGAATGTCCGGTGGTCGCTCGCTCGAACACGAATGGGTCGCCGAGTACGACCTACCCGTCACCTTCGCCGCTGAAGCCATCGTCCGCCCGGAGTCCGTGCTGGCTCGGCCTGTGGCCAAGCGTCTGGACCCGTCTTCGCAGTTCGCGATGATCGCGGCCATGGAGGCCTGGGAGGATGCGGGTGCCCCTGACGTCGACCCCGACCGTCTCGGCGTGGACTTCGCCACCGGCATCGGCGGTGTGTGGACCCTGCTGGATGCCTGGGACACGCTCCGCGAGAAGGGCCCGCGACGGGTCATGCCCATGACCGTGCCGATGCTGATGCCGAATTCGGCCGCCGGCAACCTCTCCCTCCACTTCCAGGCCAGAGCCTTCGCGCGCACTGTCGCCTCGGCATGCGCCTCCAGCACTGAATCGCTCGTCAACGCCTACGAGCACCTGAAGGCGGGCCTCGCCGACGTCGTGATCGCCGGCGGCACCGAGTCCGCGATCCACCCGATCACGATCGCCTCGTTCGCGTCGATGCAGGCGCTCTCCCGCCGCAATGACGACCCGTCCACCGCGTCACGCCCCTACTCCGAGGACCGCGACGGCTTCGTGATGGGCGAGGGAGCCGCAGTGCTCATCCTCGAGACCGAGGAGCACGCCAAGGCCCGCGGCGCCAAGATCTACGCCGAGCTCGTCGGCGGCGGCGTCACGGCCGACGCCTTCCACATCACCGCGAACGCGCCCGAGGGCGCGGTGCGCGCCGTCAAGCTGGCGCTCGAGTCGGCCGGGCGCACGGCGGACGAGATCACGCACGTGAACGCACACGCGACGTCGACGCCGGTCGGCGACCCCAACGAGTACACCGCGCTGCATGATGTCATGGGCGACCGCGTCCACGACGTCCCCGTGTCGGCGACCAAGGCATCCACCGGTCACCTGCTCGGCGGCACGGGCGCGCTGGAGGCGATCTTCACCGTGCTCGCGATCCGCGACCGCATCGCTCCGCCGACGATCAACATCACGACCCAGGATCCGGCCATCCCGCTGAAGGTCTCGGGCGAACCGCAGTCACTGGGTGACGGTCCGCAGCTCGCGATCAGCAACTCCTTCGGTTTCGGCGGCCACAACGCCGTCGCGGCGTTCGCCGACTACGAAGGCTGATGACGGTTTCCGCGGCCGTCGCCGACTACTGGGCTCAGGTGCGCGCGGTTCATCCCGACCTGCCGGAGCACACTCCTCTCGCCTGGGCCTTCGGGGCGACACCCGCGCATGCCGACAGCCTGCTGGCTCTGGTGCTCGCGGGAACGAAGACGGGCACCGCATCCTCATTGTGGGATTACGAGGCCACCGGTGACCCGTTGCCGGAGGAAGGCGAGCTCAGCATCATCCTCGATGGTTCGGGCGCGCCGCGCGCTGTGATCGAGACTCTGTCCCTCGAGACAGTCCCCTTCGATGAGGTGTCGACGGAGCACGCTCATGCGGAGGGCGAAGGCGACCGGACGCTGGCGCACTGGCGCGAGGCGCACGAACGGTTCTGGCGGGAGCACTCGGAGAACCCGCGCGGATTCGCGCCGGACATGCCAGTGCTCTGCGAGCGGTTCCGAGTGATCCACTCGCTCTGAACCGGCGAAACGATGAAGGCCTCGTCCCCGATATGCGGGGCGAGGCCTTCATCGTGCGGGGCGAGGGATTCGCTTTCTCAGCTTCCGGGGTGATCACCGGATTCCGATACCGACGCCTCTCCGCGCCCCGAGTCTGTGGTCGCCAGCTACCCCACCTTGTGCAGCCAAACGACGCTGGCGTCGTCGCTCGCGTGGCGGAACGGCTCGAGCTCTTCATCCCAGGCCGAGCCGAGGGCGACGTCGAGTTCGCGCTGCAGCTCGAGGGCGCTGCCGGCGGCGATCTCCATCGCGTAGCGGATGCGATCCTCACCGACGACGATGTTGCCGGCCGCGTCGGTCTGTGCGTAGTGGATGCCGAGGTCAGGAGTATGCAGCCAGCGGCCGCCGTCGCTGCGGGGCGTCGGATCCTCGGTGACCTCGAAGCGGAGGTGCTCCCAGCCGCGGATCGCCGTCGCGAGAGCAGCACCGGTGCCCACCGGGCCGTCCCAGTAGAACTCGGCGCGGCGGGCGCCCTCGAGCACGGGCTGTTCAGCCCAGTCGAAGTTGACCGCACGACCGATAGCGCGTCCCACCGCCCATTCGAGGTGCGGGCAGAGCGCGCGAGGTGCGGAGTGGATGTACACCACTCCGCGTGCGTAAGCCGTCGCCATGATCTCTCCGTTTCATCAGGTGCGTCTTCCCCAACGACCTGGTCAACGAGAGTGGCGTTTCTATGCGGTTATACGGCGATTATCGCCCACTCGGAGCGAAATCACAAGCGTGTCATTCGCACAGAAAAGCCCCGGCCGCAGCCGGGGCTCATCCGTACGGGTCAGGCCTCGCTCATGGCGAGCTTCGCCTGCTGCCCCTTGGCCGCGTAGTACGCGGCGCGGGCGGCATCCTTGCGGGCCTGCTCGGCATAGCCGGCCTCGAGAACGTCCTGCGGAACCTCGACATTGGGAACGTCGTCGGTGCCGTTGTACTTCTCGATGTAGGCGTCGAGCTCCGGGCCGGAGGTCCACGAGGTGATGAGGCAGTAGCGCGGCTCCGTGCCGACGTGCGTGGCGGCGTGCCACAGACGCTGCGTGTCGACGATCAGCTGAGCGCCGGCAGGCAGAGCGATGCGGTACTCGATGCTCGGGTCCGTGCGGTTCTCACGGAGGACGAAGAAGCTGTCCTTGTCGTCGGTGAGATTGAAGAATCCGCGGACGACCCACCCGGTGCCGTCGGGGTTCAGACGGTTGTTGTCGTCCTGGTGGAGGTTGTAGAGGCACTCGCCGTAGGGGGTCGGCTGCAGTTCGATGACGCGGCAGCGGCCGACGTTGGCGCCCGGCTCCTGCGCGCGGCGGGTGAGGTTCGGCGCCTTCTCGGTCTGCTCCGGGATCCAGACGCCGTCCTTGTCGGTGCGCGGCGGCTTGTGGTTCCAGAAGCCGTTGCACTCGATCTCGCCCTTGGCACTGGCCAGCGGCGCGAATCGGGTGTCACCGGAGGACTTCCAGTCGTTGTACTCGATGTCGAGCCACTCCTGGGGGTCGAGCTCCTGGTTGTAGCTGTCGAGGACGACGAAGCCCTTTTCCTCGAGCGCTGCGGACTTGATGTATCCCATGATCTGAGTCATGTCCTTTCATCGGGGGCCAGCACGTTTTAACAGGCCCTGATAAGGCAAGCCTAACAGCGCAGTGTTCCTCTCTCCCGGGACGCGGCCGGGAAAATTGCTCCGGACTAGAATCGGATTGGCGGATCCCCGTCGATGTGAGGAGCTGAACCGAAGACCATGGCAAGCGCCACCAATGTCGAAGCTGACGCCGTAGGCACCATCGAGTGGCTCTCTGCCCCGGACACCGCGATCGTCGTCCCGGTCTATCAGCGGCAGTACCGCTGGGATATCGGCGGGTGCGAACGGCTCCTCGCCGACGTGCGCGCGGTCGCGGGTGAAGACGACGGTCAGCGTCACTTCATCGGCTCCATCCTCTCGGCTCAGGACTCGTCCGAGACGGACTTGATCCTCATCGACGGCCAGCAGCGCATCACGACGATCATGCTGCTGGTAGCGGCTCTCCACCACGCCGTGCGCGACATGGATCCGAACATGGCCGCCGACCTCGAACGCGTGCTCGTCCGCGCCGATGACCCTTCCCGAACCAAGCTGCGGCCGCACGACGCCTGGGCGCACCTCTACGAGTCCGTCGTCCTCGACCGGCGGGATGACGCCGAGCGAGAGTCCCGTTTCGACGACAACTACGCGTTCTTCCGCAGCCAGGTGCACGCGGACGAGGCGCCGGCCATCTGGCGCGGCCTGCAGCGGCTCGAGCACGTCTCGATCACCCTCGGCGCACAGGCGAACGCCCAGCAGATCTTCGAGAGCCTGAACTCCACCGGTGAGCCGCTGCGCGATCACGAACTGATCCACAACTACATCCTCATGGGACTCACGCACTCGGAGCAGCTCGATGTGGAGGAGCGGTTCTGGTTGCCGATCGAACAGCACACCGGTGAGATGATCGGCGCCTTCTGGCGGCACTACCTCGTCATGACAACCGGCAGGGAGGTGTCGGCGGACGGCGAGCACGGCGTCTACGCCGCATTCCGGCGTTCGTTCCCGAGCGTCGACGTCGCGCATCTGCAGGCGGATGCCGAGGTCTGGCGCCACTACGCCGAGATCTACGGCATCCTGCTCGATCCTTCTCTCGAGACGGACGCGGAGATCCGCACCCAACTGGGATACATCAACACGTTCGGTCGCGCGGCCTACCCGCTCGTGATGAGCGCCTACAGCGACCACGCGCGCGGGCTGATCTCGCGCGATGAGTTCATCGAAACGCTCGAATGGACGCAGGCGCTCTATCTGCGCCGTGCGCTGGTCGGCCTGCCGCCGGAGCGGATGATCGCGCGTCTGTGCCGCGCTCGTGCGGAAGGGCGCGAGGCGCTCATGCGCGCGTTCGCCCGCATCACGCCCTCGGACGAGCGCGTGAGCGCCGTGCTCAAGTACGTCGAGCTCCCCCATGCCGCCTACGTGCTGGGACGCCTCGAGAACGTGAACGACACCTCCGGATTCGACATCGAGCACATCGTGCCGCTCATGCCTTCTGAGGCATGGTCCGGCGACGGATCGCGCCGATGGAGTGAGTACACCGAGGACGCGCAGAACAGCCACCGTGCTCTGACACCGACCCTCGGCAACCTCACGCTCCTCGAGCAGAACCTGACCGAGCGCGTGTTCGGAGCTTCGTTCCCCGACAAGCAGACCGACGCGTACGCACGCAGTGCGGTCGATGAGACCCGCGCACTCGTCGACATCCCGGCGTGGGGCACGGCGGCGATCACGGAGCGCACGGTGCGACTCGCAGCATCCCTCCTCCGGATCTGGGCGCGACCTGCGCTGCCCGAGATCGACGACGACGGCCTGACACCGGTGCTGGATGCCGTTCGCCGCCGCGGGTGGCCGGCCGGCTGGGACCGCGAATTCGACTATGTCGAGTACCGCGGCGAGCACTGGGAGATCAAGGACGTCCGCGCGCTGTTCAACCGCGTGTTCCGCCGGGCGTGGACGGACGATCGGGCGTCAGCCCTGGCGTACAGCGCTGCGCACGGAGGACCGATCTACTCGGAGAGGGCCTGGAAGGGCCAGTGGGATGCTCTCGACGAGGAGAACTTCCTCTACATGGGGTGGGACTCGAACTACATGATGAACGCGCTGCAGGGCGTGCTCGAGGAATCCGGGATCGCCGCCGAGGTGTTCGTGAAGTACTCCTATATCGGGAACGTGATGTGATGCGGCAAAATGCTCCTATGGACCTGGAGTTCGCCGACCTCGCTCTGGGCTGGGACGAGGACGTGCCCGTGGAGTGCGAGTGCGATCACGGCGATGAGGAGGCCTACGCGCCCTGCGGGCGCCGGGCGAAGTGGCGCGTGACGATCGACTGCACGTGCGGCGAGAATCACCCGCGAACGGTCGAACTGCTGTGCACGAAGTGTCTGCGCACCGCGCGGAAGGACCTCGGGAACGAGGCCATCACCGCACGTCCGCTGTAGCGGACGTTCCGTAGGGCGGGTGGGACTTGAACCCACGATCGTCGGGTTATGAGCCCGCTGCCTTGACCAGCTTGGCCACCGCCCCCTAGCGATTCCACTCTAACGGAGCGGTACCGCCTGCTCGTGCGTCCGCAGGTGCTCATGGTAGATCTCGGCGTTGCGGAAGAGATCAGCCCGCTCATCCTCGCTCAGCTCCCGCCTGACCTTCGCCGGCACGCCGGCGACGAGCGAGCCGTCCGGGATCTCGGTGCCACCCAGGACGACGGCCCCGCCGGCGATCAGGCATCCGCTGCCGATGACCGCGCCGCTGAGGATGACCGACCCCATTCCGATGAGGGACCCGTCTCCGATCGTGCAGCCGTGAACGACCGCGTTGTGCCCGATCGAGACGTTCTCGCCGATCACAACGCCGTGGCCGCTGTCGACGTGCACCGAGACATTGTCCTGGACGTTGCTCCCCCGCCCGACGACGATGCCCGCCGAATCGCCACGGAGGACGGCGTTGTACCAGACGCTGGAACCGGCCTCGAGCGCGACCTCGCCGACGATGCGCGCTCCGTCCGCGACGAACGCGTCATCCGCGACCTTCGGAGTCCTGCCGGACAGTGCGAGTACGGATGCCGACGACGAGATGCTCATGAGGTGAGACTACCCTGACTTCCGCGTGATTCCGGGGATTTTCGGGGCGATAAGCCGAGCCTCAGCTTGCTTGCGGAATGTCTGAGGCTGAGTACCGTTATATCCATCAGGCATCCGAAAGCCGTACTGGAGGAAGAAAAATGAGCAAGGCGCAGACCGTTTCCACCACAGCCAGCGACCCGACCGTTGCCGCAGCGGCGGCCCAGTTCCTCTCCCCCGTCGTCCTCGGGCTGCAGGCGCTGACGATCAGCGGAAAGCAGGCCCACTGGCACGTCCGCGGCGCGAACTTCATCGGCGTCCATGAACTCCTCGACTCGGTCGTCGCGAACGCCGGCGGCTTCGCCGACACGGCCGCGGAGCGCATCGTCGCCCTCGGTCTCCCGATCGACGCCCGCGTCAAGGCCGTCGCCGAGAAGGGCGCATCGTCCGCTGTTCCCGCCGGCTTCACGCAGTCAGCAGAATTGATCCGCAACGTCATCGCGGACATCGATGCGATCCTCGTCGACACCAAGGCGGCCATCGACGGCCTCGACGAGGTCGACCTGACCAGCCAGGACGTCGCGATCGAGATCATGCGGGGCCTCGAGAAGGACCGCTGGTTCCTGCTCGCACACATCGCCGAGTAACAGCGCCTCAAAGGGGAAGGGCACCGGGATTCGTCCTGGTGCCCTTCCCCTTTCCACTTCTCATCCCACGCCGTTCTCCATCGCAGCCTTCAGCGCCGCGGTGTACTGGGGTGCCAGCGAGTCGGTGAACGTCACGGTGAGGTGGTCCTGGTCGCGATACACGTTCGCGCCGCCCACGACGGGGAAGCACGAGTCGTCGTCGCAGAACACGTCGGTGAAGTCGAGAAGCGTGACTCCTGCTGCCCCGTCTGCGGCGTCACGCAGCGGGTCGTTCTCGACGAGGACGTCGGAACGAGCGCCGGCGCACTCGGCCTGATCGCGCGTGCGGAGGCACTTGTTCGGGTCGGTCTCCCAACCGGGGTTGTCGACGACCGTGACGACAGGGATGCCGCGATCGGTCATGGTCGACCAGGCCTCGCGATATCCGGCCACTGCGGCGTCGAACGACGAGTCGTGACCTGCCGCCGAGTACGGGGTGTTTGAGATCGCAGCGGTGAAGACCGCGTCGAAGTCGCTGTCCGCGAGCTTCTTGTCGACGCCTGCGCGCCAGTCCGCGCACGCGGCGCCGAAAGAGCCGCCGGTGGCCAGTGGTGTGGTGTTCCACGGGCACGCGCCCTTGAAGTACGTGGTCAGGTGCCAGCCCTCGCGCTCCGCGATGCCCTGGAACGTCGTGAGCAGCTGATAGGCGTGGCTGTCGCCGACCAGTGCCACGCGCGGCGCGTCAGGGGCCTCGGAGCCGAACTCGCACGACACCGGACGCGAGTCGTTGAGCTGGATGAAGCACTGGGGTTCGTCCGGGTTGTCTGCGCCGGCGAATCCCGGCGCCGGCAGGATCGTCTCCGGCGCAGCGTCTACGCAGGAGTCGTCCAGCACACTCGCCGCGCCGAAGCAGGCAGGCGGATCCTCCCGGACGTCCTGGATCGCTTGAACGCCCTGCTGGTAGGTCGGCGCGTTCACGGCCCAGCCGCCGGCCGCAACGGCACCGACGAGCACCATCGCTCCCAGCGACGCCCAGAGAGTCGCGCGCGGACGCCGTGAGGTCAGGGGCTTCCAGGATCGAACCGGGTCCTCCACGAAGCGCTTGGTAAGCCAGGCGAGCACGAAGCAGATGCAAAGCAATGCGACGCGGTGGTAGATCGTCAGGCCCCAGAACGGCACGGACGGCGCGATGATGATGAGCGGCCAGTGCCAGAGGTAGAGGCTGTAAGAGATGTCGCCGGTGAACCGCATAGGGCGGATCGAGAGCAGCCGCGTCGGGTACCACCAGCGTTCGGTGTTGGATGCCGCGATGATCGCCGCCGCGCCCAGGGTCGGCAGCAGCGCCATGTATCCGGGGAACATGGTCTGACCGTCGAAGGTGAAGGCCGTGTAGAGCAGGACGAGGATGCCGGCCCATCCGAGGACGAAGCTGATAACGGCGTTGCTCACGCGCAGGCGCGGGACGAGCGCGATGAGCGCGCCGACACCGAACTGCCACATGCGTCCGAACGTCACGAAGTATGCGGGAGCGGGGTCGGTGATGGTGTACACGACGCAGAAGACGAACGAGACGACGGAGACGACGCTGATGGCGACGATGGCCGCGCGCAATCGCGATCCGCGGAAGAACTTGACTGCGATCCATGCCGCGAGCAGCATGATCAGCGGCCAGAGGACGTAGAACTGCTCCTCCAGGGACAGCGACCAGTAGTGCTGCACCGTCGTGGGGTCGCCGGACAACGCCAGGTAGTCCGCGGAGTTGAAGGCGAGGTACCAGTTCTCGATGTAGAACGTCGAGGCGAGGATCTCTCGCACCTCGGCGGGCATGGCGGACGTCGGCGTCAGCAGCGGCGAGGCGGCGGCGATCGCGCAGAACAGCAGGACGAGCAGCGAAGCCGGCAGCAGACGTCGGGCACGGCGTGCCCAGAACTGGCCGAGGTTGACCGTACCGGTCGAGGTGAGCTCGCGCGCGAGGTGTGCGGTGATCAGGAAGCCGGAGATCACGAAGAAGATATCGACGCCGACGTATCCGCCGCTGAGGCGACCTGGCCAGAAGTGGTAGAGCACGACGAACAGGACGGCGATCGCACGCAGACCCTGGACATGCGGGATGAAGCGGCTGGACGCTGCGTGCTCCGGAGACCGGTCGCGGCGACGCTGTGCACGAGAGGATGAGGAAGTCTGCGGAGCGGATGTCACCTTACGACGGTACCTGGTGCATCACGTAACCCGTGAAACCGCCCCGCCCCGATGGCTCCGAAGTCAGAGCCTGCGCGTCCAATCGTGGCCCGGAATCGTGTGTTCGAGCGCATCGCGCAGCCACGAGCGTCGACGCTCGTCCAGGTATGGCACGGTGGCCGTGAAATCGGCCTCGTCCTTCGGCCGCTGGCCCCTCGCCTTGTACAGGAGCTGGATCTCGGGCTGGAGATAGCGGATGCCGTCGAGTTCCCAGAGCGCATCGCTCAGCGGCATGCGGATGCTCGTGTCTCGCCGGTAGATCCATTCCTGTGCTGTCCCCGTGGAGAGAAGGATGTCGTACTCCCACGGGTGCGCAGCACTGCGACGCGTCCAGAGCTGGTGCGTCCCGTCAGGGAGCAGCTCCTGCGCGGTGCCCTCCGGCCGTTCGTGCGGGAGCAGCGGCTTGAGCGCGCCGGACGCGGCCGTCCACACATGCAGCCGCCCGGTGAGATGACTGCGCAGCGCAGGCAGCTCAACGCTCAGGACGCTGGGATCGAGATCCTCGTGATGCCGCTCGACACCGGTGAACGTTTGCAGCGCCCAGCCACCGGCGATCCACCAGGCACCGCGGTAGCCGTCGAAGAGGCGAGCAGCATCCGCAGGCGTCCGTGGCGCCCAGCGGCCGTAGACCGCCTCGAACTCGGAATCGCTCAACATCGCTCCAGGCTACGTGCGGTCGCCGGAAACGTGCTCAGGTCAGCACGGTACGGGCGCCGAAGCCCTCAGAACGGTGCGGGCTCGACGATGTGTTCGTCGACCTCCTCGAATGCGACGTCCTCGAATGCGACGTGGGTCGCGACACCCGGTGGGCGATCGACATAGATCCTGCCGGTGGGGCTGGTCCACTCCAGATCCCCACCGCCGAGTTGTCGCACTCGCCAGGGCGTATGGTGCTTGGTCGTGTGGTGTCGACGACAGAGGTCGGCGAGGTTGCCGAGGTCGGTCGGTCCTCCGTAGGCGTGGTCAACGGTGTGATCGTCGTCGCACAACCGCGCCAGCATCCGGCATCCGGGGAAGCGGCACCGGCGATCCCGCGCTCGCAGGTAGCGCCGCATCTCGGCGGACGGCCGATACCGGTCGACCGCGAGAACAGTTCCCGTCACCGGGTCGGTCAGCACGCGATCGAAGCCCGGCGCGTTGCCCGTCAGGATCCGCGCTGTGGCCGGATCGACAGGTCCGACGCCTTCGAGATGGCCCGGTGCCGCGTGGTCATCGTCGTCCGTCAGTGTCAGCACAGGCACGGTCACGTCGATGTGCGCCGCGATCTCCCCGAGAAGTCCGTCCTCTGTGCTGTGTCCTGCCGGCGTGCCTGTGAGGACGAGATCGGCGAGCAGATCGAAGCGGAGCTGAGCGGTGGTGCGCTGGTCGGCGAAGTCGTCCACCGGACCCTCGCCGGCGATCCTCGCGTTGTCGGTCTTCACGGATGAAGCCATCTGCGTCAGCCGATCGCGCTCTGCGTGAATGATCGCGCTGGGACCGTACTGCACGAGCTCCGCCATGCCCTCTTCGCGTTCGCGCGTCCACACCCCTCGTTGCTCTCGCGCCTCACGGTGCCGCTCGGTGAAGGAGCGCTCACGGAATCGCTCGGCCAGCTGCCTCACGAAGGGCCGCAGCCGATTCGGTGACTCGGCCTCGGCACGCGGCACGACCGCCGCTTCGAACCGAGCCCGCGCCTCGGCAGCCTCGATCGGCGTCCCCGATTCAAGAATGATGCGCACGTGGGACGGAGAGATGCGCCCGGCCCCGAACGACGCGGCCGTTTCGGGGAAGTCCTGGACCAGACGGGCGGCATCCCCCATCTGCGATTCGACGACGCGGTCGCTCACCCGCAACACGGCAGCGAGCTCGGTTGCGACGGCACGATGCGCCATCTCCCGCGAGTCGACAGAATCGAACGGCTCATCGTCGGCGATACGGGCGGCGGTCGCGAGCATCGCCGACTTCACCGCCTGCAGCTGATTGATCGTCTGGTCGACGGATGCCACCGTGCCGACGAGATCACTCAGCAGAGCGTTCAGCTCTGGTGACGTCATCACTGAGGTGGTCATGAGTCCATTCAACCGAGGGCCACGGACATTCCGACGACGCCAGGACTCAAACCTTCAACTTCAGGTTGAGGTCGATCAAGCGGTGTGCGTCACGCGCCCTCCGAGCAGCGTCGCGAGTACCGGCATCCGGCGCAGCGTGCTCTCCGCCGCTGCGCTCGGATCGGCGCCGCACACGACCAAGTCGGCACGGTCCCCCGGCCGCACGGCACTGCGCACGCTCGCCGCGAACGCCTCGTCGAGAGTCAGCCTCTCCTCGGCATGCCAGGCGTCGCGTCCGTCGTCGGTGCGGTGAACGGCGGCGGCGATGGCCTGCCACGGGTCGAGCGGTGCCACCGGCGCATCCGACCCGAGCCTCAGTTCGACGCCGGCGCGCAGAAGGGAGGCCATCGGATACCCCACGGCGGTCTGGTTCGCCCAGAACCCGTCGACGAGGTCGCGATCGTCCAGCGCATGCTGCGGCTGGATGCTCGCTGCCAGCCCCAGCCGCGCGATCCGGGCGATGTCCGCATGCCGGACGAGCTGTGCGTGCTCGATGGTGCCGGTCGCCCCTGTCGCCGTCACGGCGTCCAGCGCTGAGGACACGGCACGGTCGCCGATCGCGTGGACCGCGGCCGACAGTCCGGCTCCGGTCGCCCGCGTGAGCAGCTCGACGAGCTCAGGCGGAGAGACGTTCAGGACCCCGTGATCCGCATCGTCGCCAGGGTACGGGTGCGTGCACGCAGCGGTGCGGGTGCCCAACGAGCCGTCGGTGATGACCTTCAGCGGCCCGACGCGCACCAGCCCGGAACCGCCGTCCAGTGCATCGCCCGAGCGCAACCCAGCGGCTATCGCGCGCTCGAGTTCGGCCGGGTACACCGCGAACTCGACCCGCTGCGACGAGAAGCCGGCCTCGACCCGTCGTGCCCACGCCTCGGCATTCCACGCCATGTCGAAGTCCACGATCCCGGTGACCCCGCGTGCCGCTGCGGCAGCGCCGGCGGCGGTGACAGCACGGTCCCCGTGAGACGGCTCGACCGCGTTGACCCGCTTCGAGATCTCGAAGGCGTCGTCCTCGCGCAGCATCCCGTCGGGAGAAGTGAAGCCCTCCCGCCGCAGCGCCGCCGAGTTCAGCCAGACGCTGTGCACGTCCGCGTTGATCAGATAAGTCGGCGCGGCGCCGGTCGCGGCATCCAGAACCTCGAGCGAGGGCGCGTCCGGCCACAGGGCGTCGCGGAACCCCGTCCCGACCCGTCGGCCATCGGCAAGCGGTTCAGCCGACGCCATGCGCGCCGCAGCCTCTGCAGCCGACGTCGTCTCGTGAAGCCTGACCCGTTCGGACATCAGCGCCCATTGCAGCGTGTGCACGTGACTGTCCCACAGTCCGGGCACGACCCACGCTCCCTGCGCGTCGATCGACTCTCCGGCGACCGGCAGCGCGCCGGCGGGAGCGATGTCGACGATCAGACCTCGCGCGACGTGGATGTCCACCGGCACGTCATCCATCAGGTACTCACGGCCGGGGCCCGCGATCCGGGCGTTGCGGATCGCCGCGATCGTCGCGCCGATCACGCGTTCTGCGCCCGTGCTGCGACCCGGGCGTCGTGCGCGCGCTGCATCTCGGCGACGAGCGCCGGATTCGGGAACTTCTCATCGCGCGACAGCTCGAGGATCACGTTCTCGACCACGTCATCGGGTTTGTTCTGGCTGAGCTTGCGCTTGGCGACGACGCGGGTCGGCGTGAGCCGGAATCCGATCGTGCCCGACTCGAGCCGACGCACGAACGTCTCGTCGTTGGGAGGCGTCCACATGCCGCGCGGCGAGGGAAAGCGGTTCTCGAAATGCTCGACGAGATGCTCCAGCACCTTCAGATTCTCGTCGGCATCCAGGATCTCCGGCACACCGGACAGGTGCACGGCGACGTAGTTCCACGTCGGCACCGCCGGAACGTCGCCGTACCAGCCCGGAGAGATGTAGCCGTGCGGTCCCTGGAAGACGACGAGGAGCTCCTGATCCGGCTGCCCGAGGCCCAGCACGAGGTCGTCCGGTCGGCCGACGTGCCCCACGATCGTGAGGTCGTCGCGGTGGGGGTCGAGCAGGATCGCGTAGTGCGAAGCGGTCGCGCCGTCGGCATCCCGCCCCACGAGCGTCGCCCACGGATTCCCGGCGATGACGCGCCGCAGCTCGGCGACGTCGGTCATGGCGAAACTGGGGTTCTGGCGCATGCACCAAGCCTAGATCCGCGGCGGCCGGTCAGTTCCTCTTGGGAAGAATGATCGCCTGCGTCTTCCAGGCCTCGAAATCCTTGTCCCCGGCCATGAACGCGTTCACCTCGTCGGTCGTCGCCCGCAGCTTCGGATCGTTGTCGAGATACTTCTTCGTCTCGCGGGCGACGAGCCCCGAGAGCACCAGCAGACCGATGAGGTTCGGCAACGCCATCAGACCGTTCATGACGTCGGAGAATGCCCACACGACACCCAGTTGCACCGTGCAGCCGATGAACACCACGAGCGAGAACAGGACGCGGAACGGCATGACGGCTCGGCGTCCGAGAAGGCGCTCGATGTTGCGCTCGCCGTAGTACGACCATCCGAGGATCGTCGAGCCTGCGAACAGGACCAGACCGATCGTGACGATGTAGTGCCCCCACTCCCCCGGAAGCCCGTGGGAGAACGCTTCGCCGGTCATCAGGGCGGCACTGATCTGCTCACCGGTCTCGGGATCGGTCATGTTCCACACCCCGGTCGTGACGATGACCAGGCCGGTGCACGTCACGACGATGATCGTGTCGATGAACGTCTGCGTCATCGAAACCAGCCCCTGACGGACCGGATGGCTCGTCTTGGCGGCCGCCGCTGCGATCGCAGCGGATCCCATGCCGGACTCGTTGGAGAAGATGCCGCGGGCGACGCCGAACTGCACGGCGATGATGATCGCGGATCCGGCGAAGCCCCCGATCGGAGCCGTCCCGGTGAACGCGTCGGTGAAGATCAGGCCGAACGCCGCCGGCACGTCGCCGATGTTCGCGATGAGGATGTAGAGGGCGCCCAGCACGTAGAAGATGATCATGACGGGGACGAGACCCGCGGTCACGCGACCAATCGACTTGATCCCGCCGACCAGGACGGCGAGGGCGAACGCCGTGAGCACGAGGCCGGTCACCCAGGTGGGCACGCTGAAGCTGTTCTCCATGTTGGTCGCGATGGAGTTGCCCTGCGTCATGTTGCCGATCCCGAAGCAGGCGAACACCGCGGCGATGGCGAAGAACAGCGCGAGGAACTTGCCGAAGCGGTTCGGGATGCCGCGCTCGAGGTAGTACTGCGGGCCGCCCGACTTCTCGCCTGCGTCGTCGGTCTTGCGGTACCGCACGCCGAGGAAGGCTTCGGAGTACTTCGACGCCATGCCGAGGAGACCTGTGATCCACATCCAGAACAGGGCACCGGGACCGCCGATCCCGATGGCTGTGGCGACGCCCACGATGTTACCGGTGCCGACGGTGGCGGCGAGAGCGGTCGTCAGCGCCTGGAACTGCGAGATGTCGCCATCCGAGCCAGGATCCTTCCGGGTGAACAGGCCGAGCCGGAGCGCCGATCCGAGGCGGATGAACTGCAGCCCGCCGAGCCTGATCGTGAGATAAAGCCCCGTGCCCAGCAGCAGCGGGATGAGGAGCCACGGCCCCCAGATCCATCCCGAGAGGGTTTCCAGAGCGGTCTGAAGGCCGGTGAGATCCATGGGTGCTCCTGTCATTGCTGCGGTGCAGAGGACGGAGTCCACCTAATCACGCCTGGCAGCGCGGACACCAGTAGAGCTTGCGCGCGCCGAGCTCTTCCAGCACGATCTCCGTTCCGCAGGTGCGGCACGGCAGACCCGCACGGTGATACACCCAGTGCCGGTCGTCCCGGCTGGCCATCGCCGCGCGGTACTCGTCCGATGACAGGTCGTCCATGGTCATCATCTGACCTGTCTCGACGCCGATCGGCAGCAGCCTTGCCCAGTCCCGCCAGAGTTCACGCACGAGCTCCTCCGGCACCTGCTTGCCGGGCGTGTGCGGGTTCAGGCGCGCTCGGTACAGCATTTCGGCGCGGTAGACGTTGCCGATGCCGGCGGCTACAGACTGGTCCATCAGCAGAAGAGCGATCGGCGTGCCCTTCTTGCGCACGGCGCGCACGAAGCGCTCCTCGTTCTCGGCCGGATCGCCGACGAGCGGATCAGGTCCGAGCTTCGCGACGCTCGCCAGCATCTCGTCCGGCGTCTGCAGCTCGCACGCCGTCGGCCCGCGGAGGTCGGCGGCGGTGATGTCCGTCATCAGACGCAGCCGCACCTGACCGACGATGGGCGGAGGCCATTGCATGCCCTCGTCCTCGAGGCCCTTCGTCTGCTCGGACATGCGCACGTGCACGCGGGTGCGGCGCGGCGCGCCGATCGATGCGAGGGAGTTCTCGCCTGCGTCGTCGAAGACGACAGCGTCCAGGTCGGTGCCGCGCTGATTCGTCTGGCCCATCCGTCCGTTCGCCGAGGCGATCGTCGGATCGAGCAGGATCTCGCCGGCGAAGTCCCATGCACCGTAGAGGCCGAGGTGCACGCGCAGCCAGACATCGCCCTCGGTCTCGAGGAACATCTGCTTGCCGACGGCCTTGACGCTCACCGCTTGACGTCCGTCGAGCACCGCGGCTCCTTCGGCGAAGCGCCCCTGCGGGCTCGAGGCCAGCAGAGTCTTGCCGATGAAGTTCCGATCGAACTGCCGCGCGATCCTGTGTACGGAGTGTCCCTCAGGCATGTCAGCCGCGCGGGTCTGGCAGCAGCGAACCGTCGCGCTCGAAGTCTGCGATCTGGCCGATGCGACGGACGTGTCGCTCCTCGTCGGAGAACGGCGTCGCGATGAATCGCTCGATGAAGGAGACGACCTCCTCGAAGCTGTGCTGCCTGGCGCCGATGGAGATGACGTTCGCATCGTTGTGCTCGCGGGCGAGCTCGGCGGTCGAGAGGTTCCAGACCAGTGCCGCCCTGATGCCCTGAACCTTGTTCGCGGCGATCTGCTCGCCGTTTCCCGATCCGCCGAAGACCACGCCGAGCGCAGCCACGCCGGCGCTCTGATCGACGACGACGGCCTGCGCCGCGCGAATGCAGAACGCCGGGTAGTCGTCGAGAGCGTCGTACTCGACGGGGCCGTGGTCGATCACGTCGTGACCGAGTGAACTCAGGTGCTCCTGCAGCTGCGTGGAGAAGTCGAGGCCAGCATGATCTGTGGCGATGTGGATGCGCATGGACACCATCCTAGAAGCGGCGGGGCCGCCGTCAGGGCGCGATTCCCGCGGCTGCGGGCTTGAACCCGAGACGCACGTTCTCGCAGTCCCCTGGACGCGCCACGTCGTACCACGGCCCGAGGGCGGTGAGGTGGGGACGCTGAGCCGCCGGCGTTCCATCGACGCGTTCGAGCACGAGGTCGATCAGCCCCGAGACGAAAGCCGGGTGGATGCCGGGCGTCGCGGTCCGCACGGCGGGGATGCCCACCTCATCGGCCGATTCCATGGCCTCGGTGTCGAGATCCCACAGAACCTCCATGTGGTCGCTGACGAAGCCGAGCGGGACGATGACGATCGCCTTCGCACCTGCGGCGGGCAGCTCAGCGATCACGTCGTTGATGTCGGGCTCGAGCCAGGGTTGGCTCGGCGGGCCGGAGCGGGACTGGAACACCAGCTGCCAGGGCACGGTGCCACCTCCGACGGGCGCTCGCCCGGCGACTGCAGCGATGTTCTCGATGATGTTCGCGGCGACGGCCTTGTGCTGGGCGACATAGGCGCCGCCCTCGCCCCAATCGACGTCGCGCGGGCCGGAGCGCTCCGCATCCGCTGTCGGGATTGAGTGCGTCGAGAACAGCACGTGGATGTCAGCCGGTGCGATCCCCTGCTCGAGGAACGTCTGCACGGCGGCATCCACGCCCTCCTGGAAGGGGGCGACGAATCCAGGGTGATCGAAGAACAGCCGCACCTTGTCGGCCGTGACGCGATCCTGCAGACCTGCCTCGGTGATGGCGCGCGCGATGTCCTCGCGGTACTGACGATCGCTCGAGTAGGAGCTGTACGCGCTCGTGGCGACTACGAGGAGCGTCTTGTGTCCGTCGTTCGCGGCGGCGGTGAAAGCGTCCTCGAGGTACGGCTCCCAGTTGCGGTTGCCCCAGTACACGGGCAGGTCGATGCCGCGCGTCGCGAGTTCCGCCTCCAGCGCAGCCTTCAATTCCCGGTTCTGCTGGTTGATCGGACTCACGCCTCCGAAGTGGCGGTAGTGATGCGCGACCTCTTCCAGACGCTCGTCCGGGATGCCACGTCCCCTGGTCACGTTGCGCAGGAACGGGATGACGTCGTCCTGGCCCTCAGGGCCGCCGAAGCTCGCGAGCACCAGCGCGTCGTACGCCACCGGAGTCTCGACGAATTCGGGACCGCTCGAAGCGGCGGGGGAAGCGAACAGGACAGAACTCTGAACGGGCACACTCACCCCTCCATCTTCCCATCTTCCGTGCGTCGGCATCCTCGTCGGCATCCTTGTCTACCTGGCGTAGGCTGTCATGGTTGCCGTCGGCGCCAGCAGCGTCGGCATGTGGCGACACCCCCCGAACCCCTGGGAGAAACAGCTGTGCCTGGAGAGAACCTCACCCGTATCGAAGCGCAGGAGCGCCGCGAGCTCGTCGACACTCAGTCCTACGAGATCTCACTCGACCTGACGAAGGGCGCCGAGGTCTTCGGCTCCCGCAGCGTGGTGCGCTTCACCGCGAAGCCCGGAAGCTACACCTTCATCGACCTCATCGCCCGCGATGTGCGCGAGATCTCCCTCAACGGCGAGCTGCTCGACCCAGCCGAGGTCTACGCCGACTCCCGCATCGCGCTGACGGACCTGCAGGATGAGAACGTCCTCGTCGTCGACGCCGACTGCCAGTACACGAACACCGGTGAGGGTCTGCACCGCTTCGTCGATCCCGTGGACGGCGAGGTGTATTTGTACTCGCAGTTCGAGGTGCCGGATTCCCGCCGCGTCTTCGCGGTGTTCGAGCAGCCCGACCTCAAGGCGACTTTCCAGTTCACGATCACGGCTCCTGACACGTGGAAGGTCATCTCGAACTCTCCGACGCCCGAGCCGATCAACCACGACGAGAGCAGCACCGCGACGTGGGGCTTCGAGCCGACTCCTCGGATCTCCTCGTACATCACGGCGCTGATCGCCGGGCCGTACGAGTCCACGTTCTCGGAGCTGACCAGCGCCGACGGCCGCGTCATCCCCTTGGGCGTCTACGGCCGCAAGAGCCTGTGGGCGCACCTCGATGCGGACTACATCTTCGACAAGACCCGCGAGGGCTTCGCCTACTACGAGGAGAAGTTCAGCGTCCCGTACCCGTTCGCGAAGTACGACCAGCTCTTCGTGCCGGAGTTCAACGCCGGCGCCATGGAGAACGCCGGTGCGGTCACCTTCACCGAGACGTACGTCTTCCGAAGCAAGGTGACGGATGCCGTCAAGGAGCGTCGCGTCGTCACGATCCTGCACGAGCTCGCGCACATGTGGTTCGGCGACCTCGTCACCATGAAGTGGTGGAACGACCTGTGGCTGAACGAGTCGTTCGCCGAGTGGGCGTCGACGATCGCCACCGCGGAAGCCACCGAATGGACCGAGGCGTGGACCACGTTCAACGCCATGGAGAAGACCTGGGCCTACCGCCAGGACCAGCTCCCCTCGACGCATCCCATCACGGCTGAGATCAACGACCTCGAAGACGTGCAGGTGAACTTCGACGGCATCACGTACGCCAAGGGCGGTTCGGTGCTCAAGCAGCTCGCAGCCTGGGTGGGCATCGACGCGTTCTTCGCCGGCGTCGGCCAGTACTTCCAGAAGCACGCCTGGGGCAACACCGAACTCAGCGATCTGCTGACCGAGCTCGAGGCGACCAGTGGTCGCGAGCTGACCACCTGGTCGAAGAAGTGGCTCGAGACCGCCGGCGTCAACACGCTCTCGCCGGTCATCGCGGAAGACGCGGACGGCCTGATCTCGCGGTTCGCCATCACGCAGACCGCCCCGGCCGATTACCCGACGATCCGCCCCCACCGCCTCGGCATCGGGTTCTACAGCCTCGACGGCGGCGCGCTCGCCCGAACCCACTACGTCGAGATCGACGTGGACGGCGACCGGACCGAGGTGCCGGAGCTGCAGGGCCGGAAGCGCCCCGATCTCGTGCTGCTCAACGACAACGACCTCGCCTATGCGAAGATCCGTCTCGACGAGCGCTCGCTGGAGACGGCGATCGCCCATCTCGCCGACGTGTCGGATCCGCTGGCCCGCTCCCTCATCTGGGGTGCGGCCTGGGATCAGACGCGCGACGCCGAGAGCACGGCCTCCGACTACATCGACCTCGTGCTCGGCAACATCGCCCGCGAGACCGAGTCGACGACCGTCCGCACCACGCTCGCCCAACTGCGCACGGCGGCGACCCTCTACGTCGCTCCCGCCTCCCGGGATGCCGCCCGTCTGAAGATCGCCGACGGGCTCTGGGAGCTCGCGCAGGGCGCCCAGGCCGGCAGCGACAGCCAGCTGCAGTTCGTCACCGCGTTCGCGTCCTCGCTCGTGAACACGGAGCACGCCGGCGTCATCGGCCGCCTCCGCTCCGGCGAGGAGACCCTGCCCGGTCTCGAGATCGACACCGACCTGTCGTGGCAGCTGCTCGTCGGATTGGCCTCGATCGGTGCGACGGATGCCGCGGCCATCGATGCCGCCCTGGCAGCGGACAACACGTCGAAGGGCGCCGAGTTCGCGGCGCAGGCGCGCGCCGCCCTCCCGAACGTCGACGACAAGCGGACCGCGTGGGCGTCGCTCGTCGACAACGCCGATCTGCCCAACACGATCGTCCGCTCGGCGGCGCTCGGATTCGTGCACCCGAACAGCGCCGGAGTTCTGGACGGATTCGTCCAGGACTACTTCGACATGCTCGTCCCGGTGTGGGAGTCGCGCACGTACCAGATCGCGAACTATCTGATCGTCGGCCTCTACCCCACCGCTCTCGCAAGCACGGAGCTCCGCGATGCGACGCGCTCGTGGTTGTCGGCGAACGCCGATGCCGCCCCGGCGCTGCGCCGCCTGGTCGGCGAGGGTCTCGCCGACGTGGAGCGCGCACTGACCGCACAGGCACGGGACGCCGAAGGAGCCGAAGCCGCCGAGTGATTCAGGGTTCTGCGAAGCCCGATCAGTAGAGTTGAGGGGTGTTGAACGCGCCTCTTGAGACCTCTCCTGCTCCACCGCAGCTGCCGTCGTGGCTGGTGGATTTCTGGGAGAGCACGCTCGCCTGGTTGGTCGCGGCGGGGAACAACGCCATCAGCGTCGCACTGATCATCGCGATCAGCGTCGCCATCGCCTTCGCCCTGCGGTTCGTGATCCGCCGCATCGTGCACCGGATCGTCGACAGTGCGAAGTCCAAGGCGAACGTGCAGGACACGCAGGCGCTCGAACGCTCGCCGCTGTCGGACATGCGGCTCGTGCAGCGCACCCGCACGCTCGGGACGATTCTGCAGAACATCGTCAACGTCACGGTCGGCATCGTCGCCGTCGTGCTGATCACCAACACGCTGGCCCCCGACCTCGTCGGCTCGCTGACGCTCCTGACCGCCGCCATCGGCGCAGGGCTCGGCTTCGGCGCTCAGAACATCGTCAAGGATGTCCTCAACGGCCTGTTCATCGTCGCCGAGGATCAGATCGGCATCGGCGACATGGTCGACATGGGTCTCGCCTCCGGGGTCGTCGAGTACGTCGCAGTGCGCATCACACAGGTGCGCGACGTCAACGGCACGCTCTGGTACATCCGCAACGGCGAGGTCACTCGCATCGGCAACATGTCACAGGGGTGGGCGCGGGCCATCGTCGACATCGGCGTGCCGGTGGACGCGGATGTACCGGCCGTCGAGGAGGCGCTGCTCGAGGCGGCCCAGGGGCTCGCGAAGGACGCCAAGTGGCGCACGCGCATCATCGAGAGGCCGGAGGTCTGGGGGCTGGAGTCGATGAGCGGCGAGGCGCTTGTCATCCGCGTCGTGATGAAGACCCGTGCGAACGCCATGGACGACGTGGCGCGCGAGTTGCGAGTGCGGCTGAAGGACGCGGTTCAGCAGCTCGATCTCGCCGTGCCCTCGCTCGAATCCGTCGTCCCCGATGGGATCGCCGGTGCGCGTCGCGTTCGCGGGGCCAACCCGCCGAAGACGCGGCCGAACGCCGTGACCGGCGTGCCCCCTGTCGCCCGCGGCATCTGGCGCAAGAAGAGTCCGAAGGCCTCTCCGGAGCACCCTGAGTCCCCGGAGACGACGTGATGACGTTCTACGACGAGGTCGGCGGCTACGCCACGTTCCAGCGGATCGTGGACGAGTTCTACCGCGAGGTGGCTCTGGACCCCGTCCTGAAGCCCATGTATCCCGAGGAGGATCTCGGCCCCGCGGCCGAACGCCTGACGATGTTCCTCGTTCAGTACTGGGGCGGCCCCGGGACGTACAGCGAACGGCGAGGGCATCCTCGGCTGCGCATGCGTCACATTCCGTTTCGCGTCGATCCGGACGCACGGGAGCGCTGGCTGCGGTGCATGCGCACCGCTCTGGACGAGGCGGAGCTGTCGCCTCTGCACGACGCGACTCTCTGGGACTACCTCGAGCGTGCGGCGTATGCCATGGTGAATACGCTGCCGTCTGAAGCCGCCTCGCCTGGTGCGCGTCCGACGCTCGACACCCGCAGCACCAGTCAGGATTCGACGGAGAGCGCATGACGACCACACCCCTGTCCGCAGATGTCCTGGTGATCGGATGGGGGCTGGCTGGTCTCGTCGCCGCCTCTGAGGCGGCTGCCGCCGGTCGACATGTGATCCTCATCGACCAGGAGCCGCGGTCGAACCTCGGCGGTCAGGCCTGGTGGTCGTTCGGCGGACTCTTCTTCGTGGACTCGCCAGAGCAGCGCCGGATGGGGATCAAGGATTCACTCGAACTCGCCGCCCAGGACTGGTTCGGCAACGCCGGATTCGACCGCGACGAGGACGAATGGCCGAGGCGGTGGGCGCAGGCGTACCTGGAATTCGCAGCGGGCGAGAAGCGCGCGTGGCTGCGTGAACGAGGAGTCGGTTTCTTCCCGGTGGTCGGCTGGGCAGAGCGCGGCGGTTACGGGGCGATCGGACCGGGCAACTCGGTTCCACGCTTCCACATCACCTGGGGCACCGGACCCGGCATCGTCGCGCCGTTCGACGAGGCCGTGCACCGTGCAGAGGATGCCGGCACGCTGACGATCCTTCCCCGTCACCGTGTGACCGAGCTCGTGGTCGCGGACGGCGCCGTCGTCGGTGCACGAGGCGACGTGCTCGCGGACAGTCCGACCGCGCGCGGAATCGCTTCATCGCGCGACGTCGTCGGCGAGTTCGAGATCTCGGCCGGAGCCACGATCGTCTCCTCCGGCGGCATCGGCGGGAACCACGATCTCGTCCGCGCCGCCTGGCCGCAGCGCCTGGGCACGCCACCCAGGCACATGCTGTCCGGCGTCCCGGCGTACGTCGACGGCTCCATGCACGCGATCTCGGAGGCCGCTGGTGCGCACCTGATCAACGGCGACCGCATGTGGCACTACGTCGAGGGCATCCAGAACTGGGATCCGGTCTGGCCGATCCACGGCATCCGCATCCTGCCCGGCCCGTCATCGCTCTGGCTGGACGCCACGGGCAAGCGGCTCCCCGTGCCGCTCTTCCCCGGGTTCGACACACTGGGGACGCTCGAGCATCTGCGCACGACCGGCCACGACCATTCGTGGTTCGTCACCTCACGGCAGATCGTCGAGAAGGAGTTCGCACTCTCGGGCAGCGAGCAGAACCCGGACCTCACGGGCAAGGACGTGAAGCTTCTCCTGAAGTCGCGCCTGGCGAAGGGGCCGACCGGGCCCGTGCAGTCGTTCCTCGACGAGGGCGCTGACTTCATCGTCGAGAACGACCTCGAGTCCCTCCTCGAGCAGATGCGCCGGCACGATGGCGGCGACCTGCTCGACATCGATCTGGTTCGTCGCGAGGTCATCGCCCGCGACCGGGAGATGGAGAACGACTTCACGAAGGATGCTCAGATCGGGATGCTCAGATCCATGCGCGGCTACCGCGGCGACAAGCTGATCCGAACCGCGGCCCCGCACCGCTTGCAGGACGCTTCATCCGGTCCGATGATCGCGGTGAAGCTGCACGTGCTGACCAGGAAGTCGCTGGGTGGCATCAAGACCGACCTCGACGGCCGGGCACTCGGTCTCGACGGGGCCGTCATCCCCGGCCTGTTCGCCGCCGGAGAGGCGAGCGGCTTCGGCGGCGGAGGCGTGCACGGGTACCGCGCGCTCGAGGGCACGTTCCTCGGCGGGTGCCTGTTCTCCGGACGTCAGGCCGGGCGCGCCGCAGCGCGCTGATGCGTCCCCGCTACGGGACGCTGCCGGTCGACCGCACTGCGGTGAGTCCGCTGGCGACAGGACCACGCGACAGCACATGCCCACGGCGGAACGCGAGTCGGGTCCACCGCCCTGACACGGTGACCGGAACCTGCTCCTCGCCCGAGATGAAGCCGAACGCGTGCGCGGCGAAGGCGATACCGCGCGGCAGGCCGCCGAGATCCTCGTCCGGCTCACCCCAGATCGCTGCGCGCAGCGCCCGAACGGCTTCCTCGCCCGCACCGGGGGTCGCGCCCCGTGCGACGGCCGAGATGCCCCACTGCGCCCGCTGTGCGACAGTCGCGGCATCCAGTTCACCGCTGCGGGCCCAACCGGTCCTGGGCGGAGCGATGCCCGCCCAGGCGGGAGAGCGTGCGGTGTCGGGGAGCTGCAGCATCCGCTCATCGTCATCGCGGGCGAGTTCGTCGACGACGATGTCGCACTCCAACTCGGGGTCGGCGTGCACGACGCGCATCGCGAGAATCGTCGGCGTCTGATCGAACAGTCCCTGCGGTGCGAGGGCAGCGGCGGTCAGCGCGAGAACGCCGCGGGAGGCCTGCAGACGCACGCCATCGTCGGCGATCTGGTTCGCCCGTCCGAGAAAGGTGAGCACATCGCTCGCGGTGTCGGAATCGGCGAGGACGAGGCGGGGCTGCACACGTTCTAAACTACCCGGGTTCCCTAAGCTGGGGTGATGACCGCAGAGGAACAGGCTCAGGCATCCGTCGACCGACTTCTCGAAGTGCTCGATCTCGATGCGAGCCAGGCGCGAACGACCGAGGACATCTTCACCGGACGCTCGCACAGCATGCCGACGGGGCGCATCTACGGCGGTCAGGTGCTCGGCCAGTCGCTGCTCGCGGCTGAGCGGACGCTGCCGGACGGTCGAGCGGCGCACTCGATGCACGGGTACTTCCTGCGCCCCGGCGATTCCACCCAGGGCGTGACGATCTCCGTCGATCGCATCCACGACGGGCGTTCGTTCTCGACCCGCCGCGCGCAGGCGTATCAGAACGGTGTGCCGATCTTCTCGATGATCGCCTCGTTCCAGGACGAGGCGCCCGGTCTCGAGCATGCGGCGCCGATGCCGACCGACGTCCCCCGGCCCGAGGATCTCCTCCCGGACGAGCTCCTCGTCGACGGAGCAGGCACGACGGCCCTGCGCCTGCTCACCGAACGCCCCGTCGACACCAGGCATGTGCAGACGCCGATCTACGTGGAAGCGGACGGTGAGCGCTCCGCCCACCAGGCCGTGTGGATGCGCATGCGCGCCCAGATGCCGGACGACCAGACCCTGCACCGCGCGGCGCTGGCGTATCTCAGCGACATGACCATCCAGGAATCGATCCTCAGAGCCCACGGCGTCGCCTGGACGACGCCCGGTCTGAAGGTGGCGAGCCTGGATCACGCCATGTGGTGGCACCGTCCGGCGCGGGTCGACGAATGGATGCTGTTCGTGCAGAAGTCGCCGAACGCCCGCGGCGGTCGCGGTCTTGCAACCGGGCGGATCTACACCCGCGACGGCGTGCTGGTCGCCAACGTGAACCAGGAGATCATGATCCGCGTCCCCGAGGTCGGCTGAGACGAACGCGGCTCTATCTGCGGTGCGCGTACGTGATCGGTTCGCCGACGTACGGCTCCCAGACCTCGCGCATGTCGTCGCTCACGCGGGTCGGCCGCACTGTCCTCGCATCGACGAGCACGAGCACGGCCGTCGAACGCGCGTACAGGACGCGCTCATCGTGCGAGGGGTCGTTGTACACCTCGTAGCAGACCTCGACGCTCGAACCGCCGATCTTGCCGAACCACATCTGGACTTCGAGCGGATGCCGCTGGTAGGGCACGGGTGCGAAGTACTCGATCTCCTGCCTGGCGATGAGGGTCAGGACGCCCTGGTCGATGCCGGATGCCAGCACCGCCGTCTCCGGCGCGTCCTCCCCCGGCCCCGGCTTCCAGAAGGCGCGCACGCGCGCCTCCTCGAGCAGCTTGAGCATCGAGGTGTTGTTGACGTGATTGAACGCGTCCAGATCTCCCCACCGCAGGTGGATGGGGAGATGGAGGCGCTTTCCGTCAGTCACGGGTCAGCTTGCGGTGCGTCGAACGGTGCGGGTTCGCCGCGTCGGGACCGAGGCGCTCGATCTTGTTCTTCTCGTACGCCTCGAAGTTGCCCTCGAACCAGTGCCACTGCGCCGGGTTCTCGTCTGTGCCCTCGTAGGCGAGGATGTGCGTCGCGATGCGGTCGAGGAACCACCGGTCGTGGGTGATGACCACAGCGCAGCCGGGGAACTCGAGCAGTGCGTTCTCAAGAGAACTCAGCGTCTCGATGTCGAGATCGTTGGTCGGCTCGTCGAGCAGCAGCAGGTTGCCGCCCTCCTTGAGCGTGAGCGCGAGGTTCAGACGGTTGCGCTCTCCACCGGAGAGGACGCCGGCCTTCTTCTGCTGGTCCGGCCCCTTGAACCCGAACTTCGAGACGTAGGCGCGAGACGGGATCTCGGTCTTGCCGACGGTGATGAAGTCGAGTCCGTCGGAGACGACCTCCCAGAGGTTCTTGTTCGGGTCGATGTTCGCGCGCGACTGGTCGACGTAACTGATCTTGACGGTCTCGCCGATCTTCAGATCTCCGCCGTCGAGGGGCTCGAGACCGACGATCGTCTTGAACAGCGTGGTCTTGCCGACGCCGTTCGCGCCGATGATGCCGACGATGCCGTTCGGCGGCAGGCTGAAGCTCAGCCCGTCGATGAGAACGCGGTCGCCGAAGCCCTTCTTGAGCTTCTTCGCCTCGATGACGACGTTGCCCAGGCGCGGGCCAGCGGGGATCTGGATCTCCTCGAAGTCGAGTTTCCTCGTGCGCTCCGCCTCTGCGGCCATCTCCTCGTAGCGTGCGAGGCGAGCCTTCGACTTGGTCTGGCGCCCCTTGGCACTGGAGCGCACCCACTCGAGCTCGTCCTTCAGACGCTTGGCGAGCTTCTGATCCTTCTTGCCCTGAATGTCCAGACGCTCGGCTTTCTTCTCGAGGTAGGTCGAGTAGTTGCCCTCGTAGCCGATGAGCCGGCCACGGTCGACCTCGGCGATCCACTCCGCGACATTGTCGAGGAAGTACCGGTCGTGGGTGATGGCGATGACGGCGCCCTTGTAAGCCTGCAGGTGCTGCTCGAGCCAGAGCACGCTCTCGGCGTCGAGGTGGTTGGTGGGCTCGTCGAGGAGCAGCAGGTCGGGCTTCTGCAGCAGGAGCTTCGCGAGTGCCACGCGGCGCTTCTCACCACCGGAAAGGGGTGCGATCGCAGCGTCCCCCGGAGGGGTGCGCAACGCATCCATGGCCTGGTCGAGCTGCGAGTCGAGGTCCCAGCCGTCTGCGGCGTCGATCTCCTCCTGCAGCACGCCCATCTCGGCGAGCAGGGTGTCGAAGTCGGCATCCGGGTCGGCCATCTGCGTGGAGATCTCATTGAAGCGATCGAGCTTCGCCTTGATCGCGACGCCCTCCTGAATGTTCTCCAGCACGGTCTTCGACTCGTCGAGCTCCGGCTCCTGCATGAGGATGCCGACGGTGAAACCCGGTGTCAGCTTCGCCTCGCCGTTCGAGGGCGTGTCGAGACCGGCCATGATCTTGAGGATCGTCGACTTTCCGGCACCGTTCGGGCCGACCATGCCGATCTTCGCTCCGGGGAGGAACGACATCGTCACGTCGTCGAGGATGAGCTTCTCGCCCACCGCCTTGCGCGCACGAACCATCGAGTAGATGTACTCAGCCACAGAAAAACGCTCCTTGTGTAGGCGTCGAGGATCGACTCTCCAGCCTACCGGCTGTAGGTCACCAGTCGATCGAGCGAGTATCTCCGATCAGGCATCGTCCCTCAGCCAGTTGGTCCATGACCTTCGTCACCGGATTCCCCGTCGACGGGCCCACCTGTCCGACCAGGCATTCGCTCTCGCCCCAGCGGACGGAGAACTGCAGGCTCTCCACGGCGTTTCCGACCGTCGTCGCGTCCTGCGTGACCTGCATGGCCGACTTCTCGAAGCCGGCCTCGACGAGCGCATCGATATACGCCCGGCCGGACGAGCTGCCACTGCTCGCCCAGACCGCGCCCGTCACCTGCGCGAACAGCGGCAGGTTCGCCTCGGCGGAGTCGTTGGGATGCAGTGCGGGGCCATTAGGCGTTGGCGTCGCAGCAGATGAAGCGGTGTCCGTTGCTATCGGCGTGGGGGCCGGCGTCGGGCCCGCGTCGACGGCGGGCGTGCACGCGGCCAGCCCCCCGCATCCCGCCACGAGCAGTGCGGCCAGGGCGATGCGCGAACGAGAGGCGGCGAGTCGACGAAACACACTCCGATCCTACGTACGCGTCCGGTCGACCGAGCCCGGCCGCACGTTCGTGCGGCGCCCGCGCTCAGACCGTCACGTTCCACACCTCGGCGCGATCTTCGGCCGACGGTTCGACGAAGTCGTCCTCGAGCCCATCGGTGTCCTGATCCTGCGTGGAGGACGCAGCATCCGGAGTCGTCGGCGTCGAAGTCGACGAGTTCGCCGTGGGCGCCTTCGCGAAGGCAGCCGTGCCCCAGCGCAGATCGTGTCCCAGTGCATCCGCGTCGATGTCGGCGCTCATCCCCTTCTTCCCTCCGCTTTCCCACTCGCGCAGCTTGAGCCGTCCGGTCACGATCACCGCGTCGCCCGAGCGCAGCGACACCTTCGCGTGCTCGGCGAGCCGGCGGAACGCCGAGACGTTGTACCAGTTCGTCCCGGTTTCGATGAACGTCTGACTCTTCGCGTCGTACCAGCCCTGCGGACTCGCGACGCGAAAGTTCACCACCGGGATTCCAGTGGTCGTCTCGCTGCGGTTGGGGTCGCCGCCGACGCGGCCGAGGATCGTCACAGTGTCATTCATGTCTTTCTCCTTGGTGGTCCGGAGCAAGCCCGGGTCCCCTCAGAGTGCCCCCGGACACCGACGCGCGATGAGCCGGATCCCAGGGGCGGTGGAGAACCCGCGCCGCGCCCGGCCTGTGCAGTTCGAGTGCGTCGTCGCCGACGCCCCGAATGTCGGTGGTCGCTCATATGTTCGAATCGAAAGGAGAGACCGATGTCCACCACCCAGAAGCTTCCCGTCCCCGAGATCCCCTACGCCGCACCGCACCTGACATCCGCACGTGAGCATCTGGTGCGCGCATCCGACCACCTCTGGCGGGTGCAGGATGCCACAGGGCGTGTCCTCGGTCACCTACGCATCCTGGCCGACCCGCTGGGACTCCGCTACCGCGCAGAACGACTGCACCTCGCGACCGGCACCTTCCGGCTCGTCGGCGACTTCTGGCGCGCCGACGACGCTGTGCAGGCGCTACGCAACGGGTGAAGTGCCCCCGGCAGGAATCGAACCTGCGACCAACGGATTAGAAAGCCGATGCTCTTCCTCTGAGCTACGGAGGCGGGCCGCTTCTACGGTATCAGGGGCGATGTCGGTCCCCTCACTAGAATGAGGGGATGGTATCTGCGTCCGAGAACGACCGCCTCGTCTGGATCGATTGCGAGATGACGGGACTCGATCTCTCGATCGACGAACTCGTCGAGATCGCTGTCGTGATCACCGATTTCGAACTGCGTCCGGTTGATCCCGGGTTCCAGATCGTGATCAAGCCGAGCGATGCGGCACTCGCGAACATGGGCGAGTTCGTGACCGCCATGCACACGAGTTCGGGACTGATCGGAGAGATCCCGCTCGGAGTGAGCCTGGCCGAAGCCGAAGCGCAGACCCTCGCCTACATCAAGCGATTCGTGCCGCAGGAGCGCAAGGCTCCCCTGGCCGGCAACACGATCGGCACCGACCGCATGTTCCTCGCCAAATACATGCCGCAGATCGACCAGTGGCTGCACTACCGGAACGTCGACGTCTCGAGCATCAAGGAGCTCTCCCGACGCTGGTACCCCCGGGTCTTCTTCCAGGCACCGGCGAAGGACGGCGGTCACCGAGCGCTGGCCGACATCCTCGAATCCATCCGCGAGCTCCAGTATTACCGCGAAGCCGTGTTCGTCGCCGAACCAGGACCGACCAGCGATGAGGCACGCGCGATCGCCGATCGCACGGTGTCATCGTTCGCTTCAGAGGTGTAATACACTTGAGTGGTTGTCCGCTCAGCGGGCACATGGTGGCTATAGCTCAGTTGGTAGAGCACCGCGTTGTGGTCGCGGGGGTCGCGGGTTCAAGCCCCGTTAGCCACCCCATCAGAAGGCTCGCATCGATCGGTGCGAGCCTTCGTCGTAGCTCCATCACTAGGATCACTCTGTGTCACTGACGGTCTGGCTCTCCCTGCTCACGGCCTCCATCGTCATCAGCTTCACTCCGGGAGCCGGCGCCATCAACACGATGTCCAACGCTCTCGCACACGGCTGGCGACGATCCGTCTGGGGCGTGATCGGCCAGCAGCTCGCGCTCATCGTGCACGTCGTCATCGTGGCCGCCGGTGTCGGGCTTCTCGTCTCGCGCTCCCCCATCCTGTTCGACATCGTGCGGTACAGCGGTGCCGCCTACCTGGCGTTCCTCGGACTCCGCATGATCTTCGCACGCGTGCCGGAGCCGGCGGCATCCGACGGCGTCGCCCCGACTCGCGAAGGCCGATTCTCGATGATCCGCCGCGGCTTCTGGGTGAATGTCCTCAACCCGAAGGCGATCGTCTTCTTCCTCGCATTCGTGCCGCAGTTCATCCGACTCGATCAGCCGCCGCTCCCCCAGTACGCGCTCCTGATCGGAACGGTCATCGCGGTGGACGTCGTGGTGATGTGGGGATTCTTCGCGACGGCCGCTCGACCGTTCCGGGTGCTGACCCGCACACGCCGCGGCGTGAAGATCCTGAACGTCATCTTCGGCAGCCTGTTCCTGTTGGTCGCTGCGCTTCTGCTGTTCATCCACTGACTTCCCGCTGGTCGTAGGCTGGTCGACGATGGAGATGGATGCTGCCGCTTTCGAGGAGCTCGTCGTCGACGAGCTCGATCGCCTGCCCGATGAGATGGTCGAAGGTCTCGAGAACGTCATCTTCGTCGTCGAGGACCGCCCGGAGGACGGCAGCCTCGATCTGCTCGGCCTCTACGACGGACTCGCGCTGACCGAGCGCGGCCACTACGGCATGGGCGAACTGCCGGACCGCATCGTCGTCTACCGCGAGCCGCACCTCGACCGCTGTCGCGACGAGGACGAGCTGCGCGATGAGGTCCACACCACCCTCGTCCACGAGATCGCGCACTTCTTCGGAATCGACGACGAACAGCTGCACGAACTGGGGTGGGCGTGAGCATCCCGATCGCCGTACCCGACCTCGATCAGGCGACGGACCTGCAGGCCGCGCCGTTGGAGCCGTGGCAGGTCGTCGTCTGGAACGACCCGGTGAACCTGATGAGCTACGTCGTGCGGGTGTTCCGCACCTACTTCGGCTACTCGGCCGAGCACGCGACGACGCTCATGCTCGCCGTCCACCACGACGGTCACGCGATCGTCGCCAGTGGCCCGCGCGAGACCATGGAGGTGCATGCCCAGGCGATGCACGACTACGGATTGTGGGCCACCGTGCGAAAGGCGCCGCTGTGAACGTCGACGAGATCTCGTTCCGCATGGCCCTCATCGAAGGCCTCCACCTGGCGGGGCTCGTGGATGAACTCACCCTCGTGATCGCGGCAGCCGACGAGGCCCCGGATCCGGCGATCGACAGGCTGACCCCGGCGCCGTACCCGGATGACCCCGCTGCGGCGGCCGAGTTCGCGACGGCGACCCGTGACGATCTGCTCGATCGGCGCACGGCAGACGCCGCCGTCGTGCGCCGAGCGCTCGAGATGTTCGTCGACCCGGGCGAGGATGACGAGGGCGAGAACGAGGACCAGCCGGACCAGATCGAGATCACCATCAGGCGCGCGGAGATCGACGCCTGGTTGCGCACTCTCACGGCGCTGCGCCTCATCATCGCGACTCGACTCGGCATCACGACTGCGGATGACGATCATGATCCCGACGATGCACGCTTCGGCGTCTACGACTGGCTGGCGTACCGGTTGGACAGCCTCATCGCTATCGCCGATGCGCTGGATGAGATCCCTGACGACGTCTGATCAGGGAACGGCGACCGTCACCGACGCGAGCTCCCTCGGATCGTCCCGACGCAGATGACGGTCCTCCTGCGCGGCCCAGCGATCCCAATGCGGACGGAACCCGTCGCCGTCGCGTTCAAGAGCACGCCGCTTGCGCGACGCCTCCGGTGACTCCACCCACACGCGCACATCGGCCAGTCGGGCAGTCGCCGGATTGATCGCACCACAGCCTTCGAGGATGACGCCGAGCGCCGGGTTCACGGCGTACGCCTCCGCCTCGCCCTCCAGCTCCCAGTCCCAGCGTCGCCACGTGGTGAGCAGCCCGCGCCCGTGCGGCCGCAGGATGTCGTGGAGCGCACGCTCGGTGCCGGCATCCAGGCCGTCCCAGCCCGGGTAGAGCGAGTCGAGCGCGATCAACTGCGGGCGACCTGCCAGCGGCCAGTTCGCGGCGACCATGCGCGACAGCGTGGTCTTTCCCGCGCCCGCCCTGCCGTCGATGAGCACGACCGGGTTGGATGCTTCGACCGCGACGATGGCCTCGATGACCTGGCCGGCACCGCGCTGGAGCGCCTGCGCGAGCGGGTCGTTACTTCTTGAGGGCACGGATCACGCGCGACAGCGCCCGCCCGGCGACCCAGACGAACGGGATGGCGACCGCGAGCAGCGCCACGATGTTCGGCTCGAATCGCAGACCTTCCTCACGTCGAACGTATACGCCCAGCGGAATGGACACGCCTCCGCCGCCCCCGCCGCCGTTCTCGTCCTGGTCGGCGCCACCGCCGAAACCGGCCCAGGTCAGGGCGACAGGCGTGATGCTCACACCGTCGACATCCTGAGGCTCGCCGTAGGCGGCCTTGACGCCGAAGGAGGCGATCTGCTTTCCGAGGTCCAGTGCGATGTTCGGCATGATTCAACGGTACAGGGCTGCGGTCGCCTTCGGGGGCTCAATCGTCGCCGTGCTCAATCGACGCCGCGCTCAATCGACGCCGTGGTCCTTCGGGTGACGCACGGCGCCTCGGCCGTCTCCGCGTCCGACGTGCCGGGCGCGGGTGATCGTGGCACTGCCGAATCGTGCGCGTGCATCGTCGAGTGCGCCTTCGACCTTGCGCCAGTGCTCATCGTCGTCCCAGAGCGCGAACGCCGAGCTGCCGGCAGGGCGGAGCTTCTCCGCGCGCACTCCGACGAGGCGAATCGGATCCCTCCGGTCGATCGATTCGTACAGGCTCTGTGCGGCCTCCCCGATGCGCTGACCGACCGAGGTGGGTTCGGCGAGCGTCTGCGATCGACTGAGAGTGGTGAAGTCGTCGAATCGGATCTTGATCGCCACGGTCGCGCACTCCCAGTCCGCGCGACGGAGCCGTACCGCGACGCGATCGGCGAGGCGCAGAAGTTCGGCGCGCAGGAACTCCCGGTCGATGACGTCGGTCTCGAACGTCTCTTCATGGCCCACACTCTTCTCGACCCGTTCGGTCTCGACGGCCCTGGCATCCTGGCCTCGAGCGAGCTGGGCGATGCGTGCACCGAGTGCAGCGCCGACCGCACGATCGAGCATCTCCTGCGGTGAGTCCCTGATGTCGCCGATGGTCCGGATGCCGCGTGCCTCGAGCGCCTCCGAAGCCTTGGGACCCACTCCCCACATCGCCCGCACCGAGCGCGGCGCCAGGAAGTCCAAGGTGTCGGCGGCTGCGACGATGAGCAGACCGTCTGGTTTCGAGATGGTCGAAGCCATCTTCGCGACGTGCTTGGTGGCGGCGACCCCGACACTGCAAGCGATGCCGACTTCGGCCTGCACCCGCTCGCGCACGATCTTCGCGATCTGTCCAGGGCTCCCCCACAATCGCCGAACGCCCTGCACATCGAGGAACGCCTCATCGACCGACAGGGGTTCGACCATGGGCGTGATCGACTCGAACACCGCCATGACCTGCTTGGACACCGCCTGGTACCGGTCGAAATGCGGCATCACGATCCTCGCCGTGGGGCACAGACGCATCGCCTGCCCCACGGGCATGGCAGCCCGCACCCCGTAGCGACGAGCCTCGTAGGACGCGCTCGAGACGACGGAACGGCCGTCCGGCGCACCGATGATCAGCGGCAGGCCCCGCAGGGACGGGTCATCCATGACCTCGACGGCCGCGTAGAACGCGTCCATGTCGACGTGGAGGATGCGCGTACCCGTGTCGTCCGCACCGTCTGGCGAGACGATGCGGCCACGTCCGTCACCGCGCCCCATGCGACCATTCTCCTCTGGGGGTCAGACATCGAGAACTACTGCGCGGCACGCTCCAGAACGAGTTCCCGCACTCGGGCGGCATCCGCCTGACCCTTCATGGCCTTCATCACAGCGCCGATGATCGCACCGGCCGCCTGCACCTTGCCGTCCTTGATCTTGGCCATGACGTCGGGCTGAGCAGCCAGAGCATCATCGATCGCGGCGATCAGCGCGCCGTCGTCCGACACGACAGCCAGACCGCGCGAGTCGACGACCTCCTGCGGCGTTCCCTCACCGGCGATGACGCCCTCGAGGACCTGCCGGGCGAGTTTGTCGGTGAGCGTGCCCTCGTCGACGAGCTTCTGCAGCGCGGCGACGTTCTCGGGGCTGATCAGCTCGGCGGCATCCTTGTCCTGCGCGTTCGCGAGGCGGGAGATCTCGCCCGTCCACCACTTGCGTGCCGCAGCCGGCGTAGCACCAGCGGCGATCGTGGCCTCGACCTCGTCGATGAGCCCGCCGTTGCGGACGTCCTGGAACTCCAGGTCGGTGAAGCCCCAGTCGGCCTTGAGGCGACGGCGACGGGTGACCGGCTGCTCAGGGAGCGCCGCGCGCAGCTCCTCCACGAGCGAGGCCGCCGGCTGCACAGGAAGAAGGTCAGGCTCAGGGAAGTACCGGTAGTCATCGGCGTCCGACTTGGGGCGCCCCGGTGAGGTCGTCCCGGTGTCCTCGTGCCAGTGGCGGGTCTCCTGCGTGATCGTTCCACCATCGTGGAGGATCTGCGCCTGACGCTGGATCTCGTACCGCACGGCGCGCTCGACGGATCGCATGGAGTTGACGTTCTTCGTCTCGGTGCGGGTGCCGAGCGGAGCCGGCTCCTCGCCCTCGGCGACGCGCGGACGCAGCGACACGTTCGCGTCGCAGCGCAGGTTTCCGCGTTCGAGACGCGCCTCGGAGATGCCGAGGCTGCGCACGATGTCGCGGATCGTGGAGACGTAGGCCTTCGCCACCTCGGGAGCGCGGTGATCCGTGCCGAAGATCGTCTTGGTGACGATCTCGACCAGCGGCACCCCGGCACGGTTGTAGTCGACGAGCGAGTACTCCGCGCCCTGGATGCGACCGGTCGCCCCGCCCATGTGGGTCAGCTTGCCCGCGTCCTCCTCCATGTGCGCGCGCTCGATCGGCACGGTCACGAGCGTGCCGTCCTCGAGCTCGACGACGACGGAGCCCTCGTAGGCGATCGGCTCGTCGTACTGGGAGATCTGGTAGTTCTTGCCGAGGTCAGGGTAGAAGTAGTTCTTGCGCGCGAACCGGCTCGACTCTGCGATCGAGCAGTTCAACGCGAGACCGAGGCTGATCGACGAGCGGATCGCCGTCTCGTTCACGACCGGCATCGCACCGGGCAGACCGAGATCGACCGGCGCGATGAGCGTGTTCGGGTCGGCAGCGTGGTACTTCTCGTTGGCGGGGTTGGGCGCCGCGGAGAACATCTTCGTGTTCGTGTTGAGTTCGACGTGCACCTCGAAGCCGAGCACGGGCTCGAACAGCTCCAGTGCCTTGTCGAAGTCCATCAGCTTTGCCGCGGCCATCAGCGGTTCCCTCCTGCGAGCTGCGGTGCGCGGGTGAGCAGCGGGGCTCCCCACGAGTCGACCAGTAGCGTCTCGAGCGCGGCGCCGACACGGTACAGACGAGCATCCTCACGCGCGGGCGCCAGGAACTGGATGCCGACGGGCAGGCCGTCGTCATCAGCCAGCCCCGACGGGATCGAGATGCCGGGGACGCCGGCGAGGTTCGCCGGGATCGTCGTGACGTCGTTCAAGTACATCTGCAGCGGGTCATCGATCCGTTCGCCGATCTTGAACGCCGTGGTCGGAGCCGACGGCGTCGCCATGACGTCGACCTGCTCGAACGCGCGGTCGAAGTCCTGCTGGATCAGCGTGCGCACCTTCTGCGCGCTGCCGTAGTAGGCGTCGTAGTACCCGGCCGACAGCGCGTACGTGCCGAGGATGATGCGGCGCTTGACCTCATCGCCGAACCCGGCCTCGCGCGTCGCCGACATGACGTCCTCGACGGTCGCGCCGCCCTCGGGCGTGACGCGCAGCCCGAATCGGACGGAGTCGAACTTCGCCAGGTTGCTCGACGCCTCAGCGGGAAGGATCAGGTAGTACGCCGCAACGCCGTACTCGAAGTGCGGCGTGGAGATCTCGACGACCTCGGCGCCGTGCTTCTCGAGCAGTTCGAGGGAGGCGCGGAAGGATGCCGCGACGCCGGGCTGGAACCCGGAGTCGGGCAGCTCCTTGATGACGCCCACCCTGAGTCCCTTGAGCACGTCCCCGCTGGCGCCCTCACGGGCGGCATCCGCGAAGGATGGCCATGCGTCGGTCAGCGACGTCGAGTCCCGGGGGTCGTGCCCGGCGATGACGTCGTGCAGAAGCCCGGAGTCGAGCACCGTGCGAGTGACGGGTCCGACCTGGTCGAGACTCGACGCCAGGGCGATCGCGCCGTAGCGGCTGACACCGCCGTATGTGGGCTTGACTCCGACGGTTCCCGTGACGTGCGCGGGCTGTCGGATCGAGCCGCCGGTGTCGGAGCCGAGCGCGAGCGGCGCCTCGAAAGCGGCGACGGCGGCTGCGGAGCCCCCACCGGAGCCACCGGGGATGCGGTCGAGGTCCCACGGGTTGCGGGTCGGGCCGTAGGCCGAGTGCTCGGTGGAGGAGCCCATCGCGAACTCGTCCATGTTCGTCTTGCCGAGCGGCACGAGCCCGGCAGCGCGCGAGCGCGCGACGACGGTCGCGTCGTAGGGCGACATGTAGCCCTCGAGGATCTTCGAGCCACTGGTGGTGGGCTGATCGGTGGTGACCAGGACGTCCTTGATCGCCAGCGGGACACCGGCGAGCGGGTGGAGCTGCTCGCCCGCGGCGCGCGCGCTGTCGATCGCGTCGGCTGCGGCCAGGGCTCCGTCGTTCACGTGCAGGAAGGCGTGGACGTCGCCGTCGACGGCGGCGATGCGGTCGAGGTGCGCCCGTGTGGCCTCGCGGCTGGAGATCTCGCCCGCGGAGAGCTTGTCGGCGAGTTCGGCGGCGGTCAGTCGGATGAGATCGCTCATTGTTCTTCTCCGAGGATCGCAGTCACGCGGAAACGGCCGTCCGCGGCATCCGGCGCGTTCTGCAGCACCTGCTCGTGCGTGAGCGTCTCGCCGACCTCATCGGGGCGGAACACGTTCGCGAGCGGGATCGGGTGGCTCGTGGCCACCACGTCCGGCGTCGCGACCTGCGAGACCTTCGCGATGTTGTCGACGATGGCGTCGAGCTGCCCCGTGAGCAGCGTCACCTCGTCGTCGTTCAGCTGGATGCGCGCGAGCACGCCGAGATGGCGCACAAGATCAGGGGTGATTTCAGACACCCGTCCATTCTAGTTGGCGCTCTGCGGGCGGCCTGCCGTGATCGCAATAGGCTGGACACCATGACGACGTACGTTCCCCCTCGTCCTTGGATCTCCAGCTACGCCGACGGGGTTCCAGAAGATCTCGCCGCTGTCACCGGGTCGCTCATCGACATCGTCGAGGCGTCGGCGCGTGACTATCCGGATGCTCCTGCGCTGGAGTTCTTCGGCCGCGAGACGACGTACGCGCACTTGCAGGACGCGATCGACCGGGCCGCCGCCGGCCTTCACGCCCTCGGCGTCCGATCCGGCGACCCTGTGGCCATCGTTCTGCCGAACTGCCCGCAGCACATCGTCGCCTTCTATGCGGTCCTGCGACTGGGCGCGGTCGTCGTCGAGCACAACCCGCTGTACACGCCGAGGGAGCTGCGCAAGCAGTTCGAGGATCACGGCGCCAAGCACGCCATCGTCTGGAACAAGGTCGTCGGCACCGTCCAGGACTTCCCCCGCGATCTCGCGGTGAACGCTCTCGTCTCCGTCGACGTCACGCGAGCGATGCCGTTCCTGACCCGCGTCGCACTCACGCTTCCGGTCGCGAAGGCGCGCGAGTCGCGTGCGGCCCTCAGCGAGAAGGTGCGCGGAACCGTTCCGTGGGAGAAGGTGGTGGCATCCGACCCGCTGCCCGCATCGCATCCGAAGCCGGCGACCGACGATCTCGCCATCATCCAGTACACCTCCGGTACGACGGGCACTCCGAAGGGCGCCGCGCTCACGCATCGCAATCTCCTCGCGAACGCCGCGCAGGCGAGGGCATGGGTGCCGTCGATCCAGCGCGGCCACGGGTGCGTCGTCTACGCGGTGCTGCCGATGTTCCACGCCTACGGACTGACCCTGTGCCTCACCTTCGCGATGTCGATGGGTGCACGGCTCGTGCTGTTCCCGAAGTTCGACCCCGACCTCGTGCTCGACGTCGTCAAGAAGCATCCGCCGACGTTCCTGCCGCTCGTCCCGCCGATCGCCGACCGGCTGCTCGCTGCCGCGAAGGCGAAGGGCGTCTCGCTCGCCGGCACCGACGTCGCGATCTCGGGCGCGATGGCGCTTCCGCACGATCTCGTCGTGCCGTTCGAGGCCGCCAGCGGCGGCTACCTCGTCGAGGGCTACGGACTGAGCGAATGCTCCCCCGTCCTCATGGCGAACCCGGTGGCCGACAACCGCGTCGCGGGCACGGTCGGTCTACCGCTGCCCGGCACGGAATGCCGCGTGGTCGACCCCGACGAGCCGACCAAGGACGTTGAGTCCGGCTCCCCCGGCGAACTGGTCGTGCGGGGCCCGCAGGTCTTCTCGGGCTACTACGGCAAGCCGGAGGCGACGGAGGAGGCGTTCGTCGACGGCTGGTACCGCACGGGCGACATCGTCACGATCGACGACACCGGGTTCGTGCGGATCGTCGACCGGATCAAGGAGCTGATCATCACCGGCGGCTTCAACGTCTCCCCGACCGAGGTCGAGAACGTGCTGCGTCAGCATCCGGCGATCGACGACGTCGCCGTCGTCGGCATGCCGAGCGATCACTCGGGCGAAGAGGTCGTCGCCGCGATCGTGCTGGCAGCCGATGCCGAGCTGGACGAGGAGGCGATCCGTGCTTTCGCCCGCGGCATCCTGACCCCCTACAAGGTCCCCCGACGGTTGTTCGTCGTCGATGAGCTGCCGAAGTCTCTCATCGGCAAAGTGCTGCGCCGCCAGGTCAAGGAGCGGATTCTCGCCCTGACCGGCTCCGAGTGAGGATGCGACTTCACAGACAACGAGACCACCGGGGCGCTACCTTTAGGTAGTGACCCCTGAAGACGCATCGCTGACCGCGCCCACCGAAGAACCACCCACCGCTCCCGGTTTCGAGGAGCTCGGCATCACCGGGCCCGTCCTGAAGGCGATCCGCGACCTCGGGTACGAGACCCCCTCCCCTATCCAGGCGGCGACGATTCCGCTCCTGCTTCAGGGGCGCGACGTGCTCGGCACCGCGCAGACGGGAACGGGCAAGACCGCTGCCTTCGCGCTGCCGGTGCTCGAGAACCTCGACGTCACGCAGAAGACGCCGCAGGCGCTCGTGCTCGCGCCGACCCGCGAGCTCGCGCTCCAGGTGTGCGAGGCCTTCGAGTCCTATGCCGCGAAGATGAAGGGCGTGCACGTGCTGCCCGTCTACGGCGGGCAGGGCTACGGGCAGCAGCTGTCCGCTCTGCGGCGCGGCGTGCACATCATCGTCGGCACGCCGGGTCGCATCATGGACCACCAGGCCAAGGGCACTCTCGACCTGTCGGAGCTGAAGTACCTCGTCCTCGATGAGGCCGACGAGATGCTGAAGATGGGCTTCGCCGAGGATGTCGAGCAGATCCTCGCCCAGACACCGGCCGAGAAGCAGGTCGCCCTGTTCTCGGCGACGATGCCGCCGGCGATCCGCCGCCTCGCGCAGCAGTACCTGAACACGCCTGAAGAAGTCGCGATCACCGCGAAGACCACGACGAACCAGAACATCACGCAGCGGTACCTCGTCGTCTCGTACCAGCAGAAGGTCGACGCTCTGACCCGGATCCTCGAGGTCGAGAACTTCGACGGCATGATCGTGTTCGTCCGCACCAAGAACGAGACCGAGACTCTCGCAGAGAAGCTGCGCGCCCGCGGGTACTCGGCTGCGGCGATCAACGGCGATGTTCCGCAGGTGCAGCGCGAGCGCAGCGTCAACCAGCTGAAGGACGGCAAGCTCGACATCCTCGTCGCGACCGACGTCGCCGCCCGGGGCCTGGATGTGGAGCGCATCAGCCACGTCGTCAACTTCGATATCCCCACCGACACCGAGTCCTACGTGCACCGCATCGGCCGCACCGGTCGCGCCGGCCGCACCGGCGACGCGATCAGCTTCATCACTCCGCGTGAGCGCTATCTGCTCAAGCACATCGAGAAGGCGACCCGTCAGCAGCCGACGCAGATGCAGCTGCCGACGATGGAGGACGTGAACACCACGCGCCTCGCCCGCTTCGACGACGCCATCACCACGGCGCTCGGCGAGCAGGATCGCATCGAGAAGTTCCGTGACATCATCGCCCACTACGTCCGCAACCACGACGTGCCGGAGGCCGATGTCGCAGCCGCGCTGGCAGTGGTCGCGCAGGGCGAGACCCCGCTCCTGCTCGACCCCGCCAACGATGCCCTGACCGCCGCCGTCGAGCGCGACAACCGTCCCCCTCGCGAGGGGCGGGATCGGGATCGGCCGGCACGAGACCCCCGTGAGCGTCGGAGCCGCGGCGACTACGCGCCGTACCGCATCGAGGTCGGCCGTCGTCACCGGGTCGAGCCGCGTCAGATCGTCGGCGCCCTGGCGAACGAGGGCGGGCTGGGCCGCGACGACTTCGGCGCGATCAAGATCAACCCCGACTTCTCGATCGTCGAGCTGCCGGCGAACATGGACTCGTCCGTGCTCGAGAAGCTGCGCGACACGCGCATCTCGGGGCGTGCGATCGAGATCAAGGCCGACCGCGGCCCCCGCGGCGGTGGCGCACGAGTCCCGCGCGACGGCGGCTACGAGCGACGCGACCGTCCGTCACGCGACGACAAGCCGTTCCGCAAGCCCCGTCACAAGGGCTGAACGCGCCGCGAGACGAGGTTTGCCGCACGAGACAAGCGTTCTGAACGCCCGTCTCGTGCCGTAAACCTCGTCTCGTGCTTTCGCCGCTGGCATGCTGGGACGCATGAGGTCAGTGCGGGTCGTCGTGCGCGGACGCGTGCAGGGCGTCGGGTTCCGGTGGTTCGTGAGGGATGCTGCGACCGCTCACGCCGTGACCGGGTGGGTGCGCAATCTGCGTGACGGCGCCGTCGAGGCTGAGCTGCACGGGCCGGATGCCGCTGTCCAGGACGTCCTCGAGGCGATCGCTCACGGCCCGGCGGGATCGCACGTCGACGAGGTCGCACTGTCGGGCACGGCATCCGGTTCTGCCACACGTTCGAGATCCACGCGACTGCCTGACCCCTCCCCGCGAGAATCGCCCCGCGAGAGTTGCATTGTCCACTGAGAATGCTGCTGCCGACGTCATTGTCAGCGTGCAACGGAATTCTCGCAGTCGAGGTCAGGAGTCGAGCGCGTCGGGACCCTGCGTGACGAGGATGTGGAACTGCGCGGCGTCCAGAATGCGAATGCCCAGCTCCTCGGCCTTGCCGAGCTTGGAGCCCGCCCCTGGCCCCGCAGCGACGAAATCCGTCTTCTTCGAGACGCTCGAGGCAGCTTTGCCGCCGGCCTGGATGATCGCCTCCTGCGCGCCGTCGCGGGTGTAACCGTCCAGGGATCCTGTCGCGACGACGGTGAGTCCTTCGAGCACGCCGCCCTCGGCGACGGCGGCGCCGGCCCCTGGGTGCCCGGGCGTCGCCCACTGTACCCCGGCAGCTGCCCACTGCTCGACGATGTCGACGTGCCAATCGACCTCGAACCAGTCCAGCAACGAGTCGGCGATTATGCCGCCGACGCCCTCGACGGCGGCGAGCTCCTCCCGCGACGCCGCACGGATCGCCTCCAGTGACCCGAACCACTGCGCGAGTGCCCGCGCGGCCACCGGCCCGACGTGCCGGATGTTCAAGGACACCAGGAGACGCCACAGCTCCTTGGTCTTCGCCTTCTCGAGCTCGGCGAGCAGCTTGGTCGCCTGCGACGAGGGCTGCGGCCCGTCGACGCCCTGCTTCTTCTCGGCCGCGGTGGAATTGCGGCGGAACGGCGCACGCGTCTTGACGATGCCGTCGTCGTCCTCCTTCGGCAGCCCAGTCTCGGCATCCCGCACGACGACCTCGATCGGCACGAGCTCATCGAGCGTCAGCGTGAACAGTCCCGCCTCGGTATCCAGCGGCGGTTCCGCCGGCGAACTCGGCTGTGTCAGTGCCGCCGCCGTCACCTCGCCGAGCGCCTCGACGTCGAGCGCCCCGCGCGAACCGATGTGCTCGACGCGGCCGCGCACCTGCGCAGGACACGAGCGCGCATTCGGGCACCGCAGATCGATGTCGCCCTCCTTCATGGGGCGCAGCGGCGTGCCGCACTCCGGGCAGTTCTCGGGCATGACGAACTCGCGCTCGGTGCCGTCACGGCGCTCGACCACCGGGCCCAGCACCTCGGGGATGACATCGCCGGCCTTGCGCAGCACGACGGTGTCGCCGATCAGCACGCCCTTGGCCTTGACGACGTCCTTGTTGTGCAGGGTCGCCTGACGCACGACGGATCCCGCCACATGGGCGGGCGCCATGACAGCAAAGGGTGTGGCACGACCGGTTCGCCCGACCGAGACGACGATGTCGAGCAGTGTGGTCTGCACCTCCTCGGGCGGGTACTTGTACGCGATCGCCCATCGCGGCGCGCGGCTGGTCATGCCCAGCTCGTCGTGCAGCGCCAGCTCATCCACCTTGACGACGATGCCGTCGAGCTCGTGCTCGATGTCGTGCCGGTGCTCGCCGTAGTGCGCCACGAACTCCGTGACCTCGTCGATCGAGCCGCACACCTTCGAGTGCGGGCTCGTCGGCATGCCCCACGAGGCCAGGAGCTCGTACACCTCGCTCTGCGCCGCCACGGGAGGGTTCGGCCAGGCGCCGATGCCGTGCACGTACAGGTCGAGCGACGCGATGCGCAGCAGGCCCGCCTCGAGCTCGAGCCCGTCCTTCTTGTCGATCTGCTGACGCAGGCCGCCGCTGGCCGCGTTGCGCGGGTTCGCGAACGCCGGGAATCGGCGGGCCGCCGCACTGCGCGCCTTGTCCTCGTCGAACGGCCGTTTGGCGCCCGAGCGGGCCTCCCAGCGTCCCAGGGCATCCGCGTAGGCGCGGTCGCGGAAGTCGGCCTGAGCCGCGTTCAGACGCTTGAACGCGGCGACGGGGATGAACACCTCTCCGCGCACCTCGACGATCTCCGGATGCCCCTCGCCGCTGAGCCGCTCGGGGATCATCGGCAGCCGCAGGGCATTCTCGGTGACGATCTCGCCGACCCGCCCGTCGCCGCGCGTGGCGGCCGAGGTGAGGATGCCGTTCTCATAGCGCAGGTTGATGGCGAGGCCGTCGATCTTCAGCTCCGTGAGCCAGGCGACCTCGCGGCCGGCCGACGTCTGCGTCTTGGCCGCCCACTCGCGCAGTTCGTCGATCGAGAAGACGTTGTCGAGGCTCAGCATCCGCTCGGCGTGCTCGATCGTCGCAAGACCCGTGGCCTGCGCAGCCCCGACCATCTGCGTCGGCGAGTCCTGCCCCGCCAGCTCGGGGTGCAGGCGCTCGAGCTCTTCGAGCCGGTGCATCCACCCGTCGTAGGTCGCATCGTCGACGAGCGAGGTGTCGCGCCCGTAGTACGCGTCCTTCGCTTCGAGGATGCGGGTCGTCAGCTCTTCGGCCTCGATGCGGGCGTCTTCCAGCGAGATGTTCTCCGGCACCCGAACAGTCTACGAGTGGGGATGGACATCCCAGTCGGGGATCAGGCCGGTACCGGCACCGCTGACACCGTCTTGTCGATCGTGAACTGGCCGAGCACCCGGGTGCCGACATAGAGAACGGCGGTCTGTCCAGGGGCGACGCCGTCCAGCGGCACGTCGGGGACGACCGTCACTCCGTCGGACGAGACCGTGGCATGCGCCGGCACAGGCTCCGAATGCGCGCGGATCTGCACCTCGCAGTCGAATGAGTCAGAGGTCGGCGCAGCTCCGGCCCACGAGTGCCGCTCCCCCGAGATCTCGCCGATCGCGAGTGCCTCCTTGGGGCCGACGACGACCGTGTTGGACACAGGACGCACCTCGAGCACGAACCGAGGTTTGCCGTCGGGCGCCGGCACGCCGAGCTTGAGTCCGCGGCGCTGTCCGACGGTGAACGCATGCGCGCCGTCGTGCGAGCCGACGACGTCGCCGTTCCGATCGAGGATCTCGCCCTGCTCGGCACCGACCTTCTCGGCCAGCCACCCGCGGGTGTCGCCGTCGGGGATGAAGCAGATGTCGTGGCTGTCGGGCTTCTGCGCGACGCTGAGGCCGCGCTCGGCCGCCTCAGCACGCACGAGCGCCTTCGACGGCGTCTCGCCCAGCGGGAAGTACGTGTGCGCGAGCTGCTCGGCAGTCAGGACGCCGAGCACGTAGGACTGGTCCTTGGCGTTGTCCGAAGCGCGATGAAGCTCGAGACCGCCCTCACCGTCCACGAGCGTCGCGTAGTGGCCGGTGCAGACGGCGTCGAAACCGAGCTCGATCGCGCGCTCCAGGAGGGCGGCGAACTTGATCTTCTCGTTGCAGCGCATGCACGGGTTCGGGGTGCGACCGGCCTGGTACTCGGCGATGAAATCGTCGATCACGTCGTCGCGGAACCGCTCGGAGAAGTCCCAGACGTAGAACGGGATTCCGAGCATGTCAGAGGCACGCCGGGCGTCCATGGCGTCCTCGATCGTGCAGCACCCGCGGCTGCCCGTGCGCAGCGTTCCGCCGGCCCGGGAGAGGGCGAGGTGGACGCCGGTGACGTCGTGGCCCGCCTCCACGGCACGTGCAGCCGCGACGGCGGAATCCACGCCACCGCTCATGGCCGCAAGAATCCGCATGGGTCCAGTCTACGATCCGCACGCTTCGACAGGCTCAGCGAGCGTTCAGCTGCCCGGATGCACGCGCATACGCGTCGGCGATCGCCGACAGCACGGCATCCACGTCGGCGTCGGCGGAGGTGCGGCCGAGCGTGAATCGTAGGACGCTGCGCGCATCGCGCTCGCTGCCGCCCATCGCCAGGACGACGTGCGAGGGCTCGGCGACGCCCGCCTGACAGGCCGACCCGGTGGATGCCGCGACCCCTGCGACATCGAGCAGGAAGAGCAGGCTCTCGCCGACGGCGCCGGGGAAGAGGAAGTGCGCGTTGCCCGGCAGCCGCTCGATCGGATCGCCGAGCAGGCGCGCCTCAGGTACGGCCGATCGGATGCCGTCGATCAGACGGTCACGGAGTCCGCGCAGTCGCACGCCCTCACCCTCGCGCTCGCGCTCGGCCGCGACGAGAGCCGCAGCGAAGGCGGCAGCTCCCGGTACGTCCTGTGTCCCGGCGCGAAGCCCCCGCTGCTGGGCTCCCCCGCGCAGGAGCGGAGCGATCTTCGCGGTGCGGTCGACCACGAGCGCGCCGATCCCGACAGGGGCGCCGATCTTATGACCCGCGACGCTCAGCGCGACGAGGCCTGTTCCGGCCGCGGCATCCCCCCGCAGGCTGCGGAATGACAGGGGCAGATGCCCGAGCGCTGCGACGGCGTCCAGGTGCAGCGGCACGCGGGCGTCCGCGGCTGCTGCCGCCAGCGCCGCGGCGTCGTTCACGGTGCCGACCTCGTTGTTCGCGACCAGCGCGGTGGCGACGGCCCCCCCTGGCAGCTGCGCGGCGAACGCGCCCGGTTCGATGCGTCCGAGCTCGGTCAGCGGTACCTGCCGAACGGTGGCGCCGGCCGCTGCGAGCGCCGCGACGGTGTCCATGGTGGCGTGGTGTTCGCCGTCCGGGAGCACGATCGTGTCGGACCCCGTGGCGCCGGCATCAGGGGAACGCGATTCCCAGAGGCCGTGAAGCGCCGTGTTGATCGACTCCGTCCCGCCGGAAGTCAGCACGACCTCGATCGGATCGCATCCGAGCGTCCCTGCGATGCGCTCCCGTGAGTCCTCGAGCAGGCGACGAGCATCCTGACCCGCGCCGTGCGTCGAGGAGGCGTTGCCGATGACGTCGGATGCCGCGAGCCATGCTTCGCGCGCCTCCGAGCGCAGCGGGGTCGTCGCCGCATGGTCGAGATAGAAGCGCATCCCTCAACTCTCCCCCATTTCTGCTGTGTCGGCACCTGGAACCGAGTGTCCTTTCGAGTGAGACGCCAGCGCATCCCGCATACTCTTGACTCATGCCCGACTTCACAGCTCCCGGTGGTGCTGCCCTCGACAACCTCGGCGTGCGTCTGCACGACGGCACGGCGACGTTGCGCGTCTGGTCTCAGAACGCCTCGTCGATCGAGCTCGTCGTCTTCGACGAGACCGATCTCGACTGGGTCACCGACGAGGTGGAGCTGGAGAGGCAGTCCGACGATGTCTGGCAGGTGACGACCGCGCTGCTGCAGCCCGGCACCCGGTACGCCCTGCGCGTCGGGGGTCCGCACGCCCCAGGAAACACGTTCAACCCCGAGACCCTGCTGCTCGACCCGTACGCACGCGGCCTGGCGCAGGGCACCGGCTACGAGGACTGGCGCTCCGTGGTCATCGAGGACGGGTTCGACTGGGGCGGTGTCGAGAAGCCGGGCGTCTCCCTCGACAGCACCGTGATCTACGAGGCTCATCTCAAGGGCATCAGCAAGCGGCATCCCGACGTGCCGCCGGCGCTGCACGGCACCTACGCCGGTCTCGCGCACCCGGCGATGATCGAGCACTTCCACTCGCTCGGCATCACTGCGATCGAACTGCTGCCCGTGCATGCGTTCGTGCCGGAGCCGCGTCTCCTCGAACGAGGTCTCACCAACTACTGGGGTTACAACACCCTCAATTTCTTCACTCCGCACACCGCGTATGCGACCGAGGACGCCCGGAAGCAGGGGCCGGAGGCCGTGCTCGCCGAGTTCAAGGGAATGGTGAAGCTGCTGCACGAGGCAGGTCTCGAGGTCATCCTCGACGTGGTCTACAACCACACCTCGGAGGAGGGCATCGGAGGCCCCCGCTCGAGTCTGCGCGGAATCGACAACGCGAACTACTACCGTCAGCAGCCCGACGGCGCCTATATCGACACCACAGGAGTCGGGAACACCTTGAACACGGCGGTGGATGCCGGCGCCCGGCTGGTGCTGGACTCGTTGCGCTACTGGGCGCATGAGATGCAGATCGACGGGTTCCGCTTCGACCTCGCCGCAGCTCTCGGCAGGGATGCCGCGCACGAGTACTCGCGCGAGCATCCGCTGCTCATCGCGATCCGCGACGATCCGGCTCTGCAGGACGTCAAGCTCATCGCCGAACCGTGGGACGTCGGCCTCGGCGGCTGGCAGACCGGCAACTTCGCGCCGGGCTGGCACGAGTGGAACGACCGCTACCGCGACCGTGTGCGCAACTTCTGGCTGAGCGACATCGACTACGCCCGCCGCGCCTCCGCCCCGGTCGGCATCGGCGGGTTCGCCACCCGTCTCGCCGGATCCTCGAACACGTTCAGCAAGGAGCGCGGGCCGCTCGCCGGGATCAACTTCATCACCGCGCACGACGGGTTCACGCTGCACGATCTCGTCACTTACGATGTGAAGCACAACGAGGCCAACGGCGAGGACAACCGCGACGGTGCCGACACGAACCGCGCGTTCAACCACGGCGTAGAGGGTCCGACCTCCGATGCGGCGATCAACGCCGCACGCCGCAAGGCCATGCGCAACCTGCTCGGCACGCTGCTACTGTCCGCCGGCATCCCGATGATCACCGCCGGCGACGAGACGGGTCGCACCCAGCGGGGCAACAACAACGCCTACGCGCAGGACTCCATGCTGACCTGGCTCAGCTGGGAGCACGAGCCGTGGCAGATGGATCTGCGCGCTCACGTCACCGCCCTCACGAAGCTGCGACGTGAGAACGCCGCCCTGCGGCCGAGTCGCTACGCGCGGCGCGATGTGCACACGCCGAACGCTTCCGTCATGGACTGGTACAACCAGAACGGCGAGATGATGGAGGAGGCGCAGTGGACCGATCCGGGCAGCCGCACGCTGCAGTACGTCGCCGAATCCACGCCCGTCGATGAACCGATCAACCGGATCCTGCTGATCGTGCACGGCACCGAGTCACCCACCGAGGTGACGCTGCCCGCAACGATCGACGGCGCGACGAAGTTCGTCTCACTGTGGTCCAGCGCCGACGAGCAGCCGAACGATGACGCCCGGGAGTTCGCGCCGGGAGACGTGATCCCGACGCCAGGAACGTCGATGCGCCTGTTCCGCGTCGAGTAGCGACGGCACACCCCGCAGGCGGGTTCACCGCAACTGCCCGGCAGGGTACATTCAGGGTGTGGCAGCACGTTCCGGCAATCGTCCCGCGGCGCTTCGAAGCTCCGCCGAGATCCCCCTGCGGGCGCGCGCGACCACGCCGCCCCCCGAGACCCGAACCGGACGCATCCCGCTGACGGATCCACGGCCGTCGGCACCAGGCGGCTTCGCAGCCAAGGCCTTCGCCGGCGAGGTCGTTCCGTTCAGCGTCGTGGCCTTCCGCGAGGGGCACGATCGCATCGGCGTCCACGTCCGCCTGACAGCGCCGGACGGTGCGGAATCGCTGCACCGCCTCGTCGCTCTCGGCGATGGCAGCGACCGCTGGTCGGCGGACGTCGCCCTCGATGCGCAGGGCCTCTGGCGCTACCGCTTCGAGGCGTTCGCCGACGACTACGCCACCTGGGCGCACGCCGCGTCCGTCAAGATCGCGGCCGGAGTGGACGTTCCCGTGATGGCGGCACTCGGTCGCGACCTGCTCGCGGCGGCCGCGGCCGACAAGAACCGCCCGGCGACCGAGCGTTCATCTCTGGCGCGATCCGCCGCCGTCCTGGAAGATGCGGATGCCGTCACCGCCCTGGGCGTCGCGATGGATGCCGATCTCGCTGCCGTGTTCCGCGCTCGCCCCGCAGCGTCTCTATCGGCGCACACACCCGAACTGACGCTTGTCGTGGAGCGGGCGGCGGCTGGGGTCGGGGCCTGGTACGAGTTCTTCCCCCGTTCCGAAGGTGCCAAGCGCGCCAAGGACGGCACGATCAAGAGCGGCACGTTCCGCAGCGCAGCCAAGCAGCTCACCCGCGTCGCCGGCATGGGTTTCGACGTGCTCTACCTGCCTCCCATCCATCCGATCGGCCGCACTCATCGCAAGGGTCCGAACAACACCCTGAACGCGAGTCCGGTCGACCCAGGTTCGCCGTGGGCGATCGGTGCGGTCGAGGGCGGTCACGACGCCGTGCACCCCGATCTCGGCACGCTCGCGGATTTCCGCTTCTTCGTCCGCGAGGCGCGCAAGGCGGGAATCGAAGTCGCTCTGGACCTCGCACTGCAGGCCTCCCCCGACCACCCGTGGGTCTCGTCGCGCCCCGATTGGTTCACCGCCCTCCCCGACGGCACGATCGCGTATGCGGAGAACCCGCCCAAGAAGTACCAGGACATCTATCCGCTGAACTTCGACCGCGACCCCGAGGGCCTGCGCGAGGAGGTGCTGCGGGTGGTCAGGCACTGGATCGCACAGGGCGTCAAGATCTTCCGCGTGGACAACCCCCACACCAAGCCGTTGCAGTTCTGGGAGTGGCTGATCGCGCAGGTCATGTCGACGGACCCCGACGTGGTGTTCCTCGCAGAGGCCTTCACCCGCCCGGCTCCGCTGCGCAGTCTTGCGGCCGCTGGGTTCCAGCAGAGCTACACGTATTTCACCTGGCGCAACACCAAGCGCGAGTTGGAGGAGTTCCTCACCGGGCTTGCGACCGAGACCGCCGACTATCTGCGTCCCAACCTCTTCGTGAACACGCCCGACATCCTCACCGAGTATCTGCAGTTCGGCGGCCGCGCCGCATACAAGGTGCGAGCGGCGATCGCCGCGACGGCGGCACCGACGTACGGTGTGTACGCCGGGTACGAGCTCTTCGAGAACGTCGCACGACCGGGCTCGGAGGAGAACATCGACAACGAGAAGTACGAGTACAAGCTGCGCGACTTCGTCGGCGCGGAGGCGTCAGGCGACTCCCTCGCCCCGTACCTGCGCCGTCTGAACGAGATCCGCCGAGCGCATCCTGCGCTGCGGCAGCTGCGGAACCTCGCGGTGCACTGGAGCGACGATGACAGCATCCTCGTGTATTCGAAGCATCTCGACGGCACGTTCACGGCCACGGGCGACGCGGACACCGTCCTCGTCGTCGCGAACGTCGACCCGCACTCGGTGCGCGAGACGACCGTGCATCTCAACACGCGCGTCTGGGGCGTCGACCCCGGCGAGACCTTCGAGGTCGAGGATCTCATCACCGGAGAGACCTGGACGTGGTCCGATCACGACTACGTCCGGCTCGATGCGTTCGCCGAGCCGGTGCACATCCTCCACGTGAAGGCGCGCTCATGAGCAGCACGGACCGGATCACCAGCGCCGAATGGGGCGCTGTCGCCGCAGGTTCCCATCACGCGCCGCATGACATCCTCGGGGCTCATGCGGAGACCGACGCGGCAGGTCGCACCTCGACGACCATCAGGGCTCGGCGGCCCTTCGCGGACACCGTCGTCGCGATACTGAAGAACGGCACGCGCGTTCAACTCGATCATGCCTCTGACGGCATATGGCAGGGCACGCATCTGGGCGCACCGGTCCCCTACCGCCTGGCGGCCGTCTACGACGGCGGGCAGGAGCAGACCTCGGGCGACCCGTACCGGCACGTCCCGTCCATCGGCGAGCTCGATCTTCATCTCATCGCCGAGGGCCGGCACGAGCGGCTCTGGGAAGTCCTCGGCGCCAACGCGCACCTGATGGACGGCGACATCGGGATCGCGTTCGCCGTCTGGGCTCCCAACGCGAAGGCTGTTCGGGTCGTCGGCGAGCACAACGGCTGGGACGGCGCAGGCCACAGCATGCGCTCGATGGGCTCCAGCGGGGTGTGGGAGCTGTTCATCCCAGGCGTGTCGCCGGGGACGGCCTACAAGTACGAGATCCTCACCCCCGATGGATCGTGGGTGCTCAAGGCCGACCCGATGGCGCAGCGCACGCAGGTACCGCCGGAGACGGCATCCATCGTCCCCTTCTCGGCTTACAGCTGGAAGGACGGGGCGTGGATGACGCGCCGCGCGGCGACCCACGCCGTCGCGCAGCCCATGAGCATCTACGAGGTGCACCTGGGCTCATGGCGCGGCGGGCTGGGATACCGGGAGATCGCCGATCCGCTCATCGCGCACGTCACGGAGACCGGCTTCACGCACGTCGAGTTCATGCCGCTCGCCGAGCATCCGTTCGGCGGCTCGTGGGGCTACCAGGTCACCGGCTACTATGCGCCGACCGCCCGATTCGGCGGTCCTGACGACCTGCGCTACCTGATCGATCGCCTGCACCAGGCGGGCATCGGCGTGATCCTGGACTGGGTGCCCGGCCACTTCCCGAAGGACGAGTTCGCTCTGGCCCGCTTCGACGGCCGGCCGCTGTACGAGCATCCGGACCCTCGACGCGGTGAGCATCAGGACTGGGGCACCCTGATCTTCGACTACGGGCGCCCCGAGGTGCGCGGTTTCCTCGTCGCCAACGCGCTGTACTGGTTCGAGGAGTTCCACATCGACGGCCTGCGCGTGGATGCCGTCGCCTCGATGCTCTACCTCGATTACTCCCGCCGGGAGGGCGAGTGGGAGCCGAACGTGCACGGCGGGCGGGAGAACCTCGAGGCGATCCGTTTCCTGCAGGAGGTCAACGCCACCGCCTACCGGAACCAGCCCGGCATCATCATGATCGCCGAGGAGTCGACGAGCTTCCCCGGCGTCACCGCGCGCACCGACCAGGCAGGGCTCGGCTTCGGGTTCAAGTGGAACATGGGCTGGATGAACGATTCCCTGCAGTACATCGCAAGGGACCCGATGTACCGCGCGCACCACGAGGGCGAGATGACCTTCTCCTTCGTGTACGCGTTCGGGGAGAACTATCTGCTGCCCATCAGCCACGACGAGGTGGTGCACGGCAAGGGAAGTCTGCTCTCGAAGATGCCGGGCGACCACGCCCACAAGCTCGCGAACGCTCGCGCGTATCTCGCGTACATGTGGGGGCACCCGGGCAAGAACCTGCTGTTCATGGGCCAGGAGTTCGGTCAGCTGGCGGAATGGTCCGAGAGTCGCCCGCTGGACTGGTGGCTGCTGGAGCAGCCCTCGCATGCGCAGCTGCAGCGCTTCGTCGGTGCGATGAACGGCGTCTACCGCGGCACCGCACCGCTGTGGGAGCGGGACAACGACAGCACACGCTTCCGGAGGCTCGGCGCACCGGTCTGGGATCCGAACGTGATCGCCTTCGAGCGTCGGGACCTCCATGGCGGCCGCGTGGTCGTCATCAGCAACTTCGCCGGGGTGGAGCGCGCGAACCTCGATCTGGACCTGCCCGTCGCCGGAGTCTGGGAGGAGATCCTGAACACGGATGCCGTCGAGTACGGCGGAGGAGGCATCGGCAACTTCGGGCGGGTCGCGGCGCACACGTCCGGTGATCACGGCACGCCACGGGCCAGGGTCACTCTGCCACCCCTGTCGACGCTGTGGCTGCGCTATCGGCCGGAGCGCGCCTCGTCGTAGCGAAGGCTCTTCAGAACAGCAGCGACGACAGCCTGTTGCGGGCAGCGGCGACCCGCGGGTCATCCGCGCCGATCAGACCGAACAGTTCGACGAGACGCTCACGCACTGGCACCCGCTCCTCGGATGGCAGCACGGCGAACAGATCGAGCAGGCGTCCGAACGCGTCGTCGACGTGTCCGCCGGAGATGTCGAGGTCGGCGACGGCGAACTGCGCCTGGATGTCCCGCGGATCCGCTGCCGCTGCGGCGCGGGCTTCCTGCAGGTCGAGACCCTGCACGCGGTCGAGCAGGCGCACCTGTCCGAGCCCGGCACGGGCGTCCTCGTCGCGCGGGTTCTCTGCGAGCGCCTTCTCGTAGGCGGAGATCGCCGCTGCGAAATCGCCCTGCTCGATCGCGGCGAACGCCTCGGCGTGCAACGGCGGAAGCGGCGGCTCCTGCGGCTCCTCGTCAGCGTCAGCGGCCGGTTGCTGATCGCCGCCGACGCTGCCGGTGACACCGTTCTGAGCGGCCACCTGCAGAAGCTGGTCGAACACCTGACGCACCTGCTCCTCCGGCACGGCACCGGTGAACATCGGCACCGGCTGCCCGGCGATGAGCGCCACGACCATCGGGATCGACTGCGCGCGGAAGCTCTGTGCCAGCTGCGGGTTCGCGTCGACGTCGACCTTGGCCAGCACGATGCGCCCGCCCAGCTCGGTGACGACCTTCTCGAGGATCGGGCTGAGCTGCTTGCACGGCCCGCACCACTCGGCCCACAGGTCGACGACGACCGGAACCGTCCGCGACAGCTCGAGGATCGGACCGAAGGTCGCATCCGTCACGTCGACGACGAACCCACCCTGCACCGGGTCCCGGACATCGGCCGGTGCCGATTCGGGGTTCGCAGGAGTCGCGGGGCGATTGCGCAGAGACGAGAGGTCAACGGCGCCGCGCAGAGCAGAAGCAGAGATATCGCTCACTTGATCACTTCCACGTCGAGGGTGTCCTGGTGCACGGCGAGCAGGCGCACCTGCTCGGTCGAGCCCTGGCTGGGTACGGAGAAGAACAGCTGCAGGCTGTACGTCGTATTGACACCCTTGGAGGCCTCCTTGGCGCCGGTGAGAACCCGAGCCTCCGGATTGTCGTCGAACTTGATGACCGCGTCGCTCGAGGTCGGCGTGATCTTCTCGCTGTCGATCAGCGAGACGGCGACGATCGCACCGCTGTCGAGCGTGGCCAGCGCGACGGGCGGCTGCTCGCTCGGCGCGATGTCGAAAGCCGTCTTGGACGTCTTCGCCGCACCGTTGTCGGCGAGCCCCTTCGTCACGGCGGCGCGGCTCGCCTTGATCGCGTCCGCCAGGGAGATGGCGACCTCGTCGAAGGATCCGTAGTACTCGCTCTCCTCGCCGGCATCCACCACATCGGCGAAGGCCGCGGCGAGCTCGTCGGGCGCGAGTGTCAGGAACGCCGCGGCGTTCTCGGTGATCAGGCTCGTTCCGAGCCATGCCGGCGCGAGCTGCGGAACCTCGGTCGACGCCTGCATCTCTGCGATGTTCGTCACCTTGTAGTTCGACCACGGGTCGGCCTGCGTCATGGTGAGGATCGACGGCGGAAGCGTGTCGTCGCTCTTGCTCTTGCTGAGCACGAGCACGGTGCGCGGCCAGGTGTCGGTCGCCTGGGGCAGAAGCACCTCGATCGCCTCAGTCGGAATGACGGTCGGAAGAGGACGGTCGGTGATGCCCTTGCGGAGCGTGTAGTCGGTCTGGCGTGCTTCGAGGGCAAGGCCCTCCAGCCGCGTGCCGGCGAGGTCGATGTCGAGGTCGGCGTCCGCCTGCTCGAGCGTCGACGAGATGTTCTGCAGAATGCGGGATGCCTGTGACTCCGTGACCGCCGGGGGCTTCTGGTTCTCGGGAGTGATGACGGTCTGCGTCGGGGTGGGCGTCGGCGTCGCGGCGTCGAACTGCGGCCAGGAATCGCTCGAGCATCCGACGAACATCACTCCGGCGAGTCCCAGTGCCGGCAGCGCCAGCAGACGGCGACGGTTTCTGAGAACCCGGCGCTCGGACTTGGCGGGCTTGTCCTCCGTATCGCCCTCCGCTCCTGCTCCGGCGCCGCCGGAGCGAGCCGGCTCCTCCAGCGCTTCGCGCACCGGTGCCGGCGCAACGGAGAGATCGATCGGCTCCGTGGCCGGCAGCGGGCCCGGCCCCTTGCGGCGAGGGCCGCGTCCCCGACGCTGGTGGCGGATGGCGAGCACGTAGAGGACGAGGCCGACGAGCAGGACGATGCCTCCGGCGGTGATCAGCGGACCCACCAGCGGCGTCGAGCGATCGAGCGGCCAGGCCACGACGATGTCGGCGGGCGCGGGCGCCGTTCCGTCCTTCGCGATGAGAACGCTCATGCCCTCGGGGAGCTGCATGTCGGTGATCAGCTGATCCTGCTCGCTGAAGGAGTCCAGCCAGAGGTCGGATCCTGCGGGGTTGCGGCCCTCTGGCGCGTCCTCACCCTGCTCCGGCGCGATCGAAGCCTCGACGACCGTGCTCTTCGGATCGCCGTCGGCATCAAGGCCGATCGAGGTGTAGGTCGCGTCCGCGAGCCACGCCTCGAGATCGGCTGTGCGTCCGTAGGCGGCGAAGATGTCGCCGTCACCGCGGACGAGCAGCGTCTGCTGCCCCGGGTTCTCGCGCAGCACGGCACCGTCGACGAGCACGAACGGCGTGGAATCCTCGACGCTCAGCTCGGCCTGCTGGGCGGAGGGGCCCATGAAAATGGTTCGCTGAGCGATGCCTGCTCCGATGAGGAGCGTGGCCAGGACGAAGGCCACGACGGCCCAGACGAAACGCACGAAAAAGTCTCCTTACGCAACCCGGACGCCGCGTCCGAGTCATCGCTCGACGTTTCAGACTATCGAAACAGGCTGAGTGTTGACTACGAGGGGGTAAGAGCCGCTTGAGCCGTCGGCACGTCGCCGTATCCGCACCGGTCTCGACGACTAGCCTGATACCAGTCTTCCCGAGGAGAGCGAATGAAACTCCACAACCCGTTCCGCACGGCGCTCGTGGCGACGCTGGGCGTCGGCCTCGGCATCCTGCTGCTCGGCAGCATCCAATCGCTGTCCACCGTGCTGCTGTACGTCGGCACCGCGCTGTTCATCAGCCTGGGTCTGGATCCCGTCATTTCGTTCCTCGAGCGACGCAAGCTCCCCCGCTGGCTGGCGGTGCTCATCACACTGATCCTCGTCCTGGGCGTCTTCGCCGGGATCGTCCTCATCGTGCTGCCGGTCATCGTGTCGCAGGTGACTCAGCTGATCGAGCAGGTGACCCGGCTCGTGAGCGGGCCGACCTTCCTGTCCGATGCCGAGGAGTGGATCACCGGGCTCTTCCCCAACCTCGACATCGAACGCGTTCTGACCGAGACGCAGGAGTGGCTGATCGCGAACGTGGGCGACATCACAGGCAGCGTGATCAACGCTGGCGTCTCGGTGCTCGGGGGCCTGTTCGGCGCTTTCATCGTGCTGATCCTCACGATCTACCTGACCGCCTCGACACCGTCGCTCAAGCGCGCCGTGTACCAGCTGGTGCCCGCCTCGAAGCGCCCGCGTTTCGTCGACCTGTCGGAGCAGATCACCGACTCGGTCGGCTACTACGTCATGGGCCAGGTCACGCTCGGCGTGATCAACGGCATCCTGAGCGCGATCTATCTGAGCATCATTCAGGCGCCGTTCCCCGCGGTGCTCGCGGTGATCGCCTTCTTCTTCTCGCTGATCCCCCTGGTCGGCACGCTCACCGGCTCGACCATCATCGTGCTCGTCTGCCTCATCCCCGGCCTCGGGTCGCCCGGGATCGCGCTGGCCGCCGCCATCTACTATCTGATCTACATGCAGATCGAGGCGTACGTGATCTCACCGCGCATCATGAGCCGTGCGGTCGCCGTACCCGGTGCCGTCGTCGTCGTGGCAGCACTCGCTGGCGGTTCACTGCTGGGCCTGCTCGGAGCGCTCATCGCGATCCCTGTCGCCGCGAGCATCCTGATCATCTACCGCCAGGTGCTCATACCCCGGATGAACGAGCGTTGATGCGCGCCGGGTCAGGGTCGCGCAGCGGACTTGACCCGGCTGCTCACGTCACCTTCCAGCAGTGCGCGTGCCAGTGCCGCCTGGCCGCGAGGTCCGCCGCGTCGCCCAGCACTCCATCAGCCCGCCAGACCACCTGGTGCGCAGTCCCAGGCGGGATCACGCGATGGCAGCCGGGGCACACGTACTCCTTGACCGCCTGCTGGGCCGATACCGGCTGCACGGTCCATTCACGGCCCTGGCGCGTCTCGGTGCGCTTCCACCCGGCCAGCAGGCGCTGGAACGAGTCGTCAGCGTTCGGACGCTCCTGACGCCTGCGATTCGAGCGAGGCATGTCTGCGCATTACCACCAGTGGTTCGCGGTCCAGAAGGCGTAGGCGTTCGCCCAGCTGCCGTAGCGGCCCGTCGCGTATCCGTTGCCCCAGCGCAAATTGTCCACGGGGTCGTACCCGTTGCCCGGCACCTTGCTGCACGGCAGAGCCTGCACCAACCCGCACGCACCGGACGAGGCGTTGGTGGCGTTGGGGTTCCAGCCGCTCTCCTTGGAGACGATGTAGTCGACGTAGCCCCAGTCACTGGAGGCGATGCCGGCCGCGGCCATCCATTCGGCAGGCGCGCCTCCGCCGGTGTAGAAGACGGGGCCCGGTGCCGACGAGCCCTGGGACTGCTGCGCCGAGGCGACCTTCGGCTGAGGCTTCGGCGTGGGCTTGGGGGTGACGTAGACGTCGAAGCTGCCGCGGTCCACCGGTGCGATCGTCGCGCCGGAGACGCTGACGGTGAGGTTCTGCGTGTCCTGCACCGCGAGCGAGAACGGCGTCTCGGTGTCTAGTGCCGGCTGCTCAGCAAGAGCCATGCCGGTCGGCGCGACCACGGCAGCGGCCAGCGCGACGACGCCGAACGCGGCGAAGGCGCCGGTGACACCGCGCCTGCGGGTCCAGGGTCGCTTGGCGGAAGTCGGGAGCTTCGGGGCTGCCGACGCGACCTGCGCGGAGGCACCGCTGACGGGATCGATCTCAGTACCGGGAGTCACAATAGGGTTCATTCTAGCCAGCGTCACCTGAGTTCACCATGAGAGTGCTCAGCGGACGGCCAACATGACGTCGACGGTGGCGTCCAGCAGAGCATCCACCTGCTCTTCGTGGTACCCGTGGCGCTGCATCCTGAAGGCCGCCGATCGGAGCTGCTCGACGGTGAGCTCGTCACCGTCTCTGAGGAACCGGACGATTCGCGCTGCGACGTGGTCGACCTCATCGACGCGGTAGCCGAACGCCAGGAAGCCGGTGCGCGCGAACTTCTGGCGACGAGTCCTGGCCAGGTGATCCAGGATCGTCTGCGCCTGGTCGCGCGCGTCCTGAACCCACTCCTCCGCGCGTCCGTCGCGGATCGCCTTGTCGCGGCGGCGGGCCGCGAACGCATCCTCGATGCGTCCGAGAGCGGCATCGACGTCGCCGATGACGTAGCCGCCCTTGACGAGGGGGAAGGATGCGACACGGATCTCCTCCGCCGTGAGCTCACCGGATTCGCTCTCGAAGCTCTCACGAGCAGCCGAGAGGAAGGTGTCGACAGCGGCCCGGTGATATCCGCGCTCGCGCCCCTTCACCACTCGGAACGACGGCTGCTGAGCACGCGCGCCGTCGTCCACAGCATCCAACGTCGTCATGCGAGCACCGCCCAGGGGGAGAGAAGGAAGTAGAGGGTCAAGGCGGGAACCGTCGACGGCAGGATGCTGTCCAGCCGATCGAGCAGGCCGCCGTGGCCGGGCAACCAGGAACTCATGTCCTTGATGCCGATGTCGCGCTTGATCATGGACTCGCCCAGGTCGCCCACCGTCGCGGAGATGAGGATCGCGATTCCGAAGATCAGACCGGCCCACCAGGGCAGGTCGAGCAGGAACAGGGCGAGCAGCACTCCGACCGCGGCCGCGGCGAGAACGGCGCCGCCGAAGCCCTCCCAGGTCTTCTTCGGGCTGATCCGCGGGGCCATCGGATGGCGGCCGATCGCGACGCCGGCCGCATACGCACCGGTGTCCGAGGCGACCGCGACCGCGATGAACGCGAGGACCCACCACTGGCCGCCTTCCTGACGCAGCAGCATCAGGGCCAGGCTCGTGAGGAACGGAACGTAGATCTGAACGAAGCCACCGACCACGGCGTCCGTCAGCACATCGCCGTACGTCCGACCGTCCTTGGTCATCATCTGGGCGACGAGACGCCAGACGACGACGAACGAGACGGCGAACAGCAGCGTGACCCAGCTCAGCCAGACCGGTGCGAAGAATCCGGCGAGGACGATCAGTACGCCCGCAGCGACCTGCGGGACGATGTCGATGCGCCGCCCTGCTGTCCGCAGCGCGCGCGCGAACTCGAAGATCCCGAGCACCGCGACAGCGAGCGCGATGAGGACGAAGAGCTCTTTGATGAACAGCAGCGAGCCCAGCAGCACGGCGCCGAACGCAAGGCCGACGAGGATGGCGAGGATGAGATCGCGCCCCGTCCGAGCCTTGATGCGCTCGTTGGCCTGGTCAAGGTGCTCCCTGGCCTGGTGCACGTGCGTCTCGAAGTCACCGCGTGCCTGGCGGAGCTGCTCCCGCATCGCCGCCGCCGGCTCTGCGGCGAAGTCCGCAGGCTTCGGCAGAGGCGGCCGAGGGGGGATCGCCGTCTCGTCGATCAACGGCGAGGTCGGCTCAGCGCTCGGCGTCGCCGCTTCGCGGGCCTCTCGCCGGGTGAGCGGCTGCCCCTCGGCGTCTCCGATCGGATCGCTCATGCCTGTTCAGACCTCGAGGAGCTCGGTCTCTTTGCGCTTGAGGGCGTCGTCGATCAGGTCGACGTGCTGGCGAGTCAGCCCATCGAGCTCCTTCTCACCACGTGCGATCTCATCCTCACCGACCTCGTCCTTGAGCGCGTCGAGCTCGTCCTTGGCCTTGCGCCGGACACCGCGGACGCGAACCTTCGCGTCCTCGCCCTTGCTGCGCACGAGCTTGACGTACTCCTTGCGGCGCTCCTCGGTGAGCTCCGGCATCGTGACCCGCACGATGTTGCCGTCATTGGTCGGGTTCGCGCCGAGGTTCGGCATGTCGCGGATGGCCTGCTCGATGGCCTTGAGCGCGGACTTGTCGTACGGCGTGATGATGAGCGATCGCGCCTCGGGGTTGGCCAGCGATGCGAGCTGCGCCAGGGGCGTCGGCGAACCGTAGTAGTCGACCATCACCTTCTGGAACATCTGCGGGTTCGCGCGGCCGGTGCGCACGGTGGCGAAATCCTCCTTCGCGGCCTCGACGGCGCGAGTCATGCGGGAGGTGGTTTCAGCGAGGACGTCCGCGATCACGGTGGCTCCTATCATCAGGGGGTTCGTGCAATTCTATCCGGGCGTGGGCTCCACACCCTGGCAAGGTGCGTCACGCCGTGACGAGGGTGCCGATCGGCTCGCCGAGCAGAGCACGGGTGACGTTGCCGGCCGGCTCCATGCCGAACACCCGCATGTCCATACCGTTGTCCATGCAGAGGCTGAAGGCGGTGGAGTCGACGACCTTGAGGCCGCGCTGCAGGGCATCACGGTAGGTCACCGTGTCGATCCGGGTCGCGGTGGCGTCCTTGTTGGGATCGGCGGTGTAGATGGCGTCGACGCCGTTCTTGGCGACGAGCACCTCGTGCGCGCCGATCTCCAGGGCGCGCTGAGCTGCGACGGTGTCCGTGGAGAAGTACGGAAGCCCGGCACCGGCGCCGAAGATCACGACGCGGCCCTTCTCCATGTGGCGCTCGGCGCGCAGCGGGATGTACGGCTCGGCGACCTGGGTCATCGAGATGGCGGACTGCACTCGAGTGGGCGCGCCGGCCTGCTCCAGGAAGTCCTGCAGAGCGAGGGCGTTCATGACGGTGCCCAGCATGCCCATGTAGTCCGCACGGCCGCGGTCCATGCCGCGCTGGCTGAGTTCGGCGCCGCGGAAGAAGTTTCCTCCGCCGACGACGATCGCGACCTCGACCTGGTCGACCGCAGCGGCGATGTCCCGAGCGATCTGGCCGACGACATCGGGATTCACTCCGAGCTGTCCGCCGCCGAATGCCTCCCCGGAGAGCTTGAGAAGGACGCGACGGCGTCCGGTGCGTTCAGTCATGGGTGAGTGTCCTCTCGTCCCGATTCAAGATAGTGCCTTCTGGGCATGAAGAAGGGGTTCGGACCCTGGCGGATCCGAACCCCTTCGCAACTGCTACGCGCCGACCTTGAAGCGCGCGAAGTCCGTCACGGTGATACCGGCGTCCTTCGCCACCTGGGCGACAGAGAGCTTGTTGTCCTTGGCGTAGTCCTGCTCGAGCAGGGCGACCTGCTTGATGAACGCTGAGACGCGGCCTTCGACGATCTTCGGCAGAGCAGCCTCGGGCTTGCCCTCGCCGCGGGAGATCTCGGTGACGATCTCGCGCTCCTTCTCGACGGCCTCAGCCGGAACGTCCTCGCGGCTGAGGTACGACGGGTTGGCGAACGAGATGTGCTGCGCGATGCTGCGAGCGGTCGCTGCATCATCACCCGTGTAGGCGACGACGACACCGATCTGCGGGGGCAGGTCCTTGCTGGTGCGGTGCATGTACACCTCGACAGCGTCACCCGTGAGGGTGCGAACCTGACGCAGCTCGATCTTCTCGCCGATGATGGCCGCCTCGTCGGAGATCAGCTCGCCGACGGTCTGGCTGCCGGCGGAAGCCGCGAGGGCGTCCTCGACCGTGTTCGCCTTCGCAGCAGCGACGGCGTCGACGACCTTGTCGGCGAGCGCGATGAAGCGCTCGTTCTTCGCGACGAAGTCGGTCTCGCAGGCGAGCTCGATGAGCGTCACAGCGCCATCCTGCTCGCGCGAGACGACCAGGCCCTCGCTGGTGGAGCGGTCAGCGCGCTTGGCGTTGCCCTTGGCACCCTTCAGACGAAGGATCTCAACCGCCTTCTCGCGGTCTCCCTCAGCCTCTTCGAGTGCCTTCTTCGTGTCGACCATTCCGGTGCCGAGCTGCTCACGCAGCGCCTTGATGTCGGCGATGGTGAAGTTGGCCATGTGTAGTGGCTCCTTGCCTCGTTTAGGTGTGTGTACGCGGAATTACTTGGCGTCGGCGTCGGCCGCAGCCTCAGCAGCGGGCGCCTCGTCAGCAGCGGCGTCGGCTGCGGGAGCCTCTTCGGCAGCCGGCTCAGCAGCAGGAGCCTCGTCAGCAGCGACCTCGGCGGCCGGAGCGTCCTCGGCGGGAGCCTCGAGAAGCTCCTTCTCCCACTCGGCGAGCGGCTCAGCGTCACCGGACTCCGGGTTGTGCTTCTGCTGCAGTCCCTCTGCCGCGGCGTCCGCGATGATGCGGGTGAGCAGCGAGACGGAGCGGATCGCGTCGTCGTTGCCGGGGATCGGGTACTGGAAGTCGTCCGGGTCGGCGTTGGTGTCGAGGATGCCGATCACCGGGATGCCGAGCTTCTTGGCCTCGTCGATGGCGAGGTGCTCGCGCTTGGCGTCGACGACCCACAGAGCGGACGGCGTCTTGGTGAGGTTGCGGATGCCGCCCAGCGACTTGTGCAGCTTGTCGAGCTCGCGCTTCTTGAGCAGCAGCTCCTTCTTGGTGAAGCCGGAGGCAGCCGGGTTCTCGTAGTCGAGCTCCTCGAGCTCCTTCATACGGGAAAGACGCTTCGCGATGGTCTGGAAGTTGGTGAGGAGGCCGCCGAGCCAGCGCTGGTTCACGTAGGGCTGGCCGACGCGGGTCGCCTGCTCCGCGAGGATCTCCTGCGCCTGCTTCTTGGTGCCGACGAAGAGGATCGTGCCGCCGCGGGCGACGGTCTCCTTGACGAAGTCGTAGGCCGAGTCGATGTAGCCCAGCGACTGCTGGAGGTCGATGATGTGGATGCCGCTGCGCTCGGTGAGGATGAAGCGCTTGACCTTCGGGTTCCACCGACGGGTCTGGTGTCCGAAGTGCACGCCGCTGTCGAGCAGCTGGCGGATGGTGACCACAGCCATGGTCGTCTCCTGTTTCTGGCGCTGTCGCGCCCTTGAGGTTGTTTCGCCGATCGGATGACCGGCAGTCCTGGTGCCCGGCTCACCCCCACCCGCTCTTGCGAGCAGGACCTGTGGGAGTGGATGCCGCGACGTCCGTCAGTGCTGACGTCGATCGCTTTGGGCACGCGTAGTCACCCCGAGAATCGAGGTGCGACCTCAAGTGTACAGGATCTGGCCCCCTCCACTGCGTCTGCACCGACGCGGGATCGGCCTGGTCATCCACCATTCGCGCGATGCGCGAGATCACGCCGGCGCTGAAGAGCAGAGCATGGTCGGATGCCGTCCACGAACCGGATCATGTGCAGAGCGTCCGCTGTCGCCTGCATCGGCGTGCTGGCTGCACTTCTCGTGATTCGGTCGGCTGCGGCGGCTCCTCCGTCGCCGGATCCGGCATGGCAATGGCCGGTGGCGGGTGCACGGGAGGTCATGGAGCCGTTCCGCGCGCCGGAGCACGAGTACGGCGCAGGGCACCGCGGTGTCGACATCGCAGCGGATCCGGGCGCCGCCGTGATCGCTCCTGCCGACGGCGTCGTCGCGTTCCGCGGGGTGGTGGTGGACCGGCCGCTGCTGACGATCGATCACGGCGGCGGATACGTGACGACGTTCGAGCCGCTCGAGTCCGATCTGAGCCCCGGTGCGCCGGTGCACGCGGGCGATGAGATCGGGACGGTCGCCGCCGGCGGCCACGCCGCCGCGGGCACATTGCACGTCGGACTGCGCCTCAACGGCATCTACATCAACCCGATGCTGATGTTCGGCGGCATCCCCCGGGCCGTCCTGCTGCCGTGCTGCGAGTCCGTCTCGCGCTGACTTCAGGCTCGCGGATGCGCCAGTCGGTAGGTCGCGGTGAGCCGCTCCGCCGAGACGTGAGTGTAGATCTGGGTCGTCCCGAGACTCGCGTGGCCGAGGATCTCCTGCACTGCGCGCAGATCGGCGCCGCCGTCCAGCAGGTGCGTCGCGGCCGAATGGCGGAGCGCGTGGGGGCCGACCGCATCTGCTCCGATGATCGGGCCGAGCGCCGCTGCGACCAGCGTGTAGATCGCACGAGGACCGATGCGCCCTCCCCTGGCCCCGAGGAAGACCGCAGGGGAGCCCGAAGCCGCGCGGGCAGCCAGTGCAGGGCGGCCACGAGTGATGTACGCGGCGATCGCGTCGTGTGCGGGGCGCCCGAAGGGCACGACGCGCTCCTTCGATCCCTTGCCGAGCACTCGGGCGGTCGCCCGCTCCTGATCGAGGTCGTCGATGTCGAGGCCGCAGAGTTCCGAGACGCGCATGCCGGAGCCGTACAGCAGCTCGAGGATCGCATGATCGCGCAGATCCTCCGGGTCGCCCTGCGCCGCGAGGTGTGCGCGCGCGTCGAGCAGATCGCGCATGCCCTCCTTGGATGCCACTGCGGGAAGCGTGCGTCCGCGCTTGGGGGCGATCAGCCGGAGCGCGGGGTCCGCACTGATGAGTTCTTCGTCCTTCGCCCATGCGAAGAAGGACCGGGCAGCGGCCGCGCGGCGTGCAAGGGTCGATCGGGCGTCGCCGCGCTGCGTCGCGCGCCACAGCCACTCGCGCAGCATCTCGAGGTCGACCTCGCTCAGCGCCGCGTCGCCGGCGGATGCAGCCAGGTCACGCAGGTCGGATCTGTATGCCCGCACGGTCGCTGGAGACAGGCGACGCACCTGCTCCAGATGCGTGGCGAACGCCTCAGTCGCGAGCCCGAGTTCCATGCATCCAGAATGTCCCGTTTCGCGCGCCCATCCCGGATGCCTCGCCATGACCGGTCAGTCTGCTCATCGACTCCCCGCCCGCAGCGCCGGTTCGACCAGAGACCGGGAGTCGCGCGATCGCGCTCAGCGCCCACCGTTCCGCGACTTCGCTGACATTCTCGCCCATCCAGTCGGGAGCTGTTCCACCTTTCCTTCCAGCCCCAGGATTCCGAGCACCGACCTGGCCCGTTCGACCGACACACCGGCGAGAGCGGCGAGTTCCGTCGGGGTCCGCGGGGTGCGCGCGCTCATGACGTCCAACAGACGGGTGTGGTCCGAATCAGGTCTCGCCTCGAAGACCTCCTGCGCGACTTCAGCGCCCATCAGCTCACGGACCTCTGCGGCGTTCGTCACGCACTGAGCGTCGTACTCGCGCATCAGTCGATGGCATCCAGCGGATGCCGCGGAGGTCACGGGCCCCGGCACCGCGCCGAGCGGACGTGCGAGCGTCGACGCGTGCCCAGCGGTGTTGAGCGAGCCGCTGCGCCAGCCCGCTTCGACCACGACCGTGGCCGCGCCGAGGGCCGCTATCAATCTGTTGCGCCCGAGGAAGCGGAACTTTGTCGGCGCAGCGCCGCACGGCAGTTCGCTCACCAAGGCGCCCGAGGCCATCACGCGATCGAACAGCTGCTGGTGACCGACCGGGTACGCGCGATCGACGCCACCGGCGAGGAAGGCGACGGTGGTACCGCCGGCTCCGAGCGCGGCCCTGTGCGCGGCGCCGTCGATCCCGTACGCTCCGCCCGAGACGATGACGGCTCCTGTCGCTGCGAGATCACCGGCGAGTTCGGCCGCGATCGACTCGCCGTACGCCGTCGCGGCTCGCGCGCCGACGATCGAGACTCGGTGGGGTGCCACCAGGTGCGACGGGTCTCCTCTGACCCACAGCAGAGTCGGCGCGTGGCTGCCCAGGTCGTCGAGCGCCGTCGGCCAGTCCGGGTCACCGGGAAGCAGGAGCCGTGCATCGACCTCTGCCGCCCCGCGCAGTGCGTCGCGGACGGCGCGCGGCTGCGCTCTCGGCACCCACCGTCTCCTCCCTTCCTGGATGGCCTTCTCTGCGAGACCGAACGTCTCCCCCGCCAGGGCGAACTTCAGCGCCTCGAGCGCGCCGAGTTCGGCGACCAGCGCGCCGGCGACGCCGTCGCCCGGTTCGATCAGCACGCTCCACCCGACACGAGCGAGCGTCTCCGATGGATCATCGTCCGGACGTGCGGCCTCAGCGGCTCTGCGGATCTCGCGGTCGTTCAGCAGTGCATCGATCATGCGATCAGCCCTCTCTTCAGGAACAGCGCGCGACCGAGTTCATCGGCGCCGGGCGCGTCGACGTCCGCCAGGTCGGCCATCGTCCACGCCAGGCGCAGCACGCGGTCGTAGCCGCGCAGTGTGAGCTGTCCGCGTTCGAGCGCTCGATCGAGCGGTGCTCGCACGCCCGGCGGCAGCCGCCGGTCCCCCTGTCGCAGCCAGGCACCGGCGACCTCCGCGTTGAGCGACCATGGAGTCTCGGCCAAACGGTGCGCAGCACGCGCTCGAGCGGTCGCGACCTGAGCCGCGGCTGCCTCGCTCGCGATGCCGACGCGTTCCCCCGACGTCGCGCGCGACGCCGCGACCCTGGCGACCTGGAGGTCGATGTCTATGCGGTCGCGCAGCGGTCCGGAGAGGCGAGACGCGTACCTCCGGATGGCGATGGGCGGACAGATGCATTCGGCCCCACGGACGCCGTAGTTGCCGCACGGGCACGGGTTGGTCGCGAGGACGAGCTGGAATCGTGCGGGGAATCGCACGTGGAAGCCCGCTCTGTCGATCTCGATGGACCCGGATTCGAGGGGTTGGCGGAGTGCGTCCAGCGCGACTCGTGTGAACTCCGCCGCCTCGTCCAGGAACAGGATGCCGCGGTGTGCGCGTACGATCGCACCCGGCCGCGCCGCTCGAGAACCCCCGCCGACCAATGCGGCCACCGAGGCGCTGTGATGCGGAGCCTCCAGCGGTGGGACATCGTCGAGGATGTTCACTGCCGCACCCGACAGCGACCGCACGGCGGCGACCTCGAGGGCCTCTTCTTCCGACAGCGGCGGCAGAATCCCCGGCAACCGCCGAGCGAGCATCGTCTTGCCTGCACCGGGCGGACCGCTCATGAGCATGTGGTGGCCGCCGGCAGCGGCCGCGATCAGAGCCTGCACCGCCTCCTCCTGACCGACGACATCCGCGAGGTCGAGCGGTTCTGCAGCGGCAGGCGCCTGCGCCTCGCCTGCGACCGGCTCGACTTCGGCGACGGAGATGTCGGCGCCGTGCCACATCGCCACCTCGGCGAGCGTGGTGGCTGCGCGCACCTGCATCCCCGGCACGAGTCGCGCCTCTGCCTCATTGGCGAACGGCACGATCACGCGATCGAATCCGGCTCGGGCCGCGGCGAACACGGCGGGGAGCACGCCGGGCACGGGTCGCACCCGCCCGTCGAGCCCGAGTTCGCCGATGTGAACGGTGCGGGCGATGGAGGCGGCATCCAGCACTCCCCCTGTGGCGACCGCCGAGATGGCGATCCCCAGGTCGAAACCACTGCCGTGCTTCGGCAGGCTCGCCGGTGACAGGTTCACGGTGAGACGACGTCGGGTCAGCGCGAGCTCCGCGTTCGTCACGGCGTTGTGCACGCGCTGCGCCGCCTCACCGAGAGCCTTGTCAGGAAGGCCGACGATCTTGAAGCCGGGTGTCTGATTCGACACGTCCGCCTCGATCTCGACCAGGTGACCGTCGACGCCGGTCAGGGCGACGGCCCAGGTGCGCGCGGTCTTCATCGCAGGTCCACCAGGTGCTCGAGCTGCCCCAGGGCCGGATCGACGCCGATTATGCCGATCACCTCGAGGCGCAGCATCCGGTTCGATGCCAGCTCCGTGTGCGCCCTGCACCACGCGTACGCGAGCCGCCACAGGCGTTCTCGCTTGCGATCGTCCACCGCTTCGAACGGGTGCCCGAACGCCACGGAGCGTCTCGTCTTCACCTCGACGATGCAGATCGTGCCGTCACGCTCGGCGACGATGTCGATCTCGCCCTGCGTGCACCGCCAGTTGCGGTCCAGAATCCGATACCCGCGCGTGCTCAGGTGCTTCGCGGCGCGGTCTTCGCCGGCTCGTCCGAGTTCATCCTTCGCTGCCATGACGACAGCTTGCGCTCAGCGGAAGACGCCCAGACCCCGCAGACCCACGGCCTGTGCACAACATTCGGACTCAGCCCGAATGTGCGCAGAAGTCACTTGCCGTCGAGCGACAGCTCCTCCGGCAGCTCGAACTCACGGCGCTGGAGCTCTTCGACGTTGACATCCTTGAACGTCAGCACCCGCACGGCCTTGACGAATCGATCGGCCCGGTAGATGTCCCAGACCCACACGTCGGCCATCGAGATCTCGAAGTAGAAGTCGTGCTCGGTGTCGCGGCGGACGACGTTCACCTCATTGGCGAGGTAGAACCGGCGTTCCGTCTCGACGACGTACTGGAACTGCCCGACGACATCGCGGTACTCGCGGAACAGCGCGAGCTCGAGTTCGCGGTCGTAGTCGTCGAATGCCTCTTCATCCATGATGAGTCCATCCTAGGACGAGACACGCGACCGAGAGTTCAGAAGAGAGTCGGGGCGTCCGCGATCGCCCAGGACGCGCGGTGGAACGGCGACAGCCCGGTCTCACGGATCGCCGCGCGGTGCTCCAGGCTCGCGTATCCCTTGTTCCGGTCCCACTGGTACGCCGGGTGATCGCCGTGGAGTGCGCCCATGTACGTGTCCCGCTCGACCTTCGCGATCACGGATGCCGCCGAGACAGAAGCGCAGTCGCGGTCGCCCTTGATGACCGAGCGCACGTGCAGTGGGGCGGCGTGCACGCGCGAGACGTAGTCGTGATTGCCGTCGAGGATCACGAGAGCCCCGTCGAGCGTCGCGCCCTGCGCCACGACCGCGTCGATCGCACGGGATGCCGCGAGCCCCAGCGCCCGCATGATGCCGACCTCGTCGATCTCCGTCGCGCTCGCCCAGCCGACGGCTGATGCCTGCACCCACGCGGCTGCGCGGGCGGCCACGTCAGGCCGACGCTTCTCGGTCACGAGCTTCGAATCGCGCAGACCTTCCGGAACGCGTCGGCGTGCTCCGGCGGCATCCATCACGGCTGCGCCGACGGCCACCGGGCCGGCGAGGGCTCCGCGTCCCACCTCGTCGAGCGAGATGATCAGGTCGTACTCGGCGAGGAGCTTGCGCTCCAGGGTGAGTTTGGGGGCGATGACGGTCATTCCGGATCCGGGATGCCGTTGAAGATCTTGTGATGCCCGTCGATCGTGCCGATCCGAGCGAGTGGCCACGTGGTCAGGAACGCTTTGCCCACCACGTTGTCGAGCGGTACGAAACCTCCGCTCGGGAGATCCTGATGCGCACGGGCGTCCTGCGAGCGGTCGCGGTTGTCGCCGAGCACCCAGATCGACTCATCCGGAACCGTGACGTCGAATGGCTCATTGGACGCCTCGGTGTCGCCCTCTGGAAGGTTCAGGTACGACAGCTCGTCGATGGGCGCGCCGTTGATCGTGATCTGTCCGAGCGAGTTGCAGCAGACGACGTGGTCACCGGGGAGGCCGATGAGCCTCTTCACGAGGTGGTCCTCGCTGTCGGACGAGGACAGGCCGATGAGGGTGAGCAGACTGTCGACCCACTCGAGCACCACGGGACCCCGCGGCGCCTGAGGCTTGATCGGAAGCCAGCCTCCCGGATCCGCGAAGACGACGACGTCGCCGCGCTCGTAGCCCGTCCAGCGGGGCGTCAGCTCATCCACGAGGATGCGGTCGTTCACCAGCAGTGTCTTCTCCATCGACGCCGACGGGATGTAGAACGAGCGGACCACGAAGCTCTTGACCAGGAAGGAGACGAGCGCCGCGATCACGATGATCACGAGGACGTCGCGAAGGAAGACCCAGAATCCTCGCCGCGGCTTGTGCGGGGTGTCCGAGGCGGATTCAGTCGTCATCGCATTCCTTCACAGGGTGTTCGCACCGCACGCCGACGGCACCATCAAGGTTCGCACACTCCGGATGAAACAAAGCACCCCGGGACGCTGTGTCCCGGGGTGCTTTGAGGAAAACGCGATCAGTTGTCGCGCTTCTCCTTGATCTTCGCCTTCTTGCCGCGCAGGTTGCGGAGGTAGTAGAGCTTCGCGCGACGCACGTCACCGCGAGTGACGACCTCGATGTGGTCGATCACCGGGGAGTGCACCGGGAAGGTACGCTCGACGCCCACCTGGAAGCTGATCTTGCGGACCGTGAAGGTCTCGCGCACGCCGTCGCCCTGGCGACCGAGCACGACGCCCTGGAAGACCTGGATACGGGAGCGGCTGCCCTCAGTGATGTTGACGTGCACCTTGACGGTGTCGCCGGGACGGAAGTCGGGAATGTCGGAACGGAGCGAAGCCGCGTCGACGGCGTCCAGGATCTGCATGATCGTCTCTCTCTGCACTCGCCACAGGTCGGATGCATGGGATTAAAGGAATACGTAGGTATGTGTGCTGAACGGCGCATGAAGCGCACGCGGACTCCCCTGAGGCAGAGTCGGTCACGGCACAAAGAACTATTCTGCCACGGATGCAGCATCCGGCCAAAACGCGTGAGCGGACGAAGCCTCAGCGCTCGGAGGCCGGCTTCTCCCGGATGATGAATACATCGCCGTCCACCGGCGCAGCGCGGGGAGCGCTCGTGGTGGCGTCCGGCGTCACAGCGGACGGGAAGCGGACGCCGCCCGCTGTCGTCGCCTCGCCCCACAACTGCCGCAGCATCAGCCAGACGAGCGCCAGAGCGACGACGATCGCACCGGTCAGCAGCAGCGGGAACCAGGTCTGCGGGTAGCATCCGACCGCGATCGTGAGCAGGTGCCAGACGCCGAAGCCGAGGACGTCCCACCACGACGCCGCGCGCGTCTCGCGGGCCGACGGCCGCGCACGCTGCAGCAGCGTGAGGACGAGCTGCCCGATGAACACCGAGGGGATGGCTATGAAGAGCACCCACAGGAACGCCCAGCCGCCGGCGTTGAAGATGCCCCAGCCGACCAGGAGCCACAGCGGCAGCACGACGACGGCCGGGAACATCCAGCGATAGAAGGCTCGTCGCAACCACATGCCTCGATCGTATGCGTGGGACCACGGCAGAGGTCGCGTGTTCGCTGTGAGCGGTGCACCGCGATCATCGGCGAGAATGGAAGCGACGAGAGGAACACCATGATCGAACTGCGCACCCCGGCCGAGATCGAAGAGATGAAAGCCGCGGGACGTTTCGTCGCCGAGACCCTGGCGACGCTGCGCGACGAGACGAAGGTCGGCACCAACCTGCTCACGATCGACCGCAAGGCGCACGATCTGATCCGCAGGGCCGGGGCCGAGTCCTGCTACATCGACTACGCCCCCTCGTTCGGCAACGGCCCGTTCGGCAAAGTCATCTGCACGTCGATCAACGATGCCGTGCTGCACGGGCTCCCCCACGACTACACGCTGCGCGACGGCGACCTCGTCTCACTGGACTTCGCCGTTGCGGTCGACGGCTGGGTCGCCGACTCCGCCGTCTCGTTCGTCGTCGGCTCCCCCCGCGATGAGGATCTGCGCCTCATCGACACGACCGAGCGCGCCCTGGATGCCGCGATCGCGGCCGCCACGGTCGGCAACCGCATCGGCGACATCTCCGCCGCGATCGCCGCGATCGCGCACGGCGAGGGCTACGAGATCAACACCGACTTCGGCGGTCACGGGGTCGGTCGCACCATGCACGGCGACCCGCACGTCGCGAACGACGGCCGCCCCGGTCGGGGCTTCCCGCTGCGTGCCGGCCTCGTGCTCGCGCTCGAGCCGTGGTTCCTCGCGACGACCGACGAGCTGCGCACCGATGAAGACGGCTGGACGCTCCGCAGCGCCGACGGCTCGCGCGGCGCGCACTCCGAGCACACGGTCGCGATCACCGAGGAGGGGCCCATCGTCCTGACGGACCGCAGCTTCCTCGGCGTCAAGTAGCGGCGCGCTCCCACGACGCCGGCGGGCCGGCGATGACGTGGAACAGCGGGTGCGCATCGGGCGTTGCGACACCCTGCCAGCGGGCGAGCACGTCGGGGCTGCGGACGCCGAGCTTCGTCCTCAGGTGGTTCCATTCCAGGACGAGCTGTCCTTCCGTGACGTCGATCCGCTGCACGCGCGCCTCCCCCACGCGGATACGGCTGCGGTCGAAGCGGTAGGCGCGGGCGTCAGCCTCGAGGGCGAGACCCTCGAGGTACGCACCGACCGAGGCCACCGGGTCCTGCTGCGCCTGGAAGCGCTCGATCTGCGGATGCCGCGTGTATCCCCTGGTCTCGCCGCAGAGGACCTTCTGCGCGAGCAGCGTCTCACGCCAGCACGCGATGAGCGCCTGGCGGTCGAGGTGGCGCGGATGCACCGACCAGATCCTCACGCGGCGTCCGCCCTGTAGACGAACACGTCCGTCACGATCGGCAGCACGAACTCGTCACGTCCTGCCGTCTCCGGGTCGGCGTCGAGGATGCGGTCGAGCTCGGTGACCATGCTCGACCTGGTCGCTTCGTCCGCCGCGAGGAAACTGCTGACCGTGAGCCACCGGCGGACGTAGTCGCCCCGCGCGATTCGTTCCGACCACGCGATCTCGGAGCGGTGGTCGAACACGAATCCAGGCAGCTCATCCGCCGCGGCTGACGTCGTCGCATCGGCGTCGTCGCTCACCGCGGGGTGCGCGACCCGATGGCAGGCGCGGTCCCATGCGCATGTCGGATCGGAGTGGTTCCAGAGCAGCCCCAGCACTCCGCCGGGCACGAGGACGCGCCGGATCTCGGCGCACGCAGCATCCCGATCGAACCAGTGGAACGCCTGCGCGACAGTGACGGCGTCCATCGACCCGTCCGGCAGAGGGATGCTCTCGGCACCGCCCGCGAGCGCTTCCACACCAGGGAGCTTGGCCCGCAGCACGTCGAGCATCGCGACGGAGGGCTCGACCGCCGCAACCCGGTCGGCGCGCGACACGAGCAGCTCGGTGAACTTGCCCGTCCCCGCACCGAGGTCGAGCACGGCGCCCACCCGCTCCGGCAGGATCGCGTCCGCCGCAGCATCCGGGAATCCCGGCCGATACCGGTCGTACTCCTCGCCGATGCCTTCGAACGACTTCGCCAATTGCTGATGATCCGCCATACCTCGACGCTACCGCGCATGAGAAACCATCTGCGCCGCGAGACACCATCTGGGATGTGCTGTCTCGAGCTGGAAGTGATTTCTCGCCGGCAAGTGCGAGGGCGGCGGCTACGCGAGCTCGATGAGGTCCTGGTACTCCTGGCTCCAGATGTCCTCGACGCCGTCCGGCAGGATGAGGACGCGCTCGGGGTTCAGCGACTGCACGGCGCCCGGGTCGTGCGAGACGAGCACCACAGCGCCCTCGTAATGCGCGAGCGCATCGAGGATCTCCTCGCGCGACGCGGGGTCGAGGTTGTTCGTCGGCTCGTCGAGCAGAAGCAGGTTCGCGGACGACACGACCAGCGTCGCGAGCGAGAGGCGGGTCTTCTCGCCACCGGAGAGCACTCCTGCGGGCTTCAGCACGTCGTCGCCGGTGAACAGGAACGAGCCGAGCACACGGCGCGCCTCGGTCTCGGTGATGTGCGGGGCAGCGGAGACCATGTTCTGCAGCACCGAGCGATCCACGTCGAGGTTCTCGTGCTCCTGCGCGTAGTAGCCGACCTTCAGCCCGTGACCGGGCTCGAGCTGCCCCGTGTCGGGCTGGTCGACGCCGGCGAGCATGCGCAGCAGCGTCGTCTTTCCCGCACCGTTGAGTCCGAGGACGACGACCTTCGAACCGCGGTCGATCGCGAGATCCACGTCGGTGAAGATCTCGAGCGACCCGTAGGACTTCGACAGACCAGAAGCCATCAGCGGGGTCTTGCCGCATGCGGCGGGCTTCGGGAACCGGAGCTTCGCGACGCGATCGACCTCGCGCACGTCGTCGAGGCCGGCGAGCAGCTTCTCGGCGCGGGCGACCATCTGGTGCGCGGCCGCGGCCTTCGACGCCTTCGCCCCGAACCGGGCGGCCTGCTGCTGCAGCGAGGTCGCCTTCTTCTCGGCGTTGGCGCGCTCCTTCTTGCGGCGCTCCTCGTCGGCCACCCGCTGACGCAGGTAGTTCTTCCAGTTCATGTTGTAGATGTCGATGTTCTGGCGGTTCGCGTCCAGGTAGAACACCCGGTTCACGGTCTCGCCGACGAGCTCGACGTCGTGGCTGATCACGATCAGCCCGCCCTTGTAGTTCTTCAGGAACTCGCGCAGCCACACGACGCTGTCGGCGTCGAGGTGGTTGGTCGGCTCGTCGAGGATCATCGTCTGCGCGTCGGAGAACAGGATGCGCGCGAGCTCGATGCGGCGGCGCTGACCACCGGAGAGGGTCTTCAGCGGCTGGTCGAGGATCCGGTCGGGCAGCGACAGGTTGTTGGCGATCGATGCCGCCTCCGCTTCGGCTGCGTAGCCACCGAGGGATTCGAAGCGCTCGGTGAAGTTCGCGAACTTGCGCATCGCCTTCTCGGCGACCGCGCTATCGGTGGATGCCATGTCCTCGGCGGCCTTCGACATCCCGAGCTGGATCGAACCGAGACCGCGGGCATCCAGGATCCGTGTGCGCGCGAGCATCTCGGGGTCACCGGAACGCGGGTCCTGAGGCAGGTACCCGAGCTCGCCCGACTTCGTCACCTTGCCACCGGAGGGCAGCACGTCACCGGCGAGCACCTTGGTGAGCGTGGTCTTGCCGGCGCCGTTGCGTCCGACCAGGCCGATCTTGTCGCCGTCGGCGACGCGGAACGACACGTTCTCCATCAGGAGGCGTGCGCCCACGCGGATCTCAAGGTCGTGCACGGCAAGCACAGCAGACGTCCATTCATAAGGAGGGGGAGGCAGTCACGGTTCACGAGGACACCGGACCAGCCTCCCAGTATAGGTCGCCAACTGATGCGAAGACGGTGCGAGACGCATGCACGACATCGCGAAGACCACTCTGGAGTATGACGCAGTCGATACCTGAGAGTGATGTGTCGGCATCCACCCGATACGTAGGTTCTCCTCGTGGACGTCATCAACGAGCTCATCCTTCAGGCCGCAGCCTCCCCCTGGCTGTATCTCGTCATGTTCGCGACCGCCGTCATCGACGGCTTCTTCCCGCCGATCCCGAGCGAGGCCGTGCTGGTCGCCGCAGCCGCCGTAGCGGTCTCGACGGGAAGCACGAACATCGTGCTGCTGTGCGCAGTGGCCGCGATCGGCGCGATGATCGGCGACAACATCGCATATGCGATCGGTCGCTCCGTCGGCACGACACGATTCGCGTGGATGCGGCGTCCCCGCATCGCCGCCGCCTTCGATCTCGCCCGGCGGGCGCTGACCCGCAGCGGCGCAGGGCTCATCCTCGGCGCGCGCTACATCCCCGTCGGCCGGGTCGCCGTGAACATGTCCGCCGGCGCACTCGGGTACCCGTGGCGCCGCTTCCTGCCGCTCAGTGCGGTCGCGGCCGTGACCTGGTCCGCGTACAGCGCAGGCATCGGCATGCTCGCCGGGCGCTGGCTCGAAGATCAGCCGCTGCTGAGCGCCGTGTGCGGCATCGCCGTCGCACTGATCCTCGGTCTGATCATCGATCGGGCGACCGCGATCCGACGACGGCGCCGTGCCCGAATCACGGCGGCCGAGGCCACCGTCGCCGGAAGCGAGGTGCGCGAGGCCGATCGCGTCGAGGTGGCAAGATGACTCCCATGCGAGCGAAGAAGGAACGGCAGAAGAAGCCGTCCCGGCGCCTGAAGCTCTGGCCGCGCGATCGCACCTCCGCTCTCGTGGTGATCCTCGCGACCATCGCGGTCGTGCTGTACTCCGTGCTCGTGCCGCTGCACGCGGCAGCGTACGGATCCCCCGTCGCCGTAACGATGGCCCTCGCGCTCGCCGCGCTGGGGGCTCCCCTGGTGTCCGTGCGGTACCCGAACCTCGCGATCATCCTCTTCACGGCATCCGCGGTGCTCATCCCGCTGATGATCTCGCGCGATGCCGCGGCCGGCGCGCCGTGGCCGTGGTCCGTCCCGATGCTGATCGCCTTCGCCGTCCAGGTGTCAGCGGTCACCTTCCGGCACGGATGGCGCCCCGGTCTCATCCAGTTCGCCCTGGGGAGCGTTGCCGGCATCACTGCCGCGATCATGCTGCCGTCCGTTCCCAGCGGCAACTCCCTCATCGTGACGAGCTCGGTCGTCGGTGGGCTGTACCTCGTCGCCGTGCTGTTCGCCGGCCGCCTCCGGCTCGGCGAGGAGCTCACGCGAGAACGCGCCCACACCGCTCAGGAGCAGGCCAAGCGCGAGCTCGTGGAGGAGCGCACGCGCATCGCCCGCGAGCTGCACGATGTCGTCGCGCACAGCATGTCGCTCATCCAGGTCCAGGCGTCGACCGCACGGTATCGCGTTCCCGATCTGCCGGAGCCGGCGGCCGCGGAGTTCGACGACATCGCAGCGTCGGCGAGGGGCGCCCTCACCGAGATGCGCCGCGTCCTGGGCGTTCTGCGCACCGAGGACCAGAGCGCCGAGCTCGCGCCGCAGCGCGGCATCGACGACGTCCCCGCCCTGGTGGAGACCACCCGGCGCGCTGGTGCCGCCGTCTCGCTCAGTCAGGCCGTCAGCGATGACGTCTCCACCGCGACGCAACTGGCGGTGTACCGGATCACGCAGGAGGCGCTCAGCAATGCCGTGCGCCACGCACCCGGGGCGCCGATCTCGGTATCGTTGACGGCGGATGACGCCGACGTTCAACTTGTGATCCGCAACGGCTACGACCCGGAGGGCACCGGCGTCCCTGGCGGGCACGGGCTGCGGGGCATGAACGAGCGGGCGACACTGCTGGGTGGAAGCGTGACGACAGGACCGGATGCCGACGGCTTCTGGACGGTCATCGCGCGGATGCCGCGGCATCCGATCACCGCAGCGGAAGGACCCCAGTGACGATCGAAGTCCTCATCGCCGATGACCAGGCGATGGTTCGCGCCGGCTTCGCCGCGCTCCTGGATGCCCACGAGGGCATCATCGTCACCGGCCAGGCAGCGGACGGTCTGGAAGCCGTCTCGCTCGCTGCGCGGCTCGATCCCGATGTGATCCTCATGGATGTGCGGATGCCGCAGCTGGACGGCATCGAGGCCACTCGGCGGATTCTCGGCCCCTCGTATCCGGCCGCGAAGGTGCCGCGCATCCTCATGCTCACCACCTTCGACATCGACGATTACGTCTACGACGCGCTGCGGGCCGGAGCCAGCGGATTCCTCCTGAAGGACGCTCTGCCGGACGAACTCGTGCATGCCGTGCGCGTGATCGCCGAGGGCGATGCACTGCTCGCGCCGAGCGTCACCCGGCGGATGATCGCGCAGTTCGCGTCCCAGAAGCCGCGCACCACGGCATCCGCGCATCTGCTCGCCGACCTCACCGAGCGGGAACGCGAGGTACTCGTGCTCATCGGACAGGGCCGATCGAACAGTGAGATCGCCGGCGCGCTGTTCATCGCCGAGCAGACCGTCAAGACGCACGTCGGCAAGATCCTCGCGAAGGTCGGAGCCCGCGACCGCGTGCAGGCCGTGATCTTCGCCTACGACACAGGGCTCGTGAATCCCGTCTGACAGGAGACCCGCCTGACCGTACCCAGGTAGGGGCCACGTCGACACCCTGGGTTGATGCGACGCGCCGCACCGCGTCCATAACCTCCTCGAACACCCACCGAGGAGGAGAACATGGCCATCGCGGACCTGCGAGTCACACCCCCGCACGAGGCACGGACCGTGCGCGATACCGGCATCGATCTGGTGCGCGCGCTCTGCGTGCTCGGCGTCGTCGTGATCCACTCCCTCATGGTCGGCGTCACCGTCACGGACGCCGGTCCCCTGTTCGTCAACGCGAGCGAGGGGTCGGTGTGGATCGCGCCGCTCAGCTGGGTGCTGCAGGTGATGCCGCTGTTCTTCGTCATCGGCGGCTTCGCCGGGTACACGTCGTTCGCGCGAAGCCGGCGGCGCGGCGGAACGGGCGCGTCATTCGCGTCCGCACGCATCCACCGGCTGCTGCTGCCCGCCGTGTTCACGGTCGCCATCGTCGGCGCGGCGCTCACCGCCCTGCTGATCTCGGGCGTTCCCGACGATCTGGTCGGCATCGCCGGCTACCGGTTCGGACAGCCGCTGTGGTTCCTCGCCGTGTTCCTGCTCTGCCAGGTTCTGCTGCCGGCGCTCGCACGAGCGCACGAGCGCGCGCCGTGGCGGACGATCGGACTGCTCGTCGCCGCTGCCGTGATCGTGGATGCGGCGCGCATCACGAGCGGCGACGCCGTGTTCGGCATCCTCAACCTCGCCTTCGTGTGGCTGGCCCTCCAGCAGCTCGGCTTCTTCCTCGCAGACGGCCGGATCGCGTCCCTCAGCCGCCGAACGCGGGCGGTCATCGGTGTCGCCGCCGTCGGAGGGCTGCTGCTCAGTTTCGCGGCCGGCATCCACTCCACCGATCTGATCGAGAACATCAACCCTCCGACGACCGCGCTGCTGCTCGTAGGGGCTGCGCACACCATGCTGATGTCGCTCATGCGAGACCGCCTGAACACGTGGAGCGTCACACCCGTCGGAACCGTCCTGCGCACCTTCATCACGCCGCGCGCGATGACGATCTACCTCTGGCACATGCCGGTCCTGCTCGCCATGGCAGGCGGATCCGCCGTGCTCTCGATCGTCACCGGACTCGCCCTCCCTCAGCCCAGCAGCCTCGGATGGTGGATGACGCGCCCGCTGTGGCTGGCTGTGGTCTTCATCCTGACCGCGGGCGTCGCCATCGCACTCGCGCGGGTCGAATCGCGCACGGCTCCCCATCACACCGGGTCGAGCGCACGCCTGGCGGCATCCGCCGCAGTCGGCATCGCGGCCATCGCCGGCCTTCTCGTCCTCGGAACCACGCCTCTCACGGCCGTGATCGCCGTCGGGCTGATGCTGGCGGCCCTTCGCCTCACGCACTCCACGGGAGACGGCGTCGCGGATCGCATGGGCCGAATCGCGGCGGGCTCGGTTGGAGCGCGCGCCGTTCAGGCCGGCTCGGCGCCGTGGCCGAGCCGCAGTCCTGGCAGCATGGCGAACAGCAGTACCGCGATCGAGAACGCGAAGACAAGCGGGAACGCGTCCGCGCCGCCGCCCAGCGTCGCGACGCCGAGCCCCGCCAGCGCGACCGCCACCGCAGAGCCCGTCGCGTCGGAGATGGACAGGGCAGACGAATTGAACCCGGCGTTGCCCGGTGCGGAGTACGCCAGGGTCAGCACGGTCAGCCTCGGGTAGAGCAGCCCCATGCCGCCGCCGGCGAAGCCCCAGCCGATCACGACGATCGCGGGGCTCGCCGCGGTCAGCGCGGTGAAGAGAACGCTGACGACCGCGATCAGGATGAGTCCGAGACTGATCAGCGCGATGCGCCGGTTTCCCAGCAGCTCCCCGTACCGCCCCTGGAGCGCCGAACCGCCGGCCCACGCGAAGGCGGCGAGCATCAGGGCGATACCGGCCCAGGTCGAGGTGAAGCCGAACTCGGCGATGAGCAGGTACGGGATGTACGCCTCAGCGGCGAAGAACGCGCCGGCGACCAGACCGCGCATGAGAACGACGCTCGGCAGACCTCGAACCGCGCGCAGCGCGCCCTTCGGCAGCAGCGGCGTGACCGCGACCCCGATGGCCACCAGTGCGACGACGGCGATCGGCCAGCCGACCTCGGGGGCCGCCTTGGCCGAGATCCCGACGACCACCGCGGCGACAGCGACGACGACCGCCAGCAGCAGCCGCTTGGTGAGCCCGACGACGCCTGACGGATCTCCGCCGCCCAGGTCGAGCGCCCTCAGCCGCAGGGCGATCATCAGGAACGCGATCGCAGTCAGGACGGCCACACCGAGGAACGCCCACCGCCAGTCGAGGAACTCGGCGACGGCGCCGGCCAGGAACGGCCCGATCATCGCCGGAACCACCCACGCTGCCGCGAACGCCGCGAAGATGCGTCCGTGCAGTTGCGGCGGGTACAGCCGGGCGACGACGACGTACAGCGCGACGGTCTCGCCACCGGCGCCGAGCCCCTGTACGAGCCGGCCGACGAGGAACTGCTCCATCGTGAACGCGAAGCCCGAGATCAGGAGACCTGCGATGAACAGTGACACGGCGACGTACAGCGGACCACGCGGCCCTCGTGCGTCCGACCACGCCCCGCACGCGACCATGCCGATGACGCTGGTAGCCAGGGTTCCGGCGAAGGCGACGGCGTAGAGCGCCTGACCGTTCAGCGCAGCGCTGACGACCGGCATGACGGTGGTTACGGCCAGCGACTCGATCGCCGCGAGGAAGATCAGCGCGACGGCGCCGATCGTCACCCAGATGCGCTCCCGATCCCAGATCGACGGGATCGCCTGAACGCTCATGCGTCGCGCGTCTCGAGGGGCGGCAGCGCGGCGATGCGGGTGATCGCCTCGGTGATGATCTCGGGACTCGTGCCGAAGTTCAGGCGGACGTGCCCTGCGCCCTCCGCGCCGAATGCCGGCCCGAAGTGCAGGGCGACCTTGGCTTCGCGAAGGATGCGCCTGGACGGGTTCGTGCCCCAGCCGAGATCGGTGAGGTCGATCCACGCGAGGTACCCGGCATCCGGCATCCGGTAGCGGGCTGCGGGGAGGTGCTCGGCAAACAGCTCGGCGATGAGACGTCGGTTCTCATCGAGTGTGACGAGCAGACCGTCCAGCCAGGGATCGCTCTCCGGTGAGAACCCAGCGGTGGCGGCCAGCATCCCGAACTGACCGGTGCGCCATTCCACCTCGACGGGCAGCCCGCGAACGAGGCGCGTGGTGTCGTCGGCTGCCGTGACCATCAGAGCGCACTTCAGGCCGGCGAGGTTGAACGCCTTGCTGGCGCTGACGATCGCATAGCCGACCTCGCGCGCGGCGTCGGACACGTTCAGGAACGGCGTAAAGCCCGTCCCCGGCTGGGCGAGCGGCGCGTGGATCTCGTCCGAGACAACCGCAGCGCCACGTGCGGCAGCAAGCTCGGCGAGAGCGGAGAGCGATGCCGCGGAGTGCACGGTTCCGGTCGGATTGTGGGGGTTGCACAGCAGCACGGCTCGAGCGCCGGACTCGAGTGCCGAGCGGATGCCGTCGAGGTCGAGCTCCCACGCACTGCCGGTGTCGCGCAGCGGAACGCGTTCGACGACGGCGCCGGCCTCCTCGACCAGGTCGAAGAACGGCGGGTAGACGGGCGTCGTGACGATCACGCGATCGCCGGGAGCCGTCACACGCCGGAGGATCTCGACGATCCCCATGCTCACGTCAGCCGTCGTCCGCATCCGCGCTGGGTCGGGCGACCAGCCGTAGCGGCGCTGAGCGAAGCCCGTGAAGGTCTCAGCGAGCGGTGTCCTCGAGGCGACGTACCCCGTGTCTCCCATCCGGACCGCACGATCGAGAGCCGCGGTGATGGCCGGGGCGAGCGGAAAGTCCGTCTCCGCGACGAACAGCGGCAGCACGTCCGCCGGGTACTCCCGCCATTTCTCGCTGGTGCGCTCTCTGAGCTGCGCCAGCGGAAGCGCCGAGACCTGCTCGGTCACGTCAGATGGCGAAGCCGAGGGCGCGCATCATGTCGCGTCCGTCGTCGGTGATCCGCTCGGGACCCCACGGCGGCATCCACACCCAATTGATGCGGAACCGGTCGACGACCGAGTCGAGCGCCTGTGCCGTCTGCTCCTCGAGAACGTCGGTCAGAGGACACCCGGCGCTGGTGAGCGTCATGTGGATCACGAGGGCGTCGTTCTCGTCGTCCCAGGCGAGGTCGTAGATGAGCCCGAGGTCGACGACGTTGATCCCGAGCTCGGGATCCATCACGTCCTTCAGAGCTTCGGTGACCTCGTCGTACTTCTCCGGGGCAAGAGTCGCGGTGGTCATGCGATCAGCCTACGCCTCGATAGGAGCGGCAGGGTCGAGGAAGCGGTCGTAGCCCTCGTCCTCGAGCCGGTCGGCGAGCTCGGGGCCGCCCTCTTCGACGATCTTGCCCGCGATGACCACGTGCACGAAGTCGGGGCGGATGTAACGGAGGATGCGGGTGTAGTGCGTGATCAGAAGCACACCGAGGCCGGTGGCCTCCTTGGCGCGGTTGACGCCCTCGGAGACGATCTTCAGCGCGTCGACGTCAAGACCGGAGTCGGTCTCGTCGAGGATCGCGAACTTCGGCTTGAGCACCTCGAGCTGCAGGATCTCGTGGCGCTTCTTCTCGCCGCCGGAGAAGCCCTCGTTGACGTTGCGCTGCGCGAACTTCGGGTCCATGCGCAGGTTGGTCATGGCGGACTTGACGTCCTTGGTCCACGAGCGGATCGAGGGGGCCTCGCCATCCAGGGCCGTCTTCGCGGTGCGCAGGAAGTTGGTCACGGTCACGCCGGGGATCTCGACGGGGTACTGCATCGCGAGGAAGAGGCCCGCGCGTGCGCGCTCGTCGACGGACATCGCCAGGACGTCGTCGCCGTCGAACGTGATCGTGCCGCCGGTGACGGTGTACTTCGGGTGGCCGGCGATCGTGTACGCGAGCGTCGACTTGCCGGAGCCGTTGGGGCCCATGATGGCGTGCGTCTCACCGGTCTTCATGGTGAGGTTGATTCCGTTGAGGATCGGGGTGGCCCCCGCCTCGGTCTCGACCGAGACGTGCAGGTCGCGGATCTCAAGAACAGACATTTCAGACTTCCTTAATGACGGTCGGGTCGATGAGCACGTCGTCGCCGTCGATCTGGACGACGTAGACCGGGACGGGCTCGAAAGCGGGGAGGTTGAGGGGCTTGCCGGTGAGCAGGGAGAACTGCGAGCCGTGGGCCCAGCATTCCAGCGTCTCGCCCTCGACGAAGCCTTCGGACAGCGAGATCTCGCCGTGCGTGCAGGTGTCGCCGATGGCGTGCACCTCGCCGTTCGAGTCGAGGACGACGGCCATCGGGACGCCGTCGATCTCGACCCGCAATGCGGTGTCCTGCTCGAGTTCGCTCAGACCGCAGGCGCGCTGGGCGCTCACGCGGTCACCGCCGCGAGCTCGGTCTCGATGGCGGCCAGCAGCTCCTCCTCGAGGGCGGGGATGCCGAGACGCTGGACGACGTCGCTGAGGAAGCCGAGCACGACGAGCCGACGGGCTTCCTCTTCGCCGATGCCGCGGGCCTGCAGGTAGAACAACTGCTCGTCGTCGAAACGACCGGTGGCGCTGGCGTGGCCCGCACCGAGGATGTCGCCGGTCTTGATCTCGAGGTTCGGGATCGAGTCGGCGCGTGCGCCCTCGGTGAGCACCAGGTTGCGGTTGGCCTCGTACGAGTCGGTACCGGTGGCGTCGGGCCCGATGAGGACATCACCGATCCATACGCTGCGGGCGCTCTCGCCCTGCAGCGCCCCCTTGTAGAGCACGTCCCCGGTCGTGTGCGCGCCCTTGTGGTGCAGATAGACCTGGCTCTCCAGATGCTGTCCCGCGTCGGCGTACGAGAGTCCATACATGCGCCCCTCCGAACCGGTGCCGGAGAGTTCGACGTTGGGGTTCACACGCACGATGCCGCCGCCGAAGCTGATGACGAAGTGCTTGACGAGCGCATCCTTGTCGACGCGTGCCTGGTGGGATGCTGCGTGCACAGCATCGTCATCCCAGCGCTGAACGCTGATGACGGTGAGCCGGGAGCCGGCGCGGGCGATGATCTCGACATTCTGCGCGTACTGCGCCGAACCGCGGTGGCGCAGCACGACGGTGGCCGAGCTGTTCTCGAGCGCCTCGATCACGATGTGGGCGTCGGCGCGCTTGTCCGCGCCCTGCCCGGTGATCGTGACGAGGACCGGCTCCGCCACCTCTTCATCACGCGGGATGCGCACGTGCATTCCCTCAGCCGAACCCTGCCACGCCACGGCCGAGACGACGTCTTCCGGGACGAAGAACTCGCCGCGCGGGACGTCGCCGGCCGCGAGCGGCGCGCAGATGAACTGCGCGCCGGTCTCGACGTCGTAGGTGACGCCGTCGTTCTGCTCGGCGGTGGTGAACAGCTCGGAAAGCTGCGCGACCGGGGTGTGCTTCCAGTTGACCTCTCGACCGGTCGGCGTTCCGAAGTCCGCCGGATCGAACGAGCGCGGACGCTCGGAGCGGGTCTGGACCGGAACGAATCCGGCACCCGGAACCTGGGCGGCCGGGTCGATGTGCGCGTTCGTGTGCTGCGCCTCTGCGGGCGCGGTAACCTGGGCCGCCATTTAGCCGACCGATCCTTCCATGCCCATCTCAATGAGCTTGTTCAACTCCATGGCGTACTCCATCGGCAGCTCCCGCGCGATCGGCTCGATGAAGCCGCGCACGATCATGGCCATCGCCTCGGTCTCTTCCATGCCTCGCGACATCAGGTAGAACAGCTGCTCCTCGCTGACCTTCGAGACCGTGGCCTCGTGGCCGAGCTGCACGTCGTCGACACGGATGTCGATCGACGGATACGTGTCGGAGCGCGACTGCGTGTCGACGAGCAGTGCGTCGCAGACGACCGAGTTCGCGGAGTGGTGGGCCGCAGGATCGACGCGGACCTCGCCGCGGTAACCGGCGCGGCCGCCCCCCCGAGCGATCGACTTCGAGACGATCGACGACTGCGTGTACGGCGCCATGTGGACCATCTTGGCTCCGGCGTCCTGGTGCTGGCCGGGGCCGGCGAAGGCGACGGAGAGCGTCTCGCCCTTGGCGTGCTCGCCCATCAGGTAAATCGACGGGTACTTCATCGTGACCTTGGAGCCGATGTTCCCATCGACCCACTCCATGGTCGCGCCCTCGTGGGCGACCGCGCGCTTGGTGACGAGGTTGTAGACGTTGTTCGACCAGTTCTGGATCGTCGTGTAGCGAACGCGGGCGTTCTTCTTCACGATGATCTCGACGACGGCCGAGTGCAGCGAGTCCGACTTGTAGATCGGGGCCGTGCAGCCCTCGATGTAGTGGACGTAGCTGTCCTCGTCGGCGATGATCAGCGTCCGCTCGAACTGGCCCATGTTCTCGGTGTTGATGCGGAAGTACGCCTGCAGCGGGATCTCGACGTGCACGCCCTTCGGGACGTAGACGAATGATCCGCCCGACCAAACGGCCGTGTTGAGCGCCGCGAACTTGTTGTCGCCCGCCGGGATCACAGAGCCGAAGTACTCCTCGAAGAACTCCGGGTGCTCGCGCAGGGCGGTGTCGGTGTCCATGAAGATGACGCCCTGTTCCTCTAGATCCTCACGGATCTGGTGGTAGACGACCTCCGACTCGTACTGCGCGGCGACACCGGCGACGAGACGCTGGCGCTCGGCCTCGGGGATGCCGAGCTTCTCGTACGTCTCGCGGATCTCGGCGGGGAGGTCCTCCCACGACTGAGCCTGCTTCTCCGTCGAGCGCACGAAGTACTTGATGTTGTCGAAGTCGATCTCGCTGAGATCCGCGCCCCAGGTGGGCATGGGCTTGCGACCGAACAGCTGCAGGCCCTTCAGACGGGTCTTCAGCATCCACTCCGGTTCGTCCTTGAGCGCGGAGATCCCGCGGACGACGTCCTCGGAGAGGCCGCGCTTCGCGATGGCTCCGGCCGCGTCCTCATCGTGCCAGCCGAATTCGTACACCCCCAGACTTTCGAGCTCCGGGCGGTCGATCAGCACATCCGACATCACACTCTCCTTGCTGGGCCTCAACGGTGTCATCCGCCCCGGCATGCCGGACCCCATCGGTTGGGATGGGGATCGGTGCCGCTGGTGGGCCTCATCACGGACGCGTTCTTCGCGCCTAAACTGTCAGTGGTGCACCTCGCGCACAGCGCGTGCATCACTTCATTCCGATTCTACAGGTTCCCCCTGACAACCGGGCCGTGCGCCCGTGCTCGGGCGTGGGCCGGAGGACGCATGGCCGACACGATCGCACACCCCGCCGCTTCGACGCATGAGGGCCGGTCGCGTCCGGCGTTCGGGCGCCCGCTGCGGGTGCTCGCCTGGTTGTCGTTCCTCGCCGAGGTCATCATCATCGGAACGGGCGGCGCGGTTCGCCTCACCGGCTCGGGCCTCGGCTGCTCCGACTGGCCGCTGTGCACGCCGGAGTCGCTCGTGCCGATCTATGAGGTTCAGGGCATCCACGGCATCATCGAGTTCGGCAACCGCACCATGACCGGGGTCGTGGGTCTCCTCGCGATCGCCGTCCTTCTGCTCGTCCTGCACGCGGTCGGCGGCCGTCGCTCCCTCGTCGCCGCACTGTGGTTCGCGCTCGGCGGCATCGTCGCCGGGGCGATCTGCTTCGGCATCGCCTCGCTCTTGACCACCGAGCCGTTCGCCTTCTTCTCGCTGGGGCTCATCCTCGCCACGGTGATCGGCGCCGTGCACTCACTCCGCATCACGCCGGAGCGCCGAGACCTCGCCCTGCTGGCGTGGATCGTGCTCATCGGCGTCGTGGCGCAGGCGTTCGTCGGCGGGATCACCGTGCTGACGGGCCTCAACCCGTTCATCGTCGGGTTCCACTACGCCTCGTCGCTGCTCCTGGTGTGCGTGACCGCGGCGTTCCTGGTCAGGATGAAGGAGCCGGGCGGCGCACGCGTCAGCGTCGTGCCCCGGTGGTTCGCGCTCCTCTCCCACGTGACAGGGCTCGCGCTGGCTGCGACGATCTTCTTCGGCGTGCTGACCACGGGATCCGGCCCGCACTCGGGTGATGCGAACGTCATCCGCGACGGATTCGACGCCACAGTGCTCGCGCACGTGCACTCCTGGCCGGGGTACATCCTCGCGGCCCTCATCGTGGTCCTGACGGTCTCGTCGTGGGTGCTGCGGCTCGAGCCCCGCCGGTGGCTTCTCGTCCTGACCCTCGCCGTGCTCGTGCAGATCGTCGTCGGCGTCTGGCAGGCGCGCGAGGGCCTCCCCGAGCTCCTCGTCGGCATCCACATGGTGCTCGCGGCGCTGTCGGCCGCCGCGTACACGGTCGCCGTCCTCAAGATGAAGCGTCCCGTCGCCGCGGATGCGGCGATCGCGTCGGATGCACCGGGTGAGCAAGCCCCGCGTTCAGCCCGCGCATAGCGCGCACATCACGCCCGCATCAGAAGTCTGTGGATGCTGGCACGCATGAACAAGACGTCACTCACACGCAGCATCCCTTACTGGCTGCTCCTGGTCCTGTCCGTCGTCGCCGTCGCTTTCGGCGGCTGGCTGGTGTGGGACAACACGACCACCATGCAGACGACGCTGCTGGACGGCACAGCGACGAACGTCGAGGTCTACGTCGGTCAGGCGTGGATCACCGCGGGAGCTGCGATCCTGGCCGCCGGGGTCATCGGCGTGCTGCTCACCCTCGCGCTGGGCGCCGTCAAGAGTCTGCTGCCCGCCTCAGCGCCCGTCGTCGTCGAGCCCATCGAATGGACCGCTCAGGACGATGTGGCCACCGAGACCTCAGCCGAGACGACTGAGGCTACGACGGATGCGTCGCCCGAGACCGACTCGTCCGACGAGGAGTCGGAAGGTCAGAACGGCAGCAGCGGGTCGATCGCGACCGCGAGGAAGATCAGCGTCAAGTAACTGATCGACGCGTGGAACACGCGCATCGGACGCGGCTTCGAGCCTCGCACCGCCTGGTCGTACAGGCGGTGCGACTCGTAGATGAACCATCCGCCGAAGACGAGAGCGGATGCCGTGTACACCAGACCCATCCCGGCGACCGGGATCAGAAGAAGCGAACAAGCGACCGTGGCCCAGGCGTAGAGGATGACCTGCAGGCCCACCTGCGACGCGTTGCGGGTGACGCCGAGCATCGGAACGTCGGCGCCCGAGTAGTCGTCGCGGTACTTCATCGACAGCGGCCAGTAGTGCGCCGGAGTCCAGAGGAAGACGAGCACGAACAGCACGACGGCCGGCCAGGCGACGTCACCCGTTACGGCCGACCAGCCGATGACCACGGGGAAGCATCCGGCGATCCCGCCCCAGATGATGTTCTGCTCCGTACGGCGCTTCAGGATCATCGTGTAGATCACGACATAGAAGAAGATCGCCGAGACCGAGAGCACGGCCGTCAGCCAGTTCGTGGTCGCGAGCAGCCACACCGTGGATGCCACGGCGAGGACCCACGAGAAGATCAGTGCGGCCCGCGGCGAGATCTCGCCGGTGACGAGGGGGCGGTTCTCGGTGCGATGCATGTGCGCATCCATGTCCCGATCGAGGTACATGTTGAACGACGCGGCGGAGCCGGCGCTCATCGCGCCGCCGAGCACGGTCGCGAGCACGAGCCACAGGTTGGGCATGCCGCCCTGCGCGAGGAACATCACGGGGACGGTGGAGACGAGGAGGAGCTCCATCACCCGTGGCTTGGTCAGCGACACATAGGCCTTGATCGTACGGCCGATCGGCCGCTTCACCGCCGTCGTCTGCGACATGGTCGAGATATCGATCGCCTCCTCCGCGCACACTCCGACAACCCCTTCAGTCTAGTGCAGGGCACAGCATGCGCCGGCGACGTCCGTGTCGTAACGTCGCGTGCGCACCTCGGTGGCGGGTCTAAGCTGAAACCACTCGCGCCCGGCGCTGTGCACCTGTCCGTGACGATGCGGATGCGCTAGGGAATCGGGCGCCCTAAAAGGTTGTTGGAAAGGGCATGACCGTGACCGAACTGCAGTGGGAAGAGATCGATCGACGCGCGGTGGACACTGCGCGGATTCTTGCGGCGGATGCCGTCGAGAAGGTCGGCAATGGTCACCCGGGGACGGCCATGAGCCTCGCCCCAGCGGCCTACCTCCTCTACCAGCGCGTGCTGCGCCACGACCCGACCGACACCGACTGGCTGGGTCGCGACCGCTTCATCCTGTCCGCAGGGCACTCGTCCCTGACGCAGTATGTGCAGCTGTACCTGGGCGGGTTCGGATTGGAGCTCGACGATCTGAAGTCGCTGCGCACTTGGGGCTCGCTGACCCCTGGCCACCCCGAGTACGGGCACACCAAGGGCGTCGAGATCACGACCGGCCCGCTGGGTCAGGGCCTCGCCTCCGCTGTCGGCTTCGCATACGCCGCGCGCTACGAGCGCGGCCTGTTCGATCCAGAGGCCGCTGCCGGCACGAGCCCATTCGACCACTTCGTCTACGTGATCGCCGGTGACGGCGACCTGCAGGAGGGCGTCACCAGCGAGGCCGGCTCGCTCGCCGGCCACCAGCAGCTGGGCAACCTCATCGCGATCTACGACTCGAACCAGATCTCGATCGAGGACGACACCAACGTCGCCTTCACCGAGGATGTCGCGAAGCGCTACGAGGCCTACGGCTGGCACGTGCAGACGGTCGACTGGAAGAAGACGGGCGAGTACGTCGAGGACGTCGCCGAGCTGAACGCCGCGATCGAGGCCGCCAAGGGCGAGACCGACAAGCCGTCGCTCATCGTCCTGAAGACGATCATCGGCTGGCCGTCGCCCGGCAAGCAGAACTCCGGCAAGATCCACGGGTCCGCCCTCGGTGCCGACGAGCTCGCCGCGACCAAGAAGGTTCTCGGCTTCGACCCCGAGCAGAGCTTCGCGGTCGCCGACGACATCATCGCGCACACCCGGAACCTCGCCGCCCGCGCTGCCGAGGAGCGCGCCGCATGGCAGAAGTCGTTCGACGCCTGGGCGGCCGCGAACCCGGAGCGAAAGGCACTGCTCGACCGCGTCGAGGCGCATGAGCTCCCCGATGGCATCGTCGACGCCCTCCCCGCTTTCGAATCGGGCAAGGAAGTCTCGACGCGCGCTGCATCCGGCCAGGTCATCAACGCCCTCGCCGCCGAGCTTCCTGAACTCTGGGGCGGCTCGGCCGACCTCGCCGAGTCGAACCTCACCACGATCAAGGACGCCGCCTCGTTCATCCCGAGCGAGTGGTCGACCCACGAGTGGTCCGGAAACCCGTACGGCCGCGTGCTGCACTTCGGCATCCGCGAGCACGCCATGGGCGCGATCATCAACGGCATCGTCCTGCACGGACCGACCCGCGCCTTCGGCGGCACGTTCCTGATCTTCAGCGACTACATGCGCCCTGCCGTGCGTCTGGCCGCCCTGATGAACATCCCGAGCATCTTCGTCTGGACGCACGACTCCGTCGCTCTCGGCGAGGACGGCCCCACGCACCAGCCGATCGAGCAGCTCGCGACGCTGCGCGCCATCCCGAACTTCACGGTCGTGCGCCCCGCAGACGCGAACGAGACCTCGGTCGTGTGGCTCGAGCTGCTCCGCCGTCACGCCGGCCCCGCAGGTATCGCCCTGACTCGCCAGAACATCCCGGTATTCGAGCGCGGTGATGATGTGGCAACCGGCGACACGTTCGCCTCCGCCGAGAACGCCACCAAGGGCGCGTACGTGCTCGCCGAGGCACCGAACGGCACGCCAGACGTCATCCTCATCGCCACCGGGTCCGAGGTGCAGCTAGCCGTCGCGGCGCGCGAGACGCTCGCGGCCGAGGGCGTGAACGCCCGGGTCGTCTCGGCTCCGTCACTGGAGTGGTTCGACGAGCAGGATGCCGCGTACCGCGAGTCCGTCCTCCCGCAGGACGTCACCGCTCGCGTCTCCGTCGAGGCCGGCTCAGCCCTCACCTGGCGCGCAATCGTCGGAGACAAGGGACGCTCGGTCGCGATCGACCACTTCGGCGCCTCCGCCGACTACAAGACCCTCTTCCAGAAGTTCGGCATCACCGCCGACGCCGTCGTCGAGGCGGCTCGCGAGACCATCAAGGAGAACGAGAACGCATGAGCACCCCCACCTCTCAGCTTCACGACGCCGGCGTCAGCATCTGGCTCGACGACCTGTCCCGCACCCGCATCGACTCGGGCAACCTCGCCGAACTGATCGAATCGCGCAACGTCACCGGTGTCACCACGAACCCGACGATCTTCGCGAACGCCATCACCAACCCCGATGACACGTCGTACGACGCTCAGGTCACTGAGCTCGCAGCATCCGGCGCCAGCGCCGAGGACGCCGTCTTCGCGGCGACCACGCAGGACGTCGCTGCCGCGCTCGACGTGTTCCGCCCTGTGTGGGAGGCATCGGGTCATGTCGACGGCCGCGTCTCGATCGAGGTCTCCCCCGACCTCGCGCACGACACCGACGGAACCGTCGCTCAGGCCAAGCAGCTGTGGGCCAAGGTCGATCGCCCGAACCTGCTGGTCAAGATCCCCGCCACCAAGGCGGGTCTCCCCGCGATCGCCCAGGCGATCGGGGCCGGCATCAGCGTCAACGTGACGCTGATCTTCAGCCTCGAGCGCTACGCGGACGTCATCGACGCCTACCTGACCGGGCTCGAGACCGCGAAGGACGCGGGCATCGATCTGTCGACGATCCAGTCCGTCGCCTCGTTCTTCGTGTCGCGTGTAGACACCGAGACCGACAAGCGCCTGAGCGCGATCGGCACCGACGAGGCGCTCGCGCTCAAGAGCAAGGCCGGACTCGCGAACGCGCGTCTCGCGTACGAGCTCTTCGAGAAGACGTTCGCCGGTGACCGTGCGAAGGCTCTGCTGGACGCCGGCGCGAACCTGCAGCGTCCGCTGTGGGCATCGACGGGCGTCAAGGACCCCGCACTGCCCGACACCCTCTACGTGACCGAGCTCGTCGCACAGGGCGTGGTGAACACGATGCCCGAGAAGACGCTCGAGGCCACCTTCGATCACGGCGTCATCACCGGCGACACGATCACAGGCGGCTACGAGGAGGCTCGCGAGGTCTTCGCCGGGCTCGAGAAGGTCGGCGTCGATTTCGCCGATGTCACCCAGGTGCTCGAGGACGAAGGCGTGGCCAAGTTCATCGACTCGTGGCACGACCTCCTGACTCAGGTCTCCGAGGGGCTCGAGGCCCAGCGATGACGTTCTCGATCCACGCCTCAGGCGCGGCCAAGGCCGCGATCGAGGCGGTCGTGCCGCAGCTTGTCGGCGACCTCATCGCGTCGCGCATCACGGCGTTCGACTCCACGCTGTGGGGCCCCGCAGCCGAAGAAGAGGCCGCGAAGCGTCTGGGGTGGGTCGAGGCGGTCTCCGTCTCGCGCCCGCTCGTCGACGAGATCCTCGCCCTGCGCGACGACCTGCGCGCCACGGGCGTCACCCGTGTCGTGCTGGCCGGCATGGGCGGATCGTCCCTCGCGCCGGAGGTCATCGCGCAGACGGCCGGTGTACCGCTGACGATCCTCGACTCGACCGCTCCCGGTCAGGTGCTCGCCGCGCTGGACGACGAGCTGGCGGCAACCGTGCTCGTTGTCTCCTCGAAGTCCGGTTCGACGGTCGAGACCGACTCGCAGCGCCGCACGTTCGAGGCAGCGTTCCGCGACATCGGCATCGACCCGGTCGAGCGCATCGTCGTCGTGACCGACCCCGGCTCGCCGCTGGACACGTCGGCTCGTGAGGCCGGCTACCGCGTCTTCAACGCCGACCCGAACGTCGGCGGCCGCTACTCGGCACTGACCGCGTTCGGACTCGTCCCGTCCGGCCTCGCCGGCGTCGACATCGCCGAGCTGCTCGACGAGGCGGAGGCCACTCTCCTGCAGGTCGCGGCCGACAGGGCCGACAACCCCGCGCTCCGTCTCGCCGCGGCGATCGCTGCCACCGAACCGCGACGCGACAAGCTCGGCCTCGTCACCGACGGCACCCACATCGTCGGCCTTCCCGACTGGATCGAGCAGCTGATCGCCGAGTCCACGGGCAAGGAGGGCACCGGCATCCTGCCCGTCGTCCTGCTGCCGGTCTCCCCCGAGCTGGAGGCCATCCCCGCTGACCTGCAGATCGTCCGCCTCGTCGATGACGCAGCCGAGTTCCACCTCCGCGAGCGTCACGAGGGCGAGATCCTCGTCAGCGGCTCGCTGGGTGCGAACCTCATCGTCTGGGAGTACGCCACGGCCATCGCCGGCTACCTGCTCGGCATCGACCCGTTCGACCAGCCGGACGTCGAGTCGGCGAAGGTCGCAGCGCGTGGACTGCTCGACCAGCGCCCGGAGCCGACCGAGCCGGCCTTCGTGCAGGACGGGATCGAGGTTCGGGTCACCGACCCCGCTCTCGCCGCGTCCGGCAACATCGAAGCCGTCATGGACGCCCTGTGGGCGCAGCTCCCCGAAGACGGCTACGTCTCCATCCAGGCATACGTCAACCGGCTCGAACTGCCGCAGCTCCAGGGGCTCCGCGAGCTCGTGGCGGCCGACTCCGGTCGGCCCACCACGTTCGGCTGGGGGCCGCGCTTCCTGCACTCGACCGGCCAGTATCACAAGGGGGGCCCTGCGCAGGGTGTCTACCTGCAGATCCTGGAGCGCACCGACGTGGATCTCGAGATCCCCGACCGGCCGTTCACGTTCGGCCAGCTCATCCAGGCGCAGGCCGCCGGAGATGCCGCCGTGCTGGCCGAGCACGGGCGTCCGGTCGTGTCGCTCACGATCACGGACGATTCCGCCGACGTGCTCGCGCTGTTCGAAGCAGCTCAGAAGTAGTCCGAACTCTCTCGGACACCAGCCACCCCAACAGGAGTACATCGCACTGATGACTGTTCCCGTTTCACGCGGTCACAACCCGCTGCGTGACCCCGATGATCGTCGCCTGAACCGAATCGCAGGTCCCAGCGCTCTGGTGATCTTCGGCGTGACAGGAGACTTGTCCCGCAAGAAGCTCATGCCAGCGGTCTACGACCTCGCGAACCGGGGGCTGCTGCCCCCTGGGTTCGCGCTGGTCGGGTTCGCGCGACGCGACTGGGAGGACCAGGACTTCGCGCAGGTCGTGTACGAAGCGGTCAAGGAGCACGCTCGCACCGAGTTCCGCGAAGACACCTGGAAGCAGCTCCTGCAGGGCATCCGGTTCGTCTCGGGCGAATTCGACAACCCCGAGTCGTTCCGCAAGCTCCGTGAGACCGTCGAGAAGCTCGACGTCGAACGCGGCACCATGGGCAACCACGCGTACTACCTGTCGATCCCGCCGAAGGCCTTCCCGCTGGTCGCGAAGCAGCTCAAGGAGTCCGGCCTCGTCGGCGAGGACCGCGGGGACGACCAGTGGCGTCGTGTGGTCATCGAGAAGCCGTTCGGACACGACCTGGATTCGGCGCGTGCGCTGAACGAAGCACTGGAGGTCGCGTTCCCTGCGGACTCGATCTTCCGCATCGACCATTACCTGGGCAAGGAGACGGTCCAGAACATCCTGGCGCTGCGCTTCGCGAACGCCCTGTACGAGCCGATCTGGAACCGCAATTTCGTCGACCACGTGCAGATCACGATGGCCGAGGACATCGGCGTCGGCGGGCGTGCCGGCTACTACGACGGCATCGGCGCTGCGCGCGATGTCATCCAGAATCACCTGCTGCAGCTCCTCGCGCTCACCGCGATGGAGGAGCCGATCAGCCTCTCGGCCGAGAACCTGCGCGCTGAGAAGGAGAAGGTGCTCGCCGCCGTCAAGCTCCCGGAGGACCTGTCTCTCGCCACAGCGCGCGGACAGTACGACGGCGGCTGGCAGGGCGGTCAGGAGGTCTGCGGCTTCCTCGAGGAGGACGGGATGAACCCGGAATCCATCACTGAGACCTACGCCGCCATCAAGCTCGAGATCGCGAACCGTCGCTGGGCCGGGGTCCCGTTCTACCTGCGCAGCGGCAAGCGGCTCGGACGCCGCGTCACGGAGATCGCCGTGGTGTTCCAGCGCGCACCGGAGCATCTGTTCGGGCGCGGCAACGCGTCCGAGCTCGGGCAGAACGCTCTCGTGATCCGCGTGCAGCCCGATGAGGGCGTCACGATCCGCTTCGGCTCGAAGGTCCCCGGCACGGGCACGAACGTGCGCGATGTCACGATGGACTTCGGCTACGGGCACGCCTTCACCGAGGCCAGCCCCGAGGCCTACGAGCGCCTGATCCTCGACGTTCTGCTCGGCGACCCGCCGCTGTTCCCCCGCCATGAAGAGGTGGAGCTCAGCTGGAAGATCCTCGACCCCGTCGAGAAGTACTGGGCAGCCCAGGGGGGCCCGCTCGAGCAGTACGCACCCGGTTCCTGGGGCCCGGCATCCGCCGACGACCTGTTGGCCCGCGACGGACGAGTCTGGAGACGACCGTGATCATCGACCTTCCCGACACGACCGTCAGTCAGGTCGCCAAGCAGCTCGTCAAGGTGCGCGAAGAGGGCGGCGCCGTCGCGCTCGGCCGCGTGCTCACCCTCGTGATCTCGGCCCGCAACGGTGTCGCGGAGGCCGCGATCGACGCGGCCAACGACGCCTCTCGGGAGCACCCGATGCGCGTCATCGTCCTCACCACGGGTGAGGGCGAGGCTCGCTTGGACGCCCAGATCCGCATCGGCGGGGATGCCGGTGCCAGTGAGGTCGTCGTCCTCCAGGCGCACGGGGATGCCGCGAGCAACGAGGAGAGCCTGATCACGGGCCTGCTGCTGCCCGACGCCCCTGTCGTCGCATGGTGGCCGGACCAAGCGCCGACCGACCCCGCGGCATCCCCCCTCGGCCGCATCGCCCAACGTCGTATCACGGATGCCGCGACCACCCCCGACGTCCGCGACCGCTTGGATCTGCGCGGGCGCACCCATGCGCCCGGCGACACGGACCTCGCCTGGACGCGTCTGACGCACTGGCGCGAGCAGCTCGCCGCCGTCCTCGATCAACCGCCCTTCGAGACGGTCTCCGCCGTCGAGGTGCGCGGTGCAGCCGAGTCCCCCTCGACGGCGCTGCTGGCAGCCTGGCTGCGGCTGGCACTGAAGGTGCCGGTGCGCTGGTCGTACGAGGATCCCGCCCACTGGGCAGACGGCATCAAATCGGTGAGATTGTCCCGCGCCAGCGGCGACATCCTGCTCGAGCGTCCTGAGCCGGGGGTCGCCGTGCTCACCCAGCCCGATCAGCCGGATCACGATCTGGTGCTGCCTCGGCGAACGCTGCGGGAGTGCCTGGCGGAAGAGCTTCGCCGGCTCGACCCCGACGTGCTCTACGGCCGCGTCATCACCGAGGGGTGGGAGCAGCTCGGTCCGCCCGAGACGGTAGCGTAAGGCGCATGGAACCAGCTCTCGCCGACAAAGTCGTCGTCATCGAGTCGACCTCGGCAGCCGTGGCCGACCGTGTCGCCGACCGATTCCTCACCCGTGTCAAGGCGCGCACACGCAACGGGCGCATCGCACACGTGGCGCTCACGGGCGGCTCGATGAGCGGAACGGTGCTGCAGGCCATCGCCCAGCATCCGAAGACCCCGTTGATCGACTGGTCGCTGGTGCACTTCTGGTGGGGCGATGAGCGCTTCGTCGCCGCCGGCGACGACGATCGGAACGCACTGCAGGCCCGTCGTGCTCTGCTCGACCGCATCGACGTGCCCGCCGAGAACATCCACGAGATGGCAGCCGCCGACGGCGGACTCACGCTCGATGAGGCGGCCGTCGCATACGCCGCGGAGCTCGCGCGCTTCGGCACCGACGACGACCCGTGGCCGTCGTTCGCCGTGTGCTTCCTCGGCGTCGGCGCCGATGGACATGTCGCCTCGCTCTTCCCCGACCGGATCGAGGTCACGGTGGCGGATGCCGCTGTGCTCCCTGTTCGCGACTCCCCGAAGCCTCCGGCGGAGCGGATCACGCTCACTCGTCCGGTGATCAATACGTCGAAGCGCGTGTGGCTGGTGCTCACCGGGGCCGACAAGGCCTCGGCCCTCGGCCTCGCGCTGGCCGGCGCCAGCTACACCAACGTGCCGGCGGCAGGCGCCAAGGGACGCAAGCGCACGGTGTTCTTCGTCGACGAGGCCGCAGCCGCAGAGGTCCCGGAGGACCTCATCGACCAGAGCTACTGATCGCGCTCTGAGGCCGGCTTGCCGTCGGGCATCGCCTGACCGTCGCTGCCGCGTGCGATCCCGAGCTCCTGGCTCTCACTGAGCACCTGCGGGTGGTAGCGGGCGAGCCCGACGACACCCCACACCGCCACGGCTCCGATCGCTACGAAGGCGACCAGCGCCCACACCGGCGCGGCTGCCGCCTCGCCGAGCACGACGATGCCGATGACGACCGCGACGATCGGATCCACGACGGTGAGACCGGCGATGACGAGATCAGGGGGGCCCGAGCTGTAGGCGGTCTGCACGAAGTACGCGCCCACGGCGGCCGCGGCGATCAGGGCGATGACGCAGACGAGGGTCAGCCAGTCGAAGTTCTCGGCCTGCAGCCGCTTGATGATCACCTTGGCGAGCGTGGCGACGAAACCGTAGAGGACCCCGGCGCCGATCACGTAGAACAGCGCCCGCATGCGGTGCCGCAGGATCAACCAGCACGCGCCGAGGATGATGATCACCACGAGCAGCGTCGTGAGGATCACGAACAGGTTCTCGGTCGTGACGTCCTTCTCCGTGGCGAAGATGGCGGCGAGGAAGACGAAGAGGAAGATGCCGCCGACGCAGGCCAAGATCGAGGTGAGGGATCGCCTGGTGGGCGCGTGTCCTGAGACGCGGGCGTTGAGGAGGGTCGTCATCACCAGAGCGATCGCGCCGAGGGGCTGGACGACGATCAGGGGTGCGATGGCGAGAGCCGACAGCTGACAGATGATAGCGAGACCCAGCATCAGGGTCCCCAGGATCCAGGAGGGACGCGTGAGCAGCGCCCTGATCTGATGCCACGTGAGTCCGGTCGCTCCGTCTGCGCCGCTCAGACGCTCGACTTTGGTGACACCCCTGTGCTGGTACTGGGCGCCGAGCGACATGAACACGGCTCCGGCGAGGGCGAGCGGGATGCCGAGCAGCAGAGCCGGGTTCTGGAATGCCCCGACCAGCTGATCGCTGACCTCGTCAACAGACATCCATACCCCCGCGCTCACAGTAGAACCTTACCCGCCACCGCACGGCCAGTAGGGTTGTGGCGTGGCTGTTCTTCCGATTCGCATCATGGGCGATCCCGTCCTGCACTCCCCCGCCTCCCCTGTCGAAGAGATCACGGACGAGATCCGGACGCTCGTCGCCGACATGTTCGAGACGATGGATGCCGCCCCCGGTGTGGGCCTCGCCGCCCCGCAGGTCGGTGAGCCGCTGCGCATCTACACCTACTCGTACGTCGATGACGACGACAACCCGTGGCGCGGTGTGATCATCAACCCCGTGCTGTGGATGTCGCCGCCCGAACCGGGCTCGCCCGACCCCGACGAGGAGTCCGAGGGGTGCCTGTCCTTCCCCGGCGAGCGTTTCGCCCTGCGCAGGGCCGAGCGGGCACTCGTGACCGGAGTCGACCTGGACGGCGCCGACGTGCGCATCGAGGTCGACGGGTGGCGCGCGCGGATCATGCAGCACGAGTTCGACCACCTCGACGGGATCCTCTACATCGACCGGCTCGACGACGGCGACTGGAAGACCGTGCAGAAGATCGCACGCAAGCGCGGCTGGGGACGCCCGGGGGCCAGTTGGGTGCCTGGGGTGGACGACCTCGAGGGATAGGCTGTGCACGGGCGATTCACAGGTTCGCCTTTCACACCTTCCGGAGGGGAACACCAACATGAAGATGGGCACGAAGCGCACACTGGCGCTCGCAGGCTCTGCCTTGGCGCTGAGCCTGGCGCTCACCGGCTGCAGCGCTCTCAGCGGCATCCTGGGCGGCGGCAACGACGCGCAGCGCGACGATGACGGCAACGTCACCGAGGGCGCGAACATCGACATCTTCTCGCTGAAGGTCGGTGACTGCATGCCCGCTTCCGACTCGAGCGGCGAGATCACGGACGCAGACGTCGTCCCCTGCTCCGAGCCGCACACCGATGAGGTGTTCTACGAGTTCGAGCTCGCGGACGGCGACCTCCCCAGCGACGACGAGATCCAGGCCGAGGTCGAGGCCCAGTGCATCCCCGCCTTCGGCGAGTTCGTGGGAACAGAGTGGGCGGATTCGGCCCTCGACTTCTGGTGGATCACCCCGACCGAGGCCACGTGGACGCAGGCGAACGATCGCCTCGTGCAGTGCGTCATCTACCAGCCCGACCCCGCGGACACGAGCGGCCAGACGCAGCTCGAGGTCACCGGCTCGCTCGAGGGCACCGGTCTCTGAGACACGTGCTCTGCGGCCGAGGGAGCGGTCGCAGAGCACGCAGAAGGCCCCGTCACGATGACGGGGCCTTCTGCATTGGCTCCCCGGCTTGGACTCGAACCAAGAACCTGCCGGTTAACAGCCGGCTGCTCTGCCAATTGAGCTACCGAGGAATGTGCCCCGCTGTGCGGCGCAACCCCACTAGCTTAGCAAACTCCGAACGGTGCACGTGACATCGGGCGTCCCCGCCGGGCGTGTCATCCGCGGGTCAGCGTCCGCGCGATTCCGCTTCCGCGTTCGGCACCCAGAGAAGATCCTTGCCGACGCCTCGCGCGACGACGTGACCGCCCTTGAGCATGAGCGTCTCGGCGTTGAGCTCGCGGATGAACGCCGCGTCGTTTGTCACGAGCAGCGCGCCCATCCCCTGCTCCTTGCGACGACGGGTGATCGCGTCGAACACCACCGGTCGCACCTCGAGGTCGAGGTTGGCGAGCGGCTCGTCCGCGATCAGCACCTTCGGCTCGAGCACGAACGCCCTGGCGATCGCGACGCGCTGGCGCATGCCCGCGCTCAGCTCGTAGGGGAACTTCGCGGCAGCGCCGAGCGGCAGATGCAGCTCGTCGAGCAGCGTCGCGATGCGGATGGAGAGCGCCCTGCTGTTGACCCGCTTCTCACGGATCAGGATGGGCTCGGCGATCACGTCGCTGACGGTGAGCGTCGGCGGCAGGTTCGCCCCGGCACCCTGTGGGATGTACCCGGTCAGGTAGGTCAGCTCGCGATGGCGCCGACCGGGCTTGCGCACATTCACGCCGCATACCTCGGCCGTGCCGCCGACGATCCGCACCGACGGATCAGTGGAGCCCGCGAGCGCAGCCACCAGAGTCGACTTGCCCGAACCCGTCGGGCCGGCGACGCAGATCAGCTCCCCTGACGGCAGCGCGAACGTCACGCCGTCGACCGCGCGCGTGGGGGCGCTGTGTCCGATTCGATCGATCACGAGATCGGAGCAGTCGATGAGGAAGGCGGAGTCGTGTCTGCGAGACATTCCCCCATCCTCTCCTACGACTCGGCGAAGCGCTGACGCTCGGCGTCGATGTCGCGCAGTCGGACCCGCAGGGCGCGCCCGCCGTCGGAGTCGGCAGGGACGCGCTGGATCGCGCCGAGGAGCTCCTGCTTCTCGCGTTCGAGTCCTCGGACGATCATGCGCCGGGAGAGATCAGCCGTCGAAGCGACGGCTCCCGCCTCGTCCTTGGCGGGGAACGGGCTCATGAGCAGCTCCCCCGCCAGCGATCGGTACGGCTCTCGGACGGCGTTTACGGCATCCATCGCCCACCCGACACGTGTGCGGTCGGGGACGGCGGCGATCGTCTCGCGGATCGCCTCGAGCGCCGGATGCCGGAAGGGCGCTCCCAGCGCACGCGACAGCATCGCCTGGTCGACTTGGTGACCGTACTGCAGCGCTCCCATGATGATGCCGCGCTCGGCGGCGACGTCGGCGGTCCTCGGGAGGCTGGCGAGTGTCACAGCGGGCACGGCTGATCTCTCCGGCTGCTGCGGTGCCGCATCCTGCCTCGGCTTCGCGGTGCTCGCACCTCTGGCCGCGCGCTCGACCTCGGCGTGCACCTCGGTCGGATCCATGCCCAGACGACGGGCGAGTACGCGCTCGTACCCTGGGCGAAGCAGCCGATCGCGGATCTCGGCGACGATCGGGGCGGCTGCGCGCAGCGCGCCGACCTGTCCCTCGACGGTTGCGAGGTCGAAAGCGGCGAGCTTGCGATCGATGGCGAACTCGAACATCGGCACCTTTGCGCCCATGAGGCCGCGCACTGCGGCATCTCCTCGCTGAAGACGCAGGTCGCACGGGTCGAGACCATCAGGGGCGACGGCCACGAAGGTCTGAGCGTTGAACCGGTCGTCCTCACTGAACGCGCGGAGGGCCGCCTTCTGACCGGCTTCGTCACCGTCGAAGGTGAAGACGACCTCGCCGGAGCTCGAGTCGTCGCCCATCACCCGGCGCAGCACCTTGATGTGCTCGGATCCGAACGCCGTGCCGCAGGTCGCGATGGCCGTGGTGACGCCGGCAAGGTGGCAGGCCATGACGTCTGTGTATCCCTCGACCACGACGACGCGGCGAGGGTCGCCGCGTGAGATGTCGCGCTTGGCGAGATCGAGGCCGTAGAGAACCTGGGCCTTCTTGTAGATGATCGTCTCAGGGGTGTTCAGGTACTTCGGCCCCTGATCGTCGTCGTACAGCTTGCGGGCGCCGAACCCGATGGTCTGTCCTGTGACGTCGCGGATCGGCCACACCAGGCGACCGCGGAACCGATCGTAGACGCCGCGCTGCCCCTGCGACACGAGTCCGGCGGCGAGAAGCTCATCACGGGTGAAGCCCTGCGCGGTGAGCGCCTTCATCATCGCGTCCCAGCCGCGCGGAGCGTAGCCGACGCCGAAGTGCGCCGCCGCCCCAGCATCGAAACCGCGTTCGCCGAGGAACCGGCGCCCCGTCTCCGCCTCGCCGCTGAGGAGCTGACCGCGGAAGAACTCGGCGGCGGCCGTGTTCGCGGCGTACAGGCGGCTGCGGCCACTGGTCTCGGGCGCGGCTCCCCCGTCTTCGTAGTGCAGCGCGTAGCCCAGGCGACCGGCGAGGCGCTCGACGGCCTCTGTGAAGCTCACGTGGTCCATCGCGCGCAGGAACGAGTAGACGTCGCCGGATTCACCGCAGCCGAAGCAGTGGTAGTAACCGACCTGCGGTCGGACGTGGAAGCTCGGGCTCTTCTCGTCGTGGAACGGGCACAGCCCCTTCATCGATCCGACGCCTGCGGACTTCAACGCGACGCGTTCGCCCACGATGTCCGCGATGTTGGTGCGGGATTTGACCTCGTCGACGTCGGCCTGGCGGATGCGGGGCATCAGTGCGCGCCTTCGGTCAGCCGCACAGACGCGTGCGGGTGCGGTCTGGCACCGGTGCGCGCGGTGCGCGGCGTCCAGATGCCCACTTCTGCCGGGTCGATGTCGCCGACGAGTCGGCTGTGCCAGTCCAGGGCCGTCTGGTCGGTGAGGCTCGCGATCTGATCGACGACGACTCTGGCGCGCTCGGCATCCGACTCCGCAGCGACGAAATCGGCGGCGAAGGCGGGCTCGAGGACGTCCGCGCCGGCGTTCCACAGAGCATCCGTCGACCACAGGGCTTCGGCGAGTCGAGTGAGCACCCTGCGCTGCTCCTTGTACACGCCCTTGCGGGCCTCGATCGTGACGATCGCCTGCCCCATGATGCCCTTGAGCACGGCGATCTCGGCCTCGACGACGCGGGGCACGACCACGTGCGCGTTGTAACGCGCGAGGGACGGACCGCTGTACGCATCGCGAGTCGCGGTGACGGCGGCGCGGGCGAAGCGCCCGATGAGGTCGCTCGTGAGGTTCTTCAGGCGCGCGAGATCCTGCCGCGAGCGATCGAACGACTTCAGCCACATCGGCTGGCGGGTCAGGCGGTACAGCGCGTCGGCCAGCTCTTCGCGGGTGAAGTCGTAGCCGACCCACTGCTGGATGCGATTCACCAGCGCATGATGCTCTGCCGGATCGGACAGCTGGGCGACGTCGAGGTAGCCGTTGACGATGGCGTCCTCGAAGTCGTGCACCGAGTAGCCGATGTCATCCGAGAGATCCATGATCTCCGCCTCGATGCAGCGCAGGCGGCCAGGGGCTCCTTCGCGCATCCAGCGGAACACCGCTTCGTCCTCCGGGTAGACGCCGAACTTCAGGCGGCCACCTGGGTCTGGCACCGGGCTGTCGACCGTCCACGGATACTTGCACGTGGCATCGAGGCTGGCGCGCGTGAGGTTGAGTCCGACGGAGTGACCGTCGTCGTCGAGGACCTTCGCCTCGAGACGCGTGAGGATGCGCAGCGACTGCGCGTTGCCCTCGAACCCCCCGATCGGCTCGGCCCACTCGTTCAGGGCACGTTCGCCGTTATGGCCGAACGGCGGGTGGCCGAGATCGTGGCTGAGGCACGCCGTGTCCACGACGTCGGCGGAGACGCCGAGCGCGACCGCGAGCTCACGCCCGACCTGGGCGACCTCGAGCGAGTGCGTCAGGCGGTTGCGGGCGAAGTCCGCAGTGCTGGCGGGGCTGAGCACCTGGGTCTTCGCCGCGAGGCGACGCAGCGCAGCCGAATGCAGCACTCTGGCGCGGTCGCGCGCGAAGTCGTCGCGTTCGGAACGGTGGGTCTGGGTGAAGTATCGGTCGGCGTCGCGGGGCTCGTAGCCGTCCGCGCGCACGTCAGCCGCCACTGTTCTCGATCTCCGCTCCTCGCAGCATCTCCCCGATGTCCGCGGCCACGTCACGCGATTCCAGCCACTTGTCCGGCAGCGAAGGACGCTTCGGTCTGCCGGCGCGGCCGCGCTGACCCTCGGCGTCAGCGCCGGGGTAGGGCGCATCGCGGTCGAGCTGACCGAGCAGCTCATCGATGTGCGCGAGGCTCTGCGCCGTCGCGAGCCCGGTGCGGATGTCGCTGCCGACCGGGTAGCCCTTGAAGTACCAGGCGACGTGCTTGCGGATGTCGCGGCATCCGTGGTCTTCGTCGTCGAAGAAGTCGACGAGCAGCTCAGCGTGCCGGCGGAACGCATCGGCGACGAACCCCAGGGTCGCGTCGACGGGGCGGGCCTCGGCGCCGAAGGCCGTAGCCAGGTCGCCGAAGAGCCAGGGGCGGCCGAGGCATCCACGGCCGACGACGACGCCGTCGCAGTCGGTCTCGTCCATCATCCGCACCGCGTCGTCGGCCGACCAGATGTCGCCGTTGCCGAGCACGGGGATGCTGGTGACGGCCTGCTTGAGCTCGCCGATGGCGTTCCAGTCGGCGTGGCCGGAGTAGAACTCGCTCGCGGTTCTGGCGTGCAGCGCGACAGCGGCGGCGCCGGCATCTTCAGCGGCACGACCGGCGTCGAGGAAGGTGAGGTGATCGGGGTCGATGCCCTTGCGCATCTTCACGGTCAACGGCAGAGGGCCCGCGGCCTTGACCGCCTGGTCGACGATGTCCGCGAAGAGGCTCGTCTTCCACGGCAGGGCTGCTCCCCCGCCCTTGCGGGTGACCTTGGGGACGGGGCAGCCGAAATTCAGGTCGATGTGGTCGGCGTGGTCTTCGGCGACGATGATGCGGACGGCCTCGGCGATGGTCTTCGGGTCGACGCCGTAGAGCTGGATCGAGCGAGGAGTCTCTGACTCGTGGTGGCGGATCAGGCGCATGGTCGTCTCGTTGCGCTCGACGAGTGCGCGCGAGGTGATCATCTCGCTGACGTACAGACCCGCGCCGTATTCGCGGCACAATCGACGGAACGCCGTGTTCGTGATGCCCGCCATGGGTGCGAGGACGACCGGCACGTCGAGTTCGATCGGGCCGATCTGCAAGGCGCGGGCGGGGGCTGCGGCAATAGTCATGTCCATACCATTCTCCCATCCTCACGGCGCCCGGCGCCGCATGGCGGACGTAGTCTGTGGATATGACCGAATCCCCTGTTTCCGAGCGCAACGTACGCCAGATCCCCTTCACGGATGCTGACGGATCTGACAAGACCCTGGATGACCTCGGCGCGGACGTCGTACTCGTGGTCAACGTGGCCTCCAAGTGCGGCCTCACGCCCCAGTACGAGCAACTCGAGCAACTGCAGCGCACGTACGGCGATCGCGGGTTCAGCGTCGTCGGATTCCCGTGCAACCAGTTCATGGGTCAGGAGCCCGGATCGATGGAGCAGATCCAGGAGTTCTGCTCCACGACCTACGGCGTGACGTTCCCGATCAACGACAAGGTCCGCGTGAACGGCCGCAACGCCGTCGAACTGTACAAGCAGCTCAAGCAGACGACTGACGGGCACGGCAAGGCCGGTCGTGTGGAGTGGAACTTCGAGAAGTTCCTCGTGCTGCCCGACGGTTCGGTCAAGCGCTTCCGCCCGAAGCAGAAGCCGGACGCCCCCGAGATCGTCGAGGCGATCGAGGGCGCCCTGGTCCGCTAGGTTTCCCGCGCTTCAGCCGCGCGGGCCCTGCGGCAGGAGTTACGCCTCCGCTGACACAGCTTCTGCCGACTCGGACTCGCCCCGCTTTGCCCACAGGTCGCGGAGCACGTTCGCGAACGCCTCCGGCGGCTGGGCTCCGGAAATGCCGTACTGACCGTCGACGACGAAGAACGGCACACCTTGGATGCCGTAGGCGCGAGCCTGCGCCTGATCCTGGCGGACGTCTGGCAGGTACTTCTCCGCGTTGAGCGCATCGCGGGTGGCATCGGCATCCAGGCCGACCTCGGCGGCGAGCTCGACGAGGTCGTCGACGCGGCCGACGTGCTTGCCCTCGGTGAAATAGGCGGACATCAGCCGCTCCTCCATCTCGTGCTGCAGCCCTTCGGCCTTGGCGTGGTGGAGGAGCTCGTGAGCCTTCACCGTGTTGGTGTGCTGGAGCAGGTCGAAGCGGTACTCGAGACCTGCGTTCTTCGCCACGTTCGTGACGTTGTCGAGCATCTCGGTGACCTGCTCGCGGGGCATGCCCTTGTGCCCGGCGAGGAAGTCGACCTCATCACCATGGAAGTCGACCGGAGTATCGGGCGAGAGCTCGAAGGAGTGGAACGTGATGTTGACCTTCGGGGCGTCATCATCGGATGCTGTGGCCGCGAGGCCGGCTTCAAGATTGCGCTTGCCGATGTAGCACCACGGGCAGGCGATGTCGGACCAGATGTCGATGGAAATAGGTTCGCTCACACAGGGTGCAACGCTCGCCGGGGTGCGACGTATTCCGTTGATAGCATCTTCGGATGCTCAGTGCCGTCGATCCGCTGCCGTTCCGGCCCCAGCGGGTGCTGATCGCCGGGGTCACCGGTTCGGGCAAGACCACCCTCGCGCGGCGCGTCGCCGAGCAGTGGGATCTCGTCCATCACGAGATCGACGCCCTGCACCACGGCCCGAACTGGACGCCGCGCCCCGAGTTCCTCGACGACGTGCGCGCCTTCGCCGCCACGGACCGCTGGGTCACCGAATGGCAGTACACCAGCAAGGGCACCGACGAGATCATGACGCCGCGGGCGCAACTCGCGATCTGGCTGGACTACCCGTGGCCGGTCGTGCGGACGCGACTGCTGCGCCGCACGTTCAGCCGCAGCATCCTGCGCACCGAGATGTACAACGGCAACGTCGAGAAGCCGATCTGGAAATGGTTCGCGAAGGATCAGGAGGAGACCATCCTCCAGTGGCAGACGAAGACGCGCCGCAAGTGGGACGAGCGGATGCCGACGATCGAAGCCGAGTTCCCGCACCTCACCATCGTCCGGATGCGGCATCCGCGCGAGACGAGGCGCTGGTTGAAGAATCAGGACGAGTCCGGGGCATCCACGGCGCCGCCGAAGCGGCGATCGCGCGACAGATAGATCTCGATCGCGCGCCAGAGCTCCTCACGTGAGAAGTCAGGCCACAGGGTGTCGAGGAACACCATCTCGGCGTACGCGGACTGCCACAGCAGGAAGTTCGAGGTGCGCTGCTCCCCCGACGAGCGCAGGAACAGGTCGACGTCTGGCATGTCTGGCACGTAGAGGTTCCGGCGGATCATCTTCTCGCTGATCGCGTTGGGCTTCAGCCTCCCGGCGGCGACCTCACCGGCAAGGGAGCGCACGGCATCGACGAGCTCGACCCGGCCGCCGTAGTTCACGCACATGGTCAGCGTCAGGACGTCGTTGCCCGCGGTGAGCTTCTCGGCGTACTGCAGCTCCTTGATGACGGAGCCCCACAGTCGCGGCTTGCGTCCGGCCCACCGCACGCGCACCCCCCACTCGTTGAGCTGATCGCGGCGGCGATGCAGCACGTCGCGGTTGTAGCCCATGAGGAAGCGGACCTCTTCGGGCGAGCGCGCCCAGTTCTCGGTCGAGAACGCGTACACAGACAGATGCTTGACGCCGGCTTGGATGGCGCCGGCGACCACGTCGAGCAGCACCTCCTCACCCGCCTTGTGTCCCTGGATGCGCGTGAGCCCTCGGCGGTTCGCCCAGCGCCCGTTGCCGTCCATGACGATCGCGACATGCTCCGGCACCTTGGGGAATGTCGGCGGGTAGAGGCCAGTCCAGTCCAGCGGACGATAGGCGACGGCATCCTTGTGGGTATAGGGCTTCGGGGTCAACGGACTCCCTCTCGATCAGGGCCGGAGACGTGTGCGAGGGATCGGATGCCGCGCTCCAGATGGAACTGCGTGTACGCCGAGACGAGTCCTGACGCGGCCGCCGTGTCCGACTCGGAGGCGGCATCCACGGCATCCCATTCGCCGCGGATCAGCGAACGCAGCAGATCGAGCGTCGGCTCAGCCACCCTGGGGCTGCCGGCAGGCGCGCAGTTCACGCACACGAGACCGCCGAGCTGCACGACGAAGTTCTTGTGCGGCCCTGGTGCCGCGCATCGAGCGCAGTCGTCGAGGGACGGCGCCCAGCCCGACAGCGCCATGACCCGCAGCAGGTAGGAATCCAGGATGCTGCGCGCAGCGTGCTCGCCCCGCGACAGCGCGCGCAGACCGCCGACGAGCAGCAGGTACTGCTCTGGCGTCGCCTCGGCGTCGTTCAGGCGATCCGCCGTCTCGACCATGGCACTCGCCGACGTGAACCGGTCGTAGTGAGCGGCGATCTCACTGCCGTAGGCGCCGAGCGATTCCGCCTGCTGAACGATGTCGAGCGAACGCCCCTGGTACAACTGCACGTCCGCCACCATGAACGGCTCGAGCCGGGAGCCGAACTTCGACGATGTGCGCCGCACCCCCTTCGCCACCGCACGGATCTTGCCGTTGCGGCGCGAGAGCATGGTCACGATGCGATCCGCCTCACCGAGCTTGTGGGTGCGCAGGATCACCGCTTCGTCTCGATAGGTGGGCACCCTTCGATTATCCCTCGCGCCGCGGCGAACCGGCTCTCACACGGCCGCGAGCTGCTGCTCCCGGGTGCGGATGGCGCGGTTCACGCCCGACACGATCGCCTTGAGACTCGCGGTCGAGATGTCGCCGTCGATGCCGACGCCCCACAGCCGCTGGTCGTCGACCTGCAGTTCGACGTAGGCCGCTGCCTGCGCGTCGCCGCCCGCGCTGAGCGCGTGCTCGACGTAGTCGTACACCGTGATGTCGAAGCCCTGGCTGCGCAGCACCTCGACGAACGCCGCCACCGGGCCGTTGCCCTGAGCTGTCACCTCGTGACGCGAGTCGCCGTCGCGCACCACCGCATCGAGCACGACCTCGCCCGACATGTCGCTGCGCGTCTGCGTGGCCAGCAGCTCGAACCGTCCCCACTTGGCGTCGACGTCGTCGGCAGGCAGGTACTCGTCGTGGAAGATCGACCAGATCTGATCGCTCGTGACCTCTCCGCCTTCGCTGTCGGTCTTCGACTGCACGACGCCCGAGAATTCGATCTGGAGCTTGCGGGGCAGGTCGATCGCGTGGTCCGTCTTCAGCAGGTACGCGACACCGCCCTTGCCCGACTGCGAGTTCACGCGGATGACGGCCTCGTACGAGCGGCCCAGGTCCTTCGGGTCGACCGGCAGGTAGGGAACCGCCCACTCGATCTCGTCGACGGTCTTGCCCTCGGCCTCCGCGCGGGCATCCATGGCCTCGAAGCCCTTCTTGATGGCGTCCTGATGCGATCCGCTGAACGCGGTGAACACCAGGTCGCCGGCCCACGGGCTGCGCTCAGGGACGGGGAGCTGGTTGCAGTACTCGACCGTGCGCTTGACCTGATCGATGTCGCTGAAGTCGATCTGCGGGTCGATGCCCTGGGTGAACATGTTGATGCCCAGGGCGACCAGGTCGACGTTGCCGGTGCGCTCGCCGTTGCCGAACAGGCATCCCTCGATGCGGTCGGCCCCAGCCAGGTAGCCGAGCTCCGCAGCGGCCACGGCCGTGCCGCGGTCGTTGTGCGGGTGCAGCGACAGGATGATGTTCTCGCGATGCGCCAGGTGACGGCTCATCCACTCGATCGAGTCGGCGTACACGTTCGGCGATGCCATCTCGACCGTCGCAGGCAGGTTGATGATGACCTTGCGGTCGGGCGTCGGCTGGAACACCTCGGTCACCTGGTTGCAGATGTCGAGCGCGAACTCCAGCTCGGTCCCGGTGTAGGACTCGGGCGAGTACTCGTAGTACACCTCGGTGTCCGGGACGGTCTTCTCGTACTGCTTGCACAGCCGAGCGCCCTCGAGCGCGATGTCGATGATGCCCTGCTTGTCGGTGCGGAACACGACATCGCGCTGCAGGATGCTGGTCGAGTTGTACAGGTGCACGATGGCCTGCTTGGCACCCGCGATCGCTTCGTAGGTGCGCTCGATAAGGTGCTCGCGCGCCTGCGTCAGCACCTGAATGGTGACGTCGTCCGGGATGAGGTTCTCTTCGATCAGCTGGCGCACGAAGTCGAAGTCGGTCTGGCTGGCGGACGGGAAACCGACCTCGATCTCCTTGTAGCCCATGCTGACGAGCAGCTCGAACATGACGCGCTTGCGCTCGGGGGACATCGGGTCGATGAGGGCCTGGTTGCCGTCGCGCAGGTCGACAGCGCACCAGCGGGGCGCCTCGGTGATGCGGCCTGCCGGCCAGGTGCGGTCGGGGAGGTCGACGGTGATCTGCTCGTGGAACGGCCGGTACTTGTGGATCGGCATTGCGGACGGGCGCTGGGAGTTCTGCATGATGGGCTTCTTCTCTTCGTCAAGATGGACGGGCCAGCACAAGCGCCGCGACGAGGAAGGCCCTAGTTTGAGGACTCGTCGCGGCAGCTAAGAAGAAGCAGTCCGCCGAATGGCATGGACTGATCGTAACAGGATCGGATCGCACCGCGCACACGGAGTTGAGACACTTCGCCGTCGACGGACACTGTTCAGTATGAGCAGAATGCGCATTCACGCTGTCGTGGCCGCCGCATCCCCTGTCGGATTGCTCGCTCTGAGCGCCTGCGCGAGCGGGCCGGGCTCGGCGCCGCCGACCAGCGACAGCACGTCCGAGCCGGCCTTGGCGACGGCCGTGCCGGCGCCGCCAGTGGGCGAGGTGCGCGGCACCGGGACGGTGATGGACGTCGCCGGAACGATCGAGCTGTGCCTGGGCGCTGTGGCCGAGTCCTATCCCCCGCAGTGCTCCGGTGTGCCGATCGTCGGCTGGTCCTGGGACGGCGTCGACGGCAGCGAGAGCAGCGGCGACGTCCGGTGGGGCGCATACGCCGTCACCGGCACCTACGACGGCCGCACCTTCACGATGACGCAGCCTCCGCTGCTCCTCGCGCTGTACGACCCGATCGCTTCGGACGATCCGGTGGGCGGAGAGCCGGGTGCGATCCCCGAATCCGAGTTGATCGCCATCCAGGACGGTCTGCCCGCGGTGCTCGGCGACGACGGCAGCCAGTATCTGGGCTCGTTCCCCGAGAATGGCCGGCTGTGGGTGGATGTCGTCTGGGATGACGGCACGCTGCAGTCCGCTGCGGCTGAGGACTACGGGGCGGATGTGGTGGTCTTCCGCTCCGCGTTGCACGAGATCAGTGGCTGAGCCGGATCAGGCGCTGAGCCGGATCAGGGAACGAGCGCGATCTTGCCGCCGGGATGCCCCGTTGCGAGGAACGCCAGGGCTTCAGGCGCCTGTTCGAGGGGGTAGGTCCGTGCCAACGGTACGACCAGCAGGCCGCGCGCAGCGAGGTCGATGAGCCCCGCACGTGCCGCGTCTCGGAACCGCGTGCTCTCCGGCTGCGACCCGACGATCCATTCGAACCCTTCCGCTCGCGCCCTGCCTGCTGCGGCGATCGTCACGATGCGCGTTCGGTCGTCCACGAGCTCCAGCGAGACGTCCACCGCCTCGTCGGTGCCGACCGCGTCGAGTGCCGCGGCGATCGGTTCGTCCGTGAGCGCGCGCACCCGGTCCACCAGGCCGTCGCCGTAGACGACCGGGATGCCGCCGTATCGACGAACCTCGCCCGATCGGGCCTCGCTCGCCGTGCCGATGACGCGGATACCGCGCAGCGCCGCCTGCTGCAGGACGCTGACGCCAACGGCACCCGAGGCGCCGTGGAGCAGGATCGTCTCACCGGGGGCGGCGCGGGTGACCGCCAGCATCTGTGCGGCCGTGGTGCCGGCGAGCAGCAGGTTGGCCGCCTCGGGATGCGTCAGGCCGGCCGGCTTGTGGAACGCCTTCTCGGCCGGGATGGTCACCTCGTCGGCATAACCTCCACGGATGCGGAACGCCAGCACCTCATCGCCGACCCGAACGGCTCCTGAGCCGATCTCCGTATCCGGTCCGACCGCGCTGACGATGCCGGACACCTCGTACCCGATCGGGACAGGCAGCTCGACTCCGCCGCGCGGGGCGGCGACGTGCTTCGCATCCGCTGGATTCACACCGGCTGCGTGGACCCGGATCGTTATCTCACCCGACCCGGGTGCCGCCGGCTCGTAGTCCACGAACTCCCAATCGTCGGGGCTTCCCCAGGACGTCGCGATCCAGTGCTTCGCCATGATCGGCTCCGGCTCAGAACCCGAGACGGCCGAGCTGCTTGGGATCGCGCTGCCATTCCTTCGCGACCTTCACGTGCAGCCCGAGGAAGACGCGGGTTCCCAGCAGCTCCTCGATGCCGACGCGTGCCCGCTTTCCGACGTCGGCCAGTCGGGAGCCCTTACGTCCGATGATGATCGCCTTCTGACTGTCGCGTTCGACGACGATCGACGCGTGCACATCGGTGAGGTCGCTGTCCTCGCGCGCAGACACGTCGTCGACGACCACGGCGATCGAGTGCGGCAGCTCGTCGCGCACGCCGTCGAGGGCTGCTTCGCGGATCATCTCGGCGATACGATCCTCGACCGACTCGTCGGTGACGACGCCGTCCGGATACAGCGCAGGGCCCTCGGGCATGAGGGTCAGCATCTCGTCGGTCAGGACGTCGAGCTGCTCGCGGGTGAGCGCCGACAGCGGGATGACGGCGGCCCAGTCCTCGCGCAGCGCATCGACCTCGATCAGCCGCTCGGTGATCTGGTCGCGCTCGGCGATGTCGGTCTTCGTGACGATCGCGATCTTCTTCGCCCGCCCGTAGCCGTCCAGGGACGCGGCGATGCGCCGGTCGCCCGGTCCGATCTTCTCGGTCGCGGGGACGCAGAACCCGATCACGTCGACGTCGCCGAGCACCTGCTCGACGAGGTCGTTGAGGCGCTCGCCGAGCAGTGTGCGCGGCTTGTGGATGCCGGGGGTGTCGACGATGACGAGTTGCCCTGCTGGGCGATTCAGGATGCCGCGGATCGCACGCCTGGTCGTCTGCGGCTTCTCGCTCGTGATGGCGATCTTCTCGCCGACGAGGGCGTTCGTCAGCGTGGACTTGCCGACGTTGGGGCGCCCGACGAACGTCGCGAATCCGCTGCGGAAGGTCTCAGTCATCTTCGGTCTCCTCTGGTGCTGCCGCGCGTTCGACGAACACGGTCGCGATTCCTCTGCCTCGACCGCGGGAAGCCCCGCCGGTGAGGACGAGCCCGTCGATCGTCGCCGTGACGCCCGGCTGCGGGATCTGGTCGACGGCCTTGCCGAGGAGGCCGCCGATCGAGTCGACGTCCTCATCCTCGAGCACGATGCCGAACAGGTCGCCGACGTCGTCGAGCGACAGCCGGGCGCTGACGCGATAGCGGCCCTCCCCCAGTTCGACGACCTCGGCTGCGGCGTGGTCGTACTCGTCCGAGATCTCTCCGACGAGCTCCTCGATCAGATCCTCCAGCGTCACCAGACCCGAGATCCCGCCGTGCTCGTCGATGACGAGGCAGACGTGCACGGCGTCCCGCTTCATCTGCTGCAGCAGAGTCTCGGCGCGCATCGATTCGGGGACGAACGTGGCGGGTCGCGCGATCGGACGGATGGATGCCGTCCGCCACGCGAGCTCGTCGCGGTACGCGAACTGGACGAGGTCCTTCAGATACAGCACGCCGACGACGTCATCCGCCTCGTCGTCGACGACGGGCACGCGTGAGACGCCGCGTCCCAGGAAGAGGGCCATCGCCTGATCCGTCGTGGCCTCGGCATCCACCGTCACCATCTCCGTGCGGGGCACCATGACGGCGCGTACGAACTGGTCGGTGAAATCGAACACCGAGTGGATGAGATCGCGGTCGTCCTCTTCGATCAGGTCGTTGGATGCCGCCTCGTCCACCATGCTGAGGAGCTGGTCCTCGCTGGTGAACGAACTGCGACCCGTTCCCGGGGTGACCTTGTTTCCGAGCACGACGAGGCCCTGCGCGAGAGGGCCGAGGATGATCCGCAATCCGCGGACGACGGATGCCGTGCCGCGGATCATGCTCTCGGAGCGCTGTCGGCCGAATGCCCGCGGACTGGCACCGACGAGCACGAACGTGATGCCGGTCATGAGGACGGCCGCGGCGAGCATCGCCCACCAGATGTTCTCGAACAGCAGCGTGAAGGCGACCGTCACGAGCACGGCGGCCGTCACCTCGACGAGGACGCGGATGAACGACACCGCGTTGACGTGAGCGTCCAGGTCGTCGGCGATGCGGCCGAGTGCTGTGGCGTTGCGGCCGTCGAGGGCCATGTCGGCGAGGTCGGCGCGCGAGGTCACGCTGTACGCGGCGTCGATGGCAGCCATGAGGCCACCGAAGGCCACCAGCAGGACGGCGACGATCAGCAGGAGGATCTCGGTCATCGGTCGCGTTCAGCGCGAGCGAAGCCGCCGATCAGCTCCTTCTGCAATCCGAACATCTCACGCTCCTCTTCGGGTTCGGCGTGATCGAAGCCGAGCAGGTGCAGCAGCCCGTGGGTCGTGAGAAGGATGAGCTCGTCCATGAGCGAGTGTCCGGCGGCCTGCGCCTGCGTCTCGGCCACCTGCGGGCACAGCACGATGTCGCCCAGCAGTCCAGGAGCGGTCGGGCGGTCTTCGGTGCCTGGACGCAGCTCGTCCATCGGGAAGCTGAGCACGTCCGTCGGACCCGGTTCGTCCATCCACTGCACGTGCAGCGCCTCCATGGCGCCCTCGTCGACGAGGACGATCGCGACCTCGGCATCCGGACTGACGTGCAGCTGAGCGAGGTTGAAGTCGGTGAGACGCTGGAGCACCGTCTCGTCGACGGCGATGGCGGACTCGTTGTTGATCTCGATCATGATGAGTGTCCTCGTCTGGGCATGCGATCGCGGGGACCTGGTCGCTGGCCTGCGCGCCGCTCGGCGCGATTCGCGAACTCGGCCGCCTGCTCGCGTTCGTGGCGTGCGGCGGTGCGCTGCTCGTCGTACTCGCTGTAGGCGTCGACGATCCGGCCGACGAGAGAGTGGCGCACGACATCATCGCTGGTGAGACGCGTGAAGTGGATGTCGTCGATGTCATTCAGCACGCGAGTCACGAGCCGGAGGCCGGATGCGCCCTGCGGCAGATCGACCTGCGTGATGTCGCCGGTCACGACCATCTTCGTGCCGAAGCCGAGACGTGTCAGGAACATCTTCATCTGCTCAGGCGTGGTGTTCTGCGCCTCGTCGAGCACGACGAACGAGTCGTTCAGCGTTCGCCCGCGCATGTAGGCCAGCGGGGCGACCTCGATGGTGCCGGTCGCCATCAGACGTGGGACGATGTCGGGGTCCATCATCTCGTTGAGCGCGTCGTACAGCGGTCGCAGATACGGGTCGATCTTGTCCGTGAGCGTCCCCGGCAGGAACCCCAGTCGTTCTCCGGCCTCGACGGCGGGGCGCGTGAGGATGATGCGGTTGACCTCTTTGCGCTGCAGCGCCTGGACGGCCTTCGCCATAGCCAGGTACGTCTTCCCGGTGCCGGCGGGGCCGATGCCGAAGACGATCGTGTTCTCCTCGATCGCGTCGACGTACTCCTTCTGGCCTGCGGTCTTGGGGCGGATCACCTTGCCACGGGTCGACAGGATCGCCTCGCCGAGGACCTCGCTCGGGCGGGGGCCGCCCTCGTGACGGAGCATCCGGGCCGACGTCTCGACATCGGAGGGCACGAGGTCGGCGCCTTCGCGGGTGATCGTGATGAGTTCGTCGACGAGCGCCTTCGCGTCGGCGACGAGCGCCGGCTCGCCGGTCAGCGTGATCTCGTTCCCCCGCACGAGGACCTGCACGTCCGGATGCTGCTTCTCGAGCATGCGGAGCAGTCGATCCTGCGGACCGAGCAGCTGCACCATGGCGATGCCGTCGACGTAGATGCGCTCCGTCGCGGAAGGGGTGTTCGAATCGTCAGAAGCCAACGAGCTTGTTCTCCTCGAGATTGCCGAGCACATGGGCGTGCACGTGGAAGACGGACTGCGCGACGCTGGGTCCGTTGTTGAAGATCAGACGATACTCGCCGTTCGCGTGCTCATCGGCGATCTGCTTCGCGACGGCCACCATCTCGGCCAGCAGCCCAGGATCGCCGGCGGCGAGCTCCGTGACGTCGCGGTACTGCTCGGTCTTGGGGATGACGAGCATGTGCAGCGGAGCCTGCGGATCGATGTCGCGGATCGCGAAGACCGTCCCGGTGTCGATCACGATCTCACCGGGGATCTCGCCGTTGCGGATACGAGTGAAGATCGAGGGTTCGGTCATGCTCTCATTCTAGGCGAGCGTGTGCAGCCCCGGCCGGGGGATCCGCTCGAACGCGCTACCAGCGGCCGAGGGCCACGGAGAGAACGGCGATGGCTGCGGGACCGGCAGTCGAGGTGCGCAGCACGGTGTCGCCGAGCCGGACCCGCTCGGCGCCCGCCTCCTCGAACTTGACGAGCTCCTCGGGACTGATGCCGCCCTCCGGACCCACGATGAGCAGGAAGTCCTGTGCTGCATCGTCCTGTGCCGCATCGCCCTGGGCCGTGACCGCCGACAGCCGATTCGTCGCGGAGGGGTCCAGCACCAGCATCCGCTGGTCGCCGGCACGGGCGATCAGCTGCGCCGTCGAAACGGGCTCTGAGACCGAAGGGACCCAGGTGCGGTGCGCCTGCTTCGCCGCCTCCCGCACGATCGTCGCCCAGCGCTCCCGGCCTTTGACTGCCTTGGGACCCTCCCAGCGCGACACGCTCCTGGACGCCTGCCACGGCACGATCTCGTCGACCCCGAGCTCGCACGCCGCCTGCACCGCGAGCTCGTCGCGGTCGCCTTTCGCGAGCGCCTGGACGAGGACGAGCCGAACAGCCGGCTCATCCGCCGCGGAGCGCGACGTGATCGCGACCTCGACGCGGGACGGGGATGCATCCCGCACCTCGCCCTCGAGCCAGACGCCGCGACCGTCGCCGAGCGTGACGGACTCCCCCACGCGCACACGTCGCACCACCGCCGCGTGCTTCGCCTCGGCGCCGACGAGTTCGACGATGTCGCCGACCGCGGCGTCAGAGCAGCTCTCGACGAGGAAGTGCAGTGCCACAGGAACTCCGATCGGCCGGGACGGTCAGTGCGAGACGGTCAGTGCTTGAAGCGATCGCGCAGCTTCGAGAACAGTCCCTGCTGGAACTGGGCGAGCTGCGGATCGGGCGCCTTCTGCTTCTTTGCGAAGTCCTCGATGAGCGCGCGCTGCGCCGAATCGAGCTTCGTCGGCGTGACGACCTGCACCCCGACCCGCAGGTCTCCGCGCTGATTCCCGCGCAGCGGCGTGATGCCGCGGCCCTTGATCGTCAGCACGTCCCCGGACTGCACGCCGGGTCGGATCTCCAGATCGACCTTGCCGTCCAGTCCGTCGATCGCCGTCTCGGTGCCGAGGATCGCATCAGCCATCGACACCTCGAGCGTCGCGAGCAGGTCGTCGCCGTCACGGCTGAACGCCGCATGCGGTGAGACCGTCACCTCGACGTAGAGGTCGCCGTTCGGGCCGCCGGCCTGACCGACCTCGCCCGATCCGGGCAGCTGCAGACGGAGTCCGGTCTCGACGCCCGCGGGGATGTCGAGCGAGACGGTGCGGCGCGAGCGCACCCGGCCCTGGCCGTTGCATGTGCCGCAGGGGTGCGGGATGACCGTGCCGTAGCCCTGGCAGCTGCCGCACGGCTGCGAGGTCACGACGTTGCCGAGAAGGCTGCGAACCTGACGCTGCACGTGCCCTGTGCCGCCGCAGATGTCGCACGTCACCGGCTGAGTGCCCGGCTGCGTGCACGATCCCTGACAGGTCTGACACAGCACAGCGGTGTCGACCTCGATGTCGCGATGCGCTCCGAAGACGACGTCGCCGAGGTCCAGCGTGACGCGGACCAGCGCGTCCTGTCCTCGTTCCCTGCGCGAGCGCGGACGACCACCGCGTCCGCCGCCTTGAGCGGCACCGAAGAACGTCTCGAAGATGTCGCCGAAACCACCGAATCCTCCGAAGTCGCCGCCCGCTGCGCCGTCTCCACCGCCCATGTCGTAACGGCGACGGGAGTCCTCGTCGCTGAGCACGTCATAGGCGTGCGTCACGAGCTTGAACCGTTCGGCCGCGTCCTCACCCGGATTCACGTCGGGGTGGAGTTGGCGTGCGAGCTTGCGGTACGCCTTCTTGATCTCGTCCGTCGATGCGTCACGTGACACTCCGAGGACCTCATAGTGGTCCGCCACAATCACCTTCCTGCGTGTGCGTGCTTCTGTCGGGAGCCGGTCAGCGGCTCGCCTCGTCTTCGTCGAGCAGTCGCGACAGGTAGCGGGCCACCGCCCGCGCTGCCGCGAGATTGCTCGGGTAGTCCATGCGCGTCGGCCCCATCACGCCGACGCGTGCGGTGCCGCCGGGCGCGAGGTAGTTGCTGGCGACGATGGATGCCTCCGGCAGGCCGAACGCCTCGTTCTCGGCGCCGATGCTGGCCGCCAGTCCGTGTTCGTCCGTCACCATCTCGCTCATGAGACGCAGCAGCGTCACCTGTTCCTCGATCGCCTCGAGCAGAGGATGGATGCTGCCGCGGAAGTCCTGCTCCCGGCGGGCGAGAGTCGCAGCGCCCGCCATCACCAGACGCTCCTGCCGGAACTCGGCGAGCTCCTCGCCGATGATGCCGGCGAGCTGTCGGATCGCCTTGTCTGTGGCTGTGCCATCCGGCCCGTCGAGGAGCGCCTGCACCCGATCGGTCGCCTCGCGAACCGTCTGTCCGGTCAGAAGCGCCGACAGCCGGGCTCGGAGCAGGGCGACATCCGTGTCGTCGATGTCGACGGGCAGGACGGCGATCCGCTGGGAGACTCCGCCGGCGTCGGTGACGAGCACGACGAGAACGCGGTTCGGGGCGAGCTGGACGAGCTCGATGTGCGTGAGGTTCGCCCTCGCGAACGAGGGGTACTGGGCCAGCGCGACCTGCCCCGTCAGCTGTGTGAGCACCCGGACGGTTCGCACCATAAGGTCGTCGAGATCGGCTGGATCGGCGAGGAAGGACTCGATCGCGCTGCGCTGCGCGCCGGAGAGCGGCCGCAGCTGCGCGAGATGGTTGACGAAGACGCGGTAGCCCTTGTCCGTCGGCACACGACCGGATGACGTGTGCGGCGCGGTGATGAGCTCCTCATCCTCGAGGAGCGCCATGTCGTTGCGGATCGTCGCGGCCGAGACGCCGAAGGAGTGCCTGTCGACGATCGACTTGCTGCCGACGGGCTCGTGCGTCTCGACGTAGTCCTGCACGATCGCGCGGAGCACTTGAAGCCCACGTTCGCTGACCATCACGCACTCCTCTCTGGCACTCGAATACTCAGAGTGCCAATTCTATCGTCTCAGCATGAAGGACGTCTGCGAGCCCGCGTCAGAGGCGCGCCAGCCCCCTATCATGACGCCATGAGCGACACCGCGACCGCGACGATCAGCACCGGTACCCTTCGCGGCACGACGAGCGATGGCGTCCGCCGATTCCTCGGCATTCCGTACGCCGCGCCCCCGTTCGGCGAGAACCGCTTCCGTGAGCCGCAGCCCGCGGCATCTTGGATCGGCGTGCGCGAGGCGACCGCGTTCGGCCCGACGGCGCCGCAGCTCCCCTACGCCGGCGCCATCGGCGAACTGCTCGGCACGGTGCGGATCAACGGCGATGACGTCCTCACGGCGAACGTCTGGGCACCAGAGAAGGCCGACGGTGCGCCCGTCGTGCTCTGGATCCACGGCGGTGCCTTCGAGCGAGGAGCCGCGGCCCTGCCCACCTACGACGGCGCGGCGTTCGCGCGCGCAGGGATCGTGTTCGTGTCGATCAACTACCGGCTCGGCTCCGAAGGGTTCTCGGTGCTGGATGATGCTCCGCGCAATCTCGGCCTGCAGGATGCCGCGGCCGCGCTCGCCTGGGTGAGCCGTGAGATCGCAGCCTTCGGCGGGTCACCGGCGCAGGTCACTCTGATGGGCGAATCAGCGGGCGGCAGTCTCGTCGCGGCCCTGCTCGCCCGCGACGACAGCCGTCCGCTCGTCCGTCGTGCGATCATCCAGTCCGGTCCGCTTCAGGCGCAGAGCGCATCGAAGGCCGGTCGCGTCACAGCGCAGCTCGCTCGGCGCCTCGGCATCGCCACGACCAGAGCGGCATTCGCCGCCACGACCTCTGATCGGCTGCTCGAAGCTCGCCGCGTCCAGTCGGCCGGAGCCTCGCCGATGGGCGGCGCTCCCGGCTTCCAACTCGCCCTCGACCCGGATTCGCTTCCTCGCTCACCGCACGAGGTGCTCCCCGAGATCGAGACGCCGCTGCTCATCGGCACGAACACCGACGAGTACCGACTCTGGTTTCCGCCGGAGGCGCTCGACGGGATCACCCGCACGAAGCTGCTGATCGCCCGGCTGGCTCTCCGCATCCCAGGGCGCGCGGAGCGTGCGTACCGCGCCGAATGGCCGGAGGCGTCGACCGGCGAGATCTTCGGTCAGATCGCGACGGACTTCCTGCTGCGCGCGCCCGCCACACGCGTGGCGCTCGCCCGCTCGGCGCCGACCCATGTGTACGAGTTCGCGTGGCGGAGCCCCGTCCGCGACCTGCGAGCGGCGCACGCCATGGAGCTCGGCTTCGTGTTTCAGAGAGCGCACGACCCGGACTCCGTGCGGATGGCCGGACTCGAGCCGCCGCGCGCGCTCGGCCTGGAGATGAACGGCGCGTGGACGCGATTCATCGCGTCCGGCGACCCGGGGTGGGAGCCGTTCGGCTCCGACCGCCTCACCCGCCTGTTCGATGCGCGCACCGAGACCGTGGCGCAGCGGCGGATGGAGAGCCTCGATCTACTCCCCTAGTCGGTGAGCTCACGGACGACGGCGTCGGCGAGAAGCCGCCCCTTCAGGGTCAACCGGATCCGGCCCGAGATGGCCGCGCCCGCATCCACGAGCCCGTCGGCTATGAGGCCGGCCACGCGTGTGCGATTCGCCTCCGGGAGATCGACGATCGCCATGCCGTCCGAGAGTCGTGTCTCCAGCAGTACGCGCTCCAGCAGGTGCGACAGGGCATCTGGCCGCTCGGTGCCCGCCGCAGGTGATTCGGATGCCGCGAGCCGCTGAGCATATGCCGCGGGGTGCTTGACGTTCCACCAGCGGAGTCCTGCGACGTGGCTGTGGGCACCAGGACCGAAGCCCCACCAGTCGCTCCCCCGCCAGTACGCCAGGTTGTGGCGCGAGCGCTGGTCGACGGTGCGCGCCCAGTTGCTGACCTCGTACCAGTCGAACCCGGCGGCTGCCAGCCGCTCGTCGGCCAGCTCGTACATGTCCGCCTGCAGATCGTCGTCCGGCGCCGGCACCTCGCCGCGGCGGATCTGCCTGGCGAGCTTGGTGCCGTCCTCGATGATGAGCGCGTACGCCGAGATGTGATCGGACTCGAGCACGGTCGCGGCATCCAATGACGCCTCCCAGTCGGCGAGTGACTCGCCGGGCGCCCCGTAGATGAGGTCCACGCTGACGGCGAGACCAGCATCCTTCGCGGCATCCACCGCCGTGCGCACGTTGCCCGGCTGGTGGGTGCGGTCGAGCGCGGCGAGCACGTGCGGCACGGCCGACTGCATCCCGACCGAGAGCCGCGTGACACCGGCATCCGCCAGCGTCCTGGCGACTGCCGGCGTCACCGTGTCGGGATTCGCCTCGACCGTCACCTCTGCGCCCTGGGCGATGCCGAACGCCGAGACCGCGGCATCAAGCATCCGAGCGAGGTCCCCCGGGGGCAGAAGAGTCGGCGTCCCGCCGCCGAAGAACACCGTGTCCATGGGGCGCAGCGCACCGGCCTCCCCGAGCACCCGATGTGCGAGGTCGATCTCGGCTGCGAGAGTATCCGCGTAATCGTCCTGCCGAGCTCCTCGCAGCTCACTGGACGTGTAGGTGTTGAAGTCGCAGTATCCGCAGCGGACCCGGCAGAACGGCACATGCAGGTAAGCCGAGAACGGCACGCTCGCGTCGACGGGGAGGTCCACCGGAAGTCGGCCGTCGACCGGCGCCGGATCCCCGATCGGAAGTGGTCCGGCCATCAGAGCGGAGTCGCGTACAGCGGAGAGATCGCACGCAGATAGCGTGCGAACAGCTCCTTGCGGCGCCGCTTGATGAGCCAGGGCAGGAATCGGTATGTCACGGAGTTCGGCGCGTCGAAGGCGCGAACGGTGAACCAGACCTCGTCCGTGTCCTCATGCCACGCGATGTCGAACAGCTCTTCGCCGCTCACGACCGAACCGCCGACGGTTCCGAGCACGAGGCCGATGCGTCGTGCTTCCTCCGTGACCGAGATCACCCGCAGCTCCGCGTCGGCGCGCATTCCGGAGATCCTGCCGCGCAGATGCAGGGTCATGCCAGGGCCGGCGAACGGTGTGCCCTCGGCGTCGAAGCGCTGTTCGACTTCGCGCCTGCTGGGGGCGATCGGATTCCCCTCGGCGTCGAAGTCGACACCGGAGTATGCCGGACCCGACGCGGGTCGCACGTCTTCGACCGACAGGCCCGCCGCACGCTGCGCCGTCCACGACAGGAGGGCGTCGCCGGCGGTGCGGAATCGCTCCTCGCCGCTGCCCAGTCGCCAGGTCTCCTCGGCCGGGATGCTGCGCTCCGGCGGATACTGCATCAGGTCAGGGGCATGCGTTGCCCCGACGGCCGCATAGTCGACCGTGTCGTCTCGGAAAGTCCCGCGCCGCATGAGATCCAGACTACTTGCGTTACCTGAACGCCGCCCCGGACGGGGCGCGCCCTACTTCTTGTCCTTGCCGTCGACGTCGCCCGAGAGCGCTGCGATGAACGCCTCCTGAGGGACCTCGACGCGACCGACCATCTTCATCCGCTTCTTGCCCTCCTTCTGCTTCTCGAGGAGCTTCCGCTTACGGCTGATGTCACCGCCGTAGCACTTGGCGAGCACGTCCTTGCGGAGCGCGCGGATGGTCTCGCGGGCGATGATCCGAGCGCCGATGGCGGCCTGGATCGGCACCTCGAAGTTCTGCCGAGGGATGAGCTTGCGCAGCCGCTCGGTCATCAGAGTGCCGTACGCGTAGGCCTTGTCGCGGTGCACGATCGCGCTGAACGCGTCGACCTTGTCGCCCTGCAGCAGGACGTCCACCTTCACCAGATCAGCAGCCTGCTGACCTGCGGGCTCGTAGTCGAGGCTCGCGTAGCCCTGCGTCTTGGACTTCAGGTGGTCGAAGAAGTCGAACACGATCTCGCCCAGAGGCATCATGTACCGCAGCTCGACGCGCTCCTCGGAGAAGTACTCCATCCCGAGCAGCGACCCGCGACGCGACTGGCACAGTTCCATCACGGTGCCGACATAGTCCTTGGGCAGCAGGATCGCGGTCTTCACCATCGGCTCCGAGACCGAAGCGACTCGCCCGTCCGGGTACTCGCTCGGGTTCGTGACGGTGACGGTCTCACCCGTGTCGGTCGTGACCTCGTAGATCACGCTCGGCGCGGTGGTGATGAGGTCGAGGCCGAACTCGCGGCTGAGCCGCTCGGTGATGATCTCGAGGTGCAGCAGCCCCAGGAACCCGCAGCGGAAGCCGAAGCCGAGCGCCACCGAGGTCTCCGGCTCGTATTGCAGCGAGGCGTCGGACAGCTTCAGCTTGTCGAGCGCCTCGCGCAGCTCCGCGTAGTCGCTGCCGTCGATCGGATAGATGCCCGAGAACACCATGGGCTTCGGGTCCGTGTAGCCGGCAAGTGCCTCAGTCGCGCCGTCGCGGCTCGTCGTCACGGTGTCGCCGACCTTCGACTGGCGGACGTCCTTCACACCGGTGATGAGATAGCCCACCTCGCCGACGCCGAGTCCCTTCGACGGGATCGGCTCAGGGCTGGACACCCCGATCTCCAGAAGCTCGTGGTTCGCGTGGGTCGACATCATCTGGATGCGCTCTCGCGGCGAGAGGTTGCCGTCGATCATGCGCACGTAGGTCACAACACCGCGGTACGCGTCGTAGACCGAGTCGAAGATCATCGCACGCGCCGGAGCATCGGCGTCCCCCACCGGTGCCGGGATGTCCTGGATGATGCGGTCGAGCAGTTCCTCGACGCCGACGCCGGTCTTGCCCGACACGCGGAGCACGTCCTCCGGCTTGCCGCCGATGAGGTCTGCGAGCTCCTTGGCGAAACGGTCGGGGTCGGCGGCAGGGAGGTCGATCTTGTTCAGCACCGGGATGATGTGGAGGTCGTTCTCGAGTGCGAGGTAGAGGTTCGCGAGCGTCTGCGCCTCGATCCCCTGCGCCGCGTCCACCAGGAGGATCGCTCCCTCGCAGGCGGCGAGAGAGCGCGAGACCTCGTAGGTGAAGTCGACGTGGCCGGGTGTGTCGATCATGTTCAGCGCGAACGTCTCGCCATCGGCTGCCCACGGCATCCGAACGGCCTGGCTCTTGATCGTGATGCCGCGCTCGCGCTCGATGTCCATCCGGTCGAGGTACTGGGCGCGCATGTCGCGGTCGGACACCACCCCGGTGATCTGAAGCATGCGGTCCGCGAGGGTCGACTTGCCGTGATCGATGTGGGCGATGATGCAGAAATTCCGAATCTGAGCCGGCGGCGTCGCGGCAGGCGAGAGCGGAGTGAGAGCGCGTGGAGACATGTCTCCTGCAGTCTACGGTCAGGGGACCCTGATGCTCGATTCGTGGAAAACCGGTGATAGTCTCGCGAGGTTGCCCTGCACAGATCGGCGAAACCGAGTGTCAGTTGCAACCCGACTCCGTGCCAGTCGCCGGCAGGATCATTCGCACAATCGAGTCTGAGGTGTTTGAATACATCCGACTCAGCGTTGCGTCGGCCGATCCCGAGCGCGCCTGCAAAGAGAAAGACATCACCCTTGATCAAGTATCTCCTGCGCCGATTCCTCGGCTGGCTGCTGATGATCGTGGTGGCGACCAACATCACGTTCTTCCTGGCTTGGGGCTTCCTCAACCCCCGGAACAACTTCGTCGGTCGACGCCCTCCGCTCAGCGAAGAGCAGATCGTCAACCTCCTGAAGCCACGCAACCTCAGTGACACCGTCCCGATCTGGGAGCGATGGTGGAACTGGTTCAGCTCCATCCTCTTCCGCTGGGACTGGGGCGTGAGCCCCACCGGCGGCTCGATCAACGAGCAGATCGGCTACCGCATGTGGGTCAGCGCAGAGCTCGTGCTCGGCGCCACGGTGATCATGACCGTGCTCGGCATCGCGCTCGGCGTCTACACCGCATCCCGCCAGTACAAGCTCGCCGACCGCATCGGCCAGGCGACCTCGATCATCACGATGAACATCAACGTCATCGTCGCGGCCCTCGGCCTCGTGCTGCTGGCGATCGCGATCAACGATCTGTTCGACGCGCGCATCTTCTTCGTCACCGGCTCCTCGAGCAAGGGGGTGGAGGGCTTCTTCCCTGTCCTCATAGACAAGCTCCAGCACGTCACGCTGCCGACCATCGCGCTGGTGATCACCGGCTACGCCGGCACGCACTTCCTGCAGCGCACCCTGCTGCTGGACAACATCAACGCCGACTACGTGCGCACCGCACGCGCGAAGGGCCTGACTAAGCAGCAGGCCATCCGCAAGCACGCGCTGCGCACGTCGCTCATCCCGGTGGCGACCCAGGTCGCGTTCAGCATCCCCGGAATCTTCACCGGCGCGATCCTGACCGAGACGATCTTCGCCTGGAACGGCATGGGCAAGTACTTCATCGAGACGATCGTCAAGAGCGATATCAACGGTGTGGTGGCTGTCGCCGCGTTCAGCGCCGTCATGGTCGCCATCGGCGCGATCCTTTCCGACATCATCGTCGTGGTCCTCGACCCGCGAGTGAGGGTGAGCTGAGCATGAGTGAATTGATCGACCCCACCGTCACCGTCGCCGCAGACCCCGCGCCCGAGAAGACCTCGGGCGGCAAGCCGCTGTCGAAGTGGACGCTGTACACCCGGCGCTTCATGCGCAACAAGCCCGCCGTCGGCGGCATCATCATCTTCCTGCTGCTCGTGGTCTTCGCGATCGTCGGACCGCTCATCGCGAAGTACGACCACATCGAGCTCGACTTCCTGAACCTGGGAAGCCCGCCGTCGGCGGAGCACTGGTTCGGCACGACGGCCTCGGGCAACGACACCTTCGCCCAGGTCGCCATCGGACTGCAGCGCTCGCTCATGATCGCCGTCTCGGTCTCGCTGGGAACGACGATCCTCTCGGCGATCATCGGCACGGCCGCCGCGTACTTCGGCGGCCGCACCGAGAAGATCACCCTCCTGGTGATCCACTTCATGATGGTGGTCCCCAGCTTCCTCATCCTCTCGCTGCTCTCCAACCGCTCCGGTGGTGACTGGCGAGTGATCGCACTGATCATGATCTTCGTGACGGGCTGGTACTTCCCCGCCCGCGTCGTGTGGACCACCGCGCTCTCCCTTCGCGAGCGCGAGTACGTGCACGCTTCGCGCTACATGGGCGTGGGCGGCTTCAAGATCGTGCTGCGCCACCTGATCCCGAACATCGGATCGCTGCTGGTCATCAACTTCACGCTCGGCATCGTCGGGGCCGTGATGGCCGAGACGGGTCTGTCGTTCATCGGCTTCGGTGTGAAGATCCCCGACGTGTCGCTCGGCTCGCTGATCGGCTCCGGCGCGAACACCATCACGAGCGCACCCTGGCTCTTCTACTTCCCCGCTGCGGCGCTGACGCTGCTCACCGTCTCGATGGCACTCGTGTCCGACGGTCTGCGCGACGCCCTCGATCCCACCTCTGCTGCAGGAGGCCGCGCATGAGCGCCATCATCTCGGTTCGCGATCTCAAGGTCAGCTTCGCCTCGGAAGCAGGACGAGTGGATGCCGTCCGCGGCGTCTCCTTCGACCTCGAAGAGGGCAAGACCCTCGGCATCGTCGGCGAGTCCGGATCCGGAAAGTCCGTGACCTCGCTCGCGATCATGGGCCTCCTCGACGAGAACGCCAAGGTCACAGGCTCGATCATCTACGACGGCCAGGAGCTCCTGGGCAAGTCGGACAAGCAGATGTCGGTCATCCGCGGCAACGGCCTCGCGATGATCTTCCAGGACCCGCTGACCTCCCTCACCCCCGTGTTCACGATCGGCGATCAGCTGATCGAGGCGCTCACCGTGCACCGCGGCCTCACCAAGAAGCAGGCCTGGGATCGCTCGATCGAGCTGCTGACGCTCGTCGGAATCCCGCAGCCGGAGAAGCGCATGAAGGGCTTCCCGCACGAGTTCTCCGGCGGCATGCGCCAGCGCGTGGTCATCGCCATCGCGATGGCGAACAATCCGAAGCTCATCATCGCCGACGAGCCGACCACGGCTCTCGACGTCACCATCCAGGCGCAGATCCTCGATCTGATCGAGAAGGCGCAGCAGGAGACGGGCGCCGCGACCATCATGATCACCCACGACATGGGCGTGGTGGCGCGCATGGCGGACGACGTCATGGTGATGTACGCGGGCAAGCCGATCGAGCACGCGCCGGTCGGCGAGCTGTTCCATCACACGCGGATGCCGTACTCGATCGGTCTGCTCGGCGCGATCCCTCGCGTCGACAAGGCCGAGAAGGAGCCGCTGGTACCGATCAAGGGCAACCCTCCTCTGCTGATCAACCTCCCCGACGCCTGCCCGTTCGCCGACCGCTGCCCGATCGCGATCGACGCGTGCCGAACCCGCGAGCCCGACCTCGTCGAGGTCGCGACCGGCACCGGCGCCGCGCACCAGGTGGCGTGCATCCGTGCAGACGAGATCACCGACGGCGGCATCATCGGCGGTCTGCCGGTGTACCCGGTCCGCGAGGCGCCCGAGAGCGCTCTGACGCGCACGCCGCGCGAGCAGCGTCCGGTCACCCTCGACGTGCGCAACCTGAACAAGTCGTTCCCCCTTCTCAAGGGCGCGTTCCTCAAGCGCAAGGTGGGCGAGGTCCACGCCGTCAAGAACGTCACCTTCGATGTCCGCGAGGGCGAGACGATGGCGATCGTCGGCGAGTCCGGTTCGGGCAAGACCACGACCCTGCTGCAGATCATGGATCTGGTCAAGCAGAACGACGGCGACATCATCATCAACGGCACCAGCGTGAACGACATCACGAGCCGCAAGGTGGAGCGTGAGGTCCGCCGCGACATCCAGATCGTGTTCCAGGACCCGATGGGCGCCCTCGACCCTCGTATGACCGTCGCCGATGTGATCGCCGAGCCGCTGCGCGCCATCGGCACGCCGAAGGACGAGGTCCACCGCCGCGTCAAGGAGCTGATGGACATCGTCGGCCTCAACCCGGCGCACATCGATCGCTTCCCGGGTGCGTTCTCCGGTGGTCAGCGCCAGCGCATCGGCATCGCCCGGGCTCTGTCGACCAACCCGAAGATCATCGTGCTCGACGAGCCGGTCTCGGCTCTGGATGTGTCGATCCAGGCCGGCGTGATCAATCTTCTCGACGAGTTGAAGGTCAAGCTGGGCCTGTCGTACCTGTTCGTCGCGCACGATCTGTCCGTGATCCGGCACATCGCCGATCGCGTCGCAGTCATGTACCTGGGCGACTTCGTCGAGCACGGCGATGTGGACGAGATCTTCGAAAATCCGAAGCATCCGTACACCCAGGCACTGCTTTCGGCCATCCCGGTGCCCGATCCCGACATCGAACGCAGCCGCGAGCGACTGATCTTCAACGCCGACACGATGCAGGCCGAGCCCGTCGCGCACTGAGATTGTTAACGGCCAGTAACGCTCGGTCACCGTCCGATAACAGTTAGGCGCGATTCACTCTGCGCAGGCCAATTCGGCGACGGTGCGAACTATTCTCGCCTTATGACACGCCGAAAGGCGAAAGGAGCACCATGAAGCAGCACAAGCTGATGGGGGCGATCGCGTTCAGCGGAGCCCTCGCACTTGCCCTCGCGGGCTGTGCAGCTGGCACCGGAGACGACAACGGTGACAGCGGCAATGAGCCCGTCGAGACCAAGGCGGCGGACTACAACCCGCAGGAGCGCGACGCGCTCCAGACGGGCGGAGAGGTTCGCTTCCCGATCAACGAGATCCCGGAGCAGCTGAACGCGTTCAACGGAGACGGTTCTGCTGACACTGCCCGCGTCGCGGCGTGGTACACCCCGCAGATTCTGTTGCAGGAAGCCGACGGAACGCCGTACAAGAACGACGCGTACCTCGACGAGTGGAAGATCGACACGGTCGACGGCAACACCCAGATCACCTTCACCTTCACGGATGAGGCGCACTGGAACGACGGCACCGACATGGATTGGACCGCCATCGAGGCCACGTGGAAGGCCAACAACGGCACCGACGAGGCGTTCAACCCGAACGCGACCGACGGCTACAAGGCCATCACCTCGGTCGAGCAGGGCGACTCCGCCAAGACGGCGATCGTGACGTTCGACGGCGAGTTCGCATGGCCGGAGATGCCGTTCCTGACGGGCATCATCCACCCCGCCCTGGCCGACCCCGAGACCTTCAACACGGCCATGATCGACAACCCGCACCCCGAGTGGGGCGCCGGTCCGTACAAGGTCGACGAGTTCGACGCGAACTCCGACTACATCTCGTTCGTCCCGAACGAGGAGTGGTGGGGCAACGAGCCGCTGCTCGACAAGGTCTCCTTCCAGGGCATGGACGCCGCGGCTTCCATCAACGCCTTCAAGGCTGACGAGATCGACATGGTCGGTGTCAACACCAAGGACCGCCTCGAGCAGGTCAAGGACATGGATGACATCACGATCTACCGTGCCACGCAGACCGCGAACACGCTGATCCAGGTCGACGCCGACAAGCCGCAGTTCTCGGACGTCAAGGTCCGCGAGGCGTTCTTCAAGGCGATCAACATCGACCAGCAGAAGGAGATCGCCTGGAACGGTCTGGACTACGAAGAGGAGCCCGCAGGGTCCCTGACGCTGTTCCCGTTCCAGCCCGGTTACTCCAACGCGCTGGAAGAGGCCGGCTGGAAGTACGACCCCGACGCAGCCAAGAAGCTTCTCGATGACGCCGGCTGGGCCGAGGGCGAGGACGGTGTCCGCGAGAAGGACGGCGAGAAGCTCTCCGTCGTCTACCCCGTGTGGAGCGACGACGCGACCGCTGAGGCGCTCGCGAAGGCTCTGCAGGCGCAGATGAAGGAGGTCGGCATCGACCTTCAGATCGACATCCGCCCGTCGACCGACTTCTCGGCCGACTACACCTCGAAGAACTGGGACGTCTCGTCGCTGCGCTTCACCTCGTCCGACCCGTTCGGTGCCGCCTGGTTCTGCCAGCTGTACTGCATGGACATGGGCCTGAACCTCTCGGGTGTTCAGAACGAGGAGACCGACCAGCGCATCCACGATGAGGTCGAGTCCCTGCCGACCGCTGACGAGCAGACGGCTGCGGCCATGAAGCTCGAGGCGGAGATCTTCCAGGAGTGGGGCCTCATCCCGCTCTACAACGGTCCGTCGATCTCGGCGGTCAAGACCGGTCTTGCGAACCTCACCCCTGAGCCCTACGTGGGCCTGGACGGCTTCGGCGTCCAGCCGGTGGAGAACGTGGGCTGGGAGAAGTAAGCACTTCTGACAGCAGAGGCGGGGTCGCAGGTTCTTCCTGCGGCCCCGCCTCTTCGTATGCTGTGACCATGAACGTCCAGGTCGTCCTCGTGCACGGCATCCGCACGTCGCGCACGATGTGGCGTTCGCAACTGGCCCACCTCGCCGAACGTGGCATCTCTGCGGAAGCGGTGGATCTGCCAGGACACGGCTCGCGCATGGCCGAGACCTTCACGTTGGACGGCGCGTTCACGACCATCGACGATGCGGTGCGGGATGCCGCGACGCGAGGCCCCGTGCTGCTCGCAGGGCACTCCATGGGCGGCCTGGTGTCTGTGGCGTACGCCGGATCGGAGGCCGCTCCCCCGGTGTCCGCATTCATCGGCGCATCGTGCACGGCGTTCCCCCGCGGTGCGGGCCTTGCCACCTACCGCACGCTCGCGCGTGCATTCGACTCCCTGCCCGACCGTGGCATGTGGCTCACCAACCGCGTGCTCCGGGCGACGATCCCCGAGGCGACGCGGCCGGACTTCGCCGCAGGCGGTTACGCGCTGGATGCCCAGGACATCGCTCTCGGGAGTCTGGGCGCACTGGACCTGGCCGCGGACCTTGAGCGCCTGACGATGCCGGTGTGGTGGATCAACGGTCAGTTCGATCAGCTGCGGATGCAGGAGCGCCTGTTCCGTCGGCTCGCCCCGCACTCCGAGCTCATCGTGGTGCCACGGACCTCACACCTCGTCACGGCCATGCGGCCCCGCGTGTTCAACGCTCTGCTGGATGTGGCGATCGCGACGCTGGATCAGAAGGCGCCCGTGCAGGACGCACCGCGACCGTCATGATCGCACCGAGCACCGACAGCACACCGGCTGCCAGGAACAGCAGCCAGAATCCGCCGACGAGTGCGACAAGGCCCGCACCGAGCAGCGGCCCGAGCAGCTGACCGAGGCTCGCCGAGACGTTCACGACTCCCAGGTCGCGGGCGTGGTGCTCAGGACGCGGCAGCAGATCCGTCGCGAACGCCAGGCTCACCGCCATGTAGGCGCCGTACCCGACGCCCATGACGGCGGCGGCGATCGCGGTGCCGATGAACGTGGGAGACACCAGGATCATGACCGCCGACAGCGCCTGGATGAGCGCGGCGATGATGACGATGGACTTGCGTCTGCCCGTGCGGTCCGAGATCGCTCCGGCGATGAGGGATGCCACCACCACGAAGATCGTGTAGATCACGATGAGCACCAGCAGGTCGTCCTCGGCGCTCTCGGCCGGAGAGCCGACGCCGTAGAGCAGGAAGAACAACAGCAGCGCCGTTCCCAGGGCGTTTCCGAGGTTCACCGTCAGGCGGCTGGCGAGCACCCATCCGAAGTCCCTGTCCTGCAGGGCGCCGAGCCGGTGTCGCCATGTCGGTCGCTCCGCGCCAGCGTGGGCGGACGCAACCCGCACTGCGGGTTGCGGATCGGGCAGGATCAGCGCGGTGCCGACGCCGATGACGAGGATGAAGCCCGCCAGCGCCACATAGCTCGCGCCGATGCCGAGGCCGAGCAGAACGACGGCGCCGACGCCTACGACGATGCCGACGGCCTGCGCCGAACTGACCAGCGCAGATGCCGTGCCGCGCTGCGCGAACACCTGATCGGCGATCATCGCCGTCAACGCCGCTGAGAGCACGGCGATGCCGACGGACACGCCGATCCAGGCTGCACCGACGCCAACCGGGTCACTCGCCGCGCCGGTCAGCAGAAGAGAGGCGGCGGTCAGCATCGTTCCCCCGATCGCCCACGGGCGCCGCCTCCCCCAGCGCGACGTCGTCCAGTCGGACAGCATCCCGGCCAGCGGGCCGGCGATCACACCGGCCAGGCCTCCGATCGAGAGGATGAGTCCGGACCAGATGACTCCGGTGATCCAGTCACTCGGCCCGCCAGGCGTGTCCAGCTGCAGAGGCAGCAGAAGCTGCACCGGCGTGAGCTGCACCGTCCAGACGGCGAGCCAGGCCACGCCGAACAGCGTCAGCCAGAGTCCGCCCACGCGTCCGCCGCGCGGCGCGAGGGCGTTCACCGGGCACCCGCGATCAGGTCGCGGTACCAGCCGAACGACGCTTTCGGCGTGCGTCGGGAGCTCGCGTGATCGACGTGCACGAGCCCGAACCGCTGCGTGAAGCCGTCTGCCCATTCGAAGTTGTCGAGCAGGCTCCACACCGTGTACTCCTCGACGTCGACACCCTGAGCGACGGCATCCCCCACGGCATCGATGTGCCTGGCGAGATAGGCGATCCGCCGGTCATCGTCGAGCGGGCCGTCGACCTGATCGGGTTCGGGGAACGAGGCGCCGTTCTCACCGATGATGATCGGCGGCAACGCATCGCCGTACCGCTGTCCGGCGTCGACGAGGAACGCGGTGAGACCCTCGGGTGCGATCGGCCACAGCTCGCCGAAGCCGGTGTGCTCGAGTCCGGGCGTCGCGACCTGTGCGAACGGCACCGGCGACCCTTCGGGTGCGGCGGCGATCGTGGTCGGGTTGTAGTAGTTCACCCCGTAGAAGTCCGATGCCGTGGCGATGGCGTCCATATCGCCGTCTCTGATCGGCATCCGGACGCCGAGCGCTGAGAGATCGGGGTACTCCCCCGTGAGAACCGGATCTGCGAACAGACGGTTGTGGATGAGGTCGTACACGTGCGCTGCCGTGAGATCCGCGTCCGACTCCGATGCCGGGCGCACCTCGGTGTGGTTGTTCACGATGCCAACCGACCCGGCTCCTCGTGCGCGGAGAGCGGCGACGGCGCGACCGTGTGCGAGCAGCTGGTGGTGCACGGTCGGAAGGGAGTCGAACAGCAGCTGCCGGCCCGGCGCGAGCTCTCCGATCGCGTAACCCTGCAGCGTCGTCGAGACGGGTTCGTTGATCGTGTACCAGTTCTTCACCCGATCGCCGAGGCTCGCTGCGACGACATCGACGTAGGCTGCGAAGCGTTCGGCTGTGTCGCGTGCGAGCCAACCGCCCTGCGCCTCGAGGTCGACGGGCAGATCCCAGTGGTAGAGCGTCGGGAACGGCGTGACCCCGGCTTCCAGCAGACCGTCGACCAGTCGGTCGTAGTACGCGAGGCCGGGCGCGGACGCCGGTCCGGTGCCGTCCGGCTGCACCCGCACCCACGAGATCGAGAACCGGTACCGATCGACTCCGAGATCGCGCAGCAGGGCGATGTCCTCGTCGCTGCGGTGATAGCTGTCCGGCCCTGGTTCGGCCGTCGAACCGTCTCGGATCCGCCCTGCGGTGTCGACGAAGTCGTCCCAGATCGAGCGGCCGCGGCCATCCTCTGCGCGGGCGCCTTCGATCTGAAACGCCGCTGTGGCGGCTGACCATCGCACGCCAGTGGGCACACGGGGACTCAGGGTCGACGCATCCGCCATTCGGAGCTCCTTCGCTCGGGTACGCCCAGCTTGCCGCATCCGAATCGTCCGGCGCGAGCGACGCGCAATGGATCGCGCGCAGACCTGGTAGACTCGATTCTTGGCTTGCGTGTGGGTTCGTCCCTCACGACCGTCGGACGGCAGCCCTCTTCCTGCCCACGACACTTCCCATCCATCACTGAACGAAAGCTTCCACGCGTGGCAAACATCAAGTCGCAGATCAAGCGCAACAAGACCAACGAGAAGGCTCGCATCCGCAACAAGGCTGTGAAGTCCGAGCTCAAGACCCTCGTCCGCAGCACTCGCGAGGCCATCGCCAACGGCGACAAGGCCGCCGCAGAGGCTTCGCTGAAGGTCACCTCGAAGAAGCTCGACAAGGCCGTCAGCAAGGGCGTCATCCACGAGAACCAGGCTGCGAACCGCAAGTCCTCGATCGCCAAGCAGGTCGCCGCTCTCTGAGCTGAAGTCATCCCTGGAGGCCCGTCCCGTTCGCGGGGCGGGCCTCCAGTGTTTCCTAGGACTGTGACTCGATCACCGCTTCGGCCTCTTCCGGCTCGCCGGTGACGTCGTGGGCGAGCTGGTCTTCGAGGTCGATGCCTCCGAGAGGGTCTTCGCGCCACTCGCGCAGCTCCCAGCCGCTGTCCGAGTCGCCCTCGAGAACGCACATGCCGGTGTTGTGCAGTCGCCGGTGCGCGGCGGTCTCATCATCGACGTTCGCGGCTGTCCGTGCCGCCCAGACACGGATCGCCGCACCGTGGCTGACGACAGCAGCCGTCTCGTGCTGCTCTGCGATCTCCGCGATCGCCGCGTCGTAGCGGGCGAAGAAATCGTGCCCCGTCTCGCCGCCGGAGACCGCGTGCGCGAGATCACCCCGGATCCAACTCCACCCCGCTGTGACGTACGCCTGGACGGCCTCCGCGTCGTTGCGCATCTCGAAGTCGCCCGCCGAGATCTCCTCGAGCCCCTCGCGGACTCGGATGCCGAGGCCACGGGCCCTGGCGAGAGGCCGACCTGTGAGCTGAGTCCGTGTCAGCACGGACGCGTACACCCCGTCGATCCGCTCGCGCTCGAGGACTCGCGGAATCGCCGCGGCCTGTGCCTGGCCGAGGGCGCTGAGGCCCGCACCAGGGCGCGCGGTGTCGAGGGCTCCGATCACGTTGCTGGGGGTCTGGCCGTGCCGGATCAGAAGGAGTCGCATACCGCCAGCCTAAGCGGCGGTCCGTCGGCCCAGGATGCTGTGCGGGAGGTCACTCCCCGAAGGGAGCGCGGGTCGCGATCACGGTGACCATGCGCTCGAGCGCGAAGATCGGATCACGCGCGGCACCCTTGACCTCGGCGTCCGCCCTGGCGGTCGCCTGGATGGCGAGCCCGAGGGACCGCTCGTTCCAACCGCTGAGATCGCGGCGCGCGCGGTCGACCTGCCAATCCTTCATGCCCAGGCGCTGCGCGAGACTGCGGCTCGGTTCGCGCTGCCCTGCGACTCGCGCCATCGTGCGCAGCTTCATCGCGAATGCCGCGACCATGGGCACGGGGTCGGCACCGGAGTCGAGCGCGTGCCGCAGAGCGACGAGCGCCTCGCCGTAACGACCGGCGATCGCCGTGTCCGCGACGACGAAAGCTGAGATCTCGACCCGGCCGCCGTAGTACTTCGTGACGGTGTCTTCGGAGATGTCGCCCTCGACATCGCGGATGAGCTGCTGGCAGGCGGCGGCGAGCTCGGTGAGATCGTCGGCGAATGCTGAGACCAGGGCACGGAGAGCGTTCGGTGCGATGCGGCGACGGGCGGCTGCGAACTCCCCCGCGGCGAAGTCCACGCGGTCGCCGTCCCGTTTGATCGTCGGGCACGCGATCTCGATGCCACCGCCCGTTCCGGATCGGAGGGCGTCGAGCAGCTTCTTGCCGCGGACGCTCGCACCGGTGTGGCGGAGGATGACCGTCGCGCCCTCCTGCGGATGATCGAGGTAGGACACTGCCTCCTGGATGAAAGCATCCGTGCAGCGCTCGACGCCCGCCACCCGCACCAGGCGCGGCTCGCCGAACAACGAGGGCGAGGTCAGCGCCAGCAGCGTGCCCGGCGCGTAATCGTCGGCGCGCACGTCGCTGACCTCGAGTGCCGGGTCCTCTGCCCGCAGATAGTCGCGGATGCCGGCGATGGCGCGCTCAGCGCAGACCTCCTCCGGCCCGGAGACGAGCACGATCGGAGCGGGTCGCGGCTCTCGCCATGGCACCTGCGGGATCTTGGTGGCCTTGGCGCCTCCCCGTGCGGCGCCGCCACGGGATGAGGTACGGGGAGCGGCCATGGATACGAGCCTACTCGGGGTCGTCGACATCGGCCGTCTCGGCAGGGGCGTCTGCACGCTCGGTCCAGACGACGAGCTCATCGTCATCGACCCCGATCAGGATGCGCCCCTGCAGGTCCGTGCGCAGGCTCAACGCTCCCGCGGCTTCTGTCAGGGCGATCGTCTCCTGCCGCGGGTGACCGTAGTCGTTGTCGATGCCGGCGCTGAAGATCGCGATGCGCGCTCGGATCTGCGCATATAGGGCAGGGTCCTGGTCGGCGCTGCCGTGGTGCGCCACCTTCACCACCGCGTAAGCGCCGCGCAGCTGCTGTGCCAGCATCCGCTGCGGAACCGCGGACAGATCGCCGAGGAAGAGCGATCGGGGCACGTCCCCGCCGTCGAACTCGACGACGACACTGGCGTCGTTGCCGGCGGGGAACGCGGCCGAGTTCGGTCTCGGCCACAGCACGCGCCATCGCGACCCGCCGAGGGACCCGTGCATGCCGGTGGATGCACGGATGATCTCCGCCCCGCCGCGTTGCAGCTCGCCGAGCAGCCGTGTGTCGTCCGGTGCGGAGACGGGGCCGTGCAGCACGGCGTCGACCCGCCCGACGAGCGTCCAGGCGGCGCCGACGTGATCGGCGTCGAAGTGCGTGAGGATCAGCAGGTCGATGCGCTCGATGCCCAGCGCGCTGAGGCACGATTGAATCGGCTCCGGTTCCATGCCGGTGTCGATCAGCGCGATCCGACCCTCCGAGCGCACGACGAGGCCGTCCCCCTGCCCGACGTCGCACGCTGCGATCGACCAGTCCTCCGGAACCGTGGCTGCCACGAGAGGACCGGTGAGCAGCAATCGCGCACCGAGCAGTCCGCCGGCGACGATGAGCACCACGAACGACGCCGGCCGCGACCAGCGCCCCACGATGCCCTGGAACGGGGTCGCGCCGGCGAGCGCGATGCCGATCGCCGTGCTCAGCACGGCCACCAGGAGCGCAGAGCCGATGCCGGGGACGACGAGGGCGGTGCCGCCGGGGACCGCGGCCGACACGGTCGCCGTGGTCGCGATCCAGGCCGCTGGGAGCCAGGCGGATGCCGCGAACAGATCCGCGAGCGGAGGAATGGGCGCCGCGAGACAGGCGAGCAGACCGACCACGGTCGCGATGGGAGCGGCGGGGTCGGCGAGCATGTTCGCCGGGATGCCGATGATCGATTGCTGCTCGGCGAACAGGGCGATGATCGGTCCGCATGCGAGCTGCGCCGCCACGGGGATCCCGACGGCGAGAGCGAGGGGCTGCGGCATCCAACGTGACATCCCGCGCGCGAGCGGCGGGGCGAGCACGATGAGTGCCGCGGTGGCTGCCGCCGAGAGCGCGAAGCCCGGCGTCGTCGCGAGCCACGGATCCGAGACGAGGATGCCGGTCACCGCGAGGCACAGCACGCTGATGCCGGCACTCGGCCTGCCGCAGAGCAGCGTCAGCATCGCCAGTGCCGCCATCACCGATGCGCGGATCACGCTGGGCTCCGGTGTCACGAGCACCACGAACGCGGTCAGAGCCGTCAGCGCGAGCGCGACGCGCGATCCGCGGCCGCCGCCGCACAGTGCCACCAGCCAGAACACGGCACCGACGACGATCGCACAATTCGCTCCGCTCACGGCCGTGAGGTGGCTCAGCCCGCTCGTGAGCATCGCCGCGCCGAGCTCTTCCGACACCGCGCGCGTGTCGCCGACGGCGAGCCCCGGCAACAGGCCCGCACCCGGTTCGGGCAGCCTCGTCGCGCGCTCCACGAAGTCCTCACGCACCTGCGATGCGATGCCGAAGACGCCCTGAGCGGACTGCAGGATCTCCACCCGCATCCCGAACACGACCGCGGCTGCCCGCTCGCCCGCATCCGTCGCCATCGCATCGCCGGTGACGCGGATGACCGCTCCCAGGTCGAACCCGGGCTCTGGTTCGACCCCGACCCGCATCGGCACAGCGAGCGACTCCGGTGCCCCCAGCGTGCCCGCCCTGATGGACTGCACGTCGAACCACAGTCGGCCGTCGCTGCCGACCGAGGCCGACGAGGTGATCTCGCCGATCATCTCGATCACGCGTCCGTCGAGTTCTGCTGCGGCGTCTCGCTGCGGCACGGCGAAGCCCGCTGTCATCGCGGCTGCGGCCATGCCCAGCACGATGACCGCCCCGAGGCCGCCGCGTGCCCGCGTTCGCCCCCGCCGGAACATCAGAAACAGCGTCCACAGCCCGCCGATCAGCGCGAGACCGGCGCACCACCAGGACGCCTGCGGCACGAACACGCAGATCAGGGCGACGCCCCACACGAAGAGGGCGAGCGGCACAAGTCGCAGGTCGCGCACCCGCGTCGCGCCGTTCACACCCGCACCAGATCGCGCAAGCCTGCCAGAAGCTTCTCGCCGATCCCCGGCACGGCGAGCAAGTCGTCGACGGAACCGAACCGTCCGTTCGTCTCCCGCCAGTCGATGATGCGCTGGGCTATGGCTGGCCCGATGCGCGGCAGCGTCTCCAACGCGGCCTGGTCGGCATTGTTGAGGTCGATGAGTCCATCGCCGACGGGTTCCGATCCGCCTCCGTCCTCGACTGCTCCGGCCACCGGGACGACGAGCTGTTCGCCGTCGCTGAGCAGACGCGCGAGGTTCACCGCCTGAAGATCGGCGTCGTCGAGCGTGCCTCCGGCAGCTGCAAGCGCATCGACGACCCTGGCATCGGGCTCGAGTACGTACAATCCTGGATGCGAAACCTGCCCGAGCACGTGCACGTACAGCTCGCCGCCCGCGGTGACCTCGCCGTCGGATGCGTCGATCTGCACGGTCTGCGTCGGCTGCGCCTGCCCGCGCATGATCCCGAGCCCCACGGCTCCCGACAGCACGACGAGGCCGAGCACGACGGCCGCGCCGATGCTCAGCCGCAGACGCGCACGCGGAGCGGACGCGGTTTCAGTCGCTGGCACCCCGCAACGCTAGGACGGGTCAGGAATCGTCGGATGCCGTGAACAGCCGGTTCGGTGAAGAACCCGTGGTTCGTGCCGGATGTGCAGAGCGGCTCCGCTGCAGGGCCCTCAGCCCTTGACGGCGAAGTTCACCAGCTTCGGCGCGCGGACGATCACCTTGACGATCTCCTTGTCGCCGATCGACCGGATGACGCGCTCATCGGCGCGAGCCAGCGCCTCGAGCTCGTCGGCGGTGATCTTGGCCGGCACCTCGAGCTGTGCCCGCACCTTGCCGTTCACCTGTGCGACAGCGGTGATGGTGTCCTCGACGAGCAGCGCTGGATCCGCCTGACGCCACGTGACCAGACCGACGGACGGCTCGTGACCGAGCGTCTCCCACATCTCCTCCGCCGTGTGCGGGGCGATGAGGTCGAGCATGACGGCGACGGTCTCCACGGCCTCCCGGACGGCGGGGTCTCCAGCGCCGGCGCCCGTGTCCACGGTCTTGCGCGTGAGGTTCACCAGTTCCATGAGGCGTGCGACGAGCACGTTGAACTTCGTCTGCTCTACGAGCGCTGGCGCTTCGGCAAGCAGCTTGTGCGTGCCGCGGCGCAGCGCGGCATCGCCGTCCTTGAACAGCACGTCGACCGGGCTGGACACCTCGTGGCTCAGGCGCAGCGCGCGGGCGAGGAACTTCTGCGCGCCAGTGGTCGACACGTCCGCCCAGTCCTTGTCGTCCTCCACAGGGCCGGCGAAGGCGAGTCCGACACGCAGCGCGTCGGCGCCGTACTTGTCGAGTTCCTCCTGGAACAGCACGAGATTGCCCTTGCTTTTGGACATCTTCGCGCCGTCGAGGATCACCATGCCCTGGTTGATCAGGCTGCTGAACGGCTCGGTGAAGTCGATCAGCCCCATGTCGAAGAGCACCTTCGTGATGAATCGCGCGTAAAGCAGGTGCAGGATCGCGTGCTCGACGCCGCCGATGTAGCTGTCGACGGGAGCCCAGCGCGACGCCTCGGCCGGGTCGAACGCGAACTCCTCGCTGTTCGGAGACAGGAAGCGCAGGAAGTACCACGAGCTGTCGACGAACGTGTCCATCGTGTCCGCGTCGCGCAGCACCGGCTCACCGGACGCCGGATCGACGGTGCGCACCCACGACTCGGCTGCTCCGAGCGGCGATGAGCCCTTCGGCGACAGGTCCAGTCCCTCGACGCTCGGCAGCTTCACGGGCAGCTGGTCGGCGGGGACGGGGGTCACGGCGCCGTCCTCATGGTGCAGCATCGGGATCGGCGTGCCCCAGAAGCGCTGACGCGAGATCAGCCAGTCGCGCAGACGGTAGTTCTTCGCCGCGCGGCCGGTGCCTGCAGCGGTGAGCTGCTCGATGGCGCGCGCGATGGCGTTGCGCTTGGACAGGCCGTTCAGATCGCCGGAGTTGATCATCCGGCCCTCGCCGGACAGGGCGACACCGGTGGATGCCGGGTGCTGCTCGTCGAGAGCCTCAGCGGGCTCGATCGGCACGCCGTCCTCGTCGACGTCGATCACGGGCATCGCGCCGGTGATGGGAGCAGTCGTGTCGACGACGACCTTGACCGGCAGGTCGAAGGCGCGCGCGAAGTCGAGGTCGCGCTGGTCGTGCGCCGGCACCGCCATGACGGCGCCGTGGCCGTAGTCGGCGAGCACGTAGTCGGCAGCCCAGATCGGCAGCTTCTCGCCGTTGACCGGGTTGACTGCGAAGCGCTCCAGGAATACGCCGGTCTTCGGGCGATCAGTCGACTGCCGGTCGATGTCGGTGGTCTTCTGGACGTCGGCGAGGTAGCTCCGGAAACGCTCCTGCACCTCATCGGACGCGTCGGCCACGAGTTCTGAAGCCAGGTCTGCATCGGGGGCGACGACGAAGAACGTCGCGCCGTGCAGCGTGTCGGGCCTCGTCGTGAAAACGGTCACCGGCTCGTCGCGGCCTTCGATGCGGAAGTCCACGTCGGCGCCGATCGAACGGCCGATCCAGTTGCGCTGCATCTGCAGCACCTTGTGCGGCCAGCGACCCTCGAGCTGATTGAGGTCATCGAGCAGACGGTCGGCGTACTCCGTGATCTTGAAGTACCACTGGGTCAGCTTCTTCTTGATGACCTCGGCGCCGCAGCGCTCGCAGCGCCCGTCGACGACCTGCTCGTTCGCGAGCACCGTCTGGTCGTTGGGGCACCAGTTGACCGGACTCTTCTTGCGGTAGGCGAGCCCTCGATCGTGCAGCTGCAGGAAGAGCCACTGGTTCCACCGGTAGTACTCGGGGTCGGACGTGTGCAGCTCACGCGTCCAGTCGAACGAGACGCCGTACGCTTTGAAGCCCGTCTTCTGCTGATCGATGTTCTGGTAGGTCCACTCGCGCGGGTCGGCGCCACGGCGGATGGCCGCGTTCTCGGCCGGCAGACCGAACGAGTCCCACCCGATCGGGTTCAGGACGTTGTGGCCGCGGTGACGCCAGAAGCGCGCCACGATGTCGGAGTACAGGTAGTTCTCGGCGTGGCCCATGTGCAGGTCGCCGGACGGGTACGGGAACATCGCCAGCACGAACTTGCGCGGTCGACGGTCGTCCGCTCCCCCCGCGAGGAAGGTGTCATTGTCGGCCCAGTACTTCTGCCACTTGGCTTGGATGGCGTGCGGCGTCGACGACTCGTCGACGGGCTCGGCGGAGGCAGCGGAGAATTCAGACAACGAATGGCCAATCTCAGGGAAAGTCAGGAACTTCCAGGATATCGGATCGCCTGCGGCGCCAGGCCTCCGGAAGCTCCGCACCCAGCGCCGCGAGGGGCGCCCTGGCCTTGGTCGCGACCTCGTCGATCTCATCGGCCGCGATCGATCCCCAGGTGATGCCGCCGCCGGCGCCGACGACAGCATGGGCGTCGTCGACAACGATGCTGCGGATCACCATCGCCAGATCCACGGCGCCGTCGGCGCCGACGTAGCCGAAGCAACCGCTGTAGATCCCCCGCGGCCGGCCGGTCTCGAAGGCATGCAGCAGCGTCATCGCCGACAGCTTCGGCGCTCCTGTCATGCTGCCTGCGGGGAACGCGGCATCCCACAGCGCCTCCGTCGTCAGACCCTCGACGGCCGACCCGCTCACCGTGCTCACGAGCTGGTGGACCGCGGGATAGGACTCGACCGCCCAGAGCCCGTCGACACGGATGGATCCTGGCCGGCACACCTGCGACAGGTCGTTGCGCATGAGGTCGACGATCATGACGTTCTCTGCGCGCTCCTTGGGGCTCGCGAGGAGTTCCGCCGCGAGCGCGGCGTCCGATGCCGCATCTGCCCCCCGAGGACGCGTGCCCTTGATGGGACGAGTGCGGATCACTCCGCCCGAGGCGTGGAGGAACGTCTCCGGGCTCGCGCTCAGCAGCGCCCGTCCCCCGATCCGCACGAAGCCGCCGTGGTGTGCAGGTGTCGTTTCGCGCAGGCGGATGTAGGCGTCGACGGGGTCGTGGGCGCCGGGTACATCGAATCGCGTCGTCAGACACAGTTGATATGCGTCGCCGGCGCGGATGGCGTCCCGGCAGCGTTCGATCAGGTCCGCGTACTCGTCCGGCGTGTGACGGGCGGATGCCGTTGCGGTCGGCGTGAACGTTTCGTCTCGCTCCGCTCCCTCAATGCGTTTCGTCTCGCTTCGCTCGCTCACCGACACGGGGAGTCGAAGCCACTCGGACTCCGCATCCTGCAACTGCCACACGGCACCGCTGGAGTGTTCCACGGCGACGGCCGAGGTGACGCGCAGCCATGCCGGCCCGCCCTCTGACGCAGCAGCGGGTGCCCCGGCCCGCTGCGCCCCCGACTCATAGTCGAGCCAGCCGATCCAGCCGTTGCGGAACGGCGGCCCGTCATCAGAGGCAACCGCGACATCGAGCCGCACATGCCCCGGTCCCCCGGCATCCGGAAGCCCCGTACCGAGAAAGCTCCACCCCTCCGCGGCTCCGACACCGGCATCCAACCAGAAAACGTTCGCATGCTCGGCTGCGAGCGCGCGGAAGCGCTGCGACAGGTCGAACCGTTCACGGAGCACGATCTCAGCGTAGGGTGCGTATTCTCGTCTGCGTGGACGACTTCCTGCTGTGGATCCTGGATGCCGTGCAGGCGGTGGATCCGATCGCCCGCACTCTCATCGCCGGGCTCGCCGTCATGCTCGAGACCAGCATCCTCATCGGCCTCATCGTCCCCGGCGACACGATCGTCATCATCGCGTCCATGGGCGTCGACGGTCCGGTCGAAGCCATCGCGATGGTCGTCGCCGTGGTCGTCGGCGCACTGATCGGCGAGAGCATCGGATTCTGGCTCGGCCGTTGGCTCGGCCCTCGTATCCGCCGTTCCTGGGGCGGCCGGAGGATCGGCGAGGCGAACTGGACGCGTGCCGAACTGTACCTGGAGCGCCGCGGCGGGCTCGCCATCTTCCTCTCCCGCTTCCTGCCGGTGCTCCACTCGCTCGTCCCCCTCACGGTGGGCATGAGCAGCTACTCCTACCGCCGCTTCCTCGCCTGGACGGCGCCGGCATGCCTCCTATGGGCCGCCGCCTACGTGAGCGTCACGTCCCTCGCCGCCGGCGGTTTCCGCGAACTCGTCGACCGCGTGCACTTCGCGGGCTACGTGTTCGTCGGCGTGATCGTGGTGTTCGCCCTGCTGGTGCTCCTTGGAAAGAAGCTGCTCGGGAAGTGGGAAGCGCGCCACATGCGCGCGGTCGAGACCGACGAGACTCCCACCTCCGACATGAAAGACTGAAGGCGATGTCTGAAGACACCGCCAAGAAGCCCCGGATCCACTGGTTCGCGCGCCTCGAGCACCGCCTGCACGTGTGGCGGGAGAGCCGCGCGCGCCGCCGAGGACGCACCGCCACGGTCCTGCCGTTCGCCGGCTACGGGGGCACGGGCTGGGTCCGCGTGCTCGGCCGGGTGCTGATCGTGCCGCCGCGGCGCCGCGGAGCGGATGGCGAGTACGAGTCGGTGCGCGGATGGCGAAGCTTCGTCGGCATCCCTGTGGGCTTCGCCAAGGTCACCATCGTGATCGCCGGGCGCACCCACGAGGTGATCGCGGATCGAGGCGGCGTGGTGGACACCGTCATCGACGCCGAGCTCGCAGCCGGGTGGCAGCGCTTCACGATGTCCGTCGAAGGGCAGGAGCCCGTCGAGGCGACGGCGTTCATCGTCGCAGACGACGTCGAGTTCGGCGTGCTGTCGGACGTCGACGACACCGTGATGGTCACCGCGCTCCCCCGCCCGTTCATCGCCGCCTGGAACTCCTTCGTGGTCGACGAGCACGCCCGCATCCCCGTGCCCGGCATGGCGGTGCTGCTCGAGCAGCTGATGAGACAGCATCCGGGCGCTCCGATGATCTACCTGTCCACCGGGGCCTGGAACGTCGCTCCGACGCTCAGCCGGTTCATGGGCAGGCACCTGTTCCCACTGGGATCGATGCTGCTCACCGACTGGGGTCCGACGCACGAGCGCTGGTTCCGGAGCGGACGCGAGCACAAGCTCACCAACCTGCGCCGCCTCGCCGAGGAGTTCCCCCGGGTGAAGTGGCTGCTCATCGGCGACGACGGCCAGCACGACGAGGCGATCTACACCGAGTTCATGATCGACCACCCTGCCTCCGTCGCCGGCGTCGCGATCAGGCAGCTCTCCACCACCGAGGCGATGCTCGCCGGTGGACGCGCGACCTCGGATGACCACTCGGAGGACACAGCACCGTGGGTCGCGGCCTCCGACGGCGCAGGTCTCCGCGAGCGGCTCACCGACGTCGGCATCCTGCATCGACAGACGTGAAGTGACGAGCTGGCATGACGAGCCTTGATCGATCGACCTGGTCAGAGCGCGAGCGCGCCCACCAGGAGCGCGCCGACGCGCTCACCGCTGCCCACCGCGCTCGGGCCGCGCGTGGCGAGAAGCACCCGGTCTGGGATTTCCTGTTCACCTACTACTCGTATTCGCCGTCGCAGCTGCGGCGCTGGCATCCGGGCGCGGGCGTCGAGCTTCTGGATGCTCCGGAGCGAGCGGGCTGGCGCTGGTACACGATAGGGACCGACCGTGACTCCGTCGTCCCGGACGCCGAGGCGTTCGCGCGCGAGAAGGCGCCGCTCGCCGATCTGATCGAGCGGATGCTGCGCCGCACCGCCGCACGCCCCGGCCAGTTCGGGTGCTTCGGCCTGCACGAATGGGCGATGGTGTACCGCGAGGATGAGCACCGGCATCCCGCTCCGCTCCGCCTCGGCCAGGCCGGCACAGATGCCGTCGTCGAGTCACACGATCTGCGCTGCACGCATTTCGATGCCTTCCGGTTCTTCACAACGGACGCCGTGCCGCGCAACCGCACGCCGCTGACCCGCGCCGATCAGCCGGCGCTCGAGCAGCCGGGGTGTCTGCACGCCGGCATGGACCTGTACAAGTGGGCGATGAAGCTCGGCCCGCTCATCCCCGGTGACCTGCTGCTGGACGCGTTCGAGCTCGCCGGCGACATCCGGCTGCTCGACATGGAAGCAGCGCCGTACGACCTGTCTTACTGGGACGTCGTGCCCGTCCCCATCGAGACGCCAGAAGGAAAGAGCGAGTACGTGCGCCGCCAGCGCGAGTTCGCAGAGCGCGGGACGGCGCTCCGCGAGCGGATGCTCGACGCGTGGCTGGGTGAGGATCAGGCTCAGGACACCGGTTCGCAGTCGCCGCAGGGCGCCCACACGGCAGCGGATGCCGCAAGCTCGAGCCTGAGCGTCATGACGCGCTCCGCGGCATCCTGAAGCCGATCATCCGGGAGTGAGCCCTGCTCGACCGCTTCCGCGATCCCGCCAGTGATCTGTGCCGCGGTCTGCGGCGTGGAGTGCGCGACCATGAGCACGAGGTCGCTTCCCGCTGCGACGGCGGCGACGGCATCGGCGACCGGGTCCGCGTACTCCGGGATGCCGGTGGAGATCAGCATCCCGAGGTCGTCGGTGACGATCACCCCGTTGAAGCCGAGATCGTCGCGGGCTATCTCGTGCCAGCGCTGCGAGAGCGAAGCCGGCTTCTGATCGACCGCTGTGTAGGAGAGGTGCCCGAACATGAGGAGCCGCGCGCCGGCGTCGATGCCGGCTTCGAACGGCACGGCATCCGTGCGACGCCACTCGTCCAGCGACTTCCCGGTGCTCGGGATCAGCTGGTGCGAATCGCCCGGAGCCGCACCGTGCCCCGGGAAGTGCTTGAGCGTAGAGGCGACCATCGGCTCCTCGGCAGCGACGGCGGCGGAGACTCGATCGGCCGCCGACGCGGGATCGGCGCCGAGTGAGCGTCGGTAGATGAACGAGGACGCGTCGCCGGTGGTGTCGGCGATGACGCCGAAGTTCACGCTCGCTCCGGCGCGGGCGACCAGCGCAGCGCGCGCTGCGAACGCCGCCGAGGTCTCGGCGGTCGGACGCGACTTGAGGGTGCTGGACGATGCGCCATCGTCCCAGGGAAGGCGCGAGACGTCGCCGCCCTCCTGATCGATGGCGATCAGCGGCGGAACGTCCGCCTCGGAGGCGAGGGCTGCTGTCACGGCACGCAGACCGGCCTCGGTGGCCGGCACGTTCGCTCCCATGAGGATGAACCCGCCGATGCCCGTCGCGCTCATGTAGTCGGCCAGGGCCGCAGGATCGGCGGTAGGGATGTGCCCCATCACGATGCTCGCGGCCTGTTCGGCCGTGGTCATATCCCCGACCAGACGCGCCGCTTCGGCGGCCGGGCCGCTGACGACCGGCTGCGCCGCGGCGAGGGCGGCGTTCACGGGTCGAACGGACGGTGCGGGTTGCGCCGAAGACGCGTTGCCGCCCACGGCACTGCCACCCAGTGCACCGCAGATCAGCGTCACGACTGCCAGCAGCATCCACCGGCGCATGGTGGTCAGCGCGCGAGGGCGACGGAGATCGGTTCGGCGCTGTCGGCCGTGCCGTTTCCGAAGCGGACGGTGCGCCCGATGGTGAGGGGTTCGATCAGAGCCGCCGCGATGACCGCTGCGACGTCGCCGCGGGACACCCGGCCGCGGTCGGGTGCCTCGAGGTCGATGAGCCCGGTGGGCTCGTCGAAGGTGAGCGTGCCAGGGCCGAGGATCGTGCCGTCCAGGTCGGTGCCGCGCAGGTGCTCGTCTGCTGCCCACTTCGCGTCGGCGTACGCGAAGAAGGAATCGCTCTCCGGCACACCGTGATCCGCGGTCGAGCCGAGCCACGACACCATGACGTAGCGCTTCACGTCGGCGGATGCCGCGGCATCCATCGACCGGATCGCGGCATCGCGATCCACGGCGTACGTGCGCTCCGGCGACCCTCCGCCCGCTCCGGCCGACCACACGACGGCGTCGTGACCGCGGATGAGCTCGGCGATCGCGGCGGTGCCCACCTGTTCGACGTCGGTGACCAGCGCGGTCGCTCCGGTCTGCTCGACTTCGGCCACGTGATCGGGGTTGCGGATCACCGAGGTGACCTCATCGCCTCTGGCGACGAGGATCGGTGCGAGCAGGAGGGCGATGCGGCCGTGGCCGCCGAAGACGATGACACGGGACATGCCTCCAGGCTAACCCGCCGAGACGGTCACGGCACGGCCATCGGAGACGGCCTGCAGGGCGCGCTGAACACCGATGGCGGCCGTTCGCCCTGCCCTGTTGGCACCGATCGTGCTCGCCGATGGGCCGTACCCGACGAGTTGGATGCGCGGATCCTTCACGGCGGTCGTGCCGCGCCCGGCACGGTCGAGCTGGATGCCGCCGGCGTCACTGCGCAGATGCAAGGGACCGAGATGGGCGATCGCCGGTCGGAACCCTGTGGCCCACAGGATGACGTCGACGCGCTCGAAGGATCCGTCAGCCCACCGGACACCGTCTGGTTCGATGCGCTGGAACATCGGCCGCCGGTCGGCGTACGCCCCGAGCCGCTGCGCTTCACGCTCCTGCGGTCGCAGCATGAGCCCGGTGACTCCGACCACGCTCTGCGGCGGAAGGCCCTGTGCGACGCGCTGCTCGACGAGCGCGACGGCTGCGGCGCCGGCTTCGGGGGTGAAGTCGTCGTCGCGCCAGATCGGCTCACGACGGGTGGCCCACAGCGTGTCGGTGATCGGTGCGAGCGCGCCGAGGAACTGGACCGCGGAGGCGCCGCCGCCCACCACCAGGACTCGCTTGCCGCGGAAGTGCTCAGGGCCCGGATAGTCGACGGTGTGCAGCTGCTCCCCGAGGAACGTCTCCATCCCCGGGTAGTGCGGCAGGAACGGCTGCGTCCAGGTGCCCGTCGCGTTCACGATCGTCCGGGTGCGCCAGTCCCGCGCCCCGGCCCGAACGACGAGGATGCCGTCGTCGTCGCTCACGCGGTCGACGTGCACCGGGCGGATGACGGGCAGGTCGTGCTCTCGTTCGTAGTCGGCGAAGGACGCCGGCACCACGATGTTCGCGCGCTTCTGATCCCGAGCAGGAGCCTGAGCGTCCGGCAGCTCGGCCACGCCGTGGACATCGTCCATGGTCAGCGCATCCCATCTGTGCTGCCACGCGCCGCCCGCGCTGTCATTCGCGTCGAGGACGAGATGGTCGATTCCGAGTCGCTTGAGGTGGAAGGAGGTCGAGAGCCCTGCCTGGCCTGCGCCGATGACGATGCTCTCCCTGATCTCCATATCCATCACAACGCATGCATCTGCGGAAGTGTTCCCGCTGACCCGCCCGGCCGCGCATCGATTCGCGCGCACCGCTGACGGTGTTGTATTCTTTTCAAGTTGCCCCACTCACCCGGGGAAGCGAGATGGGCCTGTGGCGCAGCTGGTAGCGCACCTGCATGGCATGCAGGGGGTCAGGGGTTCGAGTCCCCTCAGGTCCACCAAGCGAAGCCCTCGGCACACGCCGAGGGCTTCTTCTCATCTCAGCCGGTCCCACTCGAGCGTCACCACAGCGATGACCAGACACACGGCGGTGCCTGCGACCGTGAGCACCGGCAGAACGCCGCAGGCGAGAACCAGCGCAGCCGCGATCAGGAATATCGCCGACGCGGGCTCTGAGATCCGGCCGCGCAGCATGACGAGCCAGATCGTGACCAGGAACACCGCTACCGGCAGGGTGAACGCCAGCGCCGAAGATGCGGTAGACACGCCGTGAGCGTCTTCGAGCAGGTCGAGTTCGACTTCGATGCCGGCAGACACCGCACCGGCTGAGGCGAAGACGAAGTAGTGCGCGTAACCGAAGGCGAAGGCTCGCGGCGACGCGCCGAGCCGTTCGCCCTGCTCGCGACTGAAGTAGACCCACCACATCCCTGCCGCGATCACGATGCCGGCGACGGCGAGGCCGACCAGCGCCGCGGTGTGCTCGCCGGCACCCAGCGCGGGGATCACGGCATTGCTCGAGGCGAGCAGACTCTCGCCGAGGACGATCAGCGTGAAGCATCCGTAGCGCTCCGCGATGTGATGCGGATGCCACGGCGTGTTCCGCGCCCGCTCCGCCCACACCGGGATCAGCATCTCGAGGATGGCGGCCGGCCAGAAGCTCCAGAACTGCACGTCGGCCGAGAACAGGAGTCGCGCGAGCCAGAGCAGCTGCACGGCGACGATGCCCAGCGCGTAGCGGATCGCGACCGAACGCTGCTCAGGGTCGGAGATCGCGAGGCGCGCCCATTGCGCGACCATCGCGAGCCGCATGATCACGTATCCCCAGGTGACGACGGCCCATTCTCCTTCTGCCATCGCCGATTGCACTCCGGTGGCGAGCACCAGCACGCCGCCCATCTGCACGATCGTCGTCAGCCGGTACAGCCAGTCGTCGACGTCGAACGCCGAAGCGAACCAGGTGAAGTTCATCCACGCCCACCAGATGGCGAAGAAGATCATGCCGTACCCGAGCACAGCTGCGCCCGCTTCGCCCTCCGCGATGCCGTGGTGCAGACCCTGCGAAGCCTGCGAGACGGCGACGACGAAGACCAGGTCGAAGAAGAGCTCCAGCGGACTCGCCGCGCGGTGAGCCTCTCGCGAGTCCCGGCCCGACATCCGGACGAGCCCCAGTGGTCCGAATGCGCGAGATGCGATGGTTCCCATGAACGGTCAGTCTAGGACTGCCGATCAGCCCCCTCGGCTAGAATCGATCACACCGCGGGGGACGACCCTCACCGGACTTCGCACCAGGGGACGGCCCCGCAAGGATTCCCGGTCATGACAACCACGCGAAGCCCGAGAGCATTCGTCGCCGCATCCGACATCGTCAGGATCGCGCTCGGCTGGGGAGCGTTCGGCATCCTGCTGCTCGCTCATCCACTGCTCGCAGCCCCCGTTCCCGCGCCGGTGCTGGTCGTGGCCCTCGTCGTCATCGTCGCCGTGATCCTCGTGTGCGCATTCGGCGTCGTGAAGCAGGCCGAGGCGCTCGCGCACCGCCTCGGCGACCCGTATGGCTCCCTGGTGCTGACGCTGTCGATCGTGCTCATCGAGGTGGTGCTCATCTCCGCCGTCATGCTCGGCCCCGGCGAGCATCCCACGATCGCGCGCGACTCGGTCATGGCGGTGTCGATGATCATCCTGAACCTCGTGATCGGGCTCGCCCTGCTCATGGGCGGAATCCGGCACCGCGGCATGGCGCACAACCGAACCGGCACCTCGGCATACCTGGCGATGCTCGTCGTCCTCGTCGCCGTCGCGTTCGGCTTCCCCGTCCTGATCGGCCAGGACGGCGCGTACACTGCTGCGCAGGCGATCCCCGTCGTGATCCTCACGCTCGTGCTCTACGGCCTCTTCCTGTTCCGTCAGATGGGCGCGCAGGCATCCGACTTCACCGAGGTCGACGAGCGGGTGCGCATCGAGCGCGCGACCGACCCGCATGCCTCGGCGCACAGCATCCGCGACACACTCCGCACGCACCGCACCGAGGTGGTCGTCCGTCTCGCCCTGCTCGTCGTCACCGTCATCCCGATCGTGCTGCTCTCGCACGACATGGCAGCTCTCCTCGATGACGGGCTCGGTCGGCTCGGTGCTCCCCCGGCCCTGGCCGGTGTGCTCATCGCCGCCATCGTGTTCCTGCCCGAGTCGATCACGGCGATCCGGGCTGCGCTCGGCGGCGAGGTCCAGCGTGTCGTCAATCTCTGCCACGGCGCCCTGGTCTCGACCGTCGGCCTCACGATCCCCGCTGTGCTCGTCATCGGGGCCGCGACCGGCAAGGGCGTGATCCTCGCCGAGACGCCGGCCGATCTGCTGCTGCTCGGAGGGACGCTGCTGCTGTCCGTCGCCACGTTCGCTGCCCGGCGCGTGACCGCGATGCATGGCGGGGCGCACCTGGCGTTGTTCGCCGTCTACCTCATCGTGCTGTTCTCCTGACCGGCACTCCCCGGGGAGTTCGCTGGGAGTTTGCTATGGTGGAGAACATGCTCGTGCATGAATGAGCATCGAGCGCATTGTGCGCTCTCGCGAGCCGCGCGCCCGACTGCGCGCGATCGCAATCCCTCGAATCCCGCTGAGGATGCGCCGACGTCAGGCGTGCCGAACGCGACCGAACCGAAAGGAGCCGCACCCCGGATCTCTCGTCTGTGCGCTGTCATGCGCCTCAGTGATCCAGGTTCGTTCGCCATGCTGACAGCTTCAGATCGCCCGATGTCCATCTACTTCCCCCGCGTTCCCTCCCCCACTTAGCGAGCACTTTCTCCTTCGACCGGCGGCTCCAGCCGCATCACGACGAGAAAGTGAGAACCATCCGGTGGGCGACCTCCAAACACTCTCAGGGCCAGTGACGGTCCTGCTCATGCTGATCTTCTTCGGCGGCAGCCTGTACATGTCTATTCGCATCTCCCGCAAGAAGGAGAATGCCGACGGCTACATGACCGGCGGCGGCAAGATCGGCTTCGGCATCTCAGCCGCATCCATGACGGCGACCTGGATCTGGGCATCCTCGATGTACGCATCGGCGACATCCGGCTACACGTACGGCATCTCCGGCCCGATCCACTACGGGCTGTGGGGCGCACTGATGATCCTGTTGATCTACCCCTTCGGCCGGCGCATCCGCAAGGTCGCTCCCAAGGCCCACACGATCGCCGAGGTGATGTTCGCCAGGCACGGTCGCTCGAGCCAGCTCATGCTCGCCGGGTCCAACGTGCTCGGCAGTCTCATCAGCCTGACCTCCAACCTCATCGCCGGCGGGGCGCTGATCTCGATGCTGTCCCCGTTCACGTTCACGCAGGGCATCGTCGCGATCGCGATCGGTGTGCTCGCGTATACCCTCTGGTCGGGCTTCCGCGCCTCGGTGCTGACCGACTTCGCGCAGGTTCTGGCCATGCTGGGCGCGGTGGCGATCATCATCCCGGTGATCTTCTTCGCCGCTGGCGGCCCCGACCTGTTCGTCGAAGGTGCGAAGAACCTCACCCCGCAGCAGGGCGACTTCTTCTCCTCCGACGCGTTCTTCAACCAGGGAGCGCCGTACATCGCGGCCGTGCTCGCCTACGCGATCGGCAACCAGACCATCGCGCAGCGCCTGTTCGCCGTCCGCGAGGACCTGATCAAGAAGACCTTCGTCACGGCGACGATCGGGTACGGCGCGACGATCATCGGTGTCGGGATGCTGGGCGTCATCGCCCTGTACGCCGGCATCGAGCCCATGGGCGGCGATGTCAACAACCTCATCCCGCAGATGGCCGCGACCTACCTCAGCCCGATCCTGATCTGCGTCTTCTTCGTCATGATCATCGGTTCGCTGTCATCGACGGCGGATGCTGACATGACCGCACTGTCGTCGATCATGATGGCCGACATCTACGGCCAGAACATCGCCGGCAAGAAGAACGCCAACCCGAAGACGATGCTGCTCGTCGGACGCCTGACGATGGTCGGGGCGACCGCCGCAGCTCTCGGTTTCGCGTCGATGCAGTTCAACATCCTCGACCTGCTGGTGTTCGTCGGTGCTCTGTGGGGCGCCCTGGTCTTCCCGGTGATCGCGAGCTTCTACTGGAACCGGGTGACGAATGCGGCGTTCAGCGTCGCGGTCGTCGCAGCCCTTGCGGCATTCCTGCCGGTGCGCTTCGAATGGGTCGACCTGTCGGGCGGACTGGGCATCGTCAGCGATGTCTTCTCGGTGATCGGCATCGGTGTGGTGCTCGGGCTCATGTCGTTCGGCTTCTTCGGGCTGCGGGTCGCCGTCGTCGTCGGCGCCGTGGCATCTGTTACATCGGCGCCGTTCGCGATCGGATTCCTGCACACCTATCCGGTGCTGTCGGGCTCGCTGGTCGCCTACGCGGTGAGCACGATCGTGTGCGTCGCGATCACCATGTTCAATAAGGACAAGCGGTTCGACTTCTCGGTGATCCGGCACCGCACCGGCGACTTCGACACCGCCGAGACCGAGGTCATCAGCGCGGCCGAAGGCGTCGTGCGCACCGCCGATGCCGCCTTCACCGGAAAGGAGAAGTGATGGAGATCATCCTCATGACCGCATACGTGCTGGTGTGGCCAGTGGTCGTCATCGGCGTGCTCGCCGTGATCATCCGCGCGTTCACCAAGGACGCCCGTGAGGCCAAGAAGGAGGGGCGTCAAATCATCTGACGCCCGACAACAGGGCGGCATCCGGGTGGCCGGGTGCCGCCCTGTTGCGTTCTGGGCCGGGGATGCGAGGATGGCGGGAGCATCCAGCGATAGGAGCAGGTCATGACCGGGTCCGCGCCCACGCGAACGAATCTCGAAGAACTCCAGACGAAGCTGCTCGCCGAAGCACGCGAGTCCTCGTCTCGACGAGCGGCCGAAACCGTCTACGGCGGCCGGGATGCGGTGCTGCGGCAGACCGCGATGGCCCTGCTCGAGGAGGCCGAACTTCCGGAGCACGACAGCCCGCCGGAGGCGACGCTGCAGGTGCTCGGCGGACACCTGCGTCTGACCGGTCAGGGCCGCTCATGGGAGCTCGCCGTCGGCGACCTCATCCCGATCCCTCCGGAGCGGCACAGCGTCCTCGCGCGAGAAGACAGTGTCTTCCTTCTGACGGTGCGCCGCTCCGTCTGAGCGGAGCCGGCTGTCGCGACCTCAGCGATCGCGCAACTGCTCGGCGATCTCCTCGTCCACGGTCCGGAGGGTCGCGGTGTCGATCTCGGCCAGGTCCGCCTCGAACCGCGCCTGGCGGTGCTTGAGCCAGACACCGAGCACGATGATGACGATCATGGCCGAATAGATCACGATCGAGACCGGGCTGTGCACGAGGTACATCGGGTTGCCCTGGCTGATCGCCATGGCCTTACGCAGTTGCTCCTCCGCCATCGGCCCGAGGATCGCGCCGACGACCATCGGCGAGACCGGATATCCGTGCCGGCGCATGACGAACCCGATCACCCCGAGCAGCAGCAGTACGCCGATGTCGAAGACCGTGAAGTTCGCCGCGTACGCGCCGAGCCCCGCGAACACGAGGATCCCGGCGTACAGATACGGCCGTGGGATCTGCAGCACCTTCGCCCACATGCCCACCAGCGGCAGGTTGAGGATGATCAGCACGACGTTGCCGATGTACAGGCTCGCGATGAGCGCCCACACCAGTGCCGGCTGGCTGTCGAACAGCAGCGGTCCAGGGCGGATGCCGTAGGTCTGGAACGCCGAGATGATGATCGCCGCGGTCGCCGTGGTCGGCAGTCCGAGCGTCAGCAGAGGAACCAGCACGCCGGCCGCTGCGGCGTTGTTCGCCGCCTCCGGTCCCGCCACGCCCTCGATCGCGCCCTTGCCGAACTGCTTGCGGTACGGGTCCTTCGCGAGGCGCTTCTCGGCCGCATACGACAGGAATGTCGCGACATCCGCGCCGCCAGCCGGGATCGATCCGATCGGGAATCCGATCGCCGTGCCGCGCAGCCACGGCTTCCATGAGCGCTTCCAGTCGCTCTTCTTCATCCAGGAGCGCCAGTTTCCCGACACCGGGATGATCGGCAGTGCGCCGGTGCGCAGGCGTGAGCCGACGTAGAGGGCCTCGCCGACGGCGAAGAGTCCGACGGCGACGATGACGACATCGATGCCGTCGCCGAGGTTCGGGATGCTGAACGTGAAGCGGGACTGGCCGGTGAGCGTGTCCGTGCCGACGAGCCCGAGGAACAGGCCGATCGATAGCGAGACGATGCCGCGGATGGGGCTCGCACCGAGCAGGGCGCCGACCGTGAGGAAGGCGACGATCATGAGCGCGAAGTAGTCGCCGGGCCCAAGGGTCACGGCGAAGTCGGCGATGATCGGGGCGAACAGCGTGAGCAGCGCGGTGGCTATGGTGCCCGCGATGAACGAGCCGATGGCCGCGGTGGCGAGGGCGGCCGTTGCACGCCCCATCCGGGCCATCTTGTTGCCCTCGAGCGCTGTGACTATCGACGCGGACTCCCCCGGTGTGTTCAACAGGATCGACGTGGTCGATCCGCCGTACATACCGCCGTAGTAGATGCCGGCGAACATGATGATCGCACTGGTCACGTCGAGCGTGTACGTCAGCGGCAGCAGCAGTGCCACGGTCATGGCGGGGCCGATGCCGGGCAGCACGCCGACGGCAGTGCCGAGGAGGACTCCGACGAACGCGAACAGTAGATACTGCGGCTGCAGCGCGGTCGCGAATCCCTCCATGAGAAGTTGCAGGCTATCCACCGAACACCCCCGATGCCCCGATCAGACCCGGGAGGACTGTGCCGCAGACCGGCAGCGACAGACCGAGCAGCGTGCCGAACAGCAGCTGCGTGAGCACACCGAGCCCGAGGCCGAGCAGCAGCGCGCGCCACCAGCTCGTCGACCCGAGCGCGAGCGATGCGCCGGTGAACAGGACGACGACCGCGACCGGCCAGCCGGCGAGCGGGATCACGATGATCAGCGACGCGAACGACAGCGCCAGCAGCACGACTGTCTTCCACGAGGTCTTCGCCTCGTCGTCTATGTCCTCGCCCTCATCGGGTGCTCCGACGTCGCCGCGCAGCACGGCGATGAGCGCGCCGAGCGACGACAGCAGCATCAGACCGGTAACGGCGTAGGGCACCACGCGCGCGCCGAGCACGTTCGATGAGCCGAGCGGCTCACGGATGAAACCGGTCATCACCAGCGCGACCACCGAGAAGACGAGGATCACCCCGACGAAGACGAGCTCGCCGATCTTGCGCGACCGGGGGGCTCCGGCTGATGCCTGCGCCCCCGCGATGGACTGATCTGTCATTCGACGAGACCGATCGTCTTCAGCGTCTCCTGCGTGGTGGTGATGTCACCGTCGAGGAAGCTCGAGAACTCGTCGCCGACGAGGAATGCGTCGGTCCAGCCGTTCTTGTCGAGGATGCCTGTCCACGTCTTGCTGTCGTGCACGGAGGTGACCAGTTCCTCCAACGCCTTCTTCTCGGCATCCGAGATGCCGCCCGGTGCGATCAGTCCGCGCCAGTTGGTGACGACGAGATCGATCCCCTCATCGTTGAGCGTGGGCACGTCGGGCAGCAGCAGCGCGGGTTCGCCGGACGAAACCGCCAGCGCCTTCAGGTCGCCGGCTTCCACCTGCTGCGCGAACTCGCCGACGCCGGAGATGCCGGCCTGCACCTGACCGCCGAGGAGCAGGGTGAGCGCCTCGCCACCGCCCGAGTTGGCGATGTAGTTGAGCTTCTTCGGCACGTCAGCCGCGTCGACGCCGGCATCCGTGAGCAGAAGCGCCGCGAGGATGTGGTCGATGCCGCCGGCCGAACCGCCGGTTACGGCGATGTCAGCGCCCCTGTCGACCCAGTCGGCGACGAAGTCGTCGATCGTGTCATACGGACTGTCCTTGGGGACGACGAGGACCAGCGGCTCCTCAGTGAGCTTGGCGATGGGGGTCATGTCGTCGACGCGCACGTCCGACGCGTTCGTCTCGACGGCGCCGACCATCACGCTGCCGGTGATCATGAGCGTGTTCGGGTCGGTCTCGGTCGCGAGCGAGGCGAGTCCGACGGTGCCTCCGGCACCGCCGATGTTCGTCACGGGTGCCGACGAGACGAGGGATTCATCGCTGAGCGCCTGCGCGAACGCGCGTGCGGTTTGGTCCCATCCTCCACCGGGATCGGCCGGGGCGACGACGGCGACGCTCTTGATGCTCGCGGCTGCCTCGCCGTCTCCGCTGTCGCCGGCGGGAGCCGATGCTCCGCTGCAGGCGGCCAAGGTCAGGGCTGCGATGCCGAGCGCGGCTGCGGCGGCCAGGCGGCCTCGGGTACGGATGTGCTGTGTCATGAACTCCTCCTCGAGTTCTCGTTCCGGCGTCGATGCCGGGGTGCGGGTGTCGTGAGCCTATGACGCACCCGAATCCGCAGACCGGTTGAGTTCAGTACCGGAGGTTTTGGTCATTTCGTACCCTGATCGCCCGCTCTGCGCTCGAATATCATGGGGAACGTGGTGAAAGCGATGACGCTCCGCACGCAGCTGGTGCTGCTGCAGGTGTTCATCGTGCTCGCCGTCGTCCTCACCGTCGGCCTCGCCGCGATGCTCATGCAGGAGCGGCAGATCCGCGAGGCATCACAGGAGCGCATGATCGGCGTGGCCCAGTCGGTCGCCCAACTGCCGACGATCATCGAAGCGTATGACGACGCCGATCCGGCGAAGACCATTCAGCCGATCGCCGAGCTGATCCGCGATGCGTCGAACGTCGCCTACGTCGTCGTGACCGACGACAAGGGGATCCGATACTCGCACCCGAATCCTGACCGCATCGGCGAGCCGGTGTCGACGGACCCCAGCGTCGCCCTCTCCGGTGCCATGTACGTCGGCACGCAGACCGGCACCCTCGGCGAGTCGTGGCGCGTCAAGGTGCCCGTCTTCGACAGCTCCGGTGCTGTGATGGGGCAGGTTTCCGTCGGCATTCTCGAGTCGGCGCTGCGCGAGGACTTCCTCGGCGACATCACCGGATTCCTGCTCGCGCTGGGAGCTGCGACGGTTGTCGGCGTGATCGCCGCCACCGGTGTCGCTCGCATCGTGCGCCGCCGCATCTACGGCCTCGAGCCGGATGAGATCCGGAGCCTGTTGGAGACGCGCGAGGCTACTCTGCACGGCATCCGCGAGGGCATGCTCGCCCTCGACGAGCGCGGCGACATCTCACTGTGCAATGACTCGGCCGCACGCCTGCTCGGACTCGACTCCCCCGCCGAGGCGATCGGCAAGCCCGCATCCGAACTGCTCGACGACCTCACCATGCTGATCGCCGATTCTCACGTCGACGAATCCACTCCGCAGCGCCTCGTGCTCTCCGGCGAGCGAGTGCTCGTCGCCAGAGCGGCGGCGGTGCGCGTGCAGAAGCGCAGGGTCGGCACCGTCGTCACGCTGATGGATCGCACCGAGCTCGACCACGCGCTGCGCGATCTCGCCGGCGCGCAGAGCCTCACAGAGGGGCTCCGCGCGCAGCAGCATGAGTTCTCGAACACCCTGCACACGATCGGCGGGCTGATCGAGCTCGAAGAGTTCGATGCCGCCCGTCGCGTGATCGAGCGAGCGGGAGACGGTGGGGCCCTCAGCCGGCTGGATGCTCCGGACGCGGTCCAGGACATCGAGCTTGCCGCGATCCTGCTCGCCAAGCGAGCCCGTGCGCGCGAACTCGGTGTCGGGCTCGACATCTCGGACGCGAGTCTGCCTGCCGGCCCCGCTGATGGCGACCTCAGCACGGTCGTCGGCAACCTGATCGACAATGCTCTGGATGCCGCCGGCCGAGGCGGTCACGTCGTCGTGGCGATCGAGCGGGATGCGCGCAGTGACACCGTGATCTGCGTCGAGGACGACGGCCCTGGTGTCCCGATCGAGAACCGGGGAGATGTGTTCCGCCTGGGCTTCTCGACGAAGAGCCGCGACCGCCAGCGCGGGTACGGACTCACCCTTGTCGCACGCATCGTCGAACGGCGCGGCGGCAGCATCGAACTCTCCCCTGCTGCGATCGGCGGAGCGCGGTTCGCCATCCGCCTGCCGGTCGCCGAACTCGCGGAAGTCACCGCATGAGCCGTCTGCGCACGCTCATCGTCGAAGACGACTTCGCCGTCGCCCATGTGACGCGCGGCTTCGTGGAGCGGCATCCGCACTTCGAGGTCGTCGGCGTCGCCCCGACCGGTGGCGACGCGCTGCGTGCGGTCTCGGAGCTGCGTCCCGAGGTCATGCTGCTGGACGTGTACCTTCCGGACATGTCCGGAATCGACGTGCTGCGGCGGCTGCGCGCGGCCGGAGCGCACGTCGAGGTCATCGCCGTCACGGCTGCCCGCGACCTGGAGACCGTCCGGCGCGCACGCGCGCACGGAGTTCACCACTACGTCGTCAAGCCGTTCCCGATGCAGACGCTGCACGAACGGCTCGACGACGTGCGCCGGGTCCTTGCCCGAGATGCTGAGCTGGGCGACACCGGCGAACTCGACCAGGTCACCGTCGATGCGCTCATGCGGCGGGATGCCGTCGCCCTGGCGAGTAACCGCAAGGGCGTCTCCCGGGTCACGCTGCAACGGGTCGCCGAGACCATGGAGAGCCACGCGCGCCCGCTGTCGGCGACAGAGCTCGCCGAGGCGCTCGGGATGTCACGGGTCAGCGCCCGCCGGTATCTTGAGCGACTCGTGGAGTCTGGTCTCGCGGCGAGCTCCCCGACCTACGGTGGCGTCGGCAGGCCGGAGTTGCGGTACCAGCTGCGCGGGTGAACCTGTTCAGACGCCCGGTCGCACCGACAGGTCGGTGATCTGCGCGTCGCGCGGCAAGTCGATGGCCGTGAGGATCGTCGTCGCGACGGACGCGGGGTCGATGAACCGGTCGGCGACGTACTCCGCGCCCTCCTGGTGATGCACCTTCTGCTGCATCGGCGTCGCCGTGCGCCCAGGGAACACCGAGGTCACGCGCACACCGTTCCCCGCCTCTTCGGCGCGCAGGGCGTCGGCGAGAGCCTTCAGGCCGTGCTTGGATGCCGCGTACGCGCCCCATTCGGCGTTGGCGCGCAGTCCGGCGCCGGAATTGACGAACAGCACCTGGCCTCGGGAGACGCGGATCACCGGCAGCAGCAGACGGGTGAGCTCTGCCGGAGCCACCAGGTTCACGGCGAGCTGCTGCTCCCACACGGTCGGCGAAAGGTCGGCGACCCGCCCGAGGTCGACGATGCCCGCGACGTGCACGAGTGTGTCGATCCGCTCAGGGAGGTGCTGCTTCGAGAACGCCCATGACAGGCGCCCCGGCTGTGCGAGATCGCCGACCAGCGTCGATGCACCCGGGTAATGAGCTGTGAAGTCCCGCGCCCGACTGGCATCGCGTGCCAGCAGTACGAGCTGATCACCGCGGTCGTGGAGGCGCCGGGCGAGCGCTGCACCGATGCCGGAGCCGGCTCCGGTGATCAGATGCACAGGCATCAGGGACGCTCTGCGGCCTCGGTGAGCTCGATCGGGACGACGGGGCAGTCCTTCCAGAGCCGCTCCAGGCCGTAGTACACACGCTCTTCGCCGTGGAAGACGTGAACGATCAGGTCGCCGAAGTCCATCAGAACCCAGCGCGCCTCGGCACGGCCCTCTCGGCGCACGCGCTTGTGGCCCGCCTCGATGAGTCGATCCTCGATCTCGTCGGCGATCGCGGCGACGTTGCGCTCGCTGTTACCGGTCACGAGCAGGAAGATGTCCACCAGCGGCAGCGGCTCGGAGACGTTGAGCGCGATGAGGTCTTCACCGCCCTTGGAGACAGCGGCGTCGGCTGCGATCTGCAGCATGGTCTGGGCATTCTCAGGTGATTGCATCATCCGAACACATTCAGGGTGAAGGCTGCGATCAGCGCCACAGCCAGGGCGAGCGCGAGCCCGCCCGCCGTGATCGCCAGCGTCAGCATGAGCTTGTTGCCCTTCTCCGGTGCGGGAGGGCGAATGACTTCGCCCGCGGGGCGAATCGTGCTTACGGCAGAACTCGCCGCGATGGGCGTCGGCGACGAAGCCGGCGGCAGTTCACCGTCGATGAGCACCGCATCGATGTCCTTGCCGTCGGTGGTACCACGTGCGTGCCCCTGCGAGCCCAGTCCCTCGGGGAGCTCGTAGGTGCCGGTGATGAGGACCTCGCCCGTCGAGGCGACAGGGCCCGAGAGGGAGCCCTCACCGGGGTGGGTGAAGATCAGGGTGTTGGGCGCACGGTGCGACCCGCCGGAGTCCGAGGTGATCAACTCATCGAATGACGGGGCGAACGACGGGACGTCGGTCTGCTCGCCGAGCACCTGCTCGCCGAAGGTCGGGCTGACGATCGGTCGCTCCGCGACCTCCTCGTCGGCGTCGTCATCGTGGGCGTCGTCCTCGTGGCCTGCCGAGGGAGCCTCGTCTTCCGAGTCAGCCACGTCTTCCGCGGGTCGCTCGTCGCCCGAGTCCTCGTCACCGGCGGTGCCGAACACCGGGAGTCCCGAAACGACCTCGTCGGTCGTCGCGGCTGCAACAGGCGCAGGGACGCCCTCCGGCTCTGAACCGGCATCCGGCGCAACCGCCTCGGCCTGCTGTTCTTCGGAGTCGGCGTCGGGCTCAATGACGGGCACGGATGCCGTCCGCATGCGCTCGAGCGCACGAACCTGACGACGGGTCAGCGGCGCTCCCGAGTCCTCATCGATGTCGACGTCGGCCGGAGCCGGGGCGACCTCGGCAGGTTCGGCCGGACGGGCAAGAGGGGCGGCAGGGGTCGGGGGCGTCTTCTTCGCAGCGTCTGCGGCGGCTTCGTCTTCTCCGATCACCGGCGTCGCGCCGGTGAGGCGGATCTCCCGCAGCTGCTTGCGGGTCAGCGGCTGGTTGCCCTGCTGATCCGATGTGCTCATGCCTTGCTCCGATACAGATGATGCTTCGCGATATATTGAACGACTCCGTCGGGAACGAGGTACCACACGGGTTGATCGTCATGCACGCGCTCACGGCACGCGGTGGATGAGATCGACAGCGCGGGGACCTCGAGCTGGCTGACGTTGTCGCTCGGGAGGCCGTCGGTGCTCAGAACATGTCCTGGGCGGGAGACCGCGACGAAGTGGGCCAACTCCCACAGTTCATCATGGTCCCTCCAACTGAGAATTTGCGCTACGGCATCCGCACCGGTGATGAAGAACAGCTCAGCTCCAGGGCGCTCCTTCTTCAGGTCTCGAAGGGTGTCGATCGTGTATGTGGGGCCTTCGCGGTCGATGTCGACCCGGCTGACGGTGAACTGCGGGTTCGAAGCCGTGGCCACCACGGTCATCAGGTAGCGGTGCTCGCTCGGGGTGACGTTCGCCTTCTGCCAGGGTCGCCCGGTGGGAACGAAGACGACCTCGTCCAGATCGAAGGAGTGCGCGACTTCGCTTGCCGCGACCAGGTGCCCGTTGTGGACCGGATCGAACGTCCCGCCCATCACTCCGATGCGGGGGGCACGCGTGGTCGTCTTCTCCATGCGCCTTAGTGGCCGTGCCCTGCCCCGTGGGCGTCGGCGCCGTGCTTCTGAGCCCAGGCCTCGGCCTTGGCGGAGTGCCGGTTGGCGACGTGACGGTACGAGAACGTGACGAGACCGAGGACGGCGAACAGCCCAGCGGCGATGAGCCCGAAGATGAGGGTCTCCAGGGCCACGTTTCCGTGGTGCTCCGTTTCAGCGGCTGCCATCGCAATCTGTGCGACGAGGTTCATCCTGTCTCCGTTTCGTGACCGGGTGCGAGAAGAGGCTCACCCATCCTATCGCTCAGGCGCGCGTCTGCCCCGCCCCACGCGCGAGCCACTTCGTGCTGGTCAGCTCGGAAAGCCCCATCGGACCGCGGGCGTGCAGCTTCTGAGTGGAGATGCCCACCTCCGCGCCGAAGCCGAACTCGGCGCCGTCGGTGAATCTCGTCGACGCGTTCGCCATGACGACAGCCGAATCGACCTCGGCGAGGAACCGTTCCGCGTTGCGCGAATCGGTCGTGATGATCGACTCGGTGTGGCCGGTGCTGTACTTCCGGATGTGCGCGAGAGCATCATCGAGGGTGTCGACGACCTTCATCGCCACGTCGAGGCTGAGGTACTCGGTCGCCCAGTCCTCCTCGGTCGCCGGGATGACATTGCTCATGAGCCCTGCGACCATGTCGTCGCCGTGCACAGCCACCCCCTCGCTCTGCAGGGCGCTGGCCACGAGGGGTACGAGCCGGGGAGCAGCCTGACGCAGCACGAGCACCGTCTCGACGGCGTTGCACACGCTCGGACGCTGCACCTTGGCATTGACGACGATCTCGCGCGCCCAGTCGTCCGGTGCGGATTCGTCGAGCACGATGTGCACGTTCCCCGCTCCGGTCTCGATGACCGGCACGGTCGATTCGGTGACGACCGTCTCGATGAGCGCTGCACTGCCCCGAGGGACGAGGACGTCGACGAACCCGCGCCCGTGCATGAGCGCCTTCGCGCCGTCGCGTCCGAACTCGTCGACGGTCTGGATCGCCTCCGGGGTGACGTCGACACTCTCCAGCGCATCGCGCATGACCTGGACGAGCACCGTGTTGGACTCGCGGGCGGCGCTCCCGCCGCGCAGCACGATCGCGTTGCCGGAGCGCAGCGCGAGCGCGGCGATGTCGACTGTGACGTTGGGGCGTGCCTCGTAGATCGCACCCACGACCCCGAACGGCACCCGCACCTGCTGGAGGTTCACACCGTTCGGCATCCGGTGTCCGCCGATGACCTGCCCGACGGGGTCGGGAAGCGCAGCGATCTGCCGCACAGCCGAGGACAGAGCGCTCACGCGCTTCGCATCCAGGCGCAGCCGATCGATCAGCGACTCGCCGATCCCGTTCGCACGTCCTTCGTCGATGTCGCGGGCGTTGGCGGCGATGATCGCCGCCGCGTTCCCCTCGACGGCACTCGCGATGGCTTCGAGCGCTCTGGCCTTCTCGTCGCTCGTGAGACGGGCGGTGGCGCGCGACGCCTCCTTGGCGCGCGCGAGACGGTCCTGAGGCGATGCGGTGGTCATCCGCTCAGCTTACGAGACCGGTGCGGTCAGGCGGGCGAGATGACAGCGGGCTCGAACCAGGTGCCGATCTCGTCGCCCTGCAGCGCACGGTCCACGAGATCGGCGCTGGTGACGAGCACCCCGATTCCGGATGCTGCGGCCAGTCGAGCGGCGGACACCTTGGTTGCCGCTCCCCCTGTTCCGACGCTGTTGACGACGGTCGCACCGAATTCCAGCCCGGCGAGATCCGCATCGGCGGCGATGATGTCGATCGGCTCCGCAGCGGGGTCAGTGGGCGGCTTGGTGTACAGACACTCGACGTCGCTCAACAGCACGAGGGCGTCCGCTCCGATCAGCTGCGCGACGAGTGCTGCGAGCCGGTCGTTGTCACCGAACCGGATCTCCTGCGTGGCGACTGTGTCATTCTCGTTGACGATCGGGAGGATGCGCAGTCCGAGCAGTCGCTCCATCGCGCGGCGGGCGTTGCTGCGCGAGGTCGGGTTCTCGAGGTCGCCTGTGGTGAGGAGAACCTGGCCGGCCGTCACGCGGAACGGGCGCAGCGCCTCCTGGTAGCGATAGACGAGCACGTTCTGGCCGACCGCAGCCGCGGCCTGCTGCGTCGCAAGGTCAGTGGGCCTGGCATCCAGATCGAGGAACGGGATGCCGGTGGCGATCGCACCCGAGGACACCAGCACGATCTCGCATCCGCGAGCGTGCGCGCCGGCGAGGGCGTGCACGATCAGCGGGATGCGCCACGAGGACTCGCCGCTGATCGACGAGGAGCCGACCTTGACGACGATGCGCGCGGCTGACGCGAGCTCGGCGCGAGCCGTCGCGGTCACGCGTCTTCCCCGTCGAAGTCCTGCCCCGCCGTCGCACGGCGCTTCTGGTCTTCCTCGGCGCGGAAGGCCGCTCTCGCGTCCATCCGCTCGTAGTACTGCTCGCGACGCTCGCCAGTGGTGCGTCGAGAGTTCGGGGCCAGGCGCGGGTCGGTGCCGCGCGGCGCGGTCGCGAGTTCTGCGGCCGAGCGCATGGAGGGCTCCCAGTCGAAGATGAGCCCCTCGCCCTCGCCGATGACGACGGTGGCGCCGGGGGTCGCCCCGACGCGGAACAGCTCGTCCTCGACTCCGAGACGCTCGAGGCGGTCGGCGAGATATCCGACGGCCTCCTCGTTCTGGAAGTCGGTCTGCTGCACCCACCGAACGGGCTTCTCACCGAGGATGCGGTAGTACGTGCCGTACGAGCCGCCCTCGACACGGATGGTGAACGGCTTCTGCGCACCCCTGGGGCGGATGACGACGCGCTCGGCTGGCACCTCGACAGCGGCCTCCGTACGGTGCTTGTCGACGATCTCGCCCAGGGCGAAGGTCAGCGGACGCAGCCCCTCGTGCGACACGGTCGAGATCTCGAACACGCGGAAGCCGCGTGCCTCGAGCTCCGGGCGGACCAGGTCGGCGAGATCGCGCGCCTCCGGGACATCGATCTTGTTCAGCGCGACGAGCTGAGGACGCTCTAGCAGGGGCGTCTGCCCCTCCGGCACGTCATAGGCTGCGAGCTCGGCGAGGATCACGTCGAGGTCGGAGATCGGATCGCGGCCCGGCTCGAGAGTCGCGCAGTCGAGCACGTGCAGCAGTGCGGAGCAGCGCTCCACGTGGCGCAGGAACTCGAGTCCGAGACCGCGCCCCTCGCTGGCGCCCTCGATGAGGCCGGGAACATCGGCGACCGTGTAGCGGAAGTCGCCCTGCTGAACGACACCGAGGTTCGGGTGCAGCGTCGTGAACGGATAGTCGGCGATCTTCGGACGAGCCGCCGAGATCGCGGCGATGAGACTCGACTTGCCGGCGGACGGATAGCCCACCAGTGCGACGTCGGCGACGGTCTTCAGTTCGAGGACGACGTCGCCCTCGTAGCCGGGAGTGCCGAGCAGCGCGAACCCGGGAGCCTTTCGCTTCGGGCTCGCCAGGGCAGCGTTGCCGAGGCCACCCCGACCGCCCTCTGCGATGACGAACCTCTCGCCGGGCGTGACCATGTCGATCAGCACGTCACCGTCGGTGTTCTTGACGACCGTGCCGACGGGGACGGGAAGCTCGAGCGCCTCGCCCTCATAGCCCGAGCGGTGGTCGCCCATTCCGAACCCGCCGTTCCCGGACGAGCGGTGCGGCGAGTGGTGGTACGAGAGCAGCGTGCCGGTCTGCGTGTCGGCCACGAGCACGATGTCGCCGCCGTCACCGCCGTTGCCGCCGTCAGGACCGCCGAGCGGCTTGAACTTCTCGCGGTGAACGGAGACACAGCCGTTGCCGCCCTTGCCGGCGCGCAGATGCAGCGTCACCGTGTCGACGAACGTGACCATGTCTTGATTCTCTCCTGGATACGCGGACGGGGCGAGCCGAAGCCCGCCCCGAACCGGATGTCTGCTGTGCTGCTGTTACTGCGCAGCGGCGACGATGTTGACGACCTTGCGGCCGCCCTTCGCGCCGAACTGCACCGCGCCCGCCTCAAGAGCGAACAGCGTGTCGTCGCCGCCACGGCCGACGTTCACGCCGGGGTGGAAGTGCGTGCCGCGCTGGCGGACGATGATCTCGCCGGCGTTGACCTGCTGGCCACCGAAACGCTTGACCCCAAGTCGCTGAGCGTTGGAGTCACGACCGTTACGGGTGGAGCTTGCGCCCTTTTTGTGTGCCATGTCCTGAGCCTCTTCTGCTTACTTGATGCCGGTGATCTTGACGCGCGTGAGCTCCTGGCGGTGGCCCTGACGCTTCTTGTAGCCGGTCTTGTTCTTGTACTTCTGGATGATGATCTTCGGGCCGCGGAGGTTGCCGATGACCTCGGCGGTCACCTTGACCTTGGCCAGCTTGTCGGCGTCGGTGGTCACCGTGGCGCCGTCGACGAGGAGCACTGCGGGCAGCTCGATCTTCTCGCCCTGGGCAGCCTGAACACGATCGAGCTGAACGATCGTGCCGACCTCGACCTTCTCCTGCCGTCCACCGGCGCGCACTACTGCGTAAACCACTTGATACCTGTTTCGTTGGGGAGCGTAAAGCTCCGGAAATCTCACGGGAAGACTGTGCCTGCGTTCGTCGCAGGTCTGACGGGTACGAGCACAAGGCCTCGGCTCGTCACCCGCTGGGGACGACTCAGCTCACGCACCAAGGGACTACTTTACCGGATCGACCACGCTCTCGCAAAGCGAGCCGCACCCGTGTCGCCCCGCCGTAGGATCACGGAGTGACCGTACTGATCGACGACCCCATCTGGCCCGCGCACGGACGCCTCTGGGCCCACCTGGTCAGCGATCACAGCCTGGAGGAGCTGCACGACTTCGCGCGCCGGAACGACCTGCCGCCTCGAGGGTTCGACCGCGACCACTACGACGTGCCGGAAGAGGCCCTGCCCCGGCTCATCGCCGCCGGCGCCGAGCACGTCGGCGGCAAGGAACTGGTGCGCAGGCTGATCGCCTCAGGACTCCGCGTCCCCGCTCGCGACCGCCGACGGTGAGACGTTGACCGAGACCGGGGTGCCGGTGAGCGCAGCCGTCGTCACGCGGCGGCGGTTGCGTCCCTGACCGGGGGCCTTGGGCTCGGGCAGAGCATCCAGCACCGAGTCGAGCAGCTGCTCGGCCTCGGTCTTGGGTGCGTTCCGGTCGCCGCCGCGCTTGCGGCGAGGCTTCTTCGGACGCTCCTGCGCTGCGGGCTGCTCGGTCTCGACGACGGTCGCCACCTCGATGACGGGTTCGCTCGTCGCTGCGAGCGTGGACGCCGCGATCTGCGCGAGCGCCGTCTTCGCGCCCTCGGGGATGCCGTGCGCCACGGCGCTGTTCTGCTGCGGGCTCTGGTTCTGCTGAGCGTTTCCGCCGCGCTGACGACGGTTGTTCGACTGACCGCCGCCCGAGTTCGAGCGGTGCTTGACGACCGGATCGTGGTGCACGATGACGCCGCGCCCGGCGCAGACCTCGCACGCCTCGCTGAAGGTCTCGAGAAGCCCGAGGCCGAGCTTCTTGCGGGTCATCTGCACGAGACCGAGCGAGGTGACCTCGGCGACCTGGTGCTTCGTGCGGTCGCGGCTCAGGCACTCCACCAGACGCCGCAGCACGAGGTCGCGGTTGGACTCGAGCACCATGTCGATGAAGTCGACGACGATGATGCCGCCGATGTCGCGCAGCCGCAGCTGGCGGACGATCTCCTCCGCGGCCTCGAGGTTGTTCTTGGTGACGGTCTCTTCGAGGTTTCCGCCAGACCCGACGAACTTGCCGGTGTTGACGTCGACGACGGTCATCGCCTCGGTGCGGTCGATGACGAGCGAACCGCCGGAGGGCAGCCAGACCTTGCGGTCGAGGGCCTTCTCGATCTGCTCGGTGATGCGGAAGGCGTCGAACGGGTCGGTGTCGTCCTCATAGGACTCGACGCGCTCGAGCAGGTCGGGGGCGACGCTCTCGAGATACGCGCGGATCGTCCGCTGCGACTCCTCGCCCTGGATGAGCATCTTCGTGAAGTCCTCGTTGAAGACGTCGCGGACGATCTTGACCAGCAGGTCGGGCTCAGCGTGCAGAAGGGCCGGTGCCTGCTGGCTCTCGACCTGCTTCTGGATGTGCTCCCACTGGGAGGTGAGCCGCTGGACGTCGCGCGTCAGCTGGTCTTCGGTGGCGCCCTCGGCCGCCGTGCGGACGATGACGCCGCTCGATTCGGGAAGCACCTCCTTGAGGATGCGCTTGAGTCGGGCGCGCTCGTTGTCGGGGAGCTTGCGGCTGATGCCGTTCATCGACCCGCCAGGCACGTACACGAGGTAGCGTCCGGGGAGCGAGATCTGGCTGGTGAGGCGGGCGCCCTTGTGTCCGACGGGATCCTTTGTGACCTGGACGAGCACGCGGTCGCCGGGCTTCAACGCCAGTTCGATGCGACGGGGCTGGTTGCCGGTCTCGACGCCGTCCCAGTCGACCTCGCCGGAGTACAGCACAGCGTTGCGGCCGCGGCCGATGTCGACGAATGCCGCTTCCATGCTCGGCAGCACGTTCTGCACACGTCCGAGGTAGACATTGCCGATCAGGGAGGCGTCCTGGTTGCGAGCGACGTAGTGCTCGACCAGCACGGCATCCTCGAGGACGCCGATCTGCGTGCGGCCGTTCTTCGAGCGGACGATCATCTTGCGGTCGACGGACTCGCGCCGGGCGAGGAACTCCGCCTCGGTCACGACGGGACGACGACGCCCTGCATCCCGGCCGTCACGACGGCGCTGCTTCTTGGCCTCGAGCCGCGTTGAGCCCTTGATCGCCTTCGGCTCGGTGATGTACTCGACGGCGCGCTGACGCTGACGCGGTTCGTCGCGCTGCTCGTCGGAGTCGGAGCCGCGGCGGCGGCGTCCGCGGCGAGCGTTCGGCGCTTCGTCCTGGTCGTTGTCGCGGGAGTCGCGCGAGCCGTCGCGGTCGCGTCCCGGTCGCGCCGGGAGGGGCGTGATCTCGGGCGCGTAGAAGTGCAGCTGGGTCGACACCCGGGAGACGAACACCTCGGGGATGAGCCCCAGGCCGACGGCCGTCAGGGGCTCCGGCTCGACCGGTTCCGCGGGCTCAGCCGGCTTGTCAGACGCTTCGGGCTTCTCAGACGCTTCGGGCTTCTCAGGCTCGGTGGGTGCCTCGGGCTTCTCAGACGCCTCAGGCTTCTCCGACGCTTCAGGCTTCTCGGGCTCGGCAGCATCATCCGTGTCGGGGGCGGAATCGACCGCGCGGTCCACCTCGACCGGAGCATCGGCTTCGGCCGGAGCCTCCGACGAAACCGTCACGTCCGACGGCGGGTCAGCGGATTCCGGTGTTACCGGAGCCGCTTCATTCGCGTCGAGGGTAGGGGTGTTGTTGTCATTCGTCTCATCGGCCATCTCTGGCGTACTCCCTGCGCGGGCACTGCGTGCCGCGAAATCTCGTGCGGCACCCGCGGGTGCCGCGAACTCAATCGGTCTGCGACCGGCTCATGGCTCTGATCGCGAGGGGCATTGGGCCCCGAAGTCTGCGTCGACGCCTTCCGCGGTCTGGCCGCCTAGTGCATCACACGCCATTATCGCACCATGTGGGCGAGTTCGTGGCATCCGGCGCTCTCGTGCCCTTTTGACGGGCTCGCTCACGCCACATCCATAGCGGACGCTGAGATAATCCGGATATGAGCGAGCAGCGCACCCGCCCCGTCCTCTATGCCGTCTGGCTGATCATCGCCGGCGTCGTCGGCTGGTGGGCGGCGTTCCAGCTCACGCTGGAGAAGTTCGTGCTGCTAGGCGACCCCGATGCGTCGCTCAGCTGCGACCTCAGCGCATTCATCCAGTGCGGGACGAACCTCAACTCGTGGCAGGGCTCGGCGTTCGGGTTCCCGAACCCGATCCTCGGGCTCACCGGCTGGATGGCGCCGATCGTGGTGGGGGTCGCGGTACTCGCCGGCGCGCGCTTCCCCCGCTGGTTCTGGGCGACGTTCGGCGCCGGAATCCTCTTCGCGTTCGGCTTCGTGTGCTGGCTGATCGGACAGAGCATCTACGACCTGATCGTGCTGTGCCCGTGGTGCATGGTGACCTGGGCCGTCACGATCCCCACCTTCTTCGCGACCGTGGTGCATCTGTTCCGGAACGGGACGTTCAGCAGCTCCGAGAAGGTCCAGGCACGTGCCGGCACGCTGATGGCCTGGGTGCCGCTGGCGACGATCATCGCCTACGCGGTCATCGTGCTGATGGCCCAGCTCAAGGGCATCGACTTCCTCGGCGAGATGGCTCGCATCCTCTTCTGAAGACGACGAAACCCGCCGGCCTCGACGAGGACCGGCGGGTGTCGCATGTCTGGGTCAGGAGAACCAGATACCCAGTTCCCGTGCGGCGGACTCGGGGCTGTCCGAACCGTGCACGAGGTTCTGCTGAACGGCGAGGCCCCAGTCGCGACCGAGGTCGCCGCGGATCGTTCCGGGGGCGGCCGTGGTCGGATCCGTGGTCCCGGCGAGCGAGCGGAAGCCCTCGATGACACGGTTGCCGGCGAGGCGGATCGCCACGGACGGACCGGACATCATGAACTCGAGCAGCGGCTCGTAGAACGGCTTGCCCTCGTGCTCGGCGTAGTGAGCCGCGAGGCGGTCGCGATCGGGCTCGACGAGGCGGATGTCGACGAGCGCGTATCCCTTCGCCTCGATGCGGGCGAGGATGCTGCCGGTCAGACCGCGGGCGACGCCGTCGGGCTTGACGAGGACGAGGGTTTCTTCGGTGGCCATGTCAGTCGCTCTCTGTGTGTGGATCGGTGGCTGGGCTGTGCGGATTCGCATCGGCTGGACGTCGTGCATCCACCCGGGCCCCCACGATCGTCGCATACGCCCACATGCCTCCGAAAACCAGCACGACGAGAAGGATGGCCGGAACGAAGATCGCGGACAGCGCGACGATCGCCTGCAGCACCCACCCGGCCGGGATCGCCCAGGGCTTCGTGATGAGGCCGGCGAGAGCGATCATGGCGACCGCGACGATCAGGCCGCCGATGATCGCCCACCACTGCGGGATGTTCTCCGGAAGGGACTTCAGGCCGAAGATCGTGAGCCCGGCGAGAATGACGACGATCGCCTCGAAGCCGAGGACGATGGGCGCGAGCTTCTGCACGAGCGTCCGCGGGGCGCGGGCGTGACGGGCGGCGGATGCTTCGCTCACGCGCGCCACCCCGACTTCCAGTCCTCCTCCTCGGACAGCGCGATCGCCTCACCGGCGAGCACGACGGAGCCCGCGATCACGACCGCGCGCCGATCGGACGATGCCGCCCATTCGCGAGCGGCATCCGCGGCATCCGCAAGCGACGGGTGGACGGTCGCGCGGAATCCGGCGCTCTCGACGAGATCGGCGATCGCGTCGGCGTCGTTCGCACGGTCGGACTCGGGCGACGTCGCGAACACGTGAGCCGCGGCCGGTGCGAGTTGGGCGATGATGCCGGCGGCATCCTTGTCGGCGAGGATGCCGAGCACGAGACCCCATTCGTCGAAGTCGAAGCTGTCGTCGAGCGACTGCGCGAGCGCCGTGGCTCCGTGCGGGTTGTGGGCGGCGTCGACGACGACGGTCGGTGCGATGCCGAGCAGCTGCAGGCGCCCCGGCGACGTCGCGCCCTGGAGCCCGTCGGTGACGATGTCGTCCGCGATGCGCTGCGAACCGGCGCCGATGAGCGACTCGACCGCGGCGACCGCCAGAGCGGCGTTGTGACCCTGGTGAGCGCCGTACAGCGGCAGGTACTCCTCGACGTAGTCGCCGGCGAGGCCGCGGATCGTCAGCAGTTGCCCTCCGACGGCGAGCTTCTGCTCGGCAAGGCCGAACTCCTCGCCCTCGAACGCGACCGTCGCGTTCTTCGAACTCGCGACGCGGCGCAGCACCTCGGCGGCCTCGGCGGGCTGCTGAGCGGAGACGACGGCGGCGCCTTCCTTGATGATCCCGGCCTTCACCTCGGCGATCTTCGCGATCGTGTCGCCCAGTCGATCGGCATGATCGATCGCGATCGGCGCGAACACGGCGACGTCGCCGTCGGCGGTGTTCGTGGAATCCCACGCACCGCCCATGCCCACTTCGAGCACGAGAACGTCGACCGGTGCATCCGATGCCGCGACGAACGCGAGCACGGTGAGCAGCTCGAAGAACGTCAGCGGTGCGTCGCCCGCCTTCTCGAGCTCGGCATCCACGATCCCGATGAACGGCTCGATCTCACCCCACGCGTCGGCGATCGCGGCATCCGCGATGGGCTCGCCGTCGATCATGATCCGCTCGGTGAAGCGCTCGAGATGCGGGCTGGTGAACAGGCCGGTGCGCAGCCCGTGCGCGCGCAGCAGGCTCTCGACGATACGGGCCGTCGAGGTCTTGCCGTTCGTGCCGGTGATGTGCACGACGCGGTACGTCTTCTGCGGGTCGTCGAGCAGCTCGAGGATGCGGGCGGTGCGCTCCTTCCGAGGCTGCACCCACCGCTCCCCTGCCCGCTCGAGCAGGTTCTCGTAGACGGCATCCGCGCGGTCGCGGTCAGACATTGCTCGCTCCTTCGAGGTTGGAGTCGATCGTGACGATGATCGGGGCCTTGTCAGAGCCGAGCGCGGTGGCGCCGGTGCGGAACACTCCCTCGCCGGGGCTCGTGACGTCCTTCACGAGGTCGTCCATCTCGTCCGTCGCCTGCACGGCGAACGCCACCGCCAGGGTCTCTCCCGCGATGAGCTCGGCGTGCGCCTGCAGCGCCTCGGCGTTCTCCGTCGAGACGTTCAGTGCGAGCACGATGCGATCGCTCACGTCGAGTCCGGCGTTCTTGCGCGCCTCCTGCACGACGCGGATCGCATCTCGCGCCATGCCCTCGGCCTCGAGCTCCGGCGTCGTCTGCGTGTCCAGCAGTACGAACCCGCCACCGGGCACGACAGCAAGAGCCTCGCCTTCTGGGCGCCCGGCGGTCTCGAGCACGAGGTCGTACTCCTGCGGCTCGAGGGCGATGCCGTCGACGACGACCACGCCGTCCTGCTCCTCCCAGACGCCGGCGCGAGCGCCGGCGATCACGTGCTGCACCTGCTTGCCGAGGCGCGGACCTGCCGCGCGGGCGTTGACGCTGAGACGGTGGCTGATGCCGTACTCCGCCGCCGTCGTGTCTGTGAGCTGCGCGAGCTCGACCGACTTCACGTTGAGCTCGTCGCGCAGGATGTCCTCGAACTGGCCGAGCTGGTCGGCCACGGGCGAGACGACCGTGAAGCGCGCGAGCGGCAGGCGCACGCGCAGCTTCTCCTTCTTGCGCAGCGCGTTGCCGACACTGGAGAGCTCGCGGACGGCATCCATCGCATCGCGGATGTCGTCCGCCGCAGGAAACGCATCGGCATCCGGCCAGTCGGTCAGGTGCACGCTGCGTCCACCTGTCAGGCCCTGCCAGATGCGCTCGCTGACCAGCGGCACGAGGGGCGCTGCCACGCGGGTCAGCGTCTCGAGCACCGTGTAGAGCGTGTCGAAGGCGTCTGTGCCGCCTTCTGCGCCCACCCAGAAGCGGTCACGCGAGCGACGGATGTACCAGTTCGTCAGCACCTCGGCGAAGTCGCGCAGGCGAGCGGCCGCCGTCGTGGAATCGAGGCCCTCGAGGTCGGATGCCACGTCCCGCACGAGCTCGCCGAGGCGGGACAGGATGTACCGGTCGAGCACGTCCGTGGAGTCGGTGCGCCAGGTCGCCTCGTACCCACCTTCGCCGGACGCGTTCGCGTACGTGGCGAAGAAGTACCAGGAGCTCCACAGCGGCAGCAGGAACTCGCGCACGCCCGCTCGGATGCCCTCTTCCGTGACGGCGAGGTTTCCGCCGCGGAGCACCGAGCTCGACATGAGGAACCAGCGCATGGCGTCAGAGCCGTCGCGGTCGAAGACCTCGGAGACATCGGGGTAGTTGCGCAGCGACTTCGACATCTTGTAGCCATCGTTGCCGAGCACGATGCCGTGGCAGCTGACACCCGTGAACGCCGGGCGGTCGAACAGCGCGGTCGAGAGCACGTGCATGACGTAGAACCAGCCGCGGGTCTGGCCGATGTACTCGACGATGAAGTCCGCCGGCGAGTGCGAGTCGAACCACTCCTGGTTCTCGAACGGGTAGTGCACCTGCGCGTACGGCATCGAGCCGGAGTCGAACCACACATCGAAGACGTCCTCGATGCGGCGCATCGTGCTCTGGCCCGTGGGGTCGTCCGGGTTCGGCCGAGTCAGATCGTCGATGTACGGACGGTGCAGGTCGATCTCGCCCTCGGGATTCCGCGGCAGCGTGCCGAAGTCGCGCTCGAGGTCCTCCAGCGAGCCGTAGGCGTCGACGCGCGGGTACTCGGGGTCGTCGCTCTTCCAGATCGGGATCGGTGAGCCCCAGTAGCGATTGCGGCTGATCGACCAGTCGCGGGCGCCCTCGAGCCACCTGCCGAACTGACCCTCCTTGACGTTCTCCGGCACCCAGGTGATCTGCTCGTTGTTCGCGAGCATCTTGTCCTTGATGTCGGTGACGCGGATGAACCAGCTCGACACGGCCTTGTAGATCAGAGGGTTCCGGCAGCGCCAGCAGTGCGGGTACGAGTGCACGTAGCTCTGCTCGCGCAGCATCCGCCCGTTCTCCTTGAGGAGGCGGATGAGCGGACGGTTCGCGTCCATCCACAACTGGCCAGCGACGTCAGTGACGCTGGAGAGGAACTTGCCGCCGTCGTCGAGCGACAGGATCGTCGGGATGCCGGCCGCGTTCGTCACGCGCTGGTCGTCCTCACCGTAGGCGGGAGCCTGGTGGACGATGCCGGTGCCGTCGGTGGTCGTGACGTAGTCGTCGACGAGGATGCGCCATGCTTTCTCGGTGCCCCACGTCTCGGCGTCGGCGTAGTAGTCGAAGAGGCGGTCGTAGGTCACGTCCTCGAGGTCGACTCCGCGGTGGGATGCCGAGACCGCGGCGAGCGCGTCATCGGCCGACTCGTATCCGAGGTCCTTGGCGTAGCCCCCGAGCAGATCGCGGGCGATCAGGTACCGGTGCGCGTCGCTCTCGGCGACATCGTCACCGGGGATGATGTCGGCCGCGCCGTTCGGACCGGCGGGGATCACGACGTACTCGATGTCGGGGCCGACGACGAGGGCGAGGTTGGTCGGGAGGGTCCACGGTGTGGTCGTCCAGGCCAGAGCCCGCACCGCGGTGAGGCCGAGAGTCTCTGCCTTCACGCCGGTGAGGGGGAAGGTGACGGTGACGGAGGGGTCCTGACGGTCCTGGTAGACGTCGTCGTCCATGCGCAGCTCATGGGCGGAGAGCGGGGTCTCATCGCGCCAGCAGTACGGCAGCACCCGGTACCCCTCATACGCGAGGCCCTTGTCGTACAGGGTTTTGAACGCCCACAGGACGCTCTCCATGTAGCCGAGGTCGAGCGTCTTGTAGCCGCGATCGAAGTCCACCCAGCGCGCCTGGCGGGTGACGTAGTCCTTCCAGTCCTCGGTGTACGCGAGGACGGAGTCACGGGCCTTGCCGTTGAAGACATCGATGCCCATGTCTTCGATCTCGCTCTTCTCGGTGATGCCGAGCTGCTTCATCGCCTCGAGCTCTGCCGGGAGGCCGTGCGTGTCCCACCCGAAGACGCGATCGACCTTCTTGCCGCGCATGGTCTGGAAGCGCGGGAACAGGTCCTTGGCGTACCCGGTGAGCAGGTGACCGTAGTGCGGCAGACCGTTGGCGAACGGAGGGCCGTCATAGAAGACCCACTCGTCTGCACCGTCGCGCTGCGCGATGGATGCCCGGAAGGTATCGTCGCTCTTCCAGAAGTCGAGGACCTCGCGCTCGATCTCGGGGAAGCGCGGGGAGGCGGCTGGGCCGAAGGCGGAGGTGTTGCGGGGGTAGGTCATCTATAGCTCGCAGTGTCGTGGGCGGATGCTGCTTGCAAGGACGATCCTCTGTTCCACAAGGACCGCGGTACCACCTCGCGTGCTGCGCCTCGCGGCGCTGCCACTCTCACTGCGGCGATGACGGGCCTGCCCCGCTCGGTTCTACTGGGCCTCGCGGCCGTTCTTCCGAGAGCTCCCCGGTGATGGCCGGATCAAAGCTGGTGCATCCATTGTACGCGGCATCTCGGCCGGCAGGAACTTCGCAGAACACCACCTATCTCGCAGATCTGCGCGGAGACTCTGCGAAGAAAGTGCATTGCTGCGACGTGCTGCGCCCCTGTGAGCGCTTGCGTCACTGCGAGACCTCGCGCCAGTCATGCCTCACGCGCGTCGAACTGCGCGATGCAGACCCTGAGCGACCGCCCTCATGATCAGATCCTGCACCTGCGGCCACTGGAACATCATCTGCGGATAGCTGATGCGAATGACGTGGTAGCCCATGAGGCGGAGCTCGGCGTCGTGCCGGATATCCTCACTGCGCTGCGCACCGACGTGGTGCTTGCCGTCGATCTGGAGCACAAGCCGCGCGCCCAGGAGCGCGTCGACCCGATGACCGGCGATCCATGTCTGGATGGTCAGTTGAATGCGGAGCCACCGCAGCCGAGGACGCAAGTAGGTCTCCAGACCCGCATCCGCGAACGGCTGGGCTTCGGCGAGCAAACGCCTCGCCGCCGGTCGCAGCAGCAGGTTCGCCAGGGCTTCGAGGGTGACCAGCTCCTTGTTGAGCGCGGACTCCCATGTTCCGAGCGCCTGCTCGAACGGCGCGCACTCTGCCACGATCGCCAGCACGTTCTCGATCGGGTCCACAAGAGCATCCGGATGCCGAGGAACGAGCGGCTTCGCCCAATGCACGCGCACGCTCTCCGGCTTCCCTCCCGCGCTGCCCGGTGTCGCGCCGACGTGCGCACCCGGGTTCTGCTCGTGCACCCAGATCCCGAGACGCCGGGCCGCGGTCACGCACGAAAGCACGACACCGTGCTGCGCGGCTGAGACGAGCTGAGGCGAAGCATCCGGCGTCGCCACCCACCCCTGCCGGATCCGCGTGAGGGCTCCATCACGAAGAGCCCGTTCGATCTCGGCACGGCGATGCCCCCGGTCGTGCAGTGCGGCGACGCGTGCGACGCCGCCGAGCTCGCCGACGCATTCAGCGACTCCCTGTTCTGATCGTGGATGCATCCGCCGAGAGTGCCACCGCGCACATCCTGCCAGGTGCCGAGAACACGCGGATAGTGCGAAGCCCGGTACGAGGTCTTGCTGTGCAGAACAGGTCGGCACAGGACGTGAGTTCGCAGAACGCCACGAATTTCGCAGAGTTCAGCGGTATTCCTGCGAACTTGCGGTTGTCCTGCGAGTTGCTGTCGTACGTCGAGCTCAGCCCTCCCGGTGGTAGCCGTGCAGGTCGTCCTGGACGCCGTTGATCCAGATCTCGTCCCCTCCATCGGGATCGGGGATGCGGATGGTGCGCGCGAACGCCTCATCGACGACGGATGCCTCGAATCCGGCATCCTGCAAGCGAGCGGCCAGCGCGTCGAGATCACCGCGCGCCTCGAACGACAGACCGATACGCGGCTCGCCGGTATGCAGCCCGATGGATCCGCCGTCGCCGAGCATCTCGACCCAGCCAGGGCGATCAGATGTGATCCCGGCGCGGAATCCGAGTGCCTCCAGAATCGCCCGCGGCTCCGCGAGGTCCTCCTGGAACCAGATCGGCTGCACGGCGATGGCGCCGACTCCGGCCTGGACAGCACCCTCGGACACCGTGATCGAGATGCCGGATGCTGCGCGCACCATGAGCATCTCGCCCACGCCGTCCATCACGGCGCGCTCGACGTCGAATGACGCGAGGGCGGATGCTGCGGCATCCAGGTCTGCGACGACGAGATGGACGTCGACGCCTCCAGGGCGATGCTCCGGCGTCGCGCCGTGCACCGCGAGAACTCCGTCGGCGTGGAACTCACCCCACTCCGGCGTCGGAGCGAACGGTGCAACGAAACCGAGCGCCTTTGCGAGAGGCCACCACCGCTCAGGCTGCTCGGTGTACAGGATCTGCTGAACGACAGTCATGACCGCTCCTCCAGGTAACCGCGCAGGGCCGCCTCGACCAGCGCCGACAGGCTCGTGCCCTCATCGATCGCCCGGTGCTTCACCGCCCGGATGATGTCGGCGGGCAGATACACGTTGAACTGCGCCTTTCTCGGCTCGGATGCTTGCATGCTAGCAATATAGCATCCCGAACCGTTACGCTCGAAGACATGGCTCGCACCACAGGCTCCCCCACGGCCCCTCGGGTCTCACCTCCCGACCTTCCGGATGAGTTCGCGAGCGCTGATCCCCGACGAGGGGCCGACCTGATCGCCGCCCGCCTCGAGCTCGCAGGAACCGCCGACCTCGCCCACTCGACGCTCGAGCAGTGCGTGATCGCCGCGGACGTCGATCTGCTCGATCTGACCGGAGCCACGCTCCTCGACGTCGACATCCGCGACGTGCGCGCGGCATCCATGCCCATGCGCAACGCGAGCCTTCGCCGGCTCCGCATCACCGGCGGACGCATCGGCACGCTCGACCTCAGCGGCGCGCGCATCGACGAGCTCGAGCTGCGCGACCTGCGCGTCGACTACCTCAACGTCGGCGGGGCGAAAGCGACGGACGTGCTGATCGCCGGCTGTCAGATCCGCACTCTGGACATGCCGCAGGCCGAGCTCACGCGGGTGGGCTTCGAGGGCTGCCGCAGCGATGAGGTGGATCCTCGCGGGCTGCGAGCGACCGACGTCGACCTGCGCGGCCTGGATGCGATCGCCTTCACCGATGCGAACAGCCTCAGAGGAACGACGCTGACGACGTTCCAGGTGCAGCAGCTCGCGCCGGTGATCGCCACGGGGCTGGGAATCCAGATCCTGGACTGACGCGAGGCCTAGCGGCCGGCGGCGAGCAGCTCCTGGGTGAAGGGATGCTGGGGAGCTGCGAACACAGCGGCGACCGGCCCCTGCTCGACGATCTCGCCGTGCTGCATGACGAGCACGTCATCGGAGACCGCGGCGACCACACCGAGATCGTGCGAGACGAAGATCATCGTCAGCCCCCGCTCGCGCTGCAGACGCCCGAGCAACTGCAGCACCTTCTCGCGCACCGACGGATCCAGGGCTGACACCGGTTCGTCGAGCACCAGGACATCCGGCTCGGCGGCGAGCGCCCGCGCGACCGCCGCACGCTGCCGCTGGCCGCCGGAGAGCTCGGAAGGGCGACGCTTGGCGAGCTCCGGCGCGAGACCCACCTCGATCATCAGTGCAGCCACCCGCGCCGCACGCTGAGCTCGCGGCACCTGTCCGGCCTCGAGGGCCTCGCGCAGCGAGCGGCCGATCGTCCACCGCGGGTCGAACGCCCCGAGCGGATTCTGATGCACGAGCTGCACGCGGTGCTCCCCCGCCCACCGGAGAGCACCGGAATCCGGTCGCTCTACGCCGACGATCATCCGTGCGAGCGTCGTCTTGCCCGAGCCGGACTCGCCGACGATGCCGAGCGTCTGCCCCTGCAGCAGGGTGAATGACGCATCCACGACAGCCGGGACGCCCGCGAACGACTTCGACACCCCGATCCCGGTGAGCACGGCCTCGCCCAGACCGAACCGGTCGCCGCGCGGCTCGTGGTCCGTGGCGGCGATGAGCTCTCGCGTGTAGTCCTCCGACGGCTCTTCGAGCACCTGCGCCACCGTTCCCTGCTCGATCACGCGACCATCGCGCATGACGAGCACACGATCGGCGACACGGCGCACCGCGGCGAAGTCGTGGCTGATGAAGACCACGGCGGTGCCGGCATCCGCGATGTCTCGCAGCAGAGCGAGCACGTGCGCCTGCACGGTGGCATCCAAGGCGGTGGTCGGCTCATCCGCGATGAGTACGGCGGGTTCTCCCGCGAGCGCCGAAGCGATCAGAGCGCGCTGCCGGAGCCCCCCGGACAACTCGTGCGGGTACTGCGCCGCACGTTCAGCTGGTGACGGCATCGCCACCGCCTCCAACAGCTCCAGCGCCCGCGCGCGGCGCGCGGCCCGTGACAGTCGCGAGTGAATGGCGAGCGGCTCAGTGACCTCCGCGCCGACCCTCCGCAGCGGGTCGAGCGAGACCAGGGCGTCCTGCGACACGAGGCCGATCCGATCGCCGCGGACTCCACGCCACTGCGACTCCGAGAAGCGACGCACGTCGACGCCGTCCACCGTGAGCGCAGCCGCCCGAACGTGCCCAGGAGCAAGGCCCAGCAACGCCGATGCCGTCAGCGACTTGCCGGCGCCCGACTCGCCGACGATCGCGACGCACTCCCCGGGCGAGACCTCGAACGACACCCCGTCGACGAGCATCCGGCCGCCGATCGAGATGGACAGGTCCTGCACCAAGAGCGCACTCACGACGTCCGCCCCTCTGCCCGCGCCCGCAGGGTGCGCCCGACGATCGTCGCGGCGATGACCGTGAGCGTGATCGCGATCCCCGGGAACACGGCGATCCACCACGCGGTGCCGAGCACGTTGCGCCCACCGGAGAGCATGAGTCCCCACTCCGGAACCGGTTCGGTGGGCCCGAGCCCCAGAAAGCTCAGCCCTGCCACGGCGAGGATGCTCGAACCGATGCCGATCGTCGCGAGGACACTGAGCGATCCCAGCACGCCGGGGATCACGTGCCGGGTGAACGCCTGCGCTCTCGGCACTCCGAGGATGCGCGCGGCTTCGACGTGCTCGGCGAGCGCGAGCGTGCGCGTTTGCACCCGCGCGAACCGCACGTACACGGGGACGGCTGCGATCGTCACCGCCACAGCGACCTTCCCAGGACCGGGGCCGAGGATCGCGACCACCACCAAGGCGACGAGGAATTCCGGGAACGCCATCAGCACGTCGTTGACGCGCATGGCGACAGCGTCGACGGGGCGCGGAGCGATCCCCGACAACGACCCCAGAATCAGGCCGACGATCAGCGCGAGGCCGGTTGCGAGCAGGCCGATCCCGACCGAGCGCGCAGCCCCGTGCACGACACGGGCGAACACGTCGCGACCGCTCTGATCCGTTCCGAACCAGTGCGCGGCGCTCGGAGCCTGCAGCGCCGCCCGCACATCGGTCTGCAGCGGGTCGGCCGGGGCGATGATGCCCGGCACGAGCGCCATCGCGGCGACCACCGCCAGGAGGAGGAACGCTGCCCAGAACAATATGCGACGTGCGATGCTCATCGGCGCAGCTCCGGCGCAGCGGGTGCGGCGCGCCGCTGACGGGGATCGAGCACCGGATGCAGCAGCTCGACGATCACATTGACGATGACGAAGACGAGTGCGCTGAACAGGATGATCCCGGTGATCACGGGCAGGTCTCGGTCGGAGATCGCCGCGAGCGTCACACGCCCGAGCCCAGGCCGCGCGAACACGGTCTCGACGAGCACGGCGCCGCCGAGCAGGGACCCGACCAGGTAGGCGGTCAGCGTCAGAGCACCGGCCGCCCCGTGCCGCAGGGTGTGGTGAGCCGTCAGTCGTACCTGACCGGCTCCGCGCGCCCGCACCGTCGTCGCGAACGGCTGACGCTCCGCAGCCTCGATGCCATCGCGCAGCACCTGCCCGAGGAGGGCGGCGACGGGCAGCGCGAGAGTCGCCGCCGGCAGCACGATCGTCGCGGGGTTGCGCGTGCCGGACACCGGGAACCACCCGAGACCGAACGCGAACACGCTGAGCAGCAGGAGGCCGATCCAGAACACGGGAGACGACAGCACGATGAGCTCGAGTCCGGCCACCACGCCGCGCCCCACCCGTCCACGGACGAACAGCGCGACGGCGAGGGCGAGCACGACGGCGATGCCCAGCGCCAGCGCCGTGAGCTGCAGCGTCGAGCCCAGTTGTCGCCCGATGACCTCGCCCACCGGCATCCGGAGCTGGTAGGACTCGCCGAGGTTTCCCTGCACGAGCTGGCCGAGATACGAGAGATACTGCTCGAACGGCGGACGGTCGAGCCCCAACTCGGCGCGGATGCCGTCTTTGACCGCCTCACTCACCTGAGCCTGCGGCCCGAGCATCACCGACACCGGGTCGCCGGGGATCACCCGGAACGCGAGGAAAGCCAGCGTCGCGGCTCCCCACAGGACGATGACGACGGATGCCGCGAGCCCCGCGATCCGGACGAGAAGCGGTTTCACGACCGGATCAGCCGACCGAGACCTCATAGAACAGCGGGCGACCGTACAGGTCGTACTCGAGCCCTGAGATCGTGTCGTTCGAGGCGGTGATCAGCGACGGGCTGTAGAGCGGAACGATCGCGGTGTACTCGGCGTTCCACTCCTGCAGCTGCTGGTAGATCGCGGCCCGCGCGTCGACGTCGCTGGTGGAGATTCCCTGCTCCAACAGCGCATCGATCTGGGGATCGGAGACCTGCGAGGCGTTCTGGAAGCCATCGGTGTGCAGGTGACTGCGCAGCAGATCCGCGTCGACGCCGGAGAAGCCCCAGTCCGTGAGATCGAAGGTCTTCGGCTCGTACTGCGCGTTGTATGCGCCGGGCTCGAGCACCTCGCGCTCGACCTCGAAACCGATTTGAGCGAGGTCGGACTGGATGGCGTTGCCGAGAGCGGCCTTGTCGTCGGGCACCGGCGTCCAGGCGATCCAGCGCACCGAGAGGCGCTTGCCGTCCTTCATGCGGATGCCGTCGCTGTCGCGGTCGGTCCAACCGGCCTCATCGAGCAGTGCGTTCGCGGCATCCTGATCGAAGGGCCAGGAGTCCTCGAGCGAGGCGTCGTAGCCGGGTGTGGTGGAGCCCAGGATGCTCCATGCCCGTGGGAACTGCCCGAAGTAGATCTCTTCCACCGCCGCGTCGATGTCGATGCCGCGGGCGAACGCCTGCCGCACCTTCTCGTCGGAGAAGACGCCGTACTTCTCGTTCAGGTACAGCGAGTACGGGAGCCCCGGGTATTCGACGGAGTCGACTGTGAGCGTGTCCGGCATGTCGACGGCGAGGTTCGGCGGGATGTTGCTGGCGAGGTCCGCCTCGCCGCTCTCCACGACGCCGGCGCGCACGGATGCCTCGGGCAGGAGCTCGACGCGCAGCGTCTCGAACTTCGCAGCAGCCGCACCGTCCGGACCCCACGTGTAGTCGGGGTTGCGGGTGTACACGAGCTCCTGATCCGGCGTGTACTCGGTGAGCTCGAACGGGCCGGTGCCGACGTTGATGTCCGGGCCGCCGGCTGCGAGCTGGTCCGCCGACTCCTCCAGCACCTTCGGCGAGTAGAAGCCTAGATTCGCGGTGCTCGCGGCCTGCAGGAACGGCGAGTACGGCTGGCTGAACTTCACCTCGACGGTGTAGTCGCCCTTCACGGTGGTGCCCTCGTAGAAGTCGGCGCCGAGCATGCTGGCCGCCTGCTTGGAGGCGGTCTCTGGAGCGACGATCCGGTCGAAGTTCGCCTTCACGGCCTCGGCATTGAACGGCTCGCCATCGTGGAAGGTCACGTCGTCGCGCAGCTCGAACGTGTACGTCGTGCTGTCGGGCGATACCTCCCAGCTCTTCGCGAGCCACGGCGAGAACGAGCCGTCCGCCTCCTGGAACACGAGCGAGTCGAGCACCGCGCGCTGCACCATGCCGGAGACGTCGAGCTGGCTGGTCTGCGGGTCCATGTGACCGGCGGCGAGGTTCGCGCCCTCGATCGCCCACACGACCTCGCCCGTCCCATCACCGTCGGCGGACTCGCCCGCCGGGCCGGCGCATGCGCTGAGCAGCAGAGCGGATGCCGCGACGAAGGCGGTCACTGGCAGAATACGGCGCACGAGCGAAGTGGGCATGCGAGTCCTCAGGAAGGTGAAAGGGGGTCCGTCCAGTCTACCGGTGGTTGTTGGACGCGGTCGATTTACGGGTCACGCGGTGAAGAAGGCGGATCGGTAGACTGTTGAGCACATCCCACACACTCAGGCACGTACACACCGTGCCGCATACATCGCTCAAGGAGACCTTCATGGCTGCGTCCGCACCGAACCAGATTCCCGACAAGCCGGTCCTCGAAGGTCTCGAAGCGAAGTGGGACGGCGTCTGGGCCGAGCAGGGCACGTACCTGTTCGATCGCCTGCGCGCAGCCGAGCTCGGTCGTGAGGGTGTGTACTCGATCGACACGCCTCCGCCGACGGCATCCGGATCTCTGCACATCGGCCACGTGTTCTCGTACACGCACACCGACGTCAAGGCGCGCTACGAGCGCATGCGCGGCAAGAGCGTCTTCTACCCGATCGGCTGGGACGACAACGGCCTGCCGACGGAGCGCCGCGTGCAGAACTACTACGGTGTGCGCGTCGACCCGACGCTCCCCTACGACGCCGAGTTCACCCCTCCCTTCCAGGGCGACGCGAAGAGCCTGAAAGCCGCAGACCAGCAGCCCATCAGCCGCCGCAACTTCATCGAGCTCTGCGAGCGCCTCACCATCGAGGACGAGAAGCAGTTCGAGGACGTCTTCCGCCAGATGGGTCTGAGCGTCGACTGGACCCAGACCTACCGCACCATCTCGGACGAGACCATCCGGCAGAGCCAGCTCGGCTTCATCCGCAACCACGAGCGCGGCGAGGCGTACCAGGCGCTGGCACCGACCCTGTGGGACGTGGACTTCCGCTCGGCGATCGCCCAGGCAGAGCTCGAGGACCGCGACCAGCAGGCCGCGTACCACCGCATCGCGTTCCACACGACCGATGGATCCGGTGACATCCACATCGAGACGACCCGCCCCGAGCTGCTCGCAGCCTGCGTCGCGCTCGTGGCACACCCCGACGACGAGCGCTACCAGCCGTACTTCGGTCAGACCGTCCGTACGCCGTTGTTCGACGTCGAGGTGCCCGTGCGCGCCCACCACCTCGCCCAGCAGGACAAGGGCTCCGGCATCGCCATGGTCTGCACGTTCGGCGACGTCACGGATATGGTCTGGTGGCGCGAGCTCGACCTGCCGATCAGGACGATCCTGGGCCTCGACGGTCGCGTCGTGGCCGATGCCCCAGAGGCGATCGAGTCGGAGGCGGGGAGGACCGCCTATGCAGAGCTCGCAGGCAAGACCGTCTTCAGCGCCAAGAAGCGCATTGTGGAGCTGCTCGAGGAGTCCGGCGAGCTGCTCGAGGTCTCGAAGCCGTTCAACCACGCGGTGAAGTTCTTCGAGAAGGGCGATCGCCCGCTCGAGATCGTCTCGACGCGCCAGTGGTACATCCGCAACGGCGCCCGTGACGAGGATCTGCGCGATCAGCTCATCGCTCACGGCCGTGAGCTGCAGTGGCACCCCGACTTCATGCGCGTGCGCTACGAGAACTGGGTCGGCGGCCTCACCGGCGATTGGCTCGTGTCGCGTCAGCGCTTCTTCGGCGTTCCGATCCCGGTCTGGTACGGACTCGACGAGAACGGTGAGCGCGACTTCGACCGCGTTCTGATGGCTTCGCCCGAGCAGCTGCCGATCGATCCGACCATCGACGTGCCGGCCGGGTACACCGAGGACCAACGTGGCGTCGCAGGCGGCTTCGAGGCCGAGGTCGACATTCTCGACACCTGGGCGACGTCGTCGCTCACCCCGCAGCTGGCCGGTGGCTGGCAGCGCGATGAGGAGCTGTGGAACCTCGTCGCCCCCTTCGACGTGCGCCCACAGGGTCAGGACATCATCCGCACCTGGCTCTTCTCGACCATGCTCCGGTCGACCCTCGAGGACGCGCGGTCGCCGTGGAAGCACGCCTCCGTGTCCGGCTTCATCGTCGACCCCGACCGCAAGAAGATGTCGAAGTCCAAGGGCAACGTGGTGACCCCGGCCGACATCCTCGAGAAGCACGGTTCGGATGCGGTGCGCTACTGGGCAGCCTCCAGCCGTCTCGGCGTGGATGCCGCGTTCGATCCGCAGAACCCGACGCAGATGAAGATCGGTCGCCGCCTGGCGATCAAGATCCTCAACGCCGCGAAGTTCGTGCTGTCGTTCCCCGTGCCCGAGGGCGCGCAGGTGACGCATGCTCTGGATGCGTCGATGCTCACCGCCCTGGACGGGGTCGTGGCCGAGGCGACGAAGGCGTTCGACGCGTTCGACCACGCCCGCGCGCTGGAGGTCACCGAGTCCTTCTTCTGGACCTTCTGCGACGACTACCTGGAGCTCGTCAAGGAACGCGCGTACGACCAGACGGACGTCGGACAACCGTCGGCGGCCCTCGCCCTGCGGATCGCTCTGTCGACGCTGCTGCGTCTGCTCGCACCCGTCGTCTCGTTCGCGACCGAAGAGGCCTGGAGCTGGTTCGAGGAGGGCTCGATCCACACGGCCGCCTGGCCAGAGGCCGGCTCGCTCGCCGGCGGAGACCCGGCTGTGCTCTCCACAGCCAGCGCCGCCCTGATCGGCATCCGCCGCGCGAAGACCGAGGCGAAGGCATCGCAGAAGACTCCGGTCTCACGTGCCGTCATCGCGGTCCCTGCTGACTCGCTCGAGACGCTTCGCGCGGCCGCCGGTGACCTCAGCGCGGTCGGCCGCATCGCGGAGCTCGAGATCGTGGAGGGCGACGAGTTCGCCGTCACGGAGATCGTGCTGGCCCCGGTGGAGGAGAACTGATGCAGCTGGGTACGCGCTGGGCGGCGGGAGCGGATGCTCCGGCATCCGTCCCCGCCGCGCTGCTGCCTGCGATCGCGGAGGTCGAGAGTCGCGGCGTCGAGGGCTACTGGACGCTGACCTGGCTCGAGGGCCGCCCCATCGCCGAGCTGGATGCCGGTTGGGAAGTCCTGCAGGACGCCGCGGGCGAGGTCATCGCCCGAGAGTTCCAGGACTGACTCAGCGCCGCGGCGCGCCCATCTGCGCCAGCATCCGGTCCGCCGCACGCGGATCTGCCTTCTGCGTCTGCTCGGCCTGGATGGCGGCGAGCATGGCTTCATGGCGATCCAGCCGACGTTCGGCGCGTGCCGTCGCCCAACGGGTGACGGCTCCCGCGATCCTGATCGACCAGCGCTCGAGTGCTGTCGCGCCGCGCGGTACGGCATACGTGCGCGTGATGGCAACTGCGCTCATGATGCGGTCTCCTTCGTGTTCGTGTGGTTGGCGAGGGGGAAGACATCGGCGCGCACGCTGATGCGGCGGACGCCCTCCCCCTTCTGGCCGCGGTAAGTGTCTGCGGCCTCATCGATCACGGCCTCGAGCTTCTCGATCAGAGCTGTGGTCTGCTCGGCCGTCATGCTGATGCCGCTCGTCATCGATGAACTGGCGTCAGCCCATTCCTCCGGCTCCTTGTCGATGCGCCCGCTGAAGTACTCCATGAGCTCTTCGTGGCGCCGACGGTGGATCTCGGCGACGGCGACCTGCAGAGCAGCCTCGCCGGCTGGTGACCCCTGCACTGCGCGCGAGTCGTAGACGATGCCGCCCTCAGGCCGCTCCCACCAGCGCTCGCGCCCGCTGCGCTCCCCCTCGACCTCTCGAATCAGGTCCTGCCGGGCCAAAGCCCTGAGGTGATAGCTCGTGGCGCCGGAAGACTCCCCGAGGATCTCGGCGAGGGTGCTTGCCGTCTGAGGCCCTTCATTCGCGAGGATGTCGAAGATCCGCACGCGCAGCGGGTGCGACAGGGCACGCAGTGCCCCGGCATCCAGAACGCGACGTTCTCTCGCGGCGGCCTTCTCGTTCTCGGTCATAGTGCAAAGATATCCTTGCAAAGCTTTCTTTGCAAGTGTTTCTTTGTGAACTTCAGAAGCCGGCCCTAGGCTCGGGGGATGACCGAAGCCGCGAACCCGCTCCTCTCGCCCTCCGCTCTCCCCTACGCACTTCCCGACTACGCGGCGATACGCCCCGAGCACTACATTCCGGCGTTCCAGCTCGCGTTCGAGGAGCACCTGGCCGAGATCTCCGCGATCACCAGGGTGAGGTCGATGCCGACGTTCGAGAACACGGTGGTTCCGCTCGAACAGGCAGGTGCCATGCTCGATCGCGTCGCGCACGCCTTCTACACGGTGAGCTCCGCGGATGCCACGACCGAGATACAGGAGATCGACGAAGAGCTCGCGCCGCTCATGGCCGCGCACGACGATGCGATCCGACTCGACGCCCAGCTGTACTGGCGGGTCAAGACCGTGCATGAGCAGCTCGGCGACCTCTCCCTCGATCCGGAGAGCCGGTACCTCGTCGAGCGCCACTTCCGCGAGATGACCCACGCAGGCGCTGGGCTCGACGACGACGCGAAGTCGCGACTCACGGCCCTGAACCAGAAGCTCTCCACGCTCACCACGGCCTTCGAGAAGAACCTCCTGGCCGACACCAACGACCTGGCCGTGTACTTCGAGACCGCAGAGGACCTCGATGGCCTCGCCGACGGGGAGCTGTCAGCCGCAGCTCGCGCCGCGGCCGATCGCGGTCATCAGACCGGCTTCCTCATCACGCTGCCGCTGTTCACGGGGCATCCGTATCTCGCCTCTCTCACGAACCGCGAGAGCCGTCGACGGATCATGGAGGCGTCCCGCTCGCGCGCGACGCGCGGGAACAGCAACGACAATCGCACCGTGCTGACCGAGATCGTGTCCCTGCGCGCCGAGCGCGCGGCTCTTCTGGGCTACTCGTCGCACGCGGCGTACGTGACCGCCGATGAGACCGCGGGCACTCCGGAAGCCGTCGCGGATCTTCTCCACCGTCTCGCTCCGGCCGCGGCATCCAACGCTCGCGCGGAGCAGGCGGCCCTCCAGGCGATCATCGACGACACCGAGGCGGAGCCGTTCGCACTCGAGGCGCACGATTGGGCGTTCTACACCGAGAAGGTGCGTTCAGCGACGTACGACATCGACACGGCGGCACTGCGCCCGTGGTTCGAGGCTGAGCGCGTACTGCAGGACGGAGTCTTCTACGCCGCCACGCAGCTGTACGGCGTGACGTTCACCGAGCGCGACGACCTCGTGGCGTATCACCCCGGCGCTCGCGTCTTCGAGGTCTTCAACCCGGGCGGTTCGGCACTCGGGCTGTACGTTCTCGACCTGTACACCCGCGACTCCAAGCGCGGTGGCGCGTGGATGAACCCGATCGTCAGCCAGTCGTCACTGCGCGGCACCGCTCCCGTCGTGGTCAACAATCTCAACGTCGCGCGCCCCGGAGACGGCCAGCCGACGCTGCTGACGCTGGACGAGGTCACCACTCTGTTCCATGAGTTCGGTCACGCGCTGCACGGCCTGTTCGCCACGGTGAACTACCCGCACTTCGCCGGGACGAACGTGTTCCGCGACTTCGTCGAGTTCCCCAGCCAGGTCAACGAGATGTGGATCCTGTGGGCCGAAGTCCTCGACAACTACGCCCGCCACTTCGAGACCGGCGAGCCGCTGGACGCCGCGATCGTCGAGCGGCTGCGCGGGACCGAGACCTTCAACCAAGGGCATGACACCAGCGAGTACCTGGCTGCGGCATGGCTGGATCAGGCGTGGCATCGGATCGGAGCATCGGATGCCGTGACCGATGTCGTCGCGTTCGAGACCGAGGCGCTGGCTGAGATCGGGCTGGACAACCCCGCGGTGCCGACGCGCTACTCGTCGACCTACTTCGCCCACGTGTTCTCCGGCGGGTACAGCGCGGGTTACTACTCGTACATCTGGAGCGAGGTGCTCGACGCCGACACCGTCGAGTGGTTCCGTGAGAACGGCGGACTGACGCGTGAGAACGGCGACCGGTTCCGTGCTCGGCTGCTGGGCGTGGGCGGGTCGAAGGACCCCCTGGAGGCTTACCGCGACTTCCGCGGGCGGGATGCCGAGATCACTCCCCTGCTCAAGCGCCGCGGGCTCGGCTGACGCGCCGCTCGAACTTCGCGGGAAAGCGCGAACTTCGCAGAGATCTCACAATTCGCTGCGAGATTCGTGTCATTCTGCGTCGTGCCGGCGCGGGTCAGGCGTGCTCAGAGGCGCGCGAGCGCTTTGTACCAGGTGAGCTGGTGGAAGCTCTGCGACAGGTGCTCGCCGAGCCCCTCGACCGGCATCACATGCACAGCGATCATTTCGCTCGGGTCGAGCGACTGGTCTGCCACACGAACGCAGTCGAGCGCCAGGAAGTGGTGCACGCGATTGGAGTGGTTGCCGAAGTTCGCCCAGGTCGCTCCGAGGTCGAGGATCTCGCTTGCCTGACAACCGGTCTCCTCGCGGAGCTCTCTCGCTGCCGCATCCACCGGAGTCTCCCCGGGTTCGACCGCTCCGCCGATCGTACCGATTGCGACGACGCCGGCACCGTGCCGGTACTCCTCGACGACGATCGCCTCACCCTCAGGAGTCAGCGCGAGGACGGAGATCCAGTCCCCCGGTTCGAGCACGTAGTACGGCGCGATCGTCCGACCCGCGGCATCCGTACACGTGTCGGCGCGCAATCGGATCCAGCGGTCTGCCACGATGATCTCACTGTCGCTGACCGTCCACGGAGCGGGACGCACGTCAGGCGCTCTTGCGCTTGCGCTCCATCACGACCGTTGGCGGGGCGCCTTCGTCGACCGAGGCGCGGGTGACGACGACCTTCTTGACGTCCTCCGCGGAGGGGATCTCGAACATGATCGGCCCGAGGACGTCCTCGAGGATCGCTCGGAGGCCGCGGGCACCGGTCTTGCGCTCGACTGCGAGGTCGGCGATGGACCGCAGCGCGTCCTCTTCGAAGTCGAGCTCCACACCGTCGAGTTCGAACATGCGCTGGTACTGCTTGACCAGCGCGTTGCGGGGACCAGTGAGGATGTCGATCAGCGCGTCCTGGTCGAGCGGCGTGACGGAGGCGACGACGGGCAGGCGACCGATGAACTCGGGGATCAGGCCGAACTTGTGCAGGTCTTCTGGCAGCACCTCGCTGAACAGGTCGAGATCCTTCGTCTTGTCGTGCAGCGGCGCGCCGAAACCGACACCGTGCTTGCCGACACGCGACGAGACGATGTCCTCAAGGCCTGCGAAGGCGCCGGCGACGATGAACAAGACGTTCGACGTGTCGATCTGCAGGAACTCCTGGTGCGGGTGCTTGCGACCGCCCTGTGGAGGCACCGAGGCCACCGTGCCCTCGATGATCTTCAGCAGCGCCTGCTGCACACCCTCGCCAGAGACGTCGCGGGTGATCGATGGGTTCTCCGACTTGCGGGCGATCTTGTCGATCTCGTCGATGTAGATGATGCCCTGCTCGGCACGCTTCACGTCGTAGTCAGCGGCCTGGATGAGCTTGAGGAGGATGTTCTCCACGTCTTCGCCGACGTAGCCGGCTTCGGTCAGCGCCGTGGCATCCGCAACTGCGAACGGGACGTTCAGGCGCTTCGCGAGCGTCTGCGCGAGGTACGTCTTGCCGCAGCCGGTCGGGCCGATCATCAGGATGTTGCTCTTGGCGATCTCGACCTCTTCGGCCTTCTGCTCAGCGAGCTGCAGCGTGCCGTGCGCGCGAACGCGCTTGTAGTGGTTGTACACGGCCACCGACAGCGAGCGCTTGGCCTGTTCCTGCCCGACGACGTATTCCTCGAGGAAGGCATAGATCTCACGCGGCTTGGGCAGTTCGAAATCCGCGACGCCATCGGCGGACGACTCCGCCATGCGCTCTTCGATGATCTCGTTGCACAGCTCTACGCACTCATCGCAGATGTACACGCCGGGGCCGGCGATGAGCTGCTGCACCTGCTTCTGGCTCTTCCCGCAGAACGAGCATTTGAACAGGTCAGCGCTTTCACCGATTCTGGCCATGCGCATCCTCCTTGGAGTGTCCGAGAGACATATTCGAGCCTAACCTCTCCCTCGGACACTCAGCCGCATTGGGCGCGGTCGGATCAGATCCGTTCGATCAGATCATGCTCTTCGGGTGCCAGACCGTCTTCGTCTCGGTGAACGCCGCGATGCGCTCTGGCGACGCGGTGACGTCCCCGGGCGTCAGCACGCGCTTGAGCGTGTCGGCCGCCGCGATCTGCAGGTCGATCCACTCCAGAGATCCGGCACCGGCGAGGTCGATGGCGTTGACGTCGGCGTGCGAAGCCAGCCACGGCGTGATCTCGGCAGGCGATCCGGTGAGCACGTTCACCACTCCCCCTGGCACATCGCTGGTCGCGAGCACCTCGGCGAGACTGATGGCAGACAGCGGGTACCTCTCGCTGGCAACAACTACCACGGTGTTGCCAGCCACCAGCGCTGGGGCGACGACGGAGACGAGCCCGAGCAGCGCCGAGTCCTGCGGCGCGACGATCGCGACGACACCGGTGGGCTCCGGGACGGAGATGTTGAAGTACGGACCGGCGACCGGGTTGGCATTCCCGGCGACCTGCGCGTACTTGTCGCACCAGCCCGCGTACCAGACCCACAGGTCGATCGCCTCGTCGACCTGCGACGCTGCTGCCGCGGCCGAGACGCCCTCCTGAGCGGTGATCTCGTCGATGAACTGCGCACGACGCCCCTCGAGAACCTCGGCGACGCGGTAGAGCACCTGGCCGCGGTTGTACGCGGTGGCGCCGGACCAGCCCTTGACGGCCGCGCGCGCTGCCACGACGGCATCCCGAGCGTCCTTGCGGGAGCCCTTCGCGGCGTTCGCGAGGAACGCCCCCTTGGCGGAGAGCACCTCGTAGGTGCGGCCGGACTCGCTCCGAGGGAAGGCCCCGCCGATCGCGAGCTTGTAGGTCTTCGGAACAGTCAGTCGCTTGCTCATGCTGCGGCTCCCTTGAGGTAGGCGGTCAGGCCGTGGCGGCCGCCCTCGCGGCCGTATCCGGACTCCTTGTAGCCGCCGAACGGGCTGGCGGGGTCGAATCGGTTGAAGGTGTTCGCCCAGACGACGCCGGCGCGAAGCCGGTCGGCGACGGCGAGGATGCGCGAGCCCTTGTCGGTCCAGATGCCGGCGGACAGCCCGTACGGGGTGTTGTTCGCCTTGGCGATCGCCTCGGCCGGAGTGCGGAAGGTGAGCACCGACAGCACGGGCCCGAAGACCTCGTCGCGGGCGATGCGGTGGGATGCCTCGACGCCGGTGAAGATCGTCGGGGCGAACCAGAAGCCCTTGTCGGGGATCGCGCAGTCCGCGGTCCAGCGCTCTGCACCCTCGGCCTCGCCGATGTCGCTGAGTTCGCGGATGCGTGCGAGCTGGGCGGCGGAGTTGATCGCGCCGATGTCGGTGTTCTTGTCGAGCGGGTTGCCCAGGCGCAGCGTCGACAGGCGGGTCTTCAGCCGATCGATGACCTCGTCGTGGATCGACTCCTGCACGAGCAGACGGCTGCCTGCACAGCACACGTGGCCCTGGTTGAAGAAGATGCCGTTGACGATGCCCTCGACGGCCTGGTCGATCGGCGCGTCGTCGAAGACGATGTTCGCCGCCTTGCCGCCGAGCTCGAGCGTGACCTTCTTGTTCGTACCGGCGACCGCCTTGGCGATGTCGCGGCCGACGCCGGTCGAGCCGGTGAAGGCGACCTTGTCGACCTCGGGGTGACGCACGAGCGTCGCGCCGGTGGCACCTGCGCCCGTGACGATGTTCACGACGCCGGCCGGAAGGTCTGCCTGCTGCAGGATCTCGGCGAAGATCAGCGCCGTGAGCGGCGTGGTCTCGGCGGGCTTCAGCACCACCGTGTTGCCCGCCGCGAGGGCGGGAGCGATCTTCCACGCCAGCATCAGAAGCGGGAAGTTCCACGGGATGATCTGCCCGGCGACGCCGTGTGCACGCGGGTTCGCACCGAGGCCGGCGTAGTCGAGCTTGTCGGCCCATCCGGCGTAGTAGAAGAACCAGGATGCGACGAGCGGAACGTCGACGTCGCGGCTCTCCTTGATCGGCTTGCCGTTGTCGAGGCTCTCTGCGACGGCGAGCTCACGAGCGCGCTCCTGCACGAGACGGGCGATGCGGAACAGGTACTTGCCCCGATCGCGGCCGCTCATCTTCGACCACACCTTGTCGTAGGCGCGGCGGGCGGCTGTGACGGCGCGGTCGATGTCGTCGTCAGAGGCGCCGGCGATCTCGGCGATGTGCGACTCGTCGGCAGGCGAGATGGTGGTGAAGCTCTTGCCCGAGCCATCGACGAACTCGCCGTCGATGAACAGACCGTAGCTGTCACGCAGGTTCAGGATCGCCTTGGATTCAGGCGCCGGAGCGTATTCCAGGAATGACATGTTTCTGTTTCCCTCAGTCGATCGTGACGTAGTCGGGGCCGGAGTAGTGGCCGGTCGTGAGCTTCTGACGCTGCAGGAGCACGTCGTTGAGGAGGCTCGACGCCCCGAAGCGGAACAGGTGCGGCTGCAGCCACTCCTCCCCCGCGGTCTCGGCGACCGTGACGACGTATTTGATGGCGTCCTTCGAGGTGCGGATGCCACCGGCCGGCTTCACGCCGATCTTCTCGCCAGTACCGCGGTACCAGTCGCGCACGGTCTCGAGCATGAGCAGCGTCGTCGGCAGCGTTGCCGCGGGCTGCACCTTTCCGGTGGACGTCTTGATGAAGTCGCCCCCTGCCAGGATGCCGAGCCACGATGCCCGCTTGATGTTGTCGTACGTGTTCAGCTCTCCGGTCTCGAGGATCACCTTGAGCGATGCGTACGTGCCGTCCTCGCGGCGGCATGCCTCCTTGACGGCGGCGATCTGGTCGAAAACGAGGCCGTAGCGGCCGGAGAGGAATGCGCCGCGGTCGATCACCATGTCGATCTCATCCGCACCGGCGGCGACGGCCTCTGCGGTGTCGGCAAGCTTGATGGCGAGCGACGAGCGTCCGCTCGGGAAGGCCGTGGCCACGGCCGCGACCGAGATCCTGCCATCGTCGGGGTCGCCATGCAGAGCACCGAGCGCCTCGACGGCGTGGCCGACCATGTCGCCGTAGACGCAGACGGCAGCGACGAGCGGGGTCGACGGGTCGGCGGCATCCGGCGTCTTGGCCTTCGCGACCAGCGAGCGCACCTTGCCGGGGGTGTCGGCGCCCTCGAGCGTCGTGAGGTCGATCAGCGAGATGATCTTGTCGATCGCCCACGCCTTGGATGTGGTCTTGATCGAGCGGGTGCCGAGGCCTGCTGCACGCTGCTCGAGTCCGGTCGCGTCGACGCCGGGAAGGCCGTGCAGGAAGCGCCTGAGCGTGGCGTCGTCTGGCTCACCGCCCAGCACGTCCACCGCGGTGCGGCGGGTCAGTTCTGTGGTCGTCATCGTTCCTCCAACAATGCTCGGGCTGTGGTCTCATCGGTCACCAGAACGCTGCACAGGCCGCTGGTCACGACTGTACGCGCGATGTCGTGTTTGGCGCTCCCCGCGGTGACGAAAATGGCCTGTTCAGCTGTGCGCAGGTGGTCAAGGCTCACTCCGACCGTCCGGGCGTCGAGCTGCGGGTCGACGATGTTGCCGTCCGCATCGATGTAACGGCCGAGCACGTCACCGACGGCACCGCGACGGGCGAGCTCCTCCACGTCGGCGGGCTTCAGGTACCCGTTCTCGACATGGGCCGACGACGCGTCGGCAGGGCCGGCGGAGTACAGGTAGGTCTGCGCGTGGGCTGCCCGATCCAGGATGCCGGCTACGGTGCGATCGGCTTCGATCGCCTGCTTCGTCTCGACGCGCTCGAGGATGGCGGGACTCGGCAGCAGAGTCGCCTGGCCTCCGGCGCGCTGCGCGATGGTCATCGCGAGGCTCGCCGCTCCCCCTGATCGGCGATTCAGGCTGACGCCGCCGTTGAGCTGAACGACGCCGACGCCTGTCGCCCAGCCTTCTGGCAGCGCATCGGCCACGGCGGTGAGGGTGCGACCCCAGCTGACCCCGAGCGTGCGCGGCACGGGGCGGACGGCTGCGAGGTGGTCGGCCGCGGCCTGAGCCACGCGTTCGAGCACCGCTCCGTCGTCGTCGGGAACGGGGACGACCACGGCATCCGAAAGACGGAACCGCTCGACGAGCTCTCGTTCCAGGCCGAGGCGGCGGGCGCGCGGGTGCACGATCTCGATCCGCACGATGCCCTTCTCGCGCGCCTGTGTGAGCAGGCGGCCGACCTTCCAGCGCGAGACCTTGAGGAGGGCGCCGATCTCGTCCTGCGTCTTGGCTTCGTCGTAGTAGAGCTCGGCAACTCGCACGGTGAGCAGATCTTCGTCCACGGCATCCCCCTTTCGTCTCCACCAGCGTACGCACGAGCATGCGCGCGCGCATCTGTGTGCTCACATGAGCAGTCAGACGGCGTCTCCACCCACATGCGCGCACGCGCACGAACGTCGAGACCCCGTCCTCTCACCGAGACCCCGTCGTAGTTCGGTTACTACGACGGGGTGTCGACGCGAAGACGGGGTCTCGGCGTGGAGACAGAGGCTCAGGCGCGCTTGCGCGTCGTGAGCACCTGGTCGACGATGCCGTACTCGAGCGCTTCCTGCGCTGAGAGGATGTTGTCGCGGTCGATGTCCTTGTTGACCTGCTCGACCGGCTTGCCGGTGTGCTTGGCCATGGTCTCCTCGAGCCACGTGCGCATGCGCAGGATCTCCTTGGCCTGGATCTCGATGTCGGATGCCTGGCCGTGGCCTGCCTCGCCCATCGCCGGCTGGTGCATGAGCACGCGAGCGTTCGGAAGCGCGAGCCGCTTGCCGGGTGCACCGGCGGCGAGCAGTACGGATGCCGCGGATGCCGCCTGCCCGAGCACGACGGTCTGGATCTGCGGCGCGACGTACTGCATCGTGTCGTAGATCGCCGTCATGGCGGTGAACGAGCCACCTGGCGAGTTGATGTACATCGTGATGTCGCGCTCGGCGTCCTGGCTCTCGAGCACGAGGAGCTGCGCCATGACGTCATCGGCCGACGCGTCGTCGACCTGCACGCCGAGGAAGATCACACGGTCTTCGAACAGCTTGTTGTACGGGTCCTGGCGCTTGAAGCCGTAGGCGGTGCGCTCCTCGAACTGGGGAAGCACGTAGCGGCTCGAGGGCAGGTTGCCTGCGGACTGGAAAGTGGGGGTGTACATGGATGTCCTCTCGAATCCGTTACTCAGCCGAGTCCGCCGTGCCGCCGCCGCCGATGACATCGGTGGCCGACTCGCGGATGTGGTCGACGAAGCCGTACTCGAGGGCCTCCTCGGCGGTAAACCAGCGGTCGCGGTCGCCGTCCTCGTTGATCTGCTCGACCGACTTGCCGGTCTGCGCCGCAGTGATCTCGGCGAGGCGGTTCTTCATCGAGATGATCAGCTGGGCCTGCGTCTGGATGTCGCTCGAGGTGCCGCCGAAGCCGCCGTGCGGCTGGTGCAGCAGCACGCGGGCGTTGGGCGTGATGTAGCGCTTGCCCTTGGTGCCGGCGGTCAGCAGCAGCTGGCCCATGGATGCCGCCATGCCGATGCCGACGGTCACGATGTCGTTCGGCACGAACTGCATCGTGTCGTAGATCGCCATACCCGCGGTGATCGAGCCACCGGGCGAGTTGACGTAAAGGTAGATGTCCTTCTCTGAGTCCTCTGCGGCGAGAAGAAGGATCTTCGCGCAGATCTCGTTGGCGTTATCGTCTCGCACCTCTGAGCCCAGCCAGATGATGCGATCCTTCAGCAGCCTGTCGAAGACACTTGTCGCGACCAGGGGTTCTGCAGCCATTTCACGCTCCTGTTTTCCGTGTTCGGTGATTCGAATCTACCGGCGACGACGCGGCCCTCAGGTCGTGTTCGCCGTCGGCATATCAGGTGTCGCGTTCGGCGATCTCGCGCGCGTACGCCGTCACGGAACGTCGGTACTGGCTCAGGTGCGGAGCGAGCGTCTCCAATGCGATGGATGCCGCGGCGACACTGTCGCCGGCTGACACGAGTGCAAGGGCGTAGAACGCCGAGGCTTCATCGCTGAGCACTCCCCCGCGTTCACGCTCCCGCTTCAGCATCTCCAGGCTCTCGTCGACGCGTCCGAGGTTGCGCAGGGTGCTGGCCAGCTGGATCGTCGCCTGTGCCCGCCGCGATTCGTCGAGACCGGCTGCGAGAGCACGCCGGTAGAAGGATGCCGCTGCCATCTCCGCGCCAGCCGAGTCTCGCGCACCCGCCCGCTCGAACAACGCGACCGCGTCTTCACTCTCGCGTTCGAGCGCCAACGCGTCGATCGCCCTGACGCGTTCGTCATCCGAGATCGTGTCGTCGTCCCAAACCGCGTCTACGCGATCCTGCCAGTCGTTCATGGCTCTCCCTCTACGCGAGAAGGCGGATGCCGAAGCATCCGCCTTCAGAATCGCAGTGCGATCACTCGCCCTTGTCGGCGGCCTTCTTGGCGGGAGCCTTCTTGGCTGCCGGCTTCTTGACAGGAGCCTTCTTGGCGGCCGGCTTCTCGTCGGTCTTCTCCTCAGCCGCGTCCTCAGCCTTCTCGGCGGCCTTCTTGGCAGGTGCCTTCTTCGCGGCCGGCTTCTTCGCGGGAGCCTTCTTGGCTGGCTTCTCGTCGGCAGCGGCCTCGGCGGACTCGTCCTCGTCGTCGACGGCGACCAGGCTCGACAGGTCAACGGGCTTGCCGTTGCTGTCGACGACCTTGACCTTGCCGAGGGCGATCGCGAGCGCCTTGTTGCGGGCGACCTCGCCGACCAGTGCGGGCAGCTGGTTCGAGGACTGCAGAGCCTCGACGAACTCCTGCGGGGCCATGCCGTACTGCGCGGCGGACTGGATCAGGTACTGGCTGAGCTCCTCCTGCGAGACCTGAACGTCCGACTGCTCGGCGATCGTGTCGAGCAGCACCTGCGTGCGGAACTGCTTCTCGCTGGCCTCGGTGACCTCGGCACGGTGCTCGTCGTCCTCGAGGCGGTTCTCGGACTCGAGGTGGTTGTGCACCTCGTCCTCGATGAGTTGCGGCGGGACCGGGATCTCGATCTTCTCGAGAAGCGTCTCGAGGAGCTGGTCGCGAGCGGCGGACCCCTGGGCGAAGACGCCCTGCTCGCCGACGCGCTCGGACAGGCTGGTGCGCAGTTCAGCGATCGTGTCGAACTCGCTCGCGATCTGCGCGAAGTCGTCGTCGGCCTCAGGAAGCTCGCGCTCCTTGACGGACTTGATCGAGACGGAGACCTCGGCCTCTTCTCCGGCGTGGTCGCCGCCGACGAGCTTCGAGCGGAACGTGGTGTCCTCACCGGCGGTGAGCGACTCCACGGCGTCGTCGATGCCCTCGAGCAGCTCGCCGGAGCCGAGCTCGTACGAGACGCCCTCAGCGCGGTCGATCTCGGTGCCGTCGATGGTCGCGACGAGGTCGAGCTCGACGAAGTCGCCCTTGCCTGCGGGACGGTCGACGGGGATGAGCGTGCCGAAGCGGGCGCGCAGCTTGTCGAGCTCCTCCTCGATGGCCGCGTCATCGGACTCGACGGCATCCACCGTCAGCGTGATGTCGGAGAGCTCGGGCATCTCGATCTCGGGACGCACATCGACCTCGACCTCGACGATCAGGTCTCCGGTGAAGTCCTTCTCGTTCGGCCATTGGGTGATGTCGGCCGCGGGGCGACCGACGACGCGCAGGCTGTGCTCGCCCGCGGCCTCGCGGAAGAACTTGTCGAGGCCCTCGTTGACGGCGTGCTCGATGACGGCGCCGCGCCCGATGCGCTGGTCGATGATGGGAGCCGGGACCTTGCCCTTGCGGAAGCCGGGGATCTGGACGTCCTGCGCGATGTGCTCGTACGCGTGCGCGATAGAAGGCTTGAGGTCGTCCGGGGTGACCGTGATGGTGAGCTTGGCCCGGGTCGGGGTCAGCTTCTCAACGGTGCTGTTCGCCATGCTTGTCTGTTCTCCTTTGGATTTCCGCGCGAAGCGCGCGGCCTGAGGTCGAGGGGCCGTGGTCGGGGCGACAGGATTTGAACCTGCGACTTCCCGCTCCCAAAGCGGGCGCTCTACCAAGCTGAGCTACGCCCCGTCTGAACCCGCGCGGGGAAACGGCCTTCACGAGTCTAACGGACAGGAGCACCGTCAACGTCCGCTATGATCGTTGAGTCCGGTTCCGATCGGATACGAGTCCTGAGGTCACCTCAGAATTCGGGGCTGTAGCTTAGTGGTAAAGCCTCTGTCTTCCAAACAGATGATGCGAGTTCGATTCTCGTCAGCCCCTCCACTTCCCCGTCAGGAGGAGAGCTCGTGGTCGAGTCACCTGTTCCCCTTGCACCCGGTGGACACGCATTCGATCCAGTGATCGGCGGATCGCCTCCGGCCGCTCCTCCCCCGCAACGCCGATCGCACCCCGCACGAATCTGGATGCTCGGCGGTCTTGCTGTGATCGTCATCGGTGCGGCGTGCGCTGGCGTGCAGTGGAGCGCGAACGTCGGCTACGACGACGCGCTCGTCGCGTTCGAGGACGCAGTCGACGGCGCGCAAGCGGACCAGGCTCGGCTCGGTGAAGCCGCCGCTTCGCTGACCGAGACGATGGATGCCGCCACCGTGGTGGCCGGCGCGCGCACCGACCTCCTCATGGATGCCGAGAGCACTGAGGCTCTGGACGCAGCGGTGGAGAGCGCAGCCGTGGCCGCCGACGAGGCGACGTCGCTGGCGGATGATTCGCTGCCGGTCGCGGCAGCCAAGCCGGTGTGGGCCTGGGAGCTGTTCGGCGCCACCGCGCAGTTGGACGAGGAACGCGACGACGCAGCCCAGCAGCGCGACGACTTCGACGACGCCCGCGACGGGGCGGAGGCGGCATCCGAAGCCCTGAGTGACGCGGGGATGGCGGCCGTCATGGCCGCGGCCGGCGCGGCGGACGAGTTCGAAGCGGCGCATGTGTCGGCACGCAACCTCGACATCCTCGACCTTCGCCGCCAGGCGGAGCAGGTCAGCGGCGCCGTGGTGCTGGATGCAACGACCGCGGAGGCTTACGCGGGACTGGAGACGGCGGCCGCCGCGATGATCGCATCGGAGAAGGCCGAGCTCGCGGAGAAGCAGGGCCCGCTGTTCCAGGCTCGCACCGAGATCGAGGCGTTCGCGCGCGGACTCGCCCCGGGAGTGCTTCTGGACTTCGACTGGTCTGCACTGGTCAACGGGTACGGCTATGGCGACAGCATGGGCGGATACGCGACTTGGTGGTACGGCGACCCCGGTTATTCGACCATCGAGCTGTCGAACTCCGTCGCCGAGTACTGGCCGGGCGCGCGCAGCAAGGCGCTCGTGGCGCACGAGGTCGGCCACGCCATCAGCGTCAAGTGCGAGGGCATGTACGACGACTCGAACAGCGGCACCGTCGAGGCCTGGGCGACGGCGTGGGCCATCAGCAAGGGATTCACCGACGCCGCCAATGGCACGTCGGCGTACGGGGCTCCGCCGCAGTCCCTCATCGCCGCCGCCGCCGGCTGCCGTTGAACGACGAAGCCGTCGTGACCCCGAAGAAAGAAACGGGGTCACGACGGCTTCGAGGAGAGTGAGTCAGGCCTGTCCGCGGCGCTCGCGCAGCTGCGTCAGCGCCTCGTCGAGAAGCTGAGTCGCCTCGTCGTCGGTGCGCCGCTCCTTCACGTAGGCGAGGTGCGTCTTGTAGGGCTCGTTCTTCGCGAGCTCCGGCGGGTTGTTCTTATCGCGACCGGCGGGAAGACCGGACTGCGGGTGGTCGATCGTGTCGGGGATCTCCTCGTCGGGAAGACCGGCCGCGAAGTAGCGGACCGTCTCGTTGCCGAGCCCGTCCCAGTAGGACACCGCGATGCGGTCTGCGTGGTAGCCGTGGTCCTGCTCGCCCATAGGGCCCGAGCCGACCCGGGTTCCGCGGATGGCGTTGCCTCCAGTGGCCATGTCAGATCACCTCGAGCTTCGTGATGAGTCCGAGCGCGACGATGGAGACGAACCACACGAGCGCGAGGACGATGGTGAATCGGTTGAGGTTGCGCTCCGCGAGGCCGGATGAGCCGACCGCCGAGGTCATGCCACCGCCGAACATGTCGGACAGACCGCCGCCGCGGCCCTTGTGGAGAAGGATGAGGAGTGTCAGCAGGACGCTGGTGATGCCCAGCAGGACCTGCAGAACGAACTCAAGAATTGCCACGAGGGAGAGCCTTTCGATTGGGCCTGGGAGTGCCCGTGAACGTCAAGTATACGGGGTGACGGGGCCGCAGCCCCGTCGCCGCTCAGACGCCGACGTGCTTCTCGAACCGGATGATCGCGGCGAAGTCGTCGACCACGAGGCTCGCCCCGCCGACCAGTGCGCCGTCCACATCGGGCTCGCGCATGAAGCTGGCGATGTTCGCCGCCTTCACAGAGCCGCCGTACAGGATTCGGGTGCGCGCAGCCGCATCCTCATCCAGGGCCTTGGCCAGCACGCCGCGAAGCGCTGCGCAGACGTCCTGCGCCTGCTGCGGCGTCGCCGCCTGGCCGGAGCCGATGGCCCAGACGGGCTCGTAGGCGACGACGATGTCGGCGGATGCCGGGACGCCCTTGAGCGCCGCCTCGAGTTGACCAGCCGGAACCGCGCTCGCGCCGAACTCCTTGAGGTCCTCCGCCGTCTCGCCGACGCAGATCACCGGCACGAGACCGTTCTTGAGCGCCGCCTGGACCTTCGCCGCCACGACGTCGTCGGACTCGGCGTGGTACTCACGACGCTCCGAGTGGCCGATGATGACGTACTTCGCGTCGAGTTTCGCGAGGAACGCACCGGACACCTCACCGGTGTAGGCACCGGAATCGTGCGCAGACAGGTCCTGCGCGCCGAGCGCGAACGGGATCTTGTCAGCATCGATCAGTGTCTGCACGCTGCGGATGTCGGTGAACGGTGGGAAGACCGCCACCTCGACAGAGCCGTCCTCGTGCTTGGCGTCCTTGAGCGCCCAGTGCAGCTTCTGCACGAACGCGACCGCCTGCAGGTGATCGAGGTTCATCTTCCAGTTGCCCGCGATCAGCGGGGTACGAGCGCTTATGCCCATCCGAGCACCTCCAGGCCGGGTAGTTTCTTGCCCTCGAGGAACTCGAGGCTCGCGCCCCCGCCCGTCGAGATGTGACCGAACTGGTCATCGGTGAAGCCGAGCTGACGCACGGCAGCAGCCGAGTCGCCGCCGCCGACGACGCCGAGGCCGTCGACCTCGGTGAGCGCCTGTGCGACGGCCTTGGTCCCTGCCGCGAACGCGGGGAACTCGAAAACGCCCATCGGACCGTTCCAGAAGACGGTCTTCGAGCTGCGGATCGCATCTGCGAACGCCGCCGCGGTGTCCGGACCGATGTCGAGTCCGATTCCGGATGCGCCGAACGAGGACTGCTCGATGGCATCCGCTGCGACGATCTCGTGCGCGGCATCCGCTGAGAACGACTCGGCGACGACCACGTCCGTCGGAAGCACGATCTCGACGCCGCGCTCCGCGGCCTCGGTGAGGTATCCGCGAACGGTGTCGAGCTGGTCCTTCTCGAGCAGGCTGGATGCGACGGCGTGGCCCTGCGCTGCGAGGAACGTGAACAGCATCCCCCCGCCGACGAGGATCCGGTCGACCCGGGGCAGCAGGTGCGAGATGACGCCGAGCTTGTCGCTGACCTTCGAGCCGCCGAGGACGACCGTGTAGGGGCGCTCCGGGTTCTCGGTGAGACGGTCGAGCACGTCCAGCTCGGTCGCGATCAGAAGACCGGCGGCCGAGGGCAGGATCTCCGCCAGTTCGTAGACGCTCGCCTGCTTGCGGTGCACGACGCCGAAGCCGTCGGACACGAGAGCGTCGCCGAGCGCGGCGAGCTCGCCGGCGAATGCCCTGCGGGCGTCGTCATCCTTCGCCGTCTCCCCCGCGTTGAAACGCAGGTTCTCGATCACGACGACCTCGCCGTCGCCGAGCTCGGCGACCGCGCCGCGCGCAGACTCGCCGACCGTGTCCGATGCGAAGGCGACCGGCTGGTCGAGCAGCTCGGAAAGCCGCTTCGCGACGGGCTCGAGGCTGTACTGCGGGTCGGGTGCACCGTCGGGGCGTCCGAGGTGCGAGCAGACGACGACGCGCGCGCCGGCTTCGATGAGCGTCTTCAGAGTCGGCAACGAGGCGCGTACACGACCATCGTCCGTTATGACGCCGTCCTTCAGGGGGACGTTCAGATCACAACGGACGATGACGCGCTTGCCCTCGAGCGAACCCAGTGATTCCAGGGTGCGCAGGGTCATGACGAATATCTCAGAGACGCTCTGCGACGTACTCGGTCAGGTCGACGAGACGGTTGGAGTAGCCCCACTCGTTGTCGTACCAGCTGGAGACCTTGACCAGGTTGCCGCTGACATTGGTCAGCGTCGAGTCGAAGATCGACGAGTGCGCGTTGTGCACGATGTCGCTCGAGACGATCTGGTCCTCGTTGTACTGGAGGTAGCCGGCCAGGCGACCGTCGGCCGCTGCCTTCTTGTACGCCTCGTTGACCTCTTCGACGGTGAGGTTCTCCCGGTCGGTGACCAGGGTCAGGTCGACGATCGAGCCGGTGGGAACCGGAACGCGGTACGACGAGCCGCTGAGCTTGCCGTTGAGCTCCGGGAGCACCTCGCCGATGGCCTTGGCTGCACCCGTGGAGGCCGGGACGATGTTGATCGCGGCGGCACGCGCGCGACGCAGGTCGCCGTGCGGGCCGTCCTGCAGATTCTGGTCCGCGGTGTAGGCGTGGGCGGTCATCATGAAGCCGCGGTCGATGCCGAACGCGTCGTTGAAGACCTTGGCCAGCGGCGCGAGGCAGTTGGTGGTGCACGAGGCGTTCGAGATGATGTGGTGCGAGGCCGGGTCGTAGCTGTCCTCGTTCACACCCATCACGAAGGTCGCGTCGACGCCGGTGCCCGGTGCCGAGATGAGGACCTTCTTGGCGCCTGCATCGATGTGCTTCTTGGCGGCCTCGGCCTTGGTGAAGAAGCCGGTGGACTCGATGACGATGTCGACGCCCAGCTCGCCCCACGGGAGGCCGGCGGGGTCGCGCTCGGCGAACGCCTTGATCTGCTTGCCGCCTACGGTGATGCTGTCATCGTCGTAGCTGATCTCCGCGTCGAGGACGCCTCCGACCGAGTCGTACTTCAGAAGATGCGCGAGCGTCTTGTTGTCGGTGAGGTCATTCACCGCGACGATCTCGAGGTCAGCTCCCTGCGCGAGAGCCGCGCGGAAGTAGTTGCGTCCGATACGGCCGAAGCCGTTGATGCCGATCTTGACAGACACTAAGGTCTCCCTGTTTGTCGTGCGCGATGCGCAGTTTTCTTGGCTGAGATGGCGTCCCGACGAGCGCGAGGCCCGTCGGGACGCAACCCGATTACGACAGTACCAGCAGGCCGTTCGTCTGCTTGCGGGCGACGTCGAGGCGCTGGGCGACGTTCTCCCAGTTGGCGATGTTCCACGCCGCCTTGACGTAGTCGGCCTTCACGTTGAGGTAGTCGAGGTAGAAGGCGTGCTCCCACATGTCGAGCTGGAACAGCGGAATCGTGCCCTGAGCGGTGTTCGCCTGCTGGTCGAACAGCTGCTGGATGATCAGACGCTCGCCGATCGAGTCCCAACTGAGGACCGCCCAGCCCGATCCCTGGATACCGGTGGCTGCGGCGGTGAAGTGCGCCTGGAACTTGTCGAACGATCCGAAGAACTCGTCGATCGCGGCCTTCAGCTCACCCTCCGGCTCTCCGCCGCCGTTCGGCGAGAGGTTCGTCCAGAAGATCGAGTGGTTGACGTGACCGCCGAGGTTGAACGCGAGGTCCTTCTCGAGCTTGTTGACGTTCGCGAGGTTGCCGCTCTCACGAGCCTCCGCCAGGCCGTCCAGTGCCGCGTTCGCACCGGTCACGTAGGCGGCATGGTGCTTGTCGTGGTGCAGCTCCATGATCTTGCCGCTGATGTGCGGTTCCAGCGCCGCGAAGTCGTAGGGGAGGTCGGGGAGCGTGTAGGTAGCCATGTCGCTTTCATCCAATCCGCGCCGCGCCGCGGCGCTTGTCGGTTCCTCCGCGCCACCCGAATGCGGCGCGGAGCAGACTTCTTCATCCTACTGACGACAACGCAAGTGCGGCCAAGATGCTTCCGCGGATGACGGATCGTGCTGCGAGGAAGACCCGGGATTCAGACGTCGAGGCCGGCGGGCACCGCCGACTCCGTGCCGGGGATGCCGTCCTGCTGCGCACGCTTGTCCGCCATGGCGAGCAGCCGACGGATGCGGCCGGCGACGGCATCCTTCGTCAGCGGCGGGTCCGCATGGTGTCCGAGTTCGTCGAGGCTGGCGTCGCGGTGCGAGAGTCGCAGCTCACCCGCCATGCGCAGGTGATCGGGGACGGTCTCGCCGAGGATCTCCAGGGCCCGCTCGACACGAGCGCACGCGGCGACAGCGGCCTGCGCCGAGCGGCGGAGGTTCGCGTCGTCGAAGTTGACCAGGCGGTTGACGCCGGCGCGAACCTCTCGGCGCTGGCGCATCTCCTCCCACGCGGCAGCCGTCTTCTGGGCGCCCATCTGCGCGAGGATCGAGCGGATCGCCTCTCCGTCGCGAACGACGACGCGCGGCATTCCCCTGACCTCGCGGGCCTTGGCCGCGACGCCGAGGCGGTGGGCTGCGCCGACGAGCGCCATGGCGGCCTCGGAGCTCGGGCAGGACACTTCGAGCATCGCAGAGCGACCGGGCTCGGACAGCGACCCGGCGGCGAGGAACGCACCGCGCCACAGGCCGGCGATCTCCTCCCGTGAACCGGTGGTGAGTCGGTTGGGCAGTCCGCGGACCGGACGTCGGCGCTGATCGAGCAGGCCGGTCTGGCGGGCCAGCGTCTCCCCCGCGCTGATGACGCGGACGGCGTACCGGGCTCCGTCGTGCGAGCTCGCGGACTGGACCTGGGCGATCTCGGGCCGGACACCGTAGATCTCTGCCAGGTCTCGAGCGACCCGGCGAGCCAGCAGATCCGCGTCGACTTCAGCCTCGACCGCCACGCGGCCGGCGATGGAGTGGAGTCCCCCGGCGAACCGGAGGATCGCGGTGACCTCGGCGACACGCACCGTCGGCGGTGCGTTGCGGATGCTGACGAGCTCAGCCTTGACATCGGTGGTAAGTGCCACGGGACTCCTTGGAAGCTTCGCGCGTCGATCGCGACGCAAAGAATCAGTTTACCGGCCGCGATGCCCCGGCCTACTCCCGACCGAGATCCCGGTGCCGCACGCTCACCGCGACCCCGGGGATCTTCGAGAGTCGCTTCGCGAGCTCCTCCGCCATCGCGACAGAACGGTGCTTCCCGCCGGTGCATCCGATCGCCACGGTCGAGTGCCCCTTGTTCTCGCGCTGGTATCCCTCGAGAACCGGCACCAGAGCCGTTGCGTACGCCTCGAGGAACTCGGTCGCCCCCTCCTGAGAGAGCACGTAGTCGCGCACCTGCGCGTCCTGTCCGGTGAAGCCGCGCAGGTCGTCGTTCCAGTACGGGTTGGGAAGGAACCGCATATCGGCGACGAGATCCACGTCGGTCGGGAGCCCGTACTTGAAGCCGAAGCTGAGGATGGTCAGCCGGTGTCGGGCGGCCCCCTCCTCCGAGAAGGTCTCGGAGACCTGCGTCGCCAGCTGATGGATGTTGAGCGACGACGTGTCGATGACGATGTCCGCGGCTTCGCGCACGAGCGTGAGTCGCGAACGCTCGAGTCTGATGCCGTCGAGCAGGGTGCCGTCCTCCTGCAAGGGGTGCGGCCGTCGGACCGACTCGAACCTGCGCACGAGGACATCGTCGGATGCGTCGAGGAACACCACCCGCACGCTGCCACGGGAGCGCAGCGCTCTGGCGACTTCGGGGAAGTCGTTGAACAGGTTGCGACCGCGGACGTCGACGACGGCAGCAACCTTCGGAAGAGCCCCGCCGCCGATGTCGGTGAGGTCGAGCAGCGGACGGAGCATCTGCGGCGGAAGATTGTCGACCACGTACCAGCCGAGGTCCTCGAGCGCGTTGGCGACGGTGGATCGTCCAGCACCGGACATGCCGGTGACGATGAGGAATTCGTTCTTCTCCTCGGTGGTCATCGGTACTCCCTCTTCCTGTGGAGTCCAGCCTATCCATTCACGAGGTGCGTGTGGATGCTGAGCGCCAGGGCCGGCCCGATGCCGGGGACCTCCTGGATCTGCTCTGACGTCGCCCCCTTGAGCGCGGCGACCGAGCCGAAGTGCTTCAAGAGCGCCTTGATGCGTGATGCCCCCAGCCCCGGAACCTCTTCGAGCACAGAGGAGATGTCGCGGCGGCGACGCTTGCGCTGATGTGTGATCGCGAAGCGGTGCGCCTCGTCCCGCAGTCGCTGGAGCAGGTACAGGGCCTCGCTCGTTCGCGGCAGGATGACCGGGAAGTCATCCCCCGGAATCCACACCTCCTCCAGCCGCTTGGCGATGCCGCACAGACCGATCTCGGTATGACCGGAGTCGCGCAGGGCGCGCGCGGCCGCTTCGACCTGCGGCTTGCCGCCGTCGACGAGCAGCAGCTGCGGCGGGTATGAGAACCGGGGCCGCTTTCGGGTCGTCACGACCTCGCCCTCGGCGACCGGATCCGTGACGACGGCGGGTTCCGGGTCGGCCTCCTCCGGCCGGTCGAGGTAGGCCAGTCTGCGCATGAGCACCTGGTACATCGAATCGGTGTCATCGGTGGTCTCGGCGATGTTGAACGAGCGGTACTGGTCTTTTCGCGGCAGCCCGTCTTCGAACACGACCATCGAGGCGACCACGTTCGTGCCGCCGAGGTGCGAGATGTCGAAGCACTCGATGCGCAGTGGCGCCGTCTCGAGATCGAGCGCTTCCTGCAGATCGGTCAGCGCCTGGGTGCGGGCGACGTAATCACTGGTGCGGCGGGTCTTGTGCCGGATCAGGGCCTGCTGCGCGTTGAGCGTGGCTGTGCGCATGAGCTCGGCGCGCTGTCCTCGCTGCGCGACCGCGATCTCGACTCTGCGGCCGCGTCGCTCCTGCAGCCACACCTCGAGCTCCGCCGCGTCGTCGGGGAGCGAAGGCACCAGCACCCGGCGCGGCACATCGACGCCCTCGCCGTAGGCTCGCTGCAGGACCTGGTCGACGAGGTCGGCCCCGGAGATGTCGATCTCCTTCTCGATCGTGGTCGCACGCACTCCACGGACTCGACCGCCGCGGATCGAGAAGTGCTGCACCGCTGCTGAGAGCTCATCCTCGGCGATGCCGAAGAGATCGGCATCCTCATCCGCCGGCAGCACGAGCGCGCTCTTGCCGAGGACGGCGTCGATCGACGCGAGCTGATCACGGTACTTCGCGGCGGCCTCGTAGTCCATCGCGGCCGAGGCCGAGAGCATCCGTGCCGTGAGCTCCTTGGTGAAGCGCTCGTCGCCTCCGGCCATGAACGCCACGAAATCGTCGACGATCGCCCTGTGCTCCTCGATGGTCACGGTCATCGAGCACGGCCCACCGCATTTTCCGATCTGTCCAGGGAAGCACGGGCGCCCGGTAGCCATGGCGCGCTTGTAGCTCGCATCGCTGCAGGTGCGGATCGGGAATGCCTTGATCATCAGGTCGATCGTCTCGTGCACCGCCCACACCTTCGGGTAGGGCCCGAAGTACCGTGCGCCGGGAATCTTCCTGTTGCGCGTGACGATGACCCGCGGCGCCTCGTCACCGAGCGTGATCGCCATGAACGGGTACGACTTGTCGTCCTTGTATCGGACGTTGAAGGGCGGATCGAACTCCTTGATCCACATGTACTCGAGCTGCAGGGAGTCGACGTCAGTGGGAACGACGGTCCATTCGACCGATGCCGCCGTCGTCACCATCCGCCGCGTGCGCTCGTGCAGGGTGCGCAGCGGCGCGAAGTAGTTCGACAGCCGCTGCCGGAGGCTTTTCGCCTTGCCGACGTAGAGCACTCGCCCCTGCGCATCCAGGAACCGGTAGACGCCGGGCGCGGTCGGGATCTCGCCCTGCTTCGGCTTGTACGGGAGGACGTCGGCCATCAGCTGGCCTTGCGCTTCTCTCCCGATTCCTGAGCTCCGCGCCCCTCCCCGAGGATCTCTGCGAGGAACAGCCCGGTGTGACTGTCCTCGACGCGCGCGATCTGCTCCGGGGTGCCCGTGGCGAGGATCTCTCCGCCGCCGGAGCCGCCCTCGGGGCCGAGGTCGATGACCCAGTCCGCCGACTTGATGACGTCGAGGTTGTGCTCGATGACGATCACGGTGTTGCCCTTGTCGACGAGGCCGCCCAGAACCTCGAGGAGCTTGCGGACGTCTTCGAAGTGCAGACCCGTCGTCGGCTCGTCGAGCACGTAGACGCTGCGGCCGTTGCTGCGCCGCTGGAGCTCGGTCGCGAGCTTGACGCGCTGCGCCTCGCCTCCGGAGAGCGTGGTCGCCGACTGTCCGAGACGGACGTAGCCGAGGCCGACGTCGACGAGCGTCTTCATGTAGCGGTGGATCGCCTGGATCGGTTCGAAGAACTCGGCCGCCTCTTCGATCGGCATCTCGAGCACGTCGGCGATGTTCTTGCCCTTGTAGTGCACGGCCAGCGTGTCGCGGTTGTACCGCTTGCCGTGGCAGACCTCGCAGTCGACGTACACGTCGGGCAGGAAGTTCATCTCGATCTTGATCGTGCCGTCGCCGGAGCACGCCTCGCAGCGGCCGCCCTTCACGTTGAAGCTGAAGCGACCGGGCTGATAGCCGCGCACCTTCGCCTCCGGCGTCTCGGCGAACAGCGAGCGGATCCGGTCGAACACGCCGGTGTACGTGGCCGGGTTCGACCGCGGAGTGCGGCCGATCGGCGCCTGGTCGACGTGCACGACCTTGTCGAGGTTGTCGAGCCCGGTGACACGGGTGTGCTTGCCCGCGAGGGTGCGGGCGCCGTTGAGCTTGGATGCCAGGACGCGGTAGAGGATGTCGTTCACGAGCGAAGACTTGCCTGAGCCGCTGACGCCCGTCACAGCCGTGAGCACTCCGAGGGGGAACTCGGCCGTGACGTTCTTCAGGTTGTTCTCGCGAGCGCCGACCACGGTGAGCTGACGCTTCTTGTCGATCTTGCGGCGCTTCTTCGGCGTCGGGATCGCACGACGACCGGAGAGGTAGTCGCCCGTCATGGACTCGGTATCGCCGAGCAGCGCGGAATAGGGCCCGGAGTGCACCACTCCGCCGCCGTTCACACCGGCACCGGGACCGATGTCGACGACCCAGTCGGCCGCTTCGATCGTCTCCTCATCGTGTTCGACGACGATCAGAGTGTTGCCGAGGTCGCGCAGCTTCTGCAGCGTCTCGATGAGGCGACGGTTGTCGCGCTGGTGGAGTCCGATCGAGGGCTCGTCGAGGACGTACAGGACGCCCGTGAGGCCGGACCCGATCTGCGTCGCCAGGCGGATGCGCTGCGCCTCGCCACCGGACAGGGATCCTGCGGACCGGCTGAGGTTCAGGTAGTTGAGCCCGACCTGAAGCAGGAAGTCGAGCCGGAGACGGATCTCGCGCAGCACCTGAGCGGCGATCTTCGCCTCACGGTCGCTGAGCTTGAGCTTCTCCATGAAATCGCGGGCGTCACCGAGGCTCAGATGAGAGACCTCGGCGATCGAGTGGCCGTGCACCTTGACCGCGAGAACCTCGGGCTTCAGGCGGTTGCCGTCGCACACCGGGCACGGCACCTCGCGCAGGTACTCCGCCCAGCGCGCACGCTGGTTGTCGCTCTCTGCCTGGGCGTACTGCCGCTCGATGTACGGCACGACGCCCTCGAAGCCCGATGCGTAGCGCATCTCGCGGCCGTAGCGGTTCTTCCACTTCACCGTGACCTTGTAGTTGTCACCGCGCAGCACGGCATCCTGCACGTCGACTCGCAGGTCCTTCCATGGCGTGTCGAGCGAGAACTTCAGGTCACGCGCGAGTCCTTCGAGCAGACGCTCGTAGTACTGGAACAGCCCCTTGCCCTGCGTCGTCCACGGGATGATCGCTCCCTCGCGGATCGAGAGCTCCTCGTCGGCGAGCATGAGATCGACGTCGACCGACATCCGCGTGCCCAGACCCGAGCAGGTGGGGCACGCTCCGAAGGGCGCGTTGAACGAGAACGTGCGCGGCTCGATCTCAGTGAGTGTGATCGGATGCCCGTTCGGGCAGGCGAGTTTCTCGGAGAAGGACTGCCAGGCGTCGTCGCCCTCTTCATCGACGAAGTTCACCTGCACCACGCCGCCCGCGAGTCCGAGCGCGGTCTCGACCGAATCGGTGACGCGGCTGAGGATGTCGTCGGACGCCACGAGGCGATCGACGACGACCGCGATGTCGTGCTTGTAGCTCTTCTTCAGCGTCGGCGGCTCGGAGAGCTGGATGAGGTCGCCATCGACGATCGCACGCGAGTAGCCCTTCGCACCCAGCTCGCGGAACAGGTCGACGAACTCGCCCTTCTTCTGCGAGACGATGGGGGCGACGATCTGGTACCTGGTGCGCTCGGGCAGTTCCATGAGCTGGTCAGCGATCTGCTGCACGGTCTGACGCTGGATGCGCTCACCGCACTGCGGACAGTGCGGGATGCCGATGCGCGCCCAGAGCAGGCGCATGTAGTCGTAGATCTCGGTGATCGTGCCAACGGTCGACCGCGGGTTGCGGTTCGTCGACTTCTGGTCGATGGAGACGGCGGGGCTCAGACCCTCGATGAAGTCCACATCCGGCCGATCGACCTGACCGAGGAACTGTCGTGCATACGCGCTCAGCGACTCGACGTACCGGCGCTGACCCTCGGCGAAGATCGTGTCGAAGGCGAGACTCGACTTGCCCGACCCTGACAGGCCGGTGAACACGACCAGCGAGTCGCGTGGGATGTCGATATCGACGTTCTTGAGATTGTGGACGCGGGCACCGCGAACACTGAGTTTTCCTGGGGTGGCGACGGGGACGATGGGCACCGAACAAGTCTACGAGGGGCCACAGACATTCGGGCCGAGAGGACGTTCAGGCTCGGTCGGAGCGCCGCTTCGCACGCAGCAGGAACAGCACGGCGAAGCCGGCGACGCACGCCGCGCCCACCAGGACGGACCACCCGATCGTCGCGCCACCCGACGTCTGCACGAGCATCACCGCGAACGTCAGCGGCTGTGCGATCAGCTGCACCACCAGGAGTCTGCGCAGCGTAGGGAGAAGCGCCGCGAGCACGACCGGCCCTCGCCATGGCACGAGCGGCAGCAGTGATGACAGCACGTGGATGACATGCACGACGAGCACCGCGAGCATCGTCTGCCACACGCCCGGCTCGGTCAGCAGCATCCCGATCGCCAGGCAGGCGATCGAGAGCCATCCGGCCAGCGTCTGCGGGACGAGCATCCCGAGCACCGCGAAACCGACCATCGCCACCTGCCACCAGAGCACTGGCAGGAGTTGCACAGCGGCGATCGCGGCGGTCAGCGGCAGAACGAAGTGGAGCACAGCACCGGGAAGTGCCGGGCCGGTGCGGATCCAGTCGTTCCGCTGGCCGCTCTCGGTCATCATCGTGACCTCCCTGCGGCGCTCAGAGCAATCGCCGGATCGTCGCGCCAGGAGACGACATCGACATCTGCTCCGCGCAGATCGTGCAGGACGTCCTCCCGTTCGGCGAGGACCACTCGCAGAGCGATCTGCTGCTCTCGGGTCAACCGGGCGACATCGAGGGCGGGAAGGATGTCGACTGCGACGACCCGGTGTCCGGAGGCGCGCCACATCAAGGACACATCGGACGCCGCTCCCTCGAAGAACGTGGAGAGCACGAAGATCACCGAACCGTGCGGCACCGGCGGCGTGCGGCGGAACCGCGCGTCCTCCCCTGCCGCACCCGTCGCCGCGATCGCCGCCTCCACGCGTGCCAGGTGACGGGAGCCCGCACCGCTGCGCACGGAACGACCGCCGTGGGTGAGCACGTGCAGCGCGACGCGGTCTCCCGAGCCGACAGCGGCCCTCGCGATCGAGCGCGCCGCCTGTCTCGACAGGTCGAGCGAGGTCGGGCCGCTGCGCTCGAGGTCGCCGCTCCCCCACGTGGCCGCCATCGTGGCGAGGTCGTCTGCGGTGTCCATGGCGATCACCATGGTCGTGTCGCTGAGGGTGTTCGTCCGACGCACCATGAGGTCGCCTGGTCGGCGCGCCATCCGGGCTGTGGCCCGCCAGTCGACGCGGCGCAACTCGTCGCCGGGGACGAACTGGTGGATGTCGCGGAAGTCGCCGCCCTGCCCGAGTCGACGCCCCTCGTGACTGCCGTGCATGCCGGTGAGCCGCGGTGACAGCGGCAGGTGCGGCAGCACGATGGGCGTCGGAGCGACGTTGCGGACCTGTTGGATCACCGGAGTCGGCCGGCCGAGGATCAGGCCGTCGGCTGAGACTCCTCTGGCCGAAGCCTTCACGGCCGCTAGAGGACCGGAGTGCAGCGCACGGCTGCGAGCGACGGTCGCCGAGCCGTCAGTGGGCACGAGCATCCGCCTGGTGCGCCGCTCCGCCTGAACGAGCACGAGCTCCGCGAGCTCTGCATCGCTCGTGACACGCACCTCGGTGAGCAGCATCGCGCCCTCATCTGTCGCCTGCTCTGGAGCGAGCGAGACCGTGAGCGGAACAGCATCCGACCGTCGAAACGCGGCCGCCACGCTGAGCATCGCCAACGGCAGTCCGATCGCGACGATGTCAGCACGCGAGAAGACCAACCCGGCGGCGGCGAGCGCGATCGCTCCGAAGAAGCCGATCACGACCGCGGGTGCCCAGCGTGTACGAGTGGTCGCGGTGGTCATCAGACGGGCGCACCCACGGTGGGCGGCACCGGTACCTGACCGACGACGTTCGCGACGATCTGCTCGGCGCTGACGCCCTGCGCCCAGGCCTGGGGCGTCAGCGTCAGCCGGTGCGCGAGGACGGGCACAGCGATGCGTTTGATGTCGTCGGGGCGGACGTACTCGCGACCGTCCAGCGCAGCGAGCGCACGGCCGAGCAGAAGGAGCCCGAGCGAGCCGCGCGGCGATGCGCCCACTGCGACGTTCTGCGCGTGTCGCGTGGCCGCCGCGACGTCGACGCAGTACCGCGCGATGTCGGGGTGCACGTGGATCGCCTCGACGGCCTGCTGCACCTCGACCAGGCGCGCGGCGTCGATCACGGCGGCGACGTGCGTCGGCTCCTGCTGGCGTGCCATCCGATTGAGCAGGATCTGCGTCTCGCCTGCTGCCTCCGGGTATCCGACGGACAGCCGCACCATGAAGCGGTCGAGCTGCGCCTCCGGGAGGGCGTAGGTTCCCTCGTACTCGATCGGGTTGGACGTCGCGATCACGTGGAACGGCGCGGGCAGCGGGAAGCTGTTTCCTTCGACGGTGACCTGTCGCTCTGCCATCGCCTCGAGCATCGCGGACTGCGTCTTCGGCGTCGTGCGGTTGATCTCGTCCGCCAGCAGCAGTCCGGTGAAGATCGGTCCTGGCCGGAACACGAAGTCACCGGAATCCGGGGCGTAGACGTATGAACCGGTGACGTCGCCAGGGAGCATGTCCGGCGTGCACTGGAGCCGTCGGAAGTCCAGCCCGAGCGCAGACGCCAGGCTTCGAGCCGCGAGAGTCTTCCCGAGCCCTGGGACGTCCTCGAAGAGCACGTGTCCACCCGCCAGGATCGTCGCCAGCGCGATCTCCACGGTGTCGTCCATGCCGACGACGACAGTGCGCACCGCGGCCAGGATCCGCGCTCCTGTGTCGGCGATCGTGGGGTTCTCGGTCATTGCTTCTCCTTGGTCGGCGAGAGTTCATCGATCGCGCCGAGCGCGCGTTCGATGTCCTGACGCTTGGCGCCTGCGGTCGTCAGCCGGGTCCACAGTCCGGCGCCGATCTGCGTCTCGATGAGTTCGCGGTGCGTCGGGTCATCGATGTCGAGGTCGCGACGCAACAGCCGCTGGCGCAGGATGCCGCGCACGCGCCGCTTGATCTGCTCGCCGGCCTCTCCGGTGCGGGTGTTGAGCGACCATGCCATCCGCGAGATCGCGGTGCCACGGCGTTCGGGCTCCGCGGGGATGCGAGGAGAGTCCACTCGCGGGTCCTCGGGGATCACGAGCTGAGCGCACAGCGTGAGCACCCCGGCGAGCACTCCCCACGCGATCGCGAACCCCGGCTCGACACGGATGGCCAACACCAAAACCGCGGTCGCGACGATGGCCACGACGATCGATGAGATTGTGCGGCTGCGAGTCATCTCCAGCCCTCCTCGATCGTCTGCAGCGCCGTGCGGGCCGCTGATCGGTCGTGCACCCCTGCGACGTAGTCGCCGAATCGGACGCGTTCGTAGAGTCCGAGGAGGTCGCCGGCCGCTTCTGTGATGCCGGCGCGTCGAGTGATGATCCGCAGGGCGAACTCGGACGGTGTCTCGCTCATCCCACGGGCGATCCCCGCGTCCGCCGCGCTCTCCTCCAGCCCGACCCATGCGGCGATGATCGCGTCGGTAGCGGTGGACTCGGCGTCGATCGAGCGCAGCGCGCCGTCGATCCCCCGCCTGATCGCCGGCGCGACGGCATCCGCCTCCTGGGCGGCTTCCTGAGCCGTCGACTCGAAATCGACGTCGCCACCCGCCCGGCTGCGAAGCGGTCGTTCGCGCCAGTACCTCATCAGAGCGCGAACGAGGAGGATCGCGATGAGAGCGACTGTCGCGATGACGACGATCAGGAAGATGGTGCCGATGATCGTGGTGGCGAGATCGAAGTCCTGTTCCGGCGGTGGCGATGCTGCCGGCGACCCGCTGGGCTGCGGCTCGTCGAACACGGCGCCGTCTGCGGAGAGGAAGTCGGGCGGTGTGATCACCGGGATGCCCTGAACGGATGCCGCCAGCATGACGACCACGAAGATTCCGATCAACCCGACCGCGGTCGCGACCCGCTTCATCCGAGACCCCTGGAGGAGTTCGGGCGCGCAGACGACATGCCTTCAGCCTAGGCGTCGGCGCCGATCAGACTGCGACGCGACCGGCGAATGGGGATAACCCGTCGCGGAGTGCCGCGACCTGATCGATGTCCATGTGGACGGCCTCCATGACCTGACGCGGGACATCGATCGCGCGCTCGCGCAGGCTGGCGCCGGCCTCGGTCAGGCGTATGTCGAGTCGGCGCTCGTCTGCGCTGCTGCGCTCACGGGCGATCAGCCCCTCCTTCTCCAGGCGCTTGACGAGTGGGGATGCCGTCGCGGGGTCGAGCGCGAGGTCAGCTGCGAGATCGTTCAGCGATCGAGGTGATCTTTCCCACAGCGCGAGCATCACGAGGTACTGCGGGTGGGTGAGCCCCAGCGGCTCGAGGATCGGACGGTAGATCGCGACGACGTTGCGAGCAGCCGTGACCAGCGCGAAGCACAGTTGGTTCTCGAGCTTGAGCATGTCGTCCGTGGCAGTCACGTCTCGATTATACATAGACCACTAATCCTTAGTACACTAAGGGATATGGAGAACAGTTCAGACCGAGTGCCGCTGCGCACACGCATCCGCGAAGCGGGCGGGCTGTACCGATGGTTCAATACGAACCTCATCAGGCTCGCCGGGCCCGCAGCGGTCGGACCGTATGAAGCGACTCCTCCACCGACCGCCGCTCAGCGCGCGGAACGCGCCTGCCCCCTGTGCGGGCGGCCGATGACGGAGCATGAGATCGACCGGAGCGGGCCGAAGCCGCTCATGCACTGCCCGGCCTGACGCGCCGCTCGACAGCTGACCTACTCGGCTGTCTCTGCGGCACTCTCGCGCGCCGCGTCCACCCAGAACATCAACGACTCGTCGTCTTCGATCGCGGTCGACTCGACGTCCAGCCAGCTCGGCCCCATCGTCTTCGCCCCCATCACGGCGATGGCGACGCCGGGTTCGGTGAGCAGAGCCGTGCCCTTCTCTTCGGTGACCCGCACGAGCAGCACACCCTCGTTGCGCGTGCCGACGAGGATCCGACCGTTCAACAGGAACGCACGGGTGCCGAACATCCGTTTCTCCTCGAGCCCGGGCTCGGACATCAGAAGAGCACGAACACGGTCTGCGAGTTCGGTGGCGGCAGCATCCATGGTCGATTCCCTCTTGCTCAGGCGTGGCCCGCGCGCTCCATCGCGCGAAGCTCTTTCTTCAGGTCCTGAACCTCGTCCCTGAGGCGCCCCGCGAGCTCGAACTTGAGCTCGGATGCGGCTGCGAGCATCTGCGTTGAGAGGTCTTCGATCATCGACTCGAGCTGCTGCGCGCCCTCGGCTGCAAGCCCCTCACGACGCAGCTGCGGTGTCGGACTCTTGCCCCTCCCGGACTTCGTCTTGCCCTTGCCGCGCAGCATCTCCTGCGTATCGGACGCCTCGCGCGCGAGCACGTCGGTGATGTCGGCGATGCGCTTGCGGAGCGGCTGCGGGTCGATGCCGTTCTCCTTGTTGTACGCGACCTGCTTCTCACGACGTCGGTCGGTCTCCTCGATCGCCTTCGCCATCGAGTCGGTCATGTTGTCGGCGTACATGTGCACCTGGCCCGACACGTTTCGCGCCGCGCGCCCGATGGTCTGAATGAGCGACGTGCCTGACCGCAGGAAGCCTTCCTTATCGGCATCCAGGATCGCGACCAGCGACACCTCGGGCAGGTCGAGCCCCTCACGGAGGAGGTTGATGCCGACCAGCACGTCGTACACGCCCTGTCGCAGCTCGCTGAGCAGCTCGACACGGCGCAAGGTGTCGACGTCGGAGTGCAGGTATCGCACCCGGACGCCGTGCTCACCGAGGAAGTCGGTCAGCTCTTCGGCCATCTTCTTCGTCAGCGTCGTCACGAGCACGCGCTCGTCCTTCTCGACGCGGATCCGGATCTCCTCGAGCAGGTCGTCGATCTGGCCCTTCGACGGCTTGACGATGATCTCGGGGTCGACGAGGCCCGTCGGACGGATGATCTGCTCGACCACGCCGTCGGCGATGCCCATCTCGTATTTGCCCGGAGTCGCCGAGAGGTAGACGGTCTGGCCGATGCGGTTCTTGAATTCGTCGAAGCGCAGCGGACGGTTGTCCATCGCGCTCGGCAGGCGGAATCCGTGGTCGACGAGGGTGCGCTTTCGCGACGCGTCGCCTTCGTACATCGCGCCGATCTGCGGCACGGTGACGTGCGATTCGTCGATCACGAGCAGGAAGTCATCGGGGAAGAAGTCCAGCAGCGTGTGGGGAGGCTCACCGGGTGCGCGGCCGTCGAGGTGGCGGGAGTAGTTCTCGATGCCGGAGCAGAACCCGAGCTGCTGCAGCATCTCGAGGTCGAAGGTGGTGCGCATGCGCAGCCGCTGCGCCTCGAGGAGCTTGCCCTGCCGCTCGAACTCGGCCAGCCGTTCAGCGAGCTCCGTCTCGATCGTGCCGATGGCACGCTGCACCACATCCGTACCCGCCACGTAGTGCGATGCGGGGAAGATCGGCACGGCGTCGAGCTTCTCGATGACGTCGCCGGTGAGCGGATGCAGGGAGTAGAGCCCTTCGATCTCGTCACCGAACAGCTCGATGCGGATCGCGTGCTCTTCGTAGACGGGGATGATCTCGATCGTGTCGCCGCGCACGCGGAAGTTGCCGCGCGAGAAGTCGACGTCGTTGCGGTTGTACTGCATCGCGATGAACTGCCGGATCAGGGCGTCGCGGTCGTAGCGCTCCCCCACCTGCAGGGCCACCATCGCCCGAAGGTACTCCTCCGGCGCGCCGAGGCCGTAGATGCACGACACGGTCGAGACCACGACGACGTCGCGGCGGCTGAGCAGCGAGTTGGTCGTGGAGTGCCGCAGCCGCTCGACCTCGGCGTTGATCGACGAGTCCTTCTCGATGAAGGTGTCCGTCTGCGGGACGTAGGCCTCTGGCTGGTAGTAGTCGTAGTACGAGACGAAGTACTCGACGGCGTTGTTCGGCATGAGCTCGCGGAACTCGTTGGCCAGCTGAGCGGCGAGCGTCTTGTTGTGCGCCATGACGAGAGTCGGACGCTGCACCTGCTCGATGAGCCATGCTGTCGTCGCGGACTTGCCGGTACCGGTGGCGCCGAGCAGTACGACGTCGGTCTCGCCGGCGTTGATGCGCGCTGCGAGGTCGGCGATCGCCTGCGGCTGGTCGCCGGCAGGCATGTACTCGCTGATCACCTCGAACGGCCGGACACTGCGAGTGGTTTGCATGATTCCAGCGTAAGCGCCACCACCGACACTGCGGCGGGCTCAGCGCATCGCACTCGGCCGGTGCGCATGGTCGGCGGCGGTTCGCGGATCTAGAGTGGCGGCATGATCGAGTTCCTGATCGGCTCCAGCCTCGCGGCATCCGCCGGCCTCAACGCCTGGATGCCGCTGTTCCTGCTCGGTCTCGCCGACCGATTCCTCCCCGCGGTGAACCTGCCGGCCGGCTGGTCGTGGATCGGCAGCGACATCGCGCTGTGGATCCTCGGTGCGCTACTCGCGCTGGAGATCGTCGCCGACAAGATCCCCGCGCTCGACTCGATCAACGACGTCGTTCAGAGCGTCCTGCGGCCGGCATCCGGCGGAATCGTCTTCGGCGCAGGTGCAAGCGCCGAGACCATCGCGGTCGATGACCCCTCGGCGTTCTTCTCGCAGAACGCCTGGGTGCCGATCGTGACCGGAATCGTCATCGCACTCGTCGTGCACGTGACGAAGGCGACCGGCCGTCTCGCCGCGAACACCGTCACCGGCGGCCTGGCCGCACCGGTCCTGAGCACTGCGGAGGATGGCGCGTCGTTCCTGCTCGCAGCTCTGGCGATCATCGTGCCCGTGCTGGCGGGTCTCCTGCTGATCGGGCTGATCGTCGCCGTGTTCATGCTGTTCCGGCGACGCAGGCGCAGTCGCGGAGACGTCGTCGTCAGCGAGGTGCCGCGTCACGAGCAGCCGGGCGCAGCACCGTCATCGCGATGACCGCTGCCAGCGCGGCCATCGCGAGCACAGTCAGCAGGAACCAGTTCCAGCCGACGGTGCCGAAGACGATGCCGAGTGTCCAGCCGAACAGGCTCGACCCCGCGTAGTACGCGAAGTAGTAGAGCGCCGGCGCCTGCGCTCGACTGTCCGCATCCGCGAGCACCGGCGCCCAGCTCGAGGCGATCGCGTGCGCCCCGAAGAAGCCGCCGGTGAAGATCACCAGGCCGGCCAGGATCACGATGGGCTGCGGGACGAGCATCAGGGCGACCCCGACGCCGAAGACGCCGATCGCGGTGAGCAGCACGCGTCGGCGTCCGAATCGGGAGGCCAGTGAACCCGCCCAGGGTGATGACACCGTGCCGGCGAGATAGGCGAGGAACAACAGCGTCACCAACCACACGGGAAGAAGGAACGGCGGGCCGATCAGGTGGAACCCGAGGTAGTTGTACACCGCGACGAAGGCTCCCATGAGCAGGAACCCCTGACCGTAGAGCGCCAGCAGCTGCGGCGCGCGCAGCGCGCGGGCGAGGCGTGCCGGCATCCCCGGTCCGGCATCCGCACGATGCCTGCCCGGGATGAAGCGACGTGCCGGCGGCACCAGCCACAGGAACCCTGCTGCGGCGATCGCGCAGAGCACGGTGACGAGCCCCGCGCCGAGTCGCCAGTCGAAAGCCTCGCCGAGCGGGCCGGCGATCAGGCGACCGGAGAGCCCGCCGACCGTGGTTCCGGCCGTGTAGCTGCCCGCGGCCGCAGCGACGTGTCGGATGTGCACCTCTTCGCTGAGGTATGCCAACGCGACGGCCGGAACGGCCCCGAGCGCAAGCCCTTCTGCGAGACGCAGCGCCAGCAGCATCTCGATCCCGCCGCTGAACGGGGCGGCGAGACCGAAGACCGTCGCGCCGATGATGCCGATCGCCATGGCCGGGATTCGGCCGATCCGATCTGCGACCATCGACCAGGGCACGACCGCTATCGCGATTCCGAGCGTCGCCGCCGACACGGTCAGGGCCGCGGTCGCCGGCGGAACGCCGAGATCCGCGCTCACCTCTGGCAGCACGGCCTGCAGGGAGTACAGCTGTGCGAACGTCGCCACTCCGGCGAAGAAAAGTCCCGCGATGAGTCGTCGGTACGAGCTCGAACCGGGAACGTGGCCGGCGAAGTCCGGCGCGCTCACTCTGCCGCGAGCTGGTTCCAGACGGCGTCCGTCTGCTCGATCGTGTGCTCGAGAGTGCCGGACGTGTCGATCACGATGTCGGCGATCGCAAGGCGCTTCTCGTCGGGAACCTGGGCGTCGATGCGCGCCTGGGCGGCGTCAGGCGCCATCCCGCGCAGCTCTACGAGCCTGCGCAGCCGCTCCTCGGCGGGGGCGTGCGCGACGACGATCGTGTCCCACGGGTCGTCGACCCGAGCCTCGACGAGCAGAGGCACGTCGTACACGACGACGGCCCCGGCATCCTCCACGAAGGCCGCGTCGAAGCGCCGAGCGGATTCCGCGCGGACGGCCGGGTGGACGATCGCGTTGAGCCGCTTCAGGGCTTCGGCGTCTCCGAACACCCGATCGCCGAGCAAGGCGCGATCGAGGGAACCGTCGGCGGCGACGATCCCGTCACCGAACGCGGAGGCGATCTCCGCCAGCACCGGCGAGCCTGGCTGCTGCACATCGCGCACGATCTGATCCGCGTCCACGACGATCGCGCCGCGCTCCTGAAGTCGACGGGCGATCGTGGACTTCCCGGAGGCGATGCCGCCGGTCAGGGCGATGAGGGGCATGCGTCCCAGTCTGCCACGAGCCCGGTCGGCACCCGTCGTCGAAAACCTGAGGGAAACCTTGCACACCGTTGACGTGGATCTGCGGGCCGGCTGAGGTCGTGTTCCTACTGTCTAAGACATGACAACGAACACCTCCCAGAACGTGCCCACCAAGGAGCGCCGCAAGCGCCACCCTCTCGTCGCCTTCGGCCTTGCGGCTCTCGCAGTCGGCGGAGTCGGTGCAGCGATCACCAGCGCCGCCTGGACGGACAACACCCTGTTCGCCGCTCCCGCCGCCGCAGCGACCTTCGACCTGCAGGGATCGCTGGACGGGAAGACGTGGACGCAGTCGGGCAACGCCGACGCGATCGAGCTGACCATTCCGACCAGCCAGCTCGCCAACCTGCTGCCCGGCCAGACCCGCACGCTCGACCTCTGGGTACGCAACGAGAGCTCTGTGAACGCTGCACTCACGTCGCAGGTGGCCTTCGCATCGAACTCGACCTTCACGACGAAGCCCACGGTTGCGGTCTCGGGTCTGGTCGCCTCCCTCACCCCCACCGGCGGCACTGGTGCACAGGACCAGTTCCAGCTCACCGTGACCACACCATCGGACTGGGCGCCTGTCAATCAGGGCAAGTCCGGCACCGTCGTCGTCACGATCTCGGCGACCGCCACCTCCTGACATTTCACCCCCTTCACGACGAGGAACACCGATCATGCAGATCCTGCGACGCATCTCCCTCATCGCCCTCTGGGCGCTGGCCGCTGCCGGCGTGGCCTGCGGGCTGGTCTGGGGAGCGACGGCTCTCGGAATGATCAAGCCGCTCATCGTGATCTCCGGATCGATGGAGCCCGGGATCATGACCGGCGATCTCATCGTCGATACCCGCGTCGCGGCAGAGGATCTCGTCGCAGGCGATGTCGTCAGCCTGCCGAGCGAGCTGACCGGCGACCTTGTCACCCACCGGATCGAAGCGATCGCTCCGAATGGCGTCGGCGGCTACACGGTGACGATGAAGGGGGACAACAACGAGTACTCCGACGCACTCGATTACACGATTTCTGGGGAAGTGTGGCGGCCGGCCCTGCAGTTGTCAGGGTGGGGCACGGCCGCCATGCGCATGACGACACCGGCAGTCGCACTGCCGCTTCTCGCGGGCCTCCTCGGACTGCTCGGCCTCAGCATGCTGACGCCCCCGAGCGGCCCCCGTCGGACGCCGGCGCTCGCGTGAAACGACTGCTCTCGGTGCTGGCGCTCGTTGCTGCACTGATGTTCGGCGCGGGCACGGTTGCCGCCCCTGGGGGACTCAGCCTCTTCGACGACACCTCGGCGGCCTGGGTCGATCACACGCATGCCTCAGCCGTGATCACGGCGGGAACGTGGACGAGCACGACCACGAACGGGTGCACCGCTTACGGCCAGGATGGCAAGGTACTGCCGGGCTGCGCGGTGAGCGGCATCACCTACCTCGGCTGGGGCGAAGCGGGGAAGCAGACCAGGAACTACTACATCAACTTCCAGACTCCGAGCGGCACACGCTCCGTCGCGTTCGACGTCGACCTCAACACGGCGACAGGGAAAGGAACATCGTGGTCGTGGAAGAACGCCTCCGTTCTTGCGGGAGCGCAGTTCACGCCGCGGGACGGCTGGACATGCGGGCAGCTCCCTCGCGTACGCGGAACCGGAGCGGACTGGCAGGTGACAACGATCTTCTTCCAAGTCGCGGAAGCCGGCACCGCATCCCGGTGCTCGTGATACGGCATCGGGGCTACAGTGCCGGGTGAGGATTTCCGGCGCATCTTCTGCGATATCATCGCCGAAGCTCCGCTTGCACCGACGCGCCACGCACCGGCCACGAAGGCCGAGGGCACTGGGGCGGAGAGTGAGGAGTCGCCGCACATGAGTGTCGCCGTCGTTATCGAGGATGAGCCGGACATCCGCCTCCTCCTGACCGACATCCTCGAACAAGCGGGTTTCACCGTGCATGCGGTCGGGACCGGCATCGAAGGCGTCGAACTCGTGCGCGACCATGACCCCGTGATCACGACTCTGGACGTGAGCATGCCGGGCATGGACGGCTTCGAGACAGCGAAGCGCATCCGCGCGTTCAGCTCGACCTATCTCCTCATGCTCACTGCCCGATCCGAGGAGATCGACGCTCTCCTGGGGCTGCAGTCGGGTGCCGACGACTACATCACCAAGCCGTTCCGTCCTCGGGAGGTACGCGCGCGGGTCGAAGCGATGCTCCGTCGTCCTCGTGCCTTGCAGAGCGACGCCGCTGAACCCGCGGCGAGCCGCGTGGATCGCGAGATCGGCATCGAGCACCGCGGTCTGCGGGTGCAGCCCGAGATGCGCATCGTCGAGAAGGACGGCGCGATGTTGGAGCTCACACGCAGCGAGTTCGACATCCTGGTCGAGCTCCTTCAGTCAGCCGGGCGCGTGGTCAGCAAAGCGCAGCTGGCGCTCGTCGTCCGCGGCGAACGCGGAATGGCGAGCGACTTCATCAGCGAGCACGACACACGGGCGATCGAGGTCCACGTGGCCAACCTGCGACGCAAACTGGGTGAGTCTCCCGCCGATCCTCGGTGGATCGAAACGGTGCGCGGGATCGGATACCGCCGCACAGCCTGAGACCGTCAGCGCGCGACGACGATGCTCGTGTCGTCGCTGATCGCAGCCTCCGATGCGGCGGCTCGAGCAGCTTCGATGAGAGAGCTCGCGTCGCTGTGGGCCCGATCGCTCAAGGCGATCCCGACGCCGAGCACCGGGATCACGCTGGCCTCCACGCCATTGAGCTCGTCGTAGATCGCCCGGTGCAGGCCAGCCGCGAGTCTTCTGGCGTCGGCCTCCGACTCGACGACGGTGCTGAGCACGAGCCCCCCGGCCCCGTCGTCGCCGATCCACGTCTGCGTCGGCGCGTGCAGACGCACCGCGTCATGCCAGGCGGTACGCACGCTCTCGGCCTCGCTGGCGCCGAACGCGGTCGACATCATGGGGAGGTCATCGATTCTCGTCGAGATCACGGCCACCAGCTCATCGCGCGAACTGCCCCGTTCGACGGCGTCAGCGAGGAAGCGCTCGAACCAGATCGGCTCGAGGACGCCTGTGAACGTGACGCGCGGGTTGGCCAGCGTGCGCCGGCCACGAAGCCCCGCACGCTCGGCCCGCAGAACGGAGGCTGTGACGACCACGACGATCGTGAGGACGATCGTGAGGATGCTCGTGGGAACCGTGCCCCACCAGACGGTGAAGGTCTCGCTCTCAGGACCGGTGAACAGCAGTACGAACAACCGCGCGAGGTAGTACAGGGACTCGATCCCGAACACGACCGTGAGCGCGGCGGCAGTCTTGATGCCGGCAAGGGAGCCGCGGGCGATCTCCCACGCGGCCGCGCCGGGCAGCAGGAACAGCCCGAAGAACATGACTTCCGCACCGGCCCACCCGCCGCCGTCAGGTCCTCGAACGACGACCGCCGCCCCCGCAGCGAGCGTGATGACGACGACAACGGCCTCTGCCCAGCCGACGCGCCGGTTGCTGAACCGCCGGCAGCCCAGCCACATGAACCCCGCACTGGCGACGAAAGCGGCGTTACCCACCGCCACTGCGCCCCACGTCTGCGGAGCGAACGCCCACACCGCGTATGCGACGGCGGCGAGAATGCCCGAGACGAAGGCGATCGACCAGGTCCGGCCGACGGCATCGTCCTCTCGAAGCACCGTCTCCACGATGAACAGGATTCCGGCCGTGACCACGACGACTGCCGTCATCACGGAGACAGTCGCGATCTCGAGTTCCATCAGCTGCGTCTCCCCTTCTCGAACAATGGCAGGCGGATCAGGAACGTCGATCCGCCGCCCAGTTCGGATTGCACAGTGATCTCGCCACCGTGTGCTCTCACGATGTCGCGGCTGATCGACAATCCGAGGCCGCTTCCATGCGTGGTGGTGTTGCGAACGGCGTCGGCTCGGAAGAAGCGCTCGAACAGCCGCGGAAGTTCTTCGGCCGAAATGCCGGTGCCATAGTCGCGCACCACGATCCAGGCGTGGTCGACATCGGCGGTCACACCGACCTCCACGCGTCCCTGGTCGACGTTGTACTTGACGGCGTTTCCGATGACGTTGTCGACCACCTGACGGATGCGGAGCGGGTCCACGTATGCGGTGACGGCCTCGACTCCCGCGTCCTCGAGGGTGATCTGCCGTTCCATCGCGCGCGGGATGATCGCCTCGATGCTCGCGCGAATGATCTCGTCGAGCTTCACGTACTCGGGCGTGAATGAAAGCTGCACCCCGCCGTGGTGGTCGACGGACACGGCGAGAAGATCCGCGATGATGTCCAGGAGCCTGGATGCATTGCGTTCGGCGACCTCCAGGCCGCGCCGCGAGCTCGGCGACAGGTCGCCGGCGTCCAGAACGAGCTCGAGGTAGCCGAGGATCGCGGTCAACGGCGTACGCAGTTCGTGCGACACGGAAGCCACGAGATCCTCGCGCGCACGCAACGCCATCACCTCGGCCGTCACATCGCGCGAGACGAAGATGCCGCCGACGCGTTCTCCTGTCGCGTTCTCGAGCGCTCGGGATGTCGCGCTGAGGGCACGGCGCCCCTTTCCGGGTCTGCCGTACCAGACGAGATCGCCATCGAAGGTCTCACCTCGGCGTGCGCGCGCAAGCGGTGTCTCCTCGACGCTCAACTCGGTCAGCCCGTCTTCGGCGTATGCCGCTTGCTCCCCTCCGCCGGTCGCGATCATTCGCTGCATCCGCGCATGTGCCTCGTTGCGAACGGATTCCTCTCCGCTCGCCCCCAGACGGATGACGCCGAAATCGACCGCGTCGAGGACTTCGGTGACCATATCCTCCTGGCGACGTGAGCGTTCGACGGCTCGTGCGAGCAGTCGTGCCTGAGCATCGAGGAGCGAGCGCTGCGCCGAAGCACGCTTGGCCGCCACATAAGACGTGGTGGAGACGGCGATGATCATCATCGGGATGAGGATGACCACGGGAGTCAACGACTGCGCAGGGTCCAGCGCCACGGTCAGCCAATAGACGCCGTTGGCCAGGATGTTCACGACGACGAGCCCGAGCAGGCCGAAGGCTCCGGCTATCCACATCGCGGGGAAGATCCACAGCAGCGAGAACCCCGCCGAAGGGTTCGATTCCCTCAGGATGGCGATCGCGAAGATGTCCGAGATCGGAAGAAGCGCGCTCCACAGCGCGTGTACGCGGTTCCAAGGAACGGCCAGGGCGACACCAGTGATGACGGCGACCAGGAGCATCCCGCCTATGAGGGCCTCGACGACGGCGATCGCCCCCATCGAGAAGGCGATCAATGCCGAGAACAGCGACACGACGCCCAGGAGGAGCTGGTTGAGGACGACGGTACGTTCTCGCGTGCGATCGGCACGCATGCTGCGCCACCTGGGAATCGTGCCGTTCGACATGGTGACCAGGCTAGCGCCTGACATCCGCCGTCCCCCGGCTTGGCCGCGGCGCCAACCGGGACGCGTCAGCGCGACAGCAGCTGCCGCTTCGAGCTGATCACGCCGGTGTCGAAGCCTGCGAGGTGGAGCCCGCCGTGGAAACGCGCGTGCTCGATCTTGATGCAGCGGTCCATGACGACCGAGAGCCCGGCGCTCTCGGCGATGGCGGCGGCCTCTTCATTCCACGAGCCGAGCTGCAGCCACAGCGCCTTCGCTCCGACGTCGACCGCTTCCTGCGCCACGCCAGGAAGGTCTTCGTGCTTGCGGAACACGTCGACGATGTCCGGGACGACGGGCAGATCGGCGATCGATGCGTACGCGGGCTGGCCGAGGATCTCGTCCGCCATCGGATTCACGAAGTAGACGTCGTACGGCGAGCTCGACTGCAGGTACGTCGACACGAAGTACGACGCGCGCGCCGGGTTGCTCGACGCGCCCACGATCGCCACCGACCGCGATCGGCGCAGCAGGGCGAACCGCTCCTGCTGGCTGGGGCTCGCCCATGTTCGATCCAGGCCCGCGCGCTCGGATCCGGTCTCGACGGCGGCACCCGGCAGTTCGCAGGCGACGCCGTCAGCCGACGCAGAAGGTGCGGGAGCCGGCGGTGTGAACTCGCAGGTGTCGTTCGTGCTCATCGGGTTGCTCCCGTCGCTGCGGTGAGGGCCTGGTCGAGGTCCCAGATGATGTCGTCCGGATCCTCCAGCCCGACGGAGATGCGGATGAGATCCGCGGGCGCGCCGGCGGCGACGAGCTGCTCGGCGGTCAGCTGCCGGTGAGTCGTGGATGCCGGGTGGATGACGAGCGTGCGCGCGTCGCCGATGTTCGCCAGATGCGAGGCGAGCTGCAGGTTCTCGATCAGCGTCTCCCCGGCAGCTCGGCCGTCCTCAGCTGCGACGCCGAACGCGAAGACGGATCCGGGCCCCTGGGGCAAGTACTTCGCCGCGCGCTCGTGGTGCGGGTGCGACTCGAGGCCGGCCCAGGTCACATACGAGATGCGGGGGTCCGAGTCGAGCCACTCCGCGACGATGCGTGCGTTCGCCAGGTGCGCGTCGATCCGCTGCGGCAGCGTCTCGATGCCCTGCAGCAGGTTGAACGCCGACTGCGGGCTGAGCGCCGGCCCGATGTCGCGCAACTGCTCGGAGCGGAGCTTGGTGAGGAACCCGTACTCGCCGAAATTGTCCCACCACTTGATGCCGCCGTACGACTCGACCGGCTCGGTCATCTGCGGGAACTTCCCGTTTCCCCAGTCGAACGTGCCCTTCTCGATCACGATGCCGCCGAGCGTCGTGCCGTGCCCGCCGAGGAACTTCGTAACGGAGTGGATGACGATGTCGGCGCCGTGCTCGAGTGGCCGAGCCAGGTACGGCGTGGCCAGCGTCGCGTCGACGACGAGCGGCACGCCGGCGGCGTGCGCGACCTCCGCGAGCCCTTCGATGTCGGCGATCTCGCCGGAGGGATTGCCGATCATCTCGACGTAGACGACCTTGGTCTCTGGGCGGATCGCCGCCGCGTAGTCGGCCGGGTCCGTCGAGGGGACGAAGGTCGTCTCGACGCCGAAGCGCCGCAGCGTGACATCGAGCTGGGTGACCGTTCCGCCGTAGAGCTGCGCGGATGCCACGACGTGATCGCCGGCGCCCACGAGAGCCGCGAACGTGATGAACTCGGCGCTCATGCCGGATGCCGTCGCCACTGCGCCGATGCCGCCCTCGAGCGATGCGAGCCGCTCCTCGAGAGCAGCGACCGTGGGGTTGCCGATGCGGGAGTAGATGTTGCCGTACTTCTGCAGGGCGAACAGGTTGCCGGCATCCTTCGCGTCGTCGAAGACGAACGACGTGGTCTGGTAGATCGGCACGGCACGCGCACCGGTCGCGGCATCCGGTGTTCCGCCGGCGTGGAGCGCGCGGGTGCGGAACCCGAAGCGGTGTTCTTCCGTCATGACGTCCTTAGTTCTTATCGAAGACTGCGAGGGCCGCGGCTATGCCCGCCACGGCATCCGGGTTCTGCAGGGAGGTGGTGTCGCCCAGCGCCTGGGGCTCGCGGCCGGCGCGGCGATCCTGTTCAGCCTCCCACAGCTGAGCCAGGAGCCTGCGCATGATCTTGCCCGAGCGCGTCTTCGGCAGGTCCGGCACCGGCACGATGTGGCGGGGCTTGGCCACGGGGCCGATCTCGCGGGCGACGCGGTCGCGAAGAGCGGATGCCGTCACATCTCCGTTGCCCGAGGGCATCACGAACGCGACGACCGCCTGGCCGGTGATCGGATCGGAGACGCCGGCAGTGCCGGCCTCCCCCACCGACGGATCAGCGACGAGGGCCGATTCGATCTCGATCGTGGACAGTCGGTGTCCGGAGACGTTCACGACGTCGTCGAGGCGCCCGAGGATCCAGATGTATCCGTCGGCGTCCCGCGTCGCACCATCGCCGGCGACGTAGTAGCCGCCGTAGGCGCCGTGTCCGGCGAAGTCCGACCAGTACGAGTCGCGGTATCGCTGCGGGTTGCCCCAGACGGTGCGCGCCATCCCGGGCCAGGGTCGCCGGATGACGAGCGTTCCTGAACGTCCGGCCGCCACCTCGTCGCCGTTCTCGTCGACGACGGCGGCGTCGATGCCCGGCAGAGCCACGGATGCCGAACCGGGCTTGAGCGTGGTCGCACCGGGCAGCGGCACGATCATCGCCGCTCCTGTCTCGGACTGCCACCACGTGTCGACGATCGGCAGTTCGTCGCGCCCGAACGTGCCGCGGAACCATACCCATGCCTCGGGGTTGATCGCCTCGCCGACGCTGCCCAGGAGGCGGATGCTGGACAGGTCGTGTCCCGCAGGCAGCGCATCGCCGAACCAGGTCATGAACGTGCGGATCAGCGTCGGCGCCGTGTAGTACACCGTCACGCCGTAGCGCTCGATGATCTCGAGATGCCGCTCCCGGTCTGGGCTGTCCGGCGTGCCCTCGTAGATGACCTGGGTCAGCCCGTTCGAGAGAGGTCCGTAGATCTCGTAGGTATGCGCGGTGACCCACGCGAGGTCGGCGGTGCACCAGTGCACATCGTCGGGCTTGGCGTCGAAATGCGCCCAGTGGGCCCAGCTCGCGTGCGCGAGGTAGCCTCCCGACGTGTGCACGAGGCCCTTCGGCTTCCCGGTGGTGCCGGACGTGTAGATGATGAAGAGCGGATGCTCCGCCGCGAACGGCTGCGCCTCATGCGTCTCGGCCGCGGTGTCGACCACGTCGTGCCACCAGACGTCGCGGCCCTCGGTCCACGGCACGTCCTGACCGGTTCGGCGGACGACCAGAACGTGCTCGAGGTCCGGCAGGTCCGCGGCGGCGAGGTCAGCGGCCGACTTGACCTCGACGGCCGTGCCCCGGCGGAACTGCCCGTCGCTGGTGACGAGCAGTTTGGCGCCGGTATCGGCGAGACGGAACCGCACGGCCTCAGCGGAGAACCCGCCGAACACGAGCGAGTGGACGGCGCCGATCCGCGCGCAGGCGAGCGCGATCACGACCGTCTCGATGAGCACGGGCAGGTACACGACGACCCGGTCGCCGGGGACGATCCCGAGCGCTTCGAGCGCATTCGCGGCCTGCGAGACGCGACGCTGCAGATCGGCGTAGCTCACCGCGGTCCGGTCACCCGGTTCACCCTCGAAGTGCAGGGCGACCTTATCGCCGCGGCCGGCCTCGACGTGCCTGTCAACGCAGTTGTAGGCGACGTTCAGTGTTCCGCCGTCGAACCAGCGCGCCGCCGGAATCGCATCACCGGTCGGCTGCTGCCAGTCGAGTGCCGTGTGCCACGGGGTCGCCCAGTCGAGCCGGCGCGCTGCGTCCTCCCAGAAGGCGATGGGGTCGGCATCCGCCTGCCCGTAGATCTCCTCCGTGACGTTCGCCTGCGCGCGGAACGCGGGCGGCGGCGGGTAGGTGCGGTCCTCGATCAGGCGGGCTTCTTCGGTCGGCCCATCTTCTGGAACCAACACCGTGTCGTCGATCAGGTCCATCGCTTGAGCAGACGCCTTTCGATGAAGCCGAGGATCGCGTTGGTGATCGTCCCCAGAACGGCGAGCAGCACGATCGCGAGGAGGATGCGGTCGACGCGACCGTTGTTCTGCGAGTCGTCGAGAAGGAAACCGAGACCCATCGACGAGGCGATGAGTTCGGCGGCGACGAGGAACAGCCACGACTGCGCGAGCGCGAGCCGAAGGCCCGACATCACCGACGGGATGACGGCGGGCAGTTGCACCGTGCGGAACAGGGACCAGCCGCGGAGGCTGAACGAGCGTCCCGCCTCGACGAGATGCGGGTCGACGTGGCGCAGCGCGTCGGCGACCGTCGTGTAAACCGGGAAGAACGCGCCGATCGCGATCAGCGTGACTTTGGACTCCTCACCGATCTGCATCCACAGGATCAGCAGCGGCACCCAGGCGAGCGACGGCACGGCACGGAGGGCGGCGAGTGTCGGACTCAGCAGCAGGTCGCCGAGCTTGGACAGGCCGACGATCGCCGCGACGGCGAGGCCGATGAGCGAACCGATGGCGAAGCCGAGCAGCACGCGCTGCACCGAGATCGCGATGTGGGTCCACAGCTGTCCGCGTTCGGCGAGTTCGACGCCCGCCGTGAAGACGGATGCCGGGGTCGGCAACCGGTACGTCGGCACCAGCCCCGTCGTCGTGGCGATCTGCCAGACGACGAGGATCACGACCGGGAGCAGGAGCCCGCCGATGAGGCGGACTCCTGAACGATCCCACAGCCCGCGCCCGCCGGCGCGGCTCGCGCCGGGCAGCTCGAGTGCTCGGCGGGAGCCCTCGAGCGCGGCGCCTTCGGCGGTCTGACTCATCAGCCCTCGACGGCCTTCTGAGCGAAGTCCGGGTAGATGATCTCGGAGAGCGCCTTGTCGACGGCATCCTGACCGCCCTGCACGTCACCGGAGTCGACGATAACCGGAGCGATCTTCTCGAGCACCTTGACCTGGGCGTCACCGGGCACGCCGTCGACGTCGAGGTTGGAGCGCTCCTGGATCACGGTGGTGGCCACGTCGAGGTCGATGCCGGCCGCGTCAGCGAGCAGCTGCGCTGTCTCCTCGGGGTTCTCGAGCGCCCACTCGCGGGCCTCTTCGTATGCGTCGACGACGGCCTGCGCGAGGTCGGCGTGGTCGGTGATGAACTCCTCGGTGGCGTTCAGGAAGCCGTACGTGTTGAAGTCGACGTTGCGGTAGATCAGCTTGTCGCCGGACTCGACCTCGGCAGCGGCCATGATCGGGTCGAGGCCCGCCCAGGCTTCGACCGAGCCGCCGTCGAGTGCTGCACGGCCGTCGGCGTGCTGGAGGTTCTGCACCTCGATGTCGTCGACGGTGAGGCCGGCGGTCTCGAGTGCCTGCAGCAAGAAGAAGTACGGGTCGGTGCCCTTGGTCGCCGCCACCGACGTGCCGGCGAGGTCCTCGACCGAGGTGATGTCGCTGTCGGCGCCGACGACGATCGCCGACCACTCCGGCTGCGAGTAGATGTCGATGACCTTGATCGGCGAGCCGTTGGCGCGGGCGAGCAGCGCCGCGGATCCGGCAGTCGAGCCGACGTCGACCGAACCCGAGCGCAGCAGCTCGTTGGCCTTGTTGGACCCTGCGGACTGCACCCACTCGACCGTGACGTCGTCGCCGAGGATGTCCTCGAGGATCCCCTGGTCCTTGATGACGAGGCTCAGCGGGTTGTAGGTGGCCCAGTCGACAGTGACGGTACTCGCGGACCAGTCGGATCCTTCGGCAGGAGCGGCGTCGGCGTTCTCACCGGCGACGCAACCGGTGGCGAGCAGCATCATCGCGCCGGCGATCGCGGTCGCAGGAACGATTCGGCGGGTGATGATGCTCATCGGGTCTCCAGGTCTGTGCTGTGATCGGTGGCGCTGTGATGGGTGTCGACGCCGAGCCCTTCGAGGAGCTCGGCGCGAAGTGCCGCGAGTCCGCGATCTGCGCGGTCTCGGGGGCGGATGCCGGGGACGGCGATCGTACGGGCGATCGACGCGGCATCCGGGTCGGGGTCGACGGTCAGCGAGCGCAGCAGCAGCACGCGGTCCGCCAGGTAGAGGGCCTCCTCGACGTCATGGGTGACGAGGAGGATGGTGGTGGGCTCTGCGGCATGGATGTCGAGCAGCAGGTCCTGCATCCGCAGGCGGGTCAGTGCGTCGAGCGCACCGAACGGCTCGTCGAGCAGCAGGACGCTGGGGTTGCGGGCGAGGGCACGTGCGAGGGATGCCCGCTGCGCCATGCCGCCGGAGACCTCACGGGGGCGCTGGTTCGCCGCGTGCTCGAGACCGACGAGGCGGAGGAGCTCGGAGACGCGCTCGGTGCGGGCGCGTCCGCGCAGTCGCCGCGGCAGTCCGAGTGCGACGTTCTGCGCCAGGGTGCGCCACGGCAGCAGCCGCGGCTCCTGGAAGGCGACCGCCGTGCGCTCGTCGGTGTCGGTGACACCGGTTCCGTCGATGGCGATGATGCCGCCGGTGGGAGTGTCGAGGCCCGCGACCAGGCGCAGCAGCGTCGATTTGCCGCATCCGGACGGTCCGACGACGGCGACGATCTCACCGGCGCCCAGGTCGACGTCGAGACCGCGCAGCACTTGCCGCTGCCCTTCGGCGACGGCGAAGCGCCGCTCCACGCTCTCGAGGCGCACGGCCGTCGCGGCGCCAGCGGGCGGGACGGTCTCAGTGCGCGACGAGAGAAGGGCGGAACTCATCCCCCCATCGTCGCGGAGTGCGGCTGATGTGACGAGGTCGGCCGTAATCTTGCGTCACACGTCGCGTCCGGTGCTCCTGAGCGGATGTCGCGAATACGCGAAACGGGCCGCCACCCCGAAGGGTGACGGCCCGTTTCAGACAGACGTTGCTTACGCGTTGCCGCCCGAGAGCTTCTCGCGGAGAGCCGCGAGTGCCTCGTCGTCAGCAAGCGTGCCGGCGCCGGCAGAGTCGCTCGTGAACGACTGGCCAGCGGCTGCGCCGAAGTCGTCGCCAGCGGCGGCCTCGGCCTCGGCTGCCTTGGCAACCGCAGCCTTGTGAGCCTCCCAGCGGGTCTGGGCCGCAGCGTACTCCTGCTCCCATGCCTCGCGCTGAGCGTCGAAGCCGTCCTTCCAAGCACCGGTCTCGGGGTCGAAGCCCTCGGGGTACTTGTACTCGCCGTTCTCGTCGTACTCGGCGAGCATGCCGTACAGAGCCGGGTCGAACTCGGTGCCGTTGGGGTCGACCGACTCGTTGGCCTGCTTGAGCGACAGCGAGATGCGACGACGCTCGAGGTCGATGTCGATGACCTTGACGAAGACCTCTTCGCCGACGGAGACGACCTGCTCAGCCAGCTCGACGTGCTTGCTGGAGAGCTCGGAGATGTGCACGAGGCCCTCGATGCCGTCTGCGACGCGGACGAACGCACCGAACGGAACGAGCTTGGTGACCTTGCCCGCAGCGATCTGGCCGATCGCGTGGGTGCGGGCGAAGACCTGCCACGGGTCCTCCTGCGTCGCCTTCAGCGACAGCGAGACGCGCTCGCGGTCGAGGTCGACCTCAAGGATCTCGACGGTGACCTCCTGGCCGACCTCGACGACCTCAGAGGCGTGCTCGATGTGCTTCCAGGACAGCTCGGAGACGTGGACGAGACCGTCGACGCCGCCCAGGTCGACGAACGCACCGAAGTTGACGATCGACGAGACCTGGCCCTTGCGGACCTGACCCTTGTGCAGGTTGTTGAGGAAGTTCGAGCGGGACTCGGACTGCGTCTGCTCGAGCAGTGCGCGGCGGCTGAGCACGACGTTGTTGCGGTTCTTGTCCAGCTCGAGGATCTTCGCCTCGATCTCCTGCCCCAGGTACGGGGTCAGGTCGCGGACGCGGCGCAGCTCGATGAGCGAGGCCGGCAGGAAGCCACGGAGGCCGATGTCGACGATGAGGCCACCCTTGACGACCTCGATGACGGTGCCGGTGACGACGCCGTCGTTCTCCTTGATCTTCTCGACGTCTCCCCAGGCGCGCTCGTACTGTGCGCGCTTCTTGGAGAGGATCAGGCGGCCTTCCTTGTCCTCCTTCTGGAGAACGAGAGCCTCGACCTCGTCGCCGACCTTGACGACCTCGTTGGGGTCGACGTCGTGCTTGATGGAAAGTTCGCGGGAGGGGATGACACCCTCGGTCTTGTAGCCGACGTCGAGCAGAACCTCATCGCGGTCGATCTTGACGATCGTTCCTTCGATGATGTCGCCGTCGTTGAAGAACTTCAGAGTCTTCTCGACCGCGGCCAGGAAGTCCTCAGCAGATCCGATGTCGTTGATGGCGACCTGCTTGGTGGCCGGGGCGGTCGTTGCGGTAGTCATGTAGTGGGTTGTCCTTGTTGGGTGGATACTCGGGCTTCTCCGGCTTTCACGCATGCGTGACTCCGCTGGAGAAGCAGTTGGATTTGATTGGATGCACACAGGCGCGCGCGTGCACGCCACGAGTGACACTTCAGAGTATCAGAGATGGCGCCATTCCGGTTCTGTGGATAAGTCGGACGGGATGCCGCGGGTTCGCGTTAGCGTGAACGGGTGATGGTCCTCCGATCGAAGACGAACCGGTTCCGGATGCTGGCGCTGCTGGCCGTGGCCGGAGCGACGCTGAGCGCCTGCACGCCCGCGCCCGCCCCGAGCCCGACGCCGACCGCCGCCTTCGCGAGCGAAGAGGAGGCCTTCGCTGCTGCGGAGGAGACGTACCGGGCCTACAACGATGCCGGCAACGCTCGAAGGGATGGAGACTCAGAGCCCGACCCGCAGGACTATCTGGTGGGCAACGCGCTCGAGGGTGACATCGACGCACTGAACAAGATTCGCGACGCCGGGGTGCGGCTTGACGGGGTCGTCGAGGTTGCTACGTTCAGTGGTCTCGAAGCGATCCTGGATTCCGATCCGCAACAAGTCATCGCTTTGGTATGTCTGGACCTCGCGAACACACGAATTCTGAACGACGCCGATCAAGACGTCACACCCGATCGGGTGCTGATTGTGGCGCAAGAAGTGACATTCACGGCAATCCATGGCGCACCGTTCATCTCCGACGAGAAGTCTGCAGAGGCAGCCCTGTGTTAACCAGCACCACGGTCGCGGCCACATTACTGCTGACTGCCGTCTGGGGCGCACCGGGCGCGCTCACTGGGGTCGGTTCACATTGCTCCAAGGAGCTTGAAGTCCTGGGTCTCTGTTCGACCAACACAGGCACCGAGATCGTCATCGACGGCTCGAAGTCCACAGACCCCGACCGCGGCACCTCGCCCATCGACAACTCCGACTGGACGCCGCCGCCCGGGTGGACACCGCCGCCGGGGTGGACTCCCCCACCGCCCAGAGACGAGTTCGGCGAGTGCCGGATGGACTGGGACTCCTACCGCCTCTGCTTCAACGCGGCGCAAGACCCTGACGATGAGGAGGCGCAGGAGGAGATCGCGGCGATACCCGCGATCACGATCTCGGACCTCGCCCGCTTCGCTCCGGACGGCTCCGTCGTCGCCGCAGAGCCTGACAACGTCGGGGTCGTCGGTCTTCCGACGAACTTCATGGCCGCAGCATCCACGCACACCGTCGACGCCGATCTGTTCGGGTTCCCCGTCTCGGTGCGGTTCACTCCGTCGGCATTCGACTTCGCGTTCGGCGACGGCCATGCCGCGATCACGACCACCGGCGGCGCGACCTGGGCGGCACTCGACCAGGCGCAGTTCACTCCCACAGACACCAGCCATACCTACTCCGAGCGCGGCACATACACGGCCAACGTCGACGTCCGTTACACGGCCGAAGTCGACTTCGGAATCGGATGGCTTCCGATCACCGGCGAGGTCACCTCGCCCGGCGCACCGCAGGAGATCCGCATCTTCGAGGCGCACACCGCGCTCGTCGCCCACACGTGCGAACAGGCTCCGAGCTCCCCCGGCTGCTGACCGCGGCAACGTCACTCCCCTGTGCCATGCTGATCGGATGAGCGAGAAGCTGATGCTGCTGGACACCGCATCCCTGTACTTCCGCGCCTTCTACGGCGTCCCGGACAAGGTGAAGGCACCGGACGGCACCTCGGTGAATGCGACGCGAGGACTGCTCGACATCATCGCGAAGCTCGTCACGCTCTACGAACCAACGCACATCGTCGCCTGCTGGGACGACGACTGGCGTCCGCAGTGGCGAGTCGACCTCATTCCGAGCTACAAGACGCACCGTGTCGTCGAAGTCGTCGCCGCAGGGCCCGACATCGAAGAGGTGCCCGACCCGCTCGAGGCGCAGCTCCCGCTGATCCGCCAGACGCTCGCCGCTCTCGGCATCCCGATCATCGGAGTCGCCGCTCACGAGGCCGACGACGTCATCGGCACACTCGCAACTCGCTCCACGATTCCCGTCGACATCGTCACCGGCGACCGCGACCTGTTCCAGCTGGTCGACGACAGCCGAGGCATCCGCGTCATCTATACGGCGCGGGGCATGAGCAACCTCGAGATCGTCAGCGACGCGACCGTCGTCGCGAAATACGGCGTGCTGCCAGAGCAGTACGCCGACTTCGCAACGATGCGCGGTGATGCGTCCGACGGCCTGCCCGGCGTCGCCGGCGTCGGGGAGAAGACCGCCGCGACGCTCCTGCGGACGCACGGTGATCTCGCCGGCATCCGCGCTGCGGCCGCCGCGGGCGAGGGCATGAGCGCAGGGGTGCAGGCGAAGGTCATGGCCGCGTCCGACTACCTCGACGTCGCTCCCACCGTCGTCGAGGTCGCACGGAACCTCAGCATCGAGGTGCCGGCGGACCCGGTGCGCGCCCTCGACCCGCAACAGGTCGAAGCAGCAGAGACGCTCGCCGAGCAGTGGAATCTCGGCAGTTCGATGCAGCGGGCGATCGCCGCCCTGATCAGATCAACACCCTGAACCGGCAGGTCGACTGATTCAGCGTCGCCGGAAGGCGACGACCATCGCGGACATCAGCGCAACGACGTAGACCAGAACGATCACGCCTGTTCCGACGAGCGGAACCTGCCATCCGCCGCTCGCCTCGTGCAACGCCCCCATGACCGGGGCGCCCAACGCGGCGAACAGGTACCCGCCGCCCTGCACGAGCGCCGACATCGTGGCGGCCTCCGCATCCGATCGCGCGGCCCGAACCAGACCGGTGAAGATCAGCACGAATCCGCCGGAATGCGTGAGCGCGCCGAACGAGGCCCAGACTCCTGCGAGCTCAGGGGCCACCAGCATCCCGGCCACCATCACAGCGAAGCAGATGCCGAGCATCAGAGCCGAGTACACGGGGCCGACGAACCGCATGAGCAGAGGCGCCAGCATGGCGCCGACGATCGCGACGCCCTGGAACAGCGATGCCAGGGCCCCCGCGGTCGCGGCGTCGACGTCGGTCGTGTCGAGCAGCATCGTCGGCAGCCAGGTCGACATCGCGTAGTAGACGGTCGACTGCGATGCGAAGGCGATCACGAGCAGCCAGACGATCGGGCGTCGAAGGACGACCGCGATGCGGTTGTCGGCTACAACCGGCATCGGCCCGGTGATGCTCGCAGTCTCGTGCCGAGTCGCAGACTCGCCCTGCCCGGCCGATGCCACGGTCTCCCCCGACATCCGTTCTGCGGATCGCCATGAACGCGACCGCACGATGTGGGCGAGCCACAGGGCGATGCCCGCCACCGAGAACAGGCCCCACAGCAGGAGCGCAGTGGACCATCCGGTGACCTCTGCGAGCGGGACGGTGCCGAGCGCCGTGAGCAGCGAGCCGACGTTCAACGTCGCCGTGTAGGCGGCCGTCGCGATCGCCGTACGTTCGGGCGGCAGGTCACGTCGGATGATCACCGGGATGACGACGTTCCCCACGGTGATCGTCGCGCCCATGATGATCATGCCGGTGACCATCGAGCCGAAACCGGGGAGAGCGCGAACCAGCGTGCCGACCATCACTCCGCCGAGGGCGATGAGAAGCGCCAGTTCGGGTCCCGCGCGGCGGATCACGAGCGCGGCGAGCGGAGTCATGACAGCGAACATGATGACGGGCGCCGTCGTCAGCAGTCCGGCGGATGCCGAGCTGATGCCGAGGTCGTGGATGATGTCCGGCAGCACAGGGGTCAGCGCGATGATCGGCGCGCGAAGACTGAGAGCCGCGACCAGGATGCCGATGAGCACCAGCCACGGGAAGGAACGCCGCGTCATTCGGCCCAGGCCCTCAGGCGCTCGAGCCCCCAGGTCGTGACGATCCGCTCCGCCGGCACGCCCGCCTTCTCGGCACGCTCAGCACCGTAGTCGAGCAGCGACAGCTGCCCCGGGGCGTGCGCATCCGAGTCGATCGAGAACAGGCATCCGGCGTCCAGGGCGATCGCGATCAATTCGTCAGGCGGATCCTGGCGTTCCGGCCGTGAATTGATCTCGACGGCGACGCCGTTCTCGGCGCAGGCGTCGAATACGGCACGTGCGTCGAACTGCGACTGCGGTCGAGTGCCGCGGTCGCCCTGCACGAGCCGGCCAGTGCAGTGGCCGAGGACGTTGACGTGGGGCTGCGCGACAGCAGCGAGCATGCGCCTGGTCATCTCCCGTGACTCCATGCGCAGCTTCGAATGCACGGATGCCACGACGATGTCGACCTCACCGAGCAGTTCCGGCTCCTGATCGAGCCCGCCGTCTTCGAGGATGTCGACCTCGATACCGGTGAGCATCGTGAACGTGTCGGTGGATTCCGCGCGCACCAGCGGCAACTGCTCTCGCAGGCGCTCAGCCGATAGCCCACGCGCGACGCGCAGTCGCGGTGAGTGATCGGTGATGGCCAGGTAGGAGTGCCCGAGCGCGCGGGCGGCGTCCGCCATGACGGCGATCGGGGTCGTACCGTCCGACCAGTCCGTGTGGGCGTGCAGGTCGCCGCGCAGCTTCGGTCGCAGGACGGACGTCCGCTCCGGCTCGACTTCGCCGCGCAGGTCGACGAGGTACGCGGGCACCACGCCCGACTGGGCCTCGCGGATCACGGCGAAGGTCGACTCACCGATCCCCTTCGCCGCGCGCAACCTCGTCGGGTCGTTCAGCACATCCAGCGGCAGTGCCTTCACCGTGGCGGCCGCCTGCCGGAACGCCTTCGCCCGGTACCGCGACGCTCGCTCGCGTTCGAGAAGCGTGGCGATCTCGAGCAGTGCGTCGACGGGATCCATCAGAGCTCAGTTCGATGCCAGCTCGCGCGTCGCGTCGACCCAGGCGTCCAACTTCGCAGCTGCGCTGCCGTCGTCGACGGCGGCTTCGGCCCGCTCGTAACCGTCGCGAAGACGCTCGAGGATCGGCCGTGTCGCCTGCGTCGCGTCCTGCGACAGCTCGAACGCGACGATTCCGGCCGCGGCGTTCAGGAGCACGATGTCGCGAACGGCGCCCTTCGTTCCAGCCAGCGTGTCCCGCAGCACTCCCGCGTTGTACTCGGGAGGACCGCCGATGAGATCGGCGAGGTCGGCCGTGGGGATGCCGAGATCGCGCGGATCCAGGTCGTGCTCGTGGATGTCACCGCGCGAGACCTCCCAGATCCTGCTGTGACCGGTCGTGGTGAGCTCGTCCAGGCCGTCGTCTCCGCGGAAGACGAGTGCCGTGGCGCCTCGCGTGCGGAAGACGCCGGTGATGAGAGGAACGCGCTCGAGCTGGGCGACGCCGACAGCGTTCGCCTCAGCGCGGGCAGGGTTGCACAGTGGTCCGAGCATGTTGAACACGGTCGGCACGCCGAGCTCGCCTCGTGCCGCACCGGCGTGCTTGAAACCGGGGTGGAATGCCGCAGCCCACGCGAACGTGATGCCTGTCAGATCGAGCACCTTCGCGACGTCCTCCGGCGACAGCGAGAGCTGAAGGCCCAGCGCGCCGAGGACGTCCGAGGAACCGGACGCGGAGCTGGCGGCACGGTTGCCGTGCTTGACGACGGGGATGCCTGTGGCGCCGATGATGATCGCCGCTGTGGTCGAGACGTTGACCGTGCCGACGCGGTCGCCCCCCGTCCCGACGATGTCGAGAACATTCGGAGAGACAGGAAGCGGAACTGCGGCTTCGAGGATGGCATCGCGGAATCCGACGATCTCGTCGATGGTCTCGCCCTTGGCGCGCAGAGCGACGAGGAAACCCGCGAGCTTGGCATCCGAGATGTTGCCCTGCATCACCTGGCGCATGGCCCAGGTGGATTCCCACACGCTGAGGTCGCGTCGCTCCAGAAGTGCGGTGAGGACATCGGGCCAGGTCAGGGAATCCGCCATGCCAGAGATCTTATCGGCGCGAATGGACACCCTGAGGACACGTTGCGCCTCGGCCATCCGCGCGGTGCCGCGTATTCACCGAGGATTCGCAGTGTTTTCTTAGGGTCCCCTAAGTCTGGCACCAGCGAATCGGTCCCCCCGGATGCAAGAATCATGCTCGCGAATCGGCCATAATGGACAGGTGACCACCTCAGCGACCTATGCCCCGGCGGCAAGAACGATCAAGCGCCCGAATCCGGTAGCTGTCGGCACCATCGTGTGGCTCGGCAGCGAAGTGATGTTCTTCGCGGGACTGTTCGCGATCTACTTCACGCTCCGCAGCACCTCACCCGAGCTGTGGGCAGACCGTACCGAGCTGCTGAACGTTCCGTTCGCCGCAGTCAACACGGCCATCCTGGTGTTCTCCTCCGTGACCTGCCAGATGGGCGTGTTCGCGGCTGAGGATCTCCAGGCGTATCGCATCAAGAAGGGGCACCTCAACGGCGCAGGCCGCCGCCGCCTCTTCGGCTGGGGAATGGTCGAGTGGTTCTGGGTCACCTTCGCGCTCGGCGCGATCTTCGTCTCCGGTCAGGTCTGGGAGTACGCCCAGCTGGTCGCAGAGGGCCTGCCGATCCAGGCTGACTCCTACGCCTCGGCGTTCTACCTGACCACGGGCTTCCACGCCCTCCACGTCACCGGCGGACTCATCGCGTTCCTGCTCGTCATCGGGCGCGCGTACGCGGTGAAGAACTTCGCACACAAGGAGGCGACCTCCTCGATCGTCGTGTCGTACTACTGGCACTTCGTCGACGTCGTCTGGATCGTGCTGTTCTTCGTCATCTACTTCCTGAAATAAGAGCGGAGCTGACCTGCGAAATGGCACGAGAGAAGAAGCGTCGCTCGAACGGACGCCGTAGCCCCCTGGCCGCTGCGGCGCTCATCGGAGCGGGACTCCTGATCACCGGAGGCATCTACGCCGGTGCGTCGGCCGCGATTGCGGCAACCGACACCCAGACATCGGCGAGCACGCAGCTGACCGTCGATGACGGACAGAAGCTGTTCCAGGCGAACTGCGCCACCTGCCACGGCCTCGACCTGCAGGGAACCGACAACGGCCCGAGCCTCTACGGCGTCGGCGAGCTGGCAGTCGAGTTCCAGGTCGCGACCGGCCGCATGCCCCTGCAGATGCAGGGACCGCAGGCTCCGCAGAAGCCCGTGCAGTTCACGCAGGACCAGATCGAGGCCATGGCGTCGTACGTCCAGTCGGTCGCCCCTGGCCCCACCTACCCCGCAGACGAGATCCTCGACGGCGAAGGCGATGTCGCACACGGCGCGGAGCTGTTCCGCGTCAACTGCGCGATGTGCCACAACGTCGCGGCAGCCGGTGGCGCTCTCACCGAGGGCAAGTACGCCCCTGGGCTGACCAGCACCAGTGCTCTGCACATCTACGCGGCCATGGTCACCGGCCCGCAGAACATGCCCGTGTTCGGCGACATGAACCTGTCAGACGAGGACAAGCGCGACATCATCTCGGCTCTGCTGTTCCAGCAGCAGGAGGTCCAGATCGGCGGCTTCACGCTCGGCTCGCTCGGGCCGGTCTCCGAGGGCCTGTTCGTCTGGATCTTCGGCATCGGCGCCCTCGTCGGCGCGACCGTGTGGATCACGGCGAAGTCCAACTGACGCATATTCAACGAAGAGGAACGTACGAGGAGCACCATGGCACACGACGACGACTCGCAGGCCCTTGACCGGGCCTACCAGCCCTCCCCTGGGCTGGGTGTCGCAGTCAGCGATCCCGTGCAGAACCCCGGCCTGCCGCCGCACCGTGAGCGGATCACAGATCAGGACCCGAAGGCTGAGAAGCGGGCAGCACGCACCGTCTACACGCTGTTCTACCTGTCGCTCGCCGGCAGCATCTGGGCGGTAGCGGCGTACATGCTGTTCCCGATCGAGGACGGCTCGCTGGCATCGATCCGCAACAACAACCTCTTCATCGGTCTCGGCATCGCGCTGGCGCTGCTGTCGATCGGCATCGGCGCGATCCACTGGTCCAAGGCGCTGATGAGCGACAAGGAGCACATCGAGCACCGGCATCCGACCCGAGGCAAGGACGCGACCCGCGAAGCGGCCATCCAGGCCTTCGCCGAGGCGAACGAGGAGTCCGGCTTCGGCCGCCGCACGATGATCCGCAACTCGCTCATCGCAGCGGTCGTGGCATCCATCGTCCCCGGCGTCGCGCTCTTCCGCGGACTCGCTCCGCACAGCACGCCTGACGACCCAACGGCCGGCGACCCGGTCGTCCTCCTCAAGCAGACGATGTGGGAGAAGGGCCAGCGTCTGGTCCGCGACCCCGACGGCACGCCCATCCGCGCTGCTGACGTCACGCTCGGCTCCGCGTTCCACGTGATCCCAGAGGACCTCGCGACTCTCTCGCACCACGACGGCTACCTCGAGGAGAAGGCCAAGGCCATCGTGCTTATGATGCGCCTGCGCCCCGAGCAGCTCATCGAATCCGAGGAACGCAAGGACTGGTCGTACGACGGCATCGTCGCGTACTCCAAGGTCTGCACGCACGTCGGCTGCCCCGTCGCTCTCTACGAGCAGCAGACGCACCACCTGCTGTGCCCGTGCCACCAGTCGCAGTTCGACGTCACCGACCATGCCAAGGTGATCTTCGGCCCGGCTGCGCGTCCGCTGCCTCAGCTGCCGATCACGGTCGATGACGAGGGCTACCTCGTCGCACGCAGCGACTTCGAAGAACCCGTCGGCCCGAGCTTCTGGGAGCGCCATTGAGTACCGCAACGCTGTCCAAAGACGACAAGAAGGACGCTCAGGCGCCGCTCGGCGGCCGCTTCATCGGCGCAGCCTCGAACTACATCGATGAGCGCACGAGCCTCTCGGGCTTCGTCAAGGAGCTGGGTCGCAAGATCTTCCCCGACCACTGGTCGTTCATGCTCGGCGAGATCGCACTGTGGAGCTTCGTCGTCGTGTTCCTCTCCGGAACCTTCCTGACGTTCTTCTTCGAGGCGTCGATGGTCGAGACCCACTACACGGGTGCTTACGCCCCGATGCGCGGCATCGAGATGTCCGCAGCGCTCGAATCGACGCTGCACATCTCGTTCGACCTCCGCGGTGGCCTGCTGGTCCGCCAGATCCACCACTGGGCTGCGCTCGTGTTCGTCGCCGGCATCGGCATCCACATGCTGCGCATCTTCTTCACTGGTGCGTTCCGCAAGCCGCGCGAGCTGAACTGGGTGATCGGCTTCGTGCTGTTCATCCTCGCCATGGCCGAGGGCTTCACGGGCTACTCGCTGCCTGACGACCTGCTCTCGGGCAACGGCCTCCGCATCATCGACGGCATGGTCAAGGGTCTCCCCCTGATCGGCACGTGGACCTCGTTCCTCCTCTTCGGCGGCGAGTTCCCCGGCACCGACATCGTCGGCCGCCTGTACACGCTGCACATCCTGCTGCTTCCGCTGCTGGTGATCGGCCTGATCGTCGTGCACCTGATGCTGATGATCGTCAACAAGCACACCCAGTTCGCCGGCCCGGGCCGCACGAACGACAACGTCGTGGGCTACCCGATGATGCCGGTGTACATGTCGAAGATGGGCGGCTTCCTGTTCATCGTCTTCGGTGCGATCGTCCTCATCGCGACGTTCTTCCAGATCAACCCGATCTGGAACTACGGTCCGTACGACCCGTCCCCGGTGTCCGCCGGTACCCAGCCCGACTGGTACATCGGCTTCGCGGACGGCGCGCTGCGCCTGGCCCCGCCGCACCTGGACGTCGTGTTCCTCAACCACACGTGGTCCTTCGGCATCCTGATTCCGGTCGTCGTCCTCGGCCTGTTCATCGTGGCCGTCGCGATCTACCCCTTCATCGAGGCGTGGGTCACGGGCGACAAGCGCGAGCACCACATCGCACAGCGCCCGCGCAACGCAGCGACGCGCACCGCGATCGGTGTCGCCGGCGTCATCTTCTACGCAGTGATGTGGGCGGCCGCCTCGTCCGACCTCATGGCGACGCACTTCCACCTCACGATGGAAGGTGTCATCCACACGCTGCAGGCTCTGCTGTTCCTCGGCCCGATCATCGGCTACTTCGTCACCAAGCGCATCTGCATCGCGCTGCAGAAGAAGGACCGCGAGATCGTCCTGCACGGCTACGAGTCCGGTCGCATCGTCCGCCTCCCCGGCGGCGAGTACATCGAGGTGCACCAGCCGGTCGACCAGTACGACCGCTGGAAGCTCATCGACGTCGACGGCTACGAGCCTCTGGTGGTCCGCCCGAACGCCAAGGGTCGCATCCCGTGGACGCAGAACCTGCGCTCGAGCCTCTCCCGCTGGTTCTACGAAGACCGTCTGTCCCCGCTCACGCAGGCCGAGGTGGATGCTGCCGACGCGCACCAGCACCACGTGACTGCGCACATGGATGAGGCCGAGACAGCTGAGATCCAGGGCGCGCACGAGCGCGCCGGTGTTCCGGATGCTCCGCTGCACCCCGAGCGCGAGACGCACGTCGATGAGACGCCGAACACGCCTAGCTCGGTGATCGCCACCGACCCGGTGAAGAAGTCCAAGAAGAAGGACGAGAGCGGCGAGTAACGCCCTCCCCCTCGAAGGCCCCGATGCGATTCGCATCGGGGCCTTCGACGTTACCGGGACGTCACCGGCAACCCACCAGATGACCGCAGCGCCGGCCGGATCAGGACGCGTAACAATGCGATTCCCGGGTTCTAGGCTGGGGCCATGATCGATCGCGCTGACTACTTCGCCGCCAAGCTCGCCTACGAGACCGACGCGAGCGACCTGTACGCCCGTCAGAGGGCCGGAGACGCGGTCGTGGTCATCGATGTCCGCTCAGACGAGGCCTGGGCCCAGGGACGCGTCGCAGGTGCCGTGCACATGCACTACAGCGAGATCGCCAGCAGGGCTGCGCAGGAGGTCCCTGAGGGCAGCGACGTCGTCGTCTACTGCTGGAGTCCCGGATGCAACGCCGGTGCGAAGGGCGCTCTCGAGTTCGCGAAGCTCGGGTACGACGTACGCGAGATGATCGGGGGCTTCGAGTACTGGGTACGCGAGGGATATCCCGTCGAAGACCACGATGGCATCCACCGTCGCCCCGTCGACCCACTCACCGGAGTCGCCCGCGTACGCACGCGGGCTTGACCGGCGACCCATACGCAGAACGCCCCTGGAATCTTCCAGGGGCGTTCTGATCAGCAGACTCGAGCTTCTCAGCGGGCGAAGTGTCCGCGGTAATACTCGTAGACCCAGCCGACGATCGCGACGGCGAAGATCGCCACGCCGATCGGGAGGAGGAACTGCCCGACGGCCATTCCGACCAGGAAGACACCAGCCGAAGCGGCCAGCACCAGCGGCCACCAGGACCAGGGGCTGAACTCGCCGAGCTCGGGGTCACCGTCATCGATGTCCGACGTCAGGACGTCCTCGGGGAGTTCGCCGCCCTGCGCCTTGTGCGTGCGCTGCAGGTAGACCGCGATCATGGCCGACATGAACATGCCGAAGAACAGCGCGACCGTGCCGACCCACTCGACGCTCATCGCGCCGGTCAGCTCCGGGTAGGCCAGGATGTGCCACACCGTGTAGGTGACGCCTACCAGGGCGAAGAAGACCGCGAGGATCCACCAGAGGATGATGTTCGAACGCATGGCTTACTTCGCCTCTCCGTGTGCACCGGCCGCGGCCGGCTCGGCCGCCACCGGGCGCTCTGCGGCCTCCGGGTGGTTCAGGTCGAACGCGGGCCGCTCGCTGCGGATGCGCGGGATCGACGTGAAGTTGTGACGCGGCGGCGGGCAGCTGGTCGCCCACTCGAGCGAACCGCCGTAGCCCCACGGGTCGTTGACCGTGACCTTCGGCGCCTTGCGGGCGGTGATCCAGACGTTCAGGAAGAACGGCAGCATCGACGCACCGAGGATGATCGCACCGATCGTGGAGACCTGGTTGCCCCAGGTCCAGCCATCGGCAGCCGAGTAGTCCGCGTAGCGACGCACCATGCCGTCGACGCCCAGCCAGTGCTGAATGAGGAACGTCATGTGGAAGCCGACGAACAGCATCCAGAAGTGCACGTAACCGAGGCGCTCGTTGAGCATTCGGCCGGTCCATTTCGGCCACCAGAAGTAGAAGCCCGAGAACATCGCGAACACGACGGTTCCGAACACCACGTAGTGGAAGTGGGCGACGACGAAGTACGAGTCGCTGAGGTGGAAGTCGAGCGGCGGCGACGCGAGGATGACACCGGTCAGACCACCGAAGACGAACGACACGAGGAAGCCCAGCGCGAACACCATCGGCGTCTCGAACGTGACGGATCCTCGCCAGAGCGTTCCGATCCAGTTGAAGATCTTCACGCCGGTCGGCACAGCGATGAGCATGGTCATCAGGGCGAAGAACGGCAGCAGCACGGAGCCGGTGACGTACATGTGGTGCGCCCAGACAGCGACGGACAGTGCGGCGATCGCGATCGTCGCGTAGACGAGCGTCTTGTAACCGAAGATCGGCTTGCGGCTGAAGACCGGGAACACCTCGGACACGATGCCGAAGAACGGCAGCGCGATGATGTACACCTCCGGGTGGCCGAAGAACCAGAACAGGTGCTGCCACAGCAGCACACCGCCGTTCGCCGGGTCGTAAACGTGAGCGCCGAGGATGCGGTCCGCTGCGGCGGCGAAGATCGCCGCGGCCAGCACGGGGAAGGCCATCAGGATGAGGAGGCTGGTGATCAGCGTGTTCCACGAGAAGATCGGCATGCGCCACATCGTCATACCCGGTGCACGCATGGTGATGATCGTGGTGATGAAGTTCACCGCACCGAGGATCGTGCCGAAACCGGACATGCCGAGTCCGACCATCCACAGGTTTCCACCGGCACCCGGCGAGAACGAGGCGTTGGCGAGCGGCTGGTAGGCGAACCATCCGAAGGCCGCGGCACCCTGCGGGGTGAGGAAGCCGGCGACGGCGATGATCGAACCGAACCCGAACAGCCAGAATGCGAAGGCGTTCAGTCGCGGGAACGCGACGTCCGGTGCGCCGAGCTGCAGCGGGAGGATCGCGTTCGCGAATCCGGCGAACAACGGCGTCGCGAACATTAGCAGCATGATCGTGCCGTGCATCGTGAACAGCTGGTTGTACTGCTCCTTGGTCGGGACGATCTGCATCCCGGGGGCGAACAGCTCAGCACGGATGACGAGCGCCATCACACCGCCGAGCAGGAAGAACAGCACCGAGGTGATCAGGTACATGTACCCGATGGTCTTGTGGTCAGTGGAGGTCAGCCACTTGACGACGATGTTGCCCTTCTGCTCCGTACGGGACGAGCTGAGCAGCGCGGCCTGACGGGCCGGGATCGCGGTGGGGCGAGCGCCAGCGGTCTGGCCGGGTGCCTCAGTGGTAGTCATGAGGATTACTCTCCCTCTTCCTCGGAGTCCGTCCCAGGCGCGCCCGTACCGGGCAGGTTGCCGAGGCGGTCGTAGGCGTTGTTGATGTCGCCGGTGTTGCCCTCGTCGCGGAGCGTCTCGAGGTAAGCGTCGTACTCGTCCTGCTCGACCACCTTGACGTTGAAGAGCATCATCGAGTGGTACTCGCCGCAGAGTTCGGCGCACTTGCCGTCGTACTCGCCGACACGGGTCGGGATGAAGGACCAGGAGTTGTCCTTCCCGATGTACATGTCCTTCTTGTAGAGGAAGTCGATGATCCAGAACGAGTGGATGACATCGCGCGACTGCAGGCTGATGTGCACCTTCTGGTCGACCGGGAGCACCAGCGTGGGCAGCTCTTCCTTGTCGACGTTGCCCTGAGCGTCAGGCTGCGCCTGGATCCCCATGGTCCACACGGCGTCGGACAGGTCGTCGTCTTCGCCGGCGTACATGAAGTCGAACGCCCACTGCTTGCCGATCGCGGTGATCTCGACGTCGGCGTCGTCGCCCCACTGGGTCTCGATCTCCGCCTGGTCGCGAGCGGTGAAGAAGAACATTCCCATCACGAGGATCAGCGGGATCACCGTGTAGAAGATCTCGATGGGCATGTTGTAGCGCATCTGGACCGGAAGACCGGTCTGCCCCTTGCGGCGACGGTAGGCGATCGCAGCCCAGCCCATCAGGCCCCAGGTGATCACGCCGACCGCGAGAAGCACGATCCACGAGTTGACCCAGAGCGACGCGACACGGTCGGTCTGGTTCGTGGCGGCGGTGCCGTCTTCCACGAAGCCCGGGAGGAATCCGTGCAGCTCGGTGGGAGAACATCCCGCCAGGGCCACGGCTGCCGCAATTCCCACGGGAACTGCGACCCAACGAAGGCGGCGTTTCGAAGGCACGATACACCTTTCAAGATCGCGGACAGGGCTACCCCAGTCTAGGGCAACCTCACACCTGATTCATGCCAACCACGCAGGCTGGACACGGCTGTCGTTCAGTGGAAGCTGTCGCCGCAGGCGCAGCTGCCGGCCGCGTTCGGGTTGTCGATCGTGAAGCCCTGCTCCGAGATCGTGTCCTTGAAATCGATGGACGCGCCATCCAGGTACGGCACGCTCATGTTGTCGACGATGACCTCGACGCCGTCGAACTCGACGGTCTCGTCGCCGTCCAGGTAGCGCTCGTCGAAGTAGAGCTGGTAGATGAGTCCAGAGCATCCACCCGGCTGCACGGCGACGCGCAGACGGAGGTCGTCGCGGCCCTCCTGCTCGAGCAGGTTCTTCACCTTGGTCGCGGCCGCGCCGGTGAGGGTGACGCCGTGGGCGGTCTGGGTCTCTGAAGTGATGGTGGTGTCGCTCATGTCGCTCCTTGTGACTCGTCGCGCATGCGCACGACTGGTACTGCGATTCTACCGCCGAGGCCCGGATAGGGGCCGGTCAGCGCGTGACGGCATTCATTCGCGTCAGCAGCAGCGCCTCGGTGCCGATGGCGTGGCGGAACGTGTCCAGGTGCAGGGACTCGTTCGGGCTGTGCGCGCGCGAGTGCGGGTCCTCGACACCCGTGACGAGGATCTGCGCTTCGGGGAACTCCCTGACGAGGTCTGCGATGAACGGGATCGATCCGCCGACCCCGAGATCGACGGGCTCGACCCCGTATCCGTCCGCCATCGCCTGGCGAGCGAGCCCGACTGCCCATCCGCTCGTGTCGACGAGGAATCCGTTGCCGAGATCCGCGTCCGAGAACGTGAGCTCAGCGCCGAACGGCGCATGTGCGCGGAGGTGCTTCTCCAGGGCTGCGTACGCCTCTTCCCCGGTCTGCCCCGGAGCGACACGTGCACTGATGACGACGGTCACCTCCGGGAGGAGCGTGTTGGATGCGGATGCCACACTGGTCGCGTCGATGCCGATGACCGTGACGGACGGCTTGTTCCAGATCCGGCTGAGGATGCTGTCGCGCCCGATGGGCGAGCTGCCAGGGAGCAGTCCTGCCTCGTCGCGCAGCGTGTCCTCGGTGTACTCCGGCGTCGGCGCTTCGCGCTCGGTCATGCCCTCGACGGCGACAACGCCCTCTTCATCCCACAGCGTGGACAGCAGCCGGACGGTGGCCATCATGGCGTCGGGGACGGCGCCGCCGAACATTCCGGAGTGCGAGGCGTGGTCGAGCGTCCTGACCTTCAAGGTGAAGCGCGCGTTGCCTCGCAGCGAAACCGTGAGACCGGGCGTCGTGGAATCCCAGTTGCCCGAGTCGGCGACGACGATGGCATCGGCCCGCAGGGCGTCGGCGTTGTCGCTGAGGAACTGCGCGAACGAGCGGGACCCGTACTCCTCCTCCCCCTCGATGAAGAGCGAGACGCCGAGGTCGAGGTCGTCACCGAGAGCCTCGCGGACGGCGCGCAGCGACGCGATGTGGGTCATGATGCCCGCCTTGTCGTCCGCGGCTCCACGGCCATAGAGACGGCCGTCGCGGACGGTGGGCTCGAACGGCGGGGTCTCCCAAAGCGCGTCGTCGCCGGGAGGCTGAACGTCGTGGTGCGCGTAGAGCAGGATCGTCGGCTTGCCGCCTCGCGCCGCACGAGTGGCGAGCACAGCGGGCTGACCGAACTCATCGGTACCGGGGATCGCCGCGCGAAGCACGCGCACCTCGTCGAAGACCCCGGTGCCCTCGGCGAGCTGCGCCACACGCTCTGCGCTCCGCTGGAGCTGCGTCTGGTCGAAGGAGGGCCATGCGATGCCGGGAATCCGGACGAGGTCGCCGAGGTCGGCCAGAGCACTCGGGATGCCGGTCGCCACGGCTTCTGCGACGGCGGATTCGACGGCGGGATCAGCGGTGGGAGGCACGGTGTCGCTCGGCTCGGAGGTCATGCGAGTAATCTTAAGGCTTCACCCGATTTTGAGCCGAGGAGTCCCGTGGCCGCTTCCACCCCATCGCCGAACGACGAGTCCGCCGAGAAGCCGGGCGTCGGCAAGGGACGGCCGACTCCGAGCCGCGCCGAGCAGGTCGCTGCTCGCCGCCGCCCTCTGGTGGCAGACACCAAAGAGGCGAAGGCCGCCGCGCGTGCCCAGTTGCGCGAGCAGCGCGAGCGCGCTCAGGCCGGAATGGCCGCTGGTGACGACAAGTACCTGCCGCCGCGCGACAAGGGTCCGCAGCGCCGCTGGGTGCGGGACTACGTGGACGCCGGCTGGCACCTGTCCGAGTGGGTGATGGCTCTGATGGTCATCGTCATCCTCGTCTCGCTCGTCCCGGACCCCACGTTCTCGTTCTACGCATTCGTCGGCCTGTGGATCTTCATCATCCTCGCCGTGATCGACATGGTCGTGCTCGGCGCCAGGGTGAAGAAGAAGGCCGCTGCGAAGTTCGGCAAGGAACGGCTCGAGAAGGGCCTCGGCTGGTATGCGGCGATGCGTTCGCTGCAGATGCGCTTCATGCGCCTGCCCAAGCCGCAGGTCAAGCGCGGACAGCGCCCCGCTTGAGCCCGCGGTTGATCTGCCGCGCCCAGAACGGACCGCGGTACAGGAACGCCGTGTAGCCCTGGACGAGTGTCGCGCCGGCATCCAGTCGTTCGTCGACGTCGGATGCCGTCTCGACTCCCCCGACCGAGATCACGCAGAAGTCGCTCGGCACCGCTTCGCGGACGACGCGCAGCACCTCCATCGAGCGCTCACGCAGTGGTGCGCCCGACAGCCCGCCTGCGCCGGCGGCATCGACGACCGAAGCGTCCGTTTTCAGGCCGTCGCGACCGATCGTGGTGTTGTGCGCGATGATGCCGTCGAGGCCTTCGGCCACGGCGAGACGCCCGATCGCCGCGATCTCCTCGTCCGGAAGGTCGGGAGCGATCTTGACGAGCAGCGGCGTGGACCCGGCGGCATCCTTCACGGCGCGCAGCAGCGGCGCGAGCGTCTCGACGGCTTGCAGACCGCGCAGGCCTGGCGTGTTCGGAGAGGACACGTTGACGGCGAGGTAGTCCGCAAGCGGTGCGAGCTTCGTGGCGCTCTCGACGTAGTCCGCCGTGGCGTTCTCGACGTCGACCACGCGGCTCTTCCCGATGTTCACGCCGATCACGGTCTTCGGGCGCCGGCGGCGCAGCTTCGCGAGACGCTTCGCGGCAGCGTCCGCACCGGCGTTGTTGAAGCCCATCCGGTTGATCACCGCTCGATCGGGCACGAGGCGGAACAGCCGCGGCTTCGGATTGCCGTCCTGCGGGATCGCGGTGACCGTTCCGATCTCCACATGCCCGAAGCCGAGCGCGGCGAGGCCTCGGACACCGACGGCGTTCTTGTCGAACCCGGCCGCGACGCCGAAGGGCGAGTCGAACGTGAGCCCCAGCGCCGACACCTGATGACCGGAGGCGGGCGCGCACAGCGCGCGGGTCGCCCAGGAGAACGGCGGGACGCCGAGAACCCGGATCACGGCCATGCCGGCGTGGTGAGCGAACTCGGGGTCGAAGCGCGACAGGACGGCGCGGAAGAGGAGGGGATACATCCCTGCCAGATTACCGGTCGGCGCTCTTCGGCTCTGCCCCGGCGTGGTCGGCGCGCAGATCGGTGATCGCGCTCTCGAAATCCTCGAGCGAGTCGAACGCCTGGTAGACGCTCGCGAACCGGAGGTAGGCGACCTCGTCGAGATCGCGGAGCGGACCGAGGATCGCGAGCCCGATCTCGTTGGCATCGAGCTGGGAGACGCCGGTCTGACGCACGGCCTCCTCGACGCGCTGCGCGAGGATCGCGAAGTCGGCTTCGGTGACCGGGCGCCCCTGGCAGGCCTTGCGGACACCGGCGATGACCTTCTCGCGGCTGAACGGCTCCATGACGCCGGAGCGCTTGATCACGTTCAGGCTCGCGGTCTCGGTGGTGGTGAAGCGTCCACCGCATTCCGGACATTGCCTGCGCCTGCGGATCGACAGCCCGTCATCGCTGGTGCGCGAATCGATCACGCGGGAATCGGGGTGGCGGCAGAACGGGCAGTGCATGGTGTTACAGCGTAGTCGTTCGCTCTCCCGGTTCCTGGAAGCGCGCTTCGATGGCCTCGCCGTGGGCGGGCAGGACCTCGGTGTTGGCCAGCGCCACGACGCCCTCGCGCACCGCGGCGAGGGCCGCGTGATCGTACGAGATGATCTGCTGCGGGCGGAGGAACGTGTAGGCGCCGAGACCGGGCGCGTACCGCGCCTGTCCGCCGGTCGGCAGGACGTGGTTGCTGCCGGCCATGTAGTCGCCGAGGCTCACCGGGGTCTGGTCGCCGACGAAGATGGCGCCGGCGCTGGTGAAGTCGGATGCCGCCTCACTCGCATCTTCCAGGTGCAGTTCGAGGTGCTCGGGGGCGTACGCGTTGCTGAACGCGGCGGCCATGGCGCGGTCGTCCACGAGGACGATCGCCGACTGCTCTCCGGCCAGCGAGACGCTGACGCGCTCGGCGTGCTTCGTGGATGCCGCGAAACCGGCGACCTCGACGGCGACGCGCTCGGCGAGGGCTTCGTCGTCGGTGACGAGAACAGCGGACGCCTGCTCGTCGTGCTCGGCCTGGCTCACGAGGTCGGCTGCGATGAGCCGAGCATCCGCTGAGCTGTCTGCGACGATCAGGATCTCGGTCGCACCTGCTTCCGAGTCCGTGCCGACGACGCCGGCGACGGCACGCTTCGCGGAGGCGACGTAGTTGTTGCCAGGGCCGGAGACGACATCGACCGGATCGAGCCCGAGGCCGGCGACCCCGTGAGCGAACGCCCCGATGGCCCCGGCGCCGCCCATGGCGTACACCTCGGTGATGCCGAGCAGACCGGCGGCCGCGAGGATCACGGGGTGAATGCGCCCGTTCTGGTCCTCCTGCGCGGGTGAGGCCAGGGCGATCTGTTGGACGCCGGCGACCTGCGCCGGCACCACATTCATGATCACACTGGACGGGTACACCGCTTTGCCGCCGGGAATGTAGACGCCGACGCGACTCACCGGCTGCCACCGCTGCGTGATGAGCGCGCCGTCACCGATCCGGGTCACTCGGGTCTCGGGCACCTGAGCGGCGGATGCCTGACGAACCCGACGGATCGCCTCTTCCAGCGCCGCGCGGATCTCGGGTGCGAGAGCGCTGACGGCATCCTGGATGTGGCTCGCCGGCACCCGGATCTCGTGCCCCGACACACGGTCGAACTCGCCGGCCTGGGCCCGAAGAGCGGTCTCTCCCCCGGTGCGGACGTCGTCGACGATCCGCGCCGCGGTCTCGAGTGCTTCGGCGCGCGCCTGAGCGGCGCGCGGAACGGCGGCGAGCATGTCCGCCGGCGAGAGCTCCTGCCCTCGCAGATCGATGGTGCGCACGTCAGCCCCTCGTGATGTCAGCGATATCGTGCAGATAGCCGATGCGTCCGTCGTCGTGGCGCACGACGTACGCTCCGCCGCGGTCCTCGATGACGAGAGCCCACGCATCGGGGCCGATGCGGAACAGCGACTCGCCTCGTTCGTCGAAGACGTCGCGCTCGGTGGGCGCCAATGCCCAGAACGGCTGGAACGGCTCATCTGCAGTGGCGGCGTCGACAGTTTCCGTCTCGCCCTGCGAAGAGCGCAGATACCCGGGGACGTAGTCGTCATCGAGCTCGGGCACGGCCCCGAGCTCTCCGCCTGAGGCGTGATCGCTGAGCGGGATGCTCTCGGCAGCGGGCTGCGTCACGGTCTCGTGGGTCGTGTCATCGATGTGGTCTTCATCGGCGCTCGAGTTCTCGGCGCTGGATGTCTCGGCGTCGAGCAGCTCTGCGCCGGGCGTTTCGCCGGCCGTGTCGTCGCCGCCGGCGACGGCTGGCTCCGACACCGGCTGGACGCGCTCGGCACGGGGCTGGGCGACGACGGGGCGCACGGGGTTGGCGCTGCGGTGGGCGAGCGTGATGAGGCGACCGCGGAAGTCGTCGCGGATGCCGGGGATGAACGGTGCGAACACGGTGAGGACGACGAGCACGAGCAGCGCGGCGAGCTGCACCCACGGCACCCAGGCAGTCATCGCCGATCCGGCCTGCATCGATGCCGCGAGGTAGGCCCACGTCGTCTGGATCCACCAGATCGCACCGACCGCGAACGCGACGGACGCGAACTGGTCGATCCCCAGAGAGCCGACTCTGCGGATTCCGTCGGGCGAGAAACGCCGGAGCACGATGAGGAAGACGGCGGCGGTCGGCATACCGAGCGGGAGCAGCCAGGTGATCCCCTGAGCCCAGAGCGACGAGCCCTGACCGATTGGGAAGAAGGACGTCGCGAACGCGATCAGCCATGCCCCGACGATGAGCAGCTCACGCAGTGTGAATCCGAGGATCCCGTGCTGTGGCGTGACCTGTTCGGCGTAAAGCACGCCTTCGTCCTCGGAGAAAAGCTCTTCAGGTGCGTCCGTACTCATGAGTCCCTACCCTACCCGAGGCCGCCGGGTCTCACTCGGGGCAGACCTGCCCTGCTCGACCGACCCGACTCACCCGAGACAGGTGGGCCCGAGCAACGACTTGAGGTCTCCGAACAGGTCTGCAGAGACCTTCACGGGCATCGGGACGTCGAACACCTTGGCGGTCTGCCCGCGGTGCACTCGCAGCACGACCTCCGTGTCGCCGTTGTGCCGCCGCAGCACGTCGGCGAGGTCGTTCATCACGTTCTCGGTGGCGCGCTGCTCGGCGAGCACCAGCGACAGGGGACCTGCCGCATCGAACGATCCGACGTCCGGAGCGAACGCCGACTGCGCATGCAGGTTCAGGCCGTCGTCTCGTCGGGAGACCCGACCGCGCACCGCGAGGATGGCGTCCTGCTGCAGCACGTGCTGGAACTCGGTGTAGGTCTTGCCCATGAACATGACCGTCACCTCGCCGTTGAAATCCTCGACGGTGATCATGCCGTACGGGTTGCCGCTGGCCTTCGCCACGCGGTGCTGCACGCTGGTGACGAGGCCGGCGACGGTGACCTGATCGCCGTCCTGCAGGTCTTCCGATGCGAGCAGGTTGTGGATCGAGATCGACGCGTGCTTGGCGAGTGGCACCTCGAGACCGGCGAGCGGGTGGTCGGAGACGTACAGGCCGAGCATCTCGCGCTCGAAGGCGAGCTTGTCCTTCTTGGTCCACTCCGGGCGCTCGGGCACCTTCGCCGGCGGTGCCTCCTCGTGCGCGTCGTAGAGGCTGTCGAAGTCGAAGCCGATCGCGCCCTGGGCCTCGTTGCGCTTCTGGTCGACTGCGGCCTCTGTGGCATCCTCGTGGATCTCCATGAGCGCACGCCGGGTGTCGCCCATCGAGTCGAACGCACCGGCCTTGATCAGCGACTCGACGGTGCGCTTGTTCGAGACGTGCAGCGGGACCTTCTTCAGGAAGTCGTGGAAGGAGTCGAAGTTCTCCTTCTCGCGCGCGCCGACGATGCCGTCGACGACGTTGCTGCCGACGTTCCGCACGGCGCCGAGGCCGAAGCGGATGTCCTCACCGACGGCGGCGAAGAAGTTGATCGATTCGCGAACGTCCGGCGGCAGCACTCTGATGCCCATGCGGCGGCACTCGTTCAGGTAGATCGCCATCTTGTCCTTGGAGTCGCCGACGCTGGTGAGCAGCGCCGCCATGTACTCGGCGGGGTAGTGCGACTTCAGATAGGCGGTCCAGTACGACACGAGTCCGTACGCGGCGGAGTGGGCTTTGTTGAAGGCGTAGTCCGAGAAGGGCAGCAGGATGTCCCACAGGGCCTTGACCGCGGCCTCGCCGTAGCCGCGCTCCTTCATGCCGCCGGAGAAGCCCTCGTACTGCTTGTCGAGCTCTGACTTCTTCTTCTTGCCCATCGCTCGGCGCAGAATATCTGCCTGGCCGAGGGTGAACCCCGCGACCTTCTGCGCGATCGCCATCACCTGCTCCTGGTAGATGATGAGGCCGTACGACTCCTCGAGGATGTCCTTCAGCGGTTCTTCGAGCTCGGGATGGATAGGCGTGATCGGCTGCAGGCCGTTCTTGCGCAGTGCGTAGTTGGTGTGCGAATTGGCACCCATCGGGCCGGGTCGGTACAGAGCGATGAGGGCCGAGATGTCACCGAAGTTGTCTGGCTTCATGAGCCGCATCAGTGAGCGCATCGGACCGCCGTCGAGCTGGAAAACGCCCAGTGAGTCACCGCGCGAGAGCAGATCGTAGGACGGCCGATCGTCGAGTTCCAGGTGTTCGAGGTCGACCTCCTCGCCACGGTTCATGCGGATGTTGTCGAGCGCATCGGAGATGATCGTGAGGTTGCGGAGCCCCAGGAAGTCCATCTTGATCAGGCCGAGCGACTCGCACGACGGGTAGTCGAACTGCGTGACGATCTGGCCGTCCTGCTCGCGCTTCATGATCGGGATGATGTCGAGCAGCGGCTCGGACGACATGATCACGCCGGCCGCGTGCACACCCCACTGGCGCTTCAGACCTTCGAGACCCAGCGCGCGGTCGAAGACCGTCTTCGCCTCGGGGTCGGTCTCGATGAGGGCGCGGAACTCGCTGGCCTCCTTGTACCGCGCGTGGGCGGAGTCGAACATTCCGTCCAGGGGCATGTCCTTGCCCATCACGGGCGGTGGCATGGCCTTGGTCAGCCGCTCGCCCATGCTGAAGGGGAAGCCCAGCACGCGTCCGGCATCCTTCAGTGCCTGCTTCGACTTGATCGTGCCGTAGGTGACGATCTGAGCCACGCGCTCGGAGCCGTACTTCTCGGTCACGTAGTCGATGACCTCGCCACGGCGACGATCGTCGAAGTCGACGTCGAAGTCGGGCATCGAGACGCGGTCGGGGTTCAGGAATCGCTCGAAGATCAGTCCGTGCTCGAGCGGGTCGAGGTCGGTGATCTTCATGGCGTACGCGACCATGGATCCTGCGCCGGAACCACGACCAGGACCGACGCGGATGCCGTTGTCCTTCGCCCAGTTGATGAAGTCGGCCACGACGAGGAAGTACCCGGGGAATCCCATCTGCAGGATGATTCCGGTCTCGTACTCTGCCTGCTTGCGCACCCTGTCGGGGATGCCGTTCGGGTACCGGTAGTGCAGGCCCGCCTCGACCTCCTTGATGAGCCAACTGTCCTCGGTCTCGCCGTCTGGCACCGGGAACCGGGGCATGTAGTTCGCCGAGGTGTTGAACTCGACCTCGCACCGCTCGGCGATCAGCAGCGTGTTGTCGCACGCCTCTGGATGGTCACGGAACATCTGGCGCATCTCCTGCGCCGTCTTGATGTAGTAACCGTCGCCGTCGAACTTGAACCGGTTCGGGTCGTCCATGGTCGACCCCGACTGCACGCACAGCAGCGCTGCGTGGGCATCGGCTTCGTGCTGATGCGTGTAGTGCGAGTCGTTCGTCGCCACCAGCGGGATGTTCAGATCCTTGGAGATCTTCAACAGATCATTGATCACGCGCCGCTCGATCGGCAGCCCGTGGTCCATGATCTCGGCGAAGTAGTTCTCCTTGCCGAAGATGTCCTGGAACTCGGCCGCGGCCGCGCGCGCCGCGTCGTACTGCCCGAGTCGCAGACGCGTCTGGATCTCGCCCGACGGGCAGCCTGTGGTCGCGATCAAGCCCTTGGAGTACTTCTGGAGCAGTTCGCGGTCCATGCGCGGCTTGAAGTAGTAGCCTTCGAGACTCGACAGCGAGCTCAACCGGAACAGGTTGTGCATGCCCTCGGTGCTCTGACTCCACATCGTCGTGTGGGTGTAGGCGCCGGAACCGGAGACGTCGTCGCTCTTCTGGTCCGGCGAGCCCCATGCGACTCGCGTCTTGTCGCTGCGATGGGTACCGGGGGTCACATAGGCCTCGAGCCCGATGATCGGCTTCACGCCGGCGTTGCGCGCCGCGTTGTAGAACTCGAAGGCCGCGAAGGTGTTGCCGTGGTCGGTGACCGCGATGGCCGGCATGCCGTAATCTGCGGCCGCCTGGGTCATCGCATTGATCTTCGCGGCACCGTCCAGCATCGAGTATTCGCTGTGAACGTGAAGGTGAACGAAGGAGTCGGATGCCACGTGTTCGAGTCTACGTCGGGGCCCGGACACCGGCGCCCGGCGAGCATGCGCGTCCCTCACCCAACTGGACTACCCGCTCCGTTCGCGCTGCACTTGCTCGCAAACGCTGTAGATATCGTTGCAGCGCGTGCCAAGAAGTGCCGCGCGAGCGAATGAGCACGGCGCCGAGTCCGGTTCACGATTTCTTTCGCAGGTCGAGCCGCATGAGCACGCGAGGAAAGCCATCGAGCGTGGACTGCGTCTCGGATGCCTGGGCGAAGCCGGCCTTCTCGAACAGTGACTTCGTGCCGACGTACATCATCGTCATGTCGACTTTCTCGCCTCGGTTGTCGACCGGGTACGCCTCGACCGCAGGTGCGCCGCGCTTCGTGGCGTACTCGACAGCGCCGCGCACGAGCTCGTGCATGATGCCCTGCTTCCGGTGCCCCGGTCGCACCCGCAGACACCAGAGCGACCAGACGTCGAGGTCATCGATGTGCGGGATCCGCCTGCTGGTCGCGAAGCTCGTGCTCCGCCGCGGCTGCAGCGCCGCCCAGCCGACCGGTTCCTCGCCGAGGTACGCGACGACCCCAGGCGGCGGATCCAGTCGACACAGCTCTCGAACGCGTTCGGCTCGCTCGGGACCGCGGAGTGCGTTGTTCTCCTTCGAGCCCAGTCGGTAGCTCAGGCAGAAGCACACGTTCGATGTCGGCTTCTTCGGCCCGACGATCGCCGCGACGTCGTCGAACTCTGTGGCCGGACGCACCTGGATGCTCATGGCGACAGTGTGCCGGATGCCGCCGGCAGCCGCACCCGCTACTTCGCAGCGACGATGTTCTGATCGGTGTTCGTGTACTGGATCGAGTCCGCGATCGTGCCGACGAGCCCCATCGAGACCTTCAGCAGGCCCGGCTCCACATCGCCGAGAGGCGGTGGAGTGTCGAGGCCCAGCGTGAGCCCCTCGCCACCGATCGTGGTCGCGGTGACGGATCCGAGGTACACCGACACATTGCCCTTGAGGGACATGGTGTCGGCCGTCGTCACCAGCCCTGGACCGTCCGGAGGGCGAACGGTGAGCGAGAAGCCGGTGATCGTGATGGAGTCCGCCTCGATCTTCAACGCGCGCACTGAGTCCCCGTTCACGGTCGGGACGCTGACGATGCTGATACCGCGAAGGCCGGTGAAGGACAGACCGCCGGCGCCCATCGACGCAGGGATGCCGGCGAAGACCGGTGCACCGTCGTCCACAGGCGCGGGAACAGGAGTCGTCTCGGCGTCGGGCGTCTCCTCACCCGGTTCGGCGGGGGCGTCGGCATCCGGGACGAGTTCATCCACCACTCCGGGGACGTCCGGCACGCCGGGTGTCGGCGGTGGCGTGGTCTCGCCCGGCGCCGGGTCCTCCTTGGGGCACAGGAACGACAGGAACGAGTCGCAGAATCCCGTGTGCCGCGGCGCGGGGGCCGCGTTCACGACGAGAGGTGCGGTGATGAGCAGGGCCGCGATCACGGCGCCGGCGCGCAGTCTGCGGGATGTCATTCGGCGCTCCCCTCTGCTGCCTCCTGTCGCGCCGCGCTGCGCGCCTTGGCCGCAGCCTTCGCTTCTGGCGTCATCCACGCGACGACCAGCACACCGCCCACGCAGGCGAGGATCGTCCCGATCAGGAAGCCGCCCAGATTCACCCCGATCAGCGCATACAGCCCGACCGCGAGAGAGAGGACGCCGTAGAAGACGTGATGCGCCGGCATCGTGACCGCGAGGATGCCGAGGAGGACGAGCGCTACGGGGATCAGCGTCGCCTGCATGCCCTCGATGCCGAGCTGCACGTGCAGGTGGCCGATGTCGAGCTGTCCGGAGAAGAACATCTCGATCCCGGCGACGACGGTCAGCAGCCCGCCGACGAAGGGCCGCTCCCGACGCCACGCCGAGAACTTGCGCAGGCGGCTGCGAGCCGATCGTCGCGAAGTCGTCACAGCGGTCGTCTCGGTCAGAAGCACGGGGTCGAACCGTCAGTCAGCTCGAGCGTCATACCGGTCAGCGTGAACACCGAGGCCTGCGTGCTCCACGCGGTCTGCTGCAGGTTCGCAATCGACACCGTGTCGGCGTCCTGGGCGAAGTCGCCCGCGCTGCCCTTGGCGTCCGTCGTCACGGTCGACGCGTCGACGCCGATGCGGATGTTTCCGAACGAAGCATCGCCTGCGAGACCGGTCATGCCGATCTGGAGGTCGGAGGCACTGGCTGGCTTGTCACCGCCGCCGGCCTTGATGAGCACACCGACCTTGCCCAGCGGAGTCTCGGTGACGACGGACTGGCACAGGTCGCTCAGCGTCGCGCTCTTGATGTTGGCGATCGCGACCGTGTGCTCACCGCCCTCCGAGTCGGTGGCGACACCGGCGTACTGCGAGAAGCCGGTGCCTTCGAGCTGGCTGGCGGAGATCTGGAACTGGCTGCCCGACACGGCGAAGGAGACGGGGACCGCACCCTGAGCGACGCCGCCGAGGAGGAGCGCTGCGACAGCGCCGACCGGCACCGCTGCCAGCGTGATACGACCGGCGTGGGACTTCGTGAGTGACGGGAACTTCATCGATCCTCCAATGTCAGGCCGTCGTCTTCGGCGGCGCGTGTTCGAGCATAACCCTCATTGACTCAGAGTCAATACGAGCGGCGCATGTCGCGCGGATCGATAGGCTGGTTCGATGCCCGACGAACGCCGTAGCCGATTGACGCCGGAGGACCGCCGCACGCAGCTCCTCGTCGTCGGCGTGAACTTCCTGGCGGATCATCCGCTCGACGAGCTTTCGATGGACGAGCTGGCACGCCGCGCCGGCGTCTCGCGGGCGCTGCTGTTCCATTACTTCGAGTCGAAGCAGGGCATGCATCGTGCGGTGGTGACGACAGCGCGCGACAGCCTGCTGCAGGCCACCGCGCCGCGCCCTGAGCTGCCACCGCGCGAGCGGATGGACGACACGCTGCGGCGCTTCGCGACCTTCGTGCGCGACCACCGAGGCACGTTCCTGTCACTCGTCCGTGGCACCGCGAGCGGTGATCCGACGGTGCGTGCGCTGGTCGATGAGGCCCGAGCGGTCAATGCGGAACACCTGCGGGAGGCATTCGGGGACCTCGGCGCCCCAGACACCCGAGCCGTGCGGATGGCATTGCGCGCGTGGGTCTCATTCGCCGAGGAGGTCTTCGTGAGCGTCGCCGCCGACGACCTCGCCGACGACGCCGCGCTCGTCGCGTTCCTGCTCCGCACCCTCGACGGGGCGATGGCAGCGGCGCGCGACAGCGCCCTGTGATCTGCTGACGCTGCGACCTGCTGACCCGTCAGTCCCCGCGCAGCACATCGAGCGCGTGCACGAAGTCCGCCGGGTAGGGCGACTCGAACTGCACCCACTCCCCTGTGGCCGGGTGCGTGAACCCGAGCTGGTGCGCGTGCAGCCACTGCCGCGTGAGACCGAGTCTGGCGGACAGCGTCGGGTCCGCCCCGTACAGCGGATCACCGACGCAGGGATGCCGGTGGGCAGCCATGTGCACGCGGATCTGGTGGGTGCGCCCCGTCTCGAGGTGGATCTCCAGCAGCGATGCACCGGGGAACGCCTCGATGGTCTCGTAGTGGGTCACCGACGGCTTGCCATCAGGGACGACCGCGAACTTCCACGAATGGTTCGGGTGCCGGCCGATCGGCGCGTCGATCGTGCCGCTGAGGGGGTCAGGATGCCCCTGCACCACCGCGTGATAGATCTTCTCGACCGTCCGCTCCTTGAAGGCGTGCTTCAGAGCCGTGTATGCGGACTCGCTCTTCGCGACGACCATGAGACCGCTCGTGCCGACATCCAGTCGATGGACGATGCCCGCTCGCTCAGCCGCGCCGCTGGTCGCGATGCGGAACCCTGCCCCGGCGAGGGCGCCGAGCACCGTGGGTCCGTCCCAGCCCAGCGAGGGATGCGCTGCCACACCCGTCGGTTTGTCGATGACGACGATGTCGTCGTCGTCGTACACGATGCCCAGGTCGGGCACCTCGACGGGGATGATCGTCGGTTCCTGCTTGGGCTGCCATTCGACGTCGAGCCAGGCTCCACCGCGGAGCTTGTCGGACTTGTCGAGGACGGCCCCGTCGAGTCGCACACCACCGGCGGCGATGACGTCGGCCGCGAAAGTTCGTGAGAAACCGAGCATCTTCGCCAGCGCGGCATCCACCCGTGCACCGTCGAGCCCGTCAGGAACGGGCAGCGAACGAGATTCCACGATCAGGCGTCCTTCTCGACGACCTCTGCACCGCCGTCCACGGCCTCTGCTTCTGCAGCTGCGACGTGGTCCTTCTCACGTGTGCCGTCGAAACGGATGCCGAGCACCACGAGCAGGGCGACGGAGATCATGCCGCACACGATGAAGATGTCGGCGACATTGAAGATCGCCGGCATCATCCAGGGCATCGAGATCATGTCGACCACGTGACCGACAGCGAACGCCGGCTCACGAAGAAGCCGGTCGGTGAGGTTGCCCAGAACGCCGCCGAGCAGGCAGCCGAGCACGATCGCCCAGATGCGCGAGTTCAGGCCGGTGGCCTTCCAGATGATGATCACGGCGACGACGGTGAGCGCGATCGTGAAGATCCACGTCACGTCGCTGCCGAGTGAGAATGCAGCACCGGAGTTGCGGATGAAGTACAGCTGCAGGAAGTCACCGAGGACCGGAACGACCTCCTGAAGCGGCAGGTGCTCGACGGTGAGGTACTTCACAAACTGATCGGCGGCCAGCACCAGCGCCGCAAGAACTGCGACGACGATGCCGGCCGCCGACCGACGAATGGGACGACGTCCGGGCAAAGAGGTGACCTACAGCCCGATAGCCGAAACCGGCGTCGAGTCCGTCGACGTCGACTTCTCGTCGAGGTCGCGGAGCTGACCCTCGATGTAGCCGCGCAGCTGCGTGCGGTAGTCGCGCTCGAAGTTGCGGAGCTCGGTGATGCGAGCCTCGAGCGTGTTGCGCTCGCGCTCGAGTCGTGCGGATTCCTCGCGCTGCTTGGCCTGAGCCTCGGTGCGGATGCGCTCGACCTCGGACTCGGCCTCGGAGATGAGCTGCTTCTTCTTCGACTCACCCTCGGCGACGTGCTCGTCGTGCAGACGCTGAGCGAGCTCGATGATGCCTGCGGTGGCGGTGGTCGAACCGGCGCCGACCTCTGCCGCGAGGGCGGGTGCGGGGGCTGCGGCCACAGGCGCGGGAACCTCGTCGACGACCTGAGCGGGAGCCTGCTCAGCGGGCTTGGACTCGGCGGCCGGCTTCTCTCCGGACTCGTATGCGGCGAGCTTCGCCTTCAGCTCGGCGTTCTCCTCGAGGGCCTTGCGCCACTCGACGACGATCTCGTCCAGGAAGTCATCGACCTCGTCCGGATCGAAGCCGTCCTTGAATCGAACGTGCTGGAACTGCTTGGTGACGACGTCATCCGGGGTCAGTGCCATTTTCTCGGCTCCTCTTTCGATGAGTTCTGTTGCCAGTGTCTGAAGCATGGCTCGGTATTGATTGGCGCGAACCCGGGGCGCGCACCTCCGAGCAAGCATAGTCCCCGATCAGATGAACTGCCTCACGACAGCCATCAGGATCAGCACGGCGAGCATGGTGAAGGTGAACCCGAAATCCAGCGACAGCGAGCCGATGCGCAACGGAGGAATGAAGCGTCGGAACAGCCGAATAGGTGGATCGGTGACCGTGTAGACCAGCTCAGCCGCGACGAGACCGGCACCCTTGGGACGCCATCCGCGGTTGAAGAGCGGAATGTAGTCGAGGATGAGTCTCGCGAACAGCACGAAGATGTAGATCAGCAGGACCAGGTGGACGATCGATGCGATCCAGGAGACTACTGCCACGACTCAGGACTGGTCGAAGCCCGCGGACTCCGGGTCTGCGCTTGCGATGCCGCCGTGACCGGAGACAGCGATGTTCTCGGGCGAGAGCAGGAACACCTTGCTGGTGACCCGCTCGATGCGTCCGTACAGGCCCAGGGAGAGTCCGCTGGCGAAGTCGATCAGGCGTCGCGCGTCGGCGTCGCTCATCTGCGACAGGTTGATGATCACCGGCACGCCCTCGCGGAAGCTCTCAGCGATCAGCTGCGCGTCGCGGTACTGCTTGGGGTGCACGGTGAGGATCTCGTTCACCGCACCGGCAGCGGGCTGCTTGACGGCGACGGGGCGGCGCAACGGAGTCACGGGCGCGGGCGCCACGTCATCCTGGTCACGATCGCGATCACGGTCACGGTGAGCACGGGCGGGCGCTGGAGCGGCCTGCTCTTCGTAGGCCTCTTCCTCATCGGCGAGGCCCAAGTACACCATGGTCTTCTTCAGCGGGTTTCCCATCGTGTCCTCCGTGTTCGACGTGGGCTGATCTGTTTCGAGGTTAACCCCGGTCAGGCCGGGGTCCGGTTATTGCGGAGCCGATCCGCAGGTGTGTCGCACCCGCCGCGACCGCCTCGGTGAAGTCGCCGGTCATCCCGGCGGAGATCCAGGTGGCCTCAGGCGCGATCCTGCGGATGCGCTCGGAGATCTCCCCCAGACGGGCGAAGGCGGGAGCGGGGTCCTCATCGAGCGGTGCGACCCCCATGAGTCCTCGCAGTCGCAGGGACGGAAGGGTGAGGATGTGCTCGGCGAGGTGCTCCGCGGCATCCGGTGCGACTCCCCCTCTGCCCTGGTCATCGGTGAGGTTCACCTGGACCAGCACGTCGAGGATGCCGTGGTCAGCCGGTTGAGCAGCACCCGGCTCAGCAGCACGATGCAACGCGTCGGCGAGCTTCACCCGGTCCACGGAGTGGACGACGTCAGCACTGCGCCGGATGGCGCCGGCCTTGTTCGTCTGCGCCTGCCCGATGAAGTGCCAGCGCAAGCCGTCGAGGTGGAGGTCATCCCGCTTCGCCGTGAGCTCCTGTTGCCGATTCTCCCCGACGTCGCGGACGCCGAGGTCGTGCAGGTCGCGCACGAGGGATGCCGGGTGGAACTTCGTCACGACGATGCGGGTGATGTCTCCGGCATCCCGGCCGGCGGAGCGCGCGGCGTCCGCGATCTGTGCGTCGATCGCGGACAGCCGCTCGGCGAGCTCGGTCAACGCGCTCCTACTTCAGGAACTCGGGGATGTCGATGTCGTCGTCGGCGAACGCCGGCTCGAGGCTCGTGGTCGGGATGCGCGGCGCCGGCTGCGTCGCCGCCGGCTCGCTCGCCTTGGGCGCCTCCACCTCGTCGTCCGACAACGTCACCTCTGGCAGCGTGGCCGGCTCGGGACGCGAGACGACCATCGGGTCCAGACGCAGCGACGGCTCTCCGCCATCGAAGCCTGCGGCGATGACCGTGACGCGGACCTCGTCGCCGAGCGTGTCGTCGATGACGGTACCGAAGATGATGTTCGCCTCGGGGTGCGCGGCCTCCTTGACGAGGTCGGCGGCGTCGTGGATCTCGAAGATGCCGAGGTTCGAGCCACCCTGGATCGAGAGCAGCACGCCGTGCGCACCCTCGATGGATGCCTCGAGAAGCGGCGACTCGACAGCCAGCTCCGCGGCCTTGATGGCGCGGTCGGCGCCGCGTGCGGAGCCGATGCCCATGAGCGCGGATCCCGCACCCTGCATGACCGACTTGACGTCGGCGAAGTCGAGGTTGATGAGACCGGGCGTCGTGATGAGGTCGGTGATGCCCTGAACGCCGGCGAGGAGGACCTGGTCTGCGGTGGCGAACGCCTCGATCATCGAGATGCCGCGGTCGCTGATCTCGAGCAGTCGGTCGTTCGGGACGACGATGAGGGTGTCGACCTCTTCCTTCAGCTTCGCGACGCCCGCCTCTGCCTGGCTCTGGCGACGACGACCTTCGAACGAGAACGGCTTGGTGACCACACCGATGGTGAGGGCGCCGATGGACTTCGCGATGCGTGCCACGACCGGTGCACCACCGGTGCCGGTTCCGCCGCCCTCGCCGGCGGTGACGAAGACCATGTCGGCGCCGGTCAGCGCCTGCTCGATCTCTTCGGCGTGGTCCTCGGCAGCACGGCGTCCGACCTCGGGGTCCGCGCCTGCGCCGAGGCCGCGGGTGAGCTCGCGTCCGACGTCGAGCTTGACGTCGGCGTCGCTCATGAGCAGCGCCTGGGCGTCGGTGTTGACAGCGATGAACTCGACGCCGCGAAGGCCGAGTTCGATCATGCGGTTGACGGCGTTGACGCCGCCACCGCCGACGCCGACGACCTTGATCACGGCGAGGTAGTTCTGGTTCTGGCTCATGGCCGGCCTCCGATTGTCGAGCCTGGAAAGAATGTGAACCTTAAACCTCAACTAGAGGTGTAAAGTATTTCCCGGTATTGCGTTCTCTTGATCGAAGGTATGCGTCGATTCGCCGTGCGAGCGCAGCGACACGGGCGTGTCGCCCGTTTCACCGTGCCGGCGCTCGCATTCGTGTACGGTCAGCCGACGACGGGGACCTGAGCGGACGAGACATCCACGTTGCGAGCATCCGGTTTCGCCTTGAGGATGCTGCTGAGCGTCGCGCTCTTCAGCACCGAGTCCTCGGCGCTCCCCCACACGACCGTGAGCCCGGTCGACAGCTTGAGGGTCACGTCATCGAGTGTGCTCGCCGACACCTCGCTCAGGGTGGTGCGCACCTCGGCGGGAAGCGACCTGACCACGAGTCCGACCGACTCGAACGCGTCGGAGCCCGGCCCGCCTTCGACGTTCAGAACGGGCTGACCCTCCGGAGGCTGCTCTGTGGTCGATAGCGCCACCCCTGCCGCGTCCACGAGCGTGTATCCCGCATCCGACTTCACGACTCCGATCGGCGTGCGCTCGACGATGCGCACCGTGAGGTCGTGCGGCGGCTTGGCCTCGAGCGCGTACGTCTCGATCAGCGGGAAGGCCATGAGTGCGGCCTTGACCTGGCTGTCATCGACGAGCGCGAGCGGGCGGCCGATCTGATCCGACAGCGCGGCCTCGACGGTCGCGGCATCCAATGACGATGTCCCGGCGACCGTGATCCGCTCGACGGCGAACAGGGGGCTGTAGGCGGCGACCACGCTGCCCGCGATGAGCAGCACGACGGCACCGAGGGCACCCAGCCACATCATGCGGCGACGGCGCGAGCGCTGCGTGAACCGGCGGATCTCCGCGCGCAGCCGCTTGCGGCGCGCACGGGCCGCTCGCCACACGTCACGGGCGGTGAGCCCCTCCAGCGACTCGGGCTCCGCCGTCGCATCCGCATCGTCGGTCGGAGAGGCCTGTGTCAGCTCGACCGGCTCGCGCGGCTCACCGCCACGGCGGGGGCGCGCCGGTGCGGGCTGCGCCTCCTCCGGCGCAGTGGGAAGCGGGGCCGGGCGACGCACGGGTCAGCCTTCTGCGCTCTGTCGGAGCGAATCGAGCACCTGCGGGATCATCAGGTAGACATTGCCGCATCCGAGAGTGATGACGTAGTCGCCGTCTCGGGCGATGGATGCCGTGTAGTCCGCAGCCTGCTGCCAGTCGGGCACGTAGTGAACGTTGCTCTGATCGGAGAAAGCGCCGCTGACGAGCTCGCCGGTCACGCCGGGCACCGGGTCCTCACGCGCGCCGTACACATCGAGCATCACGGTGTGATCCGCGTATGTCTCGAGGACCTCGGCGAACTCGCGGAACATGTGCTGCGTGCGGGAGTACGTGTGCGGCTGCTGGATCGCGATGATGCGCCCGTCCCCCACGACTCCGCGTGCGGCCTCGAGGGCGGCCTTCACCTCGGTCGGGTGGTGCGCGTAGTCGTCGAAGACGCTCACGCCTCGCTCCACCCCGTGCAGCTCGAATCGGCGAACGGTCCCGGAGAACCCCTCCACCGCGCGGACCGCATCGGATAGGTCGTATCCGAGCGACATCAGGACCGCGACTGCCCCAGCGGCGTTGATGGCGTTGTGGACGCCGGGTACGGCGAGCTGCATGCGCTCGCTGTCGTCGCCGCGTGTGACGGTGGCCGCGACGGGGCCGGAGGTCGCGACCTCGGTCAGCCGGACATCGGCATCGTCTGCCGTGCCGAAGGTGATCACGTTCGGGTGCGACAGCCCGGCTTTGACGCGCAGGGCGCCGGGGTCGTCGCTCGAGATCACGACAGCCTCTCCTGCCGCGTCGGCGAAGCGGATGAAGGCGTCGTGGAAGGCCTCGTCCGATCCGAAGTGATCCAGATGGTCGGGGTCGACGTTGGTGATCAGGGCGATCGCGGTGTCGTAGAGCAGGAAGGTCCCATCGGACTCATCCGCCTCGACGATGAAGAGCTCGTCGGCGCCGGAGGCGCTCGACGTGCCGAGCTGCTCGATGACACCGCCGTTGACGAAGTTCGGGTCTGCGCCGAGAGCCTGGAGCGCCGTGACGATCATGCCGGTCGACGTCGTCTTGCCGTGGGCCCCTGCCACCGACACGAGGCGGCGGCCGCCGATCAGCCAGTGCAGCGCCTGGGAGCGGTGGATCACGTGGAGTCCGCGTTCCTTGGCCGTGACGAACTCGGGGTTCTCGGGCCAGATCGCACCGGTGTGCACGACGGTGTCGGCATCGCCCAGATACGCGGCGTCGTGACCGACATGCACGGTCGCGCCGGCGGCGGCGAGGGCACGGAGGTTGTCGCTGTCGGCGCGGTCGGATCCCGAGACGCGGATGCCGGCGTCGAGGAACATCTTCGCCAGGCCGCTCATGCCTGAGCCGCCGATGCCGATGAAGTGCGCGACGGAGATCGACTCGGGGATCGGGAGCGAGAGGTCAGGTCTGATCATGTCGGATCCATCCTAATTCGCGGTGCTCAAGCACCGGCGCGGAGCGCGCGGTCGATCATCGCGATGACGTTCTCGGTTCCGGTACGGGTGCCGACGTTCTCGGCGGCAGCGGCCATGGCGGAGATGCGGTCGCGGTCGGCGAGCAGCGGGATCACGTCTGCGCGCACGGTGTCACCCGTGAACGTTCGATCGTCGAGCAGGATCGCAGCGCCTGCGGCGACCGCCGATGCCGCGTTGAGCCGCTGTTCGCCGTTGCCGACCGCGTAGGGCACGTACACGGCGGGGATGCCGAGCGCGCTGATCTCGCTCACGGTCGCAGATCCCGCACGGGAGAGGATGAGATCCGCCAGTGAGAACGCCAGATCCATGCGGTCGACGTACCGCCGCATCGTGTACCCGGGGACCTGCGGATCGACGAGCTCGCTCCGCTCGCCTGTGATGTGCAGCAGCTGCCAGCCGGCGGCGAGCACATCGCCCCAGGAGTCGGCGAGAGCCTCGTTGAGTCGCTGTGCGCCGAGCGAGCCTCCGAACGCGAGGAGCACCGGCCGCGTGGCATCCAGCCCGAACGCCTCGGCGGCCTCGGCCCTGTGCGCAGCGCGGTCGAGCGCGACGATCTCGCGGCGCAACGGCATGCCGACCACTTCGCTGTTCTTGAGCGGGGTTCCGGCGAAGGCGACGCCCACGCCTGCGGCAGCGCCGGTTCCCAGCCTGTTCGCGAGCCCCGGTCGCGCGTTCGCCTCGTGGACGACGAACGGCACGTTCTCGCGGCGCGCCGCGATGTAAGCAGGAGCGGACGCGTAGCCGCCGAAGCCGACCACGACGTCGATGTCACGTGCGCGGATGTGCTGGCGCACCTGTCGCACGGCACGTCCGAACCGGGCGGGGAACCCGAGGGCCTGCCTGTTCGGGCGCCGTGGGAAGGGCACCTTGTCGACGATGAGCAACTCGTATCCGCGCTGGGGAACCAGCCGCGCCTCCAAGCCCTCCTTCGTACCGAGGACGAGGACCGCAGCATCGGGCTCGCGCTCGCGCAGCCCGTCGGCCACGGCGAGCAGGGGGTTCACATGGCCGGCGGTGCCTCCGCCGGCGAGAAGGTACGAGGTCACTTCGCGACCCTACCCCGTTCAGTTGCGGGAATCGTGCGAGCGAACGCCAACAGGACACCGCAGGCGAGGAGCACGGCGAGAAGGGCGGTACCGCCCTGCGACATGAATGGCAGCGGCACGCCCATGACAGGGAACACGCCGATCACGACGCCGATGTTGATGAGGGCCTGGCCGAGGATCCAGACGGTGATCCCACCGGTGGCGACGCGGATGAACGGGTCGCTCGTCTTCCGCATGATGTGGAAGGCGCCGACCGCGAAGAACGTGAACAGCGCGAGGACGACGACGCAGCCGATGAGACCGAGCTCCTCGCCGACGATGGCGAACACGAAGTCGTTCGCCGCTGCCGGCAGCCAGCCGTACTTCTCCTGCGAGTTGCCGAGGCCGAGCCCGAAGATGCCGCCGTTCGCCATCCCCCACACCGCGTGGATGGACTGATAGCAGTCGTGCTCGTAGTTGCTCATGTCCGAGCACACGGCGGTGATGCGGCGCATGCGGTCGGGGCTGACGACAGCGAGAGCGATGACGCCGACGATGCCCAGAAGCACGGGGAGGATGAACAGCCGCAGCTTGACCCCGGCGAAGAACAGGCAGCCGAGCAGGATCAGCACGAGAACCATCGCCGTGCCGAGATCGTTGCCTGCGATGACGGTGCCGATCGCGAGCACGGCGACCGGGACGACGGGGATGAACACGTGGTGCCAGATGGCCAGCCGTGTGCGCTTGCGCAGTAGCACGTAGGCGATCCACAGCGCGAGGGCCAGCTTGAGGAACTCGGAGGGCTGCATCGATACGAAGCCGAGGTCGATCCAGTTGCGGTTACCGGCATCCTCGATGCCGAGAGGCGTGAAGACCAGCAACTGCATCAGCGTCGCGAGGATCAGCGCCGGCCACGCCATCTTCTTCAGGAAGCCGATGGGCAGCCTGCTCACCAGGAACATCAGCGGGATGCCGAGGACGGCGAACATGGCCTGCTTCAGCGCCGTGTCCATGACGCCGGACTCCGTCGCGCTGGTCGCCGAGATGACCATGACGATCCCGAAGACCGTCAGAAGCAGCGCAGTGGATGCGATGAGCAGGAACTCGCTGGACGGCGGCGTGAAGATGCGGCCGAGTGAGACGCGTGCGGCGAGTCCCCGTGATTCAGTGCGCTGAGGGCGAGCCACCTGTGTCATCGGCGCTCCCCCTGTCGGTCCCAGTGCTGTCGATCCACGTGCGCACCGCGTCGGCGAAGCGGTGGCCACGATCCGCGTAGCCGGTGAACTGGTCGAAGGATGCTGCGGCCGGGGCCAGCAGCACTGTGGTCCCGTCCGTCGCGATCTCCGCGGCGAGTTCCACCACCCGAGTCATGACGTCTTCAGTCTCACCAGTGGAAACCTCATACACCGGCACGTCGGGCGCGTGTCGCGTGAATGCGGTGAGGATGGCTTCGCGCTCGACGCCGATGACCAGTGCAGCGCTGGCTGTGCGGCCGCCATCTGCAACCAGATCCGACAGATCGACGCCCTTGAGATCGCCGCCGACGATCCACACGGCGCCGGGGTGGGCACGCAGCGACGAGGCCGCGGCGTGCGGATTCGTCGCCTTGGAGTCATCCACCCAGGTGATGCCGGCGTGACGGGCGACGACCTGGATGCGGTGCTCGTCGAGGCGGAACCCGTCGAGCGCCCTGCCGATGGCCTCTGGCGCTGTGCCGAGGGCGCGTGCCAGCGCGCTTGCGGCGAGGATGTTCTGCACGATGTGCGGAGCGGACAGACCGGCCCGCTCGAGGTCGGCCATGGTCGTGAGTTCGAGAGCGCTGTTGCGACGATCGTCGAGGAAGGCGCGGTCGGCGAGGATGCCGTCGACGACCCCGAGGTCGCTGGGACCAGGCACGCCGAGGTCGAAGCCGATGGCGCGGGCGCCATCGATGACGTCGGCGTCCTCGACCATCTCGCGGGTCGCGATGTCGGCCTTGTTGTACACGCAGGCGACACGGGTGTTCCGGTACACGAACGCCTTCGCGGCGCGGTACGCGTCGGCGCTGCCGTGCCAGACGAGGTGGTCGTCGGCGAGGTTCAGGCACACGGCGGAATGCGGCACCAGTTGTCCGGCCGGCGCGCTCTGGCCGATGTACCAGAGCTGATGGCTCGACAGCTCGACCACGAGGACGTCGAACCCTGCCGGGTCCCGCACGGCATCCAGCACGGGGATGCCGATGTTGCCGCACGGCGCTGCGCGCAGGCCGCCCTCGACGAGGAGCGTCGCGGTGAGTTGTGTGGTCGTGGTCTTGCCGTTGGTGCCGGTGATGAGCACCCAGTCAGCCGGGGTGCCGTCGGAGCGGACGACCTTGTCGCGCACACGCCAGGCGAGTTCGACGTCGCCCCAGAGCGGGATCCCGGCATCCTGCGTCCACCGGATCAGCGGATGCGACGGGGCGAACCCGGGGGACGCGATGACGACCTCCGGCGCGAAGTCGATGAGCTCCTTCGGCGCGGCGTCGAGCGCCTCGAGAACAAGGGTGGCGCCGATGACTGGCACGAGCCGTTCGTACTCCTCGGAGGCCGATTCGGAGAGAACGAGGACCTCGGCGCCGAGCTCGGTGAGCGTGTCGGCGGTCGAGAAGCCGGTCACAGACATCCCGAGGACGGCGACCCGCAGGCCCGCCCAGTCGGAATGCCAGCTGGTGAGGGAATCCAGTCGTTCGGTCACTTCGTGCACCCAGTCATGCCAGCGTGAGCCATTCGACGTAGAACAGTCCGATCGCCGCCACCGAGAGAAGTCCGGCGATGATCCACAGGCGCACGACGATCGTCACCTCGGGCCAGCCGCGCATCTCGAGGTGGTGGTGGAACGGGCTCATCAGGAACAGCCGCTTGCCGCGGGTGAGCTTGAAGTAGGTGCGCTGCAGGATCACCGAGCCGGACGAGAGCACGAAGATGCCGGCGATCACGAAGAGCAGCAGTTCGGTGCGGGTGAGGATCGCCATGGCGGTGATGACACCGCCGATCGCCATCGAGCCGACGTCGCCCATGAACACCTTGGCTTTGGGCGCGTTCCACCACAGGAACCCGACGAGTCCCGCGGCGAACGATGCCGCGACGATCGCGAGGTTGAACGGGTCGCTCACTTCGTAGCAGGCGTCCAAAGCGTCCTGCGCGACTCCGGTTCCCGCACAGGACTGCTTGAACTGCCAGAACGCGATGAGGCTGTAAGCGCTCACGACGAAGACGCCGGCACCAGCGGCGAGCCCGTCGAGTCCGTCGGTGAGGTTCACACTGTTGGAGGTGGCGATGCCGATGACCGCGATCCAGACCAGATACAGGATCCAACCGATGATCACACCGAACGCGAACAGGTTGAGCCAGGTGATGTCCCGGAACAGCGAGACGTAGCCGCTGGCGAAGGTCTGACCGAACTGGTTCTCTGCGCTCAGAGCGACGACGCCGAACGGGATCATGACGACGAGCTGGCCGATGACCTTGCGCCAGCCGGAGAGCCCCAGGCTGCGCTGTGAGCGCACCTTCATGTAGTCGTCGATGAAGCCGACCGCGCCGAAGCCCACCATCAGCCAGAGCACGAGGATGGCCGACAGCGAAGGCGTGCTGCCCCCGGCGATCGTGCCGGTGAAGTATCCGACGATCGTGCCGACGATGAAGATGACGCCGCCCATGGTCGGGGTGCCGCGTTTTGCGCCGTGACTGGGGTTCGCGATGTCTTCGGGGGTGCGGATGACCTGCCCCCAGCCCCAGCGGCGGAACAGCCGGAGGAAGACGGGAGTCAGGAAGAGTGTGAAGGCGAGCGATATGGCGGCCGCCATGAGGAGTGATCTCACGAGAACAATTCTCCCAGACGATCGCCGAGATGCCGGAGCCCGACGGAATTGGACGATTTCACGAGCACGCGATCGCCGTCGCGCAGCTCGGTCTTCAAGTACTCGAAAGCGGCATCCTGATCCGGCAGATGGATGGCTTCGCTGTCCCACGATCCCTCGCCGACGGCAGAAAGGTACAGGCGACGCGCTTCGGGACCGACGACGACGATGCGTCTGATGTTCAGCCGCACGGCGAGCAGCCCGATCCTGTCGTGCTCCTCCCCCGCGGTCTCACCGAGTTCGCTCATCGCACCGAGGACAGCGACCGTGCGTTCTTCGGGACCGGTGATCTGGGCGAGCGTTCGCAGGGCGGCGGCCATCGAATCAGGGCTGGCGTTGTACGCGTCGTTGATGATCCGGACGCGGTCGTTGCCCATCGGCTGCATCCGCCACCGCTCGGCTACCTCGACGGTCTCGAGTCGCGCGATCGCGTCGGCTGCGGAGACGCCGAGAGCGCCGGCGGCCGTGATCGCGGCCAGCGCGTTGCTGATGTGGTGGGCGCCGAGCACCTTCAGGTGGAGCGGGAGATCCCGGCCGTCTGCGGTGATGGTCGCTCGAGTGCCGTCTGCGGCGACCTGCACGTCGGATGCTCGCACCGTTGCCGTCTCGCTCTGCCCGAATCCGAGCACGGTCATCCCGCGGCTCTCGGCCGCATCGGCCATCGCCGCGACCCGCGGGTCATCGACGTTCAGCACCGCCGTGCCGTCGGCGCGGGATGCCGTGACGAGCTCGGCCTTGGCCTTCGCCGTGGCCTCGATCCCGCCGAATCCACCGGCATGGGCCATTCCGACCATGAGCACGACCGCGACATCCGGTTCGACGAGGCCTGCGAGCTTGGCGATGCTCCCCGGCGCAGCCGCGCCGAACTCGCTCACGAGATACTTCGTGTTCTCGGTCACGCGCAGCATCGTCACCGGAGCGCCGACCTCGTTGTTGTACGAGTTGATAGGCGACACGGTCTCGCCGTCGTCCTGCAGGATGCGGGCGAGGAAGTTCTTGGTCGTCGTCTTGCCGTTCGATCCGGTGATGCCGACGATCTTCAGCATCCCGCCCTCACGAACGCGCGCGACGACGGCGCTGGCCAGCGCTCCCAGCGCTTCGACGACATCCGCCACGACGATCTGCGAGACCGCGTCGTCGACCATGTGCTCGACGATGGCGAGACGTGCTCCGTTCGCGACGGCCGCCCCCACGAAGCGGTGCCCGTCGGTCTCGGCGCCGGGCTTGGCGACGAAGATGCCGCCCTGGCTCATGTTTCGCGAGTCGGTGTCGACGACTCCGTCCACGACGGTCTCGGCGGCGTCGGAGCCCGCGAGGTGGAGATCGCCGCCGGTGATGGATGCGATCTCGGCGAACGACAGGGCGATCATGACATCTCCATGCGCGGCGTGAAGCCGGCTACTTGAACTTGGGCAGCGGGTCGTCCATCGGCTCCGTCGAGGGCGAGACGCGGTAGGTCTTCAAGACCTGCGTCATGGCCTTCTGGAAGGCGGATGCGGTGGCTGCGGACGATGTAATCCTAGTCGGCTGGTCGAGGGTGACGACGACGACGTACTGCGGATCGTCGATCGGAGCGATGCCGACCATGCTCGTGTAGTAGACGCCCTTCTTGAGTCCGCCCTTGCCGTCGGAGATCTCTGCCGTACCGGTCTTGATGCCGATGCGGTAGCCGGGGACCTTGATCTGATCGGCGAGGCCGCCCTGTACGGCGACGTTCTCGAGCATGCGCTGCAGCTGGGATGCCGTGCTCTTCTTGATGATCTGCTCATGGCCGGGGGCGTCAGGGGTGACGACGGTGCCGTCTTCGTACGTGCACGACTCGATGAGCGAGAGGTCGATCTTCTCGCCGCCGTTGCCGATCGCCTGGTAGACGTTGGCCAGCTGGGGCGCGGTGACCGTGTAGTGCTGCCCGAAGGTCGTGGTGTAGAGCGACTGCGCGTCCCACTCGGACACCGGGTGGATCACACCTGTCGCCTCGCGGGGGAAGTCGATGGTCTTCTGCCCGACCCCGAATTTCTTCAGGTAGTCGTAACGCACCTGCGGGTCGACCATCGTGCCGAACTTCGACAGTGCGACGTTCGACGAGTCGATGAGGGCACCGGCGAGTGTGTACTGGTAGGCGCCGTGCACGAAGGCGTCGTTGATGACGGCGCCGTTGGGGAACTTCTCGTGCCCGGCTGCGGTCACCGTCGTGTTCATGTCGACGGCACCCGAGTCGAGCAGGGCGGCTGAGGTGACGGCCTTGAATGTCGAACCGGGCTCGAAGGTGTTGCCGAAGACCTTGGTGCCCCAGTCATCCGGGGACGAGGCGTCCAGATCGTTCGGGTCGAGCGCCGGCCACTCGGCCGCCGCCCGGATCTTGCCCGTCTTGATCTCGACGACGGTGACCGTGCCCGACTGCGCCTTCTGCTTCTGCGCCTCCTCGGCGATCATCTGCTGCAGATACCAGTTCAGGTCGCTGTTGATCGTCAGCTGCACCGTGCCGCCGTCGACGGCATCCACGGTGCGCTCGCTTCCGGGAATCGTCACGCCGTCCTTGCCGCGCAGGTACGTGCGCTCACCGCTCGTCGGCGCGAGGCACTTGCTCTCCATCTGCTCGATGCCCGCCTTGCCCTCGCCGGCCGAGTTCATGTACCCGACGACGTTCCCGGCGACGGCGCCGTTCGGATAGACGCGGGTCTCACGCGGCTTGGCGTAGACGTAGAGAAGGCCGAGGTCACGGAGCTCGAGGTACTTCTCGGTGCTCAATCCGTTCGCCAGCTGGTAGTACTGCGAGCTCGCGTCCTTCTCGAGGTTCGCGGCGACGGCGGAGCGGAGCTCCTCAGGGTCCTGCCCGATGATCGCGGCGATCTTGTCCGACGCCTCTGCCCACGGCACCTTCGGCGGGTTCTTGGCATCGTCCTCGAGCTTCTGCATCAGACTCGGGCTGAGCTGAGCGTCGTAGACCTTCACGCTCGACGCGAGAGTGATGCCGTTCTGATCGACGATCGAGCCCCGGTCGCCGTAGATGGTGTCAGTGCTTCCGAGCTGACCGACGTGCAGGGAGTCCTCGACGTGGTCGTTGGCGCTCACGACCTGGATATCGACCAGACGCACCACGAACGCCGAGAGGACGGCGAGGATCACGGCGAGGGCGACGACGGTCCGGCGGCGCGGGCCGCGCGTTGCTCGAGTGGTCATGCGGCTCTCTCCGTGTCCTTGTCAGCGGTCGTGTCGATATCAGCGGGTGGTGGGGCTGGGAAGGCCGTCGGTGATCGCCGGCGGCAGATCCGGGTCCTTCTTCGTGCTCGCGTCGGCCTTCTCCTCGGCCGCGGCCTCCTTGGCGTCATCCTCGAGGAGGGCGTTGTGCACGGCGCCGGCTCCGGTCGGATTCACCGTTGAGCTCCAGCTCGCCTCGGAGTTCGCGCCGATCACTGCGGAGTCGCTCAGCCGCAGGTACGACGCGGGGCCGGCCACGACGAGACCGAGGTGATCGGCCTTCGTGGCCAGCAGCTGCGGCGACGAGATGCCGGCGAGATCGTCGTGGAGGGCGCTGGCCTGAAGATCCAGTTCGCGCTGCTGCGACGTCAGGTCGGCGAGGACGAACGAGTCGTTGGTGATCGCGAGCGAGAGTCCGATCTGCGCGGCGGCGATCAACGCCGCACCCGACACGGCGACGAGCGCGTAGGCGAGCTTGGGACGCCGTGCGCGGGACGGCGCCGTGACGCTGGTGAGTCTGCGTCCTGGTCGTGCGGGACTCGGCGTCTGCGGCTGGGTCTGCGGCAGCACGGCTGCTGCGGTGGCGCGGCTCATGCGGCCTCCCTCAATCGCTCGGCGGCGCGCAGGCGCACCGGGATGGCACGCGGGTTGCGCTGCTTCTCTTCTTCGCTGGCAAGCTCGGCGCCCTTCGTCAGCGTGCGGAACCGCGGTGCGTGTTCCGGCAGCTCGACGGGGAGTCCGGCCGGGGCGGTGGATGCGGATGCCGCCGCGAACGCCTGCTTGACGAGGCGATCCTCCAGCGACTGATAGCTCATGACGACGATGCGGCCGCCGACGGCCAGGGCGTCCATCGCCGCGGGGATGGCATCGGCGAGCACGCTGAGCTCGGAGTTGACCTCGATGCGCAGCGCCTGGAACACCCGCTTGGCCGGATGGCCCGCGCGCTGAGCTGCGGCCGGTGTCGCCGCCTGGAGCAGGTCGACGAGGTCCTGCGATCGCACGAGGGGCTTGTCGTCGCGAGCCTGCACGATGAACCGCGCATAGCGCGCTGCCAGCTTCTCTTCGCCGTAGCGCTCGAAGATGCGGCGGAGGTTGCCTTCGCTGTAGGTCGCGAGGACCTCAGCGGCGGTGACGCCCTTCGTCTGGTCCATGCGCATGTCGAGCGGAGCGTCCTTGGAGTACGCGAAACCGCGATCCGCCTCGTCGAGCTGGAGGGACGAGACGCCGAGGTCCATGAGGATGGCCGATGCGCCGTGGGCGTGCAGCCCGATCTCGTCGTAGACCGTGTGGACGAGGGTGACGCGGTCGGCGAAACGCTCGAGCCGCTGACCGGCGATGCGGAGGGCGTCGGTGTCACGGTCGAGGCCGATCAGCCGGATGCCGGGGAACCGCTCCAGCAGCGCCTCGGAGTGACCGCCCATGCCGAGCGTCGCGTCGACCACGATGGCGCCGTCGTGCGCGAGCGCGGGCGCCATCAGCTCGATGCAGCGCTCGAGCATGACGGGGGTGTGGATGTCACGGAGGTTCATGATCGTTTCCGGAGACCTGGGCCCTGATCCCCCTCCGCTTCTCGACCCGGCACCGGGGAAGTGTGTCGGGGCGGGAGCGGCGGGGCATCACAGCCGAGGTCAGAAGAGTCCGGGAATCACCTCCTGCTCCAGTTCTGAGTAGTTGTCCTCGCCTGCGGCGAGATAGTCGTTCCATGCAGCGGCATCCCAGATCTCGGCGTGAGCGCCGACGCCCGTGACGATGAGCTCCTTCTCGAGCCCTGCGTACTGCCGGAGGTGACCGGGGATGGTGATGCGGTTCTGGCTGTCCGGCATCTCGGCGCTCGCCCCCGAAAGGAACATGCGCAGAAAGTCACGGGCCTGCTTGTTGCTGAGCGGCGCTTGCCGGATCCGCTCGTGCATGGCCTCGAACTCAGCCGTGCTGAACACGTAGAGGCACCGCTCCTGACCACGGGTGACGACGATGCCGCCGCCGAGGTCCTCGCGGAACTTGGCCGGAAGGATGACCCGGCCTTTGTCGTCGAGCTTCGGTGAATGCGTTCCCAGCAACATCGGCCATCACCCCCTCTACGTCCGGCCAACTCGAGGTGAGCCCCACTTTACTCCACTTTCCTCCACATTCATATGGAGGATCGCGAAAAGAATGCCGTTTCCACGGATCGGTCGCGCGCTCCCCCGCGTGATTCCGGGGCTCACACCCCTGAAGCGCGAGTGGAGGGCAGTGGAGCGCCAGTGGAGGGAATCCACCTGGAAACGCAAAAAGACCCGGATGCGAATGCATCCGGGTCTGTGAAGTGGAGGTCCGTGGAGTGGAGGCCTCTGGAATCGATCGGGTCAGTGACCGTCTTGGCGTCGATCCCAGCGGTCGTTCATGCGATCCATGAAGGATGACGAATTCTGCGGCGTCTTCGGCGAGGACTCGGTCTTGGGCGAACGGCCGGCGTCGTTGCGACGCACCGGGGTGACTGCGAGTATGACGCCGGCGAGCATCGCCGCGAATCCCACGACGCCGACGACGATGCTGACGACGGGGCCGAGCTGGCTGCCCAGGGCGACGCCGGCGACGAGAGCGCCGATGCCGACGAGCAGCAGGACGGCGCCGTAGACGAGATTGCGGTAGCTGAGCGTGCGGTCACCAGACGGCGCGCTGACTATGTCGGCGTCGTTGTGAAGGAGATGACGTTCCATCTCATCGAGCAGACGCTGCTCCTGTTCAGACAGTGGCATGACGCCCCCCTCGGGTAAGTGTCCTCCAGTTTACGCTCAGCGGAACGACTGAGGCTAGGTTTCCGCTGAGAACCTAAGCTGATTATCGTGCCCCTCTCCAGCCAAGTCCAGCAGGCCGTCCTCACCAGTCTGGATCGCTTCGCCGCCGACGTACGCGCAGAGTCGGCGGAGTACGGGCCGGATGCCCCTCTCTTCATCGAGTCGGCGGTCCAGACCCTGCAGGGCGGTAAGCGTCTGCGCGCACGGTTCTGCCACGCCGGGTGGAGCGCGGTGGCCCGCTTCGCGGACCGGGATGCCACGGAGACCGACGCACTCTGGGACCTGTGCGCCGCGCTGGAGATCTTCCAGTCGGCAGCGCTCGTGCACGACGACCTCATCGACAACTCCGACACCAGACGCGGCAGGCCGGCCGCGCATCGCGCGCTCCAGGCGCAGCACGTCGAGCGCGTCTGGAATGGCGATGCCGAGGGCTTCGGCCGGTCGGCGGCCATCCTGCTCGGTGACCTGCTGATCTCGTGGAGCGACGATCTGCTCGAGCGAGCGCTCGCGGGGCATCCGAATTCCGCTGACGTGCGCAGCGCGTACGCCCGTATGCGCCGCGACGTGACGACGGGGCAGTTCCTCGACATCGCCGAGGAGTCCGCCTGGCGGGTGAACCCCGACGACGAGCACGCGGAGCGCGCGTTGCGCGTCGTCTCGCTGAAGTCAGCCAGGTACAGCATCGAGCAACCGCTCGCGCTGGGCGCGGCTCTGGCAGGCGGGGATGCCGCTCAGCAGGACGCGCTCCGCGCGTTCGGGCATCCCATCGGCATGGCGTTCCAGCTGCGAGACGACGTCCTCGGCGTCTTCGGCGATGAATCGGTCACCGGAAAACCGACGGGAGACGACCTGCGCGAGGGGAAGCGGACGGTCCTTATCGCTCTCACCCGTGAGAACCTCGACAGCTCCGCCCGTCGCGTGCTCGACGATCTGCTCGGAGACCCCGAGCTCACAGCCGCACAGGTCGCCGCCCTGCAGGCGAAGATCATCGATTCGGGCGCCCTTGAGCGTGTCGAGACGATGATCCGCGACTACAGTGTGCAGGCCGACCGGGCTCTGACGGCCGCGCGGCTCGACAACGCATCGGTGAGCAACCTCCGCGAACTCGCGCGAGCGGCCACCGTGCGCACCGCCTGAGCCGCGCGGCTGCCCGAATTCAGGCCAGCGCTCGCGCCACCCGGCGCACGGCGCTCTTGTGGCCGTCCAGGAGCGCGGCGATCGGCGTACGCCCGAGTTCCTCGTCTTCGGCGAGCAGCCAGTCGATGATCTCGTCATCCGAGAATCCGGCATCCGCCAGCACGATGATCGTGCCTCGCAACGAGGCCAGCGGTCGACCGTCGACGATGAAGATACCAGGAACCGCGAACGCGCCGTTGCGCGTCGACCCGATCAGGTGCTGCTCCGCGATGAGGCGGCGGACACGACCGAGCGGCTCCCCCAGAACCTCGACGAGGTCGGGTGTGGTCAGCCATTCACCGGAGATTTCAACTGCTTCGTCAGACACGTTTCGACTATCTCACCTCGGCCACGACAACGCACATCGTCACGTCTGTCACACCTTTCACTTGCATCACTTTGGTTGACATCCCTTTACATCCGTGTCAGCGTTTCTTGAGTCTGACTAGGGGGGAAACCTTGAGACTCACAACAATGTCGAACCGCAGGCGATACACCCAGATCGGCGTACCGGCCGCGATGCTGGGCGTGCTGGCAGGGCCGCTCGCTGTCGCTCCCGCCCAGGCCGCGGCCCCTGCGGAGTCAGCGCCTGCGTCACTGCAGGCCCGCGCCGGAGTCGTCCTCCATGTGGAGAAGACCGTGCGCCCCGTCGCCACGGCCGCACGGCCCGCCTCGTATACCGTCCAGTCCGGCGACACGATCGCCGGCATCGCCCAGCGCTTCGGGCTCGCCACTCCCGACGTGCTGAAGTGGAACGGCCTCGGCTGGCGGACGGTCATCTACCCTGGCCAGAAGGTCGTTCTCACCGCCCCCGTCGCCGCGACGGCTGCGGCGCCCGCCGCCAAGCCTGCGGCACCGGCACCGGCCGCGCAGGCCGCTGCCTCGCACGAGGTCGTCGCTGGCGACACGATCTTCGCCATCGCGCAGAAGCACGGCACGTCCGTGGACGCCGTCCTCGCGGCGAACGGGCTGAGCCGCGACTCCATCATCTACCCCGGTCAGACGCTCCGTGTCGCAGCCAAGGCGGCATCCGCCCCGAAGCCGGCCGCAGCCGCAGCTCCCGCGTCCGTGCCCACGCCGTCGGTGGCATCCACGTCCGCCGAGCTCAACGGTCTCCAGGCCGAGAACGTCCGTCTCATCATCCGGATCGGGCGCGAACTCGGCGTTTCCGACCGGGGCATCGCCATCGCGCTGGGCACCTCCATGGTCGAAGCGTGGCTCCGCAATCTCGAGTGGGGCGATCGCGACTCGCTCGGCCTCTTCCAGCAGCGCCCGAGCACCGGCTGGGGTGAGCCCGATCAGATCATGAACCGCGATCACAGCATCCGCGCGTTCTTCCTCGGCACATCCAACGCCGACGGCACGACGACGCGCGGCCTGCTGGACATCCCCGGCTGGGAGAAGATGTCCTTCGCCGACGCTGCGCAGGCCGTCCAGATCTCCGCGTACCCGGATCGGTACGCGAAATGGGAGGACGCGGCCTACACATGGCTCGCGCTCTACGGGTGATTCCCCGCCCGAAAGGGTGAGGCGCTCCCCGGGCTTTCAGCCACTTCTCCATAGAATCTGTACGTGACGACCAATCAGCAGGCCGACGCCCTCATCGGGCGGCTTGTCGACGGTCGGTACCGGGTTCGCGCCAGGATCGCGCGCGGCGGAATGGCCACGGTGTACGTGGCCACCGATCTGCGACTCGAGCGGCGCATCGCCCTCAAGGTCATGCACGGCCACCTCAGCGACGATGCGGTGTTCCAGAGCCGCTTCATCCAGGAGGCCAGGGCGGCAGCCCGACTGGCCGACCCCCACGTCGTCAATGTTTTCGATCAGGGGCAGGACGGCGAACTCGCCTACCTCGTCATGGAGTACCTGCCGGGGATCACGCTGCGCGAACTCCTGCGCGAGCAGAAGCGCTTGACGATCCCTCAGACGATCTCGATCATGGACGCGATCCTCTCCGGACTGGCTGCGGCTCACAAGGCAGGAATCGTCCACCGCGATGTCAAACCCGAGAACGTGCTGCTCGCAGAGGACGGCCGTATCAAGATCGGCGACTTCGGACTCGCGCGGGCGACCACGGCGAACACCGCGACCGGCCAGCAGCTGCTGGGCACGATCGCCTATCTCGCTCCCGAGCTCGTGACCAGAGGCACGGCTGACGCGCGCAGCGACATCTACGCGCTCGGCATCATGCTGTACGAAATGCTCGTCGGTGAGCAGCCGTACAAGGGCGAGCAGCCGATGCAGATCGCCTTCCAGCACGCCACCGAGTCGGTCCCCCGCCCCAGCGTCCGCAACCCGGGCGTGCCGGAGCAGCTCGATGAGCTCGTGCTGTGGTCGACCGAGAAGTCGCCCGATGAGCGACCGGATGACGCGCAGCAGATGCTCGACCGGCTCCGCGAGATCGAGCGCGACCTGGGCATCTCCCCCGCTCCTGCGGCGAACACCACGCCGCTGCGAACGCAGCGGGACTCGGGCGACCTCACCAAGGTCATGCCGTCGACCATGGTCATCGACCCTGTCACGAGTCCGGTCGCCGCTCAGCCCGTCGATAATGCGACGCTTCTGCGTCGACGGACGTCGAAGCGCCGCGCCCGCGGAGCGTTCCTGCTCGCGCTGGTGATGCTGCTCGCGGTGCTCGCGGGCGGTGTCGGATGGTGGTTCGGTTCTGGCCCCGGCTCGCTGATCGCCGTGCCGTCCGTCGCGGGAATGACGTACGAGAAGGCAGCGGGCGCGCTCGAGGCCGAGGGCTTCGTGCCCGTCCAGGCCGATGAGAGCTCTGTCGATGTCGATCCGGGGCTCGCGATCCGCACCGATCCGGGCGAAGGAGCGCGCGAGGACAAGGGCACCGAGGTGACCGTATTCGTCTCGACCGGGCCGGCTCCGCGCACCATCGAGACGCTCAACGGCAAGACGGTGGACGAGGCGAAGGCCTACCTCGACGAGCTCGGCCTCACCACCTCCGACGACATGCTGATGCTGTACTCCGACGCCGAGAACGACGTCGTGATCAACGCCAGCATCACCCCGCGCGCGGGTGGCGACAATGTCGCCTGCGGTGACGGGTGCGAGGTGCACGAGGCCGACACCGCCAACCTCACCGTGTCGCTCGGCGGGCTGCCCGATGTGGTCGGCAAGACGGCGAGCGAAGCAGCGAACCTGCTCGGCGAGAAGCAGATCAAGACGACGACCGTCGAGGAATACAGCAACGACGTCGAAGAAGGGCGCGTGATCCGCACGGGCGAGCGCTCGGAGCCGGGCAACTGGCGCCCGGGCGACACGATGACGCTGGTGGTCTCGCTCGGGCCGCAGCTGTTCGAGGTGCCCGACGTCAAGGGGATGACTCGCGACGAGGCCGCTCAGACGCTTCGGGATGCCGGATTCGAACCCACATGGAGCGCACTGTGGACTCCGTTCCCGAACGACTTCACCGAGGTCACGGGCATGGATCCGGCAGCCGGCTCGATGCAGCGCGCCGGCACCCAGGTGAACTTCAACATCCGCAGCAGCCTCTGACCCCGAGCCCGCACGTCCGATGCCGGAGTCAGCGCTTCTCGAGCTCCTCAGCCACGAGGAAGGCCAGCTCCAGGCTCTGCATGTGGTTCAGGCGCGGGTCGCAGAGGCTCTCGTAGCGGGTCGCGAGGGCGGCCTCGTCGATCCGCTCCGAGCCGCCGAGGCACTCGGTGACATCGTCGCCGGTGAGCTCGACGTGGATGCCGCCGGGGAACGTCCCGACGGCCCGGTGAGCCTCGAAGAACCCGCGCACCTCGTCGACGACATCGTCGAAGCGACGCGTCTTGTATCCGGTCGGCGTGGTGATGCCGTTGCCGTGCATGGGGTCGGTGACCCACAGCGGCTGCGCGCCGGACTCGCGGACGGCCTCGAGCAGCGGCGGCAGCGCGTCGCGGATCTTGCCCGCACCCATGCGGGTGATGAAGGTCAGGCGCCCAGGCTCGCGGTTCGGGTCGAGCTTGTCGATCAGCGCGAGCGCGGTCTCGGGCGTCGTGGTCGGGCCGAGCTTGACGCCGATGGGGTTGCGGATCTTCGAGAAGTAGTCGACGTGCGCGCCGTCGAGGTCGCGTGTGCGCTCGCCGATCCACAGGAAGTGCGCCGATGTGTTGTACGGCGTGTTCGTGCGGGAGTCGATGCGGGTCATCGGGTGCTCGTAGTCCATGAGCAGGCCCTCGTGGCCGGTGAAGAACTCGACGCGCTTGAGCTCGTCGAAGTCGGCGCCCGCGGCCTCCATGAACTTGATGGCCCGGTCGATCTCGGCTGCCATGCGCTCGTAGCGCTGGTTGGCCGGGTTCTGAGCGAAGCCCTTGTTCCAGGAGTGCACCTCACGCAGGTCGGCGAAACCACCCTGCGTGAACGCGCGGATGAGGTTCAGCGTGGATGCCGCGGTGTGGTACCCCTGCAGCAGACGGCCGGGGTCTGCCTGCCGAGAGCCCTCGGTGAAGTCGTAGCCGTTGACGATGTCACCTCGGTACGCGGGAAGCGTGACGTCGCCGCGGGTCTCGTTGTCGCTCGAGCGCGGCTTGGCGAACTGCCCGGCCATGCGGCCCATCTTCACGATCGGCATCGAGGCGCCGTACGTGAGGACGACCGCCATCTGCAGCACGGTCTTGATGCGGTTGCGGATCTGCTCGGCGGTCGCACCGGCGAACGTCTCGGCGCAGTCCCCGCCCTGGAGCAGGAACGCCCCGCCGGATGCTGCGCGCGCCAGTCGATCGCGGAGGTTGTCGACCTCACCGGCGAACACCAGCGGCGGGAGTGCGGCTATCTGCTTGGAGATGTCGGCCACGCGCTCGGCATCCGGCCATGACGGCTGCTGCTTGATCGGGAGGTCGCGCCAGGTGTCGAGGTCGTGCTGAGGCATCTCCCCAGCTTAGCGGCGGCAGGTTCGGCGTTCGGCCGTCATGACGACCGCGGCATCCGGTCCTTGACCGACGAGGCGTACACGTCGTCGTACTCCTGCTCCCCGAGCCGCTGGAGGGCGACCATGATCTCGTCGGTGACCGACCGGAGGATGTAGCGGTCGTTCTCCATACCGGCGTACCGGGAGAAGTCGAGGGGCTCGCCGATGACGATCCCGACACGCACGACGCGCGGGATGCTGCGGCCGATGGGCATCGCGGTGTCGGTGTCGACCATGACCACAGGGATCACCGGCACCTTCGCCTCGAGCGCCATGCGTGCGAGCCCGGTGCGACCGCGGTACAGCTTGCCGTCAGGGCTGCGGGTGCCTTCGGGGTAGATCCCGAGCAGATCGCCGCCGCCGAGGACCTGCAATCCGGTGTTCAAAGAGGCCTCCGAAGCCTTTCCCCCTGATCGATCGATCGGGATCTGACCGGTCGCCTTCATGAACTGCTTCGTCGCCCAGCCCTTGATGCCGCGCCCGGTGAAGTAATCGCTCTTGGCCAGGAAGGACATCGGGCGATCGATCAGCAACGGCAGGAAGATCGAGTCGGAGACCGAGAGGTGGTTGCTCGCCAGGATCGCGGCACCGGTCCTGGGCACGTTGCTTCGCCCCACGATCCACGGGCGGAACACGCCCTTCACGATGGGGCCGATCACCACGTACTTCATCAGCCAGTAGAACATCGTTTGGAAGTCTATCGCCGGGGGTCATCGCCGACCATCGGCGCGCGCGTCGAGGCAACGGCACGCATGCGACTGAGTCTCACTTGCTACGCTACTGAATACCAAAATCCGCCGAGTCAGCACGCCCGTGTGCCCTAGACTCAGGGAAAGCCGTGCCCGACCGGTACCGAAGGAGTTGCCGTGGTTCAATTCGAAGTCCCCGCGATCGTCCCAGCCGACCCCGAGGCGAACATCACCGACCTTCTGGTGAAGCGCGTCGAGGCCACACCCGACCTCGCCCTGTTCTCCGTACCAGACGGTGACGCATGGCGCGATATCACCGCCGCCGATTTCCAGACCGCCGTCATCGCCCTGGCCAAGGGCTTCGTCGCAGCAGGCATCCAGCCCGGCGAGAAGGTCGGATTCCTCGCTCGCACGACCTACGAGTGGACGCTCGTCGACTTCGCCCTGTTCTATGCAGGCGCCGTGATGGTGCCGATCTACGAGACCAGCTCCCCCGCCCAGATCCAGTGGATCCTCGAGGACTCGGGTGCCAACGCCCTTCTGGTGGAGTCCGCCGACCACTTCGCGAAGTTCGACGAGGTACGCGGTGACCTGCCGCTCGTGCGCGAGGTCTGGCAGCTGCACCTGGGCGCGATCGACACGCTCACCGCCGCCGGCACCGGTGTCGAGGATGCTGAGATCGAGCGCCGCCGCAACCTCGCGGTCGGCTCCGACATCGCGACGCTCATCTACACCTCCGGCTCGACCGGACGCCCCAAGGGCTGCGTGCTCACGCACAGCAACTTCGTCGAGCTGACCCGCAACTCTGCGAAGTCCCTCGACAAGGTCGTGCAGACCAAGGGTGCGTCGACCGTGCTGTTCATCACGACCGCGCACGTGTTCGCGCGCTTCATCTCGCTGCTCAACGTGCACGCGGGTGTTCGCACCGGCCACCAGCCCGACACCAAGCAGCTGCTGTCGGCACTCGGCACCTTCAAGCCGACCTTCCTCCTCGCGGTTCCCCGCGTTTTCGAGAAGGTCTACAACTCCGCCGAGCAGAAGGCTGAGGCCGGCGGCAAGGGCAAGATCTTCCGCGCTGCCGCCGCCGCGGCGATCGAGCACTCCCGTCTGCTCGAAGAGGGCAAGAAGATCCCGTTCGGGCTGAAGATCAAATTCGCGCTCTTCGACAAACTCGTCTACGGAAAGCTGCGCGACGCGATGGGCGGCAACATCCAGTACGCCGTCTCCGGCTCCGCTCCGCTCGGCCCGCGCCTCGGGCACTTCTTCCACAGCCTCGGCGTGGTCATCCTCGAGGGCTACGGCTTGACCGAGACGACGGCCCCCGCGACGGTCAACCTCGCCGACAAGTCCAAGATCGGCACCGTCGGTCCCGCGCTCCCCGGCGTCGGCGTCCGTCTCGCCGAGGATGGCGAGATCGAGGTCAAGGGCATCAACGTGTTCAAGGAGTACTGGAACAACCCCGAGGCCACGGCCGAGGCGTTCCACGACGGCTGGTTCCGCACGGGCGACATCGGCAGCTTCGACTCCGAGGGCTTCCTCACGGTCACCGGGCGCAAGAAGGAGATCATCGTCACGGCCGGCGGCAAGAACGTCGCTCCCGCCGCGCTCGAGGACCCGATCCGCGCCAATCCGATCGTCGGTCAGGTCGTCGTGGTCGGAGACCAGAAGCCGTTCATCTCGGCGCTGATCACCCTCGACCCCGAGATGCTCCCGACGTGGCTCGGCAACAACGGTCTGTCCGCTGATATGTCCCTGGCGGATGCCTCGACCAACGAGGCCGTTCGCGCCGAGGTGCAGCGGGCGGTCGATATCGCGAACAAGAACGTCTCGCGCGCCGAGTCGATCCGCAAGTTCACGATCCTCGACTCCGAGTGGACAGAGGCGAGCGGTCACCTGACGCCGAAGATGTCGATCAAGCGCAACGTGATCATGTCGGACTTCGCCGACCAGGTCTCCGCGATCTACGACGAGCCGGTGAAGACGACCAACGTGCCGCTCGGCTGAGGCGCTGTCTCCGGCCGGGCTAGAACCAGTCGCTCTCGCGGACCTCGCGCATCGCGCGCTTGCGGTCTTCCGGAGTGAGACGGGAGAGGTACAGCATCCCGTCGAGGTGATCGGTCTCGTGCTGGAGCGCCTGCGCGAGCAGCCCCTCCCCCTCGAGCACGACCGGATTGCCGTCGAGGTCGATCCCTTCGACGCGCGCCCACGGATGCCGCAAGGCATCGTGCCAGAGCCCGGGCACCGACAGGCATCCCTCGCCGGTGGGCACCGGCTCGCCGCGCACCTCGGTGAGCACGGGATTGATGACATAGCCCACGTCACCGTCGATGTTGTAGCTGAACGCCCGAACGGCGACACCGATCTGGGGCGCGGCGACTCCGGCGCGGCCGGGCAGCTTCACGCTGTCGACGAGGTCCTCGACCAACGAACGGACGCCCTCATCGATCGTGCTCACCGGAGCGCACGCAGTGCGCAGCACGGGGTCGCCGAAGATTCTGATCTCGCGCGCGGTCATCAGGCGGCCTTCGCGCGCAGACTCTCCACGAGCAATGCGGCGAGCTCGCGAGCGGCCTGTCGCGTCTCCGGCTGCAGGTTCGCGAAGACGATCGCGCCGCCGCCGGCGATCTGCGGGTCATACGGCATCCGCACGACATGCTTGGCCCGGGTCTTGAAGTGCGCCTCGAGCTCGTTCAGACGCACCAGCGGACTGCCGGGCGTGGACTGGTTCAGCACGATGATGGCGCCCCGCGCCTGCTCCTCGCGACCGTTGGTCTCGAGCCAGGTCAGCGTCTCGGATGCGAGGCGCGCCTCGTCGACGCTGAGTCCGGAGACGATGACGATCTGATCGGCCTTGTCGAGGGTGGCCCGCATGACCGAGTGCACGATGCCCGTTCCGGTATCCGTGAGCACGAGCGAGTAGTAGTGCGCCGCCACGTCTGCGACGTTGCGGTAGTCCTCGTCGCTGAACGCCTCCGCGATGTGCGGGTCGGGGTCGGATGCCAGCACGTCGAGCCGCGTGGAGTCGCGAGCGACGATCGCCGAGAGGTCGTGGTATCCCCTGACCTCGTCGTGGATCTTGACGAGATCGCGCACCGACTTGCCGCCCGGACTGCGGACGATGCGGTCTGCGAGCGTGCCGCGATCGGGGTTCGCGTCGACCGCGATCACGCGATCCTCTCGCGCATCGGCCAGGGCCATGCCGAGCAGCGCCGTGACGGTGGTCTTGCCCACGCCGCCCTTACGCGACAGCACCGGGACGAAGCGCGCACCGCCGTTGAGCGCGCTCGCAATACGTGCGGTGAGCGCCTTGCGCTCTCGCGCGCGCTTGCCGTCGCCGATGTTGATACGGCGTCCTGAGACCGTGTAGAGCAGGTGGCTCCACGTGCCCTCCGGCTCGGGCTTCGTCAGCTGGCTCGGGTTGAGCAGACGGTCGGCGGTCAGCAGGTCGGCGGTCTCGCGGGATGACTGCCCGGCCTGCTCGCCGAAGCGCTTGGACACCAGCGCGATATCGGGCGCTGCAACCGGTGCCGGTGCCGGTGCCGGTGCGGGTGCGGGTGCGGGTGGATCCTCAATCGGCTCCGCATCGACGACGGCATCAGCATCCTCGATCGGCACAGCGTCCTCGATCGGCTCCGAGTCCTCGACCGGCTCCGCGTCGACGACGGCATCAGCGTCCGCTGTCACCGCGTTTTCGTCGACCGCGCCGATCACGGCATCCTGCTCGACGGCATCCTGGTCGACGGCGGCTCGAGGGGTCTCGAGCTCGCCGACGAGGATCTCGCCGGTGAACTCGCCGTCCACCACGTCCTCGACCAGGTCGTCGTCATCATCCGCGCCCGCGGGCAGCGTCACGCTGACTTGCGAGGTCTGCCCGAGAACGCCGAGCGCTGTCGTGTCGAGAGATGCGGCCTCGTCGAGAATGCCGAGATCGTCGCCCTCCGAGGGGGAACTGTTCTTCGATGTCACTGTGTCACTCCAAGCTTGTGCGATCCTGTCGCTCGCCCAAGATTACTTGGCTGGAGTGATCACGACCAAAAGGTCGCCGGCATCCACCTGCTGCGTGGAGCCGATCGCGAGCCGTTCGATGACACCGTCGACGGGTGCGGTGATGGCCGCTTCCATCTTCATCGCCTCGATGGATGCGACGGGTTCACCTGCCCGGACGGTCGCACCCACCTCGACCTTCAGCGACACGACGCCCGAGAAGGGGGCCGCGACCTGACCGGGCTTCGCGGTGTCGGCCTTCTCGGCCTCGTGTGCGTCCACGGCGACGGAGCGGTCACGCACGAACACCGGTCGCAGCTGGCCGTTCAACGTCGTCATGACCGTGCGCATGCCGCGCTCATCGGCCTCACCGATGGCCTCGAGACCGACGTAGAGCTGCACGCCGCGATCGATCTCGACGAGGTGCTCCTGCCCCTGGACGAGTCCGTACAGATAGTCGGCCGTGTCGAGCACCGACAGATCTCCGAACAGTTCGCGCTGCTGAGAGAACTCTCGGGTCGGGGCCGGGAAGAGCAGGGTGTTGAGCCTCTCGCGGCGGTCCGCACTCGAGCCGGCGAGAGCCTTCTCGTCGTCAGCGGAGATCTCCGTGAGACCGCCGCGCACCGTGCGCCCGGCGAGCACCTTGCTGCGGAACGGCTCCGGCCACCCGCCGGGGAGATCACCGAGCTCGCCGGCCATGAAGCCCACGACAGAATCAGGGACGTCGTACTTCTCGGGATTCGCCTCGAAATCGGCGGGGTCGGCCTTCACAGCCGCGAGGTGCAGCGCGAGATCGCCGACGACCTTCGACGACGGCGTGACCTTGGGCACTCGGCCGAGGATGCGGTCGGCCGCGGCGTACATGTCCTCGATGAGCTCGAAGTCGTCCGCGAGGCCGAGCGCCTTGGCCTGCTGACGCAGGTTCGACAACTGCCCGCCGGGGATCTCGTGGTGGTACACGCGACCGGTCGGCCCCGGGAGCCCGGATTCGAACGGCGCGTACTGGTTGCGCACGGCCTCCCAGTACGGTTCGAGGTCCGAGACGCCGCCGAGATCGATGCCGCTGTCGCGATCGGTGTGCGCGAGGGCCGCGACGAGCGACGACAGCGACGGCTGGCTGGTCGTTCCGGAAAGCGGGGCGGATGCCGCGTCCACAGCATCCACGCCGGCCGCACTCGCAGCGAGCAGAGTCGCGAGCTGTCCACCTGGGGTGTCGTGCGTGTGCAGGTGCACCGGCAGGTCGAAGCGTTCGCGCAGCGCCGTCACGAGCTTCGCGGCGGCCGCCGGCCGCAGCAGCCCCGCCATGTCCTTGATGGCGAGGATGTGCGCTCCGGCGTCTGTGATCTGCTCGGCCAGACGCAGGTAGTAGTCGAGCGTGTACAGATCCTCGGCCGGGTTCAGCAGATCGCCGGTGTAGCAGAGCGCGACCTCGGCCACGGAGGTTCCCGTCGCGCGGACCGCGTCGATCGCCGGGCGCATCTGAGAGACGTCGTTGAGGGCATCGAAGATGCGGAAGATGTCGATGCCGCTCGTCGCCGCCTCGGCGACGAAGGCCTCGGTCACCGCGGTCGGGTACGGCGTGTATCCGACCGTGTTGCGGCCACGCAGCAGCATCTGGATGTTGATGTTCGGCAGCGCGGCGCGCAGCTTGTCAAGCCGCTCCCACGGGTCCTCGCCGAGGAAGCGGAGTGCCACGTCGTAGGTCGCGCCACCCCAAGCCTCGACCGAGAGCAGGCCGGGGGTGAGCTGGGCGAGGTAGGGCGCTGCGGCGACGAGGTCACGGGTGCGCACGCGGGTGGCCAGCAGCGACTGGTGCGCGTCGCGGAAGGTGGTGTCCGTGATCGCCAGCGCGGTCTGCTCCCGCAGACTGCGCGCGAACCCTTCGGGCCCGAGCTCCTGCAGCCGCTGGCGGGAACCGGCCTGCGGCTCGGCACTGAGGTCGATGGCCGGGAGCTTGGCCACCGGGTCGATCGCGCCGGGGTGCTCCCCGTTCGGCTTGTTGACGGTGACGTCGACGAGCCAGTTCAGCAGCTTCGTGCCGCGGTCCTTGGACACCCTGCCCTGCAACAGATCGGGGCGCTCGTCGATGAAGGAGGTGCTGATGTCGCCCGAGACGAAGGCGTCGTCGGCGAGCAGCGCCTGCAGGAACGGGATGTTCGTGGAGACGCCGCGGATGCGGAACTCAGCGAGTGCCCGCCGCGCGCGGCCGACGGCTGCTTCGAAGTCGCGACCACGGCAGGTGAGCTTTGAGAGCATCGAGTCGAAGTGCGGACTGATCTGCGCGCCCTGGTGCACGGTGCCTCCGTCGAGGCGGATGCCGGCACCGCCGGGCGAGCGGTAGGTCGTGATCTTGCCGGTGTCCGGGCGGAAGCCCTGTGTGGGGTCCTCAGTTGTGATGCGGCACTGCAGCGCCGCGCCGCGCAGGTGGATATCGTCCTGCTGCAGGCCGAGCTCGGCCAGGCTCGCGCCGGCCGCGACGCGCATCTGGGTCTGCACGAGGTCGACGTCGGTGACCTCTTCGGTGACCGTGTGCTCGACCTGGATGCGTGGGTTCATCTCGATGAAGACGACCTCGCCGGTGCGCTCCCCTGCTGTCTCGAGAAGGAACTCGACGGTTCCCGCATTCTCGTATCCGATCGAGCGGGCGAAGGCGATGGCGTAGCCGTGCAGGGCTGTGCGGATGCTGTCGTCGAGGTTCGGCGCCGGTGCGATCTCGACGACCTTCTGGTGCCGGCGCTGCACGGAGCAGTCGCGCTCGAACAGATGCACGGTCTCGCCGGTCTTGTCCGCGAGGATCTGCACCTCGATGTGGCGTGGGCGGACGACCGCCTGCTCGAGGAACATGCGCGCGTCGCCGAACGCGCTCTCCGCCTCGCGCATCGCCTCAGCGAGGGCCGGTGCGAGCTCGTCCTTCGTCTCGACCCGGCGCATGCCGCGTCCGCCGCCGCCGGCGACGGCCTTGGCGAACACGGGGAATCCGATCTCGTCGGCCTGAGCCACCAGCGCGTCGACGTCGTCCGATGCCTCGGTCGACCGCAGGACGGGCACACCGGCTTCGATCGCATGGCGCTTGGCTTCGACCTTGTTGCCGGCCATCTCGAGCACGTTCGACGGCGGACCGATGAAGACGATGCCGTTCGCCGCCGCCTTCTCTGCGAGCTCCGGGTTCTCGGACAGGAAGCCGTACCCCGGGTAGATCGCATCGGCACCGGACTCGAGCGCGACCCTGATGATCTCGTCGACGCTGAGGTATGCGCGCACAGGATGGCCGCGCTCCCCGATCTCGTACGCCTCGTCAGCCTTGAGGCGATGCTGGGAGCCACGATCCTCGTACGGGAACACGGCCACAGTGCGCGCCCCCACCTCGAACGCCGCTCGGAAGGCGCGGATCGCGATCTCACCGCGATTGGCCACAAGGATCTTCTGGAACATGCACACCTCTGATAGCTCATGCGCGGCTTTGTCGACGCGCACAGGGCGGGGCTGAGTGTTTTCCAAGCCTAGGGGAAGGTAACGTGGTGTCCGTGCACGTACTCAGCGTCAGCTCCCTAAAAGGCGGTGTCGGAAAGACGACCGTGACCCTCGGACTGGCCTCAGCGGCCTTCGCCCGAGGTGTTCGCACCCTCGTCGTCGACCTCGATCCGCAGTCCGACGTCTCCACCGGAATGGACATCCAGGTCGCTGGACGCCTCAACATCGCCGATGTTCTCGCGAACCCCAAGGAGAAGGTCGTCCGTCAGGCGATCACCTCCAGCGGCTGGGCGAAGGTGCACCCCGGAACGATCGACGTGCTCATCGGCAGCCCGTCCGCCATCAACTACGACGGTCCGCACCCGAGCGTTCGCGACGTGTGGAAGCTCGAAGAAGCCCTCGCCTCCGTCGAGAGCGACTACGACCTCGTCCTCATCGACTGCGCCCCTTCCCTGAACGCGCTGACGCGCACGGCATGGGCCGCGAGCGACCGCGTGATCGTCGTCACCGAGCCCGGCCTGTTCTCCGTGGCCGCGGCCGACCGTGCCCTGCGCGCGATCGAAGAGATCCGCCGAGGGCTCTCCCCTCGCCTTCAGCCGTTGGGCATCGTCGTCAACCGCGTTCGCCCGCAGTCGATCGAACACCAGTTCCGGATCAAGGAACTGCGAGACATGTTCGGACCGCTCGTGCTCTCGCCTCAGCTGCCGGAGCGCACGTCGCTGCAGCAGGCGCAGGGCGCGGCGAAGCCGCTGCACATCTGGCCGGGCGACTCGGCTCAGGAGCTCGCCGCAGACTTCGACCTGCTGCTGGACCGCATCGTGCGCACGGGCCGCGTCCCCGTACCGGAGACCGGCGCACAGGCCTGAGAGGGCCGGCAAAGCAAACGCGCTCAGCTTCTGCTGAGCGCGTTTTCTGTTGCGCCGGTCCCTGAGCTTGGCTCCGGTTCCTGAGCGTGCCTCCGGTCAGGCCGTGCGCTTGGCGCGACGGGCGCTGAGCTCGTCGACGGGATCCGGCGCTGTGGGGTCGAACTCGACCAGCGTCGACTCGACCTCGCGCAGCACCTTGCCGACGGCGATGCCGAAAACGCCCTGTCCGCGGCTGACGAGGTCGATGACCTCGTCGTTCGACGTGCACAGGTAGACGGAGGCGCCGTCGCTCATCAGCGTGGTGCCGGCCAGATCGCGGATGCCGGCAGCACGGAGCTGATCGACGGCGGTGCGGATCTGCTGCAGCGAGATGCCCGTGTCGAGCAGACGCTTGACGAGCTTGAGCACGAGGATGTCGCGGAAGCCGTAAAGACGCTGCGAACCGGAGCCGCTCGCGCCGCGCACGGTGGGCTCGACGAGCTCGGTGCGGGCCCAGTAGTCGAGCTGACGATAGGTGATACCGGCCGCACGGGCAGCCACTGCACCGCGGTAGCCGACCTCGTCGTCCATGGCGGGGAGGCCGTCGGTGAAGAGGAGCTCGGTCACGAACCGCGGGTCGCCGGCACGCTCATCCGCATTCATATGACTTCCTCTCTGACGGGATACCCCCAACGCTAGAGCAGTGCTCTGCCCCGGGCAACGACATCCGCTTCGCGATGAAGGTGTGTCGCAACCTGTTCGTTACGAAAGCACTCGCGCGAGCGCTTCTTTCACGAAAGCCGCTCGAACCTCGCTGAGTTTGGTCGCCAGTTCCGGCGCCATCTCACGTGCTTTTCCTCTGGACGTGGAATCCGTCCTGCGCAGCAGCGCCGACATCGCCGACTCGATCAGCGAAACCTCGCGCTCCGCGCTCTGGCGGACGGTGCGCAGGTGCCTGGGCTCGATGCCGTGACGATCCAAGGCGACCAGGCCGCGCAGCAGCGTGACGGTCGACTCGGAGTAGGTCTCGGCAGCGGCGATGATGCCGGTGCTGATGGCGTCGTTGAGGATCTGCGGCCCTGCACCTGCCGCCGACAGCAGCTCTTCGCGACGGTAGCGCCGAGGCGCGGGCGCGATCGACGGCGGCGGGGCGAAGGCGAGCCCGGTGTCGCCGTTGGCTTCGGCCTCATCGAGCTGTTCGCGGATCACGCTGAGCGGCAGATAGTGATCGCGCTGGAGCGTGAGCCCGAGCCGCAGTCGCTCGATATCGGACTGCGAGAACTTGCGGTAACCCGATTCCGTTCGCGACGGGGTGACGATGCCCTGCACCTCGAGGAATCGCAGCTTGCTCGAGGTCAGGTCGGGGAACTCGGGCGTCAGGCGCGCGAGGACCTGACCGATGCTCAGTAGACCCGCAGACGCTGAGCGATCGCGGGCGGGGAGTGCTGCCATCAGTCAGACGCCGCCGCAAGGTCGGCGGCGGAGAGGAAGAAGTTCAGACGGAACTTGCCGATGCGCAGTTCGGAACCATTGACGAGAGCACTGCGGTCGACGCGCTCTCCGTTGACGTAGGTGCCGTTGAGCGAGCGCTGATCGATGATCTCGAAGGAGCTTCCGGCACGGGTGATCTCGGCGTGACGGCGCGAGACGGTCACGTCGTCGAAGAAGATGTCGGCCTCTGGATGACGGCCGATCGTGGTGACATCGGTGTCGAGCAGGTACCGGGCTCCTGCCATCGCGCCCGAGCGCACCAGCAGCAGCGCCGAGCCGGCCGGCAGCGCGGCGATCGCGGACTGCTCGACTTCAGTGAGCTCCGCACCGAACGGGACGAAGGAAAGGTCGGAGTCGTGTCCGAATGTCTGCGTGGCGTCGTGCCGCTGCTCTCCGTCGCGGTGAATCGATGCATCGCGAGCCGATCGGCTTTCGAAATCTGTCACGGTTGCCCTCCTTCCGACCCAGACTAACTGATCGAGTGACCGCCGAGCGAGGGCAAGTACGACACAGCGCATCCACATTCGGATTTCCTAAGGTGGAGTCGTGCGTACTCTCACTGCTCGTCGTTCGTTCGCTCCCCTCGCTCTGGCCGCCACCCTGCTGGCCGCGTTCGTCTTCCTCTTCGCGTGGCCGCAGCCGGCCGCGGCGCACGACGCCCTCGTGGAGTCCAGCCCTGCCGAGGGTTCGACGGTCGATATCCTGCCCGGCGAGATCACCCTGACATTCAGCGCTGCGCTCATCGGCGGCGACGGCTCCACGGAGATCGTCGTGATGGATGACGCCGGCCAGTCGGTCACGGACGGCGCCGCCGAGCTCGACGGAGCGATGGTCACGCAGCCGCTCGTCGCAGAGGCGGATGCCGGCGAGTATCACGTGCTCTGGAAGGTGGTCTCCAGCGACGGCCACCCGACCTCCGGTGAGTTCGGGTTCTCCGTCACGACGAGCACACTCGGCTCGTCCGAGCCGTCGACTGCCCCGACCGCCGAGGAGACGGCCGCTCCGGCACCGGATCAGACGCAGGCCGCAGAGGATCCCAACATGGAGGCGCAGGCATCGTTCTCCCCTGCCTGGCTGATCGGTGGAGCCGTCGTGCTGCTCATCGTGGTGTTCCTGCTGGTGCTTCTGCTGCGTCCTCGCAAGGCCGCCGATTCCGAATCTGACGCCCCCGCAGGGCGATAGGCTTAAGGCATGCCACACTACGACGTCGTCATCCTCGGCGCGGGCCCCGGCGGTTACGTCGCCGCAGTCCGCAGCGCACAGCTGGGCCTCTCCACCGCGATCATCGAAGAGAAGTACTGGGGCGGTGTCTGCCTCAACGTGGGCTGCATCCCGTCCAAGGCACTCCTCAAGAACGCAGAGCTCGCCCACACCCTGAACCACAAGGCCGAGTTCTTCGGCATCTCGGGTGACTTCACCATCGACTTCGGCAAGGCGTTCGATCGCTCGCGCGAGGTCGCCGAGGGCCGGGTCAAGGGCATCCACTTCCTGATGAAGAAGAACAAGGTGACCGAGTACAACGGTCGTGGCACCTTCACCGGCCCGAAGGCGATCTCCGTCGCCAAGGCCGACGGATCCACCGAAGAGGTCACGTTCGACAACGTCATCATCGCCACAGGCTCGAAGGTCCGCCTGCTGCCGGGCGTCGAGCTGAGCGACAACGTCGTGACGTTCGAAGAGCAGATCATGACCCGCGAGCTGCCCGAGTCGATCGTCATCGTCGGCGCCGGCGCCATCGGCATGGAGTTCGCGTACGTCCTCACGAACTACGGCGTGAAGGTCACGATCATCGAGTTCCTCGACCGCGCGCTTCCCAATGAGGATGCCGACGTGTCGAAGGAGATCACCAAGCAGTACAAGAACTACGGCGTCGACATCCTCACCTCGACCAAGGTCGAGAAGGTCGTCGACAACGGATCGTCCGTCACCGTCACCTACACCGGCAAGGACGGCCAGCAGGCCTCCATCGAGGCCGGCAAGGTTCTCATGTCGGTCGGGTTCGCCCCGAACGTCGAGGGCTACGGTCTCGACAAGACGGGCGTGAAGCTCACCGAGCGCGGCGCGATCGACATCGACGACCACATGAAGACCAACGTCGACGGCATCTACGCGATCGGCGACGTCACGATGAAGCTGCAGCTGGCGCACGTCGCCGAGGCGCAGGGCGTCGTGGCGGCCGAGACCATCGGCGGAGCCGAGACGCAGACGCTGGGCGACTACCGGATGATGCCGCGTGCCACGTTCTGCTCGCCTCAGGTCGCCTCGTTCGGTCTCACCGAGCAGCAGGCCAAGGACGAGGGCCACGACGTCAAGGTCGTGACGTTCCCGTTCATGGCCAACGGCAAGGCGCACGGCCTCGGCGAGCCCGTCGGCTTCGTCAAGATGGTCGCGGATGCCGAGCACCTCGAGCTGCTCGGCGCTCACATGATCGGACCGGACGTCTCGGAGCTGCTCCCCGAGCTCACGCTCGCGCAGAAGTGGGACCTCACGGCCCTCGAGCTGGCGCGCAACGTGCACACGCACCCGACGCTGTCGGAGGCGCTGCAGGAGGGCTTCCACGGCCTCGCAGGCCACATGATCAACTTCTGATCACTCGTTCGAACGGCCCGGTTCAGGCTCCGCCTGCCGGGCCGTTCGTCGTTTCACCGCAGGTTCGCGAGCGTCTCCGCAACAGTCTCCGCGACCGCATCCTCGGCGGCGACCCGGTCGTCGGGCACCAGACCGATGCGCGTGCGCCGGTCGAGCACGTCCTCCGCGTCGAGCGCGCCTTCCGCGCGCACCGCGAACGCGACCTCGGCGCGGATGACGTCTATCCCGTCCGCCACGCGCTCGGCGCCGCCATGCCCGCCGATGGCAAGAACGGATGCCGCTTCCGCGCCGTAGCGCGCACGAAGAGTTGCGGATGAGCGACGTGCACCGGCATCCGGAACGGGCACCGGGCAACCGGGCGCTCCGACAAGCGGGAGTCGATCGGTGCGGCATCCTGGATCGTCGAGCCCGGCATGACGAAGAGCCAGGTCGACGGCATCCTTCGCCATGGCGCGGTAAGTCGTCAGCTTGCCACCGAGGATGCTGACGCTGCCGTTCGATGACACCTCGACGTGGTGGCGGCGGGAGATGTCGGCGGTCGATCCACCGGCTCTCGACTCGATGAGCGGGCGGAGGCCCGCGAAGGAGCCGCGCACGTCGCTGCGTGCCAGCGGACGGTCGAGAGCCCGTGACAGCGTGGTGAGGAGGAAGTCGATCTCGTCCTCGGCCGGGATCGGAACGTCGGGGATCTGGCCCGGCGCGTCGATGTCGGTGAGGCCGACGATCACGCGTCCGAGCTGCGTCGGCAGCGCGAACACGAAGCGGCTGATCGATCCGGGCTGCGGAACGGTGAGCGCTGCGGTGGGGTTGCCGAGCGTCGCGGCATCAAGGACGATGTGCGTTCCGCGACTGGGGCGCAGGCGGATGTCGGGATCGAGCTGACCTGCCCACACGCCCGCCGCGTTCACGACCGCGCGGGCGCGCACGCGCAACGATCCCCCTCCGAGCTCGTCGTGCAGGGTCGCACCGCTGCCGTAGACATCGGTCGCCCGCGTTCGCGTCAGAATCGTCGCGCCGTGCGCGGCTGCGGTTCGCGCGACGGCGGTGACGAGCCGCGCGTCGTCGATGAGCTGACCGTCCGTGCCGACGATGCCGCCGCGGATGCCGTTCCGGCTCAGCGCCGGGAACATGGCTACGGCCTCACCGACCGTCGCTCGATGCGGATGCGGCAGAACCGAGCTCGGCGTGCGGGCGATGCGGCGCAGGCCGTCTCCCATCCATAGGCCGATGCCGCCGAAGAAGCGCTGCTTCGCCGAGACGCCATCGACGAACGGCACCAGCTGCGGCAGCGCGCGGATGAGGTGCGGAGCGATGCGGGTCATGAGCAGATGGCGCTCGCGTGCGCTCTCTCGCGCGACGGCGAAGTCTCCCGACGCGAGGTAGCGCAGTCCGCCGTGCACGAGCTTCGAACTCCAACGGCTGGTGCCGAATGCGAGGTCGTGGGCTTCTGCGAGGACGACGGAGAGGCCTCGGCTCGCGGCATCCAGGGCGACACCCGCCCCGGTCACGCCGCCGCCGATCACGAGCAGATCGATCTCGTCGGCGCCCGCGAGAGCCTCGAGCTCGCGCGACCGCCGCGCGGCGTTGAGCATCGATGACCCGCGTGCGCCGGGTTCTGTCATGGCCGCAGGTATCCGTCCACAGCTCGGGAGAGTTCGGTGTGCCATTCGTCGGTGCCGATGAGCGACGAGACGGCGTTGTACGAGAGGACAGCTGACTGCACGATGAGCAGCAGCATGACGGACATGTCGCTCGGATCGCCGGCGCGTACCGTTCCGCCGTTCTGCGCGTGGGCGATGGCGTCGGCCAGCCACCGGAGCATCGCGCGCTGGCTGGATCCGACGCGCTCCAGGCTGTACTGCGTGAACGCCTCCGGTTCGCTGGCGAGCAGGCGTCCGAACACGGGGTCCTTTCGGAACAGGTCGGCGAACCGGAGCGTCTCGCTGACGAGCCGCTCGCGGGTGCTCACCTCGGGCTCGAGCCGGCGGATGACCGTCATCGTCTGGCGCAGCAGTGCTGCTCGGACCACCTCGTCAGCGCTCGACCAGCGTCGATAGATCGTCGGGCGGCTGACACGCACCTCACGAGCGAGCTCGGCGATCGTCAGGCGCGCGGTGCCTCGTGAGGCGATGAGATCGGATGCTCGTTCGAGGATGTGCGCGTCGGCGGCGTCCCAGGACGGCAGCTCTGCCTCCATGGCCAGCTCCGAGATTGTTTGACGCTTTTCCATAATGTGTCACACTGTAACCCATGACGACGGAGACTTCACCTGCTGCAATGATGCGCTGGAACGGCTGGGGCGACCCTGCGCTCGCGAAGGATCTGCCGCTGGCGGTGAGAGCTCTGCTGCCGACTGTGCTCGGCCGGGTGCAGCGTGCAGAGCCCGCGGTCGCCCTGTCAGACGTTCACCTTGCCGCATCCGCGCTCACGGACGAAGATCGCGCGGACCTCGCAACGATCGTCGGCGATGCGCAGGTCAGCACCGATGACGAATCGCGGATCCGGCATGCCGGAGGGCGATCCACGATCGACCTCGTCCACAAGCGGTTCGCGGATCAGGACGCTCCGGATGCCGTGGTCTCCCCCGCTGATCACGGGGAGGTTCTCGCGGTCCTCGGCTGGGCTGCTGAACACAGTGTCGCGGTCGTGCCATTCGGCGGCGGCACGAGCGTCGTCGGAGCGCTGGATCCTGAACGCGACGGTCATCGGGCCGTGATCGCACTCGACCTGCGCCGGCTCACCGGCATGCTCCACCTGGATGAGGTGAGCGGCGAGGCCCAGTTCCTCGCCGGTACGACCGGCCCCGAGGCCGAGCGCCTGCTGGCGGAGCGCGGGTTCGAGCTTGGGCACTACCCGCAGAGCTTTCTGTACGCGACCCTGGGCGGATTCGCGGCGGCGCGATCGTCCGGTCAGAACTCGGCGGGCAACGGCCGCTTCGACGCGATGGTCACAGCACTGCGCGTGGCGACGCCGACAGGCGAGGTCGCTCTGGGCGGGGCCCCAGGCACGGCGGCGGGGCCGGATCTTCTGCGCGTCTTCCTGGGCGCGGAGGGCATCCTCGGCGTCATAACCGAGTTGCGCCTGCGCGTGCACCGACTGCCCGTGACACGCATCTACGAAGGGTGGTCGTTCCCCGACTTCGCGACAGGAGTCGATGCCCTTCGCCGTGTCGCCCAGCTCGGCAGCGGCCCGACCGTGATCCGTCTCTCTGACGAGGCCGAGACCGGGATCGGACTCGCGCAGCACGGCAAGATCGGCAAGGCACTGTCGAAGGGATGCAGCGCCGTCACGGTCTTCGAGGGCGAGCCTGAGGTCGCAGCCGCGCGTCATGCACTCACTGCGAAGGTCCTCACGGCCGCCGGAGGGCGTTCGACCGGCGCGGGGCCCGCCGAGGACTGGGCGAAGGGCCGGTTCGGGGCGCCGTATCTGCGTGACGCGATGCTCGATCACGGAGTCTTCTGCGAGACGCTCGAGACCGCGGCTGTCTGGTCGGACATCGCTCAGTTGAAGGCTGTGATCACCGAAACGCTGCGCGCTGGATTCGCAGAGCAAGACGCCAAGTCGCTCGTGATGTGCCACATCTCGCACGTCTACCCGACGGGCGCCGCGCTCTACTTCACGATCATCGGCAACCTGCGAGGCTCCGGCGAAGAGGTTCTCGAACAGTGGGATGCGATCAAGTCGCGCGTGAACGACGTGATCCTCCGCAGCGGCGGCACGATCAGCCACCACCACGGCGTCGGTCGTGATCATGCTCCCTGGTTGGCGAAGGAGATCGGCGACGGTGGCATGCGGATCCTGCGCGCGCTGAAGAGCGAACTCGATCCCGCCGGAATCATGAACCCCGGCGCGCTCATCGCGTCTCGGGAGGGCTGACGTGTCGAACGTCCACGTCCTCGTGAATCCGGAGGCCGGGCGCGGACGCGGTTCTTCGCGAGCGGATGCGGCGATCGCCCACCTGCGCCAGCGTGGTGTGGATCCGGTTGTGCTCGCCGGCTCATCCCCTGAGGAATCGCGACGGTTGGTCGCCGAGTCGGTCGCAGCCGGGCCAGATGCTCTCGTGATCGTCGGCGGCGACGGAACGCTGTCGAGCGTCGTCGACGTTCTCGTCGGATCCGGCATCCCGATCGTCCTGGTCCCGGCCGGCACCGGTAACGATCTCGCCCGATCGCTCGGCATCCCATACGGCTCGGATGAGACGGCTGCGCTCGCGGCGGAGGCCGCGGTCGACGGCATCCCGCGGGCACTCGATGTCGGCGAGGCGACCTGTCCGGACGGCGCGACGCACTTCCTCACCATTGCGGCGCTGGGATTCGATGCGAAGGTCAGTGAGCGCACTAACAGACTGCGGTGGCCGCGCGGCGGCGCGCGTTATTACCTCGCGCTGCTGATCGAGCTGGTTCGGCTGGCGCCGATGCGCTTCGCCGTGCGAGTGGACGGCGTGGATGCCCCGATCGCGGATGGCACGCTGATCGCCGTCGGCAACACTCGCAGCTACGGCGGCGGGATGCCCGTCTGCCCGAGTGCGGACCCCTATGACGGGCTGCTCGATGTCACGCACGTCCCCCCGATCGGGCGGCTCCGACTGCTGCGGCTGTTCCCTCGGCTGCTGAACGGCACGCACGTGCAGTTGCCTCAGGTGACGACGATGCGCGGCCGCGAGATCGAGGTATCCGCTCCCGGACTCGTCGTCTACGCAGACGGCGAGCGCCTCGGCAGCGAAAGCGTGAGCATCCGGGTGGTTCCTGGAGCGCTCGGTATTCTGCTACCGCGGTGAGGGTGCGCCGCTGAGACCGCTCGCGCAGAGTCCACCTGTGTGCCGGTGGGTTGCGCCTGCCCGCATGCGCTCAGAATCGAGCGGAGAAGCCCCCATCAGCGTTGATCAGTTGGCCGCTGATCCAGCGTCCTTCATCCGACAGAAGGAATGAGGTCACAGCTGCGATGTCTTTCGGCGTCCCCGCTCGGCCGAGTGGATGATGGGACGTCAGGGTCGTGCGCGTCTCATCATCCATCCAGCCGGTGTCGATCGGTCCAGGATTGACGACGTTCGCGGATATCGACTGCGGGCCGAGTTCGCGAGCGGATGAAATGACGATCCGGTCGAGTGCACCCTTGGATGCTCCGTACGCGAGGTTCCCAGTCGTATGGTCGCTCGTGAACGCGACGATCGCGCCGCCGGCTGAATCGACCTGGCGTGCAAAAGCGGCGATCAGCAACAGGGATGCGCGAGCGTTCACTGCCATGTGCTGGTCGAACTCCTCGGCAGTCGTGCTCAGAACGCCCGACTCCACGTCGTGTGCGTGGCTGAGCACGAGGGCCGAGATGGTTCCGCGCTCGCGGGAGACGCGGTCGATCAGCGCGGCGGGCGCCGTGGTCGCGGAAAGATCGCATGGGTAGTCGCCGGCCGCTAGATCGCTGGTCACGACGTCCCACCCGTCGGCTTCCAGCCTGGCGACGACGCCGGCGGCGATGCTGTTCGCGCGGGCTGCTCCGGTGATGAGTACGAGGGGCATGAGTCGACGATATGCGACACACGCTGCTTGCCGCCTCCGCTCAACGACCCGCGAAGGGCTCACGTCCCTCGCATCGTGATCATGTCGGCCGTTCGGCCGCGCAGGGGCGCCGTGCCCAGCATCCGGATCACCGCATTGCGACCGTGCAGGACGGGCCCGCGAACCGGGCGCCCCATCGTCATGTAGAAGTACGAGCGGCGCTGAGCACGCGCGGCCGCGCGAAGAGCGCGTCGCTCGTAATCGGCGAAGTCCGGCAACCCCGCACGCAGGGAGCGTTCTATGGCTGCGGCCAGGTCGACCGCGGCCGCCCAGCCGAGGTTCATCCCCTGCCCGCCGATCGGGCTCGTCTCATGCGCAGCATCCCCCACGAGCACGACCCGACCGTCGACCAGGCGTGACGCACGATGCTGCCGAGCCTGAAAGATCGTCGGACGGGTTTCGGAGGCGAGGTCCAGATGGATGCCGGTGCGCGCATGAATCGCACGCATGAAGGACTCCGCCTCGCCGAGGACACGCTCAGGATCAGCTGCGACCCAGCGTCGCCTTCCCTCCGGAAGAGGGAATGATTCGACCAGCCCCTCTGCCTCGCAATACAGCTGGGCACGTGACCCGCGATCGACGTCGTGGGTGTCCGCCATCGCGTACCAACCCGCACCGGGCCGACCCCGCCATCCGATGCCGAGCTGCTGGCGGATGCCACTTCGCACACCGTCAGCCGCTACGACGACGGACGCCGTGACATCGTTGGACTGCGCGAGCGTCAAGCGAACGACTGTCCCCTCGTTCCGCACCCCGGCCACAGCACGCCCGAGCTGCAGCGCATCAGCAGACAGCTCTGACAGCCGGCCGCGGAGCAGCTCGCCCGTTCGGTGCTGCGGCAGGATCAGCACCCGCTGGCGTTCGCTGAACGAAAGCGATGCCAGCACACGCCCAGCGCAGACGACCTCGCCGCCCTCCAGCACCAGCGCCTCGCCGCGCGCCTCATCACCGATGCCGGCAGCATCCAGCGCCACCTGCCCTGGCGGATGGATGCCGATCGCACGAGACCGCTCGTCCGCACCATCCCGCGCTTCGAACACCGCGACGTCGATGCCACGCTGCGCGAGCAGACACGCCAGCAGCAGCCCGACCGGGCCCGCGCCGACGATCGCGACGTCATGGTCGGGCATCCCACGCCTCCCATCGCAGCTCCAGCCTCGAGGGCAGCTCCTGCCGCACCTGCCAGCCGGCCGGCACGATCTCGGCGATCTCGTGGGCCGTGTACGACCGACGGATGCTCGTGAGCCCGTCCTCTCGGATGAACGACTCGGCGAGCACGTTCCGCGCGAACGGCCGCGTCCCGGCGGCGAAGGCCCGGTACGCGAAGCGGCTTCGCGCGATATCGCGGTGGAGCACGAGACCGTCGTCCTCGACCAGGCGAATCGAATCATCCAGCAGTTCGAGCAGCTCCGAACCGGTCAGATGATGCAGCAGGTGGTTGGAGACGACGGCGTCGAAGCGCTCACCGGCCGCGACCAGGCTTGAGGTGTGCGCGCATCGGTATGAAACCCCGCCACCGCGCTCGCGCGCCCACCGGATCGCCCGATCGTCGGCATCCAGCGCCGTCACCGCGACCTGCAGCCCATCGCGACGCGCCCACGCGGCGAGCGCCCGCGACACATCACCGCCGCCTGCCCCTACATCGAGCAGGCGCAGAGGCTTCCGTCGCGCACGGGGCCGGATGTCACGCCGGTAGACCGAATGCCACCGCGACACCATGGTGTTCACGAGCGGAAACTGTTCGTACGTCCGCTCCAGCATCCGGAGGTCGCAATCCGGATCGTCCATCAGCTCGCGCGCATCGACGGCGCGGGCAGACAGGTCAGGCGTCACGGTGCGACGACGGTCAGAAGTGCGGTCTCGGCCGTCAGTCCAGGGCCGAAAGCCATCGCCGCGACGCGCTCACCGTCGCGCGCGCCCTCCTCCTCGAGGATGCGCCGCAGCACGAACAGCACCGTAGCGCTGGACATGTTGCCGTACTGACGCAGCACCTCCCGCGCGGGGTGCAGCTGCTGCTCTGACAGCTTCAGGTGCTCTTCGACTTTGTCGAGGATGCTTCGTCCGCCGGGGTGGATCGCCCAGTGCGCCACCTGCTCGCCGATCGATCCGTCATCGAACGCGCCGGCGAGGACCGCGTCGGACGCGTACAGCGGACGCAGCGCACCTGCGATGTTGTCCCCGATCAGCTGCGGAACGGCGGTCGACAGGATCATCTCGAAACCGGTGTCGCCGATCATCCAGGCCATGTCCTTCTTGCCCTCCGGGATGATCCCGGTGTGGAACCGGTCCAACGCGAACCCCGGCACGGCGGAGTCGAACGATCGTGCGGTGACGAGCCCGGCTGCGGCCCCATCGGCGAACAGCGAGGTCGCGACGATCATGTCCGGGTCCTCGGACGACCGCAGATGCAGCGTGCACAGCTCGACGCTGACCACGAGGACGACGGCGTCCGGGTTCGCCGCACAGAACTGGGCGGCGGCCCGCAGTGCGGGCATCGACGCGTAGCAACCCATGAATCCGAAGTGATAGCGTTCGACGCTGTCCGCGAGCCCCAGGGAACGCACGATCTCGTAGTCGGGCCCCGGTGCGTAGAACCCCGTGCACGAGACGGTGATCACGTGGGTGATGTCGGCTGCGGTGATGTCCGGATCGGCCTCGAGGGATCTGCGGGCAGCGTCGACGTACAGCTTCCACGCCTCCCGCACGTAGACCTCGTTGCGCACCTTCGTGCTCGGCGAGAGCAACCGACCGGTCTCGCGATCGAAGAACTGCGGCTCATCCGTGTCGGCCGACAGCGACAGTTCGTCGAGCACCGTGTACCGGGTGTCGATGCCCGAGCCGTTGAAGGATGCCGTCACGATCCGCTGGGCGAGCCGACCGAGATCGGGCTGGGCGGCGAAGACGTCGCGCACCTCCTCCTGCCGCAGGGTCGTTTCGGGGACGATCGTCTGCAGCGAACGCAGGATGGGGGCGTGACTCATGAGGTCACTCAAGCACGCCGACCCCGCCGGCAGAAGGGGGTTGCGCCAGGGAAGTTGCCCAGAGAAGTCGTGTCAGAAGCCCAGCGCGCGGGCGAGTTTCGAATCAGATGCCGCGGCACGCCCACCGGCGGCGAAGACCGCGGCTTCGACTGCGGCGAAGAACGCGTCGCGCCCGGCCTCGTCGGCAGGGGCAGCGGGGCCCAGTTCGACCTCCCACTCGCGCCACACGCGCTGCGTGCCGTGGCGCAGGTCGGTGGCGCGCACGCGGTCGTCGACGAACTCGGCGATCGCTCCAGCGAGCCCGGTGAGCACATAGGCGGTGCGGCTGTTCTCGATGCGTGCGAGCGGCGTGAGCGGAGCCGTCGTCCAGCGGGCGAGGGCATCGGAGACAGCATCCGGAATCGTGCCCTCCTCACCGGCGCCGTCCAGCGGCCAGGCGATCTCGAGCCGCCCGTCCCCCTCACGCGGCCCCTTGATGTGCCAGCCGGCGTCCGGGCCCCCCGTGCGACGGCGCACGGCGACGCCCGCTCGCGCGAGAGCAGCATCTGCGGTGTCGAAGTAACGGGCGTCGAGTTCACGGAGCTCGCCGGAGGTCACGGCATCCACGGATTCGATTTCAACCCAGTGCGGCAGGGGCGTCGAGACGTCGACGTCGTATTTGCGCTCGACCTCGACGGTGCGTGACCCCTCAGTCATCGTTCAGCGTGAGATCCTCGAGCGCCTCGTCGTACCAGTAATCGACCTCGGTCGGTCCGTCGCCGGACCCGGTGTTCTGCTCGTCCCCGCGGCGGTTGTAGACCACCTGAGTCTCGCTGTAGGGAACGATCAGCTTGTCATCGGCTTCCTCGATGGGAATGATCTGCCCGTCCAGCGGGCCGCCGTGAAGTCGTGCGATTGCCATGAGCACACCATAGTCCTCACTCGGCGGCGATGTCCTCAGCCGATCGCGATGCCGAGAACCGCACCGATGATCATCCAGGGTCCGAATGCGATGCGGGTGGACCGGTTCGCGCGCTTCACCGCCATGAGCGCAAGGGCGTAGATCGCGCCGAGGACGAAGGCGGATGCCGCGCCGATCACGAGCACCTGCATGCCGTGCCATCCGAGCACGAGGCCGATGAGGGCGGCGAGCTTCACATCTCCCCCGCCGATCCCTCCCCGGCTCATGGCGCGGAGCACGACGTAGAAGCCGCCGAGGATCAGCATCCCCACCAGCGCCCCGAGCAGCGCGTCGGTGCGCTGGGTCACGAGCGCGTCGACGCCGACGAGAACGAGGGATGCCGCGAGCGCCGGCAGCACGATCCGATTCGGCAGACGATGGGTGCGGGCGTCGATCGCCAGCAGCCAGATGCCGATTCCCGCGAGGGCCAGGTGCACACCGATGACGGCGACGTCGTACAGCGAGACGTCGAACGGCGAGACCGGAGGCATCCCGGAAGGTTACGAGAAACGCGGATGACGCGGATCCGCCCTGTGGATAACGTCAATGTCCGGTGTACGAATTACCATCGAAGCATCACTTGATTTATTCGTAGATATCTTCGAGGATGGATGCATGGGCACCGCACTTCCCGCCCCCGCGGCTCTCCCTCGCGAGAGCATCGCCTCCCGCGCGCAGGAGGTGCATCGCCTGCGCAGCGAGATCTCCCGCATGCAGCGACGCCGCAGCGACGTACCCTTCCTCCCGCTCGATCCGGCACTGGAGGGGCTGCTTCCCGACCCCGGTCTTCGAGTGGGCTCCGCCTACTCCCTCTCCCCCTCTCCAAGTCTGCTCGGCGCTCTCCTCGCCGCTCCGTCGCAGAAAGGTTCATGGTGCGCGATCATCGGCATGCCCACGATCGGCGTCGAGGCGATGAGCGATCTCGGCGTCGAGCTCGAGCGGCTCATCCTCGTGCCTGACCCCGGTCCGCGCTGGCTCACCGTCGCTGTGGCTCTCTCCGAGGTGATCCCGATCATCGCCGTGCACCCGCGCAGCCGTGTCGCAGACGCCGACATCGCCCGATTGAACGCACGCCTGCGCGACCGCGGCTGCACGCTGCTGGTCACCGCCCCCTGGCCGCAGAGCGAGGCGACGATCCGCGTGGAGGAGACCGAGTGGCACGGTCTGGGCTCCGGGTGGGGGCTGCTGTCCGATCGCACTGTGACGCTGCGGGCATCGGGCCGCCGATTCGAATCCGGCCGTCGGGTGCGCGTGCAGATGCCGACCTCGCTCGGGCGAGTGGATGCCGCTCCTGCCGCGTTGCGGCCTGTCGCACCGTTGCCCGCGCCCGATCTTTCGAGACCCGACCTTCTGGCGGTCGCGGGATGAACACGCCTCCCCGTCACCTCGTGCTGTGGCTGCCGGATTGGCCGGTGCGCGCGGCGCTCGGCTCCCCGCCAGGGGACGAGCCGGTCGCCGTCGTACAGGCGAACCTCGTCGTCGCGTGCTCGGCGTCCGCCCGCGCCCAGGGAGTGCGCCGCGGGCAGCGTCGCCGACTCGCACAGACCAGCTCCCCCGGGCTGCGGATCCTTCCCGCAGACCCGCTGCAGGAGCAGCGGATGTTCCTCCCTGTGCTCCGCCTGCTCGAAGAGCTGGTGCCTGGCATCCAACCGCTGCGACCGGGGTTGGTCGCACTCCGAGCTCGAGGGGCCGCCCGCTATTACGGCGGAGAAGAGCAGGCCGCCCTCCACCTCATCGACACGCTCGCCGAGCACACCCACCCAGGGGCGCGTTCCGGCGTCGCGGACGGCCTGTTCACCGCCGAGCAGGCGGCTCGTCTGGCAGACCCCGTTCGCGTGGTCGGGCAGGGAGGATCGCGTGATTTCCTCGCGCCGCTCCCCGTCCAGGTGCTGAGCGACGAGCAGATCACGACGCTGCTGATGAAGCTCGGGGTGCGCACGCTGGCCGATTTCGCCGCACTCGAGGCAGGTCTCGTCCGCGACCGACTCGGCGAGCGGGGGGTGCGGCTGCACGATCTTGCTGCGGGGGCGGACTCGCGGCCGCTGACGCCGCAGACTCCTGAGCCGCAGCTCGCGCGCGAGATCGTGTTCGACAGCCCCCTCGCGCAGGCCGAGCAGGTCGCCTTCGCGGTGCGTCAGACAGCGGATGCCGTCACCGCAGCCCTCGCCGAGCTCTCACAGGTGTGCACGGAGGTGCGCATCGACCTCACCGATGACGACGGGGGCGTCTCGTCGCGGGTCTGGATGCATCCCACGTCGTTCGAGGCGAGTGATCTGATCGATCGGGTGCGCTGGCAGCTCGAGGGGCTGGCGGGGGCGCTCGCCGACACCGAGCCGGTCGGTTCTGAAAACACCGGTGCCGGCATCCTCGAGGTGCGGATCACCCCGACGCGCGTCGATGACAGCGCGCACCATCAGCCGGGACTGTTCGGGCAGGGTCCCGAGCAGCGCCTGCATCATGCGGTGTCTCGCGTGCAGGCGCTGCTCGGGCATCGCGGCGTCGTGACGCCGCAGGTGACCGGAGGACGACGGCTGGCGGAGAGGCAGCTGTTCCAGCCGTGGGGCGACAAGACCCCGCATGAGCGGAACGCCGAGCTGCCCTGGCCAGGGAGCCTTCCGGCTCCCCTCCCCTCCGAGGTGTTCTCCCCGCCGCTGCCCGCCAGGGTCACCGGGGCAGACGGCACGGCCCCGACAGTGGACGAGCGCGGGATGCTGTCGGCTCCGCCTGCACGGATCGAAGACGTCCCTGTGCTCAGCTGGGCCGGCCCCTGGCCGCTGCGAGAACGCGCCTGGGATGCCGAGCGCGCCCGCAACGCGCAGCGGTTCCAGATCGTCGATGAGTCCCAGCGCGCCTGGCTCGCCCTCTGGGAGGACGGCTCCTGGTGGGTCGAGGGGAGGTATCGCTGATGGGCTTCCACAATCCGGCGATGCCGTGGAATGAGCTCGAGAAGACGCTCAGCGGCGAACCCCTTCCCACCCGGCCGGACCCCGGACCGGTCAGCCGCAAGCGCAGGGCCGTCTCTCCGCCGCCGGTCGCCCCTCCCGAGAACGCCGTCCCGTACGCCGAGCTCCACGCGCACACCTCGTACTCGTTCCTCGACGGCGCCTCCCCTCCGGAGGATCTGCTGTCCGAGGCGGTACGGCTCGGCCTCACCGCGCTCGCGATCACCGATCACGACGGGTTCTACGGCGCCGCGCGCTTCGCCGAAACGGCCGATCTCATGATGAAGCGAGAGCCGAAGGACGGGACACCGAAGATCGAGCTGCAGACCGTCTTCGGCGCGGAGCTGTCGCTCGATCTCCCGGCCCCGCAGGGCGGCGCCCCCGACCCCGTCGGCGAGCATCTGCTCGTGCTCGCCCGCGGCATGGAGGGGTATCACCGGCTCTCGGGCGCGATCACCCGCGCCCAGCTGCGCGGCGGAGAGAAGGGTCGCCCCGTCTACGACCTCGACGATCTCGCGGCGAGCGCCGGCGGTCAGTGGACGATCCTCACCGGATGCCGAAAGAGCGGCGTCCGCCGGGGGCTCGCCGACGGGGATGCCGAAACTCCCCTGCGGCGACTCGTCGACCTCTTCGGGCACGACAACGTGGCCATCGAGCTGTATGACCACGGCGATCCGCAGGACTCCCGCCGTAACGACGCTCTCGCCGAGCTGGCGGCATCCCGTCACCTCCCCATCGTCGCGACGAACAACGTGCACTACGCGGCGCCTCAGCACGCCGGGCTCGCCGAGGCCGTCGCCGCAGTGCGTGCGGTGCGCAGCATGGACGATCTCGACGGGTGGATGCCGTCGCACGGGTCGGCGCATCTGCGCAGTGGCGCGGAGATGACCGAGCGATTCCGCCGCTACCCCGGCGCGATCTCGCACGGGCTGCGCATCGCCGAGGAGTCGGCGTTCGAACTGCGCCGCGCGCGCCCCGCCCTGCCACGGCAGAAGGTTCCTGACGGGCACACGCCGATGAGCTGGCTGCGGCATCTGGTGTGGGAGGCGGTGCCCAACCGGTACCCCCGACTCGATGCCGCCGGCCGTGCCCGCATCGAACGCGAGCTCAACGTGATCGACGAGAAGGACTTCCCCGGCTACTTCCTCATCGTGCACGGCATCGTCGCCGAGGCGAAGCGGCGCGGCATCCTCTGCCAGGGCCGCGGATCGGCAGCTGCGAGCGCGGTCTGCTACCTGCTGGGCATCACCGCCGTCGACCCGATCCTCTACGGTCTTCCGTTCGAACGGTTCCTCGCCAGCACCCGCGAGGAAGAGCCGGATATCGACGTGGACTTCGACTCCGGGCGCCGCGAGGAGATCATCCAGTGGGTCTATGGGGAGTACGGGCGCGAGAACGCGGCGCAGGTCGCGAACGTCATCCAGTACCGCCCGAAGAACGCCGTGCGCGACATGGCGAGGGCACTGGGCTACTCCCCCGGCCAGCAGGACGCCTGGTCGCGCCAGGTCGACGGCTGGGGCGCAGACCTGATGCCCGCCGACGGCCACGACATCCCCGAGACGGTGCTGGAGTACGCCGGTGAGGTTCTGAAGGCGCCACGGCATCTCGGCATCCATTCCGGCGGCATGGTGCTCACCGCGCGTCCAGTGGGCGAGGTCGTTCCGGTCGAGCATGCCCGCATGGAGAAGCGCACCGTCATCCAGTGGGACAAGGATGATGCGGCGTGGATGGGGCTGGTCAAGTTCGACCTGCTGGGGCTCGGCATGCTCGCCGCTCTGCAGAACTGCTTCGATCTCGTCGCCGCCTCGACGGGTGAGACGTGGAAGCTGGAGACCATTCCCAAGGAGGAGGCCGCGGTCTACGACATGCTCTGCCGCGCCGACTCGATCGGAGTGTTCCAAGTCGAATCGCGTGCGCAGATCGGGCTGCTCCCCCGGCTGCAGCCGCGGAGGTTCTACGATCTCGCCATCCAGATCGCTCTCATCCGCCCCGGCCCCATCCAGGGCGGCGCCGTTCACCCGTTCGTCCGGCGCAAGATGGGCGTTGACCCGGTGACCTACCCGCATCCGGTGCTGGAGCCGGTGCTCGAGCGCACCAAGGGCATCCCCGTGTTCCAGGAGCAGCTCATCCAGATGGCGACGGCCATCGGTGACTGCGACGCCGATGAAGCGGACACGCTACGGCGGGCGATGGGGTCCAAACGCGGGCTGGAGCGGATCGACAGCATCCGCGACAAGCTGTACGCCGGCATGACCCGGCACGGGCTCTCCCCGGAGCAGTCCGATCGCATCTACGCGCAGATCCAGGCGTTCGCCCACTTCGGATTCGCCGAATCGCACTCGCTGTCGTTCGCGCTGCTGGTCTATGCCAGCTCGTGGCTGAAGCTGCACTATCCGGCGGCGTTCCTCGCCGGGCTCCTCAACGCGCAGCCGATGGGGTTCTACTCCGCTGCGACGCTCACCGCCGACGCCCGGCGGCACGGCGTGCAGGTGCGGCGTCCCGATCTGCACGCCTCGCGGGCGACTGCTGGTCTGGAGCGAGATGATGACAGGAGAGGTCCCACCGGCAGAGAGTCGTGTGCCGTCTACGAGCAGCCGACCCCAGGCGAATTCGACCGCGACGCACCGGATGAGTCGGAGGCGCATCGCCGTGACGGCGCGTTCGCCGTCCGGCTGGGGATCGGCAGCGTGCGCGGCATCGGCACGCCGATGGCAGAGCGGATCGTCACGGAGCGCGAGGCGAACGGCCCCTACCGGGACCTGCATGATCTGGTGCGCCGAACGGATGCCACGGCGGCGCAGTTGGAGTCCCTGGCATCCGCCGGCGCCTTCGAATGCCTCGGGCTGACTCGCCGCGAGGCGGTCTGGCTCTCCGGCGCAGCCGCCGAGGATCGAGCCCGCTATCTGCCGGGCACCACCCTGTCCGTGCAGCCGCCGCTGTTCACCGATCAGACCAGCTACGAACGCCTGGCCTCTGACCTGTCCACCACAGGCGTCTCCATCGACGACCACCCGATGGTGCACTTCCGCTCGGCACTCGATGAACGCGGCGTGCTCACCGCGACCCAGCTGCGCGAGCATGAGGTCGGGCGGCGCATCGAGGTGGCGGGACTGGTCACGCACCGACAGCGCCCCGCGACGGCATCCGGCATCACGTTCCTTAACCTCGAGGACGAGCACGGCCTGGTCAACGTGGTCTGCTCAGCCGGGGTCTGGAATCGCTATCGCCGCATCGCGCGGGACTCCCCCGCGCTGATCATCCGCGGGATCCTGGAGCGCTCACCCGAGGGTGTGATCAACGTGCTCGCGGATGCATTCCAGGATCTGCGCACCGGCCTCGAGCATCGATCGCGCGATTTCCGCTGACGCGTCGGCTCACCAGAAGCGCGGCGCCTCCGGCTCGGGTTTGCGGTCGGCCCCGCCCCAGCGGAGCGCTTCGTCCGTGACGGCGGATGCCGCGGCATCCGCCCCGCGCAGGGCCACATCGGCTTCGGCCGCACCGGGCCCGACAGGGTCGACCAGCAGCGTGGTGCTGAAACCTGCACGGCCGGGGTTGACCGTGCACTCGAGAACCCGACCGACCCAGGTCGCCGCTCCCGGGACGGCGGACCGGGAGTGCTCGTACCGGATCCGCGTCTCCAGATCCGTCACGGCGAGGACCGAGCGCTCGCCGTTCTCATCCACCCTCTCGACCACCTCGACACGGTGCCCGTGCGGGATCGGGGCGGGCATCGCGATCACGATCGTCCTGTCCATGGCTACAGCCTACGAAGACCGGCGGCGGAGGCAAGGGCTTCGTGTGCAGACGCCTAGACTCACTGCATGCCGTCTCCGCTGCTGTCGCGTCTCGACGCGCGGACCGGCCGCCTGTACTTCGCAGCGCAGGCGGTCGCGGGCGCGGCGTGGTGGGTCGGTACGGCCCTGTCCGAGTCCGTCCGCGAGCTCACACTGGGGCGCCTGGATCCGGTACTGGTGGCCGCTTTCGACGTCCCGCTCTTCGTCATCGCGTCGCTGCTCGTCGCTGTCGGCGTGCGCAGGGCCGTGTGGATCGTCGCACCGTGGACCGCGGTCGTCGCTACCGGCATGGCGCTGTACGCGACGCTCACAGGGCTGGCCGGGTGGGGCGTGCTGCTCATGATCGCCGCCACCGTCGGGAGCATCGCCGCAGGGCTGCTGGTCTGGCTGGGGCGTGCTCCCACCGAGTGGATCCTCTTCGGGCCGTTCTCCTTCCGGCTCGCGACCGCGACGACGACCCGTGCGCACGTCACTCGCTCGGCCGCGCAGATCGTCGTGTTCTGGGGGCTGTTCCTCGGGGTGATCCCGGCGGCCATCGTCTACTTCGAGCAGCGCTGGGGCCTGCACGTCGATTTCCCCGATGCGGTGCGCGTGGGCGGCGGCATCCTGTTCGTCGCCGCGGGCGCGTTGGGGCTCTGGTCGGCCGCCGTGATGTCGACGCGCGGCGAGGGCACACCGCTGCCATCGGCCATGGCGCGGCGGCTGGTGGTCACCGGTCCGTACCGGTTCGTCCGCAATCCGATGGCGATCGCCGGCATCGCACAGGGTGTCGCCGTGGGTCTCGCGGTGGGGTCCTGGCTGGTCGTCGTCTACGCCCTGAGCGGGTCGCTGATCTGGAACTGGATCGTCCGACCGCTCGAGGAGGACGACCTCGAAGCCCGCTTCGGCGCCGACTATGTCGAGTACGCGCACGCCGTGCGGTGTTGGATCCCGCAGTTGCGCCCGTTCAGCGCCGACGTGAACATCGGGTGACTCTGCGGGGATCCACAGACGGTCTTCCCTACGCTGGTGGTCATGGATGCCGGAGCCGAGAACCTCAACGCGATCGCGGCCTGGGCGGTCGCCCTCATGGAGACCCTCGGCGGAGTCGGCGCAGGCGTCGCCATCGCGCTGGAGAATCTGTTCCCCCCTCTGCCGAGCGAGATCATCCTGCCGCTGGCGGGCTTCACGGCCGCGCAGGGCACGCTGGGCCTGGCCGAGGTTCTGATCTGGACGACGGTCGGGTCGATCGTCGGCGCTCTCGCCCTGTACGGCATCGGCGCCTGGCTCGGGCGACGGCGGATGTACGCGATCGCAGAGCGTCTTCCGCTGATCAAAGTCGAGGATGTCGAGCGCACGGAGGCCTGGTTCGAGAAGCACGGATCGAAGGCGGTGTTCTTCGGCCGGATGATCCCGATCTTCCGGAGCCTCATCTCGATCCCGGCGGGCATCGAACGGATGCCGTTGCTGCGCTTCACCGTGCTGACCACCGCGGGGAGTGCGATCTGGAACACGATCTTCGTGCTCGCCGGCTTCTACCTCGGCGCCAACTGGCACATCGTCGAGGAGTATGCGGGAATCTTCCAGAAGGTCGTCATCGCGGTCGTCGTCATCGCCGTCGTCGCCTGGATCGTGGTACGCGTCCGACAGCTCCGCCGCAACAGGGCGACAGCTGCCGCCGGCAGCGCCGACTGACGAACCGCCTTACGACGGGCGCGTCGACGCGAGTATTGGCAGCACTCTACGATCAGGCTCCTGCCGCGCGCCTCACGACCTCGCTCAACTGCTCCCATGCCTTCTCGGTGGGGTCGATGAGCGCGTATGAGGTCGGCCAGAAGCCGGTCGGCTCGTCCAGGGCGGCCTGCGCGCTCACGCCGAACGTCGAATAGCGCTCCTTGTCCATCTGGCCGCTGCGGAAGAACACCACCACCTTGCCGTCCCGCGCGTAACCGGGCTGACCGTAATACAGCTTCGGCGCCAGGTCCGGCGCGACGGACTCGACGATCTCCTGAAGGCGTTCGGCCATCTCGCGGTCGCCATCCGGCATCTGCGCGATCTTCGCGAGCTGCTCCGCCTTCTCGGCCGCTGCCTTCGCAGCACCCTTGGCGCGCTTGGCGTCGGCCTTGAGCTCCGCCGCACGCTGCTTCATCGCGGCGCGCTCTTCTGCGGAGAATCCTCCGGCGTCGTTCTTCGTCATGGTCCTGTCTCCTCGTCGTGTCGTTGCCGTGACCCCACGCTATCGGCGGCGAGTGCGACGGCACTTCTCGATTCCTGACGCGTTCGATCGTTGTCCGGAGCGCGAGCGGGCCTGACAGGATGGACGCATGGCAGGTGCAGACGACCGGGCGGACATCACGGTCATGCGCCGCGTGCGCGACCGGATCGACCGTGAGTTCGCGCGTCCGCTGAACGTCGAGGACCTCGCCCGCGGCGTGCACATGTCGGCCGGTCACCTGAGCCGCGAGTTCCGGCGGATCTACGGCGAGCCGCCCTACTCGTACCTGATGACGAGGCGCATCGAGCGGGCGATGACCCTGCTGCGTCGTGGCGATCTGTCAGTCACCGAGATCTGCTTCGCCGTCGGGTTCTCGTCCCTCGGCACGTTCAGCACCCGGTTCTCCGAGCTCGTCGGAGTCTCGCCGAGCGCGTACCGCGAGGACCCGTCGCATTCAGTGGACGGCATCCCACCGTGCCTGGCCAAGCAGGTCACCAGACCGATCAGGAATCGAGAAGCGCAGGTGACGGCCTCCGCCTAGCGTGGCCTTCATGAACATCAGCATCCACAACACCTTCCTGCCCCACACTGACGCGGACGCCGCCCTCGGCTTCTACCGCGACCTGCTCGGATTCGAGGTCCGCAAGGACGTCGGCTACGAGAACATGCGCTGGATCACCGTGGGACCCGCAGGTCAGTCGACGTCGATCGTGCTGCATCCGCCGGCGGTCGACCCCGGAATCACCGACGACGAGCGCGAGACCATCCTGAACCTCATCGCCAAAGGCGTCTACACCGCACTGACGCTCGCGACCGATGATCTGGATGGTTTCTTCGAGCGCATGGAGGCGGGCGGCGCCGACATCGTGCAGGAGCCGACCGATCAGGACTACGGCGTGCGCGACTGCGCGTTCCGCGACCCGGCCGGCAACCTCATCCGCGTGAACCAGCTCTGACTGACTGCTCGGGCCCGGGTTCTACGATGACGGAGTGACCTCCGCGCGCACGATCCAGACCCTCGGCATTCTCGGAGCCGGCCGGCTCGGCGGCGTGCTCGCCCGGCTCGCGGCATCCGCCGGCCTGCACGTCCTCGTCGCGCGCTCGGGCGACCCCGCGGTCATCGCCGGGCGCATGCGGGCACTCGGTGCGATCGCCGCGCCTGTCGAGACCGTGATCGCCGAGTCGGATGCCGTCATCCTCGCGCTTCCGCTCGGAAAGTACCGGATGCTGCCCGCAGGCGACCTGCGCGGCAAGCTGGTCATCGACGCCATGAACTACTGGTGGGGTTCGGATGGCATCCGAGACGACCTCAGCGATCCGCGGACCTCGACCAGCGAGCTCGTGCAGACGCACCTCGCCGGGGCGCGGGTCGTGAAGGCGCTGAGCCACATGGGATATCAGGACCTCGAGGACGAGGCGCGTCCGGCCGGGGCATCCGGTCGCAAGGCGATCGCCGTCGCCGGTGATAACCCGGCCGATGTCGACGTCGTGTCATCCCTCGTGGACGCGCTCGGGTTCGATCCCGTGCTCGCAGGCCCTCTTGCGTCGGGGATCATGCTCGAGCCAGGCGCTGAAGCGTTCGGCGCCGACGTCGACGCCGCCCAGCTGCGCGACATGCTCGACGGCTTCTGGGCGTCACAGCGGGGAATCGTCGTGGCACGGGCGCGAGAAGCCGGCGGCGCGACATGATTCGCACCTGTGCATCGGGCTGACTATCCGAATGGGCGAGTGCCCGGGACCGGCGCGTCGTGCCAGTATCGCGACCATGTCCGGGCGGTTCCCGTTGCGGCGTCGGCGGCGCGAATCCGCTGCCAGTTGCGGCCGCCGCGCGCGAAAGAGGCACGCACGGACGGAGGCGCCTGCTCGTGCGGGATGGGCGTCGGGATCCATTCGCATGCCCGGACGTGCATCAGGTCGACAGCCCACGCCCCCGGATTCGCGTCGTATCTCCACGCCCCGCCTATCCGGCCGAGCCACAGAGACGCATTCAGATCGCGGGTCCACACGAACGACCTGAGCGCAGCTGACGCGAATCGCTCGAGTCGTCGCGCTGCGCGCTCACCGTACGTCGCATCGGTCTGCACGATGGCGTCGGACAGCGAAGCAGGTGGATGATCGAGTCGTCCGCCGACACCGCACAGTCCTCCCTCGAGTGCCCGCGTCACGGCGATGCCGGTCGGCACATCAGGATCGCGCGAACGCATGGGTGCTCGGTATATCGTCTGCTCCGACATGGTGTCCACTCTCCTCGCCGGCCTTGATCGGCTGCTTCCGCCGGTCAGAGATCCTCGGGCGCGAGGTCGCCCTGTCCTTCGTCGCCGAGTTCCGCCTCCACAGGGTCATCGCCCTGGGTCTCGGGCTGCTCGGCCGACGATGGCAGATCGGCCTCGGGGATCTCGTCGTCCACGTCGCGGATGTCTTCGCCGGCATCAGAAGCGGCGTCCGGTGTCGATTCCATGGTTCCTCCTCGATCACGTGGCGGGGTGCTCCAAGAGCTGATACCGCCATCACGAGCAGTCTCCCGGGGCCGAAGGTGTCGCTGTGAGGGGGTTGACAGGTCTCGGAGCGCGTGACAGAACGTCCGTTTCGCGGCGCTATGCGGGGATGCTGCGTGTGCGCGCGGCCGGGATCAACCGCGGAACGACCTTCACGGCGATGACCATCACGACGAGTTCGACGAGCGTCTGCGTGACGACGATCAGCGGCGCGAGGGCGTACGCCTCGGGAAGAGCAAGAACCAGCGGCAGGACGACGAGCGAGTTCCGCGTCACTCCGCTGAAGACGATCGCTCGCGAGCCGGGCGCATCGAGTCGAGCGACACGAGCTGCGGCCAGTCCGACCGGAACCATGATCGCCGCGAACAGGACGAAGACGAGGATCACCAGCGGGAGCGAACCGATCCGCTCCCCCACGCCGGCGATCTGGGATGCCACGACCACAGCGAGCGTGAGCATCATCAGCGGCACCATGCTCTTTTCGACCGTGCTCAGCACCCGGCCGCCCCAGCGGGTGCGTGCTGCGGCGAGCTGCGTGAGACCGGCTGCGGCGAGCGGCAGGATGATGAGCAGCGCGAAGGCTTCAGCGAACGCCGCGAGGTCGATGCCGAGGACGAAGTCCGCACCGACGAAGGCCCAGAGGTAAAGCGGCAGAAGGAGCATCTGCGCGAGCATCAGCAGTGGCGTGGCTGCGAGCAGCCGATCTCGTGAGCCGCCGGCGAGGCCTGTGAAGACGATGACGTAGTCCACGCACGGGGTGAGCAGCACGAACAGGACACCCACGAGCAGCACCTGGTCATGGGCGACGATGCGGGACAGCATCCAGACGACGATCGGGACGACGGCGAAGTTCACGGCGAAGATCGTCGTCAGGAACCGCCAGTCGCGGAATGCCCGGCCGATCTTCGCGAACGGCACGCCGCAGAACGTCGCGTAGAGCAGCAGACCGAGCACGGGTGTGATGGCGATTTCGGCCGGCTGCGCGATGACCGGAAACAGCAGGCCGACGACAGCGCCGATGGCGAGGGCCGCGAGATAGAGCGGAACCTGAAGACGCTCCATCTGCCCAGTCAAGCAGACAGATGCGGAACGAAGGATTCGGGGATCGTGACGTTGGCGGGGACGCCGACGAACAGCGGCGCGACCTCTTCGAGCGTGTGTCCCGCGATCCCGCAGCCGACCGGCGTGAGGAGGAAGCGGAGTTCAGGATGTGCTGCGGCGTACGCGATGAAGCTTCGGGCCTCGTCGGCGAGCACGTCGAGCCCGTTCATGGTGTCGATGGCGTACGTCCGACCGTGATGGCCATGGCCTTCGCCCCAGACCGCTCCGAAGCGCTGATGAGCCACGCGCGCAGCTCCACCGCCGTGCTGACCGCCGGAGTTGGAGCCGAACACGAAGACCTCATCGGGGCGCAGGACGTCGACGATGTGCGGAGTGATGTCCATATCGCAGGCTGTTGTCATCAGGTTGCGCGAACTCTGACCCGGCCGTCATCCACGCTGACCTCCCAGAGCGGTTGCGGAACGCTGGCTGGGCCGCGCTCGACCTCGCCGTCCTCCAGATGGAACCGGCTGCCGTGCCACGGACACGTGACGCAGCCGTCGGCGTCGAGGGTTCCTTCGTCGAGTGGTCCCCCGGCGTGCGTGCACACCGCCGAGATCGCGTGCAGCTCGCCGTTCTGCCGGGCAAGCAGCACGGGAACGTCTCCGACCGTCACCCGGGTGAGCGAGCCCTCGGCGATGTCGCTCTCGGCGGCGACATCTGTCCACTTGCGAGTCGGTCGCTGGAACGCCGTGTGGTTGACACCGATGCCACGGACGAACGACAGGTGACCGCCGAGATAGGCGGAGCCGAGCGTGAGTGACAGGCCGAAGATGCTGAGCACAATGCCCGCTCCACGATGGCCGCGTCGGCGGGCGAGCCAGGAGCTGGCCTGCAGCACGCTCGCGGTGGCGTTGGATGCCGCGTGGATGAAGCCGACGCGACGGTCGGCGCCGATCGTGTCGGACCAGTCCGAGGCGCCCGAGAGAGCGGTGGGGGCGGATGCCAGGATGCCGAGGCCGACGAGGCGGCGGGCAGCTGCGGCGCTCTCCTCCCCGCCCGCGAGGTCGAGTGCGACCGCAGCGCCCCAGGCGCCGACCGGGAGGTCCGTGAGCATCGGATGCAGTTGATGCCCGAGCCATGATCCGGACAGGGCGTTCTTCACGCCCTTCGACCGGGTCGCCGTCTTGACCCACCCAATCAAGGTCGTGGCTGGCGCATCCAGCTCCTTCGCTCGGCCGATCTTCTGGATCAGCGTCTTCATCGTGCCTGATGCTTCGCTCATGCCGTCTGTCTACTCGCGTGCGGTCACCGGGTCAACGGGTTGACGGTGAGACGAGCAGACCGACGGATCACCGCTCAGTTACACTCACACGCAACAGCGAAGGAGCGTCAGCATGGGCAAAGTCGCCTGGGGGTTCACCGCATCGATCGACGGGTTCATCGCCGGTCCCGGACACGATATGTCGTGGCTCGCCGCTTCCGAACCGCACGCTGAGGGCACCACAGAGCGGATGGCTTCGAAGGTGGCCGTCATCATCTCCGGCCGCGACGGGTATGACGCGGCCCAGGCACAGCGGGACGAGCGTGACGAGATGACTGCCGAAGCCTACGGCGGAGCGTGGTCGGGGACGGAGTTCATCCTCACGCACCGGCCGGAGGAACTGGCGGACGACCCGACCGTCATCGCCGTGAACTGCTCCATCGTCGAGGCGATCGACCGCGCGCAAGCGATCGCCGGCGATCGAGACATTCAGATCATCAGCGCCGATATCGCTCGGCAGGCGCTGGAGCACGATCTCATCGACGAGCTGCAGGTGTTCGTCGCGCCCGTCTTCCTCGGCGACGGGATCCGTATCTTCGATGTCCCCGGTGGGCGCCGCTTCGACTGGGAGCTGGTCGAGATCGATGAGGCGAACAGGCGCAGTCTCGCCCGGACGTATCGACCCAAGAGCAGGACATCCTGAGATGGAGATGGAGAAGGCCCGGAGACTCTTGCGAGTTTCCGGGCCGTACTCTGGTCGGGCTGACAGGATTTGAACCTGCGACCCCCTGACCCCCAGTCAGGTGCGCTACCAAGCTGCGCCACAGCCCGTTGTCTCGCGCTCTCGCGCAGGCAACTCCCCTATCTTAGCCGCACCGCGGTGGGTTCGCGAACCAGAACCTTGCTCGTGTCAGAGCCTCGGCGTACTCTGCCCAACATGCCCACGATCACCACCGCGCTCGCAAGCCCAGAGGTCTGGGAAGACATCCAGCATGCCTTGAGCGGCGGTGGAGACGGTCGCAGCTGCCAGTGCGTCTGGCCGGTATTGACGAATAAGGAGTGGGAGACGACCGACCTCGATCAACGCACCGCGATGTTCCAGGACGAGGTCGTCTCCGCCCGGCCTCCTGGCATCGTCGCGTACATCGACGGCGAAGCCGCCGGTTGGGTCCGCGTCGGGCCACGGCTCTCGCAGCGGCGCCTCGCCCGCACCCGAAACATCGTGGCCACCACCCGCGAGTCCCTCGACGACGACAGTGTCTGGGCGATCAGCTGCTTCGTGGTCCGCAAGGAGCACCGAGGGCAGGGACTGAACGCCGCGCTCCTCCAAGCGTCGATCGAGTACGCGCGAACAGCCGGCGCCCGGGTGATCGAGGGCTATCCGATCGACACGGCGAAGACCGATGTCCGCGTCAACGACCTGTTTCACGGCGCCCTGTCGACGTTCCTCGCTGCCGGCTTCACGAAAATCGACGGCCCCAAGCCCGACCGTCCGCTCGTGAGTCTCGAGGTCGTCTGAGAGGCGCACCCATACGATGGTGGGATGCCGCGCAGCACTCCGCTGAGAACGCTCCTCTCCTGGGCGTTCCTGCCCTACATCGCGATGTCGATCATCCACGTCGCGGCCCTCGCCATCGGCAGCGATATCGCGAACCCGACCAAGCTCTGGCTGATGCCACTGCTCGCGATCCCCGTGCTCGTCTCGTTGCGCCTGCGCCCCGTCGTCGCAATCGCCCTGCTGCTCGCGGCGATCGCCCTGTCGTGGCTCGGCGACGGAGCCGGTGCGTTCTTCCCAGACGGCCCGGAGCTGCCCCTCATGCTGCTCTTCTTCGGCCTCGCCCACGTCGCGTACATCGTCCTGTTCGCCCGCGTATTGCGCGTTCGGCGGATGCCGTGGTGGGCGCTCGTCTACGCAGCCTGGTGGGTCGGGATGATCATCGTGCTCGGACCGCACACCGGCTCTCTGCTTCCCGCCGTCGCCGCGTACGGCCTCGTGCTCGGCGGCACCGCAGCGTTCGCGGCCCGCTGCCACCCGCTCGTCGTGACGGGCGGCGTCTTCTTCCTCATCAGCGACACCGTGCTCGCGTTCCGGCTGTTCATGAGCGACATGATGCCCGACTGGACCAGCCCCCTCGTCATGCTCACCTACACACTCGGCCAGGGCCTCATCGTCGCGGGCGCCTTGGTGGCGCTGCGCACGCGGAGCGTCGCATGACCGGGCAGCTGATGACCTCCCCAGTGCGAGTGGACAGCTGGCTGTGGGCGATCCGCGTCTACAAGACGCGCTCGGCGGCCACCACCGCATGCCGTGCAGGGCATGTACGCGTGAACGGCGACAAGATCAAGGCTGCGCAGACCGTCAAGCCCGGCGACGAGGTACGAGTGCGGATCAGCGGATTCGACCGCATCCTCATCGTCCGTCAGACGCTCACGAAGCGCGTCGGTGCACCCGTCGCCGCGCTCGCCTACGAAGACCGCACACCGGTGCGCGAGCCGATCGCGGCGCTCGGTGTCCGTGACCGCGGCGCTGGTCGTCCGACCAAGCGCGAACGCCGCGACATCGACAGGCTGCGCGGGCGGGACTAACCGAGAGAGGGCGTGAGGCGCTCGCGCAGACGAGGCCACGCGTCGGCGAACCCCGGATGCAGCGGACGATCGTCCACCTCCTCGAACGGCACCCACTCCAGGGCGACGCTCTCCGGGTCACTGATCACTGGTTCGAACGGCTCCACCACGTCGGCGACGACGGTCGTGTACGACCAGATCTCGATGTCGTAGATGCTCGTGAACCGCACGCGTACGGCACCGTCCGGGATGCCGGCTTCCTCCGTCGCCTCGCGGATCGCACCGTCGATGGGGGACTCGCCCTCGTGCAGCGCCCCACCGGGGAGACCCCATGTGCCGCCGAAATGACTCCAGCTGACGCGGTGCTGCAGCAGGATTCCGCGCTCGGCATCCACGGCGAGAAGACCCGCGGCACCGAAACGCCCCCAGTACCGCTCCCCCGTCTCGGCGACGACCCAGGCGTCACCGGGGTCGCGCGGCCCGAGCGGGCGCCGCGGCTCTCCTGGTTCCGGGGGCACGATCGTCACGGGTCCAGCCTTTCACAGCATCCGGATGTCAGGGCTATGCGTTGCGATTCGTTTCGATTCACGGTGCTGGGAGAATGGACTCGTGAAACTCCTCGTCGCCGCCCTCGAATCCGAACTCGTCGCCTTCCCCGAGGATCTCCCCGGGTTCGAGCGCCTCGTCACCGGACCAGGCAAGCTCAAGGCCACCTACGCGCTGACCCGCGCGCTCGACGCCGGCACGTACGACGAGATCCTCGTGGTCGGCACCGCTGGGGCGCTCGACGAGACCATCGACTCCGGCGTGCACGAGGTCCACTGGGCGTTCCAGCACGATGTCATCAACGAAGAGGGTGTCCGCGGCGAACACGTCTCCATGCCGCAGCGCATGCAGCTCGGTGAGGGCGATGTCTCGATCGCGACGGGCGACAGCTTCATCGACGACGCGGAGGCCGTGCAGCTCATCCTGTCTCTCGGCGGCCGCCTGGTCGACATGGAGTCGTTCGCGTACGCATGGGTCGCCGCGCAGTTCGATGTTCCGATCCGCATCTGGAAGGCCGTCTCGGACAGCGCCCAGGACGGTGCGAACCTGACATGGGAGCAGGCGGTGACCGCCTGCTCCCACCAGCTGCGCGATCGCGTGCGCGAGGTCTACGGAGTCTGACCCGACTGGTCTAGGTGTGATGTCCAGGCAGGTTGTTGATTCTGCTGACGGGCGCGGCTCCGACTGCGGAGTGGTGCCTGTGATGATTGTAGAAGTGCAGCCAGCCGGGTCGTCTCGGCGTTCGGATTCGGATCCGTAGAAGCGGGCGTAGGCCCAGCCGTCGGCGAGGGTGCGGTGGAAACGCTCGATCTTGCCATTGGTCTGTGGACGATAGGGGCGGGTGCGTTTGTGTCGGAC